>JBBRYM010000041.1:0-2308 GCA_038237625.1 Solirubrobacterales bacterium | reverse complement strand
TCAATGTCGACAAGGCCGCCGGGTCGGTCGGCTTCGCGACCGGGATCGGGGCCTGGCTGGCGGTTTCGGTCTCGGCCCTGCTCCTGGGCCTGCTGGCGCTGTGGCTGCTACCGCGTGCGGCGCAGGCCACGTCTGAGACGGGCGAGGCCCGCGTGGGTCGCTCGATCGCCTGGGGCCTCGGCCTGTTCTTCGGCTTCCCGATCCTCGCCGTCATCCTGCTCGTCACCCTCGTCGGCCTTCCGCTCGGCCTGCTCATGCTGCTCGCCCTGCTTCCGCTCTACTCGATGGGCTACACGACGAGCGCGTGGGTCTTGGGCCGCCGGATCCTTGGAGGCAACCGCGGACGCATCCTGGCTTTCATCGCCGGCTTGGCGATTCTTCGCGTGATCGCGCTCATCCCGATCCTCGGCGGCTTGGTGTGGTTCTTGGCGACCGTGTTCGGCCTTGGCGTGCTGTTCGTGGCGGCACGCCGCGGCGGCAGGCACAGCCCCACTGTCGGCACGCAACCCGCCTGACCGTTCCTCTGGCCTGCCGCCGCGTTGTCCCGCGGCGGTCGTAAGGGCCCTAAGCTTGGCGGCCCATGCCGGTTGACGCCGATGCGGCGCGCACGCTGCTGGAACTGCTCGACGCCGCGCGCGCCCGGGGGCCCGCGACGCGTGAGCTCGGGTTCGCCAGCCTGGACCTGGACCGCGAGCGCCGCCAGGACGCCTGCGAGGCCGTGCTCGCGGAGGGCAAGGAGCCCCAGGAGGTCGCGGCGATCGTCACTGCGCTCCTCGACGATGCACGCGGCAGCGTGCTGGTCACGCGCGCCGATCGAGACGCGCGTGCCGCGGTACGCGGCATCGATCCCAGCGCGCTCGAGCACGCGCGAGCGCGCTGCGTCTGGATCCCGCGCGACCTCCCGGCTGCCGTGGGTAATGTGGCCATCCTCTCCGCCGGCACCTCCGACGCGCCGGCCGTGCACGAGGCGCGCATCCGTGCCGAGCTCCTGGGCACCACCGTCAGCGTACGCGAGGACGTCGGCGTGGCCGGGCTGCACCGCCTGGCCGGAGCGCTCGACGATCTCGCGGCAGCAGACTGCGTGATCGTCGTGGCGGGGCGCGACGCCGCGCTGGCGTCGGTGGTCGGCGGGCTCGTCGACACGCCGGTGATCGCCGTGCCCACGAGCGCCGGCTACGGCGCCGCGCTCGGCGGCCTGACGCCGCTGCTGGCCATGCTCGCCTCCTGCGCGGACGGCGTGGCGGTCGTCGACATCGACGATGGCTTCGGAGCCGGAACGATCGCCGCCCGCATCGCTCGCGCCGCGGGCCGGCCGGCGGCGTGAGCCGGCTGCTCTACGTCGACGCCGCAGCCGGAGTCGCCGGGGACATGCTGCTCGGCGCCCTGCTCGACGCTGGCGCCAGCCTCGAGGACGTGCGCGAGGGCCTGAAAGGGCTGGGCGTCGAAGGCCTCGAGCTCGCCGCCGAGACGGTGGAGTACGGCGGCATCGGAGCGACCCGGGTGACCGTCGAGACCCCCGAGCAGCACGCCCACCGTCGCCTGGCCGACGTCCTCGGCCTCATCGCGGGTGCCCGACTGCCGCCGCGGGCGGCGGCGCGAGCGAGCGCGATCTTCGAGACGCTGGCACGAGCGGAGGGCAGCGTCCATCGGGCGCCGGCCGAAGAGGTCACGTTTCACGAGGTCGGAGCGCTCGACGCGATCGCCGACGTCTGCGGGATCGCGCTTGCGCTCGAAGCACTCGAGGTCGACGAGCTGGTCTGCTCCCCCCTGCCCGTGCCCCAGAAGGGCCTCGTCGACACTGCTCACGGTCCGCTTCCGCTGCCCGCGCCCGCCACCCTCGAGCTGCTGCGCGGCGCACCGCTGTACGGCGTCGATGTCGAGATGGAGCTGATCACGCCAACCGGTGCGGCAGTGGTGGCGGCTCTCGCCTCCTCCTACGGCCCGCTCCCGGCGCTGCGCCTGGAGACGGTCGGCTACGGGGCAGGCTCACGCGAGCGCTCCGACCGCCCCAACCTGGTCCGCGTGCTTGCGGGCTCACCCGATCGCGTGGGCGGTGCCACGTCCGCGGTCTCGATTGTCGAGACCAACCTCGACGACCTGCCGGGAGAGCTCGTACCCGACGCGGTGGCGCGCTGCACGGATGCGGGAGCCCTCGACGTATGGACCCTCCCGGCGCAGATGAAGAAGGGCCGGCCGGGGATCGTGCTCAGCGCGATCTGCCGGCCCGGCGACGAGCGCGCCGTGGCCGCGGCGATGGTGCGCCACACGACCGCCCTGGGTGTTCGCGTGCACGCAGCTGGGCGCGTGG
>JBBRYM010000040.1:0-2490 GCA_038237625.1 Solirubrobacterales bacterium | reverse complement strand
CCCACAAGGACCCCGAGCTCGCCGAGGCCTACGGGATGGAGCCCGCGAAAGCGTAGGTGTAACCCGAGCCGTTCGCGCCTGATCCGCGAGCTCGCTCTGCGCGGCGCGACCCTTGAGCGAGCCGAACAAGAGCGCCGGGAAGCCGCACGCGAGTTCCTGCTGCGCGTCGTGAGGGGCGAGACTGACTACGACCCGGGCAACCGCGGCCGAGCTGCACGTCGAACTCGAGGCCGAGGCAGAGTGAGGCCGTTCGGGTCCGGCGTTCCGCTCGTGATCGACACGTCCGCATGGGCCAGGCAACGCGAGCCAGAGGTCGCAAGTCGTTGGGCGAAGATCGAGGAAGCGGCCCGCGTGACCGGCTTCGAACTGCACCCCACCTCCCGCCGATCGACGCCGTAGCAGTGCAGCAGCTCGGCGAGGAAGGTTTGCGCCTCGGAGCGCTCGGTCCCCTCGTAGACGCTCCAGCGCGCCGCGAACGCGGTCAGCCGCGCTCGGATCTCCTCGCCCGTGAGGCTCAGACCGCGAGCTTCTCCTGGCCGGGCACCGCGTAGAAGGTTGCCTGCATCAGGCGCCTGTGCTCGCCGCGAAGCGCGTCTTCGCTCGCCTGCAGAGCGCCGATCAGGTGTGCCTCCGCGCCGTCCTTCACAAGCGCGAGCCTCGCGCGCTGCGCACGCTCCCGTGCCTCAGAGATGTACAGCAGAACCTTCTCGACCTCGCTGAAATGGGCTTCGTTCATGGACGGCGACCTCTTCATCGGTTGGGAGCCAGACTACGACCCGAGGCGGATGACGAGGGACGCGGACTGCGGAAATAGCGCACGCTCTTCGCAACGACTCTCGCTATCGCCCAGGCCCTCATCGCAGGGCCGCTTTCCCCGCTGCGGCAACTCGCTCGTCGCCCGGCGCTCCCCGGCGCAGTGCGCTGATAGCGCGAGCCGCATGCGCCGCGATAGGGTTCCGCTCCCGCCCGCGCAGCCCGCGCGCCGCGGACCCCCGCCGATGCGCTTTTTCGAATTCGAGTCCAAGGAGATTATCCGCCAAGGCGGCATCCCGACCTCCAAGGGCGGGTTCGCCACCACCCCGGAGGAGGCACGCACCCGGGCCGAGGAGGTCGGCGGTCCGGTGGTGATCAAGTCGCAAGTGCTGACCGGCGGTCGCATGAAGGCGGGAGGCATCAAGTTCGCTGAGACCCCGGATGAGGCCGCCGACCACGCCGAGGCGATCCTGGAGCTGGAGATCAACGGGCAGACGCCGCGCGGCGTCCTCATCGACGAGCGCGTCGACGTGGCTAGCGAGTACTACGCGGGGATCGTGTGGGACGGCATCCGCAAGCAGCCGACGATCCTGTTCTCGGACATGGGCGGCATCGACATCGAGGAGGTCGCCCAGGAGCACCCCGACCACCTGGGCCGCGGCCACTTCTCGAACATCCTGCCCGTCTCGGACTTCCAAGCCAAGCAGGTCATCGCGTCGGTGGGAGTGACCGGACCGGCCCTCACCCGCCTCACTTCGATCGTGGCCAAGCTCGCGCGGCTGTTCGTGGAAAGAGACATGACGTTGGCCGAGATCAACCCGCTGGCGCAACTGCAGGACGGCAAGTTCGTCGCGGTCGACGCGCACATGGAGATGGAGAACGAGGCCCGTCCGCGGCACACCGAGCTGCTGCGCGAGCTCGGGGTCGGCGACGACGAGACTCGCGAGGCCCGAGAGCCCACCGACTTCGAGATCGCCGGCGAGGAGGTGGATGCCCAGGACCACCGGGGGGTGGCGGGAAACGTCACCGAGTTCGACGGTAACCTGGGGCTGGTGATCGGCGCCGGCGGCGGGTCGCTGACCCTATTCGACGCCGTGCGCAACCAGGGTGGCGATCCCGCCAACTACTGCGAGATCGGGGGCAACCCCTCGGTGGCCAAGGCCTGCGGGCTGGCCAAGCTCGTGCTCGGAAAGCCCGGCGTCGACAAGATCGCCGTGATGATGTCGATCGTGTCGAACACGCGCGTGGACATCGTGGCTCGGGGGGTGATCAAGGCCTGCGTCGAGCTCGATTTGGACCCGGCCGAGACGATCGCGGTCTTTCGCATTCCCGGCGCCTGGGAGGAGGAAGGCTTCAAGATCCTCGACCGCTACGGCGTCGAGTACTACGACCGCAGCGTCTCCATGCACGAGGCGGCTCGACGCGCGGTGGAGAAGGTGCCTGCGGCCAGGGAGACCGGTGACGGCGCCGGCGAGCCGGCGGTGCAACCGGAGGGCACGCCGGGGGAGGTGGCGGAGGGATGAGCATCCTCATCGACGCCGAGACGACGTTCATCGTCCAGGGCATCACCGGCCGCGAGGCGGTCGCCCTCACGCGGGAGTGCCTGGACTACGGGTCGAAGATCGTCGGCGGCGTCACGCCCGGGCGCAAGGGGCGCGAGGTCCACGGCGTTCCGGTGTTCGACACGGTCGAGCAGGCCATCGAGGCCAACGGGGGACCGATCGACGGCTCCGTGGT
>JBBRYM010000039.1:0-4232 GCA_038237625.1 Solirubrobacterales bacterium | reverse complement strand
CCCCCCCCCCCCCCCCCCCCCAACGCGGCGGCGAGTGGCTGCTCCCGGCGCATTGCCATAACGAGGGGTCCGCTGCTTGAGAACGACGGCTTGCGCTGGCCCCGGCGCGACGGCTTGAGGTGGCCCCACTTCTCGTCGGTTGGTTTGGTTGGTTGAGTCTGCCTGATCTCCTGGCGGGGTGGCGCGTGGTGTCGCAGCGGAGCCGTCGCCCGGAGGGCGGCGGCGGAGCTGCGACACCACGCGTGCGCGTCATCGGGCGGGTCCCCGTGTCTTCTTCTGGAGGCCGTGGCGGAAGCGCCAGGACTCGTTG
Organism: Solirubrobacterales bacterium; assembly: GCA_038237625.1. Taxonomy (GTDB): domain Bacteria; phylum Actinomycetota; class Thermoleophilia; order Solirubrobacterales; family 70-9; genus JAWVFM01. Next base: position 3,922 of record JBBRYM010000039.1, on the reverse strand, counting down.
CCGGTGTCGATGATGTGAGCGCGGTGGGTAAGCCGGTCGACGACGGCCTTGGCCAAGCGCGGGTCGTTGAAGACCTTGGTCCATTCGCCGAACGGCAGGTTCGTGGTGACGATCAGCGAGCCGCGCTCGTGGCGTTCGGAGAGGACTTGGAAGACCAGCTCGGCGGCGCCGTCGGGCAGCGCGAGATAGCCCAGCTCATCGAGGACGACCAGCTCGGTGCGGGCGTAGCGGCCGACGACGCGTGCGAGTTCGCGGCGGCTTTCGGCCTCTTGGAGTTCGTTGGCGAGGCCGGCGAGCGTGGTGAAGCGAACGCGGCGCCCGGCCTGGCAGGCACAGACCGCCAGGGCGGTGGCGAGATGGGTCTTGCCGGTGCCGCTGTCGCCGATCAGGATCACCGACTCGCGATCGTCGATCCAGGTGCCCTCGGCCAGCGCGGCGATCGTGGCTTGCGGGACCTTGGGGTTGTCGGTGAAGCGGAAGTCCTCGAGGGGCTTGATGGCCGGGAACCTGGCGTCGATGAGGCGGCGTCGTTCGCGGCGTTCGGCGCGCTCGGCCATCTCGGCTTCCAACAGCGCGGCGAGATAGGCGGTCGGAGTCTGCTGTTCGCGCGTGGCCTCGGCCGCGAGCGTGCGGAAGCGGCGCCGGACGGTCGGCAGCTTGAGCTCGATCTGCGTGCGCCTCGATCAGCGCCTCGAGCGCCGCGGTCTTCGCGTTCTTCGGGGTCGTGGTCATCGGGCGTCTCCGAGCAGCTGGTCGTAGTCAGTCAGGTCGGGGGCCGGGCGCGCGTGGGCGGCCAGCCGCGGCTGCAGCCCGGTCAGCGGCGCCGGCGACGGCGGGCCGCTCGTCTGCGCGCGGCGCGCGAGGACGGCGACGGCGCGGCCATCATGGGCGCCTGCGGCCAGCGCGCCGCCGACGGCCAAGACCACGCGGCCGGGCCCGTGTTCGCGACAGAGCAGAAGGACGTCGACCATCTGGCGGGCGGCCTCCGAGCGCCCATAGCGATCCGTCAGCGCCGCCCAGAGCTCGTCGAAGACCGCCGGCCAGTTGCCGCGGTCGCGCTCCTGACTGAGCGCCAGCGAGTGCTCGAGTGCGCCGGGCTTGCGCTCAAGCAGCTCGAGGTAGTGATCGAGCCGGGCGCTGGTGCCGAACCGGCCGTGCAGCCGCTCATGGACCGCGACGATCTTGCCGGCGTGGCTGAGGGGATCTCGCGGGCGGCGATCCGCGCGCCGACCTTCAGCCCGGCCAGCGCGACGGGCACCGAGTAGCGGTTCTGGCGGACCGTGACCAACGACTTGCTGTCGACCCGCGGCGTCGCGGTCTCGGTCGCGTCGAAGCGCTCGGCCGGCAACGCCGCCAGCAGCGGCCGCTCCTGCGCGAACGCCTCGCCGACCGTGACCTGGCGACCGACGATCCGCCGGGCGAGGTCGGACTCGCAGCACCCGAGCAGCCGCTCGGCGAGGTCTGTGAAGCTCGGGACCGGGACGAGGTGGTTGCGCCGGAAGCGGCCGACCTCGCCTTCGACGCCGCCCTTCTCATGCGCGCCCTCGATCCCCGGCGTCGTGAACTCGCTGGCGAATAGGTAGTGGGAGCGCAGCGCGACGAAGCGATCAGACTCGACACGGCGGCGGCCCTTGAGGACCGCCTTGACCGCCGAGGTGAGATTGTCGAAGCGGACAGCGGCGAACACACCACCGAACCACTCAAACGCCTGGGCATGCAGCTCAAGAAACGCCTGCTGAGTCTCGACCAGCGACGCCTGGCAGAACGCCGCCCCCGAGAACGACGCCCGCATCACGAACAAACGCACCGTCACCGCCACGCCCGCAAGCTCGACCTGGGCCTGGCCCCAGTCGACCTCAGCGCCCGCCCCCGGCGCGTGGACCTGCGGGACATGCACCTCGCCGCCCGGCCAGCCCATCTGCCGCTTGCGTGCCCGCACGTAATCGCGCACCGTCGTCTCGGCGACCTCGGCGCCGTGCTCGTCGACGAGCCGCCGGTGGATCCGCTTGGCGGTGTGACGCTGCTTGCGGCGGCGCGTCGCGGTCGGCCTCAAGCCACCCGTCGATCACCGCCCGATACGCGCCGAGCTTCGGCGCCGGCCTTGAGATCGGCGAGCGCTTCGCCGGCGGCAACGCCGACGCCAACGCCTGCCGCACCGCCCGCCGATGAACGCCGTGGCGCTCGGCCAGCGCGCGGATCGACAGGCCCTCGCGGTCGCGGTCTCTTCTGATCTGTTCGAACTGCTCCACTCTGGATCCCACTCCTCCGTCCCTCCGGTCCGCGCTCGAGATGAGCGCCGACCGTCAGGCTCAAGTCGGACGGAGGTGGGGCCAGTTCAGACCGTCGCAGCCAGTTCAGACCGTCGTTCCCACGCTGCTCCTTCGACGAGAAGCAGAAGCCCGACCGATTGCAGTGAAGGCTGCCCCTTGCGCGACGAGGAGGACTCTGCCCAGCGCTTCGTCCCAGTTCTGCTTCTCGCCAATCGCGCGTTCGCGGGTGGCGCCAGGGCCAGCCGCCACGGCGACTGCCCTCCTGGCCGCGCGTTGCAGGGACCCGTACTTCTGCCGTCGGGATACCCGTGGCGTTGGCAGAGGAGGACGGGGACGTAGCTATCCCGACGGCGGACCCTGGGCCGTAGCCCGCTCGGGTCGCCCCCGGACGATCACTCAGTCTGAGGGCGGCCGTAGCATCGACGTGTTCCCGATGCAGGACACCTCCTCGAGAGAAGCCATCAGCGCGCTCACCGCGATCGGCGTGGTTCGGCTTTCCGGCCCTTTCGCAGGATTGCAGCAAGCCTGGAGCGAAGCCCGCGTGGTCGTCGATGGGGCTATGGGTAATGAGCCGCCGCTTGCGATCATCGGCGACTTCGTGCTCCCGCCGGCCGACGGACCCCCGAGCCGGGACTTCCAGACACTCCATTTCGACTTCGGCTTGCCGCTCATTCCTGTCTTGCCAGCGGACCTGGCCCGTTTCACTGCCCTGCACATTCCGGCCGGAATGGCGGCGAGCGCCGCGGCCACACGACTGGTGCCGTTGCGCCCTCTGCTTGGGGGCCGGGCGTGGCCGAACCTCGCTGAGCTTGTCCGGCGGTTCGATGTTTACGGGCGCAGTCACGGCGCATGGGATGATGCAGCGGGTTATGCCGAGGGCAGCCTCGCCCGGATCGTCGAGGCCGCATTCGGCCGGACTCCAATGCTGCCGAGCGTGAAGACACACCCGGAATTTCTATGCGGCAACGAATTCTCGAGTTTGGCCGACGAGCTGGAGTTCTTCGAACAACGCGGTCTGAGATTGGACGCCGTTGAAGTCGAGCTATCCCTGCGTCCCGGCGAGATGCTCATCTTCGACAACCTCTTGCTCGCTCATGGACGCCGCGGAGTCCGTCGACCCGGCGAGCTCAACCAGCGCATCTTCGGTCACCGGGCGCTAGCTGTCGAGCAACAGGTCGACATCCGCGACGGTGTGCTTGCTGCTTTTACCAGCTGATCGGGAAGATGCAGAGGCGCGGCGAGACCCACAGGCCGTTCGCCAAGGCAGCTGAATCCGGAGCAACCGGGCTCGATCGGACCCTGGGCTCCGCGCAAACGAGGGGAGCGCTCGATGACGCAAACATGCTCGTCGCTGAACGATTGCAGGAGCGGCGATCCAGCTCCATGCGCCATTGGGTTCGCGCATTCATGCGCCTCGGTTGGCGATGGTGCACGCCGGTCATGTCCGCGCCGGTCTCGGCGATGATCACATCGATCGTGAGGCGATCGAAGCCCGGGACCGGGAGCAGCAATGTAGACCGCATCGAACGCGGCCGTGCGAGCAGCGATCTGCTCGGTGAGCGCCCCGATCGTCTCGTCAAGGAAGTCGAGGTGGGCGAGGATCCGACGACAGGCCACAGCGTGGTGGGAACCGAAGTGCCCGGCCAGCGCTT
>JBBRYM010000038.1:0-4264 GCA_038237625.1 Solirubrobacterales bacterium | reverse complement strand
CATCTACAACCACAAGCGGCCCCACGGCAGCCTCGGCTGGAAGACCCCGGCCGCCTACGCCGCTAGCCTGAACGGACAACCCGAAAGGAACACAACCCGACTCTCATAGCGGCTGGACCGACAAACGGGGGCCGGTCAGGCCTGCGTCTCCCTTCTTGAAAAAGGGGCGCGCCTGTCACGCGCGGACCTCCCCAGGGGTGGGCGAGATCGAGGCTCGGATCGCAGAGAATCATGACGGCGAAACGTGCCCCGAATAGCGCGGCAGCTTCGAAGAACATCACGAAGAGGATCCAGGAGTTGGGGGACTGGAGGGGCGAGACGCTCGCCTGGGTTCGCCAGCTCATCCACGAGGCGGACCCCGAGATCCAGGAGGAGTGGAAATGGGAGAAGCCCTCTTCCTCCGGAACTCCCGTCTGGTCCCATGACGGCGGCGTCTGTACGGGGGAGTCGTACAAGCAGGTCGTGACGCTCACCTTCTTCCGAGGAGCCTCCCTCCAGGATCCCCAGAAGCTGTTCAACTCCAGTCTCGAGGGGAACACGCGCCGAGCCATCGACATTCGCGAAGGCGAGAAGCTCAGCGGGGCCGCCTTCAAGGAATTGATTCGGTCCGCGGTGGCCGCCAACCCCGCGGCTCGGGCCCTACGCGCGTCCCCGAAAGAAGTAGCCCGGGCTCCGGCGACACCCTCTCTCCCCACGAGGGCCAGCCCACCCCCGACCGACCCGTGACCGTCAGGGTTCACGGGACCTTCCTCCCGCACGACGACCCGGACGCATCCAGGCCTTCTATCGCGACACCTTCGGCTTCGAGGTCCGCAACGACGTCGGATACGGCGGATGCGCTGAAGCACGGTGGGCCCCGCCGGCCAGCCCGGCACGTCCATCGTCCTGGAGCCGCCTGCCGCAGACCCCGGCGTCACCGACAACGGTGTATCGGCGATCGGTCCCAGGCGCCGCGTACCTCATCGACCGGCCCCGGCGCCCGCGGCGCGCCGCCGGCGCCTCATCGTGTGCTCGCACACGCTTGCGAAGCGGCGGAACGCGCATTGGTTCGTCCGCAACGCGGCGAGGGAAGAGAGAACTCTGACCTTTGGAAGCTCGGCGGGAACCGGCAGCTCGTTATTGTCGCCGGACCGCGTTCTCGTCCTGTGGGCACTTGCCATCCGACGACCGTTCGCGTCGCGCGACTTGCTTCCGCGCCCATTTTGCCCACTCGATGTACTCGCGCTCGTAGCGCAGGCCCCATTCGAGCGCGAGTCCCGCCGCAAACGCAACCGCTTCCGTATCCGCTCCATGCTGACGCCGCTCGTCGTCCGCGCGCGTCTGCTCGAACCCGGCCAGTTTCCGTTCGTGTGCAACGATCTCGTCGTCGAAGAACGAGATCGCCTCATCGGCGTGGAGGAGCCAGAGGAAAAAGACGCGCAAGATCGCCTCGTTCCGGGACCGCCTGTCGGGCGAGGTCTCCCGTAGCCAGCGCTGTACCTCCTCGCGTCCTTCTTCTGTGATGGCGTACGTCTTCCGGCGTCTCGGCCCTTCCTCGCTGACGTGGATCAGGCCGTGCTCCTCGAGCGAGGCGAGGGCAGGGTAGATCTGCGGGTGCTGCGCGGGCCAGGCGCGCGCAAGGGTGCCTTCGAAAAGACGCGCGAGCTCGTAGCCGCTCATCGGCTCGGCCGCGATCGTTCCCAGTAGTGCCCGGCTCAGGACGGAGATGGCGTCACCTTCTGTAGTCGCTGATGCTTGTTGAAAGCGAAGAACGTTTCGACCACTATATGTAAATATAGACATGTAGCTAAGTACTTGTTACAGTCCGTCGTCGCGCGGCATGACCGCGCGCTACCACCCAAGGAGGGTCAATGCCCGTCGAGGAAGCACGCTCGGAAGAGACCCCGTACGGCCGGCACATCACCTCGGATGGCTGGTTCGTGCACAACCTGGCGGAGGCGCTCGCGGTGCGCAACGAGGAAAAGGGCGGCGCGCTGTACCCGCTCGAGCCGCGGGAAGCGCCGTTTGGTGACTTCGGCGCCAACGTCCGCGTCCTCTGGCCGGGCGACCCGAACGCGCTCTACCACTCGGAGGGCGTGCAGGAAGGGTTCTTCGTGCTCTCGGGCGAGTGCATGCTGATCGTCGAGGAGGAGGAACGGCCGCTGCGGCAGGGGGACTACTTCCACTGTCCGGCGGACACCCGACACGTCATCGTCGGCGCGGGGGAAGGGCCGTGCGCGATCCTCATGATCGGTGCGCGGCCCGACGAGAGAATCCGCTACCCCGTGAGTGAGATCGCGGCGAAGTACGGCGCATCCGTCGCGAAGGAGACTGAGGAACCCGACGAGGCGTATGCGGACTGGCCGGGCGAGTACGTGCCGGTGCGCCTGCCGTGGCCGGTCGGGTTCGAGCCGAAGCCCTGACGGCTCATTGGGGAGGGAACGCGACTCGCCTGCGAGTGTGCGCGAACATCTCCTGATAAAGGCGACAGCGCGTCCTCGCCGACAACGCCGATGCGGCCGAGCAGATGCTCGAGCGCATCCGCGCCGAGGGGCCTCTGTCGGCGCTCGACTTTCGAGCGCCAGCGCGGGACGACGATCGACTGGTTCGGAATCCCGACGAACACCGTTCGAGCCGTGCTCGAGGCGTACTCCGTAATAGGCGTGCTGGGGCTCGCGCGTCGGGAGGGCAGCCGACGCTACTACCAGCTACTCGAGCGACTGCTACCGGCGGACATGCTCGCGCGGGAGGTCCCGCTCGAGGAGCAAGTCCGGCACAAGCTCCTCTCGCGGTACCGCGCTCACGGCCTCCTGGGCGTGGGTGGAGGCGGAGACATCTTCGGCGGCCTCGGCCCGGCCAAGCCGGATCCGAAGTGGCCTGGTCACCCTGGTAGAACGGCTGCGCGTGAGGAGCTCATCGCCGAGGGCGAGCTCGTTCCGATCCAAGTCGAGGAGGCGCGCGGGAAGCGTTTCGTTCTCAAGGAGGAGGTCGCACTCCTGGAGCATCCACCCGAGCCGCCGGCCTCCGTCGCGTTTCTCCCACCGTTCGATCCGCTCATCTGGGACCGCGGCCTCCTCGGTTCCCTGTTCGACTTCGACTACGTCTGGGAGCTCTTCTTCCCGCCGTCCAAGCGGCGCTGGGGCTGGTACGTGTTGCCGATCCTCTTCCGCGACCGCTTCGTCGGCCGCAACGAGCCACGCATCGACCGGACGGCCGGTCGGGTGCAGGTGCTCGGCCTGTGGTGGGAGGACGGCTTTGACCCGGGACGCACCGACGGCTTCGTCGACGCGATGCTCGCCGCCCTTCGGGCCTACCTCCACTTCGCGGACGCGAGCAGCCTCCAGTGGGCGCCTCACCTCCCGAAGGAGAAGCGGATCTTCCGCACTCACCCTTAGCCTGCATCTGCCGGCAGCGCCCGAGCTACCCTCGCTTTCCGCGTCCGACCTTGGGCAAGCTCGCATGCTTGATCGCGTCGACCTGACGCGCTACGCGTTTCGACGCGACCTGATCACTCGCCCCTCCCTAGAGATCGCCCGCGCGACACATCTGGCGCACGGGCTGAAAGGGGGCGCCGTCATGAGGCGAAGTCAGGGCTGGCGGACCTCGCTGATTCGGTCCGGCCCTTGGGCTCTTCCCATTCCTCTTGCCGGCCGAGAGCGGTGAGGTCGAGGAAGTAGTAGGAGCCGCCGGTGGACTCGAGGCCGCGAGCGTATTGGGAGTACGTGTGGTACACGCGGCCGTCCACTTGGAGGAAGCAGCTCCGCCCCGGCATCTCGAAAGGCTGATCGGAGTCGAAGAAGTTCGAGCCCATGGCCTCGAACTCGTCCCTGGTGCGGAAGCTGTACTGCCCGGGCGTCACCGACTCGTCAATCGTGACACCGAAGTCGTAGTTGAAGTCGGTCCCATGCGACGAGTACCACGGGATGTCCCACCCCTTCTTCACCTTCCACAGCTCGAGCTTCGCCAGCGGTGCTCGCGAGACCATGGCGTAGCTGGTGCCGCGCGTGCGGAGATGCTCGAAGAATCCGGGCGAGAGTTCGTCGGTGCCGGCCGTGCAGCTCGGGCAGCCGTCGTCCCACTCGGGGTCGAACATGAAGTGGTAGATGATCAGCTGTGGGCGGCCCTCGAACATGTCGATGAGGCGTGGCGTGACCCCCTGAGGTCGGTCCGGTCGTTGCGTGAGTCTTACTGCCCAGGTCGGGCGAGGAGGACAATCGAAGCGATGGGACAGCATGCGAGGCGCCGGCATACGCCGGAGCAGATCATCAGGAAGTTGCGTGAGGCT
>JBBRYM010000037.1:0-4338 GCA_038237625.1 Solirubrobacterales bacterium | reverse complement strand
GAGCGACGTCCCGGGACCGTAGAAGCCGCCATACCGCAAGACCAGACCCTCGATGTCCTCCACACTGGTGACCGTGCGCTCCAGATACTTGATGGCCTCGATCGTCGAGCGAACGGCTCTCGGGGGATCAGGGTCCAGCGTGTCCTCCTCGGTCTTTACCGGCCCGCCCTCCCGTCCGTAAGGCCATCCCGCGAAGCTCTGCGCGACGAAGCCCCTGGCGCCGGCGGCCCTCGCAGCCGCAACGAGGTTGTCGGTGCCCTCGGTGCGAAGCCGATTGGTGAGCGCGAAGGTGCGCTCGAAGTTGCGAAAGTCCAGGTCGCCGCCAAGCGCCGTCATCTGGTGGACGACGACCTCCGGTCTCGCCTCGACGACAATCCGCTCGACCGCGCTGCGATCGAGCCCATCAGCGCTCGCGAGCTTGGCTCCCGCGCGTTGAAGCGCGGCCGCCTTGACGCTGCTGCCGCGGCTCATCGCAGTCACCTGATGCCCGCGCTCGGTGAGCATCGGCACCAGCCTGCTGCCGATGGCGCCGGTGGCTCCTGCTACGAAGATCCTCAAGGACTGTCTCCTCCGCACGGCTCGAATGGGTTCAGGCGAGCTATCCCACTCGCCAATGCACGAGTACCTACCTGCTCTGCGCGTGATCGTCGCCTTCTGGCAGCCCAGGCCAGGAAGCCAGCCAGGGCCTGGCTGTCGAACGGGTGCATGCGCGACTCGATCACCTTGCCGCCGCGCAGAAGGTAGTCGCTGACCACGGGCACGCTGAGCGCTTGGCCCTCGGTGGTATGAGCCTTCTGGCGCCAGCGGACAAGGACGCGATCGCCGGCGCCGATGAACTCGGCCTCGAGGTCTCGGTCCTCGTCGGTCTGCAGGTCCTCCCAGGCGGCCAGGTAGCCAAGGCCATGCTCCATGACACCCTCGAAGCCATGGAAGTGACCGCCGTAGGGAAGAGAGGGGGCCTCGTTGATCTCGACCGCGGGGTCATAGATCTCCCACATCGGCTCGATGTCGCGTTGCTCGACGGCACGGAACAGACGCTTGACGGTCTCGATGTTGTCGTTGCTCATGGCACCTCTCTCCAGGCGAGGGATGCGAAGGGGGGAAATAGTAGAGCGTATGCGCTAGTATGCCCCATGTGGGCGAAGCCAACAACGTCTCCGGTTTATCGCACGGCGTTCTTTCAGTGACTGCCGACCCACGCGCCACGACCGAGCGCCTCTACCGGGCCTTCAGCGCCGGCGATGGGCCGGCGCTGCTCGAGCTGTTGCACCCCGAGTTCGTTGGCCAGGTCACCGCTGGCCTGCCGAACGACTGGGGTGGCGTCTATCGCGGCCCGAAGCAGATGCTCGCCGAGTGCTGGGGTGCAGTCTTCTCCATCCTTGCGACCCGGCCAGTGCCGGAGGAGATGGTCCCCACGGTCGACGGTCGCATGGTGGTCTTGGGCCACTACCGGGGCCAGGCCCGGGCCAGCGGCCGTGTTCACGAAGCCGCTTTCGTCCACGTTCTCGGCTTTGCCGATGACGGGCGCATCAGTCGCCTGACCCAGGTGACCGATAGCGCTCGCTGGCATCAGGCGCTCAAGACCTGATACGACGGCGGGCCCGAGGGTGGGACCCCCCTGGGCTACAGGGGCTGGTCTATGACCGCCGCAACTGCTCGCTCGAGGTCCGAGCGCAGCGTGGAAGGGAGCGTGGCTCCGGCGATCAAGTGCCGGCGGGCCGCGCCGTAGGGCAGGTCGAAGACGGCCAGAAGCGTGCGATCGAGCGCCGCTCGGGTCCGCTTTCCAAAGAGCCGCTTGGCCAGGTCCGCGACCACGCGCTCTACCGGACGGTTGAGTCCCTCCAGTTCCTCGGCCAGGGCGCCGCCGGGCACTGCCGCGCCGATCAAGTCCTCGCGACCAAACGAGGCCAGTAGCCGAGCGTCAGCCGGATGCTCCTCGCAGAACTGGATGATCGACAACCCGGCCGCGATCGCCGCCTCTCTGGCATCGGAGCGCTCGATGGCCGCCACGAACGAAGCCTGCGACCGGTAGACGGCCCGAATCCACAGACGGGCGATCAGCTCATCGCGTGAACCGAAGCGATGGTAGATGGAGCCGGTGGGCGCACCGCTGGTCGCAGCGATGGCTTCCACCGTCGTAGCCCGCGAACCGTCTCCGAGCAGCAGATCGCGGGCAGCGTCGAGCATGGTGTCGGTCTGGTGGACCACGGGCCTCGGCATGGCCAGATACTAGATCAGCGCCTCCACAAGAATTGAGCGCGAGCCGAAGAGGATGACCGCTGATGCTCGAGCAGGCTTCGTGGCGGCCTACGCGTCAACGACCCCGCTGGCAGAATGAGGACATGAGAGCCGAAGGGACCTTCACGGTCGCGTCGTTCCTCCCCGCTGAGCTCTCCCCGGCGCCCGACGCGGTCGCCACCGGGCTCCCCGTCGGCGTGGCGCTCATGGAAAAGCGCTACGAAGGAGAAGTCGCCGGGCGCTCCGTGACCCTCTTCACGTCGGCGTTCGACCAGACGCAGGGCGTCGGCGCCTACGTCGCGATGGAGTCCTTCGAGGGGTCGCTCAACGATGTCTCTGGGACCTTCAACTTCGCCCACGCGGCGACGACCCACGGGACTGACCGGGTGGACGAGCACTTCACCATTGTGCCCTCCAGCGGGACAGGCGGGCTCGCGGGCATCCGCGGCGCCGGCGGCCTCGCCGTCACCGCCGAGCTGCACGTCGTCTGGTTCGAGTACGAGCTCGGCTGACCCCGAGCCGCGCTCGGACCCCGACGCCGGACGAAGAGGTCGCCCCGACCGCCTCGGCCTCATCGTTCGGTCGGAGGGCAGCGACACGCCCGCTCTGATGGACGTGTTGAGGGCATGCAACCACCGTTGACTCACTCCACGGCGAGCACGACCTCCGAGGCGCCACGGATCTCCGCCACGCGTTGCGCTTCCTCCTCGAGGGCCCAGCGTGCGATCCGGCCGAGCTTCTCGACGGTGATCTCGGCCTTTCTTCCCTTGCTCTTGACCCGCCACAGGCCCCGAAGCGCGCCGTCCTTCAACACCGCCCCGGGGCTGGCCACGGGGCGGAAGAGGCGCTTTCGCAGCTCGGCATCCAGCGGGAGCAGCTGGCGGTTCGGCTTCTGCAAGTAGGGATCACCGGGCGGGATCAGGCGGATGCCGTTGGCCCTCGGCGGCGAGTCGAGCTCAGCTGTGTCCTGCCTGAGTACCCAGCGGCTGCTTCGCCCGACAGTCACCTCCGACAGCTCGTCCTTGATCCGCTCCCAGAGGCGGTTGACGTGTGGCTTTGCGAGCCCGGCCCACTCGGCGAAGTCCCCCGGGGTCGCGGGTCCGTAGAAGTGGAGAAAGCGCTTGACCGCCTCCTGGGCGGCCGGGGCCCGACCGGGCCTGCCCAGCACGTAGCGGCGCGCGGAGTCGAGCCGGGCCCCGGCCTTCACGGTCCCGTAGCGCCACAGCATCGGCGCGACGTGATGGCTCTTGCAGCCTCGGCACCAGGGCATCAGATCGGCGCCGACTCGCTCGCGGAGCTCGTCGTGGAGCTCGTTCTTGCTCAAGGCGCGCCCGCCGCTCAGCGCTGCCCTTGTCGCCTTCGTCACCTCCGCGAGCGCATCGGTGGGCGCGAAGCCTTTCTCGGTCGCCAGCCGCTGGACCTGCTGGCCGAGTTGCGCCCCGAGCTCGTCGTCGTCGGTCGAGATCAGCGCGTGACCGTAGACGGCGAAGTCGTCGGGTGCGAGCGCGTGGATCGCGCCTCGCACGATATGGGCGACGACGAGCTCGCCGTTGTCGGCAGCTTCGTCGTATGCCTCGCGCGTGAGGCCAGACGAGCGTGCCGCGAGCGCGAGCAGCGCCGCGTCGCGGGAGAAGTCGGAGGCAGGGCACGCCGCCGCCTCAGCGAGGCTTCCTGCAGTGCGGCTGGCGAGTCCCGACCGGGCGAGCCGAAAGGCAAGGATCTGCTCGACGTCCACCGGAGCGAGAGTAACGAGCCACAAAGTCCCATCTTCCCCATCGGCTCGAACCGGCGACCTCCAGCTTGCGGCGATCAGTCAATGGGTTCGGCGTGAACGGTCTAAGGAATCGCATACCTCCGACCATAAGAGCCGAGCTTGAGAATTGTTGGAGCCCCACGCGCCTACGGCCGCTTGGCGCGCCAGCGCCCGTTGTGGCGTTTCGGCGCGCCGAGCGACGAGGAGGGGACGACGACGCAAGCTTCGAATCCGGCGTCACGCAACCGGATGCTCTGCGCGAACCTGATCCGCGGAGGATGCTCATCGGCGAGCTACGCCACAGGCGCCAGCTGCACGCCCGCGGTGTGTGCGCCTGCTCGAAGCCG
>JBBRYM010000036.1:0-5030 GCA_038237625.1 Solirubrobacterales bacterium | reverse complement strand
CTTCGAGACGGACTTCTACCCATCGAGCTACGGCTACCGGCCCGGCCGCCGGGCACAGGACGCGATCGCCGAGATTCACCGCTTCAGCGCGAACCCCTCGAACTATGAGTGGATCGTCGAGGCGGACATCGAGGCGTGCTTGGTGCCATCGTCACACTGCCTGCGCGTTCATGGGGGTGGTGTCGAAGAGGGCGGTTTCGGCGTCGGGAACCCGGATTCTCAGGCCTTTTCGGCGTCCGTTGCGGACGTGGATCGCTTCGAGCTCGCTGCGCTTGACACGTTGCAACACGGTTTGGCGGGAGACGCCGAGGATTCTCATTGCGTCGACGATCGGGATGTAGCCGGCGGGGGCCTCTTCGACGAAGTGCGCGCGGAGCTGATCGTTGACCCGGATCCGCCAGGGGGCGCCGATTGTGTCCTGTTCGCCGGGGATGAATCCGGCTTGGAGCCAGCCGTGGATCGTCGAGGCGGCGACGCCGAGTGCGTCGGCGGCTTTGGCGATCGGGAGCAGCTCGCCGTCGGGCGGCTCGCTGGGTGGCCGGTGGGCGGGGATGTTGCGGTAGCGGCGCAGGCCGCCGACGATGATCGCGGTGAACCGCTCGCCGGTGGCGGAGCGGCGGCCTTGGCGGTTGAGGATCCCGGCGATGGTGGCGTCGTCGTAGTGGGTGGCGAGCCGTCCGAGCAGCGCGATCGTGTCCTCGTCGGTGCGAATCGCCGGCTGGTGGCGCGGGAGCGGGACGATGAGCTCGGTGATCGCGCCGCCGCGCCAGCGCACGGTGAGCCTCGCGCGGCGCTCTTCGCGGTTGACGTCGAGGATCACTTCTTCGATCAGGCATCGCAGCAGCTGTTTGCGGTCGCGGTCGGTGGTGCTCGGCGCGGCCCACACGCGGCCGAGGTCGGCTCCGAGCGCGAGGAGTCCTTCGCGCTCGGCGGGGGTGAGGGTGCGAGGGCGCTGGTGCTCGCGCAGCTCGAGCTCGGCCTGCGCGGTGTGCAGCGCCGCGAGCGCCTGTTCCCAGTCGCGTTCCAGGCCGCGGGCGACGAGCCGGTGCTCGGGCTCGACTTGCCGGTAGCGGCGCTCGGCCCGTTCGGCTTGATATTGGGCGCGCTCGACCTGCAGCCGCCACTGGGCAAGCGCCGCGTCGTGATCAGCTTCGAGCGTCTCCGCGGCCTTCACGGCGGCTTTCACCCCGGCGGGCGTGAGCGCGGCCAACAGCGCGGCCGGAGCCTGTCAAGCTCGATGAGACAGATTGGTTGGGAATTTAGTGAGCGGTCTCCTTCGTGTCGGGCTTGTTGATCCACGCCGCCACCGGTACCGGTGGCGGCGTGGGCGCGCGGCGGACGAACCGCTCGGGCGTGGCGGCGTAGGCCGCGTCGAGGACGTCTGCGCGCTGGGCGTGGGTCTGCTCGGCGAGGCCGTGGTGAACGGTTGCCGGGGTCATCAGGCCGATCCCGGAGTGGCGGTGGCGGTCGTTGTACCAGGGGAAGAACTCGCGGCAGAACGCCCTGGCGTGCTCGATCGAGTCGAACCGGTCGGGGAACCCGGGGCGGTACTTGAGCGTCTTGAACTGCGCTTCTGAGTAGGGGTTGTCGGTCGAGGTGTAGGGCCGGCTGTGGGTCTTGAGCACGCCGAGGTCGGCAAGCAAGAAAGCGACCGGCTTGGAGCGCATCGCGCTGCCCCGATCGGCGTGCACGGTCAGCTGGTCGCGTTCGATCTGCTGCTTTGAGAGCGTCTCGGCGATCAGCCGCTCGGCCACGCTCGCGGTCTCGCGGTGCTGCACGGTCCAGCCGACTGCGTAGCGGCTGAACACGTCGAGGATCACGTACAGGTAGAAGTACGTCCACTTCGCCGGCCCGAGCAGCTTCGTCACGTCCCACGACCAAACCTGGTTGGGCCGCTCGGCCAAGAGCTCAGGCCGCTGGTAGGGCGGGTGGGTGAGCTGGTCGCGGCGCTCTGAGACCTCGCCGTTTGCCTCAAGCAGCCGGTACATCGTGCGCTCCGAGGCGAGGTAGCGGCCCTCGTCGAGCAGCGTCGCCCACACCTGCGCGGGCGATGAGTCCACGAAGCGCTCCGAGTGCAGCTCGGCGAGCACGGCCTCGCGCTCGACGTCGGAGAGCGCCCGCGCCGGTGCCGGGCGTGGGCGCGCCGGACGCGGCTCAGGCGGCGTGCGGCGGCGATAGAGCGAAGCGCGCGATGCGCCCGGCACGCCGGCGCCGTCCCCACGAGCGGCTCCATCTCTGTGACGGCCTGGTCGATCATCGCCGCGGCCGTTTGGCGTCGGTCTCGGTCGCGCTCTTGGGCGCCAGCAGATCCTCCAAGAGCGCTGAGACGTTTCCCTGCACCTCGATCACCCGGCGTGCCGTCTCGAGGTCGGCCTGGGTGCGGTCAAGGGCACGGCGCAGCCGCTCGTTCTCGACCTGCTCCGGGCTCGCCGGGCGCGGACCGCGCTTACGCGGCGCGAGGCCCTCAAGCGCGCCGGCGTCGCGCTGCGCTCGCCACGCCGTCAAGTGCGAGGTGTACAGGCCCTCGCGGCGCAGCATCGCGCCGATCTCGCCCCTGCGCGTACACGCCTCCGCCTCACGCAGGATCCGCAGCTTGTACTCGGCGCCAAAGCGCCGCCGGCGCGGGCGCTCAGCCAGCTCGGGATCGGGCACCCCCGCCGAGGACGACGCGCCCACCGGGTCCCTCCGGTCGCCTACGGCTCCCTGCGGTACCCGGTGGGCGATCTCCGGCACCGTCTCCAGCTTCGATGAGTCCAACATCCCTGCGCTCCAGTTCTCGCCCCTCAGGCTCAGTAATCCAACGGGAGAAGCTGTCTCACACGAGCTTGGCAGAGAGGGGGCGGTGACCGCCTGGTCGATCTGGGTGCCGCCGACCCGCAGACACCAGTGGCCGCGGCCCTCGACCAGCACGCTGCTCGGACAGTGATACGCCGGGCTCTGATGCCCGCGGGCGCCTTGGTAGTGCACCTTCAGCTTGCGCGCGCAGCGCCCGCACACGGCGATGCCTTGCAGCAGCGCGGCGCCCTCGCGGACCGCGCCGCCGGGCTCGTGCGCGCGCGGGCGGGTGTTGGCAGCGATCCGCTTGCGGTTGGCCTCGAACGTGGCTCTGTCGATAAAGCCCGGATGGTGATCCCAGATCAACACCTCCCATTCTGCCTGGGGCAGGCGACGCATCCGCTTGCGCGGCTGGCCGTGCTCGTCGACGTAGCGCTCGCGGCGCGTCTTGCCGAACACGTACGCGCCCGCATAGACCGGGTTCTCGAGCACGCTGTGCACCTGATGGTAGGTCGGCGTGACCCACTGGATCTCGCTGTGCGGGAAGCGCTGCAGCGGGAACTGGACGCCCTCGCGGCGCATCCACAACCACACCTGGCGCACCGAGCCGAGCTCGGTGAACCGTTCGAAGATTGTCGCGATCGCGCCTCGGATCGCCTCGTCGGGGCACAACAGCACCTCGCCGTCCTGCTCGCCCCACATCAACCCGACCGGCAGCCCGCGGCGCAGCTCGCCGCGCTTGGCCTTGTTCCGGATCCCGCCCTCCAGGCGTGCGCGCAGCACGTGCAGCTCGGCCTCGCTCATCGTGCCTTTCAGTCCGAGCAGCAGCCGGTCGTTGAACGACCCAGGGTGATACAGCCCGTCGGCGTCGCCAATCACGGTGTCGGTGACACCGCACAGATCAAGCAGCCGGTACCAGTCGACGTTGTTCCGCGCCAGCCTGGAGACCTCCAGACCCAGCACCAGCCCGGCGTGACCGAGCGCGACCTCGGCGGTCAACCGCGCGAACCCCGAGCGATCCGACAAACCCGAGCCGGAGATCCCAAGATCCTCGTCGATCACCACCACCTGCTCGCGCGCGAACCCCAACTCGACCGCGCGGCCGACGAGCGCGTACTGGCGGTCAGTCGACTCGACGTTGCGCTCAACCTGCCCCTGGGAGGACTGGCGCAGATACACAAACGCCTGGCCACGCAGATGCGAGGCCGAGAGCTTCGAGCGCTCACTCACCGACCGAGACCTCCTTCTGCTCCTCCTGATCGCCCGCGACGCTCTGCGCGATCAACACGGCCAGCAGCGACATCGCCGCCTGGCGCTGCTCCTCGCCGACCAGCTCCCACAGCGCCGCCGCGGGCGCTGGGCTCTCCGCTAGATCGAGACGCAACTGCACCGTCGCTCTCCTCGCTACTTCCTCCGAGGGGATCATCGCGCCCGCCCAGGACGACACCGCGCCCGCCTGGGCCTGGCTTCATCTCACCCCAACGCTCGCACCCCGACGCCCCGTCGCTCCCGCCGTGCGGGCCCACGAACAGCGCCGCGAGCGCGTCGCGCTCCCCAGCACACGGCCGGGGCGTGCAGCAGTGCCCGAACGCGCGCGCGCGACCGTCGCGCGCGACCTCCAGGCCGATCAGCGCGCCGCACCCGGCCGGGCACTCGACATCGGCACGGCTCGGACCGATCATCGCGCGCTCCCCCCACTCCCGCTCCCGCCCGCCCGCAACACACCGTCCAGCACCCGCCGCGCCACAACCAGATCCTCAAGGGACCCCAACGTCCCCGCCCGCGCCGGCCCGACCGGACCCTCCAGATCGGTCCACACCGCCGGGACCATCAAGTGACTGCCATCCGGCAACACCAAAATCAGCTCCAGCCGACCGCCCCGGCGCATCCACCCCATCAACCCAAGCGAACTGCCCTCCCACGCATGACGCGCACGCACAACCCGCACCTCGGCCGGGAACCCATCGAGATGGGCAGTGTGTCGTGTCTTCCTTCGATCGGGTTCAGCACGACGCTGTGATGGCGAGGGTCGCCAGACGGGTGCATGACAAGCAGGTGCTGGGGCTGATCCGACGCTACCTGGAGGCGGGCGTCATGGCTGACGGGCTGGTGCACGCGAGCGAGGAAGGGACCCCTCAGGGTTCTCCGCTCTCGCCGCTGCTCTCGAACGTCATGCTCGACGACCTCGACTGGGAGCTGGAACGGCGCGGGCACCGGTTCGTGCGCTACGCCGACGACGGACGTATCTACGTCAG
>JBBRYM010000035.1:0-5219 GCA_038237625.1 Solirubrobacterales bacterium | reverse complement strand
GAGCAGCATGACTACGCGGTCGCCCGGGTGCGGGAGGCCGGCCTCCAGGATCGCGTGACCGTCCTGCTCGACGACTACCGCGAGCTGCGCGGGTCCTACGACAAGCTCGTCTCGATCGAGATGATCGAGGCCGTGGGCTCAAGGGACTTCGGCACGTTCTTCGCCCGCTGCTCGCAGCTGCTCAAGCCCGACGGAGCGATGTTCCTCCAGGCGATCACGATCGACGACCGCGCCTACCAGGTGGAGAAGGGCTCGAAGTCCTTCATCCGCACCTTCATCTTCCCCAACGGCTGCCTGCCCTCGCGCGAGGTGATCGCCCGGTGCCTCGGGCGCAGGACGGACCTCTCGACCGTTGACCTCGAGGACATCACCCCGCACTATGCCGAGACGCTGCGCCGCTGGCGGGCGAACTTCGACGCCGCCGGCGAGCGGGTCCTCGCGCTGGGCTACGACGGGCGCTTCCGGCGCCTCTGGCGCCTGTACCTCTCTTACTGCGAGGCCGGGTTCGCCGAGCGGCGCATCGGGCTCGTGCAGATGGTGCTGGCCAAGCCGCAGTGGCGTGCGGCCGTACCGGGAGCCGGCGAGGCTCTCGCGCTCAGCTCCGCGGCTGCCGGCTGAACATCCGATCGCTGATCCGGTCGAGCAGGACCGCCGGACCGCGGGAGGCCAGGACAGCGAGCCCCGACCTGCCGCCGGGATGGACGACGCGAGCGTCTTCTTCGATCCCTCTAAGGACCTTCGCGGCCCAGTCGGCGGGCTCGACGCGGTCCCAGCCGGATGTGTCGATGTGGCGCCCGTAGACCTCCTCGGTCGCGGCGAGCATGTCGGTCTTGACCCCGGGGGTGATGAGGTGGAGCACGCTCACGCCGGTTCCCTCCAGCTCGCGGCGCAGGGACTCGCTCAGCGCGACGGCGCCGGTCTTGGCCGCGGCGTACGTGCTGGCCCCGGGGAAGTGCGCGTAGCCGGAGATCGACGTGTTGTTGACGATCTTCCCGGCGCCCCGGGCGAGCATGCCCGGCAGCACGTTGTGGGTGAGGTGGGCGACGGCGACGAGGTTGACCTGGAGCATCGCGTAGACCTCGGCCATGTCCTGCTCCTCGAGCAGGCCGCCGGTCATCTTACCGGCGTTGTTGACGAGCAGGTCGATCCGCCCGAGCTCTTCCCCGAGTTCCTCGCAGCTCGCGTCGAGGCTCGCCCGCGAGGACAGGTCCATCCGTACGGGGCGAACCTCCGCCGCGCCCGAGATCGGGGCGAAGCCCTCCGGGTCGCGCACCCCCGCGAGCACGAGGCGCAGGGGGCGACCGGCGAGCGCCTCGGCGAGCGCGCGGCCGATCCCGCGGTTGGCCCCGGTGACGAGGGCCGTGGCGCCCGCGAGGTCCATCAGCGGCCCCGCGGCGAGCGTCTGAGGAAGAGCGCGGCCATCTACTTCACGAACAGTATCTCCGAGTACTTCGGCAGCGGCCAGAGGTCGTCGGCCACCAGTCGCTCCAGGCGGTCGGCGACCTCGCGCACCGACTCCATGGCGGGGATCTGGGTGTCGCGCGCGTACTTGGCCAGCTCGAGGCCCTCGGCGCCGTCGGGATAGCGGTTCGCCCGCTCCAGCGCGCCGATAGCCTCCACGAAGGCCTCGATCAGCTCGTCGAGCTCTGAAAGGATGGGCAGGGCACCGGGCCCCCCGGCCTCCACATGGGCGCGATGGCGCAGGGCCGCGGGCAGCAGCATCGTCGTGGCGATGTCGGCCGCCGTCTCGGCTTCGATGTTGACCCGGATGGCGTACTGCTCGACGTAGACCTCGAAGCGCGACTCGAGCTCGCGCTTGGAGAGCACGCCGTAGTCGCCGAAGGCCTTTACGGTGTCCTCCTCGAGCAGGACGGGCAGCGCGTCAGGCGTCGTGCGGAGGTTGAGCAGCCCGCGGCGCTGCGCCTCGGCGTGCCACTCGTCGTCGTAGTTGTCGCCCTCGAAGACGATCCGCTTGTTGGCGGCGTAGCTGCCCTGCACGAGCGTGCGCACCGCGGCCTCGAGGTCTGAGCCGTCCGACCGGGCCTGCTCGAGCTTCTCGGAGAGGTCGTCGATGGCCTCGGCGACGATCGTGTTGAGCACCGTGTTGGGGAGCGAGAGCGACATGGCAGAGCCCGCCGCGCGGAACTCGAACTTGTTGCCGGTGAAGGCGAACGGCGAGGTCCGGTTGCGGTCGGCGCCGTGCATGGGCAGCGGCGGCAGCACCGGCGTGCCCAGGCCGAGGAAGTCGCCGGGCGCCGACTCGCCCGCCTCGCCCTTCTCGATCGCCTCGAAGACACCGGTCAGTTCGGCCCCGAGGAAGATCGAGATGATCGCCGGCGGCGCCTCGTTGGCGCCGAGGCGAAGGTCCTGGCCGGCGTAGGCGACAGACGCGCGGACCAGCCCCTGGTGCTTGTTGACGGCCTGGATGACCGCGGCGGCGAAGAAGAGGAACTGGAGGTTCTCGTGCGGGGTCGCGCCCGGCTCGAGCAGGTTGTGGCCGGCGTCGGTCCCCATCGACCAGTTGTTGTGCTTGCCCGAGCCGTTGACACCTGCGAAGGGCTTCTCGTGCAGTAGGCAGATGAGCCCGTAGCGGCGCGCGACGCGCTGGAGCATCTGCATGGTGAGCTGCTGGTGGTCGGACCCGACGTTGGAGTTCTCGAAGATCGGGGCCACCTCGTACTGGGCGGGGGCCACCTCGTTGTGGCGCGTGGTGATCGGCACCCCGAGCTTTCCCAGCTCCTGCTCGACCTCGAGCATGCAGGCGAGGATCCGCTCGGGGATCGAGCCGAAGTAGTGGTCGTCGAGCTCGTGGCCCTTGGGGGGCTTGGCGCCGAACAGGGTGCGCCCGGTGTTGATGAGGTCGGGCCGCTCGTAGAAGTACTGCTCGTCGATCAGGAAGTACTCCTGCTCGGGCCCGACGGTCGTGAACACGCGCTGGGCGGTCTCGTCGCCGAAAAGCCGCAGCGCGCGGATCGCCGAGCGGCTCAGCGCGTCCATGGAGCGCAGCAGCGGGATCTTGTGGTCGAGCGCCTCGCCCGTCCAGGAGGCGAACGCGGTCGGGATGCACAGCACCGCGCCGTTGGGGTTCTCGATGACGAAGGCCGGCGAGGTCGGATCCCACGCCGTGTAGCCGCGCGCCTCGAACGTCGCCCGGATGCCGCCCGTCGGAAAGCTCGAGGCGTCGGGCTCGCCCTGGATGAGCTCCTTGCCCGAGAACTCGCTGATCGACGTGCCGTCGCCCGCGGGTCCGAAGAAGGAGTCGTGCTTCTCGGCGGTCGAGCCCGTCAGCGGCTGGAACCAGTGGGTGAAGTGGGTGGCGCCCTTCTCGAGCGCCCAGTCCATCATCGAGGCCGCGACGGCGTCGGCGAGCGCGGGATCGAGCGCCTCCCCGCGCGCGAGCGCCCTCTGGAGCTGGGCGTGGACGGCCCTTGGGAGCCGCTGGCGCTGCACGGCGGAGCTGAAGACGTTGTCCCCGAAGACGTTGTTCGAGGCGACGGTGAGGTCGATCGCGCCAAGGGAGCCGTTCGGGGTCCACTGGGCCGCGGAGAGGTTCTGCCGGCGGGTTCGGGCCATGGATGAGCTTCCTCCTGCGAAGGGGGCGAAGCGCGGCAGGTTGACAGCCCGGCGCCCGAGCGTGTTTATCCCTGTGTCCAAAGGTCGCGCGCTCGCCTTCGCCGCCGGGTCGGCAGATCGAACGCCGGGTCGGGCACCTCGACCGACTGGCGAACAATTGGCGGCGAATCTTCGACACCGGGATAAACACAGCCGGCCGGGCGCTCCACACACTGCGTGGCGCATCCCAACCGAGGAGGACGTATGCGCAGTTCCAAGCTGATCAGGGCCGTCTCGGACCGCCGTGCCGGGCTCCTGCTCGCACTGGCCCTAGGTGCCCTGGTGGCGATGGCCCTGCCGACCACGGCGTTCGGCGAGATCAAGGACGACGGGACCGCGGAGGTTCTCAAGCAGAGCGTTGCGATCAACTCCATCTGGGTGATCCTCGCGGGCGTCCTGGTGATGTTCATGCAGGCGGGCTTCGCGTTCCTGGAGATCGGCTTCTCGCGCGGGAAGAACGCGGGGACGGTCGTGGCCAAGATCCTCACGAACTTCTCGATCGCGGCCATCGCCTGGTGGGCGTGCGGCTTCGCGATCGCCTTCGGGGCCAAGAAGGCCGGCGGCCTCTACGGCGCGGAGGGCTTCTTCCTGACCAACTACGGCGATCCCCTCAAGGCCTTCCCGGTCATGGCCGCCTCCGATGCGACGATCGAATCGAAGTTCTTCTTCCAGTTCGTCTTCGCCGCCGTCTCGCTGGCGATCGTGTGGGGCACGACGCTCGAGCGGATCAAGTTCGGCGTCTATGTCATCTACTCGGTCGTCTTCGCCGCCGTGATCTACCCGCTCGGTGCGGGCTGGGTCTTCGGCGGGGGCTTCCTCCAGACCGGTGACTGGCTCGGCACCGGCATCGCCGGGATGCAGGACTTCGCGGGCTCGACCGCCGTCCACCTCATCGGAGCCACGGGCGCGCTGGCGGCGCTGCTGCTGCTCGGGCCGCGCCGGGGCAAGTACGGCGCCGACGGCAAGCCGCGGGCGATCCCCGGCCACAGCATGCCGCTGTTCGGGCTCGGCGTCCTGATCCTGTGGCTCGGCTGGTTCGGGTTCAACCCGGGCTCCACGTTGGGCGCGCTGGACGGCCGCTTCCCGCAGGTGCTGCTGGTCACCAACCTCGCGGCCGGCGCCGGCGTGATCACCGCGGTGATCACCTCCATGGCGAAGACGAAGACGATCGACATCGGCATGGCGGGCAACGGCGCGATCGCCGCGCTTGTGGCCATCACGGCGCCCTCGGGCTACGTGGAGCTGTGGGCGGCGCCGATCATCGGCGGAGTCGCCGGCGTCATCGTCGTGCTGGGCGTCTACGCGATCGACAAGCTGGTGGACGACCCGGTCGGTGCCCTTTCGGCGCACGGCCTGGCGGGCATCTGGGGGACGCTCTCCTGCGGGCTGTTCACCTCGCCGCGGTTCGCGAAGTTCAACGCGTTCGGCGATCCGGAGGGCGGCCTGTTCTACTCGGGCAAGCTCAGCCAGCTCATCGCGCAGGGCGTCGGCCTGGTGATCGCGTTCTCGTTCGTGTTCGTGTTGAGCTTTGCCACCTTCTGGGTGATCAAGCAGGTCTACGGCCTGCGCGTCACCGAGGAGGAGGAGGAGGCCGGCCTGGACATCTC
>JBBRYM010000034.1:0-5246 GCA_038237625.1 Solirubrobacterales bacterium | reverse complement strand
CTAGGAGCGTGGGTCAGTAACCGCGGTGGCGTCCGACCCATCCTTGAGAATTTGCCTGCAAGCGAGCACGTCTGAGGAGGATGGCATGGCGCAGGCGGTTACGGAGCCCCAGGAGCGGTTGATCGAGGTTGAGGCGACTGGGTGTGAGCGAGGGGCGGCGGCCGCTGCTGGCGAGGGCAAGGTGTTTCGTCGCTATGACCCCGATCAGGTGCTGTTGATGTCGCCGGTGCTTTCGGAGTGGGTGCCTGAGGGCGATCTTGCCCATTTCGTTTGTGATCTCGTCGAGGAGGGGGAGCTTGACCTTTCCGCGATCTATGCCTCTTATGAGTCAGAGCGCGGCTTTCCGCCCTATGACCCGCGGCTGATGCTGAAGTTGTTGATCTACGGTTATGCGACCGGTACTCCGTCTTCGCGCAAGCTTGAGCAGGCCAGCTACCGCGATGTCGCGGTGCGGATGTTGTGCGCTGACCAGCATCCCGATTACCGCTCGATCGCTCGCTTTCGCCGTCGCCATCTGGAGGCGCTGGCGGGGCTGTTCGTCGAGGCGCTGCGGCTTTGCAAGGAGGCGGGCTTGGTCAAGCTGGGCACGCTCGCGCTTGACGGCACGAAGCTGAGGGCGAACGCCTCGCGTCACAAGGCGATGTCGTTTGCGCGGATGGAGCGGGCTGAGGCCGAGCTGGAGGCGGAGATCGAGGCGATGCGCGCGACCGCCGCGGAGCTGTTGGAGGGCGCCGAGCAGACAGACCAGGCCGAGGATGAGCGCTACGGCCCCGACCGCCGTGGCGATGAGCTGCCCGACGAGCTCGCCCGGCGCGAGTCGCGCCTGGTCAGGATCCGCCAGGCCAAGGCGGCGCTCGAAGCCGAGGCAGATGAGCGCGAGCGCGCCCGCCACGCCGCCGCCCAGGCGGAAGGCCGCAAGCTCAGAAAGCCCCACCCCGACGACGAACCGCCCGCGCCCAAGCCCACAGCGCAGCGCAACTTCACCGATCCCGACTCGAAGATCATGAAGACCTCCGACGGGTCCTTTCACCAGTGCTTTAACGCCCAGGTGGTGGTCGATGAGCAGGCGCAGGTGATCGTCTCGGCCGACGCCTCAAACCAGGCGCCGGACTGCCCCCAGCTTGAGGCAGCGCTTGACCAGCTGGCCGAGAACCTGGAGGCGGTCGGGCTCGAGCTGCCGCAGGACGCGGCGCTGACCGCCGATGCCGGCTACTTCTCAGAGGACAACGTCGGGATCGCAGAGGCCCACGGCCTTGACCCCTTCATCGCAACCGGCCGCCACAAGCACTCAGACCCTCCGCCGATCGCCCCACGCGGGCCGATCCCCACCGACGCCACGCCCAAGCAGCGGATGGCCAGAAAGAACCGGACCAAGAAGGGCCAGGCCACCTACCGAAAGCGCAAGGCGATCGTCGAGCCCGTCTTTGGCCAGATGCAAACCGTCCAGGGAGCCAAACATCTGCTCCTACGCGGCACCGACGCCGCCCGAGACCAGTGGCGCTTTCAATGCGCGATCCACAACCTGCTAAAGCTCCACCGCGCGGGCGGGCTGGCGCTCGCCCACGCGGGCTGAGCTGCCCACGCGAGGGTTCCCACGGGCCTCACCAGCCGCAAATGAGCCCCTCAAGAGCCCTCACCAGCGCCCGATGCGAAGATCCGCAGCGTGATCGCGGCCGTGTCGCCGACTCAACCACGACCGGCCGCATTAGCGACCCAGGCTCCTAGTGCCTGCCGACGGACGTCCCGCAAGCCGATCCCGTGGCGCGACGACCGGCTTGCGCCTACCCGTCGCCTCGCCGTGCACGTTCGAGCATCGCCCCCAGACCCCTCACCGGGCCGAGGTGCGCGAGCTTGTCGGGGTTGACGATCGAGCGGACGGACTGGATCCGGTCCTCGGCGATGCCGAGCGACCAGACGCCGATCAGGCCACCGTTCGCGTCGGTGATCACCGCGCCGGGCTCCCCGTTGACCTCGACCCCCCGGACCTCGAGGCCGCCCGCGCGGCGGCCGAGTCTGATCCAGCTATCCAGCGTGCGGGCAACGCGGCGCCGGCCATGCAGGGCGCGGGCGAGCGCGGGCACGCGACCGCCGCCGTCACCGTGGAGCTCGACGTCCTCTGCGAGCAGGGACTCGAGCGTCTGAAGGTCGCCGTCGCCGGCAGCCGCGAAGAAGCGCTCGGCCAGCTCCTCACGGCGCCGCCGGGAGGCCTCGTAGCGCGGCCTGCGGTCGTCCACGTGCCGGCGCGCGCGCGTGGCGATCTGACGCGTGGCCGGCTCGCTCTTGCCGACGATCGCCGCGATCCGGTCGTATGGGTAGTCGAACACGTCGCGCAGCAGGAACACCGCCCGCTGCTCCGGCGAGAGGGTCTCGAGGAGGACGAGGAAGGCCAGCGACAGGGAATCGGCTATCTCCGCGTGGCGCGCGGGGGCGCCCTCATCCGAGGTGATGAGCGGCTCGGGCAGCCACTCGCCGACGTAGGTCTCGCGGCGCGCGCGAGCCGAGCGCAGCTCGTCGATGGCCAGGCGGGTGACGATCGTGGACAGGTATGCCTTCGGCGACTCGAGCGGCTCACCGTCTTCGAGCGCTCGGTGAAGGCGCAGGAGCCCCTCCTGGACGAGGTCCTCGGCCTCGCTCACGCTGCCGACCATGCGGTAGGCGATCGCGAAGGCCCCGGGCCGCAGCTCCTGGTAGAGCTCCTGCGCCGCCACGGTTACTTCATCCCCGTCGCGAAGCCCTCGCGCCAGCTCGCGTAGCGCGGCGCCCAGCCCAGTTCGCGCTTGGCTTTGGCGTTCGATGCGCCGCGCGCCTCGGTCATCATCACCGTCGCGAACTCGCCCGCGAACAAGCGGCCCAGCCAGCGGGGCACGCGCCGCGGGGCGGACCCGCCCCACGCCGCCGCGGCGGCGGGCAGCCACTCGGCGACGGCTGCCGGCTCGTCATCCACAACGTTGTAGACGCCGCGTCCGCGGCCCTCTATTGCGTTTACCGTCGCCTCGGCGGCGTCCGCGATGTGAATGAATGACCAGACCCCGCCGGCGTCCCCGACGAGCGGGAGATTGCGCTTGCGGATGGCCTCCACCATCGAGCCCTCGGGCCCGAAGCTGATGTTGGTGCCGGGACCGTAGAAGCCACCGTAGCGGAGCACGACGCCCTCAGTCCACGTCGCCCCGATCACCGCCCGCTCGAGATGCATGATGGCCTCGAGCGTTGTGCGGACCTCCTTCGGAGGGCTCGCATCCACGGGGTCCTGCTCGGCCTTCACCGGGCCGCCGACGCGGGCGAAGACCGCCGGGGCGTAGCTCTGCGCCACGAACCGGAGCACGCCCACGGCGCGGCCGGCGGCCAGCAGGTGATCCGTGCCTTCGGTGCGCAACTGGTTGGTCTGGGCGAAGTCACGCGCGAAGTGACGCATGTCGAGCGCGCGCGGGATAGCGGTGAGCTGGTGCACGATCACGTCGGGCTCGGCCCGAGCCACGGCGTCGGTCACCGACTCGGGGTTGAGCGCGTCGGCCACCACCGGCCGCCCGCCCAGCTCCTGAACCAGCTCCTGCTTGGCCTCGGTGCGGGTCATGCCGGTGACGTCGTGGCCGCGCTGCACGAGCAGGGGGAGCAGCTGGCGGCCAAGTGCGCCTGTTGCTCCTGCGAGGAAGATCTTCATGGTCGTCTCCTTTCGGGTCTTTCCTGGGGAGACGAGATGGCCGGCTGCGCTGTGACAGCCTCGCTCAAGGGAACCCCAACACGGGCCCGGGCGACGATCCTGCCGCGAGATCGCGATGTGCCGGCCGCCAGTTGACCGGCGGGCCATGGGCGCCGCTGTCGGCGATGGTGACTCCCCTCCCGTCGCCCGGCCAGGAGCGGCAGGTGATCGTGAAGTTCGAGAGATGGTCGTCGCCTGGCTCGAGCGCCACCCAGGCCAGCGGCTGCTCGTCGGTGGCGTGGGTGCCGGCTTCTTCGATTCGATCCTCGAGCTGGCGCCGCTCGGTCTCTTCGAGGTACTGGCGCATGACCGACTGCCAGACGACGGTGAGGCGGCCGGGGTGAGGTTTGGCGAGCCGGCGCTCGACCCAGGCGACGGCGCCTGCCGCCTCGACGATGGTCGGGTGTGCCCGCGCGATGGTGATCGCCTCCCTGATACGCGCGAGCCGATCGAGCTCGTCGGGCCAGATATAGGAGAGCAAGGTCAGCGCGCCCTCCTGCGTGGACACGTCGATGGGGGCGGGATCGCAGCCGCACCGCTCGCTCAGGCAGAGATAGCCGTCGACCATCCAGGGTTCCTCGACGGGCAGTCCCTCCCAGGGCTCCTCGAACGAGAGGCGCGACGCTGGGTCGCCGAGTGGCCGCCCTGCGACTACGTAGCGGTAGCGGTCCGCGTGGAGATTGAGGCCTGCGCTCGCACCCGGCTCGAGCAGTCTGATCGGAAGTCGGTGGCGGTCGGCCAGCCGCAGCAGGGCGCCGTAGAGCGCGGCCGAGCGCCCAGGCTCATTGGTTTGGACGGTCCGGGCGGCAAGGCGACGGACCTCCTCGAGGTTACCTTCGATCGTCGCTTCCGCCGCCGCCCAGGCGTGGTCGAGCGGCTCTTCCCCGCCGACGCTTGCGTAGTGGCGGGCGAGCTCCGGGGCGTCTCCGGCGAGCACGAGGTGGTGAAGCGCGGCCAACAACCGCCCCGCCGGCACCGACCCCGGCGCGCCCGGTCCGTCCGAGAAGACGTCGGCGACCGGCCCGTCGCGACGCGCGCTGTCGGCGGCGCCGCGCATGAGCGCGATGTACAGCGGCGAACGGCGATCCCGCTCGAGCGCGTCGGCGTGACGCGTGATCCGATCGGCGAGCGCGACCATGGCGGCATTTTGACGCCCGCCGCACGCACGGAGCACCGGGCCGAGGTAGCACCACCCGCTCCACCGTCCCGATAGCCCAGACCCTCACGGGCAACATCCCCGCAAAGGTGGCGGTTCGGGGCGGCGCAGAGCGAGGTGTCGTAAGACCCGCCCGGTGATCCGTCCCGGCGACGGGGCGCTATACGGGGACGTCGCGATAGCGACGAGGTGCCGTGCCCAAGGTCACGCAAGAGCAGGTCTCCCGCGCCAGCTGCTCCCAACCCCTGGTCCTCGCCATCCGGGGGTGCGAAGCCGCGGGTCGGCCAGGCGAATGCCCGGCCGACTCGAGGTCGCGTTTCGCTCTATCGCCTCATCTGGAGCCCGGCGTTGGCGGAGATCGTGGGCGATGGCCGTCCGTGGACGGTGTCGATG
>JBBRYM010000033.1:0-6880 GCA_038237625.1 Solirubrobacterales bacterium | reverse complement strand
TCGCCCCACTCATCGGTCGATGCCCCCGAGTATCGGGTCGAGCATCGCGAGGGTCGCGATCATGTCGGCGATGTAGGCATCGCGAATCATGGGCGGAAAGCCCATGAGGTTCACGAAGCTCGGGTCGCGCATGTGCACGCGGGCCGGCTTGCCCGACCCGTCGGAGCGGACGAAGCAGCCCATCTCGCCGCGCGGGCTCTCGACCGGGTAGTAGATCTCGCCGGGCGGAACCCGGAAGCCCTCGGTGACGAGCTTGAAGTGGTGGATGAGTGCCTCCATGCTGGTCGCCAACTCGTGGCGCGGAGGCAGCGCGACCTTGCGGTCCTCGGTGATGTAGGGCCCGGTGGGCAGCCCGTCGAGCGCCTGCTCGATGATCTTGACCGACTCGTAGATCTCTGCGTGGCGCACGCGGTAGCGGTCGTAGTTGTCGCCGACCGTCCCGACCGGGATCTTGAAGTCGAAGTGGTCGTAGGACGAGTAGGGCGCCGCCTTGCGCAGGTCCCACGGATTACCTGCGGCGCGCAGGAGCGGCCCGGTGACGCCGTGGTCGAGCAGGGTCTGGACGTCGGTGACCCCCGTGTTTCGAAGGCGCTGGAGGACGATCTCGTTGCGCTCGAGCAGGTCGGCGTACTGGTCGGCCCGCTCGACCATGAGCTTGCAGAACTCCCGGGTCTTCTCCTCGAAGCCGCGCGGAATGTCCTCCATCACGCCGCCGACCTGGATGTAGCGCGTGTGCATGCGCTGGCCCGAGGACATCTCGAAAAGGTCGAGGATCGTCTCGCGCTCGCGGAAGCAGTACCAGAAGACGCTGATGGCGCCGAGGTCGAGCGCGCCGGTGCCGAGCCACACAAGGTGGGACATGATCCGGTTGAGCTCGAGATGGATGACCCGGAGGTACTGCGCGCGCGGCGGGACCTCGAGGTCGAGCAGCGTCTCGACGGCGCCGCAGAAGGCATGCGCGTTGAAGTAGTAGGCCAGGTAGTCCATCCGCTCGATGACCGGGATGGCCTTCCAGTAGGACTTGTCCTCGGCGGTCTTCTCGATGCCCGTGTGGACGTAGCCGATGATCGGCTTCATATCGCGCACGACCTCGCCCTCGAGCGTCACCAGCAGGCGCAGCACCCCGTGGGTGGCGGGGTGATGGGGGCCGAAGTTGAGCGTGAGCAGCTCCTGCTCCTGCTCCTCCTGCCGGCCGTCTGGCCGCGCGGGCAACTGCTGGTCTACCGGCGCGAGCGTGATGCTCTCCTCGCGCTTGCGGTAGTCGGCGGGATCCAGGGCCACGCCGCCGGTGCTGCCTTGATCGTGCTCGGTGGTGCTCATTCGATGTAGTTCATGTCGCGCTCGTTGTGGGTGAACATCACCGGCTCGCCGCCGATCGGGAAGTCCCGGCGCTGAGGGAAGCCCTCGTAGTCCTCGGGCATGAGGATGCGGCGGAGGTCGGGATGCCCGCGGAAGACGACCCCGAACATGTCATAGACCTCACGCTCCTGGTGGTCGGCCGTGGCCCACAGGTCGACGACGGAGTCGACCTGTGGCTCTGCGATCGGCACGCGCACCTTGACCGAGATGCGGTCGACCTTGTCCATGTCGAGCAGCTCGTAGTGGACGCCCAGGCGAGGCTCCTCGGGCCAGTAGTCGACCCCGTGGACGCTGGAGAGGAAGCGATAGCCGCGGTCGCGCACGAAGCAGAGCGCATCGCGGAGGGCGGGCGGATCGACGAGCAGCGCCGCGTGCTCGCGGAAGAAAACGGTGCTCAGCACTGCGCCGTCGCGACGCTCGCCGATCTCCTGGGCCAGCAGCTCGAGGCCGGTCGCATCGGGCATCTCAGCGCTCTCCCATCAGCCCGAGAGGGTGTCCCTACCGGGGACGTTCTCGGCGTGGGCCTCCTGCTCGGCCTCGACGACCTCCTCGGTGCCCTCTCCGCCGTAGCGCGCGCGCCATCCCTCGGGGGGGTTGGCCTGGACCTTCGACCGCAGCCTCAGGATCCCGTGCAGGAGCGCCTCGGGCCGCGGGGGACAGCCGGGGATGTGCACGTCGACGGGCAGGAACTTGTCGGCGGGGGTAATCGCGTAGTTGTTGAAGACGCCCATCGACGAGGAGCACGCGCCCATGGCGATCACCCACTTGGGCTCGAGCATCTGGTCGTAGAGGCGGCGGATGACCGGCGCCATCTTGATCGAGATCCGGCCCGAGAGGATGAGCATGTCGGCCTGGCGGGGCGAGGCGCGGAAGACCTCGAAGCCGAAGCGCGCGATGTCCGCCCGTGCGCCGACCATCGACATCATCTCGATCGCGCAGCAGGCCAGCCCGAAGGTAGCCGGGAAGAGCGCGTTGGAGCGCGCCCAGTTGGCCGCCTTCTCGAACGTCGTGAAGAGCAGCCGCTCCTCGAGGTAGCTCTCCAGCTCCGAGTCCTGGAGGTCGCCCGTGAGCATGTCCCGCGCGCGCAGCTGACGGACACGGAAGTCGTCCGGAGGCCCGCTCCCGCTCTCGCCCCCGTTTCCGCCGCCGTGGCGGATCACCTCCATTCCAACGCCCCCCTTCGCCACACGTAGATGAACGCCACCGCGAGCAGCCCGATGAACACGCAGGTCTCGATGAGCGCGAAGGTTCCGAACTCCCGCAGCTGGACGGCGATCGGGTACAGGAAGATCACCTCGATGTCGAAGAGGATGAAGAGCATCGCGATCAGGTAGAAGCTGATCCCGAAGCGGAAGCCCGACGTCACCTCGGAGGGCAGGCCGCACTCGTAGGGGTCGAACTTCGCCACGCTGGGCTTGCGCGGGCCGAGAAGCGAGTTGATCGTCACGAATACGCCGCCGACCCCGATTCCCAGGGCCACGAAGACGATGGCGGGTAGGTAGCTGCGCAGCACTCACACTGGGTTCTACACCGCTTTGTGACTTCGTGCTACTTAGTGGCCGGCGGCACGATGGAAGACCGACTCCCAATCCGCGACGCAAACCTGTCCTCGGGCCTCGCCGGTTCGCGGTGACCCTCGTCCACGCGGTCCTTGGCTTCGCCACGCTCGCCCTCACGGTGGCCGCCGCGTCGCTTGGCTCGTGGCGGTGGTGGCGGGTCGAGGCAAGCCCCCACTTCTGGCGCCTTCTGAGGGCCGCGCAGGTCGCGCTGGTGGTCGAGGCCGCGACCGGCGGCGTGTTGCTCGTGCTCGGCGAACGGCCCGGTCGCAACCTGCACTACGTCTACGGCTTAGTGCCGCTCGGGGTGTCCTTCCTCGCCGAGCAGCTGCGCATCGGCTCGGCGGAGACGGTGCTCGAGGCGCGCGGGCTCGAGGGCGCCGCGGCGGTCCGCGAGCTGCCCGCCGACCAGCAGCGCTCGCTGGTGCTCCAGATCGTTCGCCGCGAGCTGGGGGTCATGGCGCTGGCGGCCGTCGTCATGGTCGGCCTGGAGCTGCGGGCCGCGTTCTAACGGGTCGATGGAGGGTCGCTCGCCGCCGCGTCTTGGAGCGATCGGTACTCGCCGCGATAGAAGACGAGCGGCTCGCCCTCGGAGTGCTCCATCGCGGTCACGGCGCCGATGCCGATCGTGTGGTCGCCCCCCGGCACGACCGTGGTCAAGTCTCTGGCGAGCCAGGCAAGGGCGGCATCGAGGATGGGTATGCAGTCGCGCTCGGTGCTCGGCACGCCGGTGAACTTCTCGCGCTCGGGCCGCTTGGAGGCGAAGACGCTTGACAAGCGGTGCTGGTCGGCCCGCAGCACGTTGACCCCGAAGCGCTTGGTCTCGCGCACGAGCGGCAGCGTGCGCGCGCCGTTGTCGAAGCACACGAGGATCAGGAGCGGGTCGAGCGAGAGCGAGCACACGGCGTTCGCGGTCATCCCCCCGGCTCCACGGGCGCCCAGCGCGGTGACCACCGAGACGCCCGTCGGGAAGTGGCCGAAGACGGCGCGGAAGCGGGCCGCACCGTTTCCCGCGGCCGGCTCGGTGCCGGCGACCGCCTCGCTTCCCGCGACCGCCCCACTTCCCCCGGCCGGCTCGCTTCCCGCCCTCGCGGTCACGTCACCACCAGGAATCCGTACTGCCCGAGGACGTCGTGATTGGAGACTGTGCAGAAGATGCGGTAGGTGCCCTGCGGGAGGGCGAATCCCTTCGCTCTGGCTGTCTGCCCCGGCTTGATCGTCGTCGTGCGCCCGATTACGAAGCCTCCGCGACCAATGGCGAGGTCGTGCGGGATCTCTCCGTCGTTGACCGCCTCGACGGTCAGGCGCGCGAGCCCGTCGCGGCCCGCCTTCATGTCCACCCGCTGCGGCGAGACGCGGTACTCGGTGAGCTTGACCCGCAACGTGCCGCCGTCCTTGAGGACGAGCTCCGGAGTCGAGGTCCCGGCGCCGCAGCCCGCCGCGAGGCCCGAGAGCGCGAGCGCGGCGAGCGCGAGGAGTCCGGCGCGGGCGCGAGGCATCGGCCGGGCCATCATGGCATAGGATCTCGGCCCCGATGAGCCGCCCCGTCCGCCTTATCGCGCTAGCCGCGATGCCCCTCGCAGCGGCCGTGCTCGTCGCCTGCGGGTCGCTCGGGGTGCAGGTCCCGAAGGGCAACCAGTTCCGCGAGGGCGCCGAGCTCTTCTCCCAGCGCTGCGCGGGCTGCCACACACTCAAGGGAGCCGGAGCAGAAGGCTCCACGGCGAAGCGCGGCCAGAACGAGCGCACGGACGGCCCGAACTTCGACCAGCGCAAGGAGCGAAGCGTCCGGGACGTCCTCTACGCCATCCGCAATGGCGGATTCTCCGGCGCGATAATGCCCCAGAGCATCGTGGTGGGCGGCGAGGCCGAGAAGGTCGCGAGGTTCGTCGTGGCCTGCTCGGGCCTGAACTCGAGGCAGCCCGAGGCGCCCGGGACGCCGCCGCCCTCGTCTCCGCCCAGGAGCATCTGCGCCAAGTAGCCCTCGCTCGCCGGCCTGCTTCGCCGACCCCCGGCCGCGGCACTAGGCTGCCGGCCGTGCTCGACCTCCGCGCGCTCCGCTCGGACCCCGACGCCGCGCGTGCCGCGCTGGCCCGCCGCGGGGCCGACGCGGGCCTCGATCGCGTGCTCGAGCTCGACGCGCGCCGGCGCGAGCTGCTGCCCGAGCTCGAGGAGCTGCGTGCCGAGAAGAACCGCGCGTCCGACGCGATCGCCGCGGCCAAGCGCTCGGGAGAGGACGCCTCGGAGGCGATCGCCTCGATGCGCGCCGCCGGCGGGCGCGAGAAGGCGCTCGACCAAGAGGTCTCCGGGATCGACTCCGAGCTCGACGCCGCCCTCGCGGCTCTCCCGAACCTCCCCGACCCCGACGCCGCGCTCGAGGACGCGGTCATCCGCGAGGTCGGCGAGCCGGCGATCCCGGCCCATCCTCCCCGCGATCACCTGGAGCTCGCCGGGCCGCTCATCGACATGGACGCCGCCGCACGGGTCGCGGGCTCGCGCTTCGCCTACCTCAAGGGCGACCTCGTCATGCTCGAGCTCGCCCTGGTCCACTGGGCGCTCGAGCTCGTGCGTGTGCATGGCTTCGAGCCGGTGATCCCGCCGGTGCTCGTCCGCGAGGAAGCGCTCTTCGGGACCGGCTTTCTGCCCGACACCGAGCAGCAGATCTACCGTCTCGCCGACGATCCCCTGTACCTGGCGGGGACCAGCGAGGTCGCGCTTGCCTCGCTTCACGCCGGGGAGATCCTCGACGAGGCGCGACTTCCGCTGCGCTACGCGGGCTTCTCGCCGTGCTTCCGGCGCGAGGCCGGCGCGGCGGGCAGCGACACCCGCGGGATCTTCCGCGTCCACCAGTTCGACAAGGTCGAGATGTTCGCCTTCGTGGCGCCTGAGGACTCGGCCGCCGAGCACGAGCGCCTGCTCGAGATCGAGGAGTCGATCCTCCAGGCCCTCGCGATTCCCTACCGGTTGGTAAATATCGGCGTTGCCGAGCTGGGCGCCTCGGCGGCCAAGAAGTACGACTGCGAGGCGTGGCTGCCCGGCCAGGGCCGCTACCGCGAGCTGACCTCGTGCTCGGACACGACGGACTTCCAGGCACGTCGCCTCCAGATTCGCATGCGTCCGCAGGGCGGTGGACGCCCGGTGGCGCTCCACACGCTCAACGGGACCGCGGTCGCCGTCGGCCGGACGCTCATCGCGATTCTGGAGAACGGCCAGCGCGAGGACGGCACGGTCGTGCTGCCCGAGGCGCTGGTGCCCTACGGCGCGCCCGAGCGCCTCGCGTCGGCTTGTGCCTGAAGCCCGCCGTCAATGCGATGGTTGGTTGCGCCGGGACGTGCTCGCATTGGAGCGGTGGCAGAGTCTGGTTGATTGCAGCTGCCTTGAAAGCAGCCGGCCCTCACGGGCCCGGGGGTTCGAATCCCTCCCGCTCCGCTTCAGTCTGGATTACGGACGCTCGCAGGCCACGGATGGCAACTGTCGAGCCACTAGACTGCGGCCCTCGCGCACGGAGAGGTGGCCGAGTGGCTGAAGGCACTCGCCTGCTAAGCGAGTATGGGGTTCACTCTCCATCGCGGGTTCGAATCCCGCCCTCTCCGCTTGAGCGTGCCCGACCACCTGCACGCCGCCGCGAGGCGATGGCGACAAGGGGCCGAGTCCGCTCGTCGCATCGGCGAGGCGCGGGGCACGAACTGCGGAGACGATCAAGTGCACGGTGGCGCGACCACTGTGGTCGCCGCTCCGGGCAGCGGGCGCGGGATGACGTCCGGAAGCCGCTTGGCCTTCTCGGGCTTCAACATGATCTCCATAGAGACCGGGGGGCATGGCGCGAGGACGACGTTCTGTGCTGTGCTGCCGGTGGGGAGGATGACGCGCGACTGCGCGCGGTTGGGGTCGCCGAACTTCCCGGGCTTCTCCGATGGCCTTCCCGTTCCCGGCGTTCTGCGGGTCACCGGCACGAAGGCGGCTGAGGG
>JBBRYM010000032.1:0-9061 GCA_038237625.1 Solirubrobacterales bacterium | reverse complement strand
TTCGTGGAGCTCGACGTAGGCGAGCCGCGAGTGGTCGTCGACGATCGCGTGGGCGAAGTCACAGCCGACACGGGTGCCGTCGCTCATCCAGTTTCGCGAGCGCTGTGAGCGATCGCCGGTGACCCGGTGCCCGGGGCGCTCAAAGCGTGCGTAGCGCGCCGTGTCCATGTGCAGCAGATCGCCGGGGCAGGGCCACTCGTAGCGATTGGCAGCCTCGCGGGGCGCCTTCGGCGGCCGCGAGATGCCGTGGCGGCGAAGCACCTTCCAGACCGTCGAGTGCGGATGGCCGGTGACTCCGGCAACCAGCCGCGGCCCCCAGCCGGTCCGCCGCCGGCACTCGCAGATCCGCTCCTGGTCGCTGGTGGCCAAGAGGCGAGGGGAGCGAGTCGGGCGGCTGGGGCGATCGAGCAGCCAGCTTCCCGACTCGAGCTCGGCCGGTGTGGCGGCCAGCCGTCGGTGCCACCAGCGGTGGGCGGTGGCCGGCGCCACGCAGAAGGCGGCAGCTGCCGCCTTCTGCGTCATCCCTGACTCGATTGCTTGGACAAGTGCGATCCGCCCTGCGGGTCCGAGGGCAGCGTTAGCGTGAACCTTCATCCGGGTCCTCCTGAGTGTTGGGGCGTCGAACACCCCAAGCCTCTGGGTGGGCCCGGATGGCTTTTCAGCCGTTCACAAGGTGTGTGGGCGGGTCAACTAGACCAACCCCTCGAAGCGCACAACGTCGGCGATCTCCTCGTCGATCAGCGATCGGGTGGCGGAATCGAGCCGCTCGAACGGCTCGATTTCCACGCTCGCGCGACCGCCGGCACGCCGGAGTCGCCAGAGCCCAACCGCCACTCCGTCCCGAAGCACGCAGGCCAGGAGCATCCCGCCGCCAACGCCGACCCTCTCCCATCGCCCATCAGGCGCCAGAAAGCTGCGGTCCCGCCACCCCATCAGGTAGTTGTCCCAAGCGGGCAGCAACCGGACGACCGGCCCGGGCGGCGGACGACGCCCACGGCCCAGAGCCCACCCTCTCTCGCTGCCAATCCGCACCTCGCGGAGAGAGCTCCCGATTGAGCCCATCCCCACCCGCAGATCCCGCAACGGCAGCCCGGCCCACCCGGCAAAGTCCGCCTCGGTCGCCGGGCCGAACGCCCCGAAGTAGCGCCGCGCCAGCTCCGCCAGCGCCCGCTCGCGCTCGAACTTCGGCGGCTTGCCGAGCCAGGCCTCGCGCGCCACGAGCCCGGGCTCGCCCCTGCGGACATCAGGCCCGAAGCAGGCAATCCCGGATGTCACCGCGGTCACGAACAGGTGAGTTCGCGTCTGGACGGTGAGCTCGATCCCGTTCGAGGCGAGCAGCTCGACCACCTCAGCCCGCGACACCGGCTGGCCGGGCGCAACCGCCCGCCCGATCACCCTCAATGCCTTGTCCAAGTCGGCGGCGGACATCCCCAGCTGCCCCAGCCGCCGCCGCGACCATGCTTCGATCCCCGGCTCGAACAGCGGCAGCATCCAGCCCGCATCGTCGGCGGCGATCAGGTGCAGGGTCTTGCGCATTGCCCACGCCCGCACGATCGAGCGCTCGTCGGTCCGCGCCCGGTCGACGTCGGCAGCTGTCAGAGCTCGCGAGCGCGCGCGAAACCCCAGCCTGGCGGCGTTTCCGTCCTGTGCCTGGATGCCGCCAACCTCGCGAGCGATGTCGGCGGCATGACGTACGCCGGCCGGCCGGTGGAGCAGCTGCTGCGCCGCTCGACGCGCGGCGAGTCCGCTCACGCGGGAGGAAAGCGGTGCGGGGTCAGCCGCAGACGGGCCAGGGTCGCGAGCCCTCGTGGTGCTTCAGGAGCACCGCGACGACGGCCTGCGTCTTCCACGAATAGCGAATCGGATCGCCACCGGGCGACTTCGGCGCTGACTTCCACGTCGGCCTCGTGAACTGGAATGCCCCGCGGTAGCGGCCACCGCCGCCGATGGCGCGCGGGTTCATCCCCGACTCGCAGCGGCTCGTCTTGCGCGCCCAGCGGTGATCGCGGTAAGTGAAGTGGTCCCAGAGCTTGGTGTAGCGCCCGCTATTGCTCGACAGCGCGCCGGTACCGCTGCCGCCGCTCGTCAGGCTGGTACCGCCCGAGCCGGCGTGCGCGGAGGCCGCTGCCATCACCATGACCAGGACCGCGAGGACGAACGCCCAGAGCGCGATGCGGTCAGGTCTAGCGGCGAACCGCCCGGCCGGGCGCTCGCGAATTCGTGTCGATTCCGCCTGGCGGCGGGGATTGCCTTCGTTCATAGCTCTCTGACGCTTTCGGGGTTAGCTGTCGGGCTCGCGCCAAGAGCTGGCGCTAAGCGGCAATCGCCGCCATTCGCCCCGAACTAACGGGTCCCCCGATCCCGGCGTATGTGGCGCCGGAACTCAGCGGAAGGTTGCGGGACCTTAGCACAGCGTCAGAGGGATGTTTGCGTTTTGTGAGCGTCGTCGACCCCGCTATGCGTTAGCGTCACCACGCACAAACCGGGTAGTGAAGGAGCGAGCTTTGGGCGTCCTGGATCCAGTGGAGCGAGTCTTCGGCGCGGTCAACGCGACCGTGTTTCGTCAGGTCAACCGCGCGCGCGACTGGTGGGAGCTGCCGCTTCCCGCGGCTTTGCTCAACCTCCGCGCCTACCGCGACGACCTGCGGGAGTCAAACCTCTACGACACCCGTCCGCCCTCGAACGGCTCGGCGATCCCGCTGGACGAGCTGCCTCCGTATCGCACCTACGACGGCTCCTACCAGGACCCGACCGACCCCGAGATGGGCATGGTCGGCTCGCGCTTTGGCCGCAACGCGCCACCCGAGGCGACCGCGCCCGAATCGGAGGAGGAGCGCCTTCGCCCCAGTCCCCGCGAGGTCTCGCAACAGCTCCTGACTCGCGACGTCTTCAAGCCGGCGACCAGCCTCAACGTCCTCGCCGCCTGCTGGATCCAGATGGAAAACCACGACTGGTTCGGTCACGGCGAGAACTCGCCGGACCGGTTCATCGAAGTGCCCGTCGGCGAAGGCGACGACTGGCCCGAGAATCCGATGAAGATCAAGGCCACGAGCCCCGATCGCACCCGCACCTGGCGCAGCGGCCTGCCCCCGACCTACGTGAACACCGTCACCCACTGGTGGGACGCCTCGCAGATCTACGGCTCCGACGAGGAGCGCTGCCGCAAGCTCCGCACCGGCGAGGACGGCAAGCTGATCATGGAGGCCGGCCTGCTGCCCGAAGAGGACGATCCGAAGCTCGCAGGCGTCGACATGACGGGCTTCTCCGACAACTACTGGATCGGCCTGTCGCTGCTGCATACGCTCTTCGCCAGAGAGCACAACGCCGTCTGCGATCACCTCAAGGCCGCCCACCCGGCCTGGGACGACGAAAAGCTCTTCCTGACGGCGAGGCTCGTCACCTCGGCGCTCATGGCGAAGATCCACACGGTCGAATGGACGCCCGGGATTCTCGCCAACCCCGTGCTCGAGCGCGCCATGAACTCCAACTGGTACGGGGTGCTGCCGCGCTGGGTGCGCGACCGCTTCGGGCATATCGGCACCGAGATGATCGGCGGCATCGTCGGCTCAAACCAGGACCATCACGCGGCGCCCTACTCGATCACCGAGGAGTTCGTCTCCGTCTACCGGCTGCATCCGCTGCTCCCCGACAACTACGAGATGCGCGATCACCGCAACAACCAGCTGATCGAGGCGATGGACTTCGACCCGGTTCAGGGTCATGGCACCCGGCCGACGGTCGAGAAGTTCGGCATGACCAACCTCCTCTACTCGTTCGGCGTCGCCAACCCCGGCGCGATCACGCTGCATAACCATCCGAACGCTCTCAACGGCCACGTGCGGCTGAACGGCGACCGCGTCGACCTCGGGACGATCGACATCCTGCGCGACCGCGAGCGGGGGGTCAGGCGCTACAACGATTTCCGCGAGGCCCTTCGCAAGCGGCGGATCGAGCACTTCGAGGACCTCACCGATAATCCCAAGTGGAACGAGGAGATTCGCGACGTCTACGACGGCGACATCGACCGTGTGGACCTCCAGGTCGGCCTGCTCGGCGAGCCGCTGCCCCCGGGATTCGGCTTCAGCGACACGGCCTTCCGGATCTTCATCCTGATGGCGTCGCGCCGCCTCAAGTCCGACCGGTTCTTCACCAACCACTACAACGCCGGCGTCTACAGCGCCGAGGGCATCGAGTGGGTGGAGTCGAACACGATGAAGGACGTTCTCCTTCGCCATCACCCTGAGCTCGCGCCGGCGCTCGAGGGCATCGACAACGCTTTTGCGCCCTGGCGCGAGGTCGCGTAGGAGCTTGAACCTGGACGTCGGCGGGCTCGCACGAGCCGGGCTCAACTCCCTGCCCGGCGTCCAGCTCGCGCCGCCTGCCGGCGAGCTGCCGAGCGCATCTGCACTCGACAACGCCCGGCTGAACGCCTTCGTCGTCGTTCCCAACGCGGTACAGGGCATTTTCCGCCGCCGGCGGCGGGCGGTGGCCGCAGCCACCCGCGCCGATATCGACCGCTGGGCCGTGGGCCTGCTGGAGGGGATGCGCCGGACTCACGCCGGCAAGCCGATCTGGGTCCGCCTCGGCCCCTCGCGCGCGCTGATGCTCCTGTCGGTCGACGATGTTCGCGCCACGCTCGAAGGATCCCCCGACCCGTTCGCCGCTGACCCCGAGGCCAAGCGCAAGGGAATGGTGCACTTCCAGCCCGAGGCGCTGACGATCTCGCGAAACCCGCAGTGGGCGGAGCGCCGCGACTTCACCGAAACCGTGCTGGAAACCGGGCGGGCGGCTCATCGCCTCGCCGACCCCTTCGCGGCCGTAATCGCGACCGAGACCAAGGCTTTGCTCGACCAAGTCGGCGGCGGCGAGCTCGACTGGGACGCGTGGGCACTGGCGCTGCGGCGGATCACCCGGCGCATTGTCCTCGGCGACTTGGCGC
The DNA here is from genome assembly GCA_038237625.1 of Solirubrobacterales bacterium. Lineage (GTDB taxonomy): Bacteria > Actinomycetota > Thermoleophilia > Solirubrobacterales > 70-9 > JAWVFM01. Next base: position 4,122 of record JBBRYM010000032.1, on the reverse strand, counting down.
GCGATGACGAGGGGCTGACCGACCAGCTGTTCGCGATGATGGACGCAGCGAACTCGATGCCGGGGGAGCCTTCCGACCAGCTGGGCGAGTTTCGCGCCCGCCTGAAGGCGCACATCGAGCGCGCCGAGCCGGGCAGCCTGGCGGCGCTCGTAGCGGAGGCGCCCAAGGGCGAAAGCGTCGACCCCGCCGCGCAATTCACGCACTGGCTCTTTGCGATGGGCGACACCCTCCCCGTCAACGCATTCCGCGCTTTGGCGGCGATCGCGTCCCATCCGGTTGAGAACGACCGCGTTGCGGGCGAAATCGAGGACGCGGGCGAGCTCGTCGGCGCAGCGATCGCGAGCCTTCATCGCCTCGGCGGGTGCCTTCACGAGGCGATGCGCCTGTGGCCCTCAACCCCGATGCTCTCCCGCGAGCTCCTTGCTGACGCCACCCTGGGTGGCGTCTCGATCCCGGCAGGTACCCAGGTCCTGATCATCAACACCTACATGCACCGCGACCGTGACCGCCATCCGGACGCCGACGCCTTTCGCCCCGGCGCCTGGGTGAACGGCACCGCGGGCGAGGACTGGTCGTTCAACCACCTGAGCCACGGCCCGCAGGGCTGCCCCGGCTCCGATCTGGTGCTGTTCGTGGGCGGAGGCATCCTCGCGAACCTCCTCCGCGCCCGAGACGTCAGCGTGCTCGACGGAGCCATGGACCCCGGGCGGCCCCTCCCCCACATGCTGGACGCATTTGCCCTTCGCTTCCGGCTCGAACCGGGGAACTAAAGCTAGCCGCCTGCGATCGGCGCCAGCAGGCGCCCCGCGACCTCACGAGCTCGAGCTGGATCGTCGAGCGGCAGGACCGTGTCGGAGATCAGCACGAAGCTGAACGTGAGCCGGATCAAAACTTCGGCGGCCGCTTCGGCCTCGGCGCCCTGCGGGCCGCCTGGTGCCTGGCCCAGCCGGGAGGCGGCGAACGCCCGCGCCATCGTGAAGACGGCGGAGTCATTGGCGGTCAGCGATTCGAGGAAGGTCTCGGGCTCGTGCCGGGCCATCCGCGCCAGGAGTGGATGCTCGCGCGCGATGCGCAGGGCCGCGACGAAGCCCTCGGTGATCTGCTCGGCGAGCGGCGCTTCGGAGTCGCTCGCGCCAGCCAGCTCATCGAGGCAGCGGCCGCCCTCGCGCGCGGCGAGGGCGTTGAGAAGTCCCACCTTGCCGCCGAAGCGGCGGTAGACGGTCATCCGGCCCACGCCGGCCCGGCGCGCGACATCGTCGATCGTGAGGTTCCGGATTCCCGACGCCACGCTGAGGTCCAGGGCGGCGTCGAGGATGCGCTCTGAGGTGGCGTCGGCGTGCGCGCTGGGGTCGCGGCTTAGCACCGCCGAAAGAAACGCGGCCGGCTTGGAGGTGGCGGCGCTCACGCTGTCGCGGGAAGCGCCGGCGCGGCGTCGCTCAGCTCGCCCCGGCCGATCGCCTGACGTCGCCACTCCAGGTACGGCGGCCCCATGCAGCGCAGCCGCTGGGGCAGGAGCGGCCCGGTGGCGCGGGACGCAGCGCCGATCGCGCGAAGCTCGAGCTCCTGAGCCCGCGTCCAGCTCAAACCCAGCTTCGCACGAAGTCGAGGCGCCATCAGCCCGACGGTCGCGAGCCTGAAGGCACGCGCGATCGGCAGCCGCACCACTTTCCATGCGGGGTCGTTCAAAACCGGGATTGGCGGGCGCATCGGTGAGGCGAGGGTCGCGAGGACTCCGTCGACGACGTCGCTGGGCTCCAGGCGCTCGGCGATGAGCCGATCGCGGAAGGCCAGATAGCCGGCCCAGCTCGCCGGCAGGTCGCCCTCGCGAACGCCAACAACGCGTCCGAGGTCGACCCACTCGTGCCACAGGCGCTCGACATCCGCGCGCGACAGCGGATTTCCGAACCGCGCGTGACCCACGACGATCGCGTCGGCCAAGGTCGCGTGCACCCAGGCGTAGGCCTCCGGCTCCAGCGCGCTGTAGCGCGTTCCGTCGGGAGCAACGCCGCGTATCCGCTTGTGCATCTGGCGCAGGTTGCGACCGGTCGCCCCCGCCGTCTCGGGCCCGCCGTAGACGGTGAGGTTCACGTAGTCGAGCGTGCGCAGGAGCCGGCCCCACGGATCCTCCTCGTAGTTGGAGTGCTCGCGCACTCCGCTGGCGATCGTCGGATGGGCCACCTGGAGCATGAGCGCGTAGGCCGAGGCGGCCATGATTCGCGCGTCGCCGGCGACGCGCCAGGTCAGGGAGCCGGGCTTCGGCACCAGCCGGGCGACTTCGTCGGCCTCTGGAAAAAGCGGTCGTTGGGACATTGGGAGATAAATCGTACCAGTCGTCCCCACAAGCAACGCGCTCGCACCCGCTAGCGAGAAGCGAACAAATAGAGAGGCCCCGCTCTCGCGGGGCCTCTCCGTAGCAGGCCTGTAAGCCGGATTCTGTCTGGCGCAGCCATCCATCTGGGCGGCCCACCTGGATCTCACCGGGCCGGGTCAACGATCCTGCTTGGCCTTGCACCGGGCGGGGTTTACCTTGACGCTCCTCGTCGCCGAGGAACCGGTGCGCTCTTACCGCACCTTTTCACCCTTGCCTGTTCGCGGCTCACGTGTGGCCGCGCCATCGGCGGTATGTCTCTGTGGCACTTTCCCGCGGGTTTCCCCGGGTCGGCGTTACCGACCGCCCTTGCCCTTCGGTGTCCGGACTTTCCTCGAGGGTGTCTGTCACCTCCGCGACTGCGTGGCCTGCGAAAGCCATGGTAGGGCGTAGACCCCTGAAGTTCCAGCTATTCGAGCGCGCTGCCGCAGCTGCTGCAGCCGGCGGGGGTCAACTCCGCCGCGCATACGGGGCACTCGGCGCGCCCTTCGACCCGCAGGTCCTCCCAGACCCCGAGGATGACTTCCTCGAGGGTCACCCGCGAGGGCTCGAATAGCTGCGGCGCCGGTTCGCCCAAGGCGCGGGTCCGAATCTCCGCCGCCGGCCCTTCTCGGGTTGCGACGGCGCTCACGAAAGGCTCCTGAATACGCCGACGACCCTACCCAGGATCTCTGCCTCCGTGGTGCGAATCGGCTTGTAGGCCTTGTTTTCGGGCTGCAGGCGCACTCGGTCCTTCTCGCGAAAGAAGCGCTTGACGGTCGCCTCGTCGTCGATCCTCGCAACGACGATCTCGCCATCATCGGCGTCCTCGCCGGAGCGCACCACAACGTAGTCGTCCTCGAGGATGCCGGCGTCCTTCATCGAATCGCCCCTGACGCGAAGGATGAAGTCGCCACTTTCGCCGCCGATCAGCGCCGGCAGCTCCACGTATTCCTCGATCTGCTCCTCGGCCAGAATCGGCGCACCGGCGGCGACCTGCCCGACGAGCGGCAGCCCGGCCGGGCCGAGAACCTTGCGAGCCTGGTCCTTCAGCAGCTCAATCGCGCGGGGCTTTGTGGGATCGCGCCGCAGCAGACCGATCTTCTCGAGGTTCGCCAGGTGCGCGTGCACCGTCGAGGACGACGTCAGGCCGACGGCCTTGCCGATCTCGCGGACAGTCGGCGGGTAGCCGTGCTTCGTCGCGTATTTGCGGATGAAGTCGAAGATCTCCTTCTGGCGCTTTGTCAGGTCCATGCTCAGGTCACTCCTTGAGACAGCTACCGCCGCGAATCGCGACTGGGGAGGGAACACATGTTCGTGATGGTATGCCGTCCATCGGACGGAGTCAAGCGCCCCGCCGCAGATATCTAGAATCCCGCGCCGACCCTCAAGCGGCTGTGGCGGAACTGGTAGACGCGCAAGGTTGAGGGCCTTGTGGCCCTCACGGGCCGTGGAGGTTCGACTCCTCTCAGCCGCATTCATGGAATCCAAGGCGATCGACCCCGTCGACTTCCGCAAGGCGCAGCACAAGCACTGGGACTCTGCTGCGGTGGGATGGAAGGAGTGGAGCGAGTTCAATGACAGCGCGGACGGGCACATCAGCGAACGGCTGGTGGAGCTCGCTGACGTGCAGACGGGAAGCCGGGTCCTGGACGTCGCCGCCGGCTATGGCGAGCCGGCGCTCACCGCCGCGCGTAAGGCCGGCCCGGAGGGCCGCGTTGTGGCCACGGACATCTCCGCCGAGATGCTCGCGTTCGGGCGTGAACGCGCGGCGG
>JBBRYM010000031.1:0-9076 GCA_038237625.1 Solirubrobacterales bacterium | reverse complement strand
CCGGCGGCGGCCCGGGTGAGCGAGGGGCTACGCCAGGCATTGGATCTTGAGCACTGGGCGGCCTTTCAATCCTCCTTTCACCGCCTGCTCGCCCTCACGCGCGAGGTCGGCGCCGGCCGGCGCGGATCAGCACCAGCATCAATTCTGTTTCTCGGCGGCGACGTGCACCAGGGATACCTGCACGAGGCGGCATTCCGGCCGGCGGCCGGCGTGCGCAGCGCCGTCTACCAAGCGGTTTGCTCGCCGTTTCGCAACCCGCTCGAGCGCCGCGAGCGCGTACTGCTGGGGGCCCTTCGTCGCTCGGAGGTGCTCGGCCGGGCGATCCGGCGCCTCGCTCACGCCGTCGGCGTGACCGATCCCGAAGCCGGCTGGCGACTCGCCCAAGAGCCGACCTTTGACAACCAACTGGCCACCCTTCACCTCGACGGACGTCGCGCCTCGCTGCGCATCGAGCGCAGCCAACCGGGCGATGGAGCTGACCCCACCCTGCAGATCACGCTGCGGCGACGACTCACCTGAGGGCGGTAATCCACGGCCGCGTGCGCAGCAGACGTCGAGTAGACGCGCTGGGTCTGGCAACTCGCGATCACGACCCTCCAGAGTGGCGTAGTCCTCCAGCGGGCTCGGTCGCATGCTCATGGTCGTTGCCCGTCTGGCCCAACGTCCCGTGGGTACCGCGCCGACCACTGCGTCACTTGCCGGCCTGATCGCGCTTCATCGCACGCTCGCGTTCCCTACCTAAACGGCTGCGACTGAGGCTAGGACGAGACGGCGACCCATTCAACCTCGCACGGTCCTGGAGCGAGCCAAGCACGTGAGCCCGATTGGGCGGAGCCTACGGCGCAGACGCGTCAGGTGAGGGTCGAGCGACGGATAGTGCGCTACGGCGTTTGTGCCCAGCTCTACTTGATGTTGGGGCAGAGGGCTTTGACCTGCTGGCGGGCCGTGGGGTCGGCGACGCGTTTGGCTGCGGAGAGGCAGCGCTGGCGCGCGACACGTTTGGCGTCCTGGGAGAGTTGCTTGGTGTTGCCGCTGGCTGCGGTGGCACACGCTTGGTCGGCGACCCGTCGGGCTTGGGGGTCGCTGATCGCTGTGGCGGCTTGCCGGCAGATGGCTACGCCTGCTCCTTTGGCGATTCTGCCCGCGGAAGGGCTGCCACAGCCGCCCAGCATGATCGCCGCGACGCAGGCGACGAGCACGCGTTGCACGAGCCTGGGTGGAAGCCGCAGGCACACGGCGGCGGTGGTCAGGGTCAACGCGGCTCACTTTGGGTCTCCAGGTTGTTCGTGGCGGGAGGAGCGGTGCGGCGGGCATTTCGCCCGCGCAGGTGCCAAGCCCCGAGTGCGAGGAGCAGGAGCGCCGAGACGGCAATCCCGACAGCGGCTCCTCCGGTGCCGAGTAGGTCCTCGGCGGCGGTGCCGAGGAGGTAGCCGGCGAGGCCGACGGTGATTGCCCAGGTGACGCCTCCGAGGGTGTTCCAGAGCAGAAATTGTCTCCACGGCATCTCGGTCATGCCGGCGAGCCACGAAGCCCATACACGCAGCCCGGCGACCCAGCGACCGAAGAACACGGCCTTGGGTCCATGGCGTTCGAAGAAGCGTTCTCCGCGATCGAGGATCTCGAGTCGCTGGCGGTGCCAACGACCTGGTCGCGTGAACGTGGCGCGCCCCACCCGCCGCGCGACGAGGTACCCGATGTTGTCCCCGATGATCGCGGCCGAAGCGGCGACCGCGATAACCCAGGTGATGTTCAGCGAGCCGCTTTTGGCGACAGCGGCGACGGTGATCAGAGTGGTCTCGCCGGGGACCGGAACGCCAGCCGATTCCGCGCCGATGATGAGCCCGAGAGCCAGGTAGCCGACGTTGCGGGGAACAGCGAGCAGCGCGAGCACGCCGATCATTGCTGTCCTCCTTGGAGGCCTCTGAGGCGAGGAGTCTCCTGACCCGGCGCGTGATCGAGCTCGGAGGTGAGGGCTTCGGCTTCGAATACGGCGAGCGCGCGCTCGCACGCCGCGACGGCCGCTTGGGCTTCGGCGGCGCCGGGAGCGTCGAAGTAGTCGCGAGCGCGGATCGCGGAGAGCCATTTCTGGTGGCGGGCGAGGTCGGCGTCTGACTCCTCGAGCTCGGTGTAGGTGGTGCGGCCCCGCTTGCGCTCGTGCGCGAGCTCGTTGTGGAATTGCCGGGTGCGTTCGAGTACTTCGCCGTACTCGTCGGTGCGCTCGCGCTGGAAGGCGGCGATGATCGCGGCTTCCTGCTTGGTGTCGGCGAGGTGGATGCGAAGGATCTCCCCGTGGCCGCCTTCGGCGCGGACGCGAGCGATGAGCCGGCTGGTAGCCCTCGTCGCCTGGGTGGTGGCGGGCAGCAGGCACACCGACTGCTGGAGGTAATGAGCGCCGAGGCTGCGCAACTTGCGCCACGCGTGGACGCGTAGCGTCGAAGTTCCTCCCGGCGGAGTCGAGACGTAGATCAGCAGCCACTCCCGCGATGCGCCCGGCACGTCGGTGAGGGTAACAGTCGTGTCGCCAAGATGTATCGTGCGTTGCATCGTGACGAAAACACTAGAACGGCCGCCTGGCGCTGGGCGCGTTCCCCACGCCCGGCGAGTAGACGAGTTGTGGGAGGAGCTCGACAGCTCCCCCGGCGGCTTGAGCGCTTCCGAGGCCCTACGGCGGCGACCTCCGATCTCGCGGGCCCGGGAGCGCAGCCGGGCGTTCGCCGTCCTCGGCGAGCTGGGCGAGTCGCTCTCTGAGCCGCTGCAGTTGCTGCTGATCGCGGTCGGTGTGCTGTCTTTGGTCTTCGGGGAGCTTCGTGATGCGATCGCGATCTTCGTGATCATTGCGCTGGTCGCCGGAGTGGAGACGGTTTCCGAGGCGCGCGCGGGCCGCGCGCTGCGCGCGCTGCGAGGATTGACCGCGTCACGAGCGCGAGTCCGGCGCGACGGGACGAGCCGCCTCGTCGACCTCCATGATGTGGTGCCCGGCGACCTGCTGGAAGTCGAGGCTGGCGACGTGGTTGCCGCCGACTGCCGGGTCGTTCAAGCCGATGGCTTGGCTCTCGACGAGTCTGCCTTTACCGGCGAGGCCAGCGCCGCCGCGAAGGGAGAGCCCCCCGTTGCACCCGACGCTCCGCTGGCCGAGCGTTCCTCGATGTTGTTCGCGGGCACCGCGGTCGTGGCCGGCGTAGGCACCGCGGTCGCGGTTGCGGCGGGCGCTGACACTCAGCTGGGTCGGCTGGGTCGGCTGACCTCCGAGGCCACGGAGCCGGCGACGCCGTTGCAGAAGGCGATGAGCGAGCTCGCGCGCGCCGCTCTGGTGCTTGCGGTGAGCGCCAGCGTGCTCGTCCCGCTGCTCGGGGTGCTGCGCGGCCAGCCGGTTCGCCGGATGCTACTGGACGGTCTGACGCTCGCGTTCGCGACGATCCCCGAAGAGCTGCCGATCCTCGTCACCGTGCTGGTCGCTGTCGGGGGGCTGCGCCTCGCGCGGCAGGGGGTGCTGTTGCGCAAGCTCCGCTCCGCCGAGGCGGTGGGAGCGATCACGGTGCTGCTCACCGACAAGACGGGAACGCTGACCGAGAACCAGCTCGTGCTCGACCAGATCGAGGGTGACTCCGAGCGGGTGCTCGGCGTCGGGATGGCTGCGCTGGGCGGCGCCGTCGCCCAGGACCCGGTGGACAAGGCGCTCGCCGAGGCTCAGATAGGAGCCCGGCCCGAAGGGATCCCGCGGCGCTTTCCATTCGATCCCCAACGCAAACGCGAGAGCGCGGTGTGGGAGCAGGGGGAAGGGCGCTTCGTCGCCGTCAAGGGAGCGCCCGAGGCCGTCCTGGCCGTCTGCGAAATGCCCGAGGGGCGGCGCGATCAGGTGCTTGGGCGGGTCGCGTCATTGGCGGGCGAGGGGTTACGAGTCATCGCTGTCGCGAGCCGCGAAGTGCCTCGAGCGCCCAGATCCTGGAGCGACGCGGAGCAGGGGCTCTCGCTCGTCGGGTTGGTTGCGTTTCGCGATCCGCTACGCCCGGGCGTTCCCGAGGCCGTCCTGGCGCTCGCGGGGGCCGGCGTGCGCACGATCATGGTGACGGGCGATCACCCTCTGACGGCCCGCGCCACGGCCCAGCGGGCTGGGCTTTGCCCGAGCGACGTCCTGATCGGCGGCTCCTCGCTCGAGCAGATGGACGACCGAGCGCTGGTTCGGCATCTGACCGGCGATCCGGTCTTGGCGCGCGCCACTCCGGCTGACAAGCTGCGCCTCGTGCGGGTCCTGCAGGCCCACGGTCAGGCCGTCGCGGTAACGGGCGACGGGGTAAACGACGCGCCGGCGCTCGCCGGCGCCGATGTCGGCATCGCCATGGGACAGCGGGGAACCGACCTCGCGCGTGAGGCCGCTGATCTCGTGCTCACCGACGATGCCTACCCGACAATCGTCAACGCCGTTGCCGGGGGACGTGGTCTGGCAGCGCAGTTGCGCCGCGCGGTCGCCTTCTACCTCGGCGCCAAGGTCGCCCTGGTCACGGTGATCGCCGTCCCGCTCGCCCTCGGTCTTCCGTCCCCGTTCAACCCTGTGCACATCGTGCTGCTCGAGCTGTTCATGGACCTCGGAGCATCGGTCGCCTTCGTGTCAGAGCCCGCCGCCGGCGATGTGATGGCCCGCGCGCCGCGCGACCCAGCCCGCCGGTTCCTCGACGCCCCGCAGCTCACAGCGATCGCCGTCACCGCCTTCGCCCTCACGGCCGCGGTCCTGCCCGCCTTTCTGCTCGTGCGCACACTCGCGGGAACGCCGACGGCGATCGGGGCGGCCGTCGGCGCGTGGCTGGTCGCGCACGCCGGCGTCGCGTGGAGCCTGAGAGTCCGCCCGCGGCTGGCTCTGACTCGCAACCTCGCGTTCCCGGCGTGGGCGCTCCTCGCCACACTCACCGCGGTCATCTTCACGGTCACCCCCGCCGCACACGCGATCGGCATCGAGCCGCTCTCCGCCGCCGCTCTCGCCATCACCGCGGCAACCGCAGCCGCCGGTGCGGCCCTCGCCGTGATCGGCCGCCGGACACTCTCCCTCCCCCAACGTCTGTAACGCTCGTGCCTCCCACCGATCCACCCGTGCCAGCTCCCGAGCCTCACCCGCGCGTTGACCCAGACGCGGCGCTCCTCGCCGATCTCACCGCCCCTCCCAGCGTGGAGGACTCCCGCGAGGCCTACCTGTACTGGGACCACCGACGGGCAGAGCTCCCGATCCGCAAGCGAGCCGAACGCAAGGAAGCCGAGCACATGGCCGCGCAATGGAAGGAGCGCCTCCAGGCCGCCGAACGCGAACGCCACGGCCCCGGGCCGGTCGAGCAGCTCCTCGACATCCTCGGCGTGCGTTGGCGACCCGACCCGCGACGCGTGATCGCCGGCTTGAGTCTGGTCGCCGTGATCCTCGTAGTGGTCGTGCTCGCGCTGATCGCAGCGATCATCGTGTTCTGGCCCGAGCTCCAGCCGGTCATCCGCACCCTGCTCAACAACGGCGGAGACGGAGGCGGCGGATGACCAGCAGCGCCCACCCCGTCCCCCCGTATTGCTCGAGTACGCGGAATCGACTTTCGTCCACACCACAGAAAGCAAGGCGAGGAATGGGTCTAGGAAGAATGATTGGGCGCAGGGGCGCCTGGCAGCTCATGGCAGGTCGCGCTGTCCTGCGCTACGGACGCCAGGCGTGGGGCCGCCTTGAGCCGCTTGAGCAGGCTCAGCTGCGACGTCTGCTTGTTCAGTCGCGCGGCCGCCTCGGTGGCCTGTCACCCGCCGACCGCACCGAACTGCGCCGCCTGCTCACCAAAATGCGCGGAAGGCACAGCTGAACTGCCGAACAGCCGTTAGCTCTCGGGTGCGCGTGGAGACACTGCGAGCGCGTCTGCTCGCGGGCTACGGGACGCGATCGAGGGGAGCCTCACCACTTGGCTGTCGAGCCGTCGCCGAATCGGACCGGTCGGGTGCCTCGAGCCCATCCACGAACGCGTCCGTTCTCTTCCCGGCCTTGAGGATCTGCTCGTGGTACTGGCCGCCGGTGCGTTGATCAGCCGCGTCCTCCGCCTTCAACACCGCTCTGTGAACCTCATCCTTATGCGTTGCCGCCTCATGCTCGGCCTTCTTGGCCAACCCCTTGAGCTTGTCAGCAAATCCCATGCTGCCTCCATTCTGCGATGTCGGGAGATCCGCGTACCCAGGGAGCCTAGATGCGAACAGGTTCCGGGGCGTCGGCATGTGGGCGAGTGCGCCCGTGCGGCGTCTTCCAGCGGGGGACCAGCGACCTCGCTTGAACCACCGGCTCGAGCTCGACCCCGTCGCCGTCGCGCCGGCGTTTCAGCGCCCGGGCGTGCTCCAGCGCGGTGATCGTCCGGTGCCGGGCGAAGGACCGCGGGTGCCAGCAGGCGACCTGCCCGGTGTCCAGCGCGACCGCCGTGACCTCGCGATCACCGACGCGAACCTCGACGCGCTGGCCGACGAGGTCGGGGTCCAAGCTGTAGTCGTTGCTGTCGAAGCGAACGTAAGGGTCCGGGGCGACCCGGGCCACCCAGCGCCGATCGGTATCCGGCGCGGTCTCGGGCAGCCGGCCCATCACCTGCAGCTCCTCGACGAGGCGGTCGCAGGGGCGGGCCCTGGTCGTGCGGTGCTGGCGGGCGTTGACCTTGACGGTCCAGGCATCGAGCTGGTCTTGGAAATCGAGCTCGTTGGCGAACATCCGGCCGGGCTCCAAGTTGGTCTCCGCGTAGCCCTGGAAGCGCTCGACGACGCCTTTGGCCTGCGGATCGCGCGGCCGACAGAAATGCCAGTCGACCTTCAGCTGGCCGCAGAACGCGGCGAACTCGGCGCTGGGGCGGCCGTCGTGGGCGTGGATGCCGGCCTGGCGATCCCAGACCAACGTCTCAGGCAGCCCGCCGAGCTGCCAAAGGCAGGCGTCGGATCCCGGCCAGCAGGTCCTCGGTCTGTTTGCTGAAGACCAGCGCGCCGGCACCGGCGCGCGAATAGCCCAGGCACCCGACGACGACAAAGCCCTTGCGGGTCTGGCCGTGCCCGACGGGATCTCGTGCTTGGGCTCCCAGACATCGAACTGGCAGATCTCCCCAGGCCGGTAGATCGTGCGCTGCGTCGTCCGCGTCTGAAACAGCGGCCGGATCTCGCGCAGGTAGTCATCGAGGATCGTCTTGCCCCCTCCCAGCCGTGCGGCGCCAGCAGCTCGCCGACCCGAACACCGGGCAAGTCGGGGTCCTCGCGCAGCAGCCGCTGGATCTCAGGCTTGAACGGATCGAGCTTGGAGCCCTTCGCCGCCCGCGAGTACCTCAGCGCCTCTGCGCTGCTGATCGCCCGCCGGATCGTGTCGCCGGTGCAGCCCGGTGCGCCGATGGATCTCGCGCTGCGAGAGCTTGCGCACAAAATGCAACCGGCGGATCTCCGCCCACTGCTCCACCCCAACCACCCCGGTCCTCCCGAGCTCGCTCTGCGCAGACGAGCCAGGCTCCGCGGCCACCCGGACACACCCCGGTGGCCCACATTTCACCCGGCGCAGGCGGACCAGTTTTCACCCGGCGCCGACACCCGCACCTGCAATGCGCGGAAAGCGAGACTCTGAGACCCGCCGTGTCGCGTGCCCGCTCAGGACGAGGCGCGAGCGTGGTGGGAGGCTGACCGGGGGCTCCCGCAATCGTTGAGGAGAGCGGGTGCGGGTCGACCGGGGACTCGGACTCCTCCGGGTCGTCCACAGCGAGCGTCAGCTCTGCGGCAGGCCAGGCGCTCGCTTCCGTGATGAGGCGGCACGGCGCTTGTGGCTAGGCGTCGACGGGCTGCCGGCAGCAGTCGTCGTCGCATGGGTCCTCGGCGACGATGGGCGCCGTGCAGCAGCTCTGGCCATGCCAGGCTTCGCGGCCCTCTTTGACGGCGACGGCGACTATTACTAGCGCTACGGTGGGATCGAGCCACCAGAGACCGAAGGCGGCGTTGCCACCGAGGCCGAGGAGAAGGGCGGCTGAGAGGTAGGCGCAGAGCATGTTTTGGCGGCCTTCGCTCCTGGTCGCCGAAGAGCTAAGCCGCTCGCCGAGGCGGGCCTTGGCGATGGCGAGCGGCGGCATGGTGACCAGCGTGAAGGCCGAGAGCCCGATCCCGACCCAGCTGACATCCGGATGGTCGGCGCCGATCAATGTCCGCATCGCCTCGACGCCGACGTAGGCGGCGAGCGCGAAGAAGCTCAGACCGATGAGCTTCTGGGCATGCTGCTCGGCGGCATCTGAACTGGCGCGGCGGGTGGCAAAGCGCCACAGCAGCACGAACCCGGCAATGCTTTCGATGAGGCTGTCGGCGCCGAAACCGATGAGCGCTATGGAAGATGCGGCGATTCCGGCGGCGATGGCGATGGCGGCCTCGATCGCGTGCCATCCAATCCCCAGCCAGGCCAAGCGTCGAGCCCGGCGCACCAGCTGCTCTCGCTCTCCCGAGGTCGGCTGAACGACCGGCTGCGGTTGTGGAGCGAGCGGCAGCTCGACCGTGCTCACGAGCGCACCGTCTCTGTGAGGACTGAGGCGAGGAGAGCCCGCCCCTCGTCTGTCAGCGAGCACATCACCGTCTTGCCGTCGCGGCGGGATCTGACGAGGCCCGCCTCGCGCAGGGCGCGTAGATGATGGGACACGAGGTTCTCCGCACGGCCGAGGAGGAAAGCCAGATCGCAACCGCAGAGCTCCTCGCCGGCCGCCAGCGCGGCGGCGACACTCAGCCGGGTCGGGTCGCCCAGCGCTCGCGCGCGACGGGCGCCCAGCTCAAGGGCCTCTTGAGATGGCAGCCCCGCGCGTACCGCCTCGGCGCGCGGGGCGTCCAGGCAGAGCAGGGCGCAACGCTCCTCAGTCACATGCTGAGTCTAACGTCCGTTGAACCGACACGCGGTCGAACGCGATCACGCCCGACCGCCCGGGGCTTTCGCCTCCGGACCTAGTAGGACTTTGGTAGGTCGCTGGTAGGAGAGTTCGTTGGTGGGGCGAACGCTTCCCGTGTCATGCAAACTCGACACGGGTGGTTGTCATGGGTGAAGTGGTTGTTGTTGAGAAGCCGGTGGGGGAGTCGGTCGCGCCGG
>JBBRYM010000030.1:0-10736 GCA_038237625.1 Solirubrobacterales bacterium | reverse complement strand
GCCTGCAGGAGCGTGTCGCCGGGGGCTGCGCTGCGCTGCAAACTGCTCCGCGCACGGCGCCGCCGCAGCAATATCTCCTGCACCCTCCCAATCCAGTGCGCGACGGGAGTCGGTCGCCCAGCACCACGACGCCGATATGCAGCCGAATGAGCCACGCTGGATTTCGCGGAGACGTTTGGAGGGCACGCGCGAGCGGGTAGGTCCCAGGCGGTGGCAGATATTGCCTACACATCGCGCGTGCGGATCGAGAGGCTCGAAGGGCCGCAGCGGCTTGCATATCTGCCCGCCGAGGACGAGCCGATCGCTTTCGGCGTGCACGCCGAGGTGGCCGAGCACTACGGGGTTAAGCCGGGCGACTTCCCGCCGCACGCAACCACGCTCGACTACGTGGTGGCCGCGGCCGGAGGCTGACTGGCGGGCACCTTCGCCGGCGCGCTGGAAGCGCGTCAGATCGAGGTCAAGCGGGGGCAGTTGGAGGTGGAGGCGGTCGGTGAGGTGGTCGACGATGCCGGAGTGCTCGTGATCCAGCGGATCAATGTGCGCTACCGCCTCAGCCTGCCCGAGGGCGAGCGCGAGGTGGCCACGCGTGTGCACGGCTTCCACGCTCGCTCCTGCCCCGTGGCGCGTAGCCTCGAAGGCGGGATCGAGGTGAGCACAGAGCTTGAGTTCGTGTAGGTACTGCGCAGGTTTCGGGCGCGCGTCTCAAGCTTGGCCGGCGGCAAAGCCGCCGAGCACTGGGCCGACCAGGGGATGTTCCAGTCCTCACCAGGTCGGGCGCTCGAACAGCCGGCGTCCGCCGGCTAAGCCCGAACAGACCGCCGGCACAACTGCGATCCCACAGCAGCCGCTGACGCTGGCCGGGTCTGCCTCAGCCCGCGGTGGGCCCTGTGCGCAATCGCGCGCTGGAACGAGAGCGTCTTTGTGCAAGGCCGCACGGACCGCCGCTGCGGATGGACACGCCTCGTCTCGGCCGCTTGCGGCCAGGCGTTCGCAATCCCTACATGAGCGGGCGTGATCCTGTCGGCCGGTCCCACAGTCGCAGCTCGTCCGTTGCGGCTGTGAGCTGGATGCACGAAAAGACGACCGCATCGGGAACGGAGCGTGAGTGTCAGCCGGGCGCGGCAGACCGAACACCAAAGCTCGAGAACAACCTGGCCGACCTGCATCACGCCGCCGGCCGCGCCGAGGACATTGGTCCACGTCAAGCGGGCCGTCGCGATCTTCTCCGAGGTGGGCGCGGACGGGCAGGAACGCCTACCGGAGCCCTGGAAGCTCGTCAGCTGGTGCGCTTACTCGCGCCACGTCGAGCCCACCGAGGTCGAAGCCTCCGCGATGAGCTCATAGGACCGTCGACGCACCTCGTGCTCGCGGGTACGGTGACCAGGATGACCTCCTCGGCTCCGTACTCGTTGGCTACGTCCTCAGCTCGGTCCGGACGGTGGCCGGCGAGCTGACGACTATGCGCCGGGCTGCGCCGCGGGACGATCCGTCGGCCTCGGGATAGCAGAGGGCCCGCTCGACCGGCGGCACGTCGATCACCTCACCTCCCGGTGGACCGCCGGGCACATGCGGCTGTGTGCGTAAACGTCGTTTCAGCGAGCTGCTGCGGGCAGCACGCACGAGTGCGGACCCGCCGGGCGCTCAATGCGGGCCGCCCACTAGCGTTTCCCATGGGGGACGGGCGGCGCAGACCGCCCAGGAAATCCTGAGCAACCGCGCAGCTCTGCCGAAGGTCTTGGACTCCCACGCTGTCGATCAGCGGGAGGGCTTGGCGGCCAGCGAGCGGAGATGGGCGAAGGCGAGCTTGAGGGATCGGACCATTGGTTGGAGATCCTGCTCGGCGGTGGAGAGGAGGTAGCCGCCTTGCACTGCAGCGAGCGTGGTTTGCGCGAGCTCGGCGGGCAGCGCATCGGCATCAATGAGTCCTCGGTTTCGCATTGCCTCGAAGGCCTGCTCGAGGGTGTCTTGCCAGTGCAGGAAGGCCTCGGCGACGCGGGCTTGGAGCTTTTCGCTCATCGCGCTCATCTCGACGGCGAGAGACCCGACAGGGCAACCGCGGAACGCACGGCTCTCTTGGCCCTTGATCAAGGCGTCGAACCACGAGCGCAGACCACTCCAGGTGTCCAGACGGAACTGGTCTTGCTGTCCGAGGACCTGCGTGAGCTGATAGTCGATGACCGCCGCGGACAGGTCGTCCTTGCTCGAAAAATAGTGGTAGAGCTGACTCTTGCCTGCGTCTGCGGCATCGAGAACATCCTCAACGCTCGTGCCGCGCACCCCTCGCTCGTACATCAGCTTGGCTGCCGCCTTGACGATGGCGTTTCGCCGTTCCTGGCCTCGTCGTGTCTTTGGGGCCTGGTGCATCACGCGGTCACACCTAACAGCCGCAATGTACCGCCCAGTACAACACTACGCTAGGATTGGACCGGTCGGTACAAGAAAGCCGGCTCGCAGCCTTCCATCACGCCGTCTGAACGGCAGTCAGCGCTGACATAGAAGCACTCGAGCGGCTGGTTCTGGCCCCCACCTGCTGCAAAGGGGGGCGGCCGGGCGGGAGCAGCCGGCGTTGCCCCTTGGGCTTCGCGAAAGGAGGAAAGAAGTGGTACGCAAGTACGGAAAGGTCGTCGGCCCCACCGTGGTCTTGATCGGCGTCGTCGGGCTGCTGCTCGGGCAGAAGTCGCTGTTTGGAGCTTTGAACATCGACATCGCAGAGGATGCCATCCATCTGCTCACCGGCGGCCTGCTGGCCTACGTCGGTTTCGCCAGGGCCAACAGCAGCGGCTGGGCGCGGACCGTCGTCGGCGGTATCGGAGTCGTGTACCTGCTCGTCGGCCTGGTCAGCTTCGCCGAACCCAACCCGCTCGGGCTGTTCCCAAGCGAGTTCAGCGTGCTCGACAACGTGATCCACATCACGCTGGGGATCCTCGCGATCGGGGTGGCGTGGTTGTTGCCCAAGCCAGCAGCGAGTGACCGGACCCGAAGCGGCGGAGTGCCACGGCGGCCATCGATATGAAGTTCTCATTTCAACCGAAAGGAGCATCTAGATGAGCAGTGAGACCAATATCGCAGCACTCGAGCGTATGGCGGAGATGATCAATACCGGCAACCTCGACGCTTTCGACGAGGTGGTGGACGAGGTTGCTGTAGACCATGACCCTGCACCCGGGCAAAAGCGCGGTCCCGAGGGCTTCAAGGACTTCTTCACCACGCTGCGTGATGCCTTCCCCGATCTGCAGCTAGCCCCCGTTACGATCGTCGCCGACGACGCTCACGTCGCCATGGCCTACACAATTAACGGAACCCACCAGGGCGAGTTTCAGGGCATCGCACCGACCGGCAAGCAGATCTCCGCACGCGGCGTCGAAATCGTTAAATTCCGTGAGGGCAAGCTGATCGAGCGCTGGGGCAGCTCGGACGAGGTGGGGATCCTCAAGCAGCTCGGCATGACTATGGAGCCGCCGGAGGCATGAGAAGGCTACGGACGAGACCGGCGTCGCGAGGCGGGCTAGTGGAGCGTCTCGGAGAGCTCGCCGCGGGCAGTGGGCCGTGGCCTGTTCGCCGGCGCGGCAGGCACGGCAGCCATGACCGCCTCAAGCACACTCGAGATGAAGCTACGCGGACGGGAGGGCAGCAGTGCCCCGGCCGACGCCGCGGGCAAGCTGCTCGGGGTCCAGCCGCGCGACGAGCCGGGCAAGGCGCGCTTCGCGAATGTCGTCCACTGGGCCCATGGGACCAGCTGGGGGGCCGTCCGCGGCCTCATCGAGGTCGCCGGGCTGCGCGGACAGACCGCAACGGCCGCACATTTCGCAGCGATCTGGCCCTCGGCAATGGTCATGCTGCGATCGCTCGGAGTCGCTCCGCCACCGTGGAAATGGGGCGCGACCGAGCTTGGGATCGACGCCCTGCATCACGCCGTGTACGCCACCACCGCCGGGGTGGCCTTCGCCGCCCTGGACCGGCCGTGACAGACCGCGTATCGCATGCCCCCTGACCTCATAAAGCTCGAAGCGGCCAGGCGTTCTCCGACCTCGACCTCCCCGCAATCTCCAGGGTCGTGCGCGAGGACTTCGGGGCTCGATGGGCGCCCTTCCGCACGGGGGTCCCCACCTGGCATTCGACGGCCGCGAGCTGCACCTGGGACACGCCATCGCTGAGCACGCGTTGTCCGCCATTAACAAGCGAGCCGCCCACAGCCATCTCCGATTCAGCGGCCAATTTGTCCGCTTCCCCGTCATTGCGATCATCTCGTCCGCGCCGCCGCAGGCGCCCGCTAAGGACGACCATCAGGCCTCTGGTTGACGAGCCGCGGGCTTCCGCATCGCCCAGGCGAAGCGGGAGCGCCGTCTTGAGCGCGACGTTCAGGCGACGCGCGAGCCGCTGGTAGAGCAGCGGGCTCTGTCCGCTGTGCGATGGGAGGAGGATCCCATGACCGTCTCACCAGTTCTCGATGCCGCCGGTCGGCGGCGTTCGCCTGCGACGCTGCCGGGCTATCACGCCGGACGCCCACCGCGCAACAAGGGAGTGCGCTACCCCGCCGACCCGCCAACGGTGGAGGAGATCATCGCCGTGATGCGCGAGGTCACCGAGGACCGCCATGGCTGGCGGCTGCGTGCGCTGATCGTCGTGCTCTGGCGCGGCGGGCTGCGCGTCCAAGAAGCGCTCGCGCTCAACGAACGCGACCTCGACCCCCGGCGCGGCTCGCTGCTCGTGCGTAACGGTAAGGGCGGCCGGCGCCGCGAGATCGGCATGGACGCCTGGGGCTGGGAGACACTGCGGCCGTGGCTCGCCGCCCGTGCCGAGCTGCCGATCGGACCGTTGTTCTGCATCATCGACGGCCCGACCCGCGGGCGGCCGTGGTCGAGCGCCGGCGTGCGCGTCGAGTTCCGCCATCTCGCCGAACAAGCGCGTGTCCGGCGCCGGTTCGCGCCGCATCAGCTGCGCCACGCGCACGCCGTCGAGCTCGCCCGTGAGGCGTTCCGCTCAATGTGATCCAGCGCCAGCTCGGCCACGCCAACCTCGGCACCACCAGCATCTATCTGCAAGGCATCGACACCGAAGAGATCATCGCGACCGTGCACGCCAGGCGCGCACCGATGATGTCCGCCGCCGCCGGACTGCGTCTCTGAGCGACCCGATACACGAACAGCGGGAGCGCCGCAGACGCTCCCGCTGATCGCTCGCGGCGGCTACCGCCTTGAAAGCGATGCGAGCGTGACCGAAGACTCGCCCGGGCGCTCCCCTCGCGCCCCGTAATCGTCCATGGCGAGCGCTTTGGCAGGGCTATCCGAAGACGCCCGCTCGTCGCGCGATGCAGCAGGCTTGGAGAGGACGCTTTAGCGGATCAGCGCCGCGGCTACTTCGCTGAAGCGAGACGCAACGAGGTGCCCTACTCCTTCGAATACCGTGAGCGTCGCGTTCGGGATCTTCTCGGCTGCGTGCTTGCTGTGGTGGAGGGGGACGATCTCGTCGCTGTCTCCATGCCAGAGGTGCACCGGGGCCTGGATCTCCTCGAGCTCGAAGCCCCAGTTCCGAGCCTGGATAGCCGAGTCCTGGACGATTCCCGTCGCGCCGCCGCGGAGCGCCTCGCGTGAGATGGCGAGCAAGAACTTTCGGACCTCCGGCTCGGCGAAGACGGCCTTGTCGGGCTCCGACAGCTCCTTCTCGAACTCTCCGAGGAAGCTCTCGGGCCGGCGCTCGGCCATGCTGCGGGCGATGCGCCAGTAGATGCGCGCCAGCGGGCGCACGCGACGAGCGAGGGTCATCGATAGGCGATCCGTCCTCCCGAGGCCCTCTCTGAAGTTCGGGGTCGTAGGCGGACCAACACCGCTCACGATCGCCGTGCCGGTCAGGCGATCGGGCAATGCATACGCACAGGCGGCGGCGTACTTGCCGCCGCTCGAGTAGCCGATGACGGCGAAGCGCTCGAGCTCGAGGCGATCGGCGGCCGCCACGACGTCGGCTGGCCAATCGAGCAGGCCCCACGATCGGCGCCTGGTCGACCGACCATAGCCAGGCCGTTCGAGGGCCACGACACGAGCGCCGAGCTGCCGGTACTCCTCATCGAGCGCGGCGGGGTCGAGCCGCGAACCTGGCATCCCATGGAGGTACACGATCGGTGCACCGTCTGGCTGGCCGTACTCGGCATACCCAAGCGCGCGCCCGTCGTCGAGCTCGAGAGTGCCTTCGCGAACAGGTTCTCCGGAGGCCGCCATCGGCGCCAACCTATCCGAGCTGCGGCGCTTCCGCTTTCGCGTGACAGGAGGCGTCTCCGCAGCGACGCCACTGACTGCCGCAACGGACGAACAGGGAGGATCGGTCATGCCTTCGTCCGGACTCTCGCCCCTTCCGGGCGATGCGGGGGTCGCCGAACTCGCCAGGCGCGCTCGGATCTCGTCCAGAGGAGGCGCCTGGGCGGCGCCAGCGGGAACGCGTGCTTCTCGACGACTTGCGAGCGTTCTGGGCCACCTTGGCCAGCTCGAAGGGGCTTAGCGCGGCTTCGTCGCCCTGATCGTGGAGCCCATCGCGCCGAACCGGGCGGCTTTGCGGCGCGTGTCTTCGAAGGCTGAGCGGGCGTAGGTGTCGATGAGTTCGCCTTGGGTGATGTCGGTGTAGCCTCGCTGGACCAGGAGGCGCGCGTGCTCGCCGTGGAGCAACGCGCCGGCGATTCAGCCGGTCCAGAGGTCGATGCGTTTGCGCGCGTCTTCTGAGACCTCGTGGTGGATGACGACGTCGGCGATCTGGAGTCGGCCGCCGGGGCGTAGGACGCGGTCGATCTCGTCGAGGACGGCGTCTTTGTCGGGCACGAGGTCGATGACGCCGTTTGAGATGACGACGTCGACGGCGGCGTCGTCGAGCGGGAGAGACTCGATCAGCGACTCGTGGACCTCGACGTTTCCAGGCCCATCTTGGTGGCGCTGTCGCGGGCGCGCTCGATCATTGCCGCGGTCATGTCTACGCCGATCGCGCGGCCGCTTGGGCCGGTCATCTGCGCGGCTATGAGGAGGTCGGTCCCGGCGCCGGCGCCGAGGTCGAGCACGACCGAGCCGGGGTCGATGCGTCCGAGGGCCCAGTGGTTGGCGACGCCCGCGAAGCTCTCCACGGTCGCGTCGGGGACGCGCGAGAGTTCGTGCTCTGGGTAGCCGAGCTCTGTCGCCCAGGCCCGGCCGGTGGGGAAGATGAACTCCTGCTCGGGCTGGGTTGACACGTCGGTGTAGGTCTTGCGGATCTCCTCGCGCAGGACGTCGACGTCGACGGGGATGGCGGTGGTGGTCATGCGGCGAGCGCCTCCTTGTGGGTGCTTCGGCGCTGCCACCAGGCGAGCGCCTCCGAGGGCAGGCAGAGGTTGGTGATGGTCACGGTGGCGCACGCCGCGACGACCAGCCCGCCGAGGATGAGCGCGGGCGTCGTCGCGCCCGCGGCCAGCAGGGCGCCGACCGTGAGCAGCCATGTCGTCGCCAGCTTGAACGCGTGTCGGCGGCGGACGGGGTTCGCCGGCAGCACCGGCGCATCGACTAGGTGGCGCACACCGTGGTTCCAGAGGTGGTCGAAGGGGTGGCGGGACGTGAAGCCGGCGATGGCGCCCACCCCCGACAGCAGGAAGACCAGCGCCGGCGACCCCAGTGCCAGCCCGGTAACGACGAGCGCGAGACACAGTGCCGTCGAGAAGCGCAGCCCGAGCCACAGCTCGCGACGCTCGCCCTCGCTCAGGCAGTACCCCTGTGTTGCCAGGTTCGTGGCCATCCATTGGCTCGGCGTGATGTCTCGCATTGCTCCCCTCCCTGGTTACGCGGCCCTGTGATGCCTCGCCGGCTCGTGCGAGAGGCGCCATTCGGGCCATCCGTCCTCGAGTCGCCGCGCGTTGCGGCCGGCCGCCCGCAGGCGCCGCACGGCGTCGTGAGCGTAGGCGCAGAACGGTCCCCGGCTGTAGGCGACGACCTCGTGGTCGGGCGGCAGCTCGGCGAGTCGGCGCTCGAGCTCCTCGAGGGGAATCGAGCGCGCCCCCTCGATGTGCCCGGCGGCGAACTCCTCCGCCGGACGCACATCGACGAGCACCACGTCGCCGCGTGCAAGACGCTCGACGAGTTCGTCGCGCCCGACCGCCTCGACGTCCTCGCCAAGGTAGTCCCGGGCGGCACGCTCGACCTCGGCGAGGCGCACTGCGGAAGCCTCGCGCAGCGCAAGCCACAGTGCCAGCGCCTCGTCGCCCGCCAGCGCGTAGCGCACGCGGGTGCCCTCGCGCTCACGCGTGACGAGCCCCGCCGCGTGCAGGGCCTGGAGGTGCTGCGACGCGTTCGCGTTCGTCTGGCCACTCGCCCGCGCGAGCTCGTCAACCGTCCGAGGGGCCTGGGCGAGCAGATCGAGCAGCTCCAGTCGCACCGGGCTGGCAAACGCCTTGCCCATCACCGAGATCGCCTCGAACAGAGCGTCCTTGGCGCGCCGACTCTCAGCCATGCTTGTTATTCAATAGATCAGTTGATAGCTTGTCAAGTGTCAAGCACCGCCTTACGCAGCGACCCCACGTGTACTTCCGCCAAGTCCTCAACGACCAAACGGCCTGCGCCTCCTACCTGCTGGGTTGCAAGACCCACCGTCGGTTCGCGGTCGTGGACCCTCACGTCGACCTCGTCGAGGACTATCTGACGTTCGCCGAGGGGCAGGGCGTCCCGATCGTCGCCGTGCTCGAGACCCACGTTCAGGCCGACCACGTTTCGGGCCTCCCCGAGCTGGTCGTGCGCACCGGGGCCAGGGCGTATCTGCCTGAGGGGGCGGGCGTCGAGTTCGAGCACCATGCGCTCGTCGACGGTGAGGTGGTCGAGCTTGGCAACACCGAGCTGCAAGCGATCGCTACCCCGGGGCATGCGCCCGCCCATCACGCCTACCTGGTCACTGACCGCACCCGGGCCGCCGAGCCGTGGCTCGTGCTCACGGGCGACGCGCTGCTCGTCGGTGACGCCGGCCGCCCCGACCTCCACGCCCACGGCGAGTACACGACGGAGGAGATGGCACGTGCCCTGTATCGGTCGCTCACCGAGCAGCTCCTGAACTTGCCCGACGACCTGGTGCTCTACCCCGCCCATTATTCCGGGTCGGTGTGCGGGCGCGGACTTTCCGCCAACCCGGTCTCCACCCTGGGCTTCGAGCGTCGCCACAACCCCGCGTTGAAGTTCGATTCCGAGGACGAGTTTGTCGACGCGTTGACGCGGGACATCCCCCCGGCTCCCGAGCGCCAACGTGCGATCGTGGCTGGAAATCGCGGCGGACGGCCGATCACCGAAGTCACGTGAGCGCCGGGCCGGTCCGCCTCGGCCTGCGCGAGAACGCGGCACAATTCTCACTGCTGGTCGCGGTCAACGCGTTCGTCGGCGCGATGGTCGGCCTCGAGCGCTCCACGCTCCCGCTCATCGGCCGCGAAGACTTCGCGCTCGCCTCAAGCGCCGCGGTGCTCTCCTTCATCGTCGCCTTCGGCCTGGCCAAGGCGATCACGAACCTCGCGGCCGGCGCACTCGTCGAACGCGCCGGCCGGCGGCGGCTGCTCATCCTTGGATGGACGCTCGCGCTGCCCGTTCCCGTTCTCATCGCCATAGCCCCCAGCTGGGCGTTTATCGTCGCCGCGAACGTGTTCCTTGGCGTCAACCAGGGACTGGCCTGGTCGATGACGGTCGTGATGAAGATCGATCTTGTCGGCCCCCGCCGCCGCGGGCTCGCGCTGGGGCTCAACGAAGCCGCCGGCTACGGTGGGCTCGCCCTCGCCGCCGCGGCCAGTGGCTGGCTGGCCGCCGACGTCGCCGCCCGCGACGTCCTCGTCATCGGCGGAGCGGTGATCGCCGCCACGGCGCTGATCGTCTCCCTAGCGTTCGTCCGCGACACCGCCGCCCACGTAACCCGCGAACAGGCAGAGGACCCCGATACCGAGTCAGACGAGTCAGCCCCCGCCCTCCGCACCGCATTCGCCGCCGCCAGCTACCGCCGCCCCGGCCTGCGTGCCTGCTCGCAGGCCGGGCTCGTCAACATCTCAACGATGGGCTCGCATGGGGCCTCATCCCATTGTTCCTGGCCGCACACGGAGCCCACGTGTCACAGATTGGCCTCGTCGCCGCGCTCTACCCGGCCGTCTGGGGACTGGGACAGATCGCCACCGGCCACTGGTCCGATCGCATCGGACGCAGACCATTGATCGTGGCGGGCATGCTCATGCAGGCTGCCGCGCTCGGGCTACTCGCGATGTCGGCTGGCGCGCTCGGCATCGCCGCCGCGGCGGCCGTCGCCCTTGGTATCGGGACCGCGCTCGTCTACCCCACGTTGATAGCGGCGATCTCAGACCAGGTTTCCCCCGTCGCCCGCGCACCCACCATCGGCGTCTACCGCTTCTGGCGAGACATGGGATACGTCGCCGGCGGCCTGATCGTCGGCCTCGCGGCCGACGCTCTCGGCTACAGCGGCGCCATCACCATAGTCGCCGTCCTCACCGCCGCCTCCGGACTCTGGGTCGCCCTCGACCTTCCCAACCAACGGACGGAAAGCGCGCGCCCGCCGGTTGCACAAGTCCAGCACACTGCGTGAACCACGCCGGACTACCGCCCTGGCCAAGACGGTCCGCTCCAGCTTCTGCCTAGTAGGACTTTGGTAGGTCATTCTCGGGGGTGGTGGATGGGGATGTTGTTGGTGTCGATGGGTTGCTGGCAGGTGGAGCAGTGCCCGGTCCAGCATTTGAAGATGGGCTGGAGGAGCAGGACGGC
>JBBRYM010000029.1:0-10953 GCA_038237625.1 Solirubrobacterales bacterium | reverse complement strand
AGCGCTGGCGGGAGATGAGGTCGTTGGCTTCGCGAGCCTGCACGACGTCGGTCGGGAGGCGCACAATAGCCTCACCGCGGTGAAACGCGCGTGGCGACGCCGCGGAGTCGCAACCGCGCTCAAGCGGACGCTGATCGCCGCTGCCAAGGAGCACGGTTTTCTTCGTCTGCTGACCGAGAGCGAGACGCGGAACACTCCGATGCGCGCTCTCAACGAGAAGCTTGGCTACGTGCCGGAGCCGACCCTGAGTGTCGTGATGATGCGAGGACCGCTCAACTGACAGAGGCCACGGCACGGCCGATTCGTTCGGTGCAGAGGCGAAAAAGGCGGACCTCGCGGGAGATGACGAGGAACCCGACGTGGAGGTCTCGTCCACTGTCCGACCTGCGCCGCACGCGAGTCCCACTGGCCTATCCGATTGGCTTGCCCCGCATTTCGGTGCGGGCAGCAGCGATCAGGACGATCCGTCCGCGGAGAGCTGGAAGTGCCAGATGATCGCCCTCGGTTTGCCTAGCCAGGCCGCGTTTGTGGCGGCAGGGCAGAAGGGATGCAGTGCCCATATATGTTGGGAGGGTTTCCCGGAACATGCTCCGGCGGTGGCGTGCCGTCCTCCAGGTCTGTGCCGTCGTCGCCGACGATCGGATGCTCCTGCCGCGGCTCATGGCACCGGCGAACCTGTAACCCGAGAGGAAGCGCGGCCGCGAGATAGTCGTTCACGAAGCGGCTCCAGACGGGCATGTAGCCAAAACTGCCGTCTGACCCGATTCTCGCCAAGGGGAGCGGGATGTCACCAATCAGGCCGCGCGAGTCCGAGATCACGAGGTGTCCATTCGGGCGGAGGACACGAACGAACTCGGCAAGTGACCCCGCGAGGTCGGGGACATGGCTCAGCGCGAGTGCGCAGACGATCAGATCGACCGAATCGTCGGGGAGCGGCATGTCGCAAAGGCTTGCCTCGCGGAACTCGCCACTGGGTACCTTCTCACGGGCGATAGCGAGCATCTCGGGCGACTCGTCGATACCGATTACCTTGTGGCCAAGGGATGCTAGATACTCGCTGTGGCGGCCGGTGCCACAGGCGGCGTCAAGCGCGACGCCGACCGGGAGACCGTCGAGGATCTCGCGCACCACCGGCTGCTCCATGTCAATGAGCGCATTCCCCGGCTCGTCGTAGAACTCGGCCCATTGAGCGTAACCCTCGCGGGCTGTGATCGGGTGGGCTTCGACCCCGTCGCCCAGCTGTTCAGCGGCGTCGAGGAGCGCCTGGATCTCGCGAAGGCGCGCGAGAGTGAAGTCGCGAGCGTAGGCGCCGGCGAACGCCCAGAGCAGGGCGATCCCCTGCAGACCGAGGAGATACGCCAGCGGATGCTGGTAGATCCCGGGAGTGTCCATCTTGCGAGGTTCCGCTGCGGAGACGGCCATCGGAGTCACGCCTTTCTCTTATGGAGGTCGTTGCAGAAAATCGCTCTCGTCCGGCGCTCGCTGAGCGTGGTGAGGCGAGAGAGGCGGCAGCGTTGGAGCGCTGCGTCGATGCAAAGACCTAGGCCACGGCTTCGGTCTTTTACCACGGGAAGCCTCCGTGTGGTTGGGGGAAGGGTCCACGGGCGCGCTTGTCGGAGACCTCGTCGTCAATGTGCGCGGAAGTTCAGTCAGACACCGAGCGCCCGACCCGTGGAGTGAGTGCTCGCCCGCTCAGGCATCATTCGCATCGCTGGCGCAGATGACACTCGCGTTCCGAGCTCGGAGCGGGCTCAGCGAGGGAGGGTGGCGAGGTGGCGGTCCTCGGCCACGTAGTCGAGCATTGCCCCGAAGAACGCGTCATCGAGACCGGGCAGGTTCTCTGCGCCCTCGCCGCCGCGGGCGGCGGAGACCAGCCAGTCGACCTCATCGGCCACCGTAGCCGCGTAATCGCCGACTGGTGTGTATCCGAGATCGACGGCTGCGGCCATGTCGAGCACGATCGGGTAGGGCGCATCCCAGGGATGTCGGCCTAGCGTCTCATCGGCTCCGTCGTCGAGCAGCACCTCGTCCCAGACGTGGCCGAGCTGCCGTGCGATCGTGCGCGAGATCTCGAGGGCGCTCGGCGCGTCGGGATCGGCGCTGTTCAAGATTCGCTGGCCCGGTGTCGCCGCGACCACTTCGATGAGCGCCGCGATGTTGGCGGCGGCTGTGGGGTGGTCGACACCGGCACCTCGGTGAGCGAGGAAGACGGCGGGACGCCGATCGAGCACGCGCTTGACGAATATCCATTCGCGGGGCCGCGCCGCACCCGCACCGTGGATCTTGGAAGGCCGGAGCACCGTGACAGGTCGACCGCTATCGAGCAATACCTGCTCAGCCGCGACCTTGCTCGCCCCGTAGCCTTCGCGCGTGGAGTAGTCGTCGTTGCCTGGAGCGACCGTGGGCTGCGTCTCACGGATCGGGCCGCCGAAATGCGGCGCAATCGCTGAGTTGGAATGGTGACCGGCGTCGTCGACGTACACCGCCTTGCTCGAGATCATCACCGTCGAGCTGGCGTCGCGCATCAGGGGCAGCAGCCGAGTCGCGTCCTCGGCGGTGTAACAGATGCAGTCGACGAGCAGATCAGCCCCCTCGCCAAGAGCCGCGAGCAGCTGATCAGAGTCGCCGTGGTCTGCCGCGAGGAACTTCCCTCCGGCGGTCGCGATGTCGGCAGGCATGTGGGCCGGGTTACGGCCAATGAGGTCGACATTCCAACCGGCCGTCAGCAGGCGACGGGCAGTGGCGCGACCGACCAGACCGGTGCCACCGAGAACGAGCGCCCGACGCATCGTGGCAACGTTAGCTCCGGCAGTTCATCGCAGAGCAACGAGGACCTCCGCAGGGCGCTCATTTTCGGAAGCCCTGGGCCGACGCTCGGGGGGCGTTCCCGCACACTGGCCCACCTGACAGAACTGTCTCCGGGCGTGCTGCTACGAGCAAGGAACGTCGTCTGTCCTTACTCGGCATGAAGGCTGCATCATCCGTTCTTGAACGCGCCGTAGACGGCGATCAGTCCGTCTCGCCAGAAGCAGTCGGGACGCGGGAACCCGGCGCCGGCGATGAGTGCTAGCTCGTCGGGAAGCGAGACGTAGAAGTCCTCTTCTGCCCACTGTGCGAGGTGCGCGTCCGCCTCCGCAGCGGAGATGCCGTTGCGTGCCATATGCGCGTACAGGTCGTCAACCATGCGGCGACGCTCAGGCCCCTCCGGATGCACCAGAGCGTCGGCCACGACGACCAGACCAGCCGGCTCGAGCGCAGTGAGAATGGCCCGGTACAGCTCGCGCTTCTCGGGATGCGTGGCGACGTGGTGGAGGGCGAGCGAAGCGACGACGGCGTGGCAGCGGGGGAGTTGATCCTCGAACCGCGCATGTCGCAGCTCGTACCGACCGGAGTGCGCAGAGCACCGCGTCGCGGCGACTTCGAGCATGTTCGGATCGACGTCGACGAGCTGGACGCGCACGTCCGGGAGGCCGTCGAGGATCGCGGCCGAAAGGCCCCCGGTTCCGGCTCCGAGGTCGAGGACGAGCCCCCCCGGTGGGACGTGCTCGTCAAGCCAATGAACGACTGTCGCGATCATCCGCTCGTAGTTCGGGATGAACGTGCGGATTGTCCGGTCGTAGTCATCAGCGGCCACGCCGAGATGGCCAGCGACACGATGTTCGTCGAACATCGGCCGATGGTACGCCTGTGCTGCCTCAATTACCACATTTTTCGCCCATGCATGTGCGTTGAACCCGGTACGTTTCTGGCATCCCGCCCTCCGATGAACCGAAGAAAAACCTGAGCTCTTTCACCGAGGCGGAACAGCGTCGCGGTGGTCTGGCTGAGTTCGAGCGCTATCCGCTCCTCTTCGGACCGTCGCCGATCCATCGACTGGATCGGTTGACCTCCCATCTGGGGGGCGCGCAGTTATGGGCCAAGCGAGATGACTGCAACAGCGGGCTGGCCTACGGCGGCAACAAGACACGCAAGCTCGAGTACCTGGTTGCCGACGCCCTGACTCAGGGTTGCGACACCTTGGTGTCAATCGGCGGTATCCAGTCCAATCACACGAGGCAAGTCGCGGCGGCGGCCGCAAGGGCGGGCCTGGGCTGCGTGCTCGTTCAAGAGACTTGGGTCGACTGGCCCGATGTCGTCTATTGCCGTATCGGGAACATTCAGCTCAGTCGAATCATGGGTGCCGACGTGCGGTTGGTGAAGGCCGGCTTCGGCATCGGCTTCAAGGAAAGCTGGGAACGCGCCTTGGCCGACGTCGAGGCGTCCGGCGGTAAGCCTTACGCGATACCCGCGGGCGGATCGGACCACCGGTTGGGAGGGATGGGGTTCGCGAGCTGGGCATTCGAAGTTGAGAAGCAGGAACGCGAGCTTGGTGTCTTCTTCGACACGATCGTCGTCTGCGCCGTGACCGGCAGCACCCAGGCAGGGATGATCGCCGGCTTTGCGGCACAGCCGCGCGAGCGGCGAATCGTCGGCATCGACGGTTCGGCAAAACCGGTCGAGACCTGGGATCAGGTGGCGCGGATCGCGCGCAACACCGCCGAGCTCATCGGGGTCGGGCGTGACCTCCGCGACGATGAGATCATTCTCAATGAGGACTACCACGCGGGGACCTATGGCATCCCCAACGAGCAAACCCTGGAGGCCATTCGGCTGTCTGCGCGGCTCGAGGCAATGATCACCGACCCCGTCTACGAGGGCAAGTCCATGGCCGGAATGATCGATCTCGTCGCGCGCGGCGAGATCGAACGTGGCGCCAACGTTCTCTACGCACATCTCGGCGGCCAGCTTGCCCTCAACGCCTACGGCTCACTGTTTACGGAATGACGCCGCGCCGCGGGGGGCCTATTCCCGGAATTGCTCACTGCGCTGGGCACACTTCAGGAACTCTGTGTTCAGCGCGGCACGATCCTCGTCCTCCAGGTCGTCAGCGAGCGCGAGCAGGACGACACCCTCGGCGTACGTCGCCTCACCGGCCGTGGATGACGGATTCCGCCGGGCGAGGCGTGGTGATCGTGTCGGCGTGGCGGTGCGCGATCCTCCAGCCGTCGCTTTCGCGCCGGAAGAATCATGGTGACGCGAAGTGACCCCGAGCTCGGCTCGTCGCGGCCGCCGACCTTCGCCGAGAACCGCTCGATCTGGACGAGGTAGGCGAGGTCCGCGGTGACGACTTTCGAGACCTCCTCGAACGATACGGTCCCGTCGCTGAACTCGGCTGCTGCGCGCTCGATCGTCTCCTCGACGTCGCTCCATCCGCGCCGCGGCGGCCCGAACGGGTTTGCAAGCGTGACGTCGTCGCGCTTGGACCACAACGACCTTTGGGGCATCGGGTCGCCTTGGATGAACGCGCTCACTCCTTGTCGGACCGCCGCGATTGTCACGTCGAGATCATTCGAGGCACCGGCGCGCTGCGGGAGTGGGTGCGAGTCGGCGAGCGGTGGGCCGACGACGTCCGTGTCGGCCTCGCTCGCGAGCCGGCGGAACGCCTCCAGCCCCATCTCATCCTCGGGGAGCTCCGCGAAGCGCTCGAAGAACCGCTCCACTCCCGCCGCCGCTGGCGTAAAGATCACCAGCAAACGTGCCGGCGCGTCGCCTATGTTCTGCCAGGTGTGCGGTGTTCCCCTGGGGATGAATGCGAACGGCCGGGGCCGTCTGAACCTCGTCCTCCATTCTGAAGCGGAGCGTTCCGTCCAGGGTGTAGAGCGCCTCGTCCTCGTTGGCGTGCACGTGAAGCGGTGGCCCTTCGCCGGGCGGCGCGGTGGACTCCACAACGGTCAACGCCCCGTTGGTCTGCTCCGCGCGCACCTTGAACGTCAAGGACCCCCCGACCGGGTTCCGGATCGTCTCGCCCTCACCGGGCTGCCAGCCGATTGCTCGTGTGTCGTGCTCCGCCGGCTTGTCTACTGTCGCCATCTGTAGCTCCTTCCGGTTGCTTCCCGCGGGCACTTGCCGCGGGCTGGCTGCCATGGTGGGCAGGTCGGCTCGCGCGGTCATCAGCGCGATTGCGGAATCGCTACTGAATCCGCTCGCGTGCCCAGGTGGTGAGCTGGGTTCGATTGACGAGGTTGGTCTTCGTCAGCGCGTGGCGGACGTGGCTCTCGACGGTGCGCACCGAGAGGTGCAGCCGCGACGCGATCTCCTTGTTCGACAATCCCTCGGCCACAAGCCGGACCACCTCCCGCTCACGTGTGCTCAAGCCGTCGGGTGAAGCCGGTCGCGGTCGCTTTTGTTCCGAAGGCCAGCGCGATCGCGTCGTCGACGGCGAGGCGTGCTCCCTCCGCCCAGGTTCGCTGCGCGTCGACCTCGAGCGCTGCCTCCGCCGAGCAAATCCGGGACCGCGCTTTATCTTTATCCGCTGAGTCGGACGGTCGAGAGACCCGCGAGTGATCCCAGGACCGCGTCTGCGTCGCACAAGGCTCGACGCCGGAGCGCACCGCAAGCGCGATGAGCACGAGCGGGACCGCGACCCTCGCGAAAGCGAGGATCGCGCCGCTCATTCGTGGGCGGCGTCTTCGCCGCCTACCCGCCGGCCATCGCGCCCACCACGCGGAACGGTTCGGCTCCCGACTGAACGGCTTCCGGCAGCGGATCGTCCGCGGACTCGAGCGTGATGTCCCGCCCGCAGGCAAAGAACCGCACGAACGCCCGACGCTCCGCCGTCGCGTGATCGCGGATCGTCCCTCGCAGGGCCGGGTAGCTCGCCTCGAGGGCGTCGAGGACGGCCCGCTGCGTCGGCGGCGCCTGGACGTCCAGGTGCACTTCTCGGTCGACGCCGGCTAGCGCGCGTAGATGGTGAGGCAGGGCGACGCGGATCATGGCAGCGTCTGCGCCTCGACGGACAGCACGGCCGGAAAATCGCGCACGATCGGCGTCCAGTTGTCGCCCGCGTCCGACGACGCGTAGACCTGGCCTCCGGTCGTCCCGAAGTAGACGCCGCAGGGGTCGAGGCCGTCGACGGCCATCGCGTCGCGGAGCACGTTCACGTAGCAGTGGCTCTGCGGCAGGCCCCGTGTGAGCGCCTCCCACTCGTTGCCGCCGGTCCGGCTCCGGTAGACGCGAAGCCTGCCCTCCGGCGGCACGTGCTCCGAGTCGCTCTTGATCGGCACGACGTAGACCGTGTCGGGCTCGTGCGCGTGGACGCCTATGGGGAACCCGAAGTCGGAAGGGAGATTCCCGCTCACCTCGTGCCACGACTCCCCGCCGTCGTCGCTACGCATCACGTCCCAGTGCTTCTGCATGAAGAGCACATCGGGACGCGATGGGTTCATGGCGATCCGATGGACGCAGTGGCCTACCTCCCTGTCCTCGTCCGGCAGCTCCTGCGAGCGAAGCCCGCGGTTGATCGGGCGCCAAGTCTGGCCGCCGTCGTCGGTGCGAAACACCCCTGCTGCCGAGATCGCCACGACCATGCGCTGCGGATCGTCGGGGTGGATGAGGATCGTATGGAGGCACAGCCCGCCGGCACCAGGCTGCCAGTGCTCGCCGGTCTGGTGAGCGCGGAGCCCCGAGTGCTCCTGCCACGTGTGGCCGCCGTCCACGGAACGGAAGAGGGCAGCGTCCTCCACACCGGCGAACACCGTGTCCGGGTCCGTCAGCGACGGCTCGAGGTGCCAGACGCGCGCGAACTCCCAGGGGTGCTGCGTGCCGTCGTACCACTGATGCGTGCCGGGGACGCCGTCGTAGGCGAACTCGTTGCCAACCGGCTCCCACGTCTGCCCGCCGTCGTCCGAGCGCTGGAGGATCTGGCCGAACCACCCCGACGACTGCGACGCATACAGCCTGTTCGGGTCGGCCGGCGACGCGTTGACGTGGTAGATCTCCCACCCCGCGAACAGCGGGCCCTTGACGTCCCACTCGTCGCGCGACCCGTCCGACGTCAGGACGAACGCGCCCTTTCGCGTGCCCACGAGGAGCCGTACTCCGCTCATCTCTACCTCCTTGTATCTCGTCGGGACAGTCTCATCGTTCCTTCCTGTGGCGAACCGCGACCTCGATGTTCGGCCGTAGTGGAGCGCCGCGCTCGTCCACTCCTCCGGGGATTCTCTCCATTCCTCTGTTCTCTCGCCTTCTGAGACGTAGACCGCCGCGCGGGCCAGAAGTCATCGGTCGTGTCACTTCTTCCGGAATCGACTCCGCTGCGGCGAAATCGCTGATCGTCACGCCGACTGCGGACAAATACGCCGGTAGGGGCAATCTGGGAGGAGGTCGCTCCACTCGGCGCGGGTGGGGTCGCGGCCGGCGACCCGGCACGCGAAGCCTTCCAGGTGCGCAGATCCGTGGGCCACTGTGCGGTGTCGGTGAGGTTGTCGATCACCAGGTCCCCGCCGCGCGCGAACCGCGCGAACGGGAATCGACCCCTGTTCGATCGGGAAGGAGTTTCCCAGACGTTTGCGTGATCCGGGGTCCCACAGAGTCGTCGTCTGGTCGGCCGAGCTAGCCGCGAACAGGCGGCCGTCTGGCGAGAAAAGAACTATGGCGGGGCGACGAGTGCGGTTCGTACTCCGGAGCAGGCTGCGATCGCAAGGTTCTACACGGCGAATGTGATCCGGCAGTTCAACCGGGCCGCTCGTGATCTCGCCGCCGTCCGAGGGCTGGGCGTACTCGATACGGCGCGGCTACTAGCCATGATCACTCCAAGTACCGATTTCTCTTCTGGCGTCCTGTGACCGCGATCGACCCGACGTCGATGACGGCAGACGGCTTCGGACCGGTACCTGGGTTCGATGACGGCAACCCGGCGACTGCTGAAGAGCCAGGTTGGCGGCCCCTCGGGACGACGCCCAACCATCCCGAGTACCCAGCAGCCCACGGTACGAACACGTCGGCGATGGCAGAGGTCTTCAGCGAATTCCTGGGCACCGATCGAATCGACCTGGACATCCACGGCTTCGACGCCGCCGGGGCGGCCGGGAACCTCGATGCTGTGCGGCACTTTGACACGGTAGACCAGCTCCGTAACGAGATCATCGGAGCGCGGCTCTGGGGCGGCCTCCACTACCGGTTTTCCAGCGAGGCGGGCGTCGATCTCGGACGGAAGGTCGCGGACTACGGCCTCAACCACGCGTTCGAACCCGCCGGCAGATTCTCACGAGGGAGGCGCGGCCGTGGCGGAGGCCGCGCCTCGCTCTTGACGAAGATCGATCCGCACGCGGGCGACATCGGTGCGATCGCGCTCGTCGGCTGGGGCGGTATGGGCGGACGCCGCTAAAACAAGCCTGGAAAGACGTCAGGGGCAGCGGCCCCACAAAGTTTCTGCTCAGACGCACAAACCCACTTGTAGAGCGGCGGGGATGGGATTCGAACCCACGGGAGACCTTTCGGCCGCCTGCGGTTTTCAAGACGGAACCTGTTTGGGTCAACCATGAGGGTTTGCGTGGCGCTTGCGACAGTTTCTGCGACAGTCAGCCCGATTTCTTGTCTCGTTTTGCACGCTGAGGACCGCTCGGGACCGCCTGAGTCCGGTGCGGTCCGCCGGGCACGCTGTGTGCGACCATGAACGCCATGGCGAAGCAGAAGACGACGCTCTACCTCGACGCAGACGTGCTGCGGCGAACCGCGGCAGCAGCGGCCAACTCGGGCCGTGATGAGTCCGAGGTCGTCGAGGACGCGCTCCGTCACTACCTCGGCCTCGAGGTCGATCAGGTCTGGGCTCGCAACGCGGAGAACCCTCTCGATCCGGACGAGGCCCTTGCGCTCGCGTACGCCGAGCTGGACGCCTTCCGCGCCGAGCGCGACGCGCCTGCGGCGTAGGTGCGTCGACGCGTCGTCGACCCTGGCGTTCTCGCGTCCGCGATCATCACGCCGCTCGGCCCGCCGGGCGAGATTCTGCGCGCAGTCGCAGCGGGACGACTCGCGCTAGTCGTCTGTCCGCACCTCCTCGCCGAGCTCCTCGGAGTCCTGCGCCGCGAGAAATTCCGCAGTTACCTGACGATCGAAGAGGCTGAGCGCTACGTGGCCGGCCTCGCCTCGTATGCCGAGACGCGTCCCGATCCGCAAACCGTGACTCCGATCGCGCGCGATCCGACGGACGACTATCTGGTCGCGCTCGCGCGAGAGGCTGGGGTCGACGCGCTGGTTAGCGGGGACACGGACCTGCTGGTTCTCGAGCCAATAGACCGCCGATCTTGAGCCCCAAACGCCTCGTCGAGCTCGTCGCCTGATCGACATGAGTCCCGGCCACGTCGCGCGTCAGCCTCGGGCGAGAGGACGCTCGCACAGGTCGTGATGCTGTATTCTGGGAAGCGGACCCGTTAGAACTCGTTGAGGATTGCGGTCGGCGTACTCATCCGGTCCTCGGGGCGATGGGCTCGCCGACGAGCTCGCGGAACGCAGGTTCGTTTCGGAGCGGGTCGAAGTCGGTGTCCTGCTTGGACAGTTCGCGAAGGCTGGGCCGCCGCTCGAAGGCCTCCCGAAGATGAGCGATTGCGTCCTCGGTCCGGCCGGTCTGTGCCTCGCAGCAAGCGAGGTTGTAGAGCGGCGTCGCGTAGCCGGCCGTCTCGAGGGTGCTGCGACCCCGCTCGATCACGCCCTCGTAGTCGCCGGCCTCGTACGCGGGATGGAACTCGGCCCAAACCTCCCAACCGCCGACCTCGTAGGGCTGCCCTATCTTGCTACCCACCGCGAGCACGGTCGTCTCGGGCTCAACCGCGAAGGCTGTCCGGCTTGTCTCCGGTCCGACGAACACGAGCGCTCCTGCGGGCGCGTCGACAGTGTCGCCGTCGATCTCGAAACGCGCCCGTCCGCGGAGTACGACGTACAGCTCCTCGATGCCCTCGTCCTCTGCGTGCTCGGGCATGAGCCGGTCGCCCTCCTTGGTGCTCGTCCAGGCGTTCGTCCCGAACGCTGTGATCCCCAGGTGGTGTCGCACGGGCCGCATGTGCGTGTCCTCCCGGTAGGGAATGTCCTGCAACTCATCGACTGTCGCAACTCGATAGCCCACAGTTGTCTCTGCTCCTT
>JBBRYM010000028.1:0-12827 GCA_038237625.1 Solirubrobacterales bacterium | reverse complement strand
GGATGACGCCTGGGCAGCGTCGCTGGATCGGGCTCTCCGCGACTCGCCCGTACCTTCTGGTACGGGCTTCGCGCGTCGAGCGCGCCCAGCTCGCTTCCAGGCGCCCCCGCGCACGCGCCTAACCCCCATCAAGCCTCTAGAAGAACGCGCCGCCCTGGTACTCGCCGAAGATGTCGCGCATCGCTCCGCAAACCTCGCCGATCGAAGCATGCTCCCCGAGCGCGGCGCGAATCGGATGCAGCAGGTTGCCCTCGCCCGCGGCGAGGGCACGCAGGTCCTGGAGGCGGGCGTCGACCTTGGCCTGGTCGCGGTTGGCCTTGAACTTCGCCAGGCGCTCCTTCTGGCGCCGTTCGGACTCCGGGTCGACCTTGAGGATGTCGACGTCGTCGATCGTGTCGGTGACGTATTTGTTGACCCCCACGACGATGTCCTGGCCGCTTCGGTAGCGCTCGTGGTAGGAGGCCGCAGACTCCTCGATCTCGCGCTGGATGAAGTCGAGGGCGTTCACCGAGCCGCCGAGCTCGGCGATCTTGCCCATGAGCTCCTTGGCGCGGGCCTCGATCTCGTCCGTGAGCGACTCGATGAAATACGAGCCCGCGAGCGGGTCGACGGTGTCGGCGGCGCCGGACTCGTGGGCGATCACCTGCTGGGTGCGCAGGGCGATCCGGGCTGAGCGCTCCGTCGGCAGCGCGAGAGCCTCGTCGAAGCCGTTGGTGTGAAGCGACTGGGTCCCGCCGCAGACCGCCGCGAAGCCCTGGAGGGCGACGCGGATGATGTTGACCTCTGGCTGCTGCGCCTGGAGCGTCACGCCGCCGGTCTGCGTGTGGAAGCGGATCATCTGCGAGCGTTCCTCGCTCGAGCCGAAGCGGTCGCGCACGATCTCGGCCCACATGCGCCGCACGGCGCGGAACTTGGCGATCTCCTGGAAGACGTTGTTGTGGCAGTTGAAGAAAAACGCCAAGCGCGGGGCGAACTGGTCGATGTCGAGGCCGCGGTCGAGGGCGGCCTCGACGTAGGCGATCGCATTGGCGAGGGTGATTCCCACCTCCTGCACCGCCGAGCAGCCCTTCTCGCGGATGTGGTAGCCGGAGATCGAGATCGTGTTCCACTTGGGGACACGCTCCGCGCAGTACTCGAAGATGTCGGTCGTGAGGCGCATCGTCGCCTCGGGCGGGTAGATGTAGTTGCCGCGGGCGACGTACTCCTTCAGCACGTCGTTCTGCACGGTTCCGCGAAGCTTCGAGGCCGGGACGCCCTGCTCTTCGCCGACCAGCTCGTAGAGGAGGAGCAGCACCGCGGCGGGCGCGTTGATCGTCATTGATGTCGAGACCTCGTCGAGCGGGATCGCGTCGAAGCAGATCCGCATGTCCTCGATCGTGTCGATGGGCACCCCGGTGCGGCCCACCTCGCCGTCGCAAAGCGGGTCGTCGGAGTCACGGCCCAGCTGGGTCGGCAGGTCGAAGGCCATCGAGAGCCCTGTCGAGCCGTGCTCGATCAGGTAGCGATAGCGCTCGTTGGTGTCCTCGGGGCTCGCGAAGCCGGCGTACTGGCGCATCGTCCAGAGGCGGTCGCGGTACATGCCTTCGTGGATGCCCCGGGTAAACGGATGGCTTCCAGGCTCGCCGAGGCGTTCGTCGAGGCCGGGCGCGACGTCGTTGGCTCCATAGAGGCGCTCGACCTCGATCCCCGAGTCCGTGAAGCGCCGCTCGTCGTCGGGGCCCACGACGGGCGCGATGAAGCGGTCGGTGTCGGCGGCCGGTCGCGTTGCCATCTGAAGCGAAGATTAGTTCGATCGGGGCCAGACCCGTGGAGCAGAGCACGCGGGCCGCCGAAGTCAGGGGCCTGGCCCGAACCGACGTAGGCGGAACGTCGCCTCGCCGCCGAGCTGTGCGGCGGCGAGGCGAGTCCCCCGATGTTTCCCGTACCCCGGATGGCGTCCCTACCGCCCCGGGTCGTCCTACCCAACCGAGAGGAGGAGGCGGATGTCGAATCAAGCCTCTTGGTTGGAGAACGCGCCGGGGCGCGAAAAGGTGACAACTAATTTGCGGGCGCCGCAATGGCGCCGGGTCGTCTAGAGGCCCGATGTGGGTTATCCACGCACGCGGATGACGCCTGGGCAGCGTCGCTGGATCGGGCTCTCCGCGACTCGCCCGTACCTTCTGGTACAGGCTTCGCGCGTCGAGCGCGCCCAGCTCGCTTCCAGGCGCCCCCGCGCACGCGCCTAACCCCCATCAAGCCTCTAGATCGCAGCGAGCGCGCTGCCGGCGCCCGTGCCGCCCGTGCCGCCGCCGCATGGTCCCGAGCGCGCGGGACTGGAGGGTCTTGACGTTGTCCTCGGAGAATCTCAGGGCCTGGGCGGTTTCGCGAACCGACAGGTCGAGCAGGAACCTCAGGACGAGAACCTGCTGCTGGGGATCCGGCAGCCGCCTGAAGTCGCGCGCAAGGTTGCGATCCGAAAGCCACTCCACCAGGGGATCCGAGGCCGGCGGCACAGCCTGTTCACGCCGGCGATCCAGCTCGGGAGCGTCGAGGAGCTGCACCCTGCCGCCGCGCCGCAGCGAGTCCGTGCCGCAATTGCGCGCGATCGCAAACAGCCAGCCTCGAAATGGCTGGGTACGGCGTTCATAGTCGCCGAGCGCCTCGAGCGCCTTCATGAAGGTCTGCTGCGTGGCGTCCTCGGCCTCGTAGCCGTCGCGAAGCGCGGCGCGAAAATACGAGTAGACGCGATCGAAGTAGCGCGAGTAAAGCGTCGCGAACGCGCCCTCCTCGCCGGCCTGGATGCGGGTCACGAGGCGGGCGGTGTCGACGTCCTCGAGAGCGAGCGTCGTCGGTTCGAAGCGCTCGACGAAGGTGATGCTTCGGGCGTGCTCAGCCGCCCAGTCCGGCAGCGGTGGGGCCGACGCAAGCGCTCGTGCCACGCGGCGGTCGGCGACGCGGCGCCCCGCCTCGTTGCGAATGCGACGGCGCTCGGCGCCGGCCGGCGCACCGCTGTCGCTCGTGCGGCGCTCGCTCCCGTCGCGACGCTCGTGCCGCCGGCGCTCGACGATGATCTCGAGGTCGCTCAGCTCGCTGTAGTGCTGGCAAAGGCGATCGTGAAGGGCGAACGCCAGGCGTGGTGGAAGCACGCAGTACAAGATGCGCCGGGTCGAAGCCGCGGCGCGCTCAGCGGAGTCCTGAACCTCCGTGTTCATCGGAACCACCGCGAACGTTACCGCCTGCACGGGCAATCGCAAGCTCGGCGGCGCGCGCCATTGCAGCGGCCGGCTGCGGATACGTGTAGGGGGCAACGGCGCCGGGCGCGGGCTGTCGGAGCTCCCCGCGGGCAACGCTGGCGAGCCCGGCCGCGATGGCGGCGGGGTCGTTCGCGCTGACGACGGTGCCGCCCACCTCTGCGGCGACCCGCCCCGCCTCGGTCCCGGCCGCGAGCGCGAGCAGCGGCCGCTCGGCGCCCAGGTACTCGAAGAGCTTGTAGTTGAGGAGCTGCGAGCGGGTTGCCTGCGCGATCAGGAGCAGGGCGTCGGCGGCGCGCTGAAGGGCAAGGGCGTCGGCGCGCCCCAGGCTGCCGAGAATCCGCACCCGAGCCGGCGCGACGTCGGCGCCCAACAACTCGGTTTCGGCCGGCGTGAGCGGCCCGGCGATAACCAGCTCGAGCTTCGCAGCGCTGTCCGGGTCTTCACGGGCGAGCCGCGCCAGTCCTGCGAGCAGGGGGGCCGGGTCGCGGCCATAGCTACCGAACCGGCCCGTGTAGACGACCGAGACCCGGCTCGGATCGAGCTCGGCGGCGAGCGTCGGCTCGGGGGCGCCGGCCGGCGGAGGATCCCAGCCGTTGGCGATCACGATCGGCTCGGTGACGCCCCGCGCGCGGAGGTCGGCGGCCGCCGGCTCGGAGACGCAGACGACGACGTCCGCCGCGCCGAGCACTCGCCGCTCCATCCGGGCGTCGAGGCGGCGCTGGATTCCAGTGGGGAAGGCGGGGCGCAGGGGCTCGAACGTCCACGCGTCGCGCACGTCGGCGATCCAGGGCAGGCCATGGCGACGCAGCGTCCGGCCGACGAAGTGGGCCGACTCCGGGGGCGAGGTGGTAATCACGCAATCGAACGCCCGGCGCCGGTGCAGCGCCGCTGCGCGGCGCCGGGCGAATGGCGCCCACGCCAGCGCGAGCGGTTCCGGCACGATCACCCGGCTGAGCGGGTGCGGCTTGCCCGCGTAGCCGTCGGCGTCGAACAGGGCCGAGATCCGGCGCTCGCCGTGAAGCCGCGCTCTCCAGAGCGCCGCGTCCGCCGTGCGCTCGATGTCGGCCTCGTCGTCAGCCCCGGTCCCGTAGGCCGATGTCGTGAGAATGGTGACGTCGTGGCCGAGGGACCGCAGGTGGCGGGCCATCGACGCCGGCCGCGCCGCTCCCGTGTCGTGGCAGGGCGGATAGAAGTACGCGACCATCAGGATCCTCATCGCCGCTCCTGCCGCGCCGCGATCGCCTCACCGTAGGCCGCATCCATCCTGTCGAGCAACGCCGGCCACGCCCACTCGCGTTCGGCCTTCGTCCGCCCGGCGGCCCCCAGCGCTGAGCGTCCCTCCCCGCCGAGCTCGGTCATGCGATCGATTGCCGCGGCCACCGCGGCGGAGTCGGCGTCGACGACGAAACCGGTTGCGCCGTCGTCGACCACTGCCCGGACGCCGGGGTAGTCGGTCGCGACGGCCGGCAGGCCGCAGGCCATTGCCTCGATCAAGACGATCCCGAACGACTCCGGCGGCTGGGTGGTGAGGAGGAGGAAGTCGGCTGCACGAAGCACTCCCGGAAGCCGGGAGTGGGGGACGGCGCCCAGGAAGTGGACTCGCTCGCCAACTTCTGCGGCGGCGGCCTGGGCGCGAAACCCCTCCAGGAGCTCGCCCTCGCCGGCGACGACGAGATGGGTGGTAGGCGATTTGGACCGCGCGAGCGCGTCGATCGCCAGGTCCACACGCTTGAAGTGGTGCGCGCGGTCGAGCGTGGCGACGAACACCGCCACGACGGCGTCGGGAGAAATGCCGAGCTCCGCGCGCATTCCCGCGTCCGGCCCAGGGGAGAATTGCTCGACGTCGACTCCATTCGGCATCTCGATCAGCTTCTCGGGGTCGCGATCGCCAACTCGGCGCAGATAGGGAACCGACGCCGCGTGGTCGGAGGAGAGGACGCAGATGCGGTCGGCCGCGCGGATCAGCGCCGGGCTGACCGTGTGCTCGTAGGCACCGAACAGCGGCTGCCTCAGGCCGTCGCCGACGAGGCGGTTCTTGTAGTGGACCAGGAGCGCCTGGCAGCGGCCCGCGCGCGACAGCCTGCCCGCCAGCGTGAGCTCGGCGCCGAAGATGAACGGATAGTGCAGATGCACCACGTCGAAGCCTCGAATCCGGGCGATGCTCGGAATCAACGGTGCGTTGCCGATCGCCAGCACCGGCCGGGTCCTGTGGACCTCGACCTTGCCGGGATCCGGCGGATCGCCCGGCGCCGGCGCCGTGAACACCTCGACGTGGTGACCACGCTCGACCTGCCCTCGCGCGAAGCGAAAGCATGTGTTGCCTGCCCCTCCCGGGTAGGGGGGAAAGGTCGCGGTGAGGTGGGCGATCCGAAGCAGGGCGGTGACGCTAGCGCGACGCGCTCGGAATCTGGCTCTAGCCGACCTTGGCGGCGCGCCAGCTTCGATAGGCGCGGCTCGTCCAGCCGCCTCCCGAGCCGCGGGGGGCCGGACCCAGTGGATGTCCGCCGTAGATCACCCTGCGGCCGCGGGCGTCGCGCTGGTAGGTCTGCCAGGGAACCGTCGCCTGCTGTTCGACCCCCTGCTTCGAGAAGTCGCAGACGCCGGTCGGAAACACGTTCTTGAGCGCCAGGAACTGGGCCTGGGTGAACCGGATCGGGTAGTAGTCGTTGCGGCGAAGCGGCTTCAGCCGACAGCGGTTCGAGTCCGTAGCGATGCTCTCCCCGGCCACGGTGGCCGGAGTCCCGAAGCGCGTTTGGACGAGGGCGTTCTTGCAGACAGGCCCGACGCCGGGCAGGCTCACCTTCTTGACGCCGTTTATGTTTGAGCAGCGGTCGTGGACGTTCTTGGGGCGGTCCTCGGCGACCTTTTTCGCCAGTGAGACGTGTCGCTTGTCCTTCGCGACGGCGCTGAGCCACTCGTCCATCGCCAACAGGCCCTTAGTGGTGTACGTGGGATCGCCGATCAACGGCGTGGACCCGTACCAGAGCACATGGTTCTTCGGGAAATGTCCCTCCTCGCGCTCGAGGCGCGCGCGCATCGCGAACGAACGGTAGGCGTCATGGAACGCGCCGGGATCGGGGCCGCGGAGATCGATGATCGCAGTGCCCTTGAGGTTGTTGGTTTCGTTGACAGCACCGCTGCGATAGGCGTTGCGGAGTGACCCGCGCGTCGCCTGGGTGCGCTTCAACGTGTGCTGCAGGTCGATGGTGAACCCGCCGATCTTCTCGTTCAAATCGACGAACTGCGCCGGCGAGATGTCACCCGCGTGCAGCGCGCCGAGGCCGAATTGGACGCCCACGTCTGAGAGCGGGATGGCGCCGAAACCGTGGCCGATCGCCTTCTCCTGCGGAGACCAGATCCGCCTCGGCCTCGGGCCGAGGACATTGATCATGTAGTCGGCGAGAGTGCAGCGAGCGCCTTCGGGGTTTGTTGATGGGTCGTAGCGCTCCCCCGCGCTGACTCCGGCACAGGGATTGGTTGGATCGGCGAGCGCCGTCCAGTAGATGGAGTCGAAGGCGATCGCGTTGACGTGATTGGGATGCCCCTCGATCGCCGCTGTCGACAGCGGGTCCCAGATGACCCCTGCACCCCATTGCGAGGGGTCCTCCACGTAGGCGCGGGTCAGGTGATAGGCCACGAGCTGCTGCCCTGTTGACCAGGCGTCGGGGAAGCTGCACTGAGGGAGGATCCCCTGGTAGACGCCGGGATAAGCGTTGGCGATCTGCTGCTGGGCCAGGGACCCACCCGAGCAGCCCGTCCCGATTGTGAAGCGCAGGGTGCCGAGGGTCTCGATCAGGTGCTCCTTGGCCATGATCAGCGACTCGGCCTCCGTGGCGAGGTTGCAATTGTGCCCGGCGTTGTCGAGGGCCGTCGACATCACGGCGAAGCCGAGCCCAAGCGCCGTGGTGGGGCTCGAGCTGCCGACGGAAGGCGCAACGGAAACGCCGACCGTGTCGCCGGTGACGCTTGGCGCCGAGCCTGACTGATGGTCGATGGCGCAGCTCGCCCCATGGGCGATCAGGAGCTTGTGGTTCCACTGGGCCTGCGGCTGCCACGGTTTCCACGGCTTGTCCGGGTCGGCCACGACGGCGAACTGGTACTGGTCGCGGTCCAGGTAGCCGGTCTCGACCCGGATCACGAAGGGAACGGTCTTG
The DNA here is from genome assembly GCA_038237625.1 of Solirubrobacterales bacterium. Taxonomy (GTDB): domain Bacteria; phylum Actinomycetota; class Thermoleophilia; order Solirubrobacterales; family 70-9; genus JAWVFM01. Next base: position 5,440 of record JBBRYM010000028.1, on the reverse strand, counting down.
CCCGCCTGGGTCGTGGTGCTCGCGACATCCGGCGGCGGCGAGGTGGGGTCATAGGGCAGGAAGCCGTGAGTGACCGACGACATGTACTCGTAGGAAACGGTCGGAGGCTGGTCGCACTGCGAGTCTGTTGCTCCTGAGTTCTTGCAAACCCAGGGCTCGACCTGCGGGCCGCTGAAGATTGGCCCGCCGCTGGCGTGGTCGATGATTGTTGCGTGGGTTACGCGGCCGTGGCCGCTTCGCAGGCGGACCACGTTGCGGCCCACGTGCAGACCCGTCAGAAGCGCCATCCGCGAGCGCCCGGAGCGGTGGAAGCTGGCGGCCGGCAGGCGCTTGCCATTGACCGAAGCTCGAAGGGCGTGGTGCTTGGCAGCGCCAACAGAAATCAACGCGTCGCCACCTGAGATCAGGTCAGCGCGATTCGAGAGCACGTGTACCCGCGGTCCCGCCGATGCGCTGGAAGCCGCGACGCAAGTTGCCGCCACGCAGGCAAGCGTTGTTAAGCGCCGACGAACCCTCATCCCCGCGACTGTTGATAGCAGCCGGTCGAGGGGGCTGCGCCGGCCGCCTATTCGGAGGCTCCGACGAGGCGCTCGACGCCGGAGCGCTCGACGGTGAGGCGCAGCGCCTCGCGGAGTCCCGTGGTGGGCTCCCATCCGAGGAGCTCGCGCGCGCGGGTGATGTCGGGCTGGCGAACCTGGGGGTCGTCGGTCGGAAGCGCCTCGAAGACGATCTCCGACCGCGACTCCGTGATATCGAGGACGGCCTGGGCGGCCTCGAGAAGCGTGAATTCCTCGGGGTTGCCGATGTTGACGGGGTAGTGCACGTCGGATTCGGCGAGGAGGACAAGCCCGCGAATCAGGTCATCTACGAAGCAGAAGCTGCGGGTCTGGCTGCCGTCGCCAAATACCGTCACTGGCTTGTCCTGAAGAGCCTGGCGCAGGAACGTCGGGATGGCGCGGCCGTCGTGCGGCCGCATCCTGTTGCCCATGGTGTTGAAGATCCTCGCGATACAGGTGTTGACGCCCTGTTGGCGGTGGTAGGCCATTGTGAGGGCCTCGGCGTAGCGCTTGGCCTCGTCGTAGACGCCGCGCGGGCCGATTGGGTTTACGTGGCCCCAGTAGTCCTCCTTCTGGGGGTGTACCTGAGGGTCGCCGTAGACCTCGGAGGTCGACGCGATGAGAAAGCGCGCTCGCTTTAACTTCGCCAGGCCGAGCATGTGGTGCGTTCCGTACGAGCCGACCTTGAGCGTGTGCAGCGGCAACCGGGCGTAGTCGATTGGGCTTGCCGGCGAGGCGAGGTGGTAGACGAAGTCGACATTTCGGTCGACGAGCAGGGGTTGGGTCAGGTCGTGCTGGAGGAAGGTGAACTTCTCGTCGCGGATGTGCTCGATGTTCTGCAGCGAGCCGGTATCGAGATTGTCGACGCAGATCACCTGGTGGCCGTCGGCCAGGAGGCGGTCGCAGAGGTGCGAGCCGAGAAAGCCCGCACCGCCGGTAATCAGGCAGGTGCTCATCTCTTCAGTCCCTTTCACCCGGCCGTGCCGGGGTTCCCAGCATAGCCGGGGCACGCTCGCGCGCGCCGGGCTTTTGCCTGGCGTGCAAGACGCCGTTGCCGAGGCACGCCACCGCGCCGCCGCAAGCCTTTTCGCCGCCCACGCCGGGGCGATTCGTGCAACAGCTCGCAGGGTGTCGCTGGGTGCGGACGACGCCGACGATGCGTGCCAGCGAGCGCTTCTCATTCTGCTCACCAAGGCACCGCCGCTGTCCGAGCCGACTCTGCTTCGCTGGATGCGCGTGGTCACGCGCCGAGAGGCGCTGGCGGTGCGGCGCGCTCGCGAGCGCCAGCTGGCCGGCGGCGACGAGGCGCTCGAGTTCACCCCGAGCGACCGGCTTCCAATCAGCGAGTGTGTCGAGCGGCGTGCCGCAGCCGTCGAGCGCCTGCGCTCGATGACAATCCTGAAGCCCGATGAACGCCGGGCGATCGTCCTCCAGGCGCGCGGCTACTCCTACGCGGAGATCCAGACGATCACGGGCTGGACGCACACGAAGGTCAACCGGTGCCTGGCCGAGGGGCGCGCGAGGCTGCGTTCAGTGGTCTGATCAGCGCCCGGCCGGCTTCAGCTCGGGCGCGAACGCCTTGAACCGGTGGGCTCGGAGAATCTTGCGCAGCGCGTGGCGGGCGCGGTCGTAGTTTGAGATCGCATAGGCGCTGTGCGCTGCGGTCGAGCGGTAGTAGATCGCCATCCGCACCTGGCGGTGACGGCGCTCCCAGCGAAAGAGCCAGCGGGTGAACTTGCCGCGATCGTCGTTGTTCCAGGGCCCGTACTCGCCCAGTACGAAGGGGTAGCCGAGGTACGCGCGCTGGAAGCGCCGCAATGCCGATTTCACGCCGGGCGACGCGAAGGCCGAGTAGATGTCGGCGCCGACCCAGTCGACGTACGCTCGGCCCGGCCAGTACTTTCGCGGCGCGTTGGCGCGGATCGCCGGGTTGGAGATCGTCTGCGGATTCCACATGAAGGCGACATGGGGGTGCCTCAGGGTGTGGTGGTGGATGTTCTCGTCGCGGTAAACCGGGTCGAGGTTCGATTGCGCCCGCATCAGCCGTGGAAGCCCGAGGTCGCGCAGGCGGCTGTTGATCGACGGGATCGTCCCGCCGCGCACGACGATCGCGATCCGCCGCCACGCCGCGACGTATTGGTTGGTCGTGTGGCCTCGGCGCGCCGTGCCGTCGGAGTTGAAGGCGCTGTAGGGGTTGTAGAAGCTGTTCATTTCGGCCATCGGCCGGATGTACACGGTCTGGCGCGCACTCGCGATCGACTGGTTGATCCGGATCAGGTAGTGGTCGTCGCTGCCGAGCGCGATCGCTCGCGGCGTGATGACCTCGCCGCCGCCGCCGGGGGCGGTCGAAAGGCTGAGGACGCCCCGGGCGCGCTCGCGATGCCAGCGCCGCAGTGCGCCTGTGGCGAGGGGCACTCCCCAGTTGTAGAAGTCCTCGACCACCGCCGGGTGCGCGCCCACCTGCTTGGTGAAGCGGCGAACGCCCTTGACGCCCTCCGTGGTTTCGGACACGCCGTGGAAGATGCGGCCTCGGGCCGGCGCGTAGGCGCGCGGTCGGTACTTGCGGTGATGGTGGTGGCGCCGGTGATGGTGATGCCTCGTTCCCCCGGGTGATCCGACGCCGCCGCTGCCGGCGAAGGCGCTCGAACCGAGCACCAGCGACGCCGTCAACACGGCCGGCGCCACGACCAGCCGGATCGCGCGTCCTCTTCCTTCCGTGCTCCCGCTCATCACCCGCATGACGATTTCAGCAAGCCGGGCGCGCCAAACGGTGCCCCCGGGGCGTCCGTGCAAGGGCACTCGCAGTTGGACTCAGCTAAAGGTGGGGGTCTCGCGATGCGCCGCCAGGCGTCGACGTGGCCGCGGGCGATCTGGTGCGGCGTGATGACCTCCGGCTGCCCACCGGGCGCGGTCGAGAGGCTTAGGACCCCGCGCGCCCGCTCCTGGTGCCAGTGGCTCAGCGCGCCCGTGGAGAGCGGGACGTCCCAGCTGTAGAAGTCTTCGACCACGGCCGGATGGGCGCCGACCTGATGCGGGGGCTTGAGACGGGAGGCCCTCGGCTAGACGGTGAGGCGGAAGCGGCGGGGGTCCTCTTTGCCGGCCTCCTCGGCCTCGCCGCGAAGCGTCAGATGATCGATGTAGGCGAGCGCGAGCTGAAGGCCCCATGGTGCCGTCGCGGGACTGAGGTTCTCGGGGCCGACGATCGCGCCGACCACCTCGAATGCCGTGGCCGGCTCGCCGGCGAGACGGGAGCGCACCCGCCCGAGCTGCTCGGCGACCTGCTCGCGGTTCGCCGCCGCCTTGGCGCGGGCGTCGCGAAACGGACGGCCGTGACCGGCCAGGCACAGGCCTACGTCAAGCCCGTCGACGACATCCAGGCTTTCCAGGAACTCCCCGACCGGGTCGGCGCTGTGGCCGTAGTCGAAGAACACCGACACGCGCCCGAGCAGGTGATCGCCGGAGATCAGCAGCCGGCGTTCGGCCTGATGAAGGACCACGTGGGAGGGAGCATGACCGGGGGTTTCGTAGACGTCCCATGTGCCTAGATCGGTCTCGATCACGACCCCCGGCACGAGCTCGCGGTCGGGCGGCGCGAGGCGGGCGATGCCGGTGCCCGAACCCTGGCGCGCTTCGCGGTAGCGCACGAGCGCCTCGACCGGCACGCCACTCTGGCGAGCCACCTCGATACGCCGCTCGAACGCGCCCTCGGGGTTCTCAGCCATGCCGCGAACGTGGTCCCAGCGCGGGTGGATCCAAACCTCGCAGCCCGCGGCGTCGGCGATCGGCCCCGCGAGGCCGTAATGATCGGAATGCGTGTGCGTGCAGACGACGAGCCTTACGTCGGCGAGCTCAAAGCCCACCTGCGCCAGCGCCATCTCCAGCCCGCGAGTGCCGTCCTCGCCCGCGTAGCCGGTGTCGAAGAGAACGATCCCGCCGTCCGCCGCGACCGCCCAGGCGTTGCCGTGAGGGACTCCCGGCCAGGGCAGCGGCAGTCGCAGTCGCCACACGCCATTCAGGATCCGCTCGCCGCGCGGCAGCTCCTTGCGATTCCCGGGGCTCACGGCGCCAATCCTCTCAAGCCCCGCACGAACGTCTCGCCTTCCACCCTCTGCGGTGGACTTTGGGACGTTCATAGGCGGAGGGGGAGGGATTCGAACCCTCGAAGGACCCGAAGGCCCTTAACGGCTTTCAAGGCCGCCGCATTCAACCGCTCTGCCACCCCTCCGTGAGATGGCTCACACTAGCCGCCGTTCAGTTTCTGAAGCCCGACGTGCGGTAGGTTGACCGGTTGGGTGGCCGGACAGAAGTTCGATGAGGTAACCGGGGAGCCAATCTCCGAGGAAAAGTCGTCAACGGGTGCACGCATCGCCAAGGCGGCGCTGCTCATCGGCTTGGTGGCTTTGGTGGTGGTTCTCCTCACGGGAGGCCACGATTACACCGTGACGGCGGACTTCCAAAACGCGTCGCAGCTGGTGAACGGCAATCTCGTCACGGTGGGGGGCGACAAGGTCGGGACCGTGAAATCCATCGATCTCGGCCCCCACGGCGATGCGCTGGTTACGTTCACCGTCGACTCCGACTATGCGCCGCTGCCGCAGGGGACGACGGCTCAGATCAGGGAGGGATCCCTGTCGGCGATTGCCGGCCGAACCGTGGCGCTCACGATTCCGCCGGATACCCCCGTCGGCCAGACGACCATCTCCGATGGTGGCTCGATCATGCTCGCTGACACCACGTCGGCCGTCGACCTCGACCAAATCTTCAACACCCTCTCGCCGAAGACGATCAACGACTTCAAGCACGTCATCCAGGGCTTTGACATCTCCTACTCGGGGGTCGCCCCGAAGGCCAACCAGGGCCTTCGCTACACGAACCCGTTCCTG
>JBBRYM010000027.1:0-14798 GCA_038237625.1 Solirubrobacterales bacterium | reverse complement strand
CGGCTACATGATGGCCGCCAAGGTCGGCACCGGGATCGTCGCCGAGCTCGGCGCGATGCGGATCTCCGACGAGATCGACGCCCTCGAGGTGATGGGCGTCAACCCGATGATCTTCCTCTGCGCGACGCGGCTCCTCGCGGCCTGGATGGTGTTGCCGTTTGTCTATCTCGTCGGAATCGGGGTCGGCTACCTGGCGAGCTATATCGCGATCGTCAAGCAGGTCGGCGACGTCTCCTCCGGCGGCTACCTCACGATCTTCTGGGAATTCCAGAACCCACCCGATCTCATATTCAGCCTGATAAAGGGGATGGTGATGGCGACGGCGATCGTTGCGGTCGGCTGCTACTACGGCTACAACGCGTCGGGAGGCCCGGTCGGTGTGGGAACCGCGACCGCGAAGTCGATGGTCTTGAACATCGTCTTAGTCCACATCATCGGGATGATGGGAACGCTGGCGTTCTGGGGGACCAACCCGCGCGCGCCGATCGGGGGTTAGGTTTGCTCGCGAAGGCCATGCACCACCAGCGCCCAGTGGGCAGCCACACCGAACCAGCCATCGAGCTGCGCGGACTCGAGAAGTCGTTTGGCGGTGAGCGAGTCCTCCACGGTGTGGACCTCACGGTCCCGCGGGGAGCGATCACCGTTCTGCTCGGGCCCAGCGGCGCCGGAAAGACGGTCACGATCCGGCACATCGTCGGCCTGCTGCGACCGACTCGCGGCCGGGTCGCGGTTGACGGCGTCAATCTCGGCAGCCTCTCCGATGACGAGCTGAACGAGACGCGCAGGCACATGGGCGTGGTCCTCCAGGGGACCCTCCCCTTCACGTGCGGGCTCTTCTTCTCGCTCGACGTTCTGGAAAACGTGGCCTTTGCCCTTCGCGAGCGCAGGCTGTACCCGGAGGCGATGATCGAGCAGGTCGCGCTCAGTCATCTCGACATGGTCGGGCTCCGCGATTGGGCGAAGGCCAAGCCCGACCAGCTCTCGTCGGGAATGTGCAAGCGGGTGGCCATCGCGCGGGCACTCGCCCTCGACGCCGAGATCGTGGTCATCGACGACTTCGACAGCGGCATCGACGGCGTCCGCCTCGCCCTGCTCTGCGACCTGCTGCGCGAAATCCATGAGGCCGATCGAACCACGTTCCTGCTGAGCACCCATGACATGGCGGCGGCTCGCCGTCTGGCCGACCATGTTGCGGTCATCCACGAGGGGCGTATCGTCTCGAGCGGACCCGCAGATGCGGTGTTCCGATCGGACGAGCCGATCACGAGGCAACTGGTCTGGGGCGAGACAAAAGGGCCGATCACCCTGGCATCCGAACTGGGAGGAGAGCGATGATCGAGCAGGCCGCGCTGGCGCCCGGTCGTGACATGCGCTCCCGCGACCGCCTGGCGGCGAACTTCCTCGTCGTCCTCATGATCGCGGGCTCGTTCGCGCTCTGGATCGTTGTACCGGCGGGGTGCCTGTGGATTGCCTCGAAGGTCGTCGCGAGTTCCGCCGAGGCGCTCCTGGTCGGGCTACCGACCACGATCGTCGCGATGATCGCCGCGGGGCTGGGCCTCGCGTGGCTGAACAAGCTGTACCTGCGGGTGACCGGGGTGGTCGCCTACTACGAGGCCGAGGAGGACGAGTACGGACCTGGAGCCGCGCCGCGCTACCTGCGCGGGCCCCTGGAGACGATCCTCGTCAGCTCGCTCATGGTCGCCCTCGTCGCGATGGGCGTCTGGTTCTTCGGGTTCGCGCACAACCCGGGCCCCGGCGACATCTGGTAGCCAGGGCACAACGTTTCGCAAGCCGCTTGCGTAACTGCTAGGGTCGCCGCATGGCCAGGCCGCCCCGCGCTCGGCTCGCCCTCCTCGAGATCGTTCGCGGGGGCACGCGCCACGACTGGTCCATCGAAGAGCTTCGGGCCGGCCTTGCCGAGCGCGGGCTGGCGGCCGACTTCTCCACGGTGTTTCGCGCCACCGAGGCGCTCGTCGACATGGGAGAGCTTCGACGCGTCGAGCTGGGGACGACGGAGGCGCGCTTCGAGGGCGCCGGCGAGCACCACGAGCACGTGCGGTGCGACTCGTGCGGGGCCGTCGAGGCCATCGAATCGTGTGCCGTTGCCGACGCCCTTCCGCGGGTCCGCAGGGCAACCGGCTTTGCACTGACGGGGCACGATCTGGTCTTTCACGGCGTCTGTCCGGACTGTCAGGGCAAGCCCTGATGGTTGCCGCTCTCGTCGCGGCCTCCCTGACGTTCGGGTCCACCATGCTCGGCGGGATAACGAGCCTGCGTTGGCCGGACCGCACTGAGATTCTGATGGCCGTGGCCGGAGGCGCCGTCCTGGGCGCAGCCCTCTTCGACCTCCTACCGGAGGGCGTCGAGCGAGCTCAGGACCTCAACCTGTCGATACGGCTACCGATCGGCGCCGTGGCGGTGGGCTTTCTCTTCTTCTACTCGCTTGAACGCTTCGTCCACCACGATCAGCACGCGGGGCACGAGCACCAGGCCCCCGACCCCGCGGGAATCATCGGCGCGTCGGGCTTCGTGGTACATAGCTTCTTCGACGGCCTTGCCATCGGCCTCGGCTTCCAGATCGACTCTGGCGTAGGAATTGTGGTCACGGCTGCCGTGATCGGACATGATTTCTCGGACGGCCTCAACACGGTCTCGCTCCTTTCGGCCCACCATCATCCCCCCGCGCGCTCCCGGCAGTTCCTGATCGCCGACGCGACGGCTCCGCTCATCGGGGCCCTGATCGCCTACCTCGCGCCAATTCCCGACGAAGTCTTCCCTGTCGCGCTCAGCTTCTTCTCGGGGCTCTTCGTGTTCGCGGCGACGACGAGCCTCCTCCCCGCCTCGGAGGCGCTGCCGCCCCGCAAGGCCCTTCCCGCCACCATCGCGGCAGCCGGGGTGATGTTGGTGATCTCCCTCTTTGCCTGAGGGCTCAGGCCGGGCCGCGGATCTTGAACTTCTTCGGGTTCTCGTAGCCGCCCATGTCGGCTGCCCAACCCGGCCCTCCGCCAAGTGTGTCGGCGGTATCGAAGCGAAGGCCGGCGATGACCATGAACGCATGCCCTTGGTTCGCGTACACGGTGACCCACGGATCCGCGCCGGCGCGGCCCCAACTCTCCAGTCCCGTCGAGTCAAGCGGGTGATCGAGGAGGCCGGCGGCGTGGAGTGCATAGCTGACGGCGCCGGAGCAGTCATAGCAATTGGACTTCCAGTCCCGATGGCCGCCGCCGAGGCAGTAGGGATGGCCCTTGGCGATGTGGTTGGCGGCGTCGACGGCGCTCACGACCCGCTGCGGAGCCCTGCGCGGGGCGATCGCGAGCCCGCCGACGAGCTTCGCCTGCCCGCCGCGAGGAGTCGGCGGGGGCGGCAGCCCTGTACCCCCGCTGCCCGCGAGCGCGCCGGCCGGCACCAGGGCCGAGGCGACAAGCAGGACGACGAGGAGGGTGTGCGAGAGCGGCAGGCGCATCCGTGACCATCATCGGCATGTGCGGTCGGTGGGCCTGCAATTTGCCGTTCGTGAACGCCAGGTTGCTCAGTACCAGGACGAGCCGGGATCGCGGGGTGGCTCCTGGAGGTCGCTTGCCCCGGCGCCGAGGAGATCGGGATCGTCACGGCCGCGCTCCCAGAGCAGGTCGTCGAGGATCGCCGGCGACGCACCGACGTCGATAGCCAGTCGCTTGAAGGCGTCTCGCGTCCCCGCGCGGACCTCCTCCAGAGGGCCCTCCACCACCAGGCCTGCGCGCAGCGCGAGGCGCATGAGGACATTGTCGGCCGACACCTCCCACGCCTCCGGGTCTGAAACCTCGAGCCACCCCCGCCGCTCGCAGATCTTCGCGAAGAGAAACGACTTCTTGGCCAATGGGTCCGCGTAGGCCGCGAGCGGTTGTAGGCGCTGGATGAGGCCGTCCGCGCCCCCGAGCTGCGAGCCGCAGGCTTCCAGGAGCGCCACCGCGGATCCGGCGTACCGCCCCTCCAGCAGGACCCCGAGGTCGCGCCAAAGCGCCGCCCGTCGATGCGGGTCGGCCACCGTCTCGCCGTCGATCTCGAAGACGCCGGCCACCTCGTCAGGACCGATGCGCCGCAGCCTCGCGGCGGTCAGGAAGCGCGGGCGCTGGCGAGCGCGGCGAAGCCCGAGCTCCCACATGAGCTCGCTGCCGGACAACGGGCCGCGCCCGTCGACCTCGTGGGCACGCGTATATCCGGTCTTGTGGTCGACGGCGCAGAGAAAGAGCGCGGCGTCGGGATCGGGGACGTGGTCGAACGTCGGCGGCTCGTAGCCGGCGAGAAGCTCGCGAATGCGCGGCGGCGCGGGCGAAGCAATCGGTCTCCGCCATCGTCACGTCACCACCAAAAATCACTTGCGGACGGCTTCGCCGTCCTTACATGCTGCCTTCGGACCTAAAGGTCCTCACCACCAGACCGTCGAGTCGATCCCCTCGAGCTCGTCGATCGACTTGGTGTAGACGCCCGACGAGAGGTACTTCCAGCCGTCGTCGGGTGAGATGAAGACGACGTTCCCCGAATCGAGCTCGCCCGCAATGCGCACAGCGATCGCCGCGACGGCGCCGGTCGAGACCCCGGCGAAGAGGCCCTGCTCGTGAAGGAGCCGCTGGGTCCAGACGATCGCGTCACGGTTGGAGACCATGATCTTGCGGTCGAGGACGGAGAGATCGATGATCGGCGGGATGAAGCCGTCGTCCAGCGAGCGCAATCCCTGGACGAGCTCGCCCTGCATCGGCTCGGCGGCGACGATCTTCGTGTTCGGGTCGGCCTCCTTAAGTCTCCGCCCCACTCCCATGAGGGTGCCACCGGTGCCGAGGCCGCCAACGAAGGCTGCGACCGAGCCGAGCTCCTCGAGGATCTCGGGAGCGGTCCCGTTGTAGTGCGCCCCCGGATTCGCCTCGTTGCCGTACTGGTACGGCATGAAGAACGAGGAATCCTGCGCCGCCATCTCGAACGCCATCTCGACGGCGCCGTTCGATCCCTTCGCTCCCTCGGAGTACGTGATCTCCGCGCCGTACATGCGCAGGAGCTGCGTGCGCTCCTCGGTGACGTTGTCGGGCATGACCACCCGCAGCGGATAGCCCCGCACGCGGCAGATCATCGCCAGCGATATGCCCGTGTTGCCGGAGGTTGGCTCGAGGATCGTCTTGCCCGGCTCGATCGCGCCCTCGGCCTCGGCTGTTTCGATCATCGACTTGGCGACTCGGTCCTTGACCGACCCGGTCGGGTTGCGGCCCTCGAGCTTCACGAAGATGCGAACCGCCTCCACGGGCGACAGCCCCGGAAGCTCGACCAGGGGCGTGTTGCCCACCGCCTCGATGACATTGCCGTAACGGCCGCCGCAGGGGCGGTTGAGGGTGGGGTTCAAAGCCACTATCGAAAGTGTAGTGCCATGGTTCGGTCACGACCTCGCCTGTGAGAGGATCGCGCCTGTGGCTAGGAGATCGCCGGCGGCCGGGTCCGCGACGGAGCCCGAGAACAGCCGCGCAGCGATTCTCCAGGCCGCCGCACGGACGATCGCTCGCCACGGAGTACGAGGGCTGAAGGTCGACGAGGTCGCCGCAGTGGCCGGCGTATCTACCCCACTTCTCTACTACCACTTCAAAAGCCGGGCAGGCCTGGTGAAGGCAACTCTCGAAGCTGCCAGCGTGGAGGCGCCCTCGAGCGCCCTACCCGAAGGGCCTCCTGAGGGCACCACCGGTTACGAGACCCTCGAGAAGGCACTGCTCGCCGAGCTCGGCGACGCTGAGCAGGTTCGCGACAACGCGGTTGTCTGGGGTGAGGTGGCCGCCTCCGCGGTGTTCGAGGAGGAGCTGCGCGAGGACGTGCGGCTCGTCGTCGAGACCTGGCGCGACGAGGTCGCCGAGGGGATCCGCGCCGGCCTGAAAGACGGCTCGATCCGCCCCGGAACGGATCCGGTCGACGCCGCCGAGCTGCTGACGACCCTCGTCGACGGTCTGTGCACACGCTGGCTCTCGGGCACCGTCGAGCGCGAGGGGGCTCGCAAGCTGCTGGCGGCGGAGCTTCGCCGCCGTTTGCGCGCATGAGGCTATGCTGAGCACCAACCGGGGGCGCTGCTCCCTGAGAAGAGAGGAATGTGGAAATGAGAGGTCGTCGTCTCGCGCCGGCGCTGGCAATCGTCGCGGCCGCGGCCCTTATCGGCGCCGGCTGCGGCTCGTCGAGCAGCAGCACGACCAGCGGAGGCTCGACCAGCTCCACGAGCGGGTCCACACAGGGGGCGGATCTCGGCCTGCTGACGGCCGGCACGCTCACGATCGGATCGGACATCCCCTACCCGCCGTTCGAGCAAGGCAAGCCGCCGGACTACTCGGGCTTCGACGTCGACCTCGTGGATGCGATCGCGAAGAAGCTGGGGCTGACGCCGCACTGGGTTGATACCTCGTTCGGGACGATCTTCTCCGACCAGCAGGCGGGCAAGTTCGACATCGTCGCCTCGTCGGCCTCGATCACCCCGGCACGGCAGAAGAGGGTCACGTTCTCCGATCCCTACTTCAACGCCGACCAGTCGCTGATGGTCCAGAACGGCAGCCCGATCAAGTCACTCGGCGACATCACCAGCAGCATGAGCCTCGGGGCCCAGGAGGGCACCACCGGCCAGGACTACGCCGAAACGCACACACCCGCGACGGTCCAGACCTACGCTCAGATCGGTACAGCGTTCAACGCGCTGCAATCCGGCCAGGTCGACGGCGTCGTGAACGACTACGCGGTCTCGGCGTTCGCCCAGAAGAAGTACCCCCAGCTCCAGGTGGTTCAGACCATCCCCACCGGCGAGCATTACGGATTCCCGATGCAGAAGACCAACACCGCTCTGATTGACGCCGTGAACGGGGCACTCAAAGGCCTCATCGCCGACGGCACCTACGCGCAGATCTTCAAGAAGTGGTTCGGAGGCGAACCGCCAAAGGAGTTCCTGCCGTCGAGGTGAGCAAGCGCCGGTAAACGTTGAGGAAGAGGGGCGCCGGTTGGCGCCCCTCTTCCTTTAGGCTCGCGCAGCCGGGCAGGAGGCCGCAACGGAAGGGGCGTCATGAGCCAGTTCTTCAGCCAGTACTTCGACTTCAACTTCATTTCCCACCACTTCAGCCAGGTCCTGGACGGCTTCAGTACCACGCTGCAGCTGTGGGCCGTGAGCGGCGTGCTAGCCCTGGCCTGGGGGCTCATGCTCGCGGTGCTGCGCCAGACGCCAGGGCGCCTCGGCCTCATTGTCCGCCTGCCGGCGATCGCCTACATCGACGCCTTCCGCGGCATCCCGCTGCTGATGGTCCTCGTCCTGATTTACGGCGGCTTCGGCGCGCTCTCTTCCGGCAACGCCACGCCAGGCCCGATCCCCGAGGCGATCGCGGTGCCGACGTGGTTCGGAAAACCATCGGCGTTCTGGTACGGCACGATGGCGCTGGTCATCACCTACGGCGCCTACATGGCCGAGGTCTACAGGGCTGGCATCGAGGCGGTCCCGCGCGGCCAGACCGAGGCCGCACGATCGCTGGGAATGAGCCACGGGCAGGCGATGCGCAACATCATCGTCCCGCAGGCGATCCGCAAGGTCATCCCGCCGCTTCTGAACGACCTGATCGCCCTGATGAAGGACACCTCGCTGGTCAGTTTCATCTCGCTCAGCGAGGTGCTGCTCGTGGGATTCGACCTCCAGGCCAAGACGTTCAACAGCTCCGCGGTGACCCTTGGCGCGATCATGTTCCTCGTCGTCACCCTGCCGATGGCACGGGTCGTGGACTGGCTGATCGCCCGTGACCAGCGCAAGATGCTGCGCGGGGCTTCGACCGACGACCCCGGGGGGCCGCCTGTGACGGCGACCGCCACGGCTTTGAGCTGAACCATGGAAGCAGCACCGATCCTCAGCCTTCAGGACGTGCACAAGCGCTTCGGCCAGCTCGAGGTGCTGCGAGGGATCGACCTGGAAGTCGCTCGCGGCGAGGTCGTCTGCGTGATCGGCCCGTCGGGATCCGGGAAGTCGACGCTCCTTCGCTGCATCAACTTGCTCGAGCCTCCCGAGGCTGGCCGGATCTACCTCGAGGGACAGGAGATCACGGGACAGGCCGCGGCCGAGGGAGTGGACTTCGTGCGCCGGCGGGTGGGAATGGTCTTCCAGCAGTTCAATCTCTTCCCGCACAAGTGCGCACTCGACAACGTCTGCATCGCCCAGGAGAAGGTGCTGGGGCGGGATCGCGAGGAGGCCGAGGCCAAGGGCAGGGCACTGCTCGAGCGCGTCGGCTTGGCCGACAAGGTCGGCGAGTACCCCGATCGCCTCTCGGGCGGCCAGCAGCAGCGCGTGGCGATCGCCCGGGCGCTCGCGATGGACCCCCACGTAATGCTCTTCGACGAGGTCACCTCTGCGCTCGACCCGGAGCTCATCAAGGAGGTGCTCGACGTCCTGCGCGAGCTGGCCGCAGAGGGAATGACGATGATCGTCGTGACCCACGAGATGGGCTTCGCGGAGGAGGTAGCGAGCAAGGTCATGTTCATGGACGGTGGCGTCATCATCGAAGACGGGACGCCCGGCGAGGTCCTCGGCAACCCTAAGCAGGAGCGCACCAAGCAGTTCTTGGGTCTCGTCCTGGAGCACTAAGGGCGCGCCGTGACCGCGTCGAAGTTGCTCGAGTTGCAGTCGCGCCATCCCGGCCTGCGGCGGGCGGTCCTCGCCGACGCCCGGATCTCGGCCGCGTTCCGCTTCGAGCGCCACGAATTCCGCTCGGGCGCCGACGCCCTCTTCCAGGTCATTCGGCTGGCATGGACGAGCGACGCCTTTGCGGCCCTGGTCCTCTACCGGATCAAGGCGCGCCTGCAGAGGTCCCGTGTACCGCTGCTGCCCCGCGTTGCCCACCGGCTGGCGATCATGCTCGGCCAGGTGGCAATCGGCGACCCGGTCCTGATCCAGCCGGGCGTGTACGTTCCGCACGGGCAGATCGTCGTGGACGGATGGGTGGAGATCGGCTCCGGTTCGATTCTGAGCCCGTTTGTGAGTATCGGGCTCACCTCTGGCAACCCGCAGGGGCCCAAGGTCGGCGCCAACGTCATGGTCGGCACGGGCGCGAGGGTTCTCGGCGAGCTCAGCGTCGGCGATGGTGCGGTGATCGGCGCCAACGCCGTGGTCCTCGCAGACGTGCCCGCGGGCGCTACGGTCGTGGGGATGCCCGCGAAGCCAATCGCCTCCGAGGGTTGATGCGCGCTCCGTTTCGCCTCCGGCACGACCGCTCCGGGGAGGACAGCACGCGCCTGGCCCGGCGGGAGGTCCGCCGCCGCCACGAGGAGGGCCTCGCGCTGCTCGACCGTCGCCGCCAAAGCGAGCTGGGCTGGCCGCAGCCGGAGGAGCGCGAGTTCCCCGCCGGGAAGGTGCCCGAGGCCGATCCCGCCGAGGTCACGCCGGAGCTCTTGCGGGCCGCCATCCTCCAGGGCGGCTGCCTCCTCGTCCGCGGGCTCATCGCGCGCGACGAGGCCGGTGCTCTGGCGGAGGAGATCGACCGCGCCTACGCCGCGCGCGAACGGGACCCCGATGGCGGCGATGACGGCTATTTCGAGCCGTTCGAGCCCGACCCCCGTTTCGGGATCGCGATGGAGCGGGCGATCGTTCGCGGCGGCGCCGGCCTGCTCGGCGTCGACTCTCCGGTCGTCATGGCCGAGGTCCTGGCCGCCTTTCAGCACGCCGGCCTGGATGCGCTCGCAGGCGGCTACCTCGGCGAGCCCGCGGCGATCTCGGTCAACAAGTTCCTGCTTCGCAAGGTGTTGCCGACCGTGTTCGAGGACTCGGGCGAGCAGCCGGGCAGCAAGCCGAGCGCCTGGCACCAGGACGGCGCCTTCCTCGGCGACGTTCGGGCGCTGAACGTGTGGCTCTCCCTCTCGCGATGCGGCGACGTCGCGCCCGGGCTGGACGCCGTCCCCCGGCGCCTCGACAGCATCGTGCCGACCGGGACCGAGGGCGCAGTATTCGACTGGTCGGTCTCGAGGGCGGTCGCCGAGGAGGCCGCCGGCGCCGGCGGGATCGCCAGGCCCATATTCGAGCCGGGGGACGCGCTCATCTTCGATGAGCTGTTCCTGCACTCGACGGCGGCCGAGCCGGAGATGACGGGCACGCGCTTCGCCGTCGAGTGCTGGTTCTTCGGGCCGTCGGCCTTTCCCTCGAAGTACGCTCCGCTGGCGTTCTGACATGAGCCTGGACGTGGTCATAGTCTCGTACCGCTGCGAGGGACCGCTGCGCAAATGCCTGCGCTCCCTGCGCGAGCACCCTGGATCACTGCCGCTGCGGATCCATGTCGTCGACAACGCCTCCGGCGACGGCACCGCCGAGATGGTCGAACGCGAATTTCCCGAGGTGAGGCTGACCGTCACCACCGAAAACATCGGCTTCAGCGCAGCCAACAACCTGGCCATTCGAACCGGTGGCGGGGAATGGGTCCTGGTGCTAAATCCGGACACGCTGATCCTTGGAGACGCCATCGACACGATGCGCACGGCCGCGGAGTCCAATCCCAGGGCGGGCATGGCCGGGCCGAGGCTCGAGCTTCCTGACGGCACCTTCGACCACGCCGCCAGGCGCTCGTTTCCAACCCCGATTTCGGCGCTGGGCCATTTCACGGGCATCGGGCGGCGCCGTGAGAGCGGCGTGCTGGCCGCCTACCGAGCCCCGGAGGTGAAATCAGGCCCGGTCGACGCGATCAACGGCGCCTGCATGCTGATCCGGCGCGACGCCCTCGATGAGGTTGGGCTGTTCGACGAGGGCTACTGGATGTACATGGAGGACCTTGACCTTTGCTATCGCTTCACCCAGGCCGGCTGGCTGACGCTGTACGAGCCGCAGGCGACCGTGATCCACCTGAAGGCGGGCACCAGCGGCAAGTCCCGAAGGCCCAAGCTGAACCACGCGTTCCATTACGGCATGTACCGCTTCTACCGCGATCACTACGCCCCGCACCGAAATTCGCTCGTCAACGCGGTTGTCTACGCGGGGATCTACGGCAAGCTCGCGGCCTCCCTGGTCCGTGGGGCAGTTTCGCCCCCTCGCCTCCACGGGGTTGCGTAGCCTCGGCCCGATCGCGCGGCTAAAGCGCCGCAGGGGAGACGACGACTTATCCGTGGCTCACGGCCCGCATCGCCTGATAAGCGGGCTTGGGGCTGAAGCCGGTGGTCATGAGCCCGAGCTGGGCCTCGGTGCCGCTGTTGGAGTTGGCGAGGTATGGGTTGTTGCGAGCGGAGTACCACATCGCCACCTTCACGTACCGATAGGAAGACAAATAGGCATAGGCGCGGGTCAGGTAGTCGGCCTGCTGCGCCTGCGAGACATCGTTGGACGACCATCCGAACTCGGTGAACCACAGCGGCTTCGCCGAGTCACCATAGGTCGACATGGTCTTGTGGATCTCCTTGAACGCCGGGAAGCAGTGGGGTGAGAGCCTGCCGGCCGTCCCGCCGTCGTTCCCCTTCGACTTCCACTGCTTCTCGGGCGCGCTCTGTGTGTACGGGTGGACGGCGACGGCGTCGAAGTACGGGCCGCCCCCGGCGCGATAGACGGCGTGCAGGTACTTGTAGTCGTTGCCGGATAGGCCGCCAAGGAGCACCGTCGCGTGGGGGTCACCTGCCTTGAGCGCCGGATAGGCCGCCTTGAGCATGGACACGTATTGGGTGGCGGATGGCTGTGGCTGCCAGAAGTAGGGGTGGTTGGGCTCGTTCCAGACCTCGTAGTCGTGGACCCCCATCGGCGCGTAGCGCGATGCGACGAACCGGGCCACGTTGGCGTAATCGCTCATGGCGCGGGGAGGAAAGTGATGATTCCAGTTGAACGTCAAACAGTTGCGGTTTGGGTCAGAGGAGGCCCAGCAGGGCACTCCGTCCGCGATCGGCATCACGACCTGGATCCCCGCCGCCATCGTCTGCTTGACCGTGTAGTCGATGTTGGCTAAAACCGTTGGATCATAAATGCCCTTCACGGGCTCAAGCTCGGCCCAGTTGACGTTCAGGCGCGCCCAGCCGACGCCCAGATCCTTCATCTTGGCGATCTCGGTGTCGGCGCTGGAACGCTGGCACTGGACCGGACGTATGTATGAGGCACCCGAACGTGCCGGGAACCACGTGAGACTGGACACTTATCCCCTAGACGCGGGGCGGCCAGTGTGCGACCATGACCCCTGGGCCTCCATCGGGGGGTCACTCGAAAGCTTCGTTCCTGAACCTTAGTTAAGAAGAATTTCGTCGATCCGCCCCGCGGGGGGCGATGGCAGGTGGTGCCGCAAATGAAAACCGAATCTCGGCAGCTTCAGCCAATCTCGGTGCCCGGGAGCATCGGCGCCGACGAGGTCCGCGCTCGGTGGCGATTCATCGATCTGCGGCCCTCGCGTACCGGGACCCAGAAGGTCCCGGTACCTGCGCCACCCCTAGTCGATGCCCTGGCGCTCGTACTCGCCGCCGTCATCACGCAGGTCAGTTCGGGGTCGCTTGGAATGCCGGTGCACGGCCTCGGTTGGTCGCTCGCCTTTCCCGCGGTGACGTTCGCCGTCATCGCCCTGCGCGGCCAGTACAGGCCGCGGATCGGTCCGCACTTCCTGGATCAGGTCCGCCGTGCACTCGAGGCAGCGGCGGCCGCGGCAGTCCTGGTCACGTTCGCCAGAGTGGTAATTGCCAACGGCCCGCAGGTGGGCTCCGAGGCGATCCAGGCCTTCTTGATCCAAGCGGCGCTCCTGACCGTGCTCCGAGGCGCGGCCCATGTGGGCAACGTCGTGAACCTGAAGCAGGGCGGCGGAGCGCCCACGCTGATCCTCGGCGCGGGCCGCGTGGGCCATCTGATCGCCGCCCGCCTCTTGGCCCGGCCCCAACTCGGACTGCGTCCCGTCGGCTTCGTCGACGACCTTCCCTACGACGTCGAGGACGCATCGGCCGTCCCGGTGCTCGGCTCCACGAAGACCGTCGAGGACTTGGTGCGCAGCGAGGGAATCACTCACGCAATCCTCAGCTTCTCGACCGCGCACCACGAGGCCGACCTCGCGATCTCGCGCCGGCTGCGCGAGCTCGGGGTGGCGATCTCGGTCGTGCCGCGTTTGTTCGAGGACCTGTCCGACTGGATCGAGGTCAACCGGGTCGCAGGCCTGCCCCTGCTGACCACCTACCCCTCGCGGTCGCACTCTTGGCTTCTGGCCTTCAAGTACGCGCTCGACCCGCTCATGGCGATCGTTGCGCTGGTGCTCACGGCGCCGGTCATGGCGTTGGCTGCGCTCGCGACGCGGCTCAGCGCCGGGTCTCCGGTCCTCTTCCGGCAGGTGCGGACTGGCCACGACGGGCGCCCGTTCGAGATCTTCAAGTTCCGGACCATGCGGGGGGATCCCGCTCGCGACGGCGAGGCCGACACTGAATGGGCCGCGGCGATCGCCGAGGGCCGCGCTCTCAACGGAAACTCTCACAACGGTCACGACTCCGCGCTGAGCTCCAACGGGCTGGGCGGCGCCGGCAGCCTTGAGTTGGGCGATCGCACCACGCGGGTCGGCTATCTGCTTCGGCGTTTCGGCATCGACGAGCTTCCGCAGCTCTTCAACGTCGCCCGCGGCCAGATGTCGATGGTGGGGCCGCGCCCCGAGCGCCAGAGCTATGTCGACCGTTTCGAGGGGACGATTCACCGCTACGCAGAACGTCATCGGATGAAGCCCGGAATCACGGGCTGGGCGCAGGTCAACGGCCTTCGGGGGCCGACATCCCTCGCCGACCGGGTCGAGTGGGACAACTACTACATCCAGAACTGGTCGGTCTGGCTCGACATCAAGATCGTGCTGATGACGTTCGTCGCCATCTTCCGCTCGAAGCACGTCGCGTAGTCCCGGCGATGGGCTCAGCCGAGCAGCACGGCGGCGGCCTGCGCATCGCCGTCGCTCACGACTGGCTCATTCGATACGCCGGCTCGGAGCGAGTCGTCGAGCAGATACTCGCCGCCTATCCGGGTGCTCGCTTGCTGACGACCCTCGTCGACCGCACTGCGCTTCCCAATGCGTTCGCTCACGCGGAGACCTCGTTCCTGCAGCGGATCCCTGGAGCGCTAGGCCGGCACGAGTGGCTGCTACCGCTCATGCCGCTCGCCTGGCGAGCGAGGCCGTCCGTCGGCGGCGTCGACGCCGTCATCTCGAGCAACCACGCCTGTGCGAAGGCGGTGCGAGTCGCCCCGGGGATCCCACACCTCTGCTACTGCCACACGCCGATGCGGTACGCATGGAGCTTCGACTCCGAGGCGGAACGGTTCCCCGGCGCGGTCCGGCCGGCAGCGCGAGCGGCCATGGGGCGGTTTCGTCGCTGGGATCGTGCGAAGGCGAGCGGCGTCACGCGCTTCGTGGCCAACTCGCGCGCGGTCGCGGAGCGGATCCGGCGGCACTACGGACGGGACTCCGAGGTCATCTACCCGCCTGTAGACACGGACTTCTTCACGCCGGGCGGCGAGCGAGGCGAGGACTTCCTCTACGTGGGTCGTCTCGTCAGCTACAAGCGGGCGGACCTCGTGGTCCAGGCGTTCAGCGAGCTGCCCTACCGGGTGACCATCGTAGGGGACGGTCACCTCAGCGCGGCTCTTCGGGCGCGCGCGACGGGGAACGTGCAGTTTCTGAGCGGTGTCGACAAGGAGCAGCTGCGCGATCTCTACCGTAGTGCCAGGGCGCTCGTCTTCCCGGCGAACGAGGACTTCGGCATCGCCATGGCGGAGGCGCAAGCATGTGGAACGCCGGTAGTCGCACTGGCCGAGGGTGGGGCTGTGGACATCGTGGCAGCTGGCCGCACTGGCTGGTTGATCGAGCGTGGCG
>JBBRYM010000026.1:0-22294 GCA_038237625.1 Solirubrobacterales bacterium | reverse complement strand
TCGGAGAGCGTTCTGCCGCTCAGAATGCTCTCGGCGATGCGTTAGGAAGGTCGGAGCTTCGGTCGGACTTTCCACCGACCGGACGCATCCAGGAGAGCATTCTGCCGCTCAAAATGCTCTCCGAGATGCGTTTGGGGGGCCCAGCCTACGCGTACCCCTATCAACACTTCGCCCACGCCCTCACGAACGCCGACGCATGACTCGGGGCCACCGTGGATCGCTAATCCTTCGATGTAGAGCTCTCTCATCTCCTTCTCCATGCCGGCTTTATCCCGGCGCTACCAAACCATTCAACACCCAGCCCACAACCCCTTCACTAACCAAGAAGCGACCCCTAACGTCGCCGGCCCGGCCACCGAGGTGGTCACGACGCCGCGCCGGAGCGACGTGGCGTAGCCCAGCGGCTCAAGCAGCCGGGTCAGTTGATGGCCTGCATGGCTGTCCCCCGATGTTGAGCCGAGCCATGATCCTGACTACGCGGCGTCGGACGACGATCCGGCTCGTCGCCCGTCCCCTGTCACCAGCTACGACGGACGAGCCTCATCGGACCGAGACGACGTTGTCGGGGCGAACCCTCTGTTCGCGGTAGTAGGCGATGGTTCGAGTCAAACCTTCGCGCAACGCGATCTCGACCTCGTAGCCCAGGTCCCGACAGGCGAGCGCGATGTCGGCCAGCGAGTGACGTACGTCGCCAGTCCGAGCCGGGCCATGGGTGGCCTCGACATCCGAGTCGAGCAGGTCTTTGAGCTCACCCACGAGCTGGTTGAGGGTGATTCTGTCCCCGCAGGCGACGTTGTAGACTTGGCCGGCAACGCCCTCGGCGTCCATGGCGAGCACGTTGGACCGCACCACGTTGTCGACGTAGGTGAAATCGCGCGACTGCTCACCGTCTCCGTAGATCACCGGCGCGCGGCCAGCCAGCAAGGCATCGATGAAGTTGGGGATGACGGCCGCATACTGCGAAGTTGGATCTTGTCGCGGGCCGAACACGTTGAAGTACCGAAGAGCCACGGTCTCGAGCCCGTAGACGTGACGGAAGCTGCGGCAGTAGCCCTCGGCGGCCAGCTTGGCCACCGCGTAGGGGGAGATGGGCAAGGGTTGCAGATCCTCACGCTTGGGGAGCGACGGGTCGCTCCCGTAGACCGAAGAGGAGGAGGCAAGGACGACGCGGCGGACGCCCTCGTCGCGCGCGGCGAGCAGAACGTTGAGCACGCCGGTGACGTTCGAGGCATTACTGGTGAGCGGGTCCTGTATCGAGCGGGGAACCGACGGCAACGCGGCCTGGTGGAAGACGATTTCGCTGCCGCGCACCGCGTTGTGCACACGCTCGTAGCTCTGAATATCTCCCTCGATTACCTCCACATCGCTTGGCAGCACCGCGAGGTTGGAGCGGCGACCCGTAGCAAAGTTGTCCAGAATCCGGACGCGATGGCCGAGGCCAGCCAGATGGTGGGCGAGATGGGATCCTATAAACCCCGCGCCCCCGGTCACGAGTGCAATCATTTCTACTCCATCACAATAGCGCAGACTGTAGGCTTCGGACCGCCCCTGCGTAGGGGCGACTTAGCGGCGCGGGCGGAGAACGGATGCTCCAAGCTTGCGGACTTGCCGAAGTAGCCGTGACACCGAACGTGACGCGGGACGCGTTGTGGGTCGACCGACGGCGGACGACCCGTCATTGACAGCTCGCGGACCAAGCATCTCATCGTCGGCGCCAGCTCGCGGACGTAGCATCTCCTCGTCCGCGTCTTGCCGAACCGGCGGCTCCGCGAGCTGAACCACACCGGAAGCCGCAGAGGGCGCCACTTCGCCGTCCCCCGTTTGCCGCTCTGCTCTAGCCCCGCCGACTGGCGTTGCGCCCAGTTCGACCCGAGGCCCCTTGTCAGCGTCTCTCGACTCCTGGTACCCGTAGCCGTAGCCGTATGCCTGTGGGCTCAGCGCACCCGTCGCGGCCACACCCAACACCTTCGTACCCGCGGCGTCAAGGACTTGCTTGAGCCGAACCAACGCGTCTCGACGGCTTTGGCCCAGGCGGGCGACCAACAACACGCCGCCGACCCGTTTCGTGAGGGACAGGGCGTCGCTCACGGCAAGAACTGGGCTAGTGTCCATCACTACGAGGTCGGCGTCAGAACTGAGCTGTTGGAGGACGCCGCCCAAACGCTCCGACGCAAGGATCTCCGCGGGGTTGGGCGGCGCGGATCCGGCGGGGAGCACTCGAAGTCGGCCTTGCGTTCGCTCGAGCGATATGTCGACGAGTGCCTCAGACAGTTTAGTCTGGCCGAGCAGTACGTTAGTGAGGCCACCACGGGCGGAAATGGTCAAAGCATCGCCAACGCGCGGATGTCGAAGATCCGCGTCGACCAGCACGACGTTCTTTCCCGTCTTTGCCCAAGCCAGAGCGAGATTCACCGCGGTGGTCGTCTTACCCTCGCCCTTGACCGCGCTGGTGACAAGCATGGTGTCGACCGGTCGGTCGACGTTGAAGTACGTGAGCGACGCACGAAGCAACTGAAACTCCTCGGCATACTCGGGGTCCCCCGCAGGCGAGGAGAAGGCACCTCTTGAGATGGGCGCGAGTACCGGGATCCCGAGCGCCGCCTCGATGTCGGAGGTCTCGCGCACGCGCTGGTCGAGATTCGTCGCCAGAGCGACGAGCGCGAGTGCAAGCAGGATTGAGACCAAGAGGGCGAGCGCCGTGTCCCTCACTGGCCGCGGGGATGCAGGGCTGTTAGGCGACACAGCGGGTCGAATCACCTCTACGCCGCTGTCCCGAATCGCGCGAAAAGCGCTGATCTGGTTGATCTGCTCAGCTAGCGCGATGGCCTCTGGACTCGTCGGTCGTTTGATCGCGGCTAGTTGCTTGCGTAGCTGGGTAAGTGCAGTCGACACCTGTGCCCGCAGCGCACCAAGACGGCTGGTCGCGAGGCCCCCGGCTACGGCGTTGGCAATCGCCGCGGCTCTCGCGCCTGTGTGAGCAGATACGGTGAGAGTGAGGATCCCGCTCGCGGCGTCGGGGGTAACGGTCAGCGAGCCGAGGATCTCCTCGGGGGTCGCGCGAGGTCGAAGACTGGATCCTGCTTGGAGGGCCACTGCTGGAGATTTGATCACCTGCGCCGTCGCGAGGACTGTTTGCTGGATTGTCGGGGTCGCCGCCGCCACCGGGTTCAGCACGGCCCGTGGCGACGTTCCCGGTTGCACCAGCAGCTTGGTGGAGGATTCATAGACTTTTGTCGAGACGCTGGAGCTGAGATAAACGGTAAGCGGGATGATCAGCACGCATGCCAGCGCCAACCACTTCCACCGCCAGACGAGGCGCAGGTACTCCCGGAGGCCCCGGGGCTGGTTCGCGGGAGTCATCGCTGTCGGCTGGAGGACGACGTTGTGCTCACGGGCGCCAGACTAGCGGGTACGTCGCTGCGTTGGCGCGGCCAGGCTCCGTGCTCGCGAATCACAACCAGAAGACACAGCGCCATGGCGATGACGTGCGTTCGGTAGCGGAAAGCCGTGCCCGCGTTGCCCGCGCTCAGCGCGTAGGTCACCAAGAGGAACAGTGTTGCGTAGCCAAGAGGGGCAGCGCGTCTGAAGAGTCTCCGTCGGCTGATCGCCACGCTGGCGAGGGCGATGATTACGACATACTCTACCATTGTGCCGATCGCGCCAAGCTGCTGGCTGATGTTCGCCACCTGCCAAGGGTAGGGCTTCGTAACGAGGTCGGCCAAGCGCCGCGGAAGATTCGTGATGACCTTACCCGCCGTGGAGTAGTCGACCAGTTCAAGCTTAAGGTTTGATGGGCCTGAAGCATTCGCGTTCTGCGATCTCTGCAACGTCTGGAGTTCGGTTGGGGACGAGGCATGCCAAACCGTTGGAGCACTTACCGCGCCGAGAAGGATCACAAGAGCCAACATCGCATTCGATCTTAGCGACTGGCGTGTCTGCGGGCGGAGGGATGCGTGAAGCGTCGTCACTGCCGCGGCTCCGATCAGGAAGTAACCCGCGTAGGGGCGGGTTGCCACGCCGATCAGGCACCCGGCCGTCATCGGCGCCAGCCCGCGCAAACTGCCACTCCGCCAGATGATCGCCGCTCCGTAAACCACAGCCGCCGCGGCGAGAAGCATCAGTGCTTCCTTGTGCAGGAGCGTTGAAAAGAACACGTTTGTCGGCTCGAAGACGAGAAGCCACGCGGCGATTCGAGCTGCCTGCTGCCCCGCGAGATCGTGTACGGCTGCCGCCAAGAGCAGAATCGCCAAGCTCGCGAACCCAGCTTGAGTGACGCGAAGCTCAAGGTTTGGAGCCCCCCCTAGTATCGCATCCTGAGCGGCAAACGTCCACGTGTGCAGTTGATGAGTGAGTAGGTGCACAGAGTCCGGGGATAGGAGACCAGCGGAGGTGGCCCGTTGGGCGTCAGCCAGAAAAACCAGCTCATCGCCCCCGCGAAGCGACTGCCCAATCCCGGTGAGGGACACAACTGCAGCGCCCACGATGCGTATAGCGAACCCAGCTTCAACCGCCTTGAGTACCCGCAATCCAGGTCGCGAGCCAGCGACACGGCGGTGGACTACCACAAGCGCCCACCCCCACCCGAGAACCGCGATTGTCGTAGCAAGGATGGCGTGCATGTAATCTGCGGTTAGGCCCAATACCGGGACACTAAGTAAACGGTATTGCGGTTAGGCCCGGCGGCGCCGCTCGGCCATCCTACCGGTGCGGTCGCTGAGAGGACCCTGTGGGGCTGGGAGCAGGACGCGAGTCCGCCTCCCAGGCATGAACAGCAGGCGCTGCCTGCCCTTGAGGGGTTGATTGCGCCGAGAACCTCTCATCTGCGGCCTGTAACTAGAGCGAACGGCTCGTAAGCACGTCCTGGTAGAGTCGTGACTTCGCGGCGATGAGTCGCTCGAACGAGAACCGTTCCGCGACGAGCGCCCGGCCCGCGGCCCCCAAGCGCAACCGTAAAGCCGGATCCGCCAGCAGCCGCCGCAAAGCATGGGTGAGCGCGCCGATGTCCTCGGCCGGAACGAGTGCCCCGGTCACGCCGTCTTCGACGACCTCTCGCGTCCCGTCGACGGCCGTTGCGACGACGGGCAGACCACAGGCCATTGCCTCCAAGACGCTTCCCGGCATCCCCTCGTAGCTCGACGTCAGGACGAACAGATCGGCGGCGGTGAGACGGTCGAGGATCTCGGCCTGACCCAGGCGGCCGAGGAAGGCCACCCGGTCTCGCAACCCGAGGTCGTCAACGAGGCGGCGGAGCCGTTCCTCCTCCGGTCCGTAGCCGATGAGCTCGCAGCGCAAGTCCGATCCCTCGCGCACCAGCCCGGCGAGACCTCGCAGCAGGATGTGATGACGCTTCAGGGGAACGAGGCGCGCGACGCAAACGATCGTCGGGCGCGCCGTCCTCGTGGGATTCGCCGGGGCGGGGGGGAGATCCATGCCGTTGGGGATGACGGTGAAGCGCGCACCTGGGAACCCTGCGTCGATGAGGAAGTCCCGGGCCCCAGACGAATTTACGTCGTACGCGGCGACCGTACGCACAAGGATCCGCTCGAGCGCGAGGATGACGCGCGTGCGCACCTCGCCTGGCTCGCCCTGGCTGAAGTGGCGGCTGCGGATGCCGATGACGACTGCAGGACGGCCGCCAAGCGGCGCAGCGGCCCGAGCGACGAGGCCGGCCTTCAGACCGTAGGCCTCGATGACGTCGAACTCATCGCGCCGCAGGAGGCCCACGACACGGGCCACGGCCCCGGCCGCGCCACCCGGGCCTGCGACTGACTGCGCACGGCAACCTCCGCTCCGAAGGCGCTGGGTGATCGGGCCAGGCGGCTGGAGGAAGGCCACGGCCTGCGTTCCCGGGGCACCCCCCCACCGCAAGACCTGCGCCGCGACCTGCACCTCCGTCCCGCCCCAATCATCGAAGGCGAGCAGGTGAAGGACACGCGGCCCGACCTCAGCCATCACCGCGGAACCCGACGGCGCACCAGAACGGCGCGCGCTCGGAGAAGCGGACGTCCTCCAGGCCGGACCGCGTGAGCATCTCGACGATCTCAGCCCGGGTGAAGCGCTGCTCCAGGCGGGTCGCGAAGCGATCGTAGGCGTCCGTGCGCATCGTGTAGAGCGACCGGCTCCCGTAGTACGCGAGCGGCATGTGCTCGGCGAATGGTGCCCTCAGAACCGCGGCAGTGCGGGCCGCGCGGGCGAGGGGCACGTAGATGAGAAGGGCGATGACGGTGCTCGCGACGAGCTTGACGGGATGCGGGCTCCGTGAAAGCACCCGGCGCACCGCATCGCTCGCCCTCCACACCCAGCGGTACCAGGCGGGCCGGTTGTCGAAGGCGTAGTACAGGTAGACGAGGAAGGGAGCGCCGGGCTTGAGCAAGCTGGCGCATGCCTCGATCCCCGACCGTGTATCCGGGACGTGGTGCAGGACACCGAGGGAGTAGCCGAAGTCCATCGAGCCCTCGGGCAGAGCCGACGCCTCGAGGGAGGCGTGATGAAACGTGACGTTCGGCGTCCCGGCGAGGTTGCGCTGGGCGACCGCCAGGGCGTCGGTGGACGCGTCCACGCAGTGCAGCCAGCCGACCCGCGGCGCCACGCGTCGTGCCCAGCGACCACTGCCGCATCCCATGTCGAATCCGGTCGCCTTCGGCGGAAGGGACTCCCATGGGAAGTTGGCGAAGTATTCGGCGAAGACCTCGTCGCCCTCCACTTGGCCGAGAGCGGCCTGGTCGAACGTGCGCCACTCGTCCCCGAAGCCCGCGACGGTGGCCTCGTCGGCGTTGCGGTGGACGGTCACCCAGCCTCCTCGGACTCGAGCAACGACCGGTACAGGGCGTCGATGTCGGCGACGAGGCGGTCTGCCCCAAAACGCTCGGCCGCGTGCGCACGGGCCGTACGTCCGAAGGAGAGGCGAAGTTCGGCATCACCAGCGAGCTCGATGAGCGCAGCGGCGATCGCCTTGGCGTCACGACGCGGGCAACGTCGCCCGGCACCATCCGGAAGGACGGTTGCCACTCCGCCGACCTCCGTCGCGACCGCCGAACGCGCCCCGGCGGCAGCCTCGATGACCGCGACAGGGGTACCCTCGTTGTCAGACGTCAACAGGGCGAGGTCTGCCGCAGCGACGACCTGAGCCATGTCTTCGCGGAAGCCGGCGAAGTGCACGAAGGGTCCGAGGCCGAGGCGCTCGGCCTGGGCCTCGAGTTGCGGACGCAGCTCTCCGTCACCCACGACAACGAGCCGCAATGGCGCGCCGGCCGCTCGGGCGGCGGCGACCGCCTCGAGTGCGATGTCGACGCGCTTGATCGGCGCCAAGCGGCCCACGAAGACGGCGACGACATCGCCAGGTTGCGCGCCGCACTCGCGACGCAGCGGGGCCGAGGGATCCGGGACGGGATCGAGCTCGAGGAAGGCATCGAGCTCGAGGCCGAGCGGGACGACACGGAAGCGCGTCGCGGGCGCCACCCCGAGGCGTACGAGGTCGTCGACCGTAGCCCGACTGACGCCTACAAGAACGTCTGAAACGCGGGCCGCCGCCCGTTCGAGCGTCCGGTACAGCTCCGTCTTCGTCCGCCCGAAGTAGCCTTCCAAGACGTGTCCGTGGTACGTGTGAACCACTTTCGGCCGGGGACGGACGGCGAGGCTGGCCGCGAGACGCCCCAGGAACCCGGCTTTCGCCGTGTGTGTGTGGACGACATCGGGCCGAAACGATCGGACTACGCGAACGAGTCTAAGGAGCGCCCGAAGGTCGGCGATGGGGCGGATCTCGGGAGCGAGGTGCTCGACGACCTTCAGCCGGGCCCCACGACGACGCGCAAGGTCCTGAGCCGAGCCCTCACCTGCACCGACGCGGCCGGAGATGAGCAACGTCTCATAACCCAGTCGGTCGAGACGACCCGCCAGGATCGACACGTGATGGGCCGGGCCTCCCACGTTCATCCGGGCGATGACGCGCAGCACCCGGACGGGCCGATCCACGGTCCTCAGCGCGCTCTGCCGGCATCGCGCGCGCCAGCGTAGAGGTAGCTCTCGATGTCAGCCGCGAAGAGCAGGTTCTCGCGTCCATCCGCGGCGAAGGTGTCAAGGCCCACGCGTCGCGGACGTCGTTGAGAAGCGTTGATGATGGGCCGCCACTCGAACCCGCCACCGGTGACCAGGGCGCGCATCAGCGCGATGAGGAAGGGGACGCCATCACGGATGAGATTACGGGACAGCCTGGAGTACGACCGCCATCGACGCCCGGAGCAGAGCCCTGGTTAAGCTGCCGGGCGTGTTCAGCGTCGAGATCGAAGCCACGCCACGGCCTGCCGCCTGTGGCGCCCTGTGGACTCATGGCCGGTACTCTGCGTGTTCGTCGTTGCGCTCACAGCCCGAGCCATCGTCGCGATCGGCATCGTGATCCTCACCGATCGCCTCACGTTCGTTCCTCGCGTCCCCCAGAGCTTCCATGTGAAGTTCGCGGGAGGACGTGGCTGAAGTGGCCCCCGGCCGCCCTCGCGCCGCCCCCCTCGCCGCCCAGCACCTCTTCGTCGCAGTAGCCTCTCGGGGGCTCGCATTCCTGGGGGTGACCGCGTACTTGCGGATCCTCTCCGCGGAGGATTACGCCGTTTACGCGATCGCGCTCGTGAATGAGCAGGTTCTGTTCATCCTGACGGGCTACGCGTTGGCCAACGCGCTCGGCAAGTACGTGTCGGACGCCGACCGGGCGCTGGAGGTCGAGGAAGAGGTGATCGGGACGACAGTGGTCGGACTGCTCGTAGCTGGCCTCATCGGCGGGCTGCTGTGGCAGCTCGTCGCCGCCCCCATCGCCCGGCTGACCCTCGCCGACACGAAAGACGCGATCCTCGTGAGTCGCCTCGTTGGCCTCTCCATGGTGGGCGGGCTGCTCCTGAACGCGGTCACATCCGTGTGGATCGTCCGGGGGCAGGTTCTTCCGTTCGGAGTCGTGACGATCGTCCAGTACGGCGGCGGGACCGCCATCGGGATCCTGCTGATCTCTTTCTTCGGCCTTGGCTCCGTGGGCGCCATGATGGGCTGGGCCGCCGGCACCTGGCTTGCCGCCGGGGGCGGGCTCGCCTGGCTCCGTCACCGCCACCGTCGCCTCAAATTCCGCCGAGCCGTACTGCGCCGGATGCTGGGCTACGGAGCGCCGCTGATCGTGGGGGCCCTGCTCATGGTCGGAGTTCAAACGGTCGATCGCTACGTCGTCCGGGTTGGAGCCGGGCTCCAGAACGCCGCGATCTACACGACCGTCGTGCTCGTGGCAACCGGGCTCGGAGCGACGGTCGTGACAGCCTTCAAGCGCATGTGGACGGTCGTCAAGTGGCGCGAACGCGGGCAGCCTCGTGAAGAGGCGCTGCACGCACGCGCTCTCCTTCTCTACCTGTGCTCTCAGGCGGGCTTGCTCGCAGTGCTCGGCGTGTACGGAGACATCCCTATGCGCCTCCTCTCAGGCGGCAAGGCGGACTTCGCTGCCGCTGGGCCTGCGATCGCCCTCGTCTACTCGGGCTTCGTGATCTTCGGGGCCTGGGACGTCCTCTCGGCCGGCTACTTTTTCGAGGGACGCACGTCCCTGTACTCGATCTCGGTCGGGGCGACGCTTGCGGTTGAGACCGTCGTCGCGATCGCCCTCGTGTCTCCCCTCGGCTTGTGGGGCCCGGCTCTCGCCAACCCCGTGGCCTGGTTCGTCTTCGGCGTCATGTCCTGGCGCTTTGGCCGCCGCTTCTTTCCCGTCCGGCACGCCTGGGGGCGGCTGGGCTTGCTGTTCGCCTCGACCGGTCTGGCGGCGACCCTGGGCTGGTTCCTGCGAGACGGTCACGGCTTCGCCGGGGAGGTAGGCGGCGCAGCGTGCGTCCTGTTCGCCCTCGCAGCGGCCCTGGTGGCGAGCGGCGTACGCCCAGGTAACGGGATGCTTGCCGGGCTTACACATCCGCCCGCGGCGAGGGGTACCTCGCGATGACTAGCGGCGACTTGCCTGTCACGCGCTTCCCGCTGCGGTTCTGGGCTCGCAACCCTTCCTTGAGGACCCGCGTCGAGACGTCGCCATGGTGAAGGCCCTGCTCGTGGATCTCGACCTGGAGGAGTCGCTCTGTTGGCTCAACCCGCCTGACGCCCGGGGCTTCAAGCGAAGTACGTTGAAGGAGCTCTACGCGGTCGCCGACGTCCGCCCGGTTGACTTCGGGGTCGGCTGGTTCGGCGTCGTCGTCCTGGAAGCCCTTTCCGGGGCGGTGCCCCTACTCTGCTACGTCGACGAGGACATCATGTCGCAGCTCTACCCCTGGCACCCGATCGTCACCGCCCGCGAACCCGCGGAGATCTTAGCGGCGCTTGGGCGACTTGCGGACGATCCGCAGGAGCGGCAGCGCCTGGGCATGCGAGGGCGTCGGGTGCAGGATTTCCACTCGCATGAGGTCCTTGCCGGGCGTTTCGCCGCCGAAGCCGAGTGCGCCCTGCGGACCACCAGAGCCGGCTGACGTGTGCGGCATCTCCGGCAGCCTCGGCCTTCCCCCGTCCGAGGCAATCCTCGCGGAGCAGCTGCGCCTTCTGAGTCATCGCGGGCCCGACGCGGCGGCCTGGTTCTCGCAGGGGCATGGGACCGTGGCGCAGAACCGCCTCGCCGTCATTGACCTTGAGACGGGCGATCCGCCGATCACCAACGAGGACAGGACGGTTGGCGTCGTCCTCAACGGCGAGATCTACAACTTCCTTGAGGTCCGCGCTGTCCTCCAGCGGAGCGGACATGATCTGCGCACCCGCGGGGACACTGAGATACTCGCCCACCTCGCTGAAGATCTCGAGCCGGTGGAACTCGCCCGGCGGCTCGAGGGCATGTTCGCCTTCGCGATCTGGGACAGCCGGCGCAACCGTCTCGTCCTGGGCCGCGACCGCCTGGGCAAGAAACCGTTGTACTACTGGTCTGACGGTCAGAGCATCGTCTTCGCGAGCGAGATCAAGGGGGTCCTGGCCGACCCACGGGTTCCGCGTGAACTCGACGCGGAGGCGATCCCCGCCTATCTCAGCTTCGGGTACGTGCCCACGCCCCGGACGTTCTTCCGTGGCATCCGCAGCCTCCCACCCGGACATGTGCTAGCGGCAACGCCCGGGTCCGAGCCGCGGCTGGAGCGCTACTGGGAGGTCCCGCTCCGGCGCGGTCCGGCGACGCGCCGTGACCTAACCGAGGCCGCCGCGGAGGTTCGCATCACGCTCACTGAAGCGGTCGAGCGACGTCTCGTCGCCGACGTGCCGCTCGGCGCCTTCCTCAGTGGCGGGATCGACTCGAGTGCCATCGTTGCGATCATGGCAGGACCGCTCGGGCGCTCCGTGGAGACCTTCACGATTGGCTTCGAGGACGCTGGGGGCTTCGACGAGCGTCCGTACGCCCGTCAGGTCGCCGAGCGGTACCGGACGTCACATCACGAGTTCGTAGTCCGACCGGATGCCGTCGAACTCATCGAGCGCCTCGTCTGGCACCATGACCAGCCCTTCGGCGACTCGAGCGCGGTCCCGACGTTCCTGCTCAATCAAATGACCCGCAATCACGTCACGGTGGCGCTCTCCGGCGACGGCGGCGATGAGCTCTACGCGGGCTACGAGCGCTTTGCAGCGAGTCTCCTCGCCGCTCGCTTCCGACGCATCCCAGAGCCGGTGAGACGGGCCGTGCGTGAAGGCGTCGGCCGACTTCCTCGCGATGCCCTGCGGGGGAGGATCGAGAGCGTGCAGCGCTTCTTGCGACATGCCGACCTCGAGCCGCTTGACGCTTACCGCTCGTGGGTGGGCCTCTTCGACGATTCGACCCGGCAAGAGCTCACAGATCGAGCGCCGAGCTGGGCCATGGACGACTTTCGAGCGTGCTGGGACGAATCAGAAGGTGCGGACCACCTCGAAAGACTCCTTCGCCTGAACATACGGACGTACTTGCTCGACGACCTGCTCGTCAAGGCCGATCGGATGAGCATGGCGCACGCGCTTGAGGTTCGCTCGCCATTCCTCGATCCCGCGCTCGTCGAGCACGCTGCCTCCCTGCATTCCTCTCTGAAGCTGGGCCGGATGGCATTGAAGCGCGTTCTCAAGGAGGCCGTCCGGGACCTGTTGCCGGACGAGATCGTCCACCGCCGCAAGAAGGGGTTCGGTGTTCCGGTGGACCGCTGGTTTCGCGAGGATCTCGCGTCGTACGTCCGCTCGATGCTCGGCGCGCCCGACGCTCGCGTGCGCGGCCATCTTCGAGGCCAGGCAGTTGACCGGCTGCTCGCCGAGCACGCTTCCGGTGCCGGAAATCACGGCCACCGGCTGTGGACGCTGCTTACTCTCGAGGTGTTCCTTCGCCGCGAGGGCTGGTGAGCCAGGGGCTGGCGCTGCGCTTCGACGCCGACCGCGTGAGTCAAGTCACGCCGTACCTCCTCTGGTAGGTGCGCCGGGACGGTTCAAATTCGCGGTCGGCGAAGACGACCAGGGCGAACTCGAAGGGCAGGTACTCGTGTGACAACCTCACTCGTGGACTGAGTTGGAGCGCTTGCTCGATCGCCCACGCCGGATTCGTGTGCCATGCGGACGGATCCTGGTAGTCGCAAGCGGAGCTGAGAAAGTCAACGCAGACCGCAACCCTGGCCCGGCGCAACAGATCCTGAAGCGTCTGGGCGATGTAGTCTGCGTTCGCCTGGCCAGGCAAGCGTGTGTTGAAGATCCCGTAGCCGACGACGAAGTCGAACGTGTCGGGGACCGAACTGATGTCGCCGATCCTGAGGTCGGTATCAGGATGGCGACGCTTCGCCTCGGCGACGAACTCGGGTACGAGGTCAATACCTGCGTAACGACCGTTCCACCCCCGCGAGCGGAGGTGACCATACAGGTCAGCGAAACCGCAGCCAACGTCCAAGACCGATCCGCCCGCTGCGACGATAGGCGCGACGATCGTATCGAAGCGAATGCTCTGCTTGTCGTCCCGGCCCCAGCCCAGAGCCCGGCTGGACGGCCCGAACTCGGCGAGGTAGCGCCGATAGCGGTCGATGATGTGACGTCTATCGTCTTCATTCATCGCTGGTCCGCCCTGGAAAAAGAAAGCGATCGAGGTTCCTCGAGAGCACGGCCTCAACCTCCTGAGGGTTCAGCGCCACTCCGAGCGCCTCGACTCTCGCTCGGAGCGCGACTGGCGACAGTTCGGGGAAATCTGAGCCGACAGTGCAGCGGCGATTGAACTGCCTGAGCACGAACGCGCAGTCCGCCTCGAGTGAGCTGCCCTCGTACCGCAGTAGCGTGAACGAGAGGTCGAGCATCGCATTCGGCAGCGTCCGGAGGATGTCCGCGTATGAGAGGAGATCCACGGTGCCGCCATGCAGCAGGAGGACCCGCGTGTCGGGATGGGACATCAGAGCCTGATACACCAGTTCGACCGGGGGAAGGCGAGGAGCGTAGCCCGCCCGTCTGAGGTTCGTGCACAGGAAGACGGCCAGCCCAGCGGATGCACACGCGTCGAGCACCCAGGCGAAGGGGCGGTCATCGAGATGAACGTCGTTCAGCGTCGGGTGGATCTTGACCCCAGCAAACCCCTGCTCGGCACGCTCCCGCACTATCTCATGGACGGCCGCCTCGCTCGCGTATAGACGCGGGTTCAGCCCGGCGATCGGCACGTAGGTCTCGGGCCGGCGACGGCAGACGTCCAGCAAGAACTTCGGGGACATGTTGAAGCCATCGATACCGACGATGCAGGCGCGGTAGGGCGCGACGTCGGCACTGATCCGCTCCAGGTGCTCGATCGACGCGTTCAGCTGAGACCCGAACCATGAGCCGTCTTCGGTCACGTGGACCAGCGAGTCGAAGAGCAAGGGCCGGGTCACCGCTTCGCTGCTACTCAGAAAACGCCGGTCGCTGGTGGAATGATGCCTGTAACTGAACGCCTCGCGTGGAAGTTGGCCCGCTCCGCGCACGCAAGCCGCCGAGCCGCACGCATGAACACTGAATCGTCATCCGCCCGAGGGTTCCCCCCGCGCGGGCATGAAAGCTAACCTGTCGATGCTGGCTTCCACGCTGTCGGCGACGGCGACCGCCGCCCGCCTGGAGTGTCCTGTCGTTAGAAGGCACCCAGCGCGGTCGACACCTGAAGCTACGACGCTCGGAAGCCGGTCTCCGGCCTTCCGGAACATAACGAGATCAATGACCCCCTCCTCCTTAGCCGCTTCATTGAGCCCTGCGGCGTCAGGGCGCAGACCCTGGGAGGGCACAAGGAACCGGTAGCATGCCGCGCCCACGCAGCTGCGTGACACGACTCCCCGCGAGACTCCGAGGGCAGCGTCGACGGCAGCCTCGAGGAAATTGACGCCACTCACGAGCGCGACCACGTCCGAGAATATGTGCCCGCCGCCGCCGCGCGCTCCGCATTCGATTGGGATCACGCCGGTCGGCGTCACAAAAGCCTCCAGGTGAAACGGGGAATCGCGCAGCCCGAGCGCCCGGACCGCGGCAGCGGCCACTGTCTGCACCTCCGAGCCTCGATCCTCGCAGAAGCTGGCAGGATAGTTGATCGAGCGCGTTACCCGCCGGGACGAGGACGGTATTAGCTCCTTGTCCCCAACGGCCAAGACGATCGGACGTCCGTCTAAGGCGATCCCTTCCACTGAGGCCTCGACGCCCTCGACAAGCTTCTCGACGATAAACCCGCCAGGAGCCAGCGAGGCGGCCTCCGCGCAATGCGTTTCGAATTCCCCCAGGTCGCGCACCACTCGCACGCCACGTGCCGCGGACTGCGACCGAGGTTTGACGATGAGCGGAAAGCCCAGGGCCTCAGAGGCCCTCATGCGGTCCGAACCATCTCGAACAAGAAGGAACTCGGGCTGCGCCAGGCCGGCTGCGGCCCAGGCCTGGCGCGTTTCGAGCTTGTCGTGGGCTCTGCGGGCTGCTTCTACTCCAGCGTTGGGTTGGCCGAGGTTGCTCGCGGCGATCGCAGCCGAAACCACCGAGAACTCCGTCAACGGGATGACCGCTCGAGCGTCGTATTGCTTGGCGAGGTCCGTTACCGCTATCGGATCTGCCGGGTCGATGCACCTGAAGTGATCAGCAAGGTCGCGAGCGGCAGCGTTAGGGTCATTGTCAGCGGCAACGACGACGTAGCCCAGTCGCCGAATGATCTTGAAGTGACGGCGATGGAGCTGGCCCGCGCCAAGCAGCACGATCGCTGAGCTCAACGGGTCCCGCTACGGCTCCAGGCCAAACGCCCTTGATCCGATTCAATCGTGGATGTAAGCATCGACATACCCGCGCGGCCACAATTGCTCGCCGGCCCTCGCAATTCCTTCCTCAAGGTCGATCCTTCTTGCCAAGCCTAACAGAAGTCCAACTCTCCTGACTGTAGCCAGCGCCATTCTACCACAAACTACACTACGTAACTTGAAGACCGGGTTTCTTGGAACGCTGCCAGGTAGTCGTCGATCCCGTACTCGGCGAGCACCCACTCGCGTGACTGGCGCCCTACGGCAGCCGCCTCGGCGGTGTCGCCCAGCAGCCGGTTGAGCGCGGCGGCGACATCGCCGTGTGAGCGGACGTTGACGAGAGGGGGCATCGTGAAGCCGACCCGTGCGCGGAAGCTCTCCGGCGTATCGAAGAGTCGGCCGAGCACGGGCTTGCCGACCACCATCGTCTCGAGCGCTGTGACTCCCCAAGCGCCGACGAGCTCCTCGGCCGGAAACTGGTCCGCGGCGACATCGGAGACCAATACGCCGTAGATCAGCTCCTTACGCGGCATAACGGGCATCCAGTGCACTCGGTCACTAATGCCGAGCTGCCCGCACAGCTCGCGCGACGCCTGCACATCTCGCCCATAGTGGAATAAGATCAGCCCCGCGTCGGATCGCCCGCTCTCGGCCACATAGTCTGCGAAGCCGCGAATCAGGACATCGTTGCCTTTGGAAGGCGCAGGCACTGGTCCCGCCCGCGGAAGCCATGCATGGCGGGCTTGGCAGATCACCAGGGCACCGTAGCGGTCGCGAAGGCGGTCAAAGCTCTCTCGATAGCGCAGCTCCGGGGATATCTCCCCCGCGGCGAGCCGATCGTACTCGGGGTAGTAAACGGGAACGTGCATGACTTGGCGGTGGGCGACGCCGAGCCGGTCGAGAGCATTACGATACGTTGGGTAGAAGTCGAGCTTGATGAAGATCTGGCGCGAATCGCGGATGCCGGACCGCTGGGCCCGCCGAAGAATGGCGGCCGGAAGCCGCACGAGCGGCCGATCGTGATGGAGGGTGAATGGAGCGTCGTAAAGGTCGGCGCCGTATGGGCAGAAGACGTCCAGCGGGCGGCCGATCTTCGCGGCGAACGCGGGTGACAATCCGCAACCTACGATGCAGTCGAAGCCTGCCAAGTCGCCGAGTATGCGCCGCTTCGGCGTCGTGAACCAGTTCTTGGCCCCTCCCCATGACAGGCTCGACGTATACGCCGTGTAGCCGTCGTCGTAGGTGTCCTGCGAGGGCTGGAAGTGGTCCTGCTCGGCTTCACTGTCCGTAAGCAGCAGATGCGCGTCGACGCCGCGGTCGCGAAGGAAGCGGGTAAGCGCGAAGAACGAATTGTTCATGTTACAAATACAGGCGACTCTCACTGCGAAACCCCGTCGAAGGTCTGCGCCCGCCGTACCGGCAGCGCATCAGATTCAAGTCGGGTCGCCCGGGCGAGGTCCGTGCTGCGGCTGACCCCACCGGTCCAGGCCAAGCCAAGTCCCCAGGACGTCGGTGAAGGTCGTCTAGTGAACGGCCCGGGCAGGAACGATCAGCTCGCGCTTTTGTTGTGCGCGTGCGCGCCGCCGACAGAGCCAAGAAGCGCACGCCGTGGCGCTGAGGGGGCTGAACGCGTACCCCACAGGAGGGGCGGTGCGGGCGTGAACAGTGAAGAGGCAAGGCTTGAAAATTGAGCGCGCGTATGTACAGGTGGCGTCGCCACCCCGTGTTTGCCGTCATGAAGGCCGGCAGACCGCGTCCACCAGCGCGTCGGTCACTCGCTCGATGTCGGCTTCCGGCATGCCAGGCCAAAGCGGCAACGTCAGGGACTGGTGCTGAGCACGGTGGCTATGGGGCAGGTCGCCGGGCCTGTAGCCGTACGCTTCGAACGCCGGGTGCGCATGCATCGCATACGTGCCGAGCGTCGTCTCAATCCCCCTGACGCGCAATGCAGCCCCCGCGGCCTCGCGATCGACGGTGTCCTCCAACAGAACCACGAATGACTGAAACGTCGCGCCAGTCGTCCCGGCTGCGGGGATGCTGAGCCAATCTTGACCCTGAAGGCGCTCGACGTAGCGCTCCGCCCCCAGTCGACGGCCCGCCAGCAACCCGCCGATTTTGTCCATTTGCGCGCAGCCGAGTGCCGCCTGAAGCTCACTCATCCGGTAATTGAACCCGCACTCGACGAACTTGAGGGCAAAGCTCCCGGGGGAGCCGCCATGATTGCGCAGCATTCGGCAGCGCTCCGCAAGGTTCTCGTCGTCGGTGGTGATCATCCCGCCTTCTCCAGTGGTGATGATCTTGCGGGGGTGAAAGCTGAAGCACGTGCCGCCCAACCCTCCACCACACCGTTCGGAGGACCGCGTCGCTCCGAGTGCGCAGGCGGCGTCCTCGATCAAGGCCAGACCGTAGTCGTCGCAGAGTTGCGCGGCCGCCGGCAGGTCCGCTGGCTGACCGAAGGGATCGACGACCATGACGGCTCGCGTGCGCTCCGTGACCTTACTTCGCGCATCTGCCATGTCCATGTCGAAGGCGCCTCTGCGGCAGTCGACGAGGACCGGCCGCGCGCCGGTCTGAGCGATCGTGTTTCCCGATGCTGGGAACGTGTAGTCGGCTACAAGAACCTCGTCTCCGCGTCCGATACGGTAGGCGACGAGCGCGAGGTGGAGTGCCGTCGTGGCCGAGGTGGTAGCGATGGAGTACCTGGCCCCGACGTAGTCGGCGACAATCCGCTCAAAGCGGTCGACGAACTCGCCGCCCGTCAGGCGACCGGTCTCAAAGATCTCCCGGAAGTCCTCTGCCACGTCCTCGAAATCGAGGATCGGACGGGTGAGCGGGATCACGACCGGGGGGCAGCGCTGCGCTCGTGCCACGCGATGGTCTGTTGCAGGCCTTCCCTCAACCCGACCAACGCGATCGGCCCGATGACCTGCTCGGCGCGTGTCACGTCGGCACAGTGCCGATCGACATCTGCCACTCGGCGCGGTTCGGCGTCGACGCCGCCAGTGTGGTCGAAGAGCTCGCATAGGATGTCGACGATCTCGCGGATCGACGTCTCGCGGCCACTTCCGACGTTGAATAGCTGGCCGGATGCCTCCGGGGCCGCGCCTAGGGCCATGATCGACCGCACCGTGTCCGCTACGAAGGTGAAGTCGCGGGTCTGGCTGCCGTCGCCTGCGATGACCGGATTCTCCCCGCGCATGAGCCGGCCGACTGTTAGGGGCACGACGCCCGCAAACTCCTTCGTGTTCTGCCGGGGCCCAAAGTTGTTGAACGGTCGAACGATCACGATGTCCGACTGGAACATGTTCACGTACGACGCGAAAAGGAGGTCTGCGGCTCCCTTGCCCGCGGCGTAGGAGGTCTCGGCGAGCATAAGGTGGTCCTCGGCCATGCGCGGAGTGCGGGCCGAGCCGTAGACCTCGGAACTCGAGACATGGACGAGGCGGTCGTACGTTCCAGCCCGCTGGAGCTCGGCGAGCGTTTCGGCTACATCGACGTTGATCCGAAACGCTCCGGGCGGGTTGAAGAAGGAATACAGCAGCGCCTTCGTCGCCAGGTTGAAGACGACGTTCGGACGTTCGCGGCGACAGATCGTCTGCATCGCGTACCGATCAGCTGCGTCTTCGCGATAGATCCGGACAGCGTCGCCGTAGGCCTGTCTCGCTTCTTCGAGGTTCGTCTCGCTGCCCAGGAAGAACGTATCGACGACGACGACTCGCTCGGCGCCATCCGCTAGGAGTGCGTCCACGAGGCTGCTGCCGATGAACCCCGCGCCTCCGGTGACGAGGAGCCTCGTTCCGGCGAAATCAACCACGGAGTGTTTCAGCTCGTGGGCCGAGTTGCTGCTGGATCTCCCAGACCAAGCGCAGCGCTCGCAGGGCATCCTCGCCGGATGGCTTGGGGACGGCAAGTCCCCGGACCGCGTTGACGAAGTGCTGGATCTCCTGGACTAGCGGCTCCGCGGGGCGTACGTGGACTCGCTCTATCGCAAGATCGAGGGCGTACCCCGCCTCGTCGTCGGGGCCATCAAGGGCGGACGTCTGAGCCTGCCGGAGGATGTGGAGCTCCTGCGTCGCGTAGTCCGCCTGGATGAACGCCTGATCGGTGGTGATCTGCAGTTCCCGGATCTTGTTGTGAGTGATCCTGCTGGCGGCGAGTGTGGCAATGCCTCCGTCGTCGAACGTGAGGAGGGCGGAGACATAGTCGGCGGCCGAACCCGTCGTGCGGATCCCGTGCGCAAAGACGTTGGAGACATCGGCTCGCGAGAGAGAGAGGATGACGTCGATGTCGTGCACCATCAGGTCGAGCACGACGTCGACATCGGTGATGCGGGAGCTCAGCGAACTCATGCGCCGCGCGTCGAAGGCGTGAATCTGGGACTGCGCCAGCACTCGACCGAGCTGTTGGACCATCGGATTGAAGCGCTCGACGTGCCCCACCATGAGGACGAGCTCGCGTTCACGGGCTGCCTCTATGAGCGTGATGCAGTCGGACTCCGTGTTGGCCAGCGGCTTCTCGACCAGGCAATGGACCCCGCGTTCGAGCAAGAGGCCGGCCACCTCCGCGTGGGCCGAAGAAGGAGCAGCCACCGAGGCCGCATCGATGTCACCGGCGATCGCTTCGACATCTGGAAAGATGTCGCACCCGAACAGCATGGATGCACGATCAGCGCGCGCAGGGTCCGGGTCGACGACGCCCACCAACTCGACATCCTTGAGGCCTTCGAGGATCCGAAGATGATGCGAACCCATTTGGCCCGCGCCGACCACCGCCACCCTGAGCGCTCGCTGGGGCCGGGGATCGGTCGATGATGGCTCAGGCACGCCTCGACGCTAACAGGTAACCGAACTCCGCCGCGCCCCCGGCGTGGACTGGCCCCGTTTGGTGGACACGGGTTGAGTTGAGGTAGTGGACTGTAGGTGGCGGGTCGGACGGGTCCGCTTGGGGGCCTGGGGGTCGCCGGTGGGATCGTCGCGGAGGGGAGCCCGGAGGGCGAGCCGGAGCGGCGTTCCCACCGGCGCGCGCCTCGCGGCGGACCCCCCGGGCGCGCTGGGTCTGTGGTGGTGCTCATGCGGCGTGCGCGGCGTGTGCGTGGTGGTCTGCTTCGGCTTCGTCGGGGGAGCGGTAGCCGAGGGTGGAGTGCAGCCGGCGGGGGTGGTAGAAGGCCTCGATGTACCCGAAGATCGAGCTGCGTGCCTGCTCGAGCGTGGCGTAGCGGCGTGCGCGCAGGCGTTCCTTCTCGAGCGCGGCGAAGAAGCTCTCCTTGACCGCGTTGTCGTGCGGGTTGCCCTTGCGGCTGTTGGACTGGATGATCGTCGCCTGGGCGCAGCGCTGGCCGAACGCCAGCGCGGTGTACTGGCCGAACTCAACCGGTCCTCGCAACAGTGTCCGGATGTGAACCTACCGATTGCCGGCGACGACGTGGTGGGCTCCCGCCGCAGCGACCGCGAGCTGGGTGACACGCGGGTGTCGTCGCGAAGGCTCGCCCGGAGGGCGGGCCGCAGCGGCGATAGCCGCGTGCGCGCCGGTCGGCCCACCCCCGGCAGGGTTGGTTCAGATCGTCGTTGTCAGGTTCGTCGAGCGCTTCGGCGGGGGTTCTCCAGCCGAGGGTCTTCCGCGGGCGGGTGTTCAGGGCGGCGGCGACGGCGGCGAGGTCATCGGCGCTGTGCCGGGCGAGGTCGGTGCCTTTCGGGAAGTACTGGCGCAGCAGCCCGTTGGTGTTCTCGTTCGTGGCGCGCTGCCACGGGCTTTGCGGATCGCAGAAGTAGATGTGCAGGCCGGTGTCGATCCGAAGCTGCGCGTGTTGGGCCATCTCGGCGCCTTGGTCCCAGGTCAGCGACCGGCGCAGCTGCTCGGGGAGCTTGGTGATCGCGTCGGCGATCGCGTCGCGGACCGCCTCGGCTCCGTGACCGGTGAGCGCCGGGCCGTTCTTGATCCGGGGGCCGGCGCGGCCGTCCATCGGCGGGAGATGAAGCAGCATCGTGAACCGGCTGCTGCGCTCGACGAGCGTGCCGATCGCCGAGCTGCCCAGGCCGACGATCAGGTCACCTTCCCAGTGGCCCGGCACGGCCCGATCGGCGGCCTCGGCGGGGCGCTGGCTGATCATGATCTCGTCGCTGACGAAGCTCTTGCCGCGGCCACGGACGCGAGCACGGGGAACGCGCAGTGCCCTCCCGGTCCGCAGGCAGGCGGTCAACTCACGTCGCAGCGCGCCTCGGCCCTGCACATACAGCGACTGGTAGATCGCCTCATGGGAGACGCGCATCGACTCATCATCGGGGAAGTCAAGACGCAGCCGGTTGGAGATCTGCTCCGGGCTCCACGACCGCGCCCAACGCCGGTCGGTCCGCCGGCCGTGACGCCGACCGATCCACTTCACCTCGGGGCCGTCGACCGCGACACCGTCGGGCCGCTGCACCGCGCCGGACAGCCGGTCCTGCACATAGCGGCGCAACTCGAGATCGCCCGCGAGCTTGGCGGGCTTGGGGCGTCGCGCCCGCACGTCGGTATGCCACTGCGCGGTCGTGGCCCGGTACTCGAGCCCGCCGCCACGAGTC
Organism: Solirubrobacterales bacterium; assembly: GCA_038237625.1. Lineage (GTDB taxonomy): Bacteria > Actinomycetota > Thermoleophilia > Solirubrobacterales > 70-9 > JAWVFM01. Next base: position 546 of record JBBRYM010000026.1, on the reverse strand, counting down.
GCGGCGTTGCGCCTCAACTCCCGCGAGATCGTCGACGGTGAACGACCGAGCTGACGCGCGATCTCCCGCACCCCACGACCACCGGCACGCAAGATTGCGATCTCCTCCCGCTCGGCGAACGACAGGTACCGCCCCGACGCCGGGGCGAGCGAGACGGACGGCATCCCGCCAGCCTCCCGAAACCACCGGACGCCGACCGCTGCCGACACGCCCGCCTCCACCGCGGCATCCTCGCTCGACAGTCCGCGCGCGATCACTGCCCAGAACCGCTGCCGATGCTCTAACCGACCGACCGGCGGACGCCCCGGCGAGCGCATCGCCGGCCTCCCAGCCCGATCCGCTGCCCGTCGCTTCTCGCCCATCGCAACTCCTCTCAATCGAGTGTTGCGACGACCGATTGAATCCGGCGCTTGTGCTGTTTCCGGGGGTCGGCTGAGGGCTGAGCGCGGGTAGCGCGGCCGCCCGTCGTCGGTCAAGCCTGCGCCTCGATGGTTGGCTGGGTGCGCGAGTCGTTGTGGTGCTTTGCAGGGGGTTCGCGCTGCTTTG
>JBBRYM010000025.1:0-26187 GCA_038237625.1 Solirubrobacterales bacterium | reverse complement strand
GGCCGATGAACTCGCCGCCGTAGGGGTAGGGCGGCTTGACCGTCGCGACCAGGGTCTTGCCGGTGAGGATGACCATGTTGCCGACCTGCTCGAAAAGACCCTTGACGGGCAGGAAGGTCCTGTCGGCTACGGCTCTGACCATCTACTCCTCCACGGCTCTCGTCCCCACGCACCGGCGCACGGGGAACTGTATTCCATCCATGAGCGATCCGCCAGCGGGAACCGCCGGCCGGTCGTACAGGGCGGTTTCAGCTGATCGCCAGCGTGGGTGGTATGTTCCCCGCGCCTTGGGGGAGAGCGCCAAAAGTGCCGCGACGCCATGGTCCCATCGGCCGGCCCGCGGGTTGCTCGGGACTCTCGCCCTGTTCGTCGCGGCCACCGCACTCTCTGCCTGCGGCGGCGGTCAGCGGCAGGACGTCACCGAGCCGGTGGGCAATTTCCCGGTCCAGGTGACCCAGGCGAAGTTCCCCGCCCGCCAGCAGCTCTCGGAGACCACCGACCTCCAGCTGGCTATCAAGAACGCCGGTGACAAAACGGTCCCCGACCTCGCGATCACGATCTTCACTGGGACCGGCCCCCATCCGTCGGCGGACGGATCGTTCAACGCGAGGATCGACGACCCGGCGCTCGCCAACCCGAGTCGCCCCGTCTGGATCCTCGAAAACGATTACCCCAAGATCCTCGTTCCGGGCGTGAGCCTGAACAAGCTCGACTCCCAGCCGACCGCGGGCGCGGCTGCCGCCCAGACGGATACGTTCCAGTTCGGCCCCCTCGCGCCCGGCGACGAGAAGGCAATCGACTGGCGGGTGACGCCGGCGAAGTCCGGCACCTACACGGTCCAATACCAGGTTGCCGCCGGCCTTCAGGGCAACGCCAAGGCGGTCACCAACGACGGCGCCCCGGTGAAGGGGCAGTTCACCGTCACGATCTCCTCCAAGCCGCCGCAGACCTGCGTCACCGGCTCGGGGCAGGTCGTCCAGGGCCGCTGCCAGCTCGGCCCCACGGGCTGAGGACCCTAATTTCTCGCGCATGAGATTCGTGGCCGCGGGCGCGACCATGCTCGCGTTCATCCTCGCGGGGTGCGGAGGCGACAGCGGGAGCTCCGTGTCGACCGTCCCAATGCCGACCGCGACGGCCAATCCGGCGCCCCGCGGGCATCCCTTGCCGACGGGCAGCGGGCAGGGCGGGGTCGTCCTCCAGAAGATCGGCGATTTCGACAAGCCCGTCTACGTCACCCAGGCTCCCGGCGACGCGCATGACCTCTTCGTGGTCGAGCAGCCGGGCAAGGTGGTCGTCGTCCACGACGGCCAGGTCCTCGAGCAGCCATTTTTCGATATCTCGAACGAGGTCTCCTGCTGCGGCGAGCAGGGCCTGCTGTCAATCGCCTTTCCGCCCAACTATCAGCGCCATGCCTGGGTCTACGCCGACTACACCGACAACGCGGGAGACACACGCGTCGTCAAGATGCCGCGATCGGAGGGAGACAAGCAGTCCGCGTACTCCGCGAATCCACTGCCGGTTCTCACCGTCCACCAGCCCTATTCAAATCACAACGGTGGCCAGCTTCAGTTTGGGCCCGACGGGCGGCTCTACATCGGCCTGGGCGACGGAGGCGCGGAAGGGGACCCGGATCGCGTCGGCCAAGACCCCTCCTCGCCGCTCGCGAAGATCCTGGTGATCGACCCCTCGCAGCCTGGCGCCAAGGAGGAGACCTTCGCCTCGGGCCTCCGAAACCCCTGGCGATTTTCGTTCGACTCGCAGACGGGCGACCTCTGGATCGGCGACGTGGGCCAGGACACCTATGAGGAGGTCGAAGGCGTCAGGTTCAACGAAGCTGACGGCGCCAACTTCGGCTGGTCCGCCTACGAGGGCACCGCGCGCTACAACGCCGACCAGCGGGCGCCTGGAGCGGTCCCCCCCGTGCTCACCTACTCGCACTCGAACGGCTGCTCGGTCACCGGCGGCTACGTAGTCCGCGACCGCGGCCTACCTTCCCTCTACGGCCGCTACCTCTATGGCGACTTCTGCGCGGGCGTCCTGCACAGCTTCACCGCCCGCCCCGGACAGCCGGCCTCCGACGACCGTTCGCTGGGGCTCCAGGTCCCCTCGCTCAGCTCCTTCGGGGAGGACGCCGCCGGGCACGTCTACGCGGTCTCGCTCGAGGGGCCGATCTATCGACTGGTTTCACGCTGAGGAATAATCCGCCGATGCTCAGGCGGGTGAGTGCGACTCTGGGCGCGGCGATCGCCCTCTGCTGCGCCATGCTCGCGTGGTGGCCTTCGCTTGCCGGGGCGGCAGTGACCCTGAAGGCCCTCCCAGGGACACCGGCCCACCGACCGGACAGGCGTGGCTTCGGCATCCGGCTCGCGAAGCTGGGCGACTTCAACGCTCCCGACTATGTGGCCTCCGCCCCCGGCGTCCCGAACGTCACCTACGTGGTCGAGCGCGCAGGCAAGGTGATCGCCGTCCGCCACGGCGAGCGCCACACCTTCCTGCACATAGCCCAGCGGACTACGACCGACGGCGAACGCGGCCTCCTTTCGGTCGCGTTCGACCCGCACTTCAAGCGCAATCACCTCCTCTACACGTATTCCACCAACCGCCAGGGAAACATCGAGATCGACGAGTTCCACGCGCCCTCGGCCGTCAACGCCCGTGAGAGCTCGCGGCGCAACGTGATCGAGATCCCGCACCCCGGCGAGTCCAACCACAACGGCGGGACCGTCCAGTTCGGGCCGGACGGCTACCTCTACTTCGGCACCGGCGACGGGGGCTCGGAGGGCGACCCGCTCGAGAACGCCCAGAACGAGCGCAACCTACTCGGCAAGCTGATCCGCATCGACCCACACCGCTCGCACGGCAGGCCGTACAAGGTGCCGCGCTCCAACCCGTTCGTCGGCCGCAGCGGGCGTGACGAGATTTACGCGCTCGGCCTGCGCAACCCGTTCCGGTTCTCGTTCGACCGGCGAACGCGCCACATCGCCATCGGCGACGTGGGCGACGTCCAGTGGGAGGAGATCGACTACGAGGGCGCCCGCAGCCTGCGCGGGGCGAACTTCGGATGGGACCACTTCGAGGGCTACCACCGCTTCGACTACCCGAACGACAACGAGGCGCCGCGTCCAAATCGCCACTACGAGCCCCCGATCCACGAGTACTCGCACTCGGGGGGAGGCTGCGCGATCATCGGCGGCTATGTGGTCCGGGACCCAAAGCTGCGAAGACTGCGGGGCCGCTACGTGTACGAGGATCTGTGCGCAGGCCAGCTGCGTACGCTTGTCCCCCACGCCAAGCATGCGGCGCGCGACCGCAGGCTGGGACTAAGCGTTCCGGACCCCGGCGGCTTCGGCATGGCCCACCGCCATGTGTACGTCGCCTCGCTCGACGGTCCTGTGTACCGCCTGGCCCCCAAGCGGCACTGACCCGCCGCGCCTCGAGGACGGGCGGGAGTACAGTCCGGGTATGGAGGCTGTTACCGAAACCACCAAGTCCGAGACCACTGCGCCGAGCACCAACGGCGGCGCCACAGTGGCGGAGGTGATCGAGGTCAGAAAGCCGGCCGACGGCTCTCTGCTTCAAACGGTTCCGGTCGATCCGCGCGAGCGGGTGGCCGAGGTCGTGGCCCGGGTCCGCGCCGCCCAACCCGAGTGGGAGGCGATCGGCTTCGCCGGCCGCCGTCATTGGTTGGGCAAGCTCCGCGACTGGCTGATCGAAAACCACGACCGCCTCGCTGACCTGATGCAGGCCGAGACCGGCAAGGTGCGCGCCGATGCCGAATTCGAGGCGCCCTTAATTGCCGGCGTCATCAACTTCTATGCCGAGAACGCCGAGGGCTTCCTTGCCGACGAGACACCGAAGGCATTCATGCCGCCGATGCGGGTGAAGAAGCTCCGCACGGTCTACCGGCCCCACCAGGTGGTCGGCAACATCAGCCCCTGGAACTTCCCATTGATCCTCGCTTTCGACGACTCGATCGCAGCGCTCATGGCCGGGGCGGCCGTCGTCATCAAGCCTTCGGAGTTCACTCCGCTGATCACCATGGAGATCGTGCGCGGCTGGAAGGAGGACATCGGCGGCCCCGACGTCCTCGACTACGTCAACGGCACCGGCGAGACCGGAGGCGCTCTGGTCGACGAGTGCGACTACATCCAGTTCACCGGCTCCGATCGCACCGGGCGCATCGTCCTCAAGCGGGCGGCCGACACCCTGACGCCGGTGAGCCTGGAGCTCGGCGGCAAGGACCCGATGATCGTGCTGCGCGACGCCAACGTCGAGCGCGCAGCCAACGCCGCGGCCTACGGGGGCCTTCTGAACAGCGGCCAGATCTGCATGTCGATCGAGCGGGTGTACGTAGAGGAGTCGATCTACGACGAGTTCATCCAGAAGCTGACCGACAAGGTCCATTCCCTGCGCCAGGGCGCCGACGGCCGCACCTTCGAGTCCGACATCGGCGCGATGGCGACGCCGGCCCAGGTTGAGATCGTCTCCGACCACGTCGAGGACGCCCGTGAGCGCGGCGCCCGCATCCTCACCGGCGGCAGGCGCGGCGACGGCCCCGGCTACTGGTACGAGCCAACCGTCATCGCCGACGCCGACCACAGCATGAGGTGCATGACCGACGAGACCTTCGGCCCCACCATTCCCGTGATGAAGGTCCGCGACGCCGACGAGGCGCTCCGGCTCGCCAACGACAGCCGCTACGGCCTGTCGGGCTCGGTCATGACCCGCGACTTCGACCGCGGCGTCGAGATGGCGCGCAAGATGGAGATGGGCGCGGTCAACGTCGACGACGTGCTCACCAACTACCTCACCATGGACGTGCCGATGGGGGGCTGGAAGACCTCCGGCATCGGGTCACGCCACGGCGCCTACGGGATCCGCAAGTTCTGCCGCACCGAATCCATCCTCGCCCCGAGGTTCGCCCAGGGGAAGGCGGATCCGCTCTGGTTCCCGCGCACGAAGCGGAAGATGGGCGTAGTGAACCGGGTTTTCCGCTTCTTCAACGCACGCGGGCTGCGAAACCGCCTCGGCCTTTAGTCACAAGCGGCTGGTTCCGCCCTGCGCGGGCGCGCCGGCGCAGGATCCGTGACATCCGCATCACTGGGTAGAAACCGGGCATGAGCGCAATCCGCGAGCGCCGTCTTGAGCTCGCCGGTTACAGGAGCCGCGCCCTGGAGGTCGAGGGCAACGGGAGTGCCGCTCCAATCGTCCTGCTACACGGCTACTCGGACTCAGCCGACTGCTGGCGACGCCTGCTCGCCCTCTGCGCGCGCCGCGGCCGCAGGGCCATCGCCTACGACCTGCCGGGGTTCGGCACCGCCTCCGAGCTTCTCGACGGTGAGCCTGTGTTGGAGCAACTCGATCGCTTCGCCGCGGCAGCCATCGATGACGTCGCCGCCAGGTACGAACGAGATGCGTTGGTGGTCGGGAACTCGATGGGCGGTTGCGCGGCCCTGCGTGCCGCGGAGCGCAACGGCGCTCCCGTCGCTGGCGTCGTCCCAATCGCGCCGGCGGGCCTCAGCCTCGCCCGCTGGGTGCGGATCATCGAGGGCGAGAGATTGCTGCGGCTCCTCCTGGCCTCGCCGATGCCCCTGCCCGAAGTGGTCGTGCGCGAGACCGTCGGACGCCTATACCGAAGCCTCGCTTTCGCCCGCCCTCGCGACGTTGATCCGGCGAGCGTCGCCTCCTTCACACGGCACCTGCGCTCGCGCGAGGCCGTATCGCGGACCCTTGCCGTCGCCCACCGCCTGCTGCCGGAGCTCGCCTCGCCGTTTCGCCTGGAGCGGATTTCGGTGCCGGTGCTCCTCGTCTGGGGCGACCGCGACCGTCTGGTCTTCGCGGCGGGCGCCGACAGGGTCCTTCGCGAGGTGGAGAGGTCGCGGATCGTGGTCATCGAGAATTGCGGGCACTGCCCGCAGGTCGAAGCGACCGAGCGGTTGGCCGACCTGCTCGACGGCTTCGAGCGCGAGCTCGATGGCGCCGTGACCGCCGCCGCCTGAGCGACAGCCTGGCGAGGGTCAGACCCCAGCGGTTTTAGCCGGCGGTCGCCTCGGCCGCCGGCTCGCCCGCCTCGGCCTCGACGGTGCCATCGCCGCCGGGATCGTCCTCGGGCGGGAGCTCCCCGCCGCGATCGGTCCCGGCGATGAGCTCATCGGGCTTCGGCTCAGCAGGGACAAAGCCCGACTTCATTCCGAAGTAGACGGCCTGCGGATGGTGGGCGATGATCGCGACTGTCGACTGCTCGGGCTCCACCGCGTAGCCGCCTGAGAGGATCATGCCGATCTTCTCCAGGTCGAGAAGGCGCCACACCTTTTCGTGCTCGGACTGGTCGGGGCATGCGGGGTAGCCCCAGGAGTAGCGGCGACCCTGGCCGGAATCGATGCCCAGGTCGCTGCGCACGCCGGCGTGAAGCCATTCGGCCAGCCCCTCAGCCGCCTGCACGCCGAGGCCGTGGACGAAGAGCTGCTCGGCGAACTCGCCGTCGGCCTCGAGCTGCTTGATCCGGTGGGTCACCTCGGGACCGACGGTCACGCCCTGAAGGGCGACCACGTCACGCTCGCCGGAGTCGATCGGCTTGTAGAAGTCGGCGAGGCAGATCCGGTCGTGCTTGGGCTGGCGCGGGAAGACCAGGCGCTCGATCTCGCGCTCGGGATCGTCCGGGTCGAAGATCACCAGCTCGTTGCCGTCGGCGTTGCAGGGGAAGTAGCCAAGGCGCGCCTTGGGGCGCAGGTAGTCCTGCTCGCTCCACATGCGCTCGAGCTTCGGGGCGAAGCCTTCGTCGCCGTCGTGGCCCTCGACGATCCGCCGCCAGTCCTCGCCCTTTCGCCCGCGCCCGCCCCAGTGGAGCTTGAAGAGAACGTGGCGGTCGAGGTACGGATAGACCTCGGCGAGGTCGACATCGACCTCGCGTGCGCCCCAGAAGGGCGGCTCGGGCACCGGCGCCTCGGTGCTGATCGCCGAGCGGACGCTGTCGTCGGTGGTGGGCGGTGAGTTGTCGACGACGACGGGCTTCTCGCGAAGCTCACGTGCCTCGTCGCGGATCTTCGCGACCAGCGCCTGACGGGCGTCGGAGTCGACGAGGGCGTCGACCGTATCGAGGCCCGCAAACGCGTCCTTGCAGTAGAAGACGCCCGGCTCGTAGACCTCGTCGGACTCCTTGCCGAGCGGGTAGAGCGCGCGGCGCCCGAAGTCGCGGTTGATCGCGGCCCCGCCGATCAGCACCGGGAACTCGAGGCCGCGGTTATGGAGCTCGGAGATGCAGGCGGGCATCTGCTTGGACGTCGAGACCAAAAGTGCTGAGAGCCCGATCGCGTCGGCCTCGTGCTCGACCGCGGCGTCGATGATCGTGTCGATCGGGACCTGCTTGCCGAGGTCGACGACGGTGTAGCCGTTGTTGGTGAGGATGGTGTTGACCAGTGACTTGCCGATGTCGTGCACGTCGCCGAAGACGGTGGCGATCACGACCTTGCCCTTCGTATGGCCCTCGATACGGTCGAGGTAGTTCTCGAGCTGGGCGACGGCCCGCTTCATGACCTCGGCGGACTGAAGGACGAATGGCAGGATCAGCTCGCCCGCGCCGAACTTGTCGCCGACCTCCTTCATGGCCGGCAGCAGGACTTCGTTGAGGGTCGGGACCGCGCCGATCTTCTCGACCGAGCGGTCGATCCACTCCTCGACTCCCTCCTTCTTGCGGCGCAGGACGTGCCAGTGAAGGGCCTCCTCGGGCTCCATCCCCTCGGTGGGATCCTCGGCCTCGTCTATGTCCTCCTCACCCTTGGACTCGAAGTGCGCGATGAAGCGCTCGAGGGCATCCTCGCGGCGGTTGAAGACGAGGTCGTCGGCGAGCTCGCGCTCATTCTCCGAAATCTCGCCGTAGGGCTTGATGTGGTTGGGGTTGACCATCGCGAGGTCGAGACCGGCTTCGACGCAGTGGTGCAGGAACGTCGAGTTCAGCACCGCGCGAGCCGGGGGCGAGACGCCGAAGGAGACATTGGAGACGCCGAGCGAGGTCTTGACGCCGGGAATGCCCGCCTTCACCGCGCGGATGCCCTCGATCGTCGCCACGGCTGAGGGCCGCCACTCCTCGTCGCCCGTAGTCAGGGTGAACGTGAGCACGTCGAAGATCAGGGCCTCGCGCGGAAGCCCATGCTCGTTGCAGGCGATCTCGGTGATGCGCTTGGCGATATCGACCTTGCGCTCGGGAGTCTTTGCCATGCCGACCTCGTCGATTGTCAGCGCGATCAGCGCGGCGCCGTGCGCCTTCGCGAGGGGCACGACCCGGTCGGCTTTGTCGCGGCCGGCCTCGAGGTTGATGGAGTTGACGATGGCGCGGCCGGGGATCGCCTCCAGCGCGGCCTCGATCACCTCGGGCTCCGTCGAGTCGATCTGGATCGGCGAGGGCTGGGTGAGCGAGATCCGCTTCACGACTTCGCGCATCTGGACGTCCTCGTCCTGGCGCTCGGTGAGCGCAACGCAGACATCGAGGACGTGCGCGCCGCCGCTGACCTGATCTTCGGCTATCTGGACCAGGCCGTCGTAGTCGTTGGCCAGCAGAAGCTCCTTCGCCTTACGCGAGCCCTGGGAGTTGACGCGCTCGCCAACGAGCGTCGGCCGCGGCTCCTGCGCTAGGTCGGTGGCGGTCATCATCGACGAGACCAGCGTCGGCCCCGCCTCCGGGCGAGCGCTCGGAATGGCGCCGGCGCAGCGCTCGCGGATCGCCCTGATGTGGTCGGGTGTGGTGCCGCAACAGCCGCCCACGATCGAGACGCCATGGCGTTCGACGAACTCGCCCAGGACCTTGGAGATCTGCTCGGGGGTCTCGGGAAAGATCGTCTCGCCGTCCGGGCCTTGCAGTGGCAGACCGGCATTCGGAATGCAGTGAATCGGCAGCGTCGAGTTCTCGCCGAGGTAACGGATGGCGTCGCGCATGTCCTCCGGACCGGTCGAGCAGTTGAGACCGATCACGTCGATGTCCAACGCCGTGAGCGTCGTGAGAACGGCGGCGATGTCGGTGCCCAGCAGCATCTTGCCCCCCTGCGGCAGGAGGGACACCGAGGCCTGGATCGGCAGCGAGCGCCCGGTGGCCTTGAACGCCTCACGTGCGCCGAAGATCGCCGCCTTCACTTCCAGGATGTCCTGAGCCGTCTCGACGATGATCAGGTCTGCTCCGCCGTCCACCAGGCCGCGGGCCTGCTCTTCAAACACCTCGGCGAGCTCGCGGAAGGTGATTCCCCCTAGGGTCGGGTCGTCGGAGGAGGGCAGGAATCCCGTCGGGCCGATCGAGCCGGCCACGAACCGGTCATCCCCGGCGGCCTGGCGGGCGATCTCGGCCGCCATGCGGTTGATCTCGAGGGTGTGGTCGGCAAGGCCCCACTCCCCCAGCTTCAGGCGGCTGCCCTGGAAGGTGTCGGTTTCGACGACCTCGGCGCCCGCCTCGAGCATGGACGAGTGAACGCTCTCGATCACGTCGGGGCGGTTGAGCACCAGCGCCTCGTGGCACTTGCCCGGAAGCCCGCCGTAGTCCTCCGACGTCAGCTCGAACTGCTCCAGGGTCGCGCCCATGCCGCCGTCGAAGACGACGATGCGGTCGCTAACCGCGGCTAGGTAGTCGCGCTCAGGCATGGGCTGGCTCCTGATGGTACGGAGGCGAGAGTCGTGCGGACGGGTCTAGACGGCCGGGCGCGACGCTCGCCCGGGCATGTCCCGGTGGGAGGTGATGGTCGCGCTCGAACTGGTCATCACCGATCAGGATAGCGAGCGGGTCAACCGGCCTTCGCCGCTTCAGCTGGTGATGGAATCGCCGGCTGCCGTCTGGCGCGGCTTCGGCTGCAGGCGCGCCGGCGCGGCCGAGAGGGCCCGCATCCGCATGTCCGACCAGGAGACTCCCTCACGCACGAGCGCGGGCAATCCGAGTGTGAGCGCGGTCGCGATCTCCACCGCCTGAAGGATCACGCCGAAGGCCAGAGCGTCCGCTGCTCCGATGCCGAAGCCGGAGGTGAGAACGCTGATCACGGCGAGCTGGAACACCCCGATGTTCGACGGGGTCGCCGGCACGACGGCCGTGACGTTGACGGCGAACAGCACCGCGGCGGCGGCGCCGATGCCGGCGTGGTGCTCGAGGCCGAGGGCGAAGCTGAGCGCGTAGACGGCGAGCAGCTGGATCGCCCAGGCGGTGAGCTGTGCTCCGGCGGCGACCGCGCCACGCCGCAGGTCGCGGAAGACGAGCAAGCCGGTGCGCACACGCAGGAGCGCCGCCCGGGCGGCAGCGAGCGCTCGTGAGACACGACCGCTGCCGGTGCCACGAACCACCGCGGGCGCCAAAGCCACGGCGACCAACGCAAGCAGCGGGACCATGCTGACGATGAAGAGCTTGGTCGAGGAGCTTCCGAACAGGTCGGTGGTCGAGACGATGATTCCGCCGAGCAAGACCAGCGCCAGGATGTTGAAGACCGTCTGCGACACCAGCGTGCCGAGCAGGACCGGGAAGGTCTCGCGCATTCGACCGGTGCGGCGCGAGAGCACCATTGCGCGCGCCGGCTCGCCGAGGCGGGCAGGCAGCGTCGCCGACATCAGCACCCCGATCATCGTCGCCGAGAGCACGTCGCGCCGGCGAATGGGCCGTGAGGGCAGCGCCGCCTTCGCGATGGCGAACCACGACACCGCACGGAAGAACATCGAGGCCATCATCAGGGCCGTCGCCGCGATTACCCAACCGGCGTCGGAGCGCACGATGCTGGTGAACACCTTGTCGAGTCCGATCCGGTTCGCGGCGATCAGGCTGAGTCCCACCCCGAGAACGCCGGCCACGGCAAGGCCCACCCGGCGCGCGATGTGCCCGTGGCCCTTGCGGGCCGGTGCTGGATCAAGCGAGGGCAGTTTTTCCGGGCGGAGCGTGGCGCTGCCGTCGATCGGCACGATGCCGGTTCGGCGCGCGGCGCGCTCGACGGCACCGGCGGGAGCGGGCTCGAACGCGACGACGCGCTCGTACACGGACTCGACGCGATTCGCGACCTGCGGCCACGCGTAGCGGGCGGCGCTGGCGCGGGCTGCGACGCCCATCCGCTCGCGACGGGCGGGATCGACATACATCCGCTGAAGCTCCTCGGCCAGTCGCTGGGCGTCGGCCGGCGGCACCAGCACCCCGTCGAGGCCGTCGGTGACCACATCCGCGTAGCCGGCGATGTTCGACGCGATCACCGGAGTACCGGTGGCGAACGCCTCGGTCAACACCATGCCGAAGCTCTCACCGGACAGCGACGGCGCAACGAGCACGTCTGCCTCGTGCAGCAGGCGCCAGAGGCGCGCTTGGTCCACCCGGCCGACGGCATCGATGTGGCGGGAGCAGGCGGGGTCGGCGACGTAACGCGAGACATCGGCCTGGGTGATGCCAACCGCGGTGAGCCGCGACGGGACGTGCTCGATCAGCGCCTCAAACGCGGCCAGCAGCACGGGGAGGCCCTTGCGCTCCTCGGCTCGACCGACGAACAGGACGCGAAGCTCGTCCGCGGCGGGCTTCGGCCCCAGGGCGGGGCCATCGATGTCCACCCCGTTCGGGATCACCTCGTAGTCGCCGCCGAACCAGCGCCTGCCGGTCCAGGCCGCCGCCTCCGAGACCGCGATCCGAGCATGCAGCTGGTTGAACTTGCGCCGGGCGCCGAGCACGTTGGCGATCTTGTTCGGCATTGGCTTCGTCGAGTAGGCATGGAACGTGCCGACCACGGGTGTGTCCGGAAACGAGCACGCATCCCAGCTGATGACCGCGGCGGGCGGCTCGTGGACGTGGACGACGTCAAAGCGACCGGCGCGAAGCTCGCGGCGCATTTTGGTGAGCGCGTCGGGGAAGAGCGAGACATTGGAGACGGCGCCATTGAAGCCAAGGCCCACCGAGCGGCCGAGTGGGACGAGGAAATCGGGCTGGGTGCGCTTCTCGGCGTCGGCGCGATGGAAGGCCCGGCTGAGGCGCCCCGGCGGATCCCACGGCGCGAAGACGCGCAGCTCGTGGCGGCGCGCGTCGAGCTCCCGGGCGAGGGACTCGATATGGCGGTTTACGCCTCCCGGGTACGTCCAGGAATATGGGCTGACGATCGCAATACGCATGTTCGGCGGGGCTCCTGCCGATGACTGACTTCCCCCCGGCGTGCGCCGACGACGCCTTCGGCAGGGGCGAAGACGTCAGGTTATCGCAGGACCTCGACGGTCGGAGGGATTTTCAGGCGTCCGTGCCTGAGCTCCCAGCGTGCGTGCGTAGGCGACGCCGCACGTGGCGATGATCAGGGTGGTGCCGATCATGAGGACGATCGCCGCCGAGTCATTTGCCACGGTCCCGACCGCGATCGCGGCCACCGAGCCCACGAGGCCCGCCCACGCGAGGGGCTGGCCGTCGAACCACGAGCGGATTCGCCGCCTCTGCCACACCGCGAGGATCGCCACCGCCACCGCGACGAGGAAGTCAGCCCGCGTCGCGAATTCGACGAAGCTCCTGGCCCCCAGCCGCAGCCGGCGTTCGGCCACGTCGCCCAGGTTGTGCAGCCCGCCGGCCTGGAGGACCGACCGGGTGAGGTGGGAGCCGCCTCCGGTGACGAGGTCGGCGATGGCCAGGAACGCGAGGACGGCGATCGGGAGAGCGAGGATCAAGAGAACGCGGCGCCGGCGGGCGCCGATGCACACCGCCGCGGCCGCGGCCGCGCCGATCGGCAGGTCGATGGCCGCTCCCACATCGGCGCCGAAGCGGCCCGGCGCGAATGCGATGACCGTCGCGACGCCAACCGCGGCGAAGGCGAGCGCCGCCCGGCGCGGGTCGAGCCTCGGCGTCCAGCGCTGAAGGGCCGCGCCCGTGCCGGCAAACGCGAGCACAGCGATCGTCGCTTCGAGCTCGTTGCCGATGCCATAGAAGCGGACGCCGAGAGAGGGATTGGGCCCGACCAGAGACTGGCTCGTGAGGCTGGAGCCGGCAATTACATCGATGGCGTAGCCCCCCACGGTCGCCGCAGCGCCCAGCGCCAGGGCACCCCACGGTCCGGCGAACGTGGAGCTGAGGGCGGCCAGCCCCGGCGCCCCCAAGCCCACGATAAGCCGCTCGGCGAGCTCGCTCGGATGAAACGCCGGTGCGATCAGCATCAGCGCCGGGGCAAACGCCAGCGTCGAGGCCAAAAGGGGAATTACCACTCCCAGCCCCCGCCTCCGGGTGATCGCCGCGGCCAAGAGCGCGACGCCCAGCCAGATCAGCAGGTTCACTCCGATCACCGTGTGACGACGGGGCCCAACCTGCGCGAGGCGGTTCTCGAGGTCAGTTATCGCCTTGGCATCCGCGGCGCCGGACGCCGTGATCGGCTGGCCCGCCATGGCGTCGGGCACTGCCACGCCCAGGCGGTCAAGGATGGTGGGCGCGATGTCGGTGGTCAGGACGAGGCCGTCGGTATGGGTCGACTCCGAGGTCAGATCGCCACTGAAGCCGCTGCCCGCGATGGCGATCGGCAGCTCGTGATTGCGCTCGGGCGGGGGCCGGGCAAAGGCGATCAGGAGGTCGCCAGGCGGCGCTTGCCGAGCGAGTCGAGCGGCCTCGGCAACGCTGCCGGAGTCGATGCACGCCGCTTCCCCGCATCTCGCCGCCGCAGACCCGCCCGAAAACATCCGGCCGGCGTAACCGAACACCTTTCCCGACTCATTGAGGCCGATCACTCCGGCGCCCCGGTCCCCGCGCGCAGCGATGTGGAGCCCGCCTCCGTCCAGCGTCGACGCAAGTAGCCCCGGCTCGATCTCCGCGGGCGCGGCGCGTGCCCGGGCAACGATCGCGGGCCAGTCCCTCGTCTTCGGCAGGTCGCCGTCATAAAGAGATGGGTTCAAGCGGTTTCCCTGGCCGATGTCCAGGTAGGTCTGCTCCGGCGACACGCGGCCGATGCCGGCGCTCATCACCCCCAACGCAGCACCCGGGATCGAGGCGAGATCCTGGGGGGTCGTGCCCTTCGGCAACACCATGATCGTCACGCCGGGGGGAGCGCTCGCGCCGGCGTGCGCCGGGGCCTGCAGGGCGGCGACGCCCACTACCATCGAGGCCATGAGCGAGGCCAGCAGCCGCACGTATGCCAAGTTCACGTTCTTCAAAGTCGATCCTGCGTGGCAGCGGCGCGACGAGCAGCAGCGTGCGGAGGATAAACGCGAGTTCCTCGCCGCCTGCGAGGACTTCGCCACCGACCGCTCCCTTCGTGCCTACTCAACCGTGGGAACGCGCGGCGACACCGACCTCCTCTTGCTCGCCCAGAGCCCGGTTCTCGAAGACATCCACACGTTCCACGTCGTGCTCGCGCAAAGCGGCCTGGCCCGCTGGGCGACGATCCCTCACTCCTACCTGGCGATGACCAAGCGCTCGCCCTACTCGGACTCGGAGGCCCGTCCCGAGATCTGCACTTCCGAGCGCAAGTACCTCATCGTCTACCCACTCGACAAGAAGCGCGAGTGGTACCGGCTCGACATGGACGAGCGCAAGCGCATCATGGCCGAGCACATCGCGATCGGACGGCGCTACCCGGAGATCACCATCAACACTGCGTACTCCTTCGGCCTCGACGACCAGGAGTTCGTCGTGTCATTCGAAGCCGACGACGTGGGCCGGTTCCTCGACCTGGTTCAGGAGCTGCGCGGATCGGAGTCGAGCGCCTACACGCTGCGCGACATCCCGATCTTCACCTGCGTTTCGATGTCCGTCGCGCGCGCGCTCGACGCGCTCGACGGCAGAGCGACGGCCCGGGCGACTCCGGCGCTGGCGTAGCGGCCGGCAAGCCGTTCTCTACATTTCCGCGTCCTGCGATGAGCGCCCCCATGACTTCACGCGCGCGGCTGACGCACGGATCCCGTCGCTGGATCGCGCCCTCAGAGACTTGCCCGTACCGCCAGGTACGGGCGGCGCTCTTCGAGCACGCCCAGCTCGGGCCCGCGCGCCCCCACGCACGTGAGGCCATGGAGTCGATCATCGTATGACCTCTCCCGGCACCCATGAGAACCCGCTGCGCGTCGCCATCGTCGGCTCGGGCCCGGCGGGCTTCTACTCCGCCGAGCACCTGCACAAGCGCGAGGACATCGCGGTGGCCGTGGACATGTTCGACAAGCTGCCCACCCCGTTCGGCCTCGTGCGCGCCGGGGTCGCCCCGGACCACCCCAAGATCAAGTCGGTGACCCGCATGTACGAGAAGACGGCGGCGCGCGAGACCTTCCGCTTCTTCGGCGGCGTCGAGATCGGGAAGGACATCACCCCGGCCGAGCTCGCCCAGCACTACCACGCAGTTATCTACGCCTACGGCACCGCGACCGACCGCCAGCTCGGGATCCCTGGCGAGGGGCTCCCGGGCGTGCACGCGGCCACGGAGTTCGTTGCCTGGTACAACGCGCACCCCGATTTCGCCGACCGCAGCTTCGACCTCTCTTCGGAGCGGGCCATCGTGGTGGGCAACGGCAACGTCGCAGCCGACGTTGCTCGGATGCTGGCGCTGACGCGCTCCGAGCTCGAGGCCACCGACACTGCCGACTACGCGATCGATGCCCTCGCCGACTCGGGGGTGCACGAGATCGTGATCCTGGGTCGGCGAGGCCCGGCGCAGGCTGCCTTCACCAACCCCGAGGTGCGCGAGCTCGGCGAGATGGCCGACGCCGACGTGATCGTCGATCCCGCTGACTGCGACCTCGACGAAGTCAGTCAGGCGTTTCTGGACTCCGGCGACGCCGACCCGACGAACCGCCGCAACGTCGAGATCTTCGCGGAGTTCTCCCGGCGAGACCCCGAGGGCAAGCGCAAGCGAATCGTCCTGCGGTTCTTCTCGTCGCCGGTAGAGATCCAGGGCGACGGCAAGGTCGAGCGCATCGTCCTCGGCCGCAACGAGCTCCATCGCGATGAGTCCGGCGCGGTGCGGGCCCGCGATACCGGCGAGCGCGAAACGCTCGAGTGCGGCCTGGTGTTTCGCTCCATCGGCTACGCCGGAATCGGCCTGGAAGGGCTCCCTTTCGACGAAAAGCGGGCGACCATCGCCAACGAGGGCGGGCGCGTGGTCGATCCCGAGAGCGGCGAGCAGGTCCCGGGCCTCTACGCCGTTGGGTGGATCAAGCGCGGGCCAAGCGGCGTGATCGGCACCAACAAGAAGGACGCCCAGGAGACGATCGACAACCTCTTCGAGGACGTCGACGCCGGCAACGTCCCCGACAGAGCCGCAATCGCCTTCGACGCACTCCTCGACGAGCGCGATCCGCGCCACGTCACCTGGGAGGGATGGGGAATCATCGACCAGGTCGAGACCAGCCGCGGCGAGCCCCACGGTCGCCCACGGGTCAAGATCTCGAAGATCGACGAGATGCGCGAACACGTGCACGGCCCAGTCTCCGAGAGCTGATGGCTGCCGACCTCGAGGAGATCCGCAGCCTCATCGCAGCGGCTTTGCCCGGCGCTGACGTCGAGATCGTGGACGAGGGCGGCGGCGATCACCTGCGGGCGATCGTCGCTGCGCCCCAGTTCGCCGGCCGCTCGCGGATCGACCAGCACCGGATGGTCAAGTCGGCCGTCCAGGACCGCATGGACGACGGCTCGATCCACGCCCTCTCGATCACCGCGCGGGTCTCCTAAGCCCTGGCAGCCCCACCGGATCGGCTCGCTAAGGTGTGGGCATGGCTGATCCCGCCCTGAAGAGCCAGGTCGAAGAGCTCATCCGCGACAACAAGGTCCTGCTGTTCATGAAGGGCGTTCCCGAGGCTCCGCGGTGCGGGTTCTCGATGCGCGTGGTGGGCGTCCTCGAGCAGCTTGGGGTCGAATACGGAGCCATTGACGTGCTACCTGCGCTCCAGCCTCTGCGTGAGGTGACAGCGGAGCTCTCCGACTGGCAGACCTTTCCACAGCTCTACGTGAATGGCGAGCTGGTGGGCGGCTGCGACATCGTCGAGGAGATGTTCGAATCGGGCGAGCTGGCCGAGATGGTCGGCGTCACCCAGCCTGGGGATGCAGAGCTCCCCGAGCCCCATCGCATCCTCCCGGGCGGGTCGCAGCAGAGCCCGCCCATGCAGATCAGCTGAGCCGGTTTTCTTTGGAATGGCGGCCGCTAGGCGGTTGCAGCGGCGGGAGCGTCTTCCTTCACCTGGAAGGAAGAACCGCAGCCGCAGGCTGCGACGACGTTCGGGTTGTTGACCACGAACCCGGCGCCCTGAAGCCCGTCCACGAAGTCGACCTCGCTGCCGAGGACGAACTGCATGCTGACCTTGTCGACGACGACGGAGACGCCGTTGTGCTCGAAGACGTGGTCATCGGCCTTGGCCTTGTCAAGCGCCAGCGCGTACTGAAAGCCCGAGCAGCCACCGCCGCGAACGGACACGCGCAGCGCCGACTCGTCGGCGTTCTCGTGGCCCGCGACGAGGTCCTTGATCTTCGTCGCAGCGCCGTCGGTGAGAGTGATCGCTGAATCGAAAGTGTCCATGGCTTCACATTCTAAAGCAAGCCGATGCGGCTACAAGGGCATGCATTGCTATTGCCCTCGCGACCACTCCAGATACTCGATGATGCGGCGAGAGTCGTGAACGACCTCGTCGCCGTCGACGAGCACGGGGATCCGGCGCTGGCCTGTGAGCTCCTCGATCTCCGGCCGCGCTGAGCGCTTGTAGGGCAGGTGAACGGTCTCATGTTCGATGCCGAGCTTTCGCAATCGCCGCTCGACCGCGCCGCAAGGGCACAGGTGATTCGTGCGCGTGGGGCAACGGTAGAGAACGACCCGGCCATTTGCAGCACTGCTGCCGGCCATCAGCTGCGCACCAGCCGATCGCCGATTGACGCCACCCGACCGACCACGCCCATGGCCGTCGCCTCCACGGAGCTTCGGCGCGATTGCACCCGATGGCCGAGCTCGTCCTTCTGCCACTGGATCGCCTCGTCCAGAGTCTCCTCGTGCGGGCGTGACTTGAACCCGAGCTCGGTCTTGGCCTTCGTCGAGCGAGCGGTCCACCAGAGCGCCGCGGCCCGGGCCTCGTCGCGGCTCGCCCGCACCGGCAGGCGAAGCCGCTCGGCCAGCTCGATTCCGGCGAGGACCGTGGCAACGGGCAGCTTCGTCGCGGGGGGAGGGACCCCCGCGATCCGGGCCAGGTCGGCAAAGAACCGATCGAGCGTGAAGTTGCGCCCGCCGAGTATGTAGCGCTCCCCTCCCCGCCCCTTGGCGTCGGCCAGAAGATGCCCTCGGGCGACGTCGCGAACGTCGACGACGTTGAACCCACCGTCCACGTAAACCGGGATCTGCCCCAGGAGAAAACGCCGTACGAGCCCCATGGAGGTGCGCGTCGGATCGTCGGGGCCGAGTACGAAGGTGGGGTTCACGAACACGACATCGAGACCGCGCGCGGCCACACGGAGAGCTTCGTGCTCGGCCTCGTGCTTGGAGTTGACGTAGGCAATGCCCAGATGCCCGATCTCGAATCGGGAGGTTTCGTCGACCGCTCCTCGGGGGCGTGCGGCCCCGATCGCCGAGACCGAGGAGGTGTGCACAACCCGCTCCACCCCGGCATTCAATGCCTCCTCCATCACGATTCGGGTGCCGCCCACGTTCGTCGCGAACACGGCGTCGCGGTCTTGACGGCGCATCGAGGTTCGCCCGGCAACGTGGAAGACGCGCTCGACCCCGGTTAGGGCACGGCGCACCGCCCGGCGGTCGGTGACGTCCCCGGTGACGCGCTCGGCGTCGACGCCCTCGAGATGCTCAGCTCGAGTCGAGCGGCGCAGCAGCAGGCGCACGTCGTCGCCGCGCTCGCCGAGCGCGCGCACGAGGTGGGTCCCGATGAACCCGGCACCGCCGGTGACCAGGGTCTTCGGCATCGGCGCGGATGGTAGGGGGCGCCGCGCGGGCTGGGGTCACCCGCCGCGGAGTGATAGAACGGCTCTCTTGCCCACTCCCGCCGTTGTCACCGACACCACCGCCTACCTTCCCGACGAGCTCGTCGCGGAGCACGACGTCCACCGGGTCAGCCTGTACGTCTCGCTCGACGGCGAGCAACGGCGGGAGATCGACATCGCCGGCAGCGACTACAGAGAGTTCTACGAGCGCCTGCGGGCGAGCGAGGGGGGCGCAACCACCTCGCAGCCGTCGGTCGGGGACTTCATCGAGGTGTATGCGCCTCTGCTGGACGCTGGGCGCGAGATCCTTTCCCTCCACATCTCGTCGGCGATCTCCGGAACCGTCCAGGCTGCCACCCAGGCGCGCCAGCAGCTGATCGACGAGGACCGCGGGGGCGAGCGAATCCGCGTCTACGACACTCGAACCGGCTGCGGGGGCCAGGGGATCATCGTCCTTGCCGCGGCGAAGGCGATCGCGGGCGGCGCCGACGCCGAGGCTGCATTCTCCGTCGCCGAACGGACGCGGGACTCGCTTGAGATCTGGTTCGCGGTCGACACCCTGGAGTACCTGCGAAAGGGCGGGCGGATCGGCGCCGCGGCAGCATTCCTGGGCTCCGCGCTTCAGATCAAGCCGATCCTCACGCTGCGCGAGGAGATCACCCCCGTGGAGCGGGTTCGCACCCGCCGTCGCGCCTTCGAGCGGATGGTCGACTACGCGCGCGAGCGCCATGCGGACGGCGCCGACGCCTGGGTCGTCCAGCACATCTGCGACCCGGAGACCGCGCGCCACCTGGTCGAGGAGTGCCGGCAGGTCTTCGGCAGCGATCCGGTCTTCGTCTCGGAGATCGGCCCGGTCATCGGCGCCCACGTAGGCCCCGGTCTGATCGGGGTGGGCGGCGTGCCGCTCGAGATGCTCGGGCAGAGCTGAGCGCGGTCGTCCTGCGCCCGCGGCGCGCCGACGGCGCCGGGCCGGAGTCACAGGTGGCGGCGTCACCGGCGTGGCGGTCCCTCGCCAGGGGCACCAGGTCGAAGAACCCGAAGAGGATCGCCAGAGGCAGGGCGAACGGAATGCCCGGGATCAGCAGCCTCAGGTAGGTGACCAGGCCGGCGAGCACGCTGATCAGGAAGTTGCCGAACACGTAGCCGACGATGGCGTCGGCGATGTCGCCGGCCACGCCGCGCAGGCGGGCCTCTCGCTCATCCGAGAATTGCCGGAAGACGAACGCGAGGAAAGCCACCAACACGAAGAGGCCGACGACCCCCCGCACCAGGTAGACCAGGTACAGGCCCGCGGCGACCAACGTGGCCACGACCACGACCGCACGACCGTGGCAACCGATACCTGTTCCTGGCCCATGCGGCCAGACTAGGACTGGCGGCGGCCGGAGCTACCTGTTGCGCCGAAGCGCGAACAGCCCGCCGATGGCGAAGCCGACGACCGCGGCACCGATGGCGAGCTCGCGCCGGTGCTCGCGAACCTGGCGGCGCCAATCGGTGAGCTCGGTGACCCTGCCACGCAGCGAGTCGACGGCGCCCGCAAGCTCCTCGCGCTGAAGCTGGATGTCCTGGCGGATCTCTGCGGTAGAGCGGCTGCCGGGGGCAACCCGGCGCGCTGCGGCCAGGCCCGGCGTTTCGGGGCGGCCAACCTCGGAGCTCACGATCCCGTCCGGTCCCCGGAGATGGCCTCGCGCGCGAGCTTGGCCTCCTTGATCGCCATCTCGGGTACCGGCGGGGCGCCCGCCTTCACCGAGCGATAGGCGAAGAGCCCGGCTCCCGCCGCGATTGCAAACCAAACGAGCGACTCGATCGCGAACCCGATCCAGACGTGGTCGGAGAAGAAGAGGTCATCGAGAAGCCAGGCGATCGCGTGCATGAACATCGCCAGGCCGAGCAGGGCGAAGATTCCGGCCGCGATTCCCACAGCGGACCCGCGCGCGAGCTTGGCCACCTTCTCCGAGATCTCGGCCTTGGCGAGCTCGATCTCCTCGCGGACCAAAAGCGAGACCCGCTCGGAGACGTCGAACACCATCTCCCCGACCGAGCGGTCGTCGGCGCCAGGCGTCGGCTGCCCGTTGGGGGTCACTCCGGGGGGCCCTCGTTGAAGAGCCGGTACCAGACCGCGGTCGCGATCTTGTTGGCGACGAGGCTCGCGAGAGCCCCGGAGGCCGCCACCATGCCCGTCCACAGGAGCCGTCTGACGAGGTCGTTGTCCATCGGGGCGAACCCTACCCGGAAGGGCCCGGCGAGCAACTCGCGACGGTCATCGCGGTTCGAGCCCGCCGCAGATCGTCTCGACCACCATCGCCCTGGCGCGATCGAAGTCGTCGTCTGCCTGGGGGATCAACTCGAAGACCCACCCCGAGAGCAGCTGTTCGATCGCGCCGTAGAACCACATCGAGGCGAACTCGGGATCAACGTCCGCGCGGAACTCTCCCTTCTGCTGGCCGTCGCCCACGATCTTCGCGATCGAGTCGTAGGCGCGTCGGATCTCGGGGAGGTGGGTGCGGCCGAAGGAGTTAGCCGCGCGGGTGACCTCCACGACGATCACTTTCATGAGCTCCGGGTCGTGGCGGTACGAGTCGATGATGAAGCCTGCGCAGGCATCGAGCTTCGCCCGGGCGGTGATCTCCTTGCGGTCCACCTCGTCGATCGCGGCCAGGAGCAGCGACCAGCGCTCGGTGAAGAGCTGGTTCAGGACCTCGTCCTTGGACTTGAAGTAGTGGTAGACGAGCCCGTACGCGACCCCGGCCTCGTCGGCGATGTCGGAGACCCGGCAAGCATGGAAGCCGGTTCGCGCGAACACGCGGCTCGCTGCGTCGAGGATCTGGCGGCGCTTGTCGACGGCGGCGGCGCGGGCCATCAGCCCGCCACCTCCTCGAGGACCTGCGGCCAGCGGTATGCGGCGGGGCGGCGGTTTCGAAGGGCGGGGAGCTCAGCGCGGATGCGCTCGAGCTCACCGAGGTCGAGATCGGCGGCGACGAAGCACTCTCCCTCGCCTGGGGCCTCAGCGAGAACGCGGCCCCAGGGATCGGCGATCAGCGAATGGCCGTAGCTTCGATAGTGGGGCGGGGCGGCGCCCGCCTGGTTTGCGGCGACGACGAAGAGCTGGTTCTCGATCGCCCGCGCGCGCAGGAGTACATGCCAGTGGTCACGGCCCGTGACCTCGGTGAACGCCGACGGCACGGTGACCACGGTTGCCCCCTCCAGGGCGGCAATCCTGTAGAGCTCGGGGAAGCGGAGGTCGTAGCAAACGGTCAAGCCGAGACAGAGCTCACCGGCAGCGACCACGACGGTTCGATCGCCCGCGTCCTCGTTCTCAGACTCGCGGTAGGCGATCCCCCCCACATCCACGTCGAACATGTGGATCTTGCGGTAGGTCGCGACCAGCTCCCCGCCCGGGGCAAAGCAGAGGCTCGAGTTGTGAAGCCTGCCCGTCTCGCGGTCACGCTCGGCGATGCTGCCGGCGACCAGGTGGATGCCGAGCTCGCGAGCCCAGGACGCCGCGGCCTCGGCCGCGGGGCCGTCGAGTGGCTCGGCGCCCTCCAGGAGGACATCGCCGTCGCCGAGGACATTCCACTTCTCCGGCAGGACGATCAGCGTCGCGCCGTCGGCGGCGGCGGCGCGGACGAGCCGCTCGGCGGCGGCCAAGTTTCGGACCTTTTCGGCCGTGGAGTTGAGCTGGACGGCAGCGGCGCGGATTTCGTTCTCCTCCTCCGGCGGTTGACTGACCAGTCAATCGGGATTATAGGTCGGCCGTCCGGCGCTGCCGGCTCGGGTGGCGTTCAGTTGGAGAACATCCAGGCGACCAGCGTGCCGATGATCAGGAGCGCATCGGCAAGGGTCACGATCGCGATCGATCCGCCGAGCGTTCGACCGTGCGGGCCGAGGACGAGCGCGAGCCCCAGGCCCACCCCGAATACAGCGCCGGCCACGACGCCCCAGCGAATGAGCGCGCGCTCCCAGCGACGGTCGCGGTCGGGCTCGGTTGCGCGCCGGGAGCGCTCAAAGGCAAACGGGGTCGCAAAAAGCGCCGCAAACAGCCCCACGGCGAAGAGGATCACCCCGGCGTTGATCCCGTCGGTCGTGAGGTAGGGGCCGTCGCTCAGCAGGGCGATCAAGAATCCGAGCGTCATTGCCCCCAGCCCGGCAGCGATCGCAATGCGTGGAGCGTCGCCCGTCATGTAGTCGATCCTACGTTCAGCCTCGCGGCGGATGGGTAGCGGCTCGACCGCGACGAGGTCGTGGCCCGCATCGTCGCGACCCCGATGAATCCGGCCGACGGCGCCCGCCTTGCCGCCGAGGTGCTGGGCGCTCTTCGCACCCTCGCCGTCGAGGAGCCGACCAACGGTGACGGTCATCGCGTTCGCACATAATGCTTGCCTCGTGCGCACCTCTCCCCTTCTCCTCGCCGGCGCCGGCGCATTCCTGATCGCGGGCTGCGGCGGCTCGGGCTCGGGCAGCAGCGCCACGCGCACCGGCGCCACCACGACCGTCAAGACGCCCGCCTCGAAGGCCCAGATCGACTTCCAGGTCACCGGCGGCATCGCCGGCGTCAACCAGAAGCTCAGCGTCGCGCCGGATGGCCGTGCGAACGTCACGACCGGCTTTCGCCAAGGCGCGTCGAAGCAGCGTTTCCAGCTCAGCGACACCGAGCTCGCCGACCTTCGCGACAAGCTCGTAGCGGCCGACATCGGCCATCTGCCGAAGCCGCCGCCGTCCGGCTGCTCGGACTGCTTCGAATACTCGATCCAGTACCTGGGACTGAGCTACAGGGCCGACCAGATCTCGATACCGAAGCCGCTCCAGCCGGCGATCGCCGCACTCACCAAGCTCGTGTCGGAACACGGCTCCGGGAATGCGCCGACGATCTCGGGCAAGTAACCGATGGCGTTTCGCGTCGTCAGGCCCGACGTGCTCGTGTGGATCACCCGTCCCCACGATCCCGGTGAGCCCGCTCGCCACGTCGCCGAGCTGAGCGAGCTCGCGGGCTTCGCCCACACCCGCGCAAACGTCTGGCGCTACGAGCCCGGCGCCAAGGGGCGGCGACACCGGCACCCGCAGCAGGAGGAGACATTCGTGGTCATGGCGGGCAAGCTCACGATGTACCTCGGCGAGCCGCCCGAGCGCCACGACATCCCGACCGGCGGGCTCATCCACGTCGAGCCCTGCACACCGCTGCAGACGGTGAATCACGGCGACGAGGACCTGGTCCTCTACGTCTACGGCACCCCGCCAGAGAGCGAGCACGCCGAAATCCTCGACTCGGCGCTCTAGCCCTTCGCGCGGCGCTCGAGCTCCGCGACCAGGAGCTTCGTGTGCATCGCGGCGATCAGGTCCTTCAGGGGCTCGGCGCCGTCGCGTAGGAGCTGGTTGATCCGCTCGGGCTCCATCTTGCCGGCGAGGCGCGCCATGACGACGTCGATCTCCTCGGTGACGAGCTCCTCGAGCGCGCGCTTGTAGCGCAGCGTGTCGTAGACGGTGAAGCCGATCTCCGTGTCGTAGCCGCCGGCGCGGAAACGGCTGATGGCCTCGATTATCCGCACGTCGGAGGGGCTGTAGCCCCGGGAGTTAGGCGATAGGACTCCGATCTGCTCCATGCGGTCGAGGACCTCCTTCGGCATGCCGAAGCGCTCGCGGACCTCGGTCACCGGGGTGCGGGTGCGCTCGCCCTCCAGGGCTCCAGCGAGAATCCGGTCCTCCACCTCCACCATCGCCCGTAGGCGATCGGGGTCGGCATCCTCGCGCTCGAAGAGCTCGCGGATCAGGCGCAGCGGCATGAAGCGCTCCTCCTGGAGCTGCTTGATCAGCCGGATTCGCTCGACGAACTCGGGCCCGTAGTAGGCCATGTTGCGCGATGTCTTGACGGGCTCGGGCAAAAGGCCCTCCCGTAGGTAGTGGTGGATCGTCGCGACCGGGACTCCGGTTCGCTCTGCGAGCTCGGAGATCTTGAGCAGCTCCTGGGCCGGGGCGCTCATCCCATGAACCTCGCAGACTCGGCCGACTCGGGCGTGGCCGCGGCGGCGCCGCTCTTCAGGAGGGCGGTGATCTCGCCTTCAGTAAAGCCGGAGCTCGCGAGAACGTCTTCCGTATGCTCGCCGAGCGCGGGCGCGGGCCTCGTCGGGTCCGGCGCGGTCCGCGACAGCTTCACCGGAGCGCCCAGCAGCTTCACGGGCCCCAGCTCAGGCTGATCGACCTCCACCACCATCTGGCGCGCGCGCACGAGCTCCGAGTCGAGCGCCTCGTCGAGGTCGAGAACAGGCTCGATCATTGCGTCGTGCTCGTCGTTGAAGGCCCGCCACTCGTCCGTGGTCTTCGACTTGAAGATCGCCGCGATCTCTTGCCAGGCGTCCGATCCCGGGCTCGCGAACTGCTTTTCGATCAGCTCCGGATGACCCGTGTTCTCACAGAAGGAAGCCCAGAACTTGGGCTCCAGCGCCCCGCACGTGACCCAGCCGTCCGAAGCCTCGTAGGGGAAGTAGCAGACGAACTTGCCCGTGAGCTGCTCCGCGCCGCGCTCCGGAACGCGCCGGTCGCAGAGGTAGGCCGCAGCCGTCATCGCCAGCCAGGAGAGGGCGCCGTCGGCCATCGACACGTCGACGAATTGACCCTCGCCCGAGCGCTCGCGCTCGCGCAGCGCGGCCAGCACGCCAAAGGCGGCCATCAGCGCGCCGCCGCCGAGGTCGGCGATCTGCCCTGCGGCCTGGATCGGGCGGCCGCCGGGCTCACCGGTGAGGCCGAGCAGACCGATCAGGCCCAGGTAGTTCATGTCGTGGCCGGCCCGCGCCGTGTTGGGCCCTGTCTGGCCGTAGCCCGTGATGGCGCAATAGACGATCTTGGGGTTGGCCTCGCGCATCGCCTCGTATCCGCAGCCGAGCCGGTCGAGCACGCCGGGGCGGTAGCTCTCAAGAACGACGTCGAAGTCCTTGACCAGGCGCAACAGCGCGTCCCGGCCGCCCTCCTGCTTGAGGTCGAGCCGAATCGAGCGCTTGCCGCGGTTCAGCCCTAGGTAAAGCGACGAGCGGGTGCCCAGCGCCTGATGCGAGTCGTCGCCGTGGTACGGCGGCGCCCAGCGCACGTAATCGCCCATACCGGTGTCCTCCACCTTGACGACGTCGGCGCCCATGTCGGCCATGAGCAGGGTGCAGAACCCGCCGGGCAACAGGCGGGTGAGGTCGAGGACGCGAACGTCCGCGAGGGCGCCGTTCATCTCATGCAGATGAGATCGAGCCGAACCGGACGCGAAGCGGAGGATTCGGCGACTTTCATCTCATGCAGATGAGATCGAGCCGAACCGGACGCGAAGCGGAGGATTCGGCGACTTTCATCTCATGCAGATGAGATCG
>JBBRYM010000024.1:0-31873 GCA_038237625.1 Solirubrobacterales bacterium | reverse complement strand
GGCGCCGCCCGCCCCGCACCCCCCCCGGGGTCGGCGCTCGCCCACCCCACCCACCGGTGGGCCCGGGCCCCGCCGCCCGCGCGCCTCTTCGCTTTCTATGGACACTCCCTCGAGGCCGCGGAGCTCCTCCAGGATCTTTGCGGCGACCTCCGCGGCCGGCTCGCCGGCCGCGGAGGTCGGCGCATCCTCCAGAATCTCTCGAGTGACATTGGCGGCGCTTCGCTCGGCCGCGGCGGGCCCACCGCCACGCGCGAGATCCTGCGACGCAAGCTCCGGGCCCTTCAGGATCCGCATCTCCGATGCGCGGGGCTCCCAGTCGCGGTCCGCGAACACGATCACGTCGCCTGCCAGCCATGGTGCGACCACCTCGCGCTGAAGGCGCTCGCTGTTCAGGTTGAACGTCCAGGCCCGCCGCATCCCCCGTCGCGAGCGCAGCTGCACATGGAAGCGCGGGTCGTCCTCGCTCACCGGCTGAGCCTAGCCACTATCGCGCGCGGTTCCTCATCCTCCAGCGTCCTCCCAAATGGCCCTCCTGAGGGACTCATCGAAACCCGCAGGCTCGATTCCGAAAGGTCGCGCGCCGGCGGGGTCGGTGACCACCGTCTCGGTCTTCAGTCCCTCGACGAGCGGGCGGGCCACGTTGGTGTCCACCGGCGTCACCAGCCCAAGCCACAGAGACGACAGGCGCGGCGAGAGCATCGGCACGCGGATGCGCGGCCGTGGGCGCTTGTGGAGGGCGATCGCCATCCGGTCGAGCATGTCGCCGTAGGAGAGCACGTCAGGCCCGCCGACCTGCACCTCGCCTCCGGCCGACTCGGGAACCGTCGGAGCCGCAGCTAGGTAGGAGATGACGTCGTCGATGCCGATCGGCTGGGTGTCCGTGTCCAGCCAGGCGGGAGCGACCATGATCGGCAGGCGCTCCACGAGGTACCGAAGCGTCCGATAGGACTCGCTGCGCGCGCCCACCACCATGGCCGCTCGGAAGTAGGTGAGGGGTGGGCCGACCTCGGCGAGGATTTCCGCGGTGCGATGGCGGCTTCGGAGGTGAGCAGACGCTGATTCGGCACCGAGTCCGCCCAGGTAGACGGTTCGGGCGATCCCCTCGGAGCGGGTGAAAGCCGCAAAGTTCTTCGCCGCCTGGACCTCGCGCTCCTCGAAGTCGCCGCCTCCCGCCATTGCGTGCACGAGGTAATAGGCCACATCCACTCCCTCCCCCGCTCCGCGGAGGCTGCCGGCGTCGAGCACGTCGCCGGCATGCAGGCGGCAGCCCAAGGCCTCCAGTCGCCCGGCCCTGGCGGGCGACCGGACCAAGCCCGTGACCTCCAGCCCGGCGTCGGCCAGAGCGCCAACGAGCCGCTCGCCGACGAAACCGGTCGCGCCTGCCACCAATGCACGCATCGATCGAGGCTACCGAGGGAACCGATCCCAAAGCCGCTAAAACGCACCCATGGTCCGCCAGCAGGGCGAGGTGAACGTCACCCTCCTACACAGCGACGAAGCCGAACGCGTCCCGGAAACCGGCGCCGTCGGCTCCGTGCAGGAGGCGGAGCTGACACTTGTCGAGGATGAGCTCGACCGGCTTTGGACGCCGGAGACCCTCGAGCGTCTCGCCCGCAGCTACTGGCGCTACCTCTCGAGAATCTCATTGCGGCTGATCCGCGTGATCTACTCGCCGGACTCGAGCGCGATCGTCCTGGCATCGCGGCGGATCGCCCTGCTTCGATTCCACGCTCCCGAGTTCGAGGCCGACTCCCGATCCGGGGTGGTGAGGTGGCGAATCGAACGCGGCTTACTCGTCGCCCGCGGGGGCCGCGAGCACGGCCACCTCCAGATCTCGGTTAGCAGGACCGACGCCGGCTCCCCGCCACGATCCCGGGTCGAACCAGGCCGGGCGCACGTGAGGATCCGGCTCGAGGTGCGCAACTTCTACCCGTGGCTTCGCGGGAGCGGACGGTTCGCGCGCCTCGGTACGTGGATCTACGCTCGCACGCAGCTTCGCGTGCACGAGGCCGTCTGCCGGGGATTCCTTCGCTGGCTCGCGGATCCGCGGTATCGACTCTGACCTGCATTGCAGCGCCGCGACCGGCCGAACCGCGTCGCCGGGCGCCATCAGCCCTTCGGCGGAAGCGAGCGCGCGAAGGCGACCCCCCGCCTCACCCAGGGCTCGAGCTGACGCTTCGTGTCAACGCCCTCGGGATCGACGCGAAGCCAACCCCGCATCTCGCGCCCACGCATCTCGAACGGCCGCGCATGCGGCTTCGCCGCCAGCGCCTCGGTCTCGTCGGGATCGACGCGCACCATCAGCCCGCCCTGCCCGCTTGCCGCCACGGCCATGTTCCCGGCGATCAGGAAGGCAAGGCCACCGAACATCGCCTGTTCGCTGAGATCGCGCTCGGCGCCGATCAGCTCGCGGATGCGGTTCGCCAGGTCCTCGTCGTACGCCACGGGCTGTGGTGTATCACTTGACCGGGAGGGGTTTCGAATCGTGAAGTCGCGACTCCCCATTTTCGGATCGATCCTGGTCCTCGCGAGCGCCGGTGCGCCGGGCAGCGCCTGGGCGGGCGGCCCCACCCGCTTCGTCAACCCGTTCGCCGGCTCGGCAACCGAGCGCGGTGCGGCACATCCCGGCGGAACGTTTCCCGGAGCGTCGATGCCGTTCGGCATGGTCCAGTTCGGTCCCGATACCACGGCCTCTCCCGAGAACGCGGTCGCCAAGACCGTGGGCCTGCCGACCACCAATAGCGGTCGCGGCTACAGCTGGAAGTCGGATCAGATCACCGGCTTCAGCCTCACGCACCTGAGCGGAGCAGGCTGCCCGGCGTACGGCGACTTTCCCATGCTCCCGTTCACGGGGCGGCTGCAAACCTCCCCCGCCAAGCCCGGCAGCAATGCGCTTTCACCGCGCTTTCGCGCCGGTTTCAGCCACTCGCGGGAGAGCGCGTCGCCCGGTGCCTACAGCGTGCGGATGCATGCGCCCGGAGGTGGCGCGGTTTCGGCCCAGCTCGCGGCGACCACGCGAACCGGCTTTGCCCGGCTCGTTTTCCCGAAGACGAAACGCGCGTCGCTCCTGATCAATGCCGGAGGCAGCGGGGCGGGCACCAGCGCCGCCTCGGTTCAGGTGCACCCCGGCAGGCGCGAGATCACCGGCGCGGCAAGCAGCGGCTTTTTCTGCGCCCAGCGAAACCGCTACCGGGTGTATTTCGCGGCCAAGTTCGATCGCAGATTCAGCTCGTACGGAACCTGGCAGCGGGGCAGCCTCGACGCGGCCTCGAGGCAGAGCTCCGACACCGTCACCCCGCAGCCGCGAAACGCCGCGCAGTCGGGCGCCTACGCGACGATCGACGCCCGGCGCGACCGCAGGGTCGACGTACGGGTCGGGATCTCGTTCGTCAGCCCCGAGGGCGCCGAGCAAAACCTCCGAGCCGAGAGTCTGCACCTCGGTCTCCGCGCGCTGCGCGAAAGGGCGCGCCACGCCTGGAATCGCGATCTGAGCGAGATCGGGGTCGCCGGCGCGCCCGGACAGGACGTTCGCACCTTCTACACCGACCTCTACCAGGCTCAGCTTGCGCCTCGCACCTTCAGCGACGCCGACGGCCGCTATCCCGGAATGGATGGACACGTGCATCGAGCACGCGGCCATACGCAGTACGCGGACTTTTCGGGCTGGGACATCTACCGAACGCAGATCGAGCTCCTCGCTCTCCTCCATCCCGGGCGCGCCAGCGACATGGTCCGCTCGCTTGTCGCCGACCAGCGGCAATCCGGGTGCCTGCCGAAGTGGCCGGTGGCCAATGGGCAGACGATGGAGATGATCGGCGACCCGGCAGACCAGATCATCTCGTCCGCCGCAGCCTTCGGCGCCGGCGACTTCAACCATGACGCCGCGCTGACGGCGATGCTCAAGGGCGCAACCAGCGCCTGCCAGAGCCCGAACAACGGAAGCTACGTGGAGCGCCAGGGACTCAGCCCCTATGAAACCCGCGGCTTCATCCCGTTTGAGCAGAACCAGCAGGGCAACCTCGTCACCTCGGTCTTCGGCTCGCCCCAGGCCGTGTACGGCACCGCCTCGACGACGCTCGAATACGCGGGGGCGGACTTCGCGGTGGCGCAGTTCGCCGCTCGGTTCGCCGGGAACGGCCAGGCCTACCGGCGGCTGATGCGTCGCTCCGCAAACTGGAAGCACCTGTTCGACCGCGGCAGCGGCTATCTGGAACCCCGCCTTTCGGACGGCTCCTTCCCGCCGGGATACGGGCCCACGACCGGGGACGGCTTCGCGGAGGGCGATTCGGCCCAGTACACCTGGTCGGTGCCCTGGAACCTCGGCGGGCTCGCTCGCCGGCTCGGGGGCGTCCGCCGTGCGCAGCCGCGCCTCGGCCGGTTCTTGGCACATCTGAACGCCACCGCTCACGGCGCCCATTCCCGCCATGCCTACCTCGGCAACGAGCCGAGTCTCCTAGCGCCGTGGATCTTCGACTGGCTCGGGCGCCCGTACCGGACCCAGGAGATAGTGCGACACGCGATTCGCCGCTATTGGCACGCGCGGCCCGCGGGATACCCAGGGCAAAACGACCTGGGCGAGACCTCGGCCTGGTACGCGATGGCAGCGCTGGGCTTCTATCCAGAGATCCCCGGGGTGGGGATGCTGGCGCTCGATAGCCCGCTGTTCGCCCACGAGGTCATGCGCCTGCCCGGTGGAACGGTGAGGGTCAGCTCACCCGGCGCCGCGCATGGCCACGCTTTCATCCACGGGCTTCGCCTGAACGGGCACAACTACGCTCGGCCCTGGCTGTCCTTCTGCGCGCTGCAGCATGGCGCCAGGCTGTACTTCGACCTGCGAAGCCGCCCCGATCGCCGCTGGGGGGCGGGCAAGCGAGCCCGCCCGCCATCGTTTGCGGCGACCGCAAGGAGCCCGCACCGAAGCTGCGGGCCGTGAGCGAGGTGTCGCCGACGAACGAAGCGGCAATGATGTGGAGATGACAGGCGTCCCGTCTTTGTTTTCGCTCGGCGACCGCGAGCTGACCCGGATCGGCCTGGGCACCAACCGCTTGCGAGACCTTCCGGAGCACCACGCCTTTCTGCGGGAGGCCGTCGCGGCGGGAATCGAGTTCATCGACACGGCGCACCTCTACTCCGGCGGCGAGAGCGAGCAGGCGATCGGCGCCGCGCTGGCCGGGGCCTCGGACGACGTGGTGATCGCGACCAAGGGCGGCTACCACCCCGGCGCAGGGCTCGACGGCCTGCGCGCGCAGCTCGAGCAGAGCTTCGAGCGGCTCTGCGTCGACGTCATCGACCTCTACTACCTGCATCGGGTCGACCCGGACATCCCAATCGAGAAATCGGTGGGGTTGATCGCCGAGTACGTCGAGGTCGAGCGTGTGCGCCACGTCGGCATCTCCGACGTCAGCGTCGAGCAGATCCAGAGGGCCCGGTCGGTCGTGCCGATCGCGGCGGTTCAAAACGAGTTCAACCTCGGCGAGCGCGCCGACGACGCCGTCATCGGGTATTGCGAAGCCGAAGGAATCCTCTTCGTCCCCTTCTATCCGCTCCACGGCGGCGACGACACGGCGATCCAGCGGGTGGCCGGGCGCCACGGCGCGAGCTCGAACCAGATCAAGCTCGCCTGGCTCCTTCACCGCTCCCCGGTCGTGGCGCCCATTCCGGGCACGCTCTCGCCCGAGCACATGAGGGAGAACCTCGCCGCCCTCGACATCGAGCTCTCTGACTCGGACCTCGCAGAGATCGGCCCGTAGGTGTCGCCATGACTCGCAGCACCATCGTCCCGGTCACTGCCTAACCCTGAGCCGCCTGGGACGAACGCGCCGCCCGCACGGCGTCCTCGCGCGTCCGAGAACCTGGTCACCGCCGAGGTCGGTTAGCTCGACGACGTCGCTCTGCACTTCGTCCCAAGCCTCGTACCCAGCGCCGACCTGACAACTCCCCGAAGACGTGCGCCCGTCGGGCTGATCGAAAAGCTGGCCACGACGGGGGAGCCCGTCACCGCCTGAACTAACCCGGATTCTCGATCGGGCGGCAGTTTCCGTCTCGTCCGATCCCCGGCTCATCCAGGCGCGGCTCCAGCAGCGGGTCGCCGCTCTGTACGTCCATCTCAGGGTTCTCGAGAGGCGCCTGAGCGCGCCCGCCGCGGGCTGCCGGGAGCGGTCGCGCGATCAGTGCCAGCTGCTCCTGGGTGTCCATTCCCATGCCTGGCTGGATACCCGCGCCAGAAAGCGGATAACTCAGCCGTTCGGCTGGACGTGGCCCGACCGATCGGATGAGCCGGCCCGCATACCCGGACCGACGGCTCAGTCCGGGTACTCGTCCTTGCGCCAGCTTCGGGGCGGTTCATCGGAGCGGTCCCTCGGGGTCCGATCGAGGAGCGACGCGGAATACGGAGCAACGAACGGGTCGGGGGCCATCACCGTGTAGGTGTGGTAGACGGTGTCGCCCTCGCGCGCGAAGGCGATCCAGCCCGGACCCTCGCGCAGGCCGTCCTTCAGCTCGGCCCCGACCTGCTGCGACCATTCGACGAGCCAGTCGGGCGGGTTGTCAATCATCTCCTTCACCTGGGGGACCTGCTGCGCCTGCTCCTCGGTCATCGCGAGGCCGAAGTCGAACGGAAAGTCCGTTGCGTAGGTCGACACATATGGGAACTGCCAGCCCATGCGCTCCTTGTAGGCGGTCAGCCGGTCGATCGGGGCGCGCGAGAAGCACATCAGCGTCACATCCCGCTTGTTCATGTGCAGCAACGAGCCGTCGAGGCCGTCGGCCAGACTCGAGCACCCCGGACAGGCGCCGTTCGAGTAGTCAGGGCCGAACATGACGTTGTAGGCGAGCAGCTGCGAACGTCCGTCGAACAGGCCGGCCAGGCTCTTCTTGCCGTCCTCGGTGTCGAATTCATAGTCCTTCTCGACCGGCACCCAGGGAAGCTCGAGGCGCTTGCGCTTGATCTCCTCGTTGCGCTCCGCCTGCTCGGCCTCGAGCTTCGCAAGCTCGGCACGTGCCGCCTGCCAGTCCTCGCGGGTTCCGATTGTGTGCTCGCTCATCTGGGTCGTCCTTTCATCGAAGCCATCACTCAATCAGACCGCCGGCAGCGGCGAATCTCATCGCGGTGAATCCGACAGGAAGCGCGGAGCAGCGGGCCTGTCATCGCTCCCTGGTCGCCCAGCGGCTCGCCGAGCGCTACGGCACGAAGGTCGGGCATCTGGTTCCGGGGACGGCCTGAGCCCAGAAACCGGCTTCCGAGCTACTCCGACAGCCCGGCGGCTTCGAGGGCGTCCTCGAGGTTGGAGTACTGAACGTGACTAGCGAGCAGGCCGTCGCGAAGAACGAACAAGTGAGCGCCGTCGCCGGTGACGGGGACGCCACTGCCCCTCCCCCGCGAGTGAACGGTCAGCGAGACCACGATGCGATCGCCACCGTCGAAGAAGCGATGGGGCTCAAAGTGGACCTCATCCCACACTCCCAGGAAGCGCCTAAACAGCTCTCGGACCTCGTCGTGACCGCGAGCCACCTCGCTGAGATCAGGGGCATATCGGCTCACATCCCATTCGATGTCGGGTGCGAAGCGCTCAAACGCAGGGTCGCCCTCATTCCACGAGTCGTAGAGCCGCCGGACGAACTCGACGTTCTCTTGAGACATCGCCGGAGTATCTCGCGTAGGGGTTGGATCTTCGTGGGTTGAGATCTCAGGCCCTCGCGTAGCGCGCCTCGGCGATGGAGAAGGCCCCGAACCCCACCAGCCCCGCCGCGACGAAGCCGAGGAGAAGTGGCCCGTAGGAGGCGTTGGCCAGCTTGGAGAGCGCGCCGTCGACGCTCACCGCGGCCTGCGGGTCGAAGTCGACAGCGGCCTTGATCAGGAAGAAGCCCACAAGGGCGAACACCACTCCGCGGGCCGCGAAGCCGAAGGTGCCGATCCCCCTCAGGACCGTTTTCGCGCGCTCGTCCATCTGCTCGGTCTTCAACTGCTGAAGGAACTTCGTGCTGATGCCGCGATAGATCTGCTCGAGGCCGACGCCGATGACGATCGCGCCGACGATGCCGACGATCAGGGTTCCGCCGGTCCAACCGAGCACTCCGCCGGTCGTCTGGGTCGTGCCCTGAGAGTTGGACGAGCCGGCAATGACGGAGATCGCGGTTATGCAGAGCGCCCCGTAGCCGATGCCGCTCACGAGCGCGGCGATCCGGTCCATGGAGCTGTCTTGGACAATCTGTCCGTGGCCGAGCGCGGCCCGGGCGAGGCGCCAGATCGAGTAGGCCGCGAGCCCGGCCGCGATCACAACGAGCATCACTTTTCCGAGCGGCTCCTGGCCGATCGTACGGAGCGCTCCCTGCTGGCTTGTCGTTTTTCCGCCGATTCCCAGCGCCAGCCCGAGCGCAAGGAAGCCCATAAGGCCGTAGACGACGCCTCGGGCGACAAAACCGGCGCTGGCGAGCCAGCCAAGCATGGCGAACCCGATACCCGCCGTCCGGCTACTTCACGCCGCCCGTCCCCCCAGCTCGGCGGCGTCTCGGCTGACTTCGCCCTGTCGCAGCCGGCGTTCGTGCCCGGGCGACGTGAGGTCTGGTGCACGGACGCGTCGAGCGGCTTTTGGTCCGTGCACCTCAACCGCAGCATCCGGCCGCACCCGCACTGAGAGCACGAGACCAGTAAGGATTCCCACATGAGTGATGCGTCGGACTTCCGAGCGGCTGACGCGCAGGGCCGTGTCGCGGTGGTGACCGACACCACGCCCTATTTGCCTCAGGAGCTGGTCCAGCGCTGGGGCATTCGCGAGGTCAGCCTGTACGTGGGCTGGGATGGCGACCTGCGTCCCGAAGACGAGTACCGGGATCTCGATGACTTCTACGCGCGGCTCCGGGATTCGGCTTCGCTGCCCACGACGTCTCAGCCTTCGGTTGGGGACTTTCGCGCCTGCTTCGAGCCGCTCGTCGGTGCGGGCCGCGATGTCGTTTCGATCCATCTGGCGAGTGGCCTTTCCGGAACTTGTGAAAGCGCGACGGAGGCGGCGCGCATCCTGGCCGACGAGGGACACCCCGGACGCGTGGAAGTCGTCGACAGCCAGACCGGCGCCGGCGGGTTGGGCTGCCTCGTCGTGACGGCTGCGCGTGCGGCGGAAGAAGGGGCCGAGATCGAGGGGGTCGTCGATGCCGTGCACCGGGCCCGCGAGCGGCTGGACATCTGGTTTTGCCTCGACACCCTCGAGTACCTGCGCCGTGGCGGTCGCATCGGTGCGGCGCAGGCGATGCTGGGCACGGCGCTGAAGGTCAAGCCGATCCTCACCTTCGGCAGCGAGATCGTCCCGGTCGGCCGGGTGCGGACCCGGCGCCGAGCGCTGGAGCGGATGGACGCCTATCTGGAAGAACTCCATGATCGCGGCGCCGCGGACTGGGTCGTGCAACACGCTCAGGCGCCCGAGGCCGCCGAGCATCTCGTCGCCCACGGCACCGAGATCTTCGGCTTCGGCCCTCTCTTCTGCACCCAGGTGGGGCCGGTGCTCGGCGCCCACCTCGGCTCCGGAATGCTCGTCGGAGGGATCGCGGGCTGAGATACCTTGGCCTCGCCGAGTCGGCCTCGACGTTCCTACCAGCGAAGGAGAAATCACTATGAATCGCCCGCCCAGCTCGAGCCCTGGTCGCTTCGACCACAGCGAGCACGAGCATCTTCACCCGCCCTTCGGCCCGGACCGCTTCGGTCAGGTAGCCGAGCGCGTCGCACGCTTTTTCGGCACGCCCCGATACATCCTCGCGCAGTCGGGCATCGTGATCATCTGGATCATCATCAACGCCGCCGCGATCTCATTGCGGTGGGATCCGTACCCGTTCATCCTGCTCAACCTGGTTTTCTCGACTCAAGCGGCCTATGCGGCACCGCTCATCCTGCTCGCCCAGACCCGCCAGGCCGACCGTGACAAGGCCACCGAAAGCGCATCAGCCAAGCATCGCGATGCGATCGCAACCAGTCAGCAGGAGCTGCTCGAACAGAACACGCGCCTGACCGAAGAGGCGACGAGGCTGGCGAAGCAGATCGAGGAGCTCACACTGGCGATCCACAGGCAGGTCGTTGAGCGCGCCATCTAGGTTGCCGAGTCAGTCCACGCCGATCGGGCCCTACGGATCAAGGGCCATCGACCCTCGATGCCAGTCCTGCGGCAACGGGACCTCGACGTCCCCCGGAACAGGCGCTTCTGCTGAGGGCGAACGGACGACCTGTTCCGAAGCGAAAACAGCTCATGCTCGATCGGGGCTAGGCCGAGCCACACGGCTGGGCGGCCGGCACGCTGTCGTCATAGGCCATCACGATTTTCTTCCATGTGGCAAGTGAGGACTTTTCGGTGTCCGTGTTGACTGCGACGGTCAGCCCGCGGGACTTGTCGTACCACAGCTCACTCTCATAGCCGACGTAGCGGCCGTCGTGACCCAGCCATCTTCGTCCTGCGTAGCTCTTGTCGTCAATTCCCAGGCGGCTGCCGAAGCGGTTTGGCCGGGTCATCTTCTTGACCGTCTTCGGATCCAGGATCCGCCCACGAAACAGGGCATCGCCGAAGCGAGCAAGGTCGGGCGACGTCGACGCGAGACCTCCATCAGTCCATACCGGTCCCCAGAAGTCCGCCGGAATCCCGACCCCCGGGGCGAAGGCGTCCTGAAGCTCGCCGTTCTTTCGCAGGTACGGATGAGCAAAGAGGTGCGAACGCTCGGGTCGGTAGATGAAGGTCGAATGCGAGAGTCCGAGCGGGTTTGCGATGAGCGTTCGGAACGCGTGCTCGATCGTGTTTCCGGTCACCTTCTCAATCACGCCCCCGAGGACTACGTAGGCCGAGTTGCTGTACGAGTAGTGCGTTCCCGGCTCAAATTTCGTACTTGTGATTCCCCTCAGGACCGCCGCGCGAGTCCAATCGTGGTCGGGGTCGGTGATGATCGCATGGCTGATCTGCGGATCGTCGAAGTACTCGTTCAGGCCACTCGTGTGATTGAGAAGCATCCGCACGGTGATCCTCCGCGCGCGGGGAAGGCTTGGGTAGAAGCGCGAGAGCTTCGTGCTCAAGGAGAGTCTGCCGCGCTCCACGAGGTTGAGCACGAGCGTGGCAGTGATGGGCTTCATCGTGCTGGCGACTGCGAAGAGCGTGTCAGGGGTCGTCGGAGGGCGCGACCTCAGATTCTTGACACCGCTCGCGCCCGACCAAAGGACCTCGCCGCAGCGACTCACGGTCGCGGTCGCTGCGGGAGCGCCGCCGGATCTGCGTCCCTCGTCGAGGGCGGCGTCTAGGTGGGTCCGAAGCGACTTTGAGCTTGCGGACGTGTCCGACACGGGGGATTCGCCTGAGCCGCAGGAACTAAGACCGACGAGCGCTGCTAGCCACAGCAAGTGGAGGCGCCTTCCGGTCATCTTGTGCGCAACCCTATCCCGGCATTGAAAGCCGCATGTGTGCGAAGGCACACGGCGAGCGATCGAGCTGGGGGAGGACGTGATCGCGGCCATCGACGAGGCGCACCTTCGATGGGCCCGCACCCGCCGGCGCCCTACGGCGCCCGCCGCATGGTGAGGCTGTTGTCCGTCAAGCTCAGGGTGCCTCTGACGCCGCGGGCGCCGGCGAACTGGAGGTTCCCGTGCCCGGCCCCCCGCCCCGCCTTTTCGCCGGTCGGTCCGGAGGTGATCTTCACGGCGCCGCTGCCCGGCACGGCGACGAGATCGAGGGTCAGCGAGTAGGGACGGGCGCGCTGGCGGGCGACAGCCAGTAGTCCTCGGTTTCGCGACCCGTCGCGAGCGACGCCGGCGACGACCTGGGTGATCTGCCCGTGACTCTGGACGCTCCATCCGTTGACTATTCGCGGCATAACCGAGCTCGAGACAAGCGGGTCCGGGTCGCCGACCACCGTCGCAGGCGAGCTCTCCGGGAAGCGGTCGGGAATGCTCGGAGGAAAGCGATCATGGCGATCGAGCGCCGCCTTCCCTACGGCCGCTCTCTTCGGGAGGCAGTCAGGGTTGAAGTACACGAGATGTCTCTTCACGTGGTTTAGCGGGTTCGCTCGCCTCAGCTCGGTCCAGCTTTGCCAAGGGGCGATCTCGGCGCCGCACGTCGTCGGCTCGGACAGCGCGCCGTAGAACGCGTAGCAATGAGGTGCGCGTCTGGAGCGATGACCGCGCGTCGAGGTGCAGGCCGAGCTCCGGTCCCACGACCTTCGGACGCCGACCCACTGCTGGACCTGCTCGGAGCGGTAGATCTCGGGCAGCGAGTGCGATCGGTTCTTCTGGGATATCGCGGCAAGGTCGTGCAGCGACCAAGTCCCCTGGCACGCGGCGATCGGGGGGCACAGCCCCGCATCGCCGTAGTCGTAGTAGGCAAAGCCCTGGCTGGAGGCGCCTTTGGCAAGCGCCTTTGCCTGCTCATTGCCGAGCGGGTCGAAGCCTGGCTCGATGTCACCGGCGACGGCGTAGCTCACCCCGCGGGGCGAGGCGCCGTTCAGCTCGGAGACCAGTGCGGTCTGCTCGTAGCCGGCCAGGCTCGCCGTGGCGGTCGACATCGGGACGCCGTTATCGCCGCTCTCCGACATGCTGTAGTTCGTGTTGCCGTAGACGATGGTGACGGCGCGGTGCCGGCGCCGGCAGGCTTCGTAGCCCCGGCCCGCCGCCTCCAGGGCGGCGCGCACGACCACGTCGTTGCTGAAGAACGGATTGTCCCGCCGGTCCGCGCCAATTCCGAACTTATCGCCCTTCTTGCGAACCCGCCGGAACGCAAGGATCATCAGGCTGTTGCCGCGCGGACTCTGCGTTTGCGCGAAGTCGCAAGCGTCTTGCTTGGCCGCGACCCGCAGGTCTGCGCTTGTCGCCGCCAGCAGCGGATACGCGTTGACCTTTCGCGGCGGGCGGAGCCTTGCCTTGGCCGGGCCGGCAGCCGCCGCTGTCGCCCGGCTTGCTCCGGACCCCGAGGCCGCAACCGCAACGGCGCCGATGGCGGTCGCCACGGCGCAGGCGAGCGCCAGGAGGAAGCGCGGCCGCCGGGCGCTAGGCACGGATCGACCGAATCGGCGTCACCTCGACATCACCTACTTGGCCCCAACCACCATTGAGTGGGTCCGGCGACATGCGCGCCCCAGCTTTCCCGGAAACGTCTTTCGGAGAAATCAAGTTTCCCAACCTACCGCGGCGGCCCGGCACGCAACGACGAGGGGCCACCTACCTTCGCGCCTGCGGGTTACGAGCCGGAGGTCGGTGCGCCCGGGCTCGTCACCTCGAGACCGTGCTCGGCTGCAGCCGCCGCGAGCCGCCGGTCGTAACCGACGAGCTCGTCGGCCTCGACGAGGAGGGCACTTGCCAGGTGAATCGCGTCGAGCGTCCTGACAGAACCGGATTCGAGCTCAGCGGCGCGGCGCAGCAGGCCGTCGCTGACGCCCACGAGCATGCACGACTCGAGCAGCCGCTCGGCCTCCTCCTTCACTGCCGGTGCTGGATTCGCGAGTCGCGTTGCGCGCGATACCTCGACCAGCGCGATGCGGCTCGTCGCCAACATCGGCGAATCGGCGAGGTGGCGCTCGAGCGTGGCGCTTTCGGGCTCGTCGATGACGAGCTTGACGAGCGCCGACGAGTCGGCGTAGACCAGTCGCTGCTCAGTGCTCAGCGCGATCGTCCTCGATTGCCTGGCTCGCGCTCAGCTCGCCGGTCACCGGGTAACGCCGAGTCGCTCGCTCGAGCGGGTTGCCTCGCGTAACGTCGCCGGCGGCCACAAGTCGGTCGAGGCGGTCGCCCGGAAGCGGAGCGAGCACGGCGACGGGGGCGCCGTGGTGAGTGACCTCGATCGTCTCCCCCCGCTGCACTCGGCGGATCGTGGCGGTTAGCGTGTCCCGAAGTTGTCGTATGCCCATGCTTGTGGCCATTGTGGGCACAATGTACCAAGTCACGGAGCTACTTGACCAGGGCTACCGCTGAGGACTTCGGCTCTCTTTCGCGACGCACACCGCCTCTGTGCTTTTCGTCACAACCGTGCGCGCGGTCACAGACGCCCCCCGACCCGCGGTCTAGTTTGGCTCGCAGAGCGGCAACCGCCGCAAGGCAACTGGAGGTACGGGATGGGCTACTCACGATCTTGGTCAAACCGGAGCCGGCGAGTGCGAGGCGCAAAGGTCGCGACGAGCCTTGCGGGACTCGCGCTGGCCACCGCCCTGGTTCCCGCCGGTGCGTCGGCGTCGAGCCATGCGACCTGTGGGCTGATGGACGGCCGCGCGCGCTGCGCCGGGACGCTTGCGAACCGCACGATCTCGCCCAGCCCCAGCGCCGGCAGCCTTCAGGTGCGGCACGGGTACGCCCGGCTGACGGTGAGTGTCCGGCCGCTCGTCTCGATCTTCACCCCGAATCTGACCGTGACGTCACGGCTGAAGGTGATCCAGGCCGGAACCTACATGCGGCTGGCCGGCCCGGGACTTGTGGACGGAGAGCCCGTCATGATCGACGGCATCGCCACCCAGGCGGGCAAGATCGCCTCCCTGAACATCAGGAGTAGGTAGCGAAAGCCAAGCCTGCGCGCGTTTCGGCTACGGAACGCGGGCAGGCCTGGACGATCTGGGCTTTGGAACGAGCTGGCAAGATCGTTCAATACCAATGCTTCGCTGAGGATCGGGCGGCATGCCTCGAAGCCGCCTAGCTATCGGAGCAGGCGATGTCGAGTAGCGTTCGATCGCTGCATGCCGTCAAGAACCGTTTCGAGTGGCTTCGATGCCGACCCTTGAGCGTGAGGAGGGCGGTGTCAGCCTTCACTGGGAGGAGCGGGGCGAGGGGCCGCTCGTCGTCGTCGCCTGTCACTGGTCCGGGTATCCGCCGGTCTTCGAGCCGCTGATTGAGGAACTCGTGGGCGATCACCGGATCGTCACCTACGACGCACGAGGCACCGGGCGCTCCACGCGCCGCGGGCCTCATGACACGCTCACCGGCGCCGCTGACCTCAGCGCGGTGATCGAGGAAGCCGGCGAGCCGGCCGTAATCGTGACCCTTAGCGATGCCTGCAACTGGGCGGTGCGGGTGGGCGCCGAGCGTCCCGATCTCATCGTCGGCATCGTTGCCCCCGGAACGGTCCCCGTCCCGCGATCCGCGCTGGCAAACACTCAGGCGTTGGTCGCCTCTGACGCGGTCGTCGCTGCCTTCCTGGAGATGCTGGAGAACGACTACCGGGGGGCGCAGCGGACGATGATGGCCACGGCGAACTCGCAGATGAGTGAGGATGAGGTCCGCCAGCGGGTCAACATGCAGGTGGTGTACTGCCCGGCGGACGTGGCCGTCGAACGGGTGAGGGCATGGCGCGACGACGACCCGACGGACCCGGCGCGCGAATGTGGGGACCGACTGTGGCTTCTGTGGTCACCTGACATGGTCGGGCCCTGGTTTCCGCCGGTGCATGAGGTCAGAACGGTGCTTTCCCGAGAGTTGCCCGAGGCGCGACTCGAGCAGATTGAGAATGGAGTCGTCAGCCGCCCTGACCTCACGGCGGAAATCGTCCGGCGGGTGACGACTCAGCGCGCCGCCGTTGCGCGCCGCCAGGCATCCGGGTAGGCCTCCGCGCGGAGCGGAACAGCGTCGCCGGCGCGCGCTTGCCGCGCTGGGTGTGCCTCATCTCGGCCAACAGGTCGGCGATCAGGCCGTGGTGGGCGACGCCGTCCTATTTCGTGCTGAATCAACCGGTTTAGGTGCGCGACTTGCGGAGATAGCGCAACCTCAACTGGATCACAGGCCCCACGCGTTTCGTCGGGGGCTCATTGCGGCAACCGGAATCGCGGGGATCGAGGCCGCAGCGACGCGGTAGACTGCCTTTAGCAGCTCGTTGGATCCTCAGTTTTCTCCCCCTGACCTGCAGTCCACTCGGAGGAGACGAGAGATGAGGCCCCCGCATGGTCGCAGGTCAGCGTTTTCGCGCCGAAGTACCGCCGGCCGCGGGGAAGCTACGCCCGACAGGCGAGGACAGTCAGATCACGACGGTTTCGCTGAACCTGTTTTCCGAGCGTACGCCGGATCTGAAAGACCACGTCAGGGCCCGACCGACCGTGATCTTCGGCGGCGGTCTGGGTTTAAGACCCGAGGACCTTCCTCGACGTCAACCCGTCACGACCCGGGGGGCGCAAAGCGAGAGGCTCAAGGAAAGGCGCCGTGACCGATAAGTCGTCCATGCTCCAGCAGCACCTCACGCCGACCGCAGCCGCGCCCGGGGTCATCGCGGCCGGCTCCAGCGGTGGCGCCGCGAACGGGTCCCACCACCGTTCGTCGCACCGTGCCGAGACGGTCAAGCAGGCCGTGATCCTCGCCGCCGGGAGCGGCTCCAGGCTCGGGACCGACGTTCCGAAGTGCCTCAGCGATCTCGGAGGCCGGCCGCTGATCGAGCATCAGCTCGACGCCCTGCGCTCGGCGGGCGTGGAATCGGTCGTGATCGTCGTCGGCTTCCGGCACGAGCTCGTCCGCGAGCGAGTCGGCGACGCGGCTCGGTTCGTGCTCAATCAGCGCTACGCCGATACCAACAGCCTCTACTCCTTCCT
The DNA here is from genome assembly GCA_038237625.1 of Solirubrobacterales bacterium. Classification (GTDB taxonomy): domain Bacteria; phylum Actinomycetota; class Thermoleophilia; order Solirubrobacterales; family 70-9; genus JAWVFM01. The sequence continues at coordinate 15,364 of JBBRYM010000024.1, read as the reverse complement.
GATGGCGCGGGAGTTGGTCAGCGGGAGCGCGTTCGTGCTCAACGCCGACGTCTTCTTCGATGTGCGCATCCTTTCGCGCCTGCAGGCCGTCGACGGGTGCGCCCTCGCGTACGACTCCGCCTCCGGTACCGATCCCGAGCACATGAAGGTGCGAGCTCTGGACGGCGCACTGGTCGAGATGCGCAAGGACCTGCCCCGGGAACAGTGCGATGGGGAGAACGTCGGGGTGCTTCGCCTTCACCACGCCGCCGTCGAGGACGCGTTCGCCGCCGCCTCCGGAATCATCCACTTTCAGGGTCTCCAGCGCGCCTGGGTGGCGTCGGCGATCAATCGGATCGCCTGGCATCGTCGCTTCACCTGTGTCGATGTTGCCGGACTCCCCTGGGTGGAGATCGACTACCCGGAGGATCTGCGGCGAGCTCGCAGCCAGGTGTTGCCCGAGATCGCCGCAAGTCGTGAGATCGCGGCAGCTGGTGCGCGGAGCGCGGCACAGTGCATCGCGGCGGTATGAGACGGCTGCTCTTCACCGGCTACGCGCCGGTTCACTTCACCTGTTTTCGCCCTCTCTACGAACGGCTCGCGCGGACGCCGGGCGTAGAGGTCTATGTCTCCGGCGGTCTTCGGCGCGGCGAAGGCGAGATGACCACCCACGACGCCGAGGCCATGTACGCCCCGTTCGGCCTGCCCCCGGAAATGACCCTGACCGTCGAGCAGATCGCCGATATGGAGTTCGATGTGCTGTTTTGTGCCAACACCAAGGCGATCCGCCCGCGCAACGTTCGACGCACGGTGCAGATCTTCCACGGTCTCTCCTTTCGAAATCGCTCTGCCCGACCGGCGAACTCCGAGTACGACTACTACTTCATCGTGGGCCCTTACATGAAGCGCCGCTTCGAGGAGCTTGCGGTGCTGCAGCGCGATGACGAGCGTGCGCTCGAGGTGGGCTTCTTGAAAACGGACAGGCTCCTCGATGGATCGCTGGATCGTGAGGAGCTGCTCGCCCGCCATGGCCTCAGCGGTGATCGCCCCATTCTTCTCTATGCACCAACCGGGGCGCTACACAACTCGCTCGAGACGATGGGCGAAGAGCTGATCGGCCGCATCGGGACGAGCGAGGCCTACGATCTGCTCGTGAAGCCGCACGACCATGCCAAGGGCGACGTCGACTGGTTCGAGCGCCTCGCACCGCTGACCACGGACCGCGTCCGGCTGGTCCGCGACCCCGACGTCATACCGCTGCTCTACCTGGCCGACGCGCTGATCACCGACGCTTCCTCGGTCGCTTATGAGTACTCCCTGCTCGACCGCCCGATCGTCTTCCTCGACGTCCCCGAGCTGCTTGCGGAGGCGGGCGGGGACGGCCGCCTCGACATGCGAACCTGGGGTCGGCGCGCCGGCGACCTGGCCGCAGAGCCGGATCAGGCGATGCGGGTGCTGGACCGGGCGATCGAGCAGCCCGGGCGCCATGGCGAAATCCGCCGGGCAATGGTTCGCGATCTCTTCTACAACCCTGGTCGTTCAACCGAGGTCGCCGTTCAGTGCATGGATCAGCGGATCCTTGCCCAGACGACAGCATGAGGCCGGCGCTCTTGCCAAAGCTCGCCCGCCGCAAGAGCACGTCCGGGGATGGAGACCCCGATGTGAAGCCGAAGAAGGGGCTGCTCGAGCGCGCCCGCTACTCCTATCGCATCCTCGCCCCATACGGGAGGCCATACCGGGGCTCGCTTAGGCGCGGGGCGCTCGCGGCCGTTGGCGTGGTGGCTTGCCGCCTCGCATTCCCCTGGCCGATGAGGGCGGTGCTCCAGCAGACCATCAACGCCGGCAACCGTGCAGGAGCGCTCCTGCACGTCATACCTGGTGGCGATCCCGTCGCCTGGCTCGTCGGTTCGTTCGTATTGATCATCCTGTTCTGGGGACTCTTCGAATACGTGCAACGACTGGCGCTGGCGCGCTTCGCGATCGCAGTCACCACCGACACGCACGCCGCGGCGATTGACAGCGTTTCCTCGCACACAACGACGCGGGATCCATCCGACCTGCTGTCGCGGATCGTCATGGACAACAGCGGCCTGAAGTCGGGACTGAGGAGCGTCCTTATCAACGCCAGCCGTAACGTCCTGTTCCTGCTTTGCGTCGGCGCGATCATCACGATCATCGACTGGCAGATCGGGCTGGTCTTCCTGGCTGGCGTGGCCGGTTCGCTGACGATTGCGCTGATCGGCGCTCGCCACACCGCTTCGGTCTCGCGAAAGCTACGAAGGAAGGAAATCGGTTCGATCGAGATAGTGCAGCAGGCGATTGGAGGGCGCCTCGCCTCGACGGGCCCGTCTGTGCTCGGTAAAGCCTCACCGACGGCGACGCTGACGAAGCTCGAAGGCCGAACCACAATGGCGATCCACGCTTGGCTCGCACTTACCACCGCCGCGATGCTGCTGCTCGTCGTCGAGGCCGGCCGTAGCGGTCAACTCAGTCCCGGCGATGCGTTCATCATCCTCGCCTACACGCTCTACACCCACAACAAGACCGTCTCGCTCGGACGCACGACAGTCAAGCTCGGAAAGGTGCTGACGAGCGCCGAGCGGATGGCGAAGCTGCTTGCTAAACGTCGGCAGAACGCCGGTCGCGCCGCAACCTAGTGGTGATCCAGCGGTCGGGAGGCAGGCCCGAGGTTCCCTCCTCGGACCGGTAGAGGCGGCACTTAAGGCCGAAGTCGCTGCGGGCATCGGCGCCGGGGTCCACGTCGCGTCCGTCGATCCGCACCGACGGCGAGCCCAGGAAGCGTTCGTCCTCGGCCGCGTCGATCGTCTCTACCCGGCGCAGCTCGATTCCCGCCTCGACCCCCTCAGAGGCCATCAGCGCGCGCAACCGCGGCAACAGCGCCTCATAGCTCGGACAGCCGTCGAAGTAGAGGAGCTCGACCTTCATCCGACCAGGCGCTCGAGAAGTTCGACCGGACGTAGTAGGAAGCATCTGCAGGTCGGACAGTTCGGCGTCATCGCTGAGCTGACCCGCGGCTGCGGCGAAGGAGGACGATCGCTGCGACGACCAGCGCGACTACCAGCAGCGTGCCCCAGCCGGGGGCGGCGGCGACGGTGATGCCCCCGAGGGCGCCGATCAGCAAAGGCGCACCAGCGCAGCAGACGACCGCAAGGGCGACTCCGCCAACCGCCCACCGCGGATTCGCGCATCAGCGCCCGCGCCGGTCGACGTGGCCGCAGGCGGCAACGTGCTCGGCGTTTTCGTGCAGGAGCGCGCGGCCGAGCTTGATCACCCGCGCCACCCGCTCGTCGGCGAGCGCGTAAAAGATGGTTCGGTGCTCGCGACGGGTGGCCACGAACCCACACCAGCGAAGGCACTTGAGGTGATTGGACACCTTCGGTTGGGGCTCGCCCAGCTCGGCGGCGAGGTCGCCGACCGAACGCTCTCCCGCGGCGATCAGCTCGAGGATCCGCAGCCGCGTGCGGTCGCCGAGGACGCGAAAGTACTTTGCGAGCACGTCCGTCTCGACCGGGGCTTCCGGCAGCCGAAACGGGGCGTTGGCGAGCGCTACATCCATGATGGGCGAAGATCATATACGAAGTTTCTGATATAAGCCGTAGTTGAGACGACTGTCCGTCAACGCACAGCGAATAGGCGTATTTGGGAGGTGCGCGATGCCAACTGCGCAGAGCGCAGCGGCATTGGGCGTCCTTGAGGCCGTCTGCCGTCCTCGTCCGTGTTGATACGTTCGCGTGCAGCGATGGAGGAACTCGCCCTTGGGGCATTCGCCGGATCCCGCAAGGAGAACGAGCGCCGGCTGGCGATTCATCCATGGCACCTCGGCAACATCGACGACGCTCTGCGGCGGCGCATCTTCCTCGAGCACGGGTATGGCGAGCGTTTCGGTCTCACCGACGAGGATCTGGCGCACCTCGTCGGTGGCCTCCGCTCGCGCGAGCAGCTCATCGAGGAGTGCGACGTACTGCTTATCCCCAAGCCGATGCCGGAGGATCTCGCCGAGATGCCTGAGGGCGTTGTGCTCTGGGGATGGATGCATTGCGTCCAGGACGAGAAGATCACCCAGTTGGCCATCGATCGCCGGCTGACGCTGATCGCCTGGGAGGCGATGCACCACTGGAGTCGCGATGGGTCGTTCGACCTCCACGTCTTCCACAAGAACAACGAGCTGGCCGGGTACTGCTCGATCCTTCACGCCCTGCAGCTGGCTGGGACGACCGGAGAATACGGGCGAGAGCTGAGGGGCGCCGTAATCGGCTTTGGGGCCAGCGGGCGAGGGGCGGTGACGGGCCTCGCGGCGATGGGCGTCCAGGACATCGCAGTACTCACTCGGCGCGAAGTGGCGGCGGTCGCGGCGCCGATCCATTCGGTCCGGCTCATCACCTATGCGCGGGACCCGGATCGCCCCGGCCAGACCCTGGAGCTCGACAGCGAGCACGAGTCGGTCGCGGAGTTCCTCGCCGAGCACGACGTCGTCGTCAACTGCATCCTCCAGGACACCGACGCGCCGGTGATCCTGGTCAGCAACCAGGAGCTGGAGCTGTTCCGCCGCGGGACGTTGTTCGTGGACGTGTCCGCGGACGAGGGGATGGGCTTCGAGTGGTCGCGGCCAGCTTCGTTCGCGAACCCGATGTTCACGGTCGGCGACGGGCTGGCGTGCTACGCGGTGGACCACAGCCCATCGCTCCTGTGGGACTCGGCCACCTGGGAGATCAGCCAGGCGCTGATCCCCCACCTGCGCCCGGGGATGACGGGGTCGCAGTCATGGGACGCCAACCCGACGATCAGCCGGGCGATCGAGATACGCGACGGCGTGATCCAGAATCCGAAGATCCTCTCCTTCCAGGGCCGCTCGGCGGAGTTCCCTCACGCTCAGGTCTAACCGGCGGACTTGGTCGAAGCGTCGGCCCTTGCCAGCTGACGAGGGCGAATCACGAGTCTTCCGAGGCGCGGTGGATCTCGGGCCTTTCTCAAGTAGCGTGGAAAGCGGTGACGGGTTGAAATTCGGAGGCCGGGGTAGCGGTGCCCTCAATGAGTGACGTGGACTTCACCGATGCGGTCGAGACGGTGGGCAAGGTCGTCGACTGGGCCGGGGTTGGAGTTATTGTCGGCGGCATCCTGCTTGCGAGCGTTCTCACGCTTCTGGCATTCCGGCGAGGTGACGTTGACGAGATTTACCGGCACTATCGCCAGCGCGTCGGAAAGGCAATCCTTCTCGGCCTTGAGTTCCTGGTTTCGGCCGACATCATCCGGACCGTTGCGGTGTCCCCAAGCTTTCGTGGTGTCGGGGTCCTGGCGGTGATCGTCTTGGTCCGAACGTTCTTGAGTTTCACGCTCGAACTCGAACTCGAGGGCCGTTGGCCTTGGCAGCGGGAGAGGGCAACCACTACCGGACCTTGATGGAAGTACCGCTTCGGACGACGAGCGAGGATGGCTGCAGTGAAGGCCTGTCCTCTTGGGACAATGCGTCTCCGATGCTTCGTAATGCCGCTGCATCCCTTGCCTTCTTAGCGTGCGGAGTAGTCCTGATCCTCGTCCTCAACGACGATGCGCAAAATGGGGACTGGCTGGCCGTGCTTCTGGCCTGCCTTGGACTCTTTCTCGGCTGGCAGGCAGCAAGCACTCGGGGGACCGAGCGCCTTGGTCTATGTCTTCTCCCCCTGTCACTTTTGGTCGTGGCCATCCCCTTCGGAGAGGCGAACAAGGTCACCGGCGGAGACGATGTCTGGCCGGTCAGCATTTACATGATCGCGCCGGTCCTGGCCTCACTCATCGCTGCTGGGATCGGCATGGCAGCGCATACCAGGTACCGGCGAAGCCGCCACCAACCCGCGGGGCACTCGCAGCCGCCGCTGTAGTCGCTTCGTCTCCAGACTGCTGGTCGGGGTCCCACCTGACTTGGTCTGGTCGTCCTCGGTCATGAGTGACTCCTCCTGCTCGTTCCCGTGTGGAATGGAGTTACCCGCAGGGAGGGCAAGCCCCTCCCATTTCGTGATCGGCAGAGCCGAGGGCGCGGACGTGGAGCACGCTGTCGGGCCACAAGCCGACCGCGTCCTCCGCGAACGGACTCGATCACGGCGTCAAGCTTCACCGGCGTTTCAGGAGCCGCCAGATGCTCTTGGGCGGCCGTTAACCGCGCGTGGCAGGACGCATTTCCGAGAGCACGGCGCCGTACAGCAAATGGTCGGCGGCGAGGGCCAAGCGGTCGACACGACGCTGGCGCTTGGCTTGGGTCAGGCCTAGCGCCGGCGCGATCCCAAGCTCGAAACCAAGCCAGAGGGCGAGTCCATAGACCGGGCCAGCCCACGGTTGGCGACGCAGCGTTGGAGGCAGGGCTCCGAAGACGGCGCCACCCCCGGCCCCGAAGGCCCAGTGAGCCGCCTCGACGAGCACCCTCCGCTGCCGGCGTGGAGCTCGTTTGAGCAGGTCCCTCAAGCCCCTGGCCCGCTGGCGGCTGATCGCCTGGGGCGGCGTCTGCTCGAGAAGTCCGAGTTCGGTTGTGACCACTCGCATTCCCGTCATTGCCATCGCGCCAACCGCCCCGCGCGCGGCTCCGCGGAGCACCTCACCAACCCGCGAGCTTTCTGCCGCCGTCCGACTTTGCACTGAACCCTGATCGGCCTTCGGCTCCATGACTTAAGCCTATCGGCGGCGATTCGGCCAGGTGGCTGGTACGGCGGAGATCATTCCGCCGTTCGGGAAACGCGTGGGTGAGCCGCCGCCGTCGAAGCTCACAGGGCGATGGTCGCGCGGCGGCTCCGATTTGGCATTCGGCCTGCGGCTCCGATCCAAGCGGGACGGCTTTGACCGCGCGGCTGCGTTCGGGGAGCAGACTGAGGGGATGATCCCCTGCATGGAAGCAGCACAGCGGGGATGAGCCTCAAGGGAGACCCGGATGGACAACGTGCTTAGGAACTAGAACTAATCGCTGTTCCCAAGCAACGCAAAGACAACAATCACTACGAGCGTCGCCAGGACAACGAGACACCCGACCACGACCACTAGGGACAAAGTGACTGCCGGGTCGGATCGCTCCGGTCCGCGCCTCAGCAAAACTGCGGAAGTGCCCACGATCGCGGCAAGTTCCACAGCCAGAATGAGCACAATCGCCGTGCTGGACATCGCGGTTCAAACTACCGCTACGTTCGGTTGATCGTTTCGCTACCGCTTGGGACGAGGAGCGGCCATCCGCTCAGCATGGAGAGCGCAACGGTCTCCGTGGGAGCGGCGAAGCTCGCCCGAGCCCCTCAGGGCGAGCCAGGGATGGGCGAGCCAGGGAGAACGCCGAGCGTCGGCGGTGAGTTCGGAGAATCACAGCGCGGAGTGATCCCTTTGAGTTGGCGTACGGCGCCGCCGCCCCCCGGAATTCGCACCCTGAGCGCGTAACCACCTGTATCACCGCACGCGTTAGCCCACCGAAAGACTGTTTTCGGACCACTGGTGCGAGTTAGAAGGCCCATGGCGTACCAGGTTTGAGGATTGCCACGCATAGGTGCCACCCCGCCGGAGTGGAGGATCGAGACCGTCACCGTCATATCCACACGACAGGGGTCTCCGGCGCCGAGCCGTACGCCCACCGGGATCGCTACCGCTCCAGTGGCTCCCTGCAACTGCCCTAGCTGAATGCCGAGTTGGCGGCCGACCGCACACGCCGGTACGGAAGCTTTCGACCCCCCGCAGCCGATCAGTACCGTGGCGCCGCCACAGACCGTCAAAGTTGCCGCCAGCCTCCCGACAACGGCCGAACGCGCCCTCACGTGAAGAGTGTTGCGCAATGGACGAGAAGCGGCATCGAAAGCCGTTTCGGACGGCGAGAGGTAGGGGAATTCGCTGACGGTTTAAGCAGCCGGCAGAGGCTCCCGGAGGTCCCGTGAGGGTGGGCTCAAGGCGCGCAGCACCAACCGTTGAGCCGTGGGAACCGATCTGGTCCCGATCCGCCCGGGTCGAATTGGCGAGTGATGTTGGCAATGGCCTGCGCCGATCGCGGGTGTCCGGGCTGGACGAAGACCAACTGATCCGCGCCCGGCCATCCGAGGACGAGCCAGCGCCCGTCAGGAGACCAGGCCAGGTCTCGGAAACTTCCCGGACCCGAGAAGAGTCTCTGGGAGGCTCCCTTCGGGTGAAGCAGGAGCAAGACGCTCCTTCCGCTGCGCAGTCGACGGATCTCGGCGATTCGCCGGTCGGTTGGTGACGCGGCAATCGCGCCTCGGGAATCTGGGGAGAAGGACCTGGCTGGTGCCAGTGGCGCACCGCTCCCGTTCAGCTCGACCAGGCTGGCGCTGGTGAGGATCGCGAGGCCGTCACCGTGCGGCAGCCAGGCGAGTTCGATCGGCGTCTGCGGTGGCCGATAGGTCCAAAGCGTCCTGCCGGAGTCGGTGTTGATGGCTCGCACGGTCCCGTCGGCGCTCACATAGGCGAGAACGTTCGTCCCAGGACCCGTGGCAAGCGTCTGGCCCGGGACAAGGGGGTGGCGAAGGGGACGCCAGGCGGGCGCGACCTTGGCAACCGCCGGGTCGATCAGGCGATCGGCGGTCCCGTCCCCGGCGGTCACCCGTAGCGAGGCGCCGCTTAGGTAAGCGACGCGCACCCCCGAGGTCGACCATCGGGGGTCACTCACCCATCCTGCGCTCGAGACCGCCCAATGGACGGCACCGAGCGGGTCGACCGCTGCGAGCTCGTTTCCACGAGCCGCAGCGACGTAGAGACCGTGGGGCGACCAGCTCGCCTGCCCGTAGGCTCCAAGCCGCCGACGCGAGCCGTCGCTTTGGACGATCCAGGGTCCCTTGGCCGATTCGACGAGCAGGCGACCGCCGGTCGGCAGCTTTCGAAGCGAGCTGCTCGTGTTCTTCTCCGCGGGAGAGACGACTCGAGCGATCAGGTCGCTGACCTTCGCGCCCGCGGGCGTCAGCACGAGCGCGAGCGCCGCCCCGGCGCCGGCAAGCGCAATCAGCCCCCGTCGCGCACGAGGATGACCGGGGGAAGCCGCGCGATGGTCCTCAAAGGCGGTTTCGAGAAGACGCCAGCTTCGCTCCTCGACTTGTTCCTCCTCGGGGACCGGGGCGCTGTCGAGCAGGCGCTTTAGACGATCCTCGTTCATCGGGCCTCCCCACCCAGCTGCTTCTCGAGCTGGTCGAGGCCCCGCCGAAGCCGTGAGTTGACGGTGCCACGTGGAAGCTCGAGCAGTCGGGCGATCTCGCCCGGCGTGTAATCGAGGAGGTAGCGAAGGACGACCACAGCCCGGTGCTCAGGGGTAAGCGATGCCAATGCGGCGACGACCGCGCCGGAGTAGGGGGCGGTCGATGCGAGCCCACTCTCGCCTTCGAGCTCTTCGACGCCCACTTCCTCGCGGCGAAGGCTCCGGCTGCGCGTCCAGTCGATCGCTCGGTTGACGACGATCCGATGAAGCCACGGCCCGAAGGGACGACGGCGGTCGAAGCGATGAAGCGCTCTAAGCGCGGACAGAAACGCTTCCTGGGCGATGTCTTCGGCGGCGGCAGCGTCGTGGACGACCAGGTAGGCGGCGCGGTGAGCCCGTGGCCAGTGGTCACGAAAGAGCTCCTCGAACGCGTCGGCCGAGCCCTCCTGGGCCGCTCGGATGAGGCGGCGCTCGGTCTCCCGGCTCGTCGCGGCGTTACCCGTTGCCAGCGAGCGTATGGCAGCCTCCCCGTTCATCAGCAAGCTCGATTGTCCCGCGATTGCGCCGGCGTGGGTCAATTTGCACCCGCGCTCCTCGCCGTTGAACGCAAGCCGGAGCCCACAGGCGTCGCCCTTCGAAATCGAATGCTGTCTAGAACCCGAAGAGCCGCCGATTGCGTCGCGGTCGGGGTGTGCTTGGGATCAAGGTAGATGAGGGCCTTGAAGAAGCGGCCCCGATCGCGGAAGTTCCACTCGTATGCATTACCGAAGCACTCGTGGCCCACATACTCCGAGGAGGCGAAGGTGAAACGCCTCGGGCGCGGCTTGTACCACCATCGCCCGCTCGGGCGAACGCCGTGATCCTCGATGAGGAACACGAATGACCCGTCTCCCATCTCCCGGACCGCTGTCCGTGGGCTGCAGTTCGAGTCGGGTTTCCGCTGGTGCAGTCGAAAGGAGCTCGCCACGAAGACCTGGCTCGGCTCCGCAAGCTGTGTGAGCTGCTGGTGATCCAGGTGCCACGCAGCCGGCAGTCGCGCACTGACCCCGTCTGCCTGGTCATGGCGCTGCGAACTGCCCGCTCGACCTGAGCGCACCCGAAGGCTCCCGAGGATCGCTTCCGCCTGACGGCGAACTACGGGACTAAGGCGTCCACCGCGAACGGCGATCTGAGCTTGAACCTTCCAGCCATTCCTTCGGAAGGTCAGCCGGTAGCCGCGCCCGGTGCACTCATACCGGGATAGCTGGCTTCGGCTGAGATCGAAGTGTCGGCGGCGCGGGAAGCTCATGCTCCTCCCTTGCCTCAGCGCCGGGCCGTAGCTGAAGATCCAAATCGCCGCGTCACCGTTACGAGCGTGGGCCACGACCGCATGTCGCTGAGGCGGACAGACGTTCAAATTGCGCCGCGCCGCGTGGAACGAGGTCAGGAGAGTGTTTGAACGCCAGCGGTGGCCGGCCTGAGCGAGTCCGTGGTTCTCCCAGCCTCGGGGCAAGTCGAACGAGAAGCTCGGAGACCCCTTGGTGCTGACCGTTCGCACTCCGGCGTGGGGAGAACTGACGCCGGCTCTGAGCCCTGATCGAGCGCCTGGAGCGCTCGAGTCGGCGTGATCGGCACCGCAGCCCGACACCGCGAGGGCGATCGCGAGGATGGTCTTGTGGCTTGCCGTCAACCTTGAAGCTTTCGCGGTGAGAACACCCATACGGGTATACGGGTGGGGTGCTGGCGGAGGTCCCAATCGGTCGTCAAGCCGGGTGTCGAGCGGCGAGGCCGGGTGCCATTTGATCGTCAGGACCCGCCGTGGGACCTGCGGTTCCGCCGGCTTAGCGATGCCCGTGCCCACGGAGGCTAATTGCCGATCGGTCCTTTGCGGTCGCTCTCACCACCGGGCCCACACCATCGCCGGGCGCCCGCCTTTGGAAGGGGGTCTTAGCCCCCGCGGATGCCGCGACGGTGCGGCCGCGCTGAGGAAATCGCGACGTCGCGCGCGGCGGGCGCAAGATGCTCGGTGCGTAGCGGGCGTAGGCGGCGGTCGTACACGGTGAGCGTCCCGTCGAGGAGCGAGGCGGCAGCCACCACTCCGCCGCCGGAATCGAGATTGAACGCCCCATGCTCCGCTCGGGCGACCTTGAGGACGGCACCGGTGGCTGCTCGCACCGCCTCGATCTGGTCGCCGTACCCGCTCGTGACATAGGCGTGGGCACCGGCGAAGGCGACGTGCTGGGGCGGGGCCCCGCCGGCGACCCTGAACAGCAGGCGCCTCGTGTTCGAGTCGAAGACGCCGAGGCTGGTGGTGTCGGACGCCGTGATCCAGACCCGTCTCCCGTCCGGGGTGTAGGCAAGGTCGTGTGCGGCGAAACCAGGATCGAAGCGGCCAGTTACACGCAGACGGCGCGGATCGGAGGAGTCCACGGCCACGATCGTCCTCGCCGATTCCCCGAGGGCGATCCAGATTCGCTTCCCGTCCGGGCTCACCGCCATGTGGTGTGCACCGGTCCCGACCGAAACGCGACCCGCGATAGACCCGTCGCGCAGGCGAATGGCGGTGAGCTGCCCTCTCGCGTCGTCGGTGACGTAGGCGTAGGCGCCGGCCGCGGGAATCTCGGCGATGTGGGGGGAATCGAAGCCGCGGAGGGTCCGAATCGGGCGAAGAGTCGAGCGGTCGAGCACGCTGACGACGCCGGGGCTCGGGCTGACGACGACGACAACGTCGCGATTGGCGGTAACGAACTCGGGATCGGGAGGCATCGCGACCCGGCGCTGAACCTTGCCGCTCTTCAGGTCGACCACGGCTAGCCGCGCCTGGGTCTCCTCGGTCACCAGGGCTTGGGGACGCGGCGGCCTCGTCCGGGGACTGGCCGTGGTTGTCGTGCTGAGCGGGGGTGAAGGCTCCGCACGGTGCGCGGTGGTCGGCGCGCCTGAGCCCGCGCAGCCGCCGAGCAGCGCGGTCAGGGCCAGGGCACCGAGTTGGTAGTGATGGCGCATACCTGCAGTACGTCCTCGGATCCTGCGCAGGTCCATCCCTTAGCGTTCGCCGCTTGAACGCCGGCCCGCAGTCAGCACTTGGTAGCGGGCCGAGAACAGTGCCTGCGTGGCGGTCGACATCGGGACGCCGTTATCGCCGCTCTCCGACATGCTGTAGTTCGTGTTGCCGTAGACGATTGTGACGGCGCCGGCAGGCTTCGTAGCCATGGCCCGCCGCCTCCAGGGCGGCGCGCAGTCGGATCGCCCTGACGCGGGGGAACGATCGCGATCGCCGTGTCGGCGCCCGGCGGTGCCACCTCGAGCCAGCGCTCGGCTCCCCGTCGTTCGTGGTTAGGTATGTAACCCATGAGCGTCGTGCCGGATTCACATCAGGGACCTCCAACCGGGACCCCTGTCGGCGACCGCCGGAGCAGCGAGGAACGGGTGGTGGTCGTCCGCCCCCGCACGATCCTCGCAGTGCTCGGGATCGGACTGGCCGTCGTTGCGGCGCTTCGCTTCGTGCTGCTGGCGCAGGCGGCCCTGACGCTGATCGTGATCGCTTTGTTCATCGCGGCTGCGCTCAACCCCGCGGTCGAGTTCTTCGAGCACCGCGGGCTCGGGCGCGGGCTGGCGGTCGCCGCGGTCTATGTCGTCGCCGTGGGGGTGTTCGCGCTGCTGGCCTTGGTGTTCATCCCGCCGCTCGTCACGCAGATCAGCAACTTCGTCGACGCACTGCCTGGCCTCGTGCACACCCTGGCCCAAGGTCATGGGCCGTTCGGATTTCTCGAGCGCCGATACCACATCGTCGAGGAGATCCGCAAGGCGACCGCCCAGCCCGACGCGGCCGCCCCCGCTCTGGGAATAGCGAAGGGCGTAGCCACCACCCTGGGGGGCATCGTGATCATCGCCTTCTTGACGCTGTTCATGCTGCTGGAGGGACCCGAGTGGCGTCGGCGCCTCGTCGAGCTGATCCCCGAGCGCCACCGGCCATCGGCTGAGCGGATCGGAGCCGGCATATACAAGTCCGTCAACGGGTTCGTGACGGGCAATCTCGTGGCCAGCTTCCTGGCGGGAGTCGTCGCGACCATCGTCCTGCTCGTCGTCGGGGCGCCCTACGCGATCCCGCTGGGCCTCTTCACGGTGATCATCGAGTTGATCCCGTACATCGGTCCGGCCGTGGTCACCGTTCTGCTCACCCTGGTCGCGCTCACCGTGGGCACTGTGACCGCCCTCGTGGTCTTCGCACTGATGCTTCTCTACCACCTGGTCGAGGGCCATAGCCTGCGCCCGCTGATCTATGGACGCGCGCTCAAGCTCTCGGCCCTCGCGGTGCTGATCGCGATCCTCCTCGGCGCGGAGGTCGCGGGCGTCCTGGGTGTTCTGGCCGCCATTCCGGTCGCGGGATCGATTCAGGTCATCATCAGCGAGGTGATCGACCAACGTACGAGCCGCCAACCATCCGCGACCGCCGACCACGCCACGTAGTGACAATCAGTGGCGAGGGCCCTGCATGCATACGAGGAACCGTGGCTAGGTGCGACGGCGCTCTCGCGCTCGAGCCGCGCAAGCGTGTCGTCATCGCAGGCGGCGAAGAAGGAGCCAACCGCGTCGACCAGGTGCTCCATCAATTCGGCCGAATAGCGGGGGCCCGATTCGTCTCTCGCTGCGACGCACGAATCATCGAACGGATGGCGGCTTGATGAATCCTGGGGCCGGCGGAACGCTCGCTTCCACACGAGAGGTCGCTGGTTCGAAACCAGCCGCGCCCAGCCGATGAAATCCCTGCTGTTAACCCCAGCGTTTTCTGGATCAGGGCCTAGCTTGGCATCGCCGGCGGAGGCGGAGGCGGCGCGGGCGCGGGCGGCTCTGATGCATCCGCCGCAGGCTCGGCGGCGGGAGTTGTCGGGGCCGCGGTGCGCTCGGCGTCCTGGATGCGGTCGGCGATCTCGCTCAGCGCCGGGTGAGAGATCTCGCCAGCCTCGATCAGCCTGTAGGTCTCGCGGCCCAGCTCGCCGTAGGCCTGGCCTGTGCCGCGCTTCGCCTGGACCTCGTCGACCCCCTGGCGCGCCTTCGTCGCGGCCTGCTCGGCCGCCTCCTTCGCCTTGTCGAGAAATCCCATCATCTGTCGGTTCCCTTCGTTAGCCGCCGAGGACGTTTCCAAGCATGCCACCGATGCCGCCGCCGCTCTTCTCTCCTTGACCGCCGCCGGCCGCCTCGAGGACGCGCCTGGCGGTACGCGAGAACGGGAGCGTTTGAAGCGTCACGTGCCCGGGGCCGGTCATGTGCACAAGATGGAGGCCCTCGCCACCGAAGGCTGCCTTCTTCAGCGTGGCGGCCGACAGCCCGCCCTGAAGCTTCACCTCGTAGCGGACGGTCGGCTCGAGCATGACCATGCAGCCGGTGTCAACCTGAAGGGTCTGGCCGTCGACGAGATCGAAGTCAACGAAGTCGCCGCCACCGTGGAGCCACACTGTCCCATTGCCCTTCAGCCGCTGGAGGAAGAAGCCCTCGCCGCCTCCGGTCAGGCCCATGCCCATCTTCTTCGCGAACGCGCTCTCGATCTCGATGGCGCCGTGGTGGGCGAGGTAAGCGTGCTTCTCGCAGATGATCTCCCCGGCTAGCTCGTGCTGGCGAATCGATCCCGGAAACGGTCCACAGATCCCTACCGCGCCTGCGCTCTTGGCGTTGTAGGTGGCCAGGTAGAGGCTCTCCCCGGCAAGCACCGAGCGCTTCAGGCCGGCCGCTAACCCGCCTGGCATCTCGACATCCATCTCGATGTCGCCGGAGATGAACATCATCGCCCCCGCCTCCGAGGTCAGCTTCTCACCAGGCTCGAGGGCAATCACAACCGCCGGAGCTTGACCCTCTCGAACCGTCGCCTGCACGCGACAAGCCTATCGGCCCGTCGGCTGCGGGCCCGTCCGAGCACCCGTTCAGCCACGTGCTGGTGACCGGGTGGGCTCGACGGAAAGAGTGATTGGACACCAGCTTCACACGCAAGAGGCCGCTGGTTCGAAACGACTGCGTCCCGTGCGCAGCCCTTGGATCCGATCGGCGGCCCGATTCGTCTCTCTCTACGACGCACGAGGCGGTCAGCGAATCCGAGAGTCAGCCGGACTCCCCGCCTAGGTGAGCCGCCCACACACGTTGTGAACAGCTGAAAAGCCATCCGGGTCCACCCAGAGGCTTGTGGTGTTCAACGCCACAGACCTAAGGAGGACCCGGATGAAGGTTCACGCTAACGCTGCCCTCGGACCCGCAGGGCGGATC
>JBBRYM010000023.1:0-36363 GCA_038237625.1 Solirubrobacterales bacterium | reverse complement strand
TCCTGGCCGAACTCAGCACGGCGCTCGAAGGCCCTGCCATCCTTCCTTCGCTACTACAACCGGCGACGCCCCCACAGCTCGCTGGGTGACCGGCCTCCGATCAGCCGTGTTCACAACGTCCGTGGGCAGGACACCTAGTCCTCGATGCCCGCCTCGCGCAGCGCGTCCGCCGGGTCGGCGTACGTGTACCAGCGAACGAGCTTGCCGTCGCGATAGCGCACGAACCAGCCGAGCTGCATCGAGACCTCCGCCCCGCTTCGCGCCCCCTTCCCGTGATGGCGGACGATCGCCACCGCCCAGTCATCGCCGTCCTCGACGCGGACGAGCTCGTGCTCCTGCGAGCTCCAGTCCTGGCCCCAATCGCGGATGAGGGTCAGGTAGCCGTCGATCCCGTGGTAGGTGCCCGTGATCCCTGGGAGCCCGACGACGACGCATTCCACGTCCTCGTCGACCAATGCGGGCAGTGCCGCGATCACCTGGGGGTCGTTGAAGATCTCCATCCCATGGCGGTTCAGGAGCTCGTAGAGGTTCTTCAGCCGGTCGCCGTGGAGTCCCATGGCTAGAACTGCGGATGCTCGGTGAAGGTGCCGAAGACCTCTTGGAGGGCGGCAACCATCTCGCCCTCCGAGGCACGGGCTCGCGCCGCCTCGATGAACAGCGGCATCAGGTTCTCCTCGCGGGCGGAAGCCTCGCGCAGGGCAGACAGGGAAGCCTCGACCGCCGACGAATCCCGGCGCGCCTTCGTTGCCTCGAGGCGATCGCGCTGGCGGCGTTCGACCGCGGGATCGGCACGGTGGAGCGCCGGCTCGGGCTCGTCGTCGACGCGGTAGCCGTTGACTCCAACCACCACGCGCCTGCCGGCCTCGACTTCCTGCTGATAGGCGAAGGCCGCGTCGGCGATCTCGCGCTGAGGGAAGCCGCGCTTGATCGCCTCGACCATGCCGCCCAGCTCGTCGATGCGGGTGAAGTAGGCATAGGCGGCCTCCTCCATGCGGTCGGTGAGCGACTCGAGGAAGTAGGAGCCGCCGAGGGGATCGATCGTGCTGGTCACCCCGGTCTCCTCGGCGATGATCTGCTGCGTGCGCAGGGCAACCCGGACCGCCTCCTCCGTCGGCAGCGCCAGCGCCTCGTCGTAGGAGTTCGTGTGCAGCGACTGGGTGCCGCCGAGGACCCCGGCGAGTGCCTCGATTGCGGTGCGCACGATGTTGTTGAGCGGCTGCTGGGCGGTCAGCGAGACCCCGGCCGTCTGGGTGTGGAAGCGCAGCCGCAGCGACTCCTCGCGCTGCGCGCCGTAGGTGTCGCGAAGCTCGCGCGCCCAGATCCGCCTGGCGGCCCGGTACTTGGCGATCTCCTCGAAGAAGTCGATGTGGGCGTTGAAGAAGAACGAGAGGCGCGGGGCGAAGTCGTCGACGTCGAGGCCACGCTCGATCGCGCGCTCGATGTAGGTGAAGCCGTCCTTCAACGTGAAGGCCAGCTCCTGCTGCGCGGTCGACCCGGCCTCGCGGATGTGGTAGCCGGAGATCGAGATCGGGTGCCAGCGCGGCATCTGGCCCGAGCACCACTCGATCATGTCCGTCACCAGGCGCATGGCCGGCTCGATCGGGAAGCACCACTCCTTCTGGGCGATGTACTCCTTGAGGATGTCCGTTTGAATCGTGCCGCCGAGCGCCTCGGCCGCGATGCCGTTCTCCTCGGCGGCGACGACGTAGAAGGCGAGGATGATCGCCGCCGGGGCGTTGATCGTCATCGAGACCGTCACCTCGTCGAGCGGGATGCCCGCGAAGAGGGTCTCGATGTCGTCCACCGTGTCCACCGCCACGCCCTCCACGCCGACCTCGCCGAGGGAGCGGGGATGGTCGGAGTCCAGGCCCATCAGGCTCGGCATGTCGAACGCCGTCGAAAGCCCCGTCTGGCCGTGGTCAAGCAGATAGCGGAAACGCTCGTTCGTCTCCTCAACGGTCCCGAACCCGGCGAACTGGCGCATCGTCCACAGCTGTCCCCGGTACATCGACGGGTAGGGGCCGCGGGTGAACGGGAACTCCCCGGGGAACCCGAGGTCGGCCTCGGGATCCGAGCCGGCGCGATCCTCGGGGGTATAGAGAGGCTCCACCGGCTCGCCGGAGAGCGTTTCGAAGAGCGCCTCGCGCTCGGGCTGACGGGCGTAAACCTCCTCGCGCCACTCATGGGCGCGGCGCTTGGCGCCAGGCTCTATCGCCATTCAGAGCTCCTAGTAGCGGTAGTGATCCGACTTGTAGGGGCCCTCTACCGGCACGCCGATGTAATCCGCCTGCGCAGGGCTCAGCTCGCTGAGCGTCACTCCCAGGGCATCCAGGTGCAATCGCGCGACTTTCTCGTCGAGGTGCTTCGGCAGCACGTAGACGCGGCGCTCGTACTCGTCGTTCTTCGAGAAGAGCTCAACCTGCGCGATCGTCTGGTTGGAGAACGAGTTCGACATCACGAAGGACGGGTGTCCCGTCGCGTTGCCAAGGTTCAGTAGCCGGCCCTCGGAGAGGACGATGATCGTGTGGCCGTCGGGGAAGCGCCACTCGTCGACCTGGGGCTTCACCTGCGTACGCTCGGCGCCCGACTCCTGAAGGCCCGCCATGTCGATCTCGTTGTCGAAGTGGCCGATGTTGCCGACGATCGCCTGGTGCTTCATGCGCTCCATGTCGGCGAGCGTGATGACGTCCTTGTTCCCGGTCGCCGTGATGAAGATGTCGGCTGTCTCGACGACCTCGTCGAGGCTGCGAACCTCGTAGCCCTCCATCGCCGCCTGCAGCGCGCAGATCGGGTCGATCTCGGTGACGATCACGCGGGCGCCCTGGCCGCGCAGCGAGCTGGCGCATCCCTTGCCGACGTCGCCGAACCCGCAGACGGCGGTGACCTTGCCGCCGATCATCACGTCGGTTGCGCGGTTGATGCCGTCGATCAGCGAGTGCCGGCAGCCGTAGAGGTTGTCGAACTTCGACTTGGTGACGGAGTCGTTGACGTTGATGGCCGGAAACAGGAGCTCCCCGGACTCGGCGTACTGGTAGAGGCGAAGGACACCCGTGGTGGTCTCCTCGGTCACGCCCTTGATACCGGCCGCGAGCTTGGTCCAGCGGTTCGCGTCCTCTCCGAGCGAGCGGCGCAAGAGGTCGAGAACAACGCGGAACTCCTCGGAGTCATCCGGCCCTGCGTCGGGCACGGCGCCGGCGGCTTCGAACTCCACGCCCTTGTGGACGAGCAGGGTGGCGTCGCCGCCGTCGTCGAGGATCATGTTGGGCCCGTCGGCGTCTGGCCACAGCAGCGCCTGCTCGGCGCACCACCAGTATTCCTCGAGGGTCTCGCCCTTCCAGGCGAACACCGGAAATCCGGCCGCGGCAATCGCGGCGGCTGCGTGGTCTTGCGTGGAGAAGATGTTGCAAGAGGCCCAGCGGACCTGGGCGCCGAGCGCGGCCAGGGTCTCGATCAGAACCGCGGTCTGCACGGTCATGTGCAGGGAGCCCGTGACCCGCGCGCCGGCGAGCGGCTGCGTCTGGGCGTACTCCTCGCGGATGGACATGAGGCCGGGCATCTCGTGCTCGGCGAGGGAAATCTCCTTGCGGCCGAACTCGGCGAGTCCGATGTCGGCGACCTTGTAGTCCTGGGC
Source organism: Solirubrobacterales bacterium (assembly GCA_038237625.1). GTDB lineage: Bacteria > Actinomycetota > Thermoleophilia > Solirubrobacterales > 70-9 > JAWVFM01. The sequence goes on along the minus strand of JBBRYM010000023.1, from coordinate 32,732 downwards.
TGCGATGGTGCTCATTGATCCTCCTGCTCGCTTCAGGGGAGCAGGATAGGCGGTCACGCAGGGATCTTTCGCGATGCCGGTTGCGCCGGTACCCTTGTACTGGATCGAGATGCGGAGCACGAGTGGCTACTCAGCATCGGGAGAACCTCAGGACGGACCGCGCGGTGCGTTCGGCGACGTACCGGGCCTGCTCGAGGTCGGTGAGCTCGCCGAGGCTATGTACGCCGCGTGGAACGAGAGCGGCTCCGAAGGCCTCAAGGACTTCCTCACCGACGACTGCGAATGGCACGACGCCCCCGACCTTCCCGATGCCAGGGTCGTGCGGGGACGGGAGGCAATCGCGGAGCTCCTGCACGTCTGGGAAGAGGGCGGCGGCGGCCTGCGGCTCAAGCTCGAGCCGAGGGAGCTGGTCTCCGAGGGCAACCGCTGGGTCGCCACCGCCACGGCCCTCCTCGCCGGCGACGGCAGCGGCGCGATCATGCTGAACCAGGAGTGGTGCCACGTCGGCGACGTCCGCGACGGCAAGATCTGGCGCCTGCGGAACTTCTTCAGCCGCGAGCAGGCGCTCGCGGCTGCGCGTCAGCCCGACTAGAACTTAGGCCGAGGTCGCCGAGATCCCCACCCGCTTCGAGAACGGGCTGTTGAAGACGCCGCTCGAGTTCAGCTCGGCGTGGACCTTCAGCCAATCGCGATAGCGGGGGTAGAGCTTGTCCAGCGTCTCGCGGTGGGCGTTCAGGGTGTTGAGCTGGCCCCAATGGGGGCGGCCGCCCATAGCGTGGACCGCCTCCTCGTAGGCAGCGAGGAGCTCGTTGCCACCCTCGGTGTGGGTGACCTGGATGAGCTCCATAGTCATCGTCAGCCGCTCATGCATCATCGACATGAACGCCTTCGAGGGTGCGACAAAACGCAGGGCGGTCGGCGAGGACTGGTAGACGCCGCCGAGGCGGCGGCGCTGCTCGGCGATCTCCATGACCTTGTCGACTGCCTTCACATGGGTTCCCTGGTCGTCGACCGGAACTGCCATTTCGGTCGAGAATGCCGGCAACGTATTGGCAGGCCCGATGTTCAAGACCTTGTAGGAGAAGTTGATGAACTCGCCGTCCTTCAGCCCATTCAGCACCCGATCGATCAGCCACGGGGTGATCTTGGGGAAGACGCCCACGAGGAAGTTGATGATCAGCGGCGTCAGCGGGAACTTCGCGATCAGCTCCGGGATCAGGTTGCGCCGCAGGCGATCGGGGCTCTCCCCTTCCTCGAGCACCGCCACGTTGCGCTCGGTGACCACGACCGTGTGGTCGCCGTCGGTCTCATAGGGATTGAAGAGCAGCTCGTAGTGGCGGTTGGCCCGGAGCACCTCGCCGTCGAGCAGGTCCTGGCGCACCTCGCTCCAGGGCTTGATGGTCCGCACCTCCTTCAGGCAATAAAACGGCTCGACCTCGAGGACGACCGCGGTGATCACACCCAGGCACCCCATGCCCACGAGCACGGCGTGGAAGAAATCGTCGTCCTGGATGAGCTTGACGTCGGGGTGACGGTCGCGGAACCGATTCGCGTCGGTGATGCCACCGAAGGGCTCGATGCGGTAGCGCCTGCCCCCGGCGGCGACGAGCTCGACCGAGCGCACGAAGTCGTGGATGGGGCCGAAGTGGACGCCGGACCCGTGAGTGGAGGTCGACATCAGTCCGGCGATCGAGAGGCCGTCGTACCCGCTCATGTTCGAGAGGCCGAGCCCGCGGTCGCGTAGCTCGTGGTTGATGAGATTCAGCCGGGTGCCGCCCTTGACCTTGACCAGGTGCTCGGCATTGACCCCGTCGGCGAGCACCTCATGGCCGATCTCGAGAAGGCCCGCAACCTTGTTCGTCTCGATGAGAAAGCCGCGGGTTAGCGTGGCGTCGGACCACGAGTGGCCTGCGCCCACCGCCCGGGCGGTAACGCCCTCGCGCTCGGCCTCCTGCACGATGTCGACGATCTCCTCGACCGTGGTCGGGTGGTAGACGCGCAGGGGGTCGATGCCCTGCGTGCGGATGTAGTTGTTCCAGTTGCGACGGACGCCGAAGCGAAGGCGCATCGCTCAGGCCCCACCTGCGGCCGGGCGCATGCGCTGGAGCTCCCAGATCGCGAGCCAGGCGAGGAACGCCTCGATGGCGGCGCCGATCAGCGCCAGGACGATCCCGGGGATCCCGAACCGCTGCTCCTGGATCAGCCAGACCGTGAAGTGCAGGATGTCGTAGCCGAAAGCCCCGCAGAGAAGGCACAGCGCGGCTGGCCCCCACGCCGCACCGGTTCGAAGACCCTGCCAGCTTGCGAAGCAAAGCGGCATCACGATCCCAATGTCACCGATGAGGTATCCGAGGCGGGCATGGGAGTCGATGACGTCGTTCCAGTTCGCGATCGATGCGATCGTCCAGCCGATCGGCAGCAGAACGCCTCCCGCAAACGCGATCCAGGCAACGACCGTGCGGTGCTTTCGCTCTTCAGGGGTCAACCGGGTCTCCTCCATTTGGTGATCATGCGGCGACGAACGATGCCGCGTGATGGGACATCGCCATGGCCGTCGCCTGGCAGTTGGCCCAGATGTTGCGAGGCCAGACGCTCGTATCCGCAACGAAAAGGTTCCTGTAGCCGTGGACGCGAAAGTCGGGGCCGACGACGCCCTGGGAGGGATCCTGGGACATGTGATTGCCCCCCTGGGGATGCGCCGAGCCGAGCAGCAGGTCGTCGGGCTGGCGGATCATCTGGTCGATCAGGTCGAGCTCGTCCGGGTGGGCGAATTCGAGCTGCTTGAAGGTCGAGGGCAGGACCTTGCGCGCACCGGCCGCGAAGTAGATCTGGGACATCGTCTGGATTCCGCGGCGAAGCCGGCCGAGATCCTCGTCGCTGAACTTGAGGTCGATGCGGGTTCTGCCCTTGCGGTCTAGATACACCCGGCCAGTGCCGGGATCGGTGCCGACCATCACACCCCCGTCGATGAAGTGCCGGTAGCGGGTCGCGCGATCGAAGTGGGAGTGAAACCAGCCGCCGAGCCGCAGCGAGAACGCCACCGGCGGGGCAAAGTAGCTCTCGAGCACGAAGTCCGGACTCGCCTCGGCCACGCAGGTGAGCCCGATGCCGTCGAAGCCGTCGAGGACCTCCTCGGTCTCGCCCGTGACGAAGACCCCACCCAGCACGTGCAGGCCCTTGCCCACGCGTCCGCCCGGGTTGATCCCGCTGGCGAGGAGCAGCGCACTCGACCCGACGGCGCCGGCGCAGGACACCACGCGCTGCGCCTCGATCCGAAGCGGCCGCCCGTCGCGCATCGCCTCCACCCCTGTGGCGACGCCGCCTGAGCTGGTGATCCTCGCGCCCACGCACCGGTCGATGAACTCCACGCCCCTGCCCTCGGCCCAGGGGATGTAGGTGACGAGCATCGACGTCTTGCGGTCGTAGCGGCAGCCGTAGTTGCACCAGCCGCAGGCGATGCAGCCAACCCGGTTGTTGTCGAGGTAATGCCCGTTGATCCCCATTTCACGGCAGCCGCGCAGGAAGAACTCGGAGCCGCGGTTGGCCAGGCGCGGGTCCACGGGCCTCACCCCCAGGGCATGCTCCAGCTCGGCGTACCCCGCCTCGAGTGGAGCCCGGTCCACCGGCGCCCCTGCGCCCTCCCAGCTGCCGAGTACCCGGTCGAGATCGGGCCGCATCCAGATGGCGTTGTTGATGACCGTCGAGCCGCCGACGGTCCCACCCTGGATCACGATCGTGTCGTGATCGTCGCTGGATTGCAGGCCGCCCTGCTTGTACACGCGGGGGAACATCGCCAGCTCGTTGTGCTCGAACGTCCGCGGGTCCTCGCGCCGACCCCGCTCGACCACCGCCACCGAGTGGCCACGGCGAGCTAGCTCGTACGCCATGACGCTGCCGGAGGCGCCGGAACCCACGATCGCGACGTCGACGCGCCGATTCACGGCCTTCCCGCCTGCTCGCCGAGGAACGGGTCCGGATGCCGAATCGGGGTTTGGTCGATGTCCGTCGAGCGCTCGCGCTCGTCGAAGGGGACGTAGCCGAGTGCCCGCATGGTCTCGGGATTCCCGTAGTAGCCGACGCAGGAGAGGACCTTGAGCGTGCGCGCGACGTCGCGGAAGGGGCCGCCGGCGCCGATGACCTTTTCGACAGCCCGGCGTCGCGAGGTGGATCCGAGCGTCGTGAACGGCATCGGCCGCGCGATTACGAGCGGCAGGAGCCACTCGACGATGAACATGACCATCTTGATCTCCCCGCCCGCCACCTCGGGGCGGCCCTCATCGAGCAGGTGGTCGACGCGAATAGCCACGTCGATCGGGTGGATCGCCTCCCGCCCGTCGCCGTCGATCATCGTCTCGGCGACGGCGACCATCGTCTCGAGCTGGCGCGGCGAGAGGAAACGGGGCGCGAAGCGGGCTCGAACCGCGAAGCGGCGCAGCACGACGACCGGCACCGCGGCGGCGATCAGCGCGGCCCCGGTGACAATGGGCACGGCGCCCGCGTCGACGATCGCCCAGGCGGTCCACGCCAGGCCGGTGGCGAAAAGGAGGGCAAGTCCGAGGTCCAGCGCAGCGCGGTTCTGCCGGATTCCACCCCCAGCCTGGATGAGGCAGAGGCCGGCCGCGGCGGCGAAGCCGGCGAGCAGGCCGCCCGTTGCCGTGGCTCCCGGAAGCAGCGTCGACGGCACGATCCCCGCCGCAATCGTGAGAGCGATCAGGACCAGGCCCAGTCCCGCCAGGTAGTCGGCGAGCACGAGCTCGTAGGCGGTCGGACCATGGGCCCTCATTGGATGGTCCATCCGCACCTCCCCTCGGTCAGCCTCGAGAGCGGGCCCGACGCGAGCATTCCCGCCGCGGCGACGACGGCAGGGCCCGGAACGTCGAATGGGTCCCAAGCGATCAGATTTCCGCGCCGCGAGATGTCCACGCGACCCCACCGCAGGACCCCCTCGCGAAGCATTGGGCTGAGCGCGGGGTCAACGCCCATCAACTCGGCCGCCACCCAGTCGAGGGCGAAGACGTTCGGGCTCGCGAGGACGGCTCGAGTCTCTCGCACCGTGCCGCTCGACGCGTCCCATCCCGATCCGTCACGACTGCGCCAGGCGTCGATGATGCCGAAGTCGACCGGAAGCGCGTCGAGGACGCTGCGGCAGGCCTCCCATGGCGTCCGTCCGTCCTTCGCGTAGGTGCGCTTGTCGGCACGCGGCAGGCTCCCGAAGGAGTTCGCCACCGCGCCGCTCATCACCAGAAGCGCGCTTGTCTTGCATTGGGCGAGGGAGACGCGAAAGTCCGCATCACGCCAGGTCGCCCCGACGGAGTCGACGCCGATCGTGCCGCCGTAGTCGAAGGGCTCCTGCTCGAGCGAAAGGTCGACCAGCTCGTACGTGCCCGCAACGAAGCCGAGGCGCTCGGCAACGGTTGCCACCGAGCGTTCGGCCACATCCGATATCGGGCTCTCGACCAGGGCGATACGGCTACAGCCGACGTGGCGCAGGGCCGAGACGACGGCATCGAGCGTTGCTGGATCGGTGAACGCGGCCGCCGGCGCCTCCGGCCCCGCCCCGGTCATTACGTTTGCCTTGATCGCTACTCGCAGGTCGGCGGGCTGGGTGTCAAGCTCCGCCGAGCGCGCGGCGATGGCTTCCGCGAGCCCTGCCCCCTCGACAGCGCGCCCGAGAGCCTGGACCAGGCTCTCTCCGCGCTCGACCGCGACCGGCGCCTTCCGGCTGTACGGCAACCGCTCCGCAACGACCCCCATGTGGCCGCGACCCTATCCGCGCGAGCGGCCGCCGTGCGTGATCGACGTCACCGCGGAGGGCTAAAGCGTGCCGGAGGTTGCCTCGCCGGAGCCGAGCTCGTTGCCCGCGCTGATCTTCAACTCGTAGCCCTTGCCCTCGTCGACCACCTCGGGCAGGGTCACCGTTCCGCTTGCGGAATCGATGGCGACGGTGTGGACCCGTGGCGGCAACTCGTCGTCGGGAGAGTTCAGGTGGACGACCAAGCTTGTGGGCGCGGGCTCGCCGGGCGCGGGCTCGGGCAGTGAGTAGGCGACCGCCAGGCCCTCCCCCGCCCGCTTTGCCTCCACCGCCGGAGCCGGCGGAGGCCCCGCCTGAGGCTCTGGGTACGCGGTCGCGGCCTTCGCCACCTCGTGAAGCTTCAGCGGGTCGCCCCACTGGTTGTGGCTGATCGGCGCTGCAGGGCTGTCGCTCTCCATCGGGTTTCTGGGCCTGGTACCGCCCCAGCGGCCCGGCCACGCGGCCCAGCCGAGGTCCGACTCGTCGATGACCTCCATGGTCAGGTCCGCGCAGAATCCGTCGCCGCCCGCGTAGTCGAACCAGCGGCCTGTCCAGCGCTTGCCCGGGGTGAAGTAGGACGCATGCGAGCCCCGTGCGGAGTAGACGACGGGCCGGTCCTCGGCATCGGGGGCGCGTTCGACCTCGCTGAACGGGCGCAGCTCCGCCTCCTTGTGCTGCGCGTAGACGGCCACGTCCGGCCCATGGGGGCAAAGCCGCAGCTGGACGTTCTCCCAATCGCCCTCATGCGCTCCGAAGCCAATGAAGCCCGCGTCGTTGTAGAAGTACCAAAACCAGTACTGAAGCCAGGTATCGCCCTGGCTGTCCTCGGCGATACGGCCGTAGACGCGGTTTCGGTAGTCACCCGACTTGCGCAGCGTCGCGTATTGAGGGGCGTAGTCCTCAGAGACGGAGGCGATCGCGTCGTCGGGATGCGACCCCTCGTATCTCTCCGCGAGGAAGTCGAGGCTGAGCCGGGGGTGTGCGTCGCCCGCTGCGGCGGCGACCACCGACCCGTCGATGCGCACCAGCTCGTTGGTCGGGTTGTCCGCCCACTCCGCCGCGGAGTCGGCGAAGTAGGCCTCCTGTGAGTCGTAACGAACGAGGGGCTTGTGGCGCTCGAGGAGCGAGGCCGAATCAAGGGGGCTCACCGCTTTCTTATATCCGCTGGCGCCCCCGCCGTGAGGCGACCGCACCGCCGGTGCCGACCAGCGCGGCCGCAGCGGCTGCGACGACCATGCCCAGCCGCCGTCCGAGCCGCTCGAAGCGCATGACCCGCCAACCCTCCGCGGCAGCAATCTCGCGAAGCTCCTCGTCGGGATTCACGCAGACCGGATTGCCGACTGCGCGCAGCATTGGCAGGTCCGAGATCGAGTCGGAGTAGGCCCAGGATTCCCCAAGGTCGACGTCGTTGCCGCCCGCAAAGGCCCGCATGGCCTCGACCTTTCCCTCTCCGTACATGAACGGCCCCGAGAGGCGCCCGTTGAAGCGCCCGTCAGGTCCAACCTCGTAGGGAGTGCCGATTCCGGCGTCCATCGCCAGCACGTAGGCGAGCACCTCGACTATGCCCTGGCCGGCAGCGCTGACGATCACGGTCTTGCGCCCTGCGTCCTGGTGCTCGTGGACCTCGCGCAGCATCTGCGGATATATCCGCGGCAGGATCGCCGTCAACACCTCGGGCGTCATCCGCTGCACGTCGGCCGCCCGCACTCCGGAGAGAGCCTCGCGCGCCTCGGCCAGGACCCTCGCCGTCGCCTCGTCGTCGGCGCCCCGCAGCCGAAATCGCAGGTGGTCGATGCCCCACTTGGCCATCTGCCGCCGGCTGAGCCAGCCCGCCCGGTGAGCGGCCCGGGCGTATGGCTGCCCGGATGACCCCGCCATGAGGGTCCTGTCGAGATCGAAGAAGGCCGCGGCCCGGCTCACGTCAGGCGCCGGCTTCAGGCTCCGCGTTACGCGGAGACCTCCAGCAGGATGGCGTCGCCCTGGCCGCCGCCGGAGCAGATGGCCGCGCAGCCGAGGCCGCCGCCGCGGCGGCGAAGCTCGTGGATGAGCGCGCCGACGATGCGGGCTCCGGAAGCCCCGATCGGATGGCCGAGGGCGATCGCGCCACCGTTGACATTGACCTTGTCCTCGTCGATCCCCAGCATGTGCATCGAGTTGAGCGCGACCGAGGCGAAGGCCTCGTTGATCTCCCAGAGATCAACATCACCCGGCTCCTTGCCGATCTTCTCGAGGGCGAGCTTGGCGGCTTTCGCGGGAGTTCTGGCGAGGTAGGGGAAGTCGTCGGCGATGGCGCCGTAGGCGAGAATCTTCGCGAGGGGCTCGCGACCGTTGGCCTCGGCCCATTCCTCGGAGGCGACGACGACCGCGGCGCTGCCGTCGTTGACGCCGGGAGCGTTGCCCGCCGTGTGCGTCGCGTCATCGCCACCGATGGCGGGGAGCTTGGCGAGCGTTTCGATGCTCGTGTCGGGGCGGATCGCCTCGTCGGCGGCGACCTCGCGCTCCTCTTTCTTCACCTTGACCGTCACGGGAACGATCTCTTCGGCCAGAAGCCCCTCGTCGGTTGCCTTGGCGGCGAGCTGGTGCGAGCGTGCGGCGAAGCGGTCCATGTCGGGGCGGGTGATCTCGAGCTCGTTGGAGACCGTGCTGGCCTCGTTGATCATCTGCTTACCCGTGAACGGATTGGTGAGGCCGTCGTGGGTCATCGCGTCGATCGCGGTGACGTCGCCCATCCGGAAGCCGAATCGCGCGTCTGGAAGCAGGTATGGGGCGCCTGACATCGACTCCATGCCCCCCGCGACCCCCACGTGGAGCTCGCCGGCGCGCACGCCGAGGTCGGAGACGCCAATCGCGCGCATTCCCGATGCGCAGACCTTGTTGATGGTCTCCGATGGGACCTCCTTCGGGATCCCTGCCTCGATCTGGGCCTGGCGCGAGGGGATCTGACCCTGCCCCGCCTGGAGGACCTGGCCGAACACAACCTGCTCGACCTGCTCAGGCTCGACCGAGGAGCGCTCGAGCGCTGCGGTGATCGCCGTGCCACCGAGCTTGATGGCGTCGAGCGAGGCGAGGGCGCCGCCCATCTTCCCGAACGGTGTGCGCGCGGTACCGAGGATCACTGAGCTTGGCATCGGGTCCTTTCGTGGGCGAAGGGGGTTAGGACGGACCACAAACGATAGATAAGGTGGCCCCCCGTGCAGGTCGACGTGACTGAAAAGGCCCTTGCCGACCTCGATGCAGACGTCCGCATCGTCGGCCTGTGCGAGGGGGAGGTCCTGCCGGATTCACTCGCCGAAGCGCCTGGCGCAGGGGACGTCAAGGCGGGGTTCAAAAGGGTTTCGGTGCTGCGGCCGGACGCCGACTCGCGCTGGGCCGTCATCGGGCTCGGCAAGCGGGCGGAGCTCGACGCCGAACGGCTGCGCGTGGCCGCCGCCGTCGGCGTGCGCGCGGGCTCCCAGTACGACGCGAAGCACCTCGCCTGGGAGGTGCCGGCGGGCGAGGAGCGGTCGCGGCTCGCGGCCGCCCTCGTCGAGGGCACCATCCTGGCTTCGTACCGCTTTGACCGTTATCGAGCGGCGGACGACGACGACCCCCCCGATCCCTCCGGGGTTCAGCAGCTCACGCTCACCGGAGGTGGTGCCGGCGAATTTGGCGCAGACGTCGCGGCAGCCCGTGTCGCCGCGGAGGCCACCAACCGAGCACGCGAGCTTCAGAACCTGCCGGCGAACGTCCTGAAGCCGGAGTCGCTGGCCGAACGGGCCCGCGAGATCGCGGCCGGCGCAGACAATGTCGAGGTCACGATCCTCGGCCGCGAGGAGATCGTCGAGCGCGGCATGGGTGGGCTCGCGGCAGTCGCTTCCGGCGCGGGCGCCGAGCCTCGCCTGATCGCGCTGCGGTACTCCGGCGGGGGCAGCGAGACCTTTGGGCTCGTGGGCAAGGGCGTGACCTTCGACGCCGGCGGGATCTCAATCAAGCCGGCCGCCGGAATGCACGAGATGAAGATGGACATGTCGGGGGCGGCGGCGGTCCTGGAGGCGTTCGCGGCGATCATCGAGCTCGGCCTACCACTCGACATCGCCGCAGTAGTCCCGGCCACGGAGAACATGCTCGACGCGAACTCGATGCGCCCGGGCGACATCATCACGCAGCTGAACGGCAAGACCGTCGAGGTAAACAACACAGACGCCGAGGGCAGGCTGATCCTTGCCGACGCCCTCACGTACTGCGTGCGCGAGATGGGCGCCGCCCGATTGCTCGACCTCGCGACCCTCACCGGCTCCGTGGTCGTGGCCCTCGGATCGACCTACTCGGCGCTGATCGCCAACGACGACGCCTGGGCGGCGGCGGTGTCCGCGGCCGGCGAGCGAACCGGCGAGCTCGCGTGGAGGCTGCCCCTCCACCCCGAGTACAAGGAGCTCACGCGCGGCAAGGTCGCAGATCTCACCAACGCAGCAACCAAGCGCCGGGCGGGCACGATCTACGCGGCCTCGTTCCTCGAGGAGTTCGTGGATGACGTCCCGTGGGCGCACCTCGACATCGCCGGGACGGCCTGGGACGTCGGTCGCGAGTACGTGGGCAACGGCGCGACCGGAGTAGGCGTGCGGCTGATCGTCGATCTGGCGCGCGAGCTCGCGGCGTAGGGGACCCCAGGCCGCTGGCGCGACTTGCGGAAGTTGGTGCATGGGGCCAAGGGCGGCCCTTTCATTGCCCTTTCAACTCCCGTTCGCGCCCAGAGCGCGTCTGAGCGGCGCGGGGACTTTGTACGGCTGATGTCGCTATAGCCACCTTAAGTGTTCAACCTTGTTGCGAAACGCCGGTCCGGCGCGCCGGCGCGGCCGTTAGATCGCCAGGAGCCTGATCAGCTTCAGAGCCAGGCCGCGGTCGCCCTCGATGGCGACCCGTCCGCGCGACAGGCGCAGAATCGCTCCGATGCCGTCAATCTTGACGGGGTTCGGGATCCCCAGGAGATTCGGCGCGGTCGCCAGGTGGACGATGTCGGGAAGGCGTCCTGACACCGCCAGGTCGGGCGATTCCATGTCGCCGTCGGAGACCTCGATCAGCCCACGACCGAAGCGAATTCGTAGCGGCGAAAGATCCTCGCTGAAGCGGAAGACCACCGTCCCGTGGATCGAAGCAGCAACCCGCGGTCGACGCTCCACCCCGCGCTCCACCCAGATAAAGAGGCTTGGCGCGACACCGTCGGAGCGGCGGCGACCCAGTCGCACTTCCGTCGCTTCGGCCTGCTTGCCGCGCCGGCCCCGCTTGGGCCTGACGATCTCGGCTACGTCCGGCGAGGTTTCCTCCCGTGCCATCGGACCATCGTAGAGGCGGTCCGGGAACCGCCGGTTCGCCTGGTCCGTAAGATCGCGCGCCCGTGAACTTCGACCTCTCCGACGAGCAGCGGCTGCTGCGCGACACCGTCCGCGACTTCGCCCGCGAGGAGGTGCGGCCTGTCGCCGAGGAGCTCGATCGCACCCACTCGTTCCCCTATGAGATCGTCGCCAAGCTCGGCAAGCTCGGCCTCATGGGGATCCCCTTCCCCGAGGAGTACGGGGGCGGAGGCGCCGACAACCTCGCCTACGCCCTTGCGATCGAGGAGCTGGCGCGAATCGACTCGTCGGTCGGCATCACCGTGGCGGCGCACACGTCGCTCGGAACCATGCCCATCTACCTCTGGGGAACGGAGGACCAGAAGGCCGAATGGCTCCCGTCCCTGTGCACGGGGGAGCGGCTCGCCGCCTTCGGCCTCACCGAGCCCGAGGCCGGCTCCGACGCGGGGAACACGCGCACCCGGGCTCGGCTCGACGACGGCGAGTGGGTGATCGACGGCGCCAAGCAGTTCATCACGAACTCGGGAACCGACATCTCGGCCTGCGTGACCATCACCGCCGTCACCGGAGGCGAGAACGGGAGCCGCGAGATCTCCAACATCATCGTGCCCAACGGCACCCCCGGCTATGAGGTCGGCGAGCCCTACCGGAAGATGGGCTGGAACGCCTCGGACACCAGGCCCCTCTCGTTCGATGGCTGCCGCGTGTCCGAGTCGAATCTTCTCGGTCGTCGCGGCGACGGCTTCAAGCAGTTCCTACAGATCCTCGACGGAGGGCGGATCGGCGTCGCGGCAATGGGGGTTGGCCTGGCGCAGGGAGCTCTCGACGAGGCGCTCGCGTACGCGAAGGAACGCAAGGCCTTCGGCCAGCCGATTTCCCGCTTTCAGGCGATCCAGGCGAAGATCGCCGACCTGTCGACCGAGATCGAGGCCGCCCGTCTTCTGCTCTACCGCGCCGCGATCGAAAAGGACCGGGGCGAGCCATTCACCCTCACCGCGGCGCAGGCCAAGCTCAAGTCAGGGCGCCTTGCGGTTCGCGCCGCGGAGGAGGCGGTTCAGATCCATGGTGGTTACGGCTACATCGAGGAATACCCGGTGTGCCGCTTCTACCGCGACGCCAAGATCCTCACCATCGGCGAGGGCACCGACGAGGTGCAGCAGATGGTCATCGCGCGCCAGCTGGGCTGCTAGCTCGAGCGGGCGGTCGTCTCGTCGGGAGCGCGCTCGGCGAGCTCCGCGGCCCGGCCGGCCGGGCCACCGATGCCGTAATGCCGGAGAAGCTCCATCTCGGCCGCCTGGGTGAGGTCGCCCTTTGCCTTCGGTGCCGAGCGGATCGCTCCGGCGTCGAAGGGGGCCCAGACGCTGTCGACCGCAGCCACGGCGTCGCGAGCCGGAACGACCGTCCTGCCGCCGAATCTGGCAACGCGAACGACCACCCACTCGACTGAGCCGGTCTGGCTGTCGACCAGCACTCCATCGATCCTCCCAACCGCCGCGCCGGCGAGGTCGTCGAGCTGCTTGCCGGCCCAATCGTGGGCGCCAACCTTCGCCTCAGACATCAGCCTCACCCTCCAATAGCCGCCGCGCTGCGCTCGACGGGTCGATCTCACGCCGCACCACGCGTTCCAACAGCTCGTTCCAGGTGGGATCCGCCTCGGCCCGCTCGCCGAGACGACGGCGCAGGCGGGCCGCTGCAATTCCCAGCACCTCGGCGCGCAGGTTGCGCGCGCGGCGTTCCGCGAGCAACCCCTCTGACTCAATGTGCTCGCGGTGGGACTCGATCGCGTCGAGAAGCTCGACGACCCCCGTGCCCTTCGCCGCCTCGGTACGGATCACCGGCACCTTCCAGTTTCGCTGCGGACCGATTGCGAGCACCGAGCGAATCTCGCGCACCATGGTGTCGGCCAGCGGGTGCTCGCACTTGTTGACCACGATCACGTCCGGAATCTCCATCACGCCCGCTTTCAGCGCCTGGATCGAATCCCCCGAGCCGGGCATCAACGCCAGGACGATCGTGTCGGCATGATCGACCACGTCGACCTCCGCCTGCCCCACCCCCACGGTCTCGAGCAACACGTCGTCCTTGCCGGACGCGTCCATCAGGAGCGCCGCCTGAAGGGCCGCCTCGGCGAGGCCGCCGAGGGCTCCCCGGGTCGCCATCGAGCGGATGAACACGCCCGGGTCGAGGAAATGGTCGCTAAGGCGGATCCGGTCGCCGAGAACCGCCCCCTGGGTGAACGGGCTCGACGGGTCGATCGACAGGACGCCGACCTGCCGGTCGCGCGCGCGAAGCTCACGCGTGAGCGACCCGATCAGAGTGCTCTTCCCCACCCCCGGGGGGCCAGTGAGCCCCACGATTCGCGCCCGTCCGGTGCTGGGGAAAACCTCGGCCACAAGCGCATCTCCACCTGGGTCGCGGTTCTCCACCAGGGTGATGGCGCGGGCGAGGGCGCGGCCCTCACCCGCAAGCAGGCGGTCGGCAAGGCTCTTTTCCTCGGTCTGGGCTGTCTCTGCCATCGGGGAGCTGAGTCTAGAGTTCCGTCAGTCGTGACCGAAACCGTGCGATTTCTCCGCCGCAACGGCATGCTGAACGCGAAGTACGCGCGCCTTCTCTGGCGCTATCTGTGGCGTCGCTTTTTCACGCTGGCCGGCTGGCGCTGGGAGACCGATGGCCCCGTGTTCTTCGGCCGCGGCCTCCAACTGCAGATCGCGAAGCGCGGAAAGCTGCGGTTCGGCCGCTTCGCGTGGATCGGCGACGGCACCAAGATCCGCTGCCATGAGGGCGTGGTGGAGATCGGAGCGAAGACCGTCATGGGCCAGGAATGCACGATCTCCGCCTACCAGCGGGTTCGGATCGGCGAACAGTGCGTGATCGCCGACCGCGCAATGTTCATCGACTTCGACCACGGTGTCGTCGAAGTGGAGCGGCCGATTCGTGTCCAGGGCATCTACAAGCGCGACGTCGAGGTCGGCTCGAACGTATGGGTCGGCTACGGCGCCTGCATCCTGCGGGGGGTGCGGGTCGGCGACAACTCGATCGTCGGGACGAGCACCGTGGTCACGCGCAGCATTCCCGCCAACGCCGTGGTCGCCGGCGCCCCGCCGCGGATCCTGCGCATGCGCGAGGTCCCGACGACGCTGCGCTGGCCGAATCCGGTCGAGCCGGTGGGCGAGGGCGTGCTCGAACCCGGGGAGGCCGAGCGCGTCTAACGCGCCGCGCGCGGCGCGCCGCCGGGAACGAGCTCGTCGTAGATCTCGACGGTGCGCTCGGCGACGTCGGCCCAATCGAAGCGCAGCACGTGCTCGGCTGCGTCCGCGATGAGGCTCTCGCGCAGCCTGTCGTCGCTGAAGACCCGTTCGACCGTCTCGACGAGGGAGTCGGGATCCCGCGCGGTGAACCGGAGCCCCGCCTCCTCGTGGGGAACGACCTCGCGGAGGCCACCTGTGTCGGCGACGATGCACGGACAGCCCGACGCCATCGCTTCCAGGGCGACGAGGCCGAAGGGTTCGTATATCGAAGGCACCACACAGACGTCAGCGATCCGGTAAAGCGAGTGCAGGACGTCGTCGCCCATCCACCCGAGGAACGTCCCATGGCCCATGAGGTCGAGATCCATCGCCTGGCGGCGGAGCTCCTGCTCGTGCGTGCCCGAGCCGGCGACCAGAAAGCGGGTGCCCGGGTGGCGCTGGATCACCCTGGGCATCGCCTCGAGTGCAAGCTGGAAGCCCTTCTCGTAGACGAGGCGCCCGATCAGCAGCACCAGCCTCTCACCGGGCTTGGCGAACTGAGCGCGCAGGCGTTCCAGCTCCGGCCCGGGGTGGGGCTGCAGGTCATCGGGGTCGATGCCGTTCCAGATGACCGAAATGCGGTCGTCGGGCACCCCAAAGATCTCGGCGACCTGCTCGCGCATGTAAAACGAGCAGACGATCACCTGATCAGCGCGGTTGGTGATCCACCGCTCGACGCCGTGGATGTACGACTGGGGGTGATCCTCCACCCAGCCCTGGTGGCGGCCGTACTCGGTCGCGTGGATCGTCGTCACGAGGGGCGCGCCGAAGCGGCGCGCGAGGTGGTCTCCTGCCATCGCGACGAGCCAGTCGTGCCCGTGGACGATGTCGAAGTCGTAGCGGTCGCCGAGCTCAACTCCACGGGCGAGCATGTCGGAGTTCATCCGCTCGACCCAGGCCACGAATTCGCCGAGGTCGGTGGGGCGCTTCGGCTCGAGCACGCGGTGGATGTGCACTCCGGACGTCGCCTCTTCGGAGGGCGACTCCTCCCCGCCGCGAGTGAGGACGTGGACCTCGACGTCGCGCGCGACGAGGCCCTCGGAGAGCTTGCGTACGTGACGCGCAAGTCCGCCCTCGATGAGCGGCGGGTACTCCCAGCTGAGGATGAGCAACTTCACGATCTCTTTGCCGGCGCCTGCTGCTTTCGGGGCAAAAGCCCCCTCACCACCATCCCCGTCACGATTCGCGGAGCGGCGCGATGGAGAGATCCGGCGCCAGGTTTCGCAGCCTCCCGTCGGCTGGCGGCGCGGAGTGTATGGCCTCGAGCATGGCGCTCGCGTGGTCCGTGGCCCGCTGGAACGCATAGTCGCCGGCCTGGCGACGGCCGTCGAGAAAGGTCCAGTCGCTCGCCTGGGTCGCCAGGAGCTCGCGCGCCGCGAGCTCGGCCGCGGTCCCGTCGAGGCCGGTCCCGACCGCTCGCAGCAGTCGCAGTTCCAAGCGGCGCACCGCAAGCGCGAGGTCGGCAACAACGCGGCTTTCCCACGTCCGCAGGTCCTTGCCCTCGCCCCACGTAGACGCGTGCAGCGGCCGTTCGTCGGGCTCGTGGCGACGAAGGGCCTCGGACAGGGTGACCGGCGTGATGCCGTGCGCGCCCGCGCCGGCGAGGACCGCCTCGAGCCAATCCGGGCCCTCCCACCACCAGTGGCCGAGGAGCTCCGTGTCGATCGCGAAAACGAGCAGCCCACGTCGCCCACGCTCCGCGCCGAACCGCTCCAGGCGCTCGGCGGCAGCGTCGAGGAACTCGCCGGCCCGCCGGCGAGCGGCCGTCCGCGCCGCCTCAGGGTCGTAGGGGCTCCCGTCGATCGACCATGGCCTTGCGCCTCGAAGCGATTGACGATGGAAGTCGCGGTGGGCCGGGTCGGATGGGTATCCCTCCAGCGACCACAGCCAGCAAACCGCTTCCCAGTCAATCGGGAAAGCCGTCACGTCGGGGGAGGCGAGCAGTGGCGCCAGCGACGCTGCCGGCGCTTCGTGGGCGCTCTGGTCGGTGACAAACCACTCGAGGCCCCGCTCGCTCAGGAGATATTCGAGACCCGGCTCGTAGGCGCATTCGGGGAACCAGAATCCTCTGGGCTCGCCGAAGCGCCGTCGGTGCGAGCGCACGCCCGCGTCGATCTGAAGGCGCCGGCCCGCCATCGTCGCGACGAGCGGGAGAACCGCATGGGTCGCGGCCGACGGAATCAACTCGACTCGGCCCTCGCGCGCCGGGGCGGCGAAGATCTCGAGCAGATCGCCTCCCAACTCGCCGAGGCGCTCCAGCGAGCGCCTGTATCGGGCCGCCTCTGACTCACATGCCGGCCCGTAGGCCGAATCGCCCTCGACTTCCGCCATCTGCCCCGCGTCGGCTTCGCAGCTGGCGACCCGGTACTCGGAGACGAAGCGGGTGAACCGCTCGGCCACGCCCTCAGCCTCGAGCTGGTCGGCAAGCACCGGCGTGACGCTCACCGTGATCGCGCTTGCGGACTCCAAAACGGGGAGATAGGCGCGCACGATCGCGTCGAACAGCCACTCCTCGCCGAAGGGATAGGTCCCAAAGCCCTCGACGTAGGGCATGTGCGAATGAAGGACGATCGCCAGGTCGCCAACGGCGCCGGGTTCGCCCCCGGCGTCACGCACGGCAGACAGCCAGGAAGTCGAGCGCAGATTCGAGATTGCGGTCGCTCAGTCGGAAGTCCCTGGAGTCGATCGCCGGGACGAAGCGGGAGTAGAAGGGCTCTGTCAGGCGAAGCGGGGGATGAACGCGATCCCAGCCCGCCCGCAGCGCGAGCTCGTGGGCGCGGAGCTTTCGCGCATGCTGAAGGCCGAACAACTCCACCGAAGAAAACCTCGGCTCCAGGAGCTCGCGGTACTCGTTGAGCGTGTACTCGCGCAGATGCCACGGGTTGTCGGACTTCTCGGCGCCCGGGGGGGCCAGCGTCAGCCGGTTGGGCGTAGAGATGTAGGCGACCGGCGCCGCTGCCGCCAGCTGCGCGCACAGCGCATCCGGATCGTGGATGTGCTCGATGGTCTGCAGGAATACCACCGCGTCACACGGTCCGCGAAATTCCTCCACCAGGCTGCGCTCGAACGTGAGGTTCGGGCGCGTATAGCGCAGCCGTGCGTGCTCATGAGCCTCTGGGTTGGCGTCGATGCCGACCACGTTGGCGGCGCTTGCGGCGAGAACGTTCGCACCGTACCCCTCCCCGCAAGCGAGATCGAAGACCCGCAGGCCCTTCACTCGCGCGGCTATCCACTCGTAGACCGCCAGATGGCGCCGGTACCAGTAGTTCTCGTCGGGGACGTCGGGAAGAGTCCGCTCGCCGGTCAGCTCCAGCGGCGGCACCCCTGGCGGCTGGCCCGTCTGGGTGTGCGCTTCGGTCATCGCGGCGGCACAGGCTACGCTGCCGGGCCTTGTGAGCCCCGCTGCCGCAACGGCCTCCCCCGAAAACATCAAGGAGGCAAACGTCCGCTATCACGACGTCGCGGCGGCCGAGTACGACCTCAAGTGGGGAATCGACCTCGGCGAGATCGGCCAGTCGCAGGTCCGCTCGAAGCTTCAAAAGGCCCTCGGCACCCTCCCCAGCGAGCCATTCGGCGACTCCCTGGAGATCGGCGCGGGGACCGGCTACTTCAGCCTCAACCTGCTCCAGCTCGGGGCCGTCGAGCGCGCTACCGCGACCGACATCTCCCAGGGCATGCTCGACTCGCTACAGGCCTCGGCCTCGCGCGTCGGCCTCGACGTGACAACCGTTCGCGCCGAGGCCGAGCGGCTCCCCTTTCCCGACGAGTCCTTCAACCTGGTCTGCGGCCACGCCATCCTCCATCACATCCCCAACCTCGCACGGGCCTTCGCCGAGATGCATCGTGTCCTGCGCCCGGGGGGAAGGCTTGCGTTCTGTGGCGAGCCCTCGCGTAACGGCGACCGCCTCGCCGCGATTCCGAAGCGCGCCGGAGTCGTGATCGCACCGGTCTGGAGGCGCCTTCTTCGCGTCCCCGGGCGCCGGGATGAGCCCAAAGCCTCCAGCGACGGCCACCAGTTCGAGAGCGAGGTCGACGTCCACGCCTTCGATCCAGGCGAACTTCGCGCGCTGCTTGAGGGCGCCGGTTTCGCCGATCTTCACCTTCGGGGCGAGGAGCTGGTTTCCAACGCCTACGGCTGGCTGATGCGCTCGCTCGAGTCCACCGCCGACCCCGACGAGTTGCCGCTGCGCTGGAAGCTCTTCGCCTACCGGAGCTGCCTGGCTCTCAAGAGGGTGGACGCGGCGGTCTTGGAGCCACGCCTCCCGCCCGGCCTCTTCTACAACCTGGTCCTGAGCGCCACCCGCCCCGCCTAAAGGCCCGAACGTCCCGCATACCCGCTTCAGGGCGGGACTCCGGGACGTTCGGCGGCGTGGGGCTAGCCGAAGGTGAAGCTGTAGCCCGTGATGCCCGGCGCGAATTGCAGGGTCAACACATGCGCCTCGGCCTGCGGGAGGTCAACCAACCGATAGAGCCGCTGCTCACCGACGTGAGCAACACCCCCGCTCACATCCTCACCGCTTTCCGACGCTGATATCGGCCGCCCGTCGAGGGACACCGAAAGCGGCCGCGTTCCCCCCGGCGACCCCGCCACGAGGAACACCCGGCGCGCCCGGAAGTGCAGCGACAACGTGGCGCCCTTCCCCGCCATGGCGTCCTCCAGACCCACCCGCCATTGCCCGCCGTACGCGAGCTGGTTGGGCCCGAGGCTCGCCGGCGACACCGCGGGATACGTCTGCAGCCCGGGCCGCGGCTGCGTCACGAAACCCTGCGCCCGTGCAGCGCCCAGATAAGTCTCCGGGGTCGCGAGCCCCCGCGATGCCTTCTGCGCCCGGACGTTGACCATCCCTCCACCGGGCGGATGGCCGGCCTCAGCGAGAAGGCCGCGAATCGCGGTCTCGGTCTCCGCATACCCGCCCTCGCCGAAGTGGACGAGGCGGATGTCCCCTTGCGAGTCGATCAGGTAGTCCGCCGGCCAGTACTGGTTGCTGTACGCATTCCAGGTGGCCAGTTCGTTGTCCTGGGCGACGGGATAGCTGATGCCGAACTGGTCGATGGCCCGCTGGACGTTTCCGGCCTCCTTCTCGAACGGGAACTCGGGGCTGTGGACGCCGACGATGTCGAACCCGTCCCGGTGGTACTTGCGATACCAGCCCTCCAGGTAGGGCAGAGTCCGGATGCAGTTGATACAGGTGTAGGTCCAGAAGTCAACGAGGACGACTTGCCCGCGCAGGCCGGCCAGCGTCAGCGGCCGCTCGCCGGGCGTGTTGAACCACATCTGGTTGCCGGTGAACTCCGGCGCCGGGCCCTTGTCGGGCAGCTTCGTGCCCGCCGCCGCCTGCGTCGCACCGGTTTCGTGACTAGAGCTTCCCCCGCCACGCACGCTCGCCAGGTTGTCAGCGATCGCCGAGCTCTGCTCGATCCGATTCGCCGGGTCGATCAGCGCCGACGGCAGGCTCCCAGCGATCGAGCTCTCGAAGCGCACGTCCAGGTTGGTCGCCATCACGATGGCCACGGCGATCATCACCGCGCCCATCGCGACCTGAACGCGCCCGCGATAGGCCCGCAGGGCCTCGGAGATCCGCCGCCCTCCGAGCATCAGCAGGTACAGAACGACGGCCGATCCGACGGAGTACGCCAGCGCCACCGCAAGGCGGCCGAAGGTGAAGGTCTGCGAGGCGGACACGGTGATCACACCGGCGAGGATTGGGCCCGCGCACGGGGCATAGACGAAGCCCAGGCTCGCCCCGACCAGCAGGCCGCCACCAAAGCCCTCCCGCTCGCCCGCTGAGGGGGCGGGGACGACGCGCGAGATCCAGGCCTCGACTCGGTCGCCCACCGGGGGGATCAGAAGGCTGAGGCCGAAGGCGGCCAGGACCCCAATGGCGATCTTGCGCGTGATGTCGTCGGGCAGCCCCAGAGCATCGATCACGTACACGAGGGCGACCGTGGCGAAGGTGAATGAGAGCGCGAGCCCCGTCACGATTCCCAGCGGCCGTCGCCGCCCGCCCGTGACGCCGGCGGACAGGATCGCCGGGAGCACGGGGAGCACGCAGGGCGACAGCGCCGTGCCGGCGCCCGCGATCAGCGCGAAGAGAATGAGTAGGACCATCGATTGGCTGAGCCATGCTCGCCAGCGAGCATCAACTTCAGCTAAGTGAAACTACGCGCCGAAGCGTTACGCGGACGCTTCGGCACGGCGGACCCGGAAGAGCTTCACAGGCCCCTCGACGCCCTTCAGCCGGCGGGCGCCCGCAAAGGAGAAATCGAAGTCGCCCTCCGCAGCTTCGTCGGTGGTCTCGTCGCACAGCACCGACGCCGGATACGCGAAGTCACAGATCCGGCTCGCGAGGTTGACGGTGTGCCCGTAGAAGTCGCCGCCGCGGCCGACGACGTCTCCACGTGCCAGTCCGGCGCGCAACGTCGGGAAGCCATCCCCCTCACTCTCCGCCGCCTCCAGAAGGCTGAGAGCAGCCTCGAGCAGGGCGTCGTTGTCCTGGGAGACGAGCATCGCTGCGTCGCCGATGAGCTTTACGAGTCGCACCGGCGGACGGGCGCAGTCACGGGCCATCTCGCCAAGTCGCGAGGTCAGGCTTCCGAGCTGCTCGAAGTCGAGCGTCTGACCCAGGCGGGTGAAATCGACGAGGTCGGCGAAGCAGGCCGTCATCGTCTGCGCGCCGGCGATAGTCCCCGAGCTCAGCGCCGCGGCGTTGACCGCAGCCTGGCGCAGCTGCTCGCGCAGGTGAAGGCGCAGGCTGTACTCGACCGCTGGTCCGATCATCGGCGCCAGGGCCTCGGCGGCGGCCACATAGCGGTGCGCGGCCTCGAGCTCCGTGTCGCCGGCATGGAGCATCGATTCGCCGACGAGAGCGTTGTTCGTCGCCGCGACCTGGGCCATCGCGAGCCCCATTACGCGTGAGTTTTCGACGATCCCGTCCTCGGGGAGGCCGGCGTCCAGCAAAGCCCGCATCCGCTTTGCCGCGTCGAGGTCGGCATCCGTGGCGTAGCGAGCACCGGGGTCCGGCGGCGCCACCCCCAGCGCCGCACGCAGGCGCAGCAGGAAGTCGGGGTCAACGCCGGACTTCTCGGCCACCTCCTCGAGCGTGTACCGCCTGCCGGTGCCCTCGATGAACCGCTCCACCGGCAGCAGGGCCAGCCGGTCCTCCTCGACGGCCTCCCGCAGCTCGTCCACGGGCACGCCGCCTCCCTCGAGCTCTCGCAGCAGCTCTAGACGTCCTTCCCGGGCTTGGCCGTCGAGGCCGTCCAGAAGCCCCTCGGCTTCGAAGTCGGTTGGCATCGGGCTGATTCTGCCTGGGAGAGCGAGTGCGCGGGCTCAGGCCAGTGCTACCGCGCCGCCACGCCGCGGATCCCCGGCTCCGCCGATCGCGCCGCTCTCCGGGTCGCGTGCAACGGCGTGGACACCGCCGAAGAACATATCCGGCTTGCGCCAGCGGACCACCTCGTACGCCCTCGCCTCGAGGCTTCGCAGAACCTCCTCGTCCACACCCGGCTCGGCCTGAACGGCACCGCCCTCGAAATGTACCCGGGGATCTTCCACCGCGTCCTCGGCCCACTCGTCGTCAACGACGAGCTTGACGATGGCCTGCAGAATCGCCGAGCGGATCCGGTTGGAACCGCCGCTGCCGAGCACCATCTCCACCTCCCCATCGCGAAGCACAACCGTCGGGGACATCATCGATGGCAGCCGCAGGCCCGGTGCGAATTCGTGGAATCCAAGAGGGTTCAGGTCCTCCTCGCCCAGCATGTTGTTGACGTGCACCCCGGTGCCCGGAACGATCACGCCCGAGCCGGTCCCGTTCGAGCAGGTGACGCTTGCGCAGCAGCCGTGCGCGTCCAGAGCCGAGATGTGGGTGGTCGATCCGATGTGGTCCGCGGAGCCATCCGTTCCGACCTGGCCGACTCGCTCGCCGGTAGCCACCCGTGTAGCTGCTGCCGCCACGAGCGCCTCATCGAGAACGGCGTCGCGAAGACCGGGGCCATGAAGGCCGCGGTTGAAGGTTGCGGTACGCAGGGACTGCGCCTCTTCCATCGCCAGGACGATCGCCTCGGCGTCCGTGCGGCCCGCCCGTTCGAGCACGGCCAGCGAGAACGCGATCAGGATGCCCCCGGCCGACGGGGGCGGGTTGGTGAGGATCTGCCGGCCCGCCAGCTTGGCGCGCACCGGCACGCGGTCGACGGCTTCGTATGCGGCCATGTCGGCTGCGGTCAGGGTTCCGCCGCGCTCGAGGACCCAAGCCGAAACCTTCGCAGCGATCTCGCCGTTGTGAAACGGCTCGGCGCCCTCGGCTCCAAACCGCTCGAGGGCATCGCCCAGCTCCGGAAAGCGCAGGACGTCGCCCTCCCTGAGTGGGTGCCCATGGGGCTCGTAGATCTCCCGAGACTCCGGGTACTCGCCGAACACCCCCTTCAGCAGCTCATGCATGTAGGCCTGCTGGGCGTTGATGACCACGCCCTCGCGAGCCACGCGAGCAGGTGGCCCTGCGAGCTCCGACATCGGAACCGACCCGAAGCGGCGCAGGGCTGCCTCGAGGCCCTTGGGGTTCCCGGGGACCCCGCACGATGCCGCGCCGATGTTGAAAACCTGGGTCGCATCGCCGAAGTGGACGACCACGGGCACCAGCTCCGAGCTGCGCTCCACCCCGCCGCGCCCGGGAACCTCGACGAAGAAATCCAAGAGCACGTCCTCTGCAGGCGTGTGGACGAGCATGAAGCCCCCCGCGCCGAGACCCGTGAGGCCGCTCTCGACGACGAACGAGGTCAGGACCGAGGCGACCGCCGCGTCAACCGCGTTGCCGCCCTCACGCAGCACGCGAGCGCCCGCCTCGGCGGTCAGCGGGTGTCCGGCTGCTACTGCCCCGGTGGCCACGGGCAGATCCTAGGCCCGGCGGAGGGCGCTAATTCGGCAGGAATTCCGGGACTTCGACGTTGAGATCCCGCGGCTTGGACTCGAAGTCCTTTGCGGTGCCTGCGCGGCGGTCGGCCGGGCGGCGGACGGAGACCTCGGCGGTCCCGGGAACCCGGCGCTGCTTGCCGCCATTGCCGTCGGCGCGCCGTCCGCGGCCGTCGAAGCGAGTGGCGATCACAGTGACCCAGACCTGGTCGGCCAGCGACGGGTCGATGTTGGCGCCGAAGATGATGTTCGCCTCGGGGTGAGCGGCCTCGTGGATCACCTTGGCGGCGTCGGAGACCTCCAGCAGGCTGAGGTCATTGCCGCCGGTGATCGAAAGCAGGATCGAGCGCGCGCCGTCGACCGATGTCTCGAGGAGGGGCGAGGCGATCGCCCGCTCCGCTGCCGAGACAGCGCGAGCCTCGCCCGTTCCCATGCCGATCCCGAGAAGGGCCGGGCCGGCGTCGCGCATGGTCGTGCGGACGTCGGCGAAGTCCAGATTGATGAGACCCGGAAGGGTGATGAGCTCCGAGATGCCCTGCACGCCCTGTCGCAGGACGTCGTCGGCGACCTGGAAGGCCTCGACCATCGAGGTCGTTCGCGCGAGCACCGAGAGCAGGCGCTCGTTCGGGACGACGATGAGCGTGTCGACCTCCTGGCTCAGCGCCTCGATGCCTCGCTCGGCCTGCTGCGCGCGCCGGGTTCCCTCGAAGCGGAAGGGCTTGGTGACGATGCCCACGCTTAGGGCGCCCACGTCGCGTGCGAGCCGGGCGATCACGGGCGCGGCTCCCGTGCCGGTGCCGCCGCCCACACCCGCGGTGACGAAGACCATGTCCGAGCCCTTCAGCAGGCGCTTGATCTTGTCCTGCTCCTCGAAGGCAGCCCGGTAGCCGAGCTCTGGATCCGAGCCCGCGCCCAAACCGCGGGCGACGCCACTGCCGAGGTGAACGGTCACGTCGGCACTGGACTGCTGCAGCGACTGAAGGTCGGTGTTGATCGCCATGAACTCGACGCCGGGGATCCCGGCCTCGACCATGCGGTTGACGGCGTTGACCCCGGCGCCACCGACGCCGACAACCCGGATCATCGGCTCGTGGGGCACCGGGGGGCCCGAGGGCGAGTCCATCGCCCGGGGCTCATCGCGGCCGTAAAAGGCTGGTTCGGGGTCAAGCGGCTCGTCGGCGAAGATGCGGCTGAGCCGGTCCTTGGGCTCGGGGACCGCGCGCTCGACTCCAGGCGCCTCGGTGCGGTAGGCACGTACTGGCTCGGGCTCCGGCTCGTGGCTTCGCTCCTCGGCCGGCTCGTCGACCTCCAGATCGAACGGCGCGTCCTCAGGGCGCGGCTCCGATGCTTCGGACCCCTCGGAGGGCATGACGCGAGTTTCATCCTCGCGCTGCGGCTCAGCCGGGGGGACGCTCGGCTGCGCCTGTGTGGGCTGCTCGTCAGAAGATGTCGAGCGGAAGAGATCGGCGAGGGGGCCCTCGCGCATGCTGGCCCGTTTGTTACGCGCCATTGTGAGTCAGAACCTCCTGCGCCAGCTCACGGTAGTAGTTGGCTGCGTTGCTCTTAGGATCGTACTTCAGCACGCTGGCCCCGCGAACGGGCGCCTCGGCGAACTTGATCGCCTTCCGGATCCGCGACTTGAACACGAGCTCTCCGAAGTTCTCCTCGAGGATCTCCACCGCCTCCTTGGCGTGGACCGTCCGCGAGTCGAGCATGGTCGGCAGGATTCCCTCGATGACAACCCGCGGGTTCAGGTTCTCGCGGATCATCTCGAGGGTGTTCTGAAGCTGAACGAGTCCGCGCATCGACAGGTATTCGCACTGGACCGGCACGATCACCTTGTCCGATGCCGTCAACGCATTGACGGTCAGCAGGCCGAGGCTCGGCGGAGTGTCGATGCAGATGAAGTCATAGTCGTCCTCGATCGCCTTGAAAGCCTTCTCCAGCGAGCGCTCGCGGCCGATTTGCGCGCTCATGGCGATCTCGGCGCCGGCGAGGTCGATTGACGAGACTGCGACGTCGATCTCCCGTTCGAGGATCACGTCCTTGATCGGGATGTGATGCACCAGCACGTCGTACATCGAGCGCTCGACCTTGTCGGGGTCGATTCCCTGGCTCATGGTCAAGTTGCCCTGCGGGTCGAGGTCGACGACGAGTACGTCGTGACCCGACTCCTTGAAGGCGACGGCGAGATTCAGAGTCGACGTCGTCTTGGCGACGCCACCCTTCTGATTCGCGAAGGAGATGATCTTTGCCCGGCGCTCGGGCGGCTGGGCGGCGGCCGCGACCGGATCCCCGACCCGCGGGCGGGCCGGTTCACGCATGGGTGCAAGCGCCTCCGAGACGCTGATCCGCAGCGCGTCCTCGTCGGCGGGCTCAATCTGGTTGACCGGCGGGGGCGTCGGCGCGGTCGGGCGGGTGACGACCGGCTCGGCTGCCTCGGGTTCAGGTGGCTTCAGGGCTTCGGGCTCGGGCTCGGGCTCGGGCTCGGGCGTGCGCTCGGGCTCGGGCTCGGCGGGCGTTACGGCCGCCTCCGGCTCGGGAGTCGGCGGCGTCTCCTCGACTGCCGAGGTTTCGACGACAGGGGGCGGCGGGTAGGCCGTCGCGTCGTCATGGCTTCGCGATCCACGATTGAAAAGACCCATTTGATCGCGGTTATTCGCACGAGCGCGCAGCATTCCTTCAACTGCAACGAGAGTCGACGGACCGCGCGACTGCGAGAATCAGCAAAGTGAAGGATCTCCTCGACAAGCGACTCGTGTTCGTAACGGGCAAGGGCGGCGTGGGCAAGTCCACCATCGCGCTCGCGCTCGGCATGGCCGCGGCCGATGCCGGCAAGCGAGCGATCGTGTGCGAGGTCGCCTCTCAGGAGGGCCTATCGCGCGTGTTTCACCGCAACAAGGTGGGGTTCCACGAGGTCAAGCTCGACAACAACCTCTGGGGGATCTCGATCGATCCTGACGAGGCGATGCGCGAGTACGTGCTGCTGCAGCTGAAGGTCAAGGCGATGCGCGACCTGCTGTTTCGCTCGCGCATCTTCAACTACCTCGCCGCCGCAACTCCGGGCTTGCGCGAGCTCGTGACCATCGGCAAGATCTGGGAGCTGGCCCAGCCCAACCGCAAGGTGAGGGGGAGCACCCGCTACGACATCGTGGTCGTCGACGCCCCCGCCACCGGGCACGGAGTGGGCTTTTTGCAGACACCGCGCACCTTCGCCAATGTGGCGCGGGTGGGCCCGATCGCCAGCCAAGCCGAGGCGCTCGACGCCTTCATCACAGACTCCAAGCGCACCGGCGTGGCGATCGTGGCGCTCCCGGAGGAGATGCCCGTGAACGAGACCGCGATGCTCGAGGGCGAGATCACCGGCAAGGTTGGGGCATCGGTCGATCGAATTTTCATGAACGCGCTCTACCCCGAGCGCTTCAGCTCGGACGAGGCCGACACGCTCGAAAGTGCGGCCGACAACCTCGACGGGCCTGAGCGCGCAGCCGCCCTCGATGCGCTGCGAGAGCACCGGCGCGCGAACTGCCAGGGCGAGCAGCTCGAGCGGCTCGAGGAGATGACGAATGCGCCCGTGACAACCCTTCCGTTCCTCTTCGAGCCCGAGCTCGGAGCGGAAGCGGTTCGCACGCTGGCCTCCGGGATCGCAGCTTGAGCACCAGCGTCGCCAGCCTGCTCGAGGGAAAGCGAGTGGTGATCTGCGCCGGCTCAGGCGGGGTCGGCAAGACCACCACGTCGGCCGCGATCGCGGCCGGCATGGCCGCCCGCGGCAAGAAGGTGGCGGTGCTCACGATCGACCCGGCCAAGCGCCTCGCCGACTCTCTTGGTCTTCCGGAGCTTGGAAATACCGAGCGGCAGGTCGCTCCCGAGCTCTTCGAGGAAGCCGGCGTGGACGCAGGCGGCGGCGAGCTGTGGGCGATGATGCTCGACGCCAAGGCGACCTTCGACGAGGTGGTTCGCGAACACGCACCCGATCCCGAGACTCGCGATCGCATCCTCGAGAACCGGATCTACCAACAGCTCTCTGCGGCCCTCGCGGGCTCGCAGGAGTACATGGCGATGGAGAAGCTCTACGAGATCTGGTCGGACGACCGCTACGACCTGCTTGTCCTCGACACTCCGCCAAGCCGAAACGCACTCGACTTTCTCGACGCCCCCAAGCGCCTCATGCAATTCATCGAGGGCCGTGCGCTTCAGGTGTTCCTGCGGCCCACCGGCTTCGCCACCAAGATCATCGGAGGCGGGACGTCGATGGCTTTCTCGGTCCTTCGAAAGATCACCGGCGTGGACCTGCTGGAGGACCTTGCAGAGTTCTTTCAGGCATTCCAGGGAATGGTCGGCGGCTTTCGCGAACGTGCGACGAAGGTGAACGAGCTGCTCGCCGCCGACGAGACGAGCTTCCTGGTGGTCTGTGGCCCGCAGGGGGAGCCGATCTCCGAGGCTGTCTACTTTCACCAGAAGCTGGAGGCCGCCGAGATGCCTTTCGGCGGCGTGATCGTCAACAAGGTCCACTACGACGTCGCAGCAGCGCAGGACGAGAACGACACCGATGTCGAGGAGGGGCTGACGGAGGCGCTGGGGCCCGACCTGGCGGCGAAAGTGGCCAGTAACCACAGCGACTTTCAGGCGCTGGCAAAGCGCGACAGGCGCAACGTCGTGCGCCTGGCCGCCGAGATGCAGACAAGCTGCGTGATCCAGGTGCCCTACCTCGACGAGGACGTCCATGACCTGGCGGGCCTGATGGAGATCAACCGCTACCTGTTTGCCTCGGGCGCCGAGGAGCGCGTCGCGCTCGCCGCCGAGCGTTGACCCAGGTCCGCCGCCAGCGCCTCTGGCAGCTCGGCGCCGTGACCGTGTTCGCGGCAATCCTCGTCGTCGTGACGATCGTGGTGAGCCAGTCCGGCTCGAGCTCCCTCCAGCACCTCGACGAAGACCGAGCCGCCGTGGTGAGGCTGTTCGACGGCATCCCGCAGCACGGGCTGACTCTGGGCGATCCGCGCGCGCAGGCCACGCTCCTGGAGTTCGCCGACCTGCAGTGCCCCTTTTGCCGCTCGTTCACGCTCGACGAGCTGCCCTCGATCGTCGAGAGGTACGTCAAGCCGGGAAAGCTGGCGCTCCGCTTCGAGCCCCAGACAATCATCGGCCCGCAATCCGACGACGCTGCCCTCGCAGCGCTGGCGGCTGCTCGCCAGGATCGCCTGTGGCAGTTCGCCGATCTCTTCTATCGAAACCAAGACGACGAGAACTCGGGCTACGTGACGTCCGATTTCGTCCAGACCCTGTTCGTAAACACCCCGGGCCTCGACGCCCGGCTTGCGGTCACGGAGCAGAGATCAACGGCCGTCGCGGATGCGCTGACGAAGTCCCGCGATCAGTTCGGCCACTTCGGCCTCAGCACGACACCGTCGTTCGTGCTGACTCAGCCTGGACAGGGGCCGCAAACCCTGTCCGCCTCCGAGCTTCAGGCCAAGCTGAGCGAGCTGCGCCCGTAGCCCAGAAAGGCCAAGGCCGCCGGACTGCGCCGGCGGCCTGACCCGCTCTTGATGGGTGATCGGAGGAGGAAGTCTTCTAACTCAAAAGGTGTGGTGCTGTCCCAATCACTTGCGGACGGCTTCGCCGTCCTTACGTGCTGCTTTCGGACCTAAGGGCCCTCAATGCACCTCCGCACGCTGCGTGCGGTCATAACCGACCTCGCGGATCTCCCACTGGCACGTCTCGGGGCGGGGGAAGAGGAATGCCACGCGGTCGGAGACGTCGCGTTGCTCGGAGCGATGCATCTCGATCAGCTCGTCAACCGGAGTCGCGTCCTGGCCGCCGGCGAGGACCGACACGGGGCGCTCGCGGATGACGCGGCGTGCTGTTTCGCTTGCGTGGATCGGGATCACGGTCTCCTCCTGATCGTCGGGCTCGGACTCGAACTCGGGGCCGGCTTCGGGGACGAAGTGCTCGTGGACCATGATTCGCCGTCCCCCGCGGCTCACCTGCTCGAGCTCTTCCGCGAGGGTGGGCTCATCCGCCCGCTCATCCCGCGCCGCCTCGTCGGACCATCCCTCCATGCTCAAGTCATGCCCCCACCCGGGGTCGGCCTGCGCCTCGAACGGCTCGGCCTCCTCGAAGATGGGCTCGTCGTCGGGGCCGTCCTCGTAAACCCGCTCTTCGTCGGTCGGCACAGCCTCGTTCCCAGCCGCCGACTCAACGCCCGCTTCGAGATCGGC
The DNA here is from genome assembly GCA_038237625.1 of Solirubrobacterales bacterium. Classification (GTDB taxonomy): domain Bacteria; phylum Actinomycetota; class Thermoleophilia; order Solirubrobacterales; family 70-9; genus JAWVFM01. Next base: position 3,204 of record JBBRYM010000023.1, on the reverse strand, counting down.
GACCTCGCCGTTCCACTCGGCGGTCTCGCCGCGCTGGGCGGCATCGCCCTCGCCGATGCGCAAGCCGTCGGCAAGCAGGATCTCGTCGGCGGTTGCCCGCAGATCGGTGCCCAGATGGCCGCAGGCGGCGTCCTTCAGGATCGCGCGCGCAAGCTCCTCGACCTGAGCGGTCACGGTGGCAGGGGCCTCCCCGCTTGCCGCCGGTTCCCCAGTCCAGAGCTCACGCTCGAGCGCCAAGGCGCGATCGATCACGCTCTTGGTCGCGTTGCGCTCGTCCGGCTCCGCGCACAGCGCGGCGACGCGCATGGACAAGCCGAGGTCTGCGGGCCCTCCGCCCTCGAGCACGAAGCGAAGCGAGAGCAGGTAGTCGCTCAGGGCTTCCAGGGCAGCCGCCCGCTCCAGGCCGATCTCGTAGCGAGAAATCGAGCGGGCGAGGGCGCCGGCAAAGCCTGGGCGGTTGGTGGCAGGCCTACCGAACGGCGTCGCACGGCTGGCCAGCGCGCGAGACAGTGCGACCAGGTCCGAGAGCTCCTCCTCGGCGAGCACGTAGCCCCCGGGGCGCGGCCGGCCCTCGCCTGTGGCGATCCGCCGCCAGCGATCGTTGGCCCCGCGTGCCCAGGCATGGGGCCCAAGGCCGACGCCGCCGGGCTTGAACAGGCGAAAGGTGGTGACGAGCGCGCGAAACGCACCCACAGCGCGGGCGCCGGCGTCGGGCGCCTCCTCGCCCTCAGCGTCCTCACTGATCCTCGCGACCGCCACGAAGGTTGGCTGCCAGCCGGCCGCTCCAGCTCCCTCCGAGGCACGGGCTTCAGGCGGGATCTCCACCGTGTCGGAGCGAACGACGGTGGCCGTGGCCAGCTCGAGTCGCTCGATCGGCATTTGCAGGCCGCGAAGCTGGACCACCACCTCGATCTCGTCGGCCGCGGGCTCTCCGCCGGTCTCGAGCTCGGCGATCGTGTCTTGCAGCCGGGGGGCGTCAAGCGAGAAGTCGGTCGAGTCCTGCCACAGGCGGGCGAGGAATACGACGCTCGCCAGCTCTGAGCGCTGGCGGCGATCCTCGGGGACGGCGATTCCCGCCGCATCTAGGTATGGGCCCGCGAGGTTCGCAATCTCGAGGGCTGCGCACGCCGCGCCGAAGGAGTCGAGCTCACGCAGGGCTGGGGCATGGTCGCGCACGAAGCGTGCCGTCTGCGGCTCGTACTCGCAAAGCGGGGAGCCGTCGCCGGGCTCGTGGACCACGTAAGGGATCTCGTTCCCCTCCGCAATCAGCTCGTAGAACCTCTTGGCCGCATCCTGGGCCATAGCCGTCATCGCCTCGCGAACCACCAAGTCGTGCATGACGGAGGGCTTCGCCCACGCACGAACCGTTCCTGCGCTGCAAGTTCGCTTGCAACCTCGCCGAGTGCCTAGGGCTCAGGAATCAATGAGGGAGCAAGGGGGCGTCGCCTGGCCGAAAGGCCTTCCGGATTATGGTTGTCCACTTATGGTTGCTATAGCCACCGCAAACGCACAACCTCGCCCGAAGCGCCGAAACCGCCTCCCTCACTGCCTATCTCCGGGTCGCCCTGAGGCGACTTCGGCGGAGACCGCTAAGCCGCGACGGTCTGGCGAGTGTCGGCCACGAGCCAGCGGTTGCCGTAGGCGCGCATGTCCTCGATGAGCGGGACGAGGGCGACGCCCTTGTCGGTCAGCTCGTACTCGACCCTGGGCGGGACCTCGGGATAAGTGCGGCGGGCGACGATGCCCTGCTCTTCGAGCGCCCGCAGGCGCAGCGATAGGGTCCGCGGGCTGATCCCGTGGAGCGACCGCTCGAGCTCGCAGAAGCGGCATGGACCGTCGGCGAGGTCGCGGATGAGTAGCAGCGTCCATTTGCCGGAGATGATCTCCGCGCAACAACCGACTGGACAGGGTGATTCGGCCATGGTCTTTGGGCCTGCCGGCGGCGTGAAAGAGGCTGCACGCTCCCCCGGCTGCCCCTGAAACTATAGCTAATGCTTTACGAACTGAAGTGAGTCTTCAGGCTCGGGAAGGCCGCCCGCGACCTGCTCGATCCCGCTGGCCCGCTGGCCCTGGGCATCGAGCATGAGCTTGAAGTCATGCGGGCTCGACGCGACCTCCATCGCGGTCTCCACCGAGATCGATCCCGCGACCACGCGCATTTCGCCGATCAGGATCACGTCAGGGTCCTGGCGCAGGACCCGGCGCATTGCCCGGGCGAAGCTCTTTGTGTCGTGGCCGATCTCGCGCTGGTTGATGATCGAGAGGCTGTCGCGGTGCAGGTACTCGATCGGGTCCTCGAGGGTGACGGATCACCGTCGGCAGGCCCAGGTCGGCGACGGAGCGGACCTGGAAGGGGATCACCCGAAACGCGATCGAGACGCTGCCGCGCTGCTTGAAGGCGTTGACGCGGAAGCGAGCGAGCCCCGGGATCTCATAGGAGAAGTCGCCTCGCCGACCTTGGCGAACTCCTCGAGTAGAGCCGCGTCGTGCAACACGTGCTCGCGCGCGGCATCGGTGTCCTCGCGGTGAGCGTCTCAGCGCCTTCGATGGGCTGCAGCTGGCCGTGAACGCGCACCGTGGGCGCCGGGGCACCTTGACGTGGAGGTCCGAGCCTTCGCGCTCGACCACGTAACGAAGCGCAGCGTCGACGTCAAACGCAATTACCCGCCTTATCGGGCGTCCTCGCCACTGGCTTGAGCACGAGGCGGGGGTGAGGACGTTCACCCCTTGGGCCCCTGGTTGGGAGGTCGTTTCGAAGGCAGGATGGTCCCAGTCCAGGTCCACCCCATCCAAAGGAGAAACCAATGTTCACCAAGACCCGCAACGTCCTCGTCGCCTCAGTCGCCGCCCTCAGCCTCGCAGTTGGCGCCACGGGCGTTGCCTCAGCCCACAGCTCGCACGACAAGCTCTCGATCCACTACAACGGCGACGGCTTCGACGGCGCCATCAAGAGCTCCAGGGCCAGGTGCCTGTCGAATCGGACGGTCCAGGTCCACAGCTCCAAGGGCCGCGTGCTTTACACCGACACGACCGAGACCGACGGCAGCTGGAGCACCGGCAACTCCGGCCGGGCTCGTGGCAAGTTCTACGCGACGGTCAACGCGAAGGGCGCATGCCTGCCGCTCGTCAGCCCGACAATCAGCGTCCCGTAGCCAAAGCCACGCGGAATCACACCGGACCGGGCCGGGGCGCGCGGCCCCCCCG
>JBBRYM010000022.1:0-39775 GCA_038237625.1 Solirubrobacterales bacterium | reverse complement strand
CTCTACGCACTGCCGATGGTCATCGTCCTGTACTCGACCATCAAGGAGACGATCCGCCAGCGCCGCGAGCACCCCGGGGAAGAACGCTCGGGCGAAAACGACCCTGCATGAGCCCGAGCGGCCGGGTTGCGGACGAGGCCGTCCTGCGCCGGGTCTCGGCCGTCCTGGCGGTGATCGGGATCGGCGTGGCGAGCTACATCACGATCGCTGACGCCGGCGGCGGATCGCCCGTCTGCCTCGCGGGCAGCCACGACTGCCAGACGGTGGTCGACAGCAAGTACTCGCACCTGCTCGGGGCCAACGTCGCCGCCATCGGGATCGCCGGCTACGTCGTGCTGCTGGCCGCCTCCCTGACCCCCGGCGATGCAGGACGGTTCGCGGGCTTCGTCGCGGCGCTGGTTGGCTTCGGCTTCAGTCTCTATCTGACCTACCTGGAGCTGTTCGTGATCGACGCGATCTGCCAGTGGTGCGTGGCCAGCGCGGTGATCATGACGGCGCTCTTCGCGGCCAACTGCGCCCGGGCGGTGGGTTACGCCGGATCCGAGGCGCCGGGCTAGTTCAGGACCGCGGCGAGCCGCCGTTCGAGCGCATCGGCGAACGCCTCGCGGCGCGCGCCTTCGGGGGCGCGCTCGACCAGCTCGGCCAGGAAGCCCTCGATCACGAGCCGCTCGGCGGCAGGCCGGGGGAGGCCCCGGCTACGCAGGTAGTAGAGCTGCTCGGGGTCGATCTGTGCGACGGCAGCGGCGTGCGTGCAGCGAACGTCGTCGGCCTCGATCTCCAACCCGGGGATCGCGTCGGCGTGAGCGCGCGAGGAGAGGAGCAGGTTGCGGCTCTCCTGGAAGGCATCGGTCTGCTGGGCGCCGGGATCGACGCGGATCATCCCGCGCCACACAGCGGTCGCGCGATCAGTCAGCACGCCGCGGAAGGCGAGGTCGGAGAAGGTGTGCTCGGCGGCGTGCTCCTGAGTCGTGTCGAAGTCGAGGTGCTGGCGGTTGTGGCCTACGTAGGCGCCGGTGACGCGCGCCGAGCAGCCCCGGCCGGCGAGCTTCGTCTCCATGCGGACCTTGCCGCGGGCCGACCCGAAGCCGAGGGCGATCCATTCGAGCGAGGCGTCGCGAGCCAGCTCGGCGCGCTGGGTGGAGAAGATCCAGCTGCGCTCCGAAAGCTCCTGCTCGCAGACGTAGCGGAGAGTCGCCCCCGGGCCGACGACGATCTCGACGACGCCGTTCAGCAAGCCCGAACCGCCGTTGGTCGACGAATAGCGCTCCCAGACTTCGGCCTCGGCGCCCTCCTCGAGCACGATCAGCGTGCGCCAGCTCGTGGCCCCATCGCCGCCGCCGATCTCGATGCGCGCCGGCTGGGCGAGGCGCTCCCCGCGGGGGACGTAGACGAGCAGGCCGTCGTCCCAAGCTGCTTCGTTGCGGGCCACGAACGGGTCCTCGGGTGAGACGACGGAGCCGAGCGCGCCCTCGACCACGTCGCCCAGGTTCGCGGCGGCGGTCGCGAGCGAGCCGACCACCGCAACCCCTGGGTCCCCGTCGCTCGTGAGCCCCTCGACCGTCGCGGGTGCGGGCTCGAAGCCATCGATCTCCAGGCCGGCCAGATCCGTGAACTCCCAGCCCTTCGTCTTCTGGTTCGGCAGCTCGAGCTCGCTCGTCAAAGAGGCGCCCTTGCGGCGCCTCTCCGAAAGCCAGCTTGGCTCGTTGGCGCTAGCCAATGCTTCCTTCCATCTGGAGCTCGATGAGGCGGTTCATCTCGACCGCGTACTCCATCGGCAGCTCCTTGGTGATCGGCTCGATGAAGCCGTTGACGATCATCTTCGAGGCCTCCTCCTCGTCGATTCCGTGCGCCTGGAGATAGAAGAGCTGTTCCTCGCCGACCTTCGAAACCGAGGCCTCGTGGCCGACGTTGGCGTCGCTCTCGTCGATGCGGATCGTCGGATAGGTGTCCGAGCGCGAATGCTCGTCGAGCAGCAGCGCGTCGCAGACGACCTTCGAGCGTGCCTCGGTCGCGCCCTTGCCGACCTCCAGCAGCCCGCGAAACGACCCGCGGCCGCCGTCCTTGGAGATCGACTTGGAGAACACCGAGGACGTGGTCTTCGGGGCGCCGTGGATGATCTTGCCGCCGGCGTCCTGGTGCTGGCCCTTGCCGGCGAAGGCGATCGAGAGGATCTCGCCGTGGGCGCCCTCGCCGAGCAGGTAGATCGAGGGGAACTTCATCGTGATCTTCGAGCCGAGGTTGGCGTCGACCCAGCTCATCCGCGCGTTCTCGTAGGCAACGGCGCGCTTGGTGACGAGGTTGTAGACGTTGGTCGACCAGTTTTGGACCGTCGTGTAGCGGACGCTGGCATTGTCCTTGACCACGATCTCGACGACGGCGGAATGGAGGGAATCCGTCGAGTACACAGGCGCCGTGCACCCCTCGATATAGTGCACATCCGCACTATCTTCCGCGATGATCAGCGTGCGCTCGAACTGACCCATGTTCTCGGTGTTGATCCGGAAGTAGGCCTGTAGCGGCATGTCCACCTTCACGCCCTTCGGGACGTAGACGAACGAGCCGCCCGACCAGACGGCGGAGTTCAGCGCCGCGAGCTTGTTGTCGTTCGGCGGGATCACGGTGGCCCAGTACTCGCGAACGATGTCCTCGTGCTCGCGCAGCGCGGTGTCCATGTCCATGAAGATCACGCCCTGCTTCTCCAGGTCCTCGGCGATCTGGTGATAGACCGACTCGCTCTCGTACTGGGCGCCGACGCCGGAGAGGAACTTGCGCTCGGCCTCGGGGATGCCGAGGCGATCGAAGGTGTTCTTGATGTCGTCGGGGACGTCGTCCCAGCTGCGCTCCGGGCGCTCAGAGGCGCGGACGAAGTAGTGGATGTCGTCGAAATCGATCTGTGCGAGGTTGGCCCCCCACATCGGCATCGGGCGGGACTCGTAGTGCTCGAGCGCCTTCAGCCGGAAGTCGCGCATCCACTGCGGCTCGCCCTTGTACTCGGAGATCGACTCGACCAGCTCGCGCGAGAGCCCCTTGGGTGCCTTGTAGGCGTAGCCGGTCTCGGGGTCGTGGAAGCCGAACTTCTCCTTGTAGTCGGAGTTGATGCCGCGCAGCGCGTTCTCCGAGTCGGTGAGCTGCTTGCCGGAGGGGGCGACGGTGATGTCTTTGGTGGCCATGCTCAGCTCTCCAGTTTCACGGTTCCGTCCTCGACGAGGACCTCAAAAGTCTCGACCGGCTGATACGCGGGGAGGGTCCGCGGGCGACCCGATCGCAGGTCGAAGAGCGATCCGTGCCGCGGGCATTCCACAGTACAGGCGACCGCGTCGAACTCCCCTTCGGCGAGGGGCCCGTCGTCGTGCGAGCAGCGATCCTCGATCGCGAAGAGCTCGCCGCCGGCGCAATGAAAGACGCCGACCTTGCGCCCGTCGATCTCGACGATGCGCGTCTCGCCTTCGCCGAGCTCGGCGATCGGGCAGACGTCGACTGTGTTCTCGCTCGTATCGGTGGTCATGTATTCCTACTTGCGGACTCGGATTTTACCGAGCCGGCGGCGCCGGCCGCAGGGCGGTCGGGGTCGTCGCGGGGCGTCACCCACTCGACGTCAGGGGAAAAGTGCCCGAGGACGAAATCCCGGTTCCCTGAATTCCACGCCTCGTAGCCGCGGCGGATCAGCTCAGCCTGCACGGCGCTCACCTGCCGAGTATCCCCGAATCGTCAACAGGAGCCGACTAAAGCCCGTCGCGGGCGATCTCTGCCGCCGGGTCGCCGACTTCCCCCTCGTCCTCCCACTCGGCGAGCTCGCCGAGGCTGGCCGACTTCACGATCTTGAGGCCGAGAAGCGCGCACTTCATGCGCGTCGCGGAGATGTCGATGCCGAGCAGGTCGAGGACGAACTCCTTTGGCAGGCGCAGGACCTCCTCGGGGGTCATGCCCTCGAGCTCGTCGGTGAGCATCGAGGTCGCCGCCGTGGAGATCGCGCAGCCCTTGCCCTCGAAACGAGCCTCGGTGACCCGGCCGTCCTCGCCCAGGCGCAGCCAGATGTGTTGTTCGTCGCCGCAGAACGGGTTGGTGTCCTCGAACTCCATGTCGAACGCCTGCGGCGCCCCGAAGTTGTGCGGGCGCTTGTAGTGCTCGAGGATCTGCTCGCGGTAGAGGTCGTCCACTCGTCAAACCGTAGCGGGGGGGCATTTGCCGCCCGGAGGGTCAGACTTCGAAGACGCGCCGCGCGTCCTCGAGCCCCTCGACGAGGCGGTCGATCTCGCCCCGGGTCGTGTAGACGCCGAAGCTCGCGCGCGCGGTGGCCGCAACGCCGAGCCGGTCCATCAAGGGCTGGGCGCAGTGGTGGCCGGCCCGTACCGCCACGCCGTGGCGGTCGAGGATCTCCGAGACATCGTGGGCGTGCACGCCCTCGAGCTCGAACGAGACCGGTCCCAGGCGGTCGGGCCCGGCGGCGGGGCCGAAGATCTCGAGGCCCGGCACCTCGGTGAGGCGCTCGATCGCGTAGCCGGCGATGTCGCGCTCGTGCGCTGTAACCGTGTCCATTCCGATGCCATCAAGCCAGCGGATTGCCGAGGCCATGCCGATCGCCTGGGCGATCGCCGGAGTCCCGGCCTCGAAGCGCGCCGGTGGGTCGGCGTAGGTCGTCCCGGTCTTCATCACCTTGCGGATCATCGAGCCGCCGCCCAGGAACGGCTGCATCTCGCGCAAGAGCTCCAACCGTCCCCAGAGCGCCCCGATCCCGGTCGGGCCGTAAAGCTTGTGCCCCGTCAGCGCGTAGAAGTCGGCTCCCAGCTCGGGCACGTCGACGGCGAGCTTGGGAGCGGCCTGTGCGCCATCAACGACGAGGATCGCCCCCGCCTCGTGGGCGAGCGCCGCGATCTCGGCCACGGGGTTGAGGGTGCCGAGCACGTTGGAGACGTGGGCGACGGCGACGAGCTTTGGCCCAAGCTCGAGGTGCGCCCGCAGGCCGTCCATGTCGAGCTGCCCATCGGGGGTCACCGCGACCCAGTCGATCGAGGCTTCCGCGCGGTCGGCGAGCTGTTGCCACGGGACGATGTTGGAGTGGTGCTCCATCTCCGTGAGCACGATGCGGTCGCCGGCGCCGACGTTGGCGTCGCCCCAGCTGCGGGCGACCAGGTTGATCGCCTCGGTGGCGTTGCGAACGAAGATCACCTCGCGGCGATCAGTCGCCCCCAGGTGGTCGGCAACAGTGGCCCTCGCGCCCTCGAAGGCCGCGGTCGCCTCGGCCGAGAGGGTGTGCGAGCCGCGGTGGACGTTGGCATGGTGTCGGCGCTCGTAGCGGTCGACCGCCTGGATCGAGGCCAGCACCCGCTGGGCGCTGGCACCGGAATCGAGATAGGCGACCGGCTGGCCATGGACCTCCCGCGCAAGCGCCGGGAACGCCTCGCGCACCCGTTCGAGCGGATAGGTCTCAACGGTCATGCGGCTGCTTCAGCCTCCACTTCCTCCCCGATCCACCCGTAGCCCTTCTCCTCGAGCATCGTCACCAACTCGGGCCCGCCCTGCTTGACGATGCGGCCCTCGTACATCACGTTCACGAAGTCGGGCTTCACGTAGTGGAGGATCCGCTGGTAATGGGTGATGATCAGCACGCCCATGTCGGGACCGGAGAAACGGTTGACCCCGTCGGCGACGACGCGCAGCGCGTCGATGTCGAGGCCTGAGTCGGTCTCGTCCAGCACGGCCATCTTCGGGCGCAGCATCGCGAGCTGCAGAATTTCCATGCGCTTCTTCTCGCCGCCAGAGAAGCCGTCGTTGAGGTAGCGGCTGGAAAACGCGCGGGGGATCTCGGCGAGCTCCATCGCCTCCTCGGTGATCCTGCGGAAGTCTTTGAGCTTGATCTCGGGTTCGCCGCGCGCCTCCCGCTGGGCGTTCAACGCCATCCGCAGGTACTTGGCGACGGTGACGCCGGGGATCGCCACCGGATACTGGAAGGCCATGAAGAGCCCCGCCTTGGCGCGGTCCTCGGTAGCGGCCTCGGTGATGTCCTCGCCGTCGAACTCGATCGAGCCGGAGGTGATCTCGAACGCGGGGTGACCCATGATCGCGTTCGCGAGGGTGGACTTGCCCGAGCCGTTCGGGCCCATGAGCGCATGGACCTCGCCGGCGGGCACCGTGAGGTCGAGTCCCTTGAGGATGTCCTTGCCCTCGACGCTCACGTGAAGGTCGTTGATCTTCAGTTCTGGCATGGGTCTCCGTTTCGCTTTGGGTTCAGGCGACGATCGGGGCGAGTGGGGCGTCACGGTCGCCGGCGAAGGCGACCAGCTCGGCCAGAGTCGTGCCGGAGAGGGCCCCGGTCACCCCGCCGTGGACGCGGGTCCAAAGGAGCTTCGTCGAGCACGCGCCGGCATCCGCCTCGTGCGAGCACAGGACTCGCCCTTCGCGGTCGGCATGAAAGCAGTCCATCGGCGCGATCGGTCCCTCGAGGGCCTGCACCACCTCGAGCATCGTGATCTCTTTGGCGGGGCGAGCGAGCCGGTAGCCGCCGTGGGCGCCGCGCACACTCGCGACAAGCTCGGCCTCGCGGAGCTTTGCGACCAGGTGCTCCAGGTACGCCAGGGGCAGCATCTCCGCCTCGGCGACCGCGCTCAGGGCCACGGGCGCCGCGATTTCGGCGCCGTCGCCGGCGCGGCGGCCGAGCTCGACCATGAGCCGCACCCCGTATTCCGCCTTCGTCGAAAAGAGCATCGACCCAAATCCTAGCGGCTGGGTCGGTTTTGGCCGGTTAGCGCCTACGGCTCGATCAGTCCGCGTCTGATCGCGTAGCGGACGAGCTCGACCCGGTCGCGCATGCCGAGCTTTCGCATCGCGTTGGAGCGGTGGTTCTCCACCGTCTTCTCGGCGAGGTGGAGGATCTCGGCGATCTGCTTGTTCGTGTGCGCCTCGGCGACGAGCTTTACGACCTCCTGCTCGCGCGGGGTCAGCTCCTCGTCGCGGACGGAGCCCTGGCCGAGCACGTCCTTGATCAGGGCGCGCTGCGCCTCGGGAGTCAGGAACGGCTCGCCGCGCTCGACCGCGTGCAGGGCGTCGACGAGCTCCGAATCGGCCTGCGACTTCAGTACATAACCGGAGGCGCCGGCCTTCAGCGCCTCGAAGAGGTAGCGCTCGTCGTCGTACATGGAGAGGATGAGGACGGCGACCTCGGGCGCCTGCTCCTTGATCTCGCGCGTCGCCTGAAGACCGGTGAGCTTCGGCATCTTCACGTCGAGGATCGCGATGTCTGGGCGCTCGCGGATCGCGGCGTCGCGCGCCTCGGCGCCGTCAGCGGCCTCGGCGATCACCTCGACGTCGGGCTGCGCCTCGAGCAGCATGCGCAGGCCTGAGCGCACGATGCCGTGGTCGTCGGCGATCAGGACCCGCATGGTCTGAACCCTCTCGGCGACGGCCTCCATATAAGCCATATCGGCGTCACTGCGCAGATACTGGAGCGGGGGCGGCCTGCGTGCTCGAGGGGATGCTCAGGCGGACCCGTGTGCCGAGGTCGGGGCGGGACTCGACCCGCAGGTCGCCGCCGACCAGAAGCGCCCGTTCGCGCATGCCGGCGATCCCAAGCCCGCGCGCTGCCCGCTCGAAGGTAAATCCGCTGCCGTCGTCGCCCACGGACAGCTCCACGCGGCCCGCCTCGCGGCGAAGCTGCACGCGCACGTTCTCGGCCTCGGCGTGCTGGACCGCGTTGGAGATCGCCTCCTGCGCCACCCGGTAGACGACCAGCTGTATGTCTGCCGCAAGGTCCGCGAGCTCGCCGCTCGCTTCGAACTCCGATTCGATCCCGCTTCGCCGCCCGACCTCCTCGACGAGGCCCGCGAGCGCGGCCTTGAGCCCGAGGTCGTCGAGCGCCGTGGGACGCAGCTGGCGCGAGAGCGTGAGCAGTTCCTCCATCGCCTGATTGGCGAGAGCCTTGGTGTCGTCGAGGTCGCGCAGCACCTCCGGCGGCGCCTTTGCCCGCAGCGCCTCCAGGCGCAGAAGCAGCCCGGTGAGCGACTGGTTGACCTCGTCGTGGAGGTCGCGTGCCACGCGTGCTCGCTCGCGCTCCTGCGCGGCCAGGGCGGCGCTCGAGCTTCGCCGGCGCTCGGCTTCGAGCCGCTCGAGCATCATCCGGAAGGCGTGGTCGAGGCGGCGCACCTCCTCGGGCCCGCCGGTCTCGCGATCGTGGGAGCGCAGGTTCGCGCCGGGCCGGGAGAGGTCGGCGCGCTCCATCTCGTCCACAAGCCGCTCGAGGGGCCGGAAGCGCCGCTGGAGCATCATCACATTGACGAGCACGGTCAGCGAGACAGCCAGGCCCAGCACCAGGGCCGCCTCCGGCTTCTGGCCTAGGTTCAGGTTGGGGTTGGCGGCGAGGCTGGCCGCGACCACTGCCGCGACGATCAGCATCAGGTTGACGACCAGAACCTGGGTGAGAAGCGTGGTGCGCCGCACGCACCCATTATCGGGCTGTGCAGGGGCGAGCCGGGGACCTGGGGGCAAACCCGCACTCCAATAGGGGCTGGACCCCATGGGCCAAACGTCCATCCTCTGCGAGAATTCAGGTAGACACGTAGCGCTCGCCGCCCGGGAGCGCGTCCCCTGGATCAGAAAGCCGCCATCGAGATGACGACAACCCGACGCTCCAATTTCTCCGCCGCGCTGCGGACGACCATCCTGATGGCGTCGCTAACGGGCCTCCTGGTCCTGATCGGCGCCCTCATCGGCGGTCCCAGCGCAGCCGGCGCTTTCCTGGCCATCGCCCTCCTGATGAACCTAGCCGTCTACTGGTTCAGCGACAAGATGGCGCTGGCCGCTTCCGGCGCCAAGCCGATCTCCGAGCAGGAGGCGCCTGGCCTCTACCAGATGGTTCGCGAGCTCACGACTCGCGCCGACCTGCCGATGCCGCGCCTCTACGTCATCCCCTCCGAGCAGCCGAACGCTTTCGCGACCGGCCGCAACCCCGACCACTCGGCGGTTGCGGTGACGCGCGGCATCACCAAGCTCCTCTCCGAAGACGAGCTTCGCGGCGTGATCTCCCACGAGCTGGGGCACATCCGCAACCGCGACATCCTCACGCAGTCGGTCGCCTCCGCGATCGGTGGCGCCATCACCTACATCGCGTACATGCTGATGTGGTTCGGCGGCGAGGACGAGTCGCCGCTCAGCCTGGTGGCTTCCCTGGCCCTGGTCCTTTTGGCGCCGATCTCGGCGAGCCTCATCCAGCTGGCGATCTCGCGCCAGCGCGAGTACTCGGCGGACGCCACCGGCGCCCAGATCTGCGGCAACCCCGAGTCTCTCGCGAGCGCGCTGCTGCGCCTCGAGGAGGGGGCGAAGGCCGTGCCGATGCAGGTCAACCAGGCGATGGAGTGCCTCTACATCGTCAAGCCGTTCTCGGGCAAGGGGATCGCGAGCCTTTTCTCCACGCATCCGCCCATCGAGGAGCGCGTCCGGCGCCTGCGCCAGATGCGCCCGGCCCTCTAGCACCTGGGGTTGGGAGCCGGGACCCGGCAGCCCGTTCGTCGGGCAGCTCCGCGTCCTGCATCGCACCCTTCTCGCATCCATGCTGCGAAGGCCCGCCGACCGGGCCACCGGGCCCCGGCTCCCCTCGGGACGGGTTCACGGCCGGGCCTATCTACGCGGACTTGGAGCTGCGCGCACTGCGCTATACTTTTTGAAGTAAAAGCTGATCCGGATTAGGAGCTTTTGGAGTGGAAGCGGGCACGAAGGCAGAGCGGACCGAGCAGGCGAAAGCGCGCATCGAGAACGTCGACGTCTTCGAGGCGCGTGACGAGATCGACTCCGGCGTCAAGCTCGTCGACGTGCGTGAGGCGCACGAGTGGGACGACTCCCACCTCGAGAGCGCGACCTTGGTTCCTGAGCTCACCGTCGCCGAGCGAATCGCCGAAGTCGCGCCGGACCGCTCCGAGCGCGTGCTCCTCTACTGCCGTACCGACAATCGCTCGGCCCGCGCTGCCGCCGTTCTCGGTGAGCTCGGCTACAAGGATGTCGCCTACATGGAGGGCGGGATCATGGCCTGGGAGGCTGCGGGCTTCCCCGTGGCCGAGGATTCCGGGCTCACGCCCGACCAGCGCCTGCGCTACTCGCGCCACACGCTTCTGCCCGAGGTCGGGGTCGAGGGCCAGCTCAAGCTTCTGAACGCGAAGGTTCTCCTGATCGGGGCCGGCGGCCTCGGCTCGCCCAGCGCGCTCTACCTGGCGGCGGCGGGCATCGGGACTCTCGGCCTCGTCGACGATGACGTCGTGGACGAGTCGAACCTCCAACGCCAAGTCATCCACACCACCGATCGCGTCGGGACTCCAAAGACCGAGTCTGCTCGGCAGACGATCGAATCGCTGAACCCCGACGTCAAGGTGGTCGAGCACCGCACCCGGCTCAACGCCGAGAACATCATCGACATCATCTCCGGCTACGACATCCTCGTCGACGGCGCCGACAACTTCCCCACCCGTTACCTCCTGAACGATGCCTCAGTACGGCTGCGCAAGCCGGTGGTCTCGGCCTCGATCCTCGCCTTCGACGGGCAGATCTCGACCTTCATCCCCTATGAGGGGCCGTGCTACCGCTGCCTCTATCCGACGCCACCGCCGCCCGAGCTGGCCCCGAGTTGCTCGGCGAACGGCGTGCTGGGCGTGATGGCAGGTGTGATGGGACTGCTGCAGGCCAACGAGGTGATCAAGCTGGCCGCGGACATCGGCGAGCCGCTCGCCGGCCGCCTGTTGCTCTACGAGGCGCTCGGCACGCGCTTCACCGAGCTGAAGGTAAAGCGCGACCCGGAGTGCCCGATCTGCGGGCCGAAGGCGCCGGAAGTTCCCGACTCGGAGCTCGGCAAGTTCCCGGACTACGACGCGTTCTGCGCGGGACTCTAGTTAGATTCCAAGGGTGCCCCAGGTTCGGATCCCCCCGGTTCTTCGCCCGCACACGGGCGCCCGGCGGGCGCGGGTTTTGCCCGGGCTCCGGTCTCGCCATTAAGCACCTCAAGCCCAACCCCGCGTACTGGGCCTACTCGCAATTCGCCAAGCACTAACCGCCTTCAGGTAGCGCGCGCGTGTTACCGGCCTCGGCGGAATCCGCTTCGTCCATGATGGTCTCGGGCGCAAACCGCCGCGGGCGCTTCGCTCGTTCACCCTCCATTTTGATCCGCTCGATCTCGCTGCGCATCCGCTTCAAGGCCTGGGAGCGAATTCTTTCCTCGAGTTGTCGGTGAAGCTTCTCGGCCTCGGCCGCGAGGCGTACGGCGTGATCGGCCAGATCCTTTTCGGCTTGCCGGGCGGCCCGCTGGAGGCTCTCGGCCAGGTCGCCCGCGCCGCGCTCGGATCCGACCCCGCTGTCGGCCTCCGCGGCGCGCTGGTCCAAGTCGTCGCTCATGGCCTCGACACGTTTGGCGATCAGCTCCTCCAGCTCGTCGAGAAGCTGGCTGCGCGTGTCGTCGACGCTTCGGCTGATGGCTGCAGTCGCCTCGGTGACGATCGAGCGGGTCGCACGCTCGGCGGCGGCTCCCAGGCGTTTCTCGAACTGCTCGGCTGCGGCGGTACCCCGCTCGGAAAGCGACCTTCCGGCCTCGTCCAGTCTGGCGGCCATCAGGGCGTCCAGTCGTTCGCTGAAGCCAACGAGCCGGTCCTCGAACTGCGTTGCCAGCCGTTCGTCGACGAACCTCTCGGCCTCGGAGCGAAGCCCGGCTTCCGCCCGTCGGCGAGCGCGGTCGGCGTCCTCACGGACTCTCTTCTCGAGCTTCGCGCGAAAGCGCGTCAACTCCTGCCGCTCGGTTCCCTCGCGCTCACCGTCGGCTTCGGCCACCTGGCGCCGCAGTAATCCGCGTCGCCTTGACGCGGGCTGGCTTGGCTCGGCGGATCTACCGGTAGATGCCGGCCTGAGCCGCTCGTTGTCGCCGAATCCCGTCACCCCGGGCACACGATAGACGCTGCGCTGAGGACGTGAGGCCCGTTTTTGGAGCGAGGAGCGGCCGTTGATGGCGTAGCCTTGGAGGCGTGGATCGGGTGCGCTTGAAGTCGGCCCTGCGGCGCAATCCCCCGTTCACCAGCCCAAGGGTTCGCCGGCTCGCGCTGCACAGCCGAAGGCGCTTGCAGCGAATGCGCCGCCACGCGGCGGTACGGGAGTGCCCGATCTGCGGGCCGAAGGCGCCGGAAGTTCCCGACACTCGGCAAGTTCCCGGACTACGACGCGTTCTGCGCGGGGCTCTAGTTAGATTCCAAGGGTGCCCCAGGTTCGGATCCCCCCGGTTCTTCGCCCGCACACGGGCGGCGCCAGCGACGTCGAGGCCGAAGGGGCCAGCGTCGGCGAGGTCCTGAGGTCCCTGGCCGAGTCCCACCCTGGGACGCGCGAGCAGATCTTCTCCGACGACGGCGAGCTCAACCGCTACGTCAACGTCTACCTGAACGATGAGGACGTTCGGGTTCTCGAGGGCCTGGACACGCCGGCGTCGGCCACCGACACCGTGGTCATCCTGCCCGCGATGGCGGGCGGCTGATTCTGGCACCGGGCGCGCCGGCGCTCAGTGGGTGACGTTCACGTAGGCCGAATAGGCCGGCTTTTCGCTGCCCTTCCGCGTGAGTAGGCCGGATGAGCGGCAGAAGGTGCATGGGGAGGCCGAGCTCGTCGGCGGGTTCCGCCAGGCGAACCAGTACACGCCGCGGATGTGCCAGCGCCGTCGGTTGGCGCTGAGCATCCGGTACGACGAGGTCAGCAGCTCCGCCTGGCCCTGCGGCGATTTCACCAGCGGGATGTGCTTGACGTGCTTTCGGTCCGAGCCCCATCCGAGCTCGGTGATGTAGAGCGGCAGACTGTCGTCGCCGTTGGCCTTCATCGTCGCCCTGATCTTCTGGACCTGGTAGCGGATCCCCTTCAGGTCGGGCGAATACGGGTGAAGTCCCACCCCGTCGAAGTACGGCTTCGCGCCGCGGTCGTAGAGTTGCTGCAGGAACCCCCACGCGGTGTGGGCAGTCGCTCCGCCGGCACCCGGGGTGCCGAACATCCCGCCCAGGACCACCCTGCTTCCGGGGTCCTCCGCGGTGATCGCCTTGCTGGTCTCCTCCAGCAGTCGCTCGTACCGGCCTGCGCTCGCCGCCGGCCTGAACGCGTTCGAGGAGTTCTGCTCGTTCCAGACCATCCAGGTGCTGATCGGATCGGGATGGACATCTGGGTTCTCCTGCCAAAAGGTTCCGCCCGGCTCATATCGGTGGACCGCCGCCTGTACGAAGAGCTTCCACCCGAGCCCCCCGACCACGCTGTCGAACGGGTCGTAGCGCGACGCATAGGGCCCGGTGCGCCCACTGGCCCAGCTCGGAGTTCCGTCGAGGTACGGCAGAAGCTTGATGCCGCGCTCGGCGGCGCCGAGGACGGTGGCGTCGGTCGGGCCCCAGTTGTAGCCCGTTAGAAGCCCCGGCTTCACCGACGGCCAGTAGATCTGAAACCGCAGGCTCCCAACGCCCGCTTCCTTCATGCGCGTGAAGTCACGCTGTGTGAGGGTGGTTTCGGGAACCATGCCGTAGAACGTGCGCGGTATGGCGGCCGATGAGGTGCTCCCGCACGCCGCGAGCATCAGCCCGATGAGGGTCGCGATCGCGACCCCGACGCGATACCGGCGGCCAATCATGGGCTGTCGTTTGTTTCCGGGTGACGGCGACGCCAGGGGACGAGGACCGCTGTGCCTGCGATGAGCGCGGCCCCCACCAAGAGCACGATCAGAGCGGTGTTTGAGCCGCCGCCGGACCCGGGGGAGTCGGGTAGGGCCGAGCCACCTGCATTGCCGGCTCCCGAGCTTGGGACGTGGAGCCGATACTGCCGCTGGGCTGGTTCCGAAGCCTGCGCGAGCGGGATGATCACCGTGCAGGCGAGCGCGCAAACGAACGCAACCGCCGCCCGCCGCGCGAAGGTTCGATGCCTAGACTGTCCGTCCCTGGGGAGCCGCCGCATCCGGCGTCGAAGGTTAGTGACTATCACCGGTACGCCTTGACTGACCGCTTGACCGCGCCGCAGCTTCCGGCGCTCGCTGCCGTCGCCGCCGGCGTGGCTGCCCTCGCGTTTGCCCAGGGGGGGTACTCGTCGAACACGGTGGCGATCGCCACCCTCGCCGGGTGGGCGCTGGCCATGCTCGGAATCGTCCTCGCTCGTGGCCGGGGCGTGCCGGCCCGCGATGCGTTCCTCGCAGGCGCCTGCCTTGCCGGTTTCGCCGGGCTCTCGGCGCTGTCGATGACGTGGGCGGACGACGCCGGGCGGGCGTTTGCCGCGTCCGTCAGGGCATCGGGATACCTCGGGCTCTTCATCGGAGTGGTCGCGTGGGCGCCCCGCCTTAGGGCGCGGACGTGGCTCGCAGGCATGGCTGTCGGTGTCGGGATCGTTGGGGTCGCGGCGCTGGCGAGCAGGTTCGTCCCGGCCCTGGTCGGCGGATCCGGCAACGCCAGCTATTCCGGGATCCCTGGCGCGCAGGGACGCCTGAGCTATCCCATCGGCTATTGGAACGGCCTTGCGTCGCTGCTGGCGCTGGGCACCGTGCTGTCCCTGTGGTGGTCCGTCCACGGACGGGGCCCCGCCGCACGGGCCCTGGCGGTCGCCGTCATTCCCGGTTACTTCCTGGCTCTCTATCTCACGTCCTCGCGCGGAGGAATCGGCGAAGCGCTGCTCGGGGTGGCGCTTTTGGCGTGGCTCGATCGCTGCCGAGCTCGCATCCTCGCGACAGCGGTGATCGCATCGCTGGCGGGGCTCGTTCTCGTCGCGATTGCCTACGGCCAGCACGACCTGCTCAAGGGCCTCGATACGTCGAGCGCCCGCCAACAGGGCGCCCTTCTCGCTGCTGGGTCCATCGTGGCCGCCCTTCTGGCGTGCCGGTTGCAGTATTGGCTTGTTCCGAGGTTCGAGAAGACGTGGACCGGGACGCCGTGGCGTCCGTGGATTGTGGCATTGGCCGGCACTGCGGGGCTCGCCGTCCTGCTCGTTGCCTTCGCGAACCTCGGCGAGCCGGGCACGACCGCAAGCCCGGGTCAGCGCGATCTGCTGAGCTCGGCAGGGAGCGGCCGTTACGAGTTCTGGCGTTCGGCTCTCGGTGCCTTTGCCAGCAACCCAGTGAAGGGAGTGGGAGCCGGTAACTGGGAGCTCTACTGGAATGTTCAGCCGAAGCTGCCCACGGTGGTGCGCAACGCGCACTCCCTGTATCTCGAGTCTCTAGCAGAGCTCGGGGTGGCGGGCCTGGCCTTGCTTGCGGCGTTTTTGGCGACGGCGGTACGCGCCGGTTGGCGGCGGGTGGCCGCGAGTGAGCCGGAAACGAGCGCCCTGGTGGCGCTGGTTGTGGCCGGCGCTCTCGCCGCCGGCGTGGACTGGACGTTTCAGCTGCCCGCAGTGTTCGCCCCGCTCGTCGTCGCCGCGGCGTTGCTTGTAAGCGGGGCCCGAACCGAGGCTTTGGGACGAGCATTGCCTCGCGCTGCTCTCGCCCTGGGCCTGGCGATTGCGGGGTGGGCGGCTACTTGGGCCGCCGCCACGACGCTTCTCGCCAACGCTCACCTCGCCTCCAGCCGACAGGCTGCCGCCAGCGGTGACCTGGTGACCTCCGCGCGCGAGGCGCGGGCTGCCGCAGACGTCGAACCGTTCTCTTCAGGGCCGCTGCTGCAGCTCGCGCTGGCCGAGCAGGCGGGCGGCAACCTCGACGCGGCGCGCGCCGATGCCGGGGCCGCGATCCGCCTCGCCGGAGCGGATTGGCAGGGGTGGTATGTCATCTCCAGGATCGATTCGCAGGCGGGCAGAGCACACGAGGCAAAGGTGGAACGCACCGTGGCCGATGCTCTCGCGCCCGTCGCGCTGCCCGGCGGGTAGGGCGGCGAGAGACCAGAACGGCGAATCCATTGGGGTAGGCTTCGCGTAGTGACAGATTTGCTTTCCGCGGATGGAACCTCGGAGAACACGCGGCGGAACGCCCAGGCCGACCGGGCACGGGCTCCCGAAGCCAATGGAAGGGCGACGGGACAGTCCAGAGTGCGCGCGCGCGCCTCAATTCTCGTGCCCTCGTTCAGCGGCGGCTCTTCTCTACAACGCCTGCTCAATTCGCTCGACGGGCGCTCCGGAAAAGTCGAGGTGATCATCGTCGACAACGGTTCGGCCAACGGGGAGATCACGAGCCTTGCGAACGAGTTCGGCCGGGTTCGGTCGATCACATTGTCCGAAAACGTGGGATTTGGGCGGGCGGTCAACATCGCCGCGCAACAGGCCCATGGCGATGCGCTCATCCTCATAAACGACGACTGCGCGGCTGAGCCCGGCTTCATCGACGCGATCCTGAGGCCTCTTGATCCGGCGGCTGGGATCACGATGGTCTCCGGTGTTCTCCGCGAGGCTGGGCACCCGGACATCATCGACCTAGCCGGCGTAGCCTGCGGTGGCTCGCTCGTGGGATTTCCCTACCTGAGCGGCGAGCCGCTCTCGGCCGCTGCGACGGCTGCCCCGCCGCTCGGCCCCGCCGGCGCTGCGGCGGCCTTCGATCGCGAGGCCTTCCTGAGCGTTGGCGGCTTCGATGAGGGCATGTTCGCCTACGGCGAGGATCTCGACCTCGCGCTGCGGATGCGCCAGGCCGGAGGCAGGTGCGCACTCGCGCCGGATGCCCTGGGAACGCATGCCCACTCCTCGACCCTCGGGACGGGCTCTCGTCGCAAGAACTACCTCGCCGGATTCGCCAGGGGATACACCATGCGCAAGTGGTCGGTGCTCCACAGCCCTTCGAGATTGCTCCGCGCCCTCATCGCCGACGGCGCCGTGTGTGCAGGACAGCTGGTGGCCGATCGCAACCTGGAGGGAATTTCGGGCAGGATTGTGGGATACCGCGCTTCCCGGCTTCGCCGGCCCTATCCGGCTCGTGTGTTGCGCGACACCCCCGCCGGGGACGGGCCCGTGCGAATGATCACCCGCCGAATCGCAAGGCGCCGCCGCCTGATGCGCCCGTCGCCTTAGCCAACTCGCGCATCTTGGGCCAAGGATCTCGCGAGCATTTGATCTGCGGCTTCGGTCTCGCTCTTAAGGCGAAAGACTCCAGATTGCGATGAGCCAGCCGACGGGATCCACGATGCCCCAGGTGCATGAAGACGCCGGGCCGAGCCACGCGAACGCCCCGGTCGTTATCGAGGCGCGCGGAATCGACAAGACTTTCCGGATACCGAAGAACCGCGTGACCTCGTTCAAGGAGCGCGCGAGCCATCCCTTCCGGCGTGGGGAGTTCCGCGACCTCCAGGCATTGCGCAACGTCTCCTTCGACGTGCACCGCGGCGAATTCTTCGGGATCGTCGGCCGCAACGGATCCGGCAAGAGCACGTTGCTGAAGATCTTGGCGTCGATCTATCGCGCCGACGCGGGCACGATCCGGGTAGCAGGAAACATGGCCCCGTTCATCGAGCTCGGCGTCGGCTTCAACAACGAGCTCACGGCGCGGGAGAACGTGGCCCTGAACGGCGTCATGATGGGCCTCTCGCGACGCGAGGCCGCACACCGCCTCGATGCCGTTCTCGATTTCGCCGAGCTTGGCGATTTCACCGACCTGAAGCTGAAGAACTACTCCTCGGGCATGCTGGTCCGTCTCGCGTTCTCCGTGATGGTGCAGGCCGATGCCGACATCATGCTCGTGGACGAGGTCCTCGCGGTCGGCGACGCAGCCTTCGCCCAAAAGTGCATCGACGTCTTTCGCCGCCGCCGCCAGCAGGGCAAGACCGTGGTGCTGGTGACCCACGACATGGGGCTGGTCGAGGCGTTCTGCCATCGCGCGATGCTGATCCACGACAGCGAGGTGCGGTTCTTGGGCGATCCGGAGGAGGCCGGAATGCGCTACTTCCGGTTCAACTTCGGCGGGACGGAGGACTCCGAGCACCCGCGGCAAGACTTCGGCGTTCCGGACGTCCACGCGAGCCTCGAGGACGCCTGGCTGTCGGACGCCGACGGCAACCGTGTCGACAACGTCGAGCAGGACCAGCCGATCCGCCTGAACATCGTCGTTCGCGCGCGCCGGGAGCTCGAGCGGCCAGTGTTCGGCTTTCATTTCCTGAATGCAGAGGGAGTTCGCGTCTTCGGGTTCAATCAGGAGCTCACCCTCGGTGATGGTCAGCCTGATCGGTTGGTGCCGGGCCAACGCGTGCGCGTGTCCGGAAGCGTGGAGAACCCGCTGCTGCCCGGGCGCTACTACGTGAACTGCTGGGTCGCGCGCAACCGCACCCAGGGGGATGTTGCCCTGCAGATCCTCCAGCTCCTCGACTTCGTCGTGTACGGCACGCGCCTCGGCCCAGGGGTCGTCAGCGTGCGCAGCGAGCTCGAGGCCGTTCCCGACCCGGTGGAGGAAGGACGATGAATGCCGTGCGCCCGCCTGCGCTGCGGGAGGTCCGTGGCCCGTCGGCCGTGGGTGGCGGCTGGCGGCGCTTTTTCGACCTTCTCTACCTGATCTCTGTCGTCGAGTTCAAGCGCGTTTACTTCGACACCGTCCTCGGCTACCTGTGGACCCTGATGCGGCCCTTGATGCTCTACGCGGTCCTCCTCGCGGTCTTTACGCAGGTTTTTAAGCTCGGTCAGCAGATCGCGCACTATCCCGAGATCCTGCTGCTCAACATCGTGCTCTTCGGGTTCTTTCAGGAGGCGACCATGGGGGCGGTGCACTCAATCGTCGGGGCCGAGGGGATCGTTCGCAAGACCCAGTTTCCGCGCCTCGTGATCCCCCTCTCCGTCGTGTTGACCGCCCTCTTCAACCTTGGCCTCAACCTGATCGTGGTCTTCGTCTTCGTCCTCGTTTCCGGGATCGAGCCGGCGTGGTCGTGGCTGGCCTTCCCTCTGATCGTCGCGGCGCTCTTCGTCCTCGCAACGGCGATTTCAATGATCGTCTCGGCGCTGTTTCCGCGCTTTCGGGACACCGCGATCATCTGGGGCGTCTTCGTCGCCTCGATGTTCTACGCGACCCCCATCGTCTACACGCTCGACCCCGGGGGTCTCGTCCCCGCGACCATGCGCCACATCATCATCTTGCTCAACCCGCTCGCCTCGATTCTGGAGCTCGCCCGGATGTCCGTGATCGGCGAGGGGGCTACCTCGCCGGCCACGTTGGCCGGCGGAGGGGTCTACCTGATCGTGCCGATCGCTATCTCCGTGGCTATCTGCTTGTCAGCGGTGGTCATCTTCAGCCGCGAGGCGCCGCGGATCGCAGAGGCTCTCTGAGACCCCGCGGCTCCTTTCGGCGCAGGAACGGCAGCTCGACGAAGTAGTAGCTGGCGGCCGCAACCGCGATTGTGGCGGCGAGCGTCAGAGCCAGGAGCGCTGGGGTGGTCAGGGTGTCGATCTTGGTCGCCAGGCCGAGCCCGGGCCCGCGGGCCGGGTCGCTCATGCCCAGAAGCTCGGCGATTGGCAGGTGGTACAGGTAGACCGCGTAGGACACCAGGCCAAGCCATGCGAGGGTGGGCGCGGCGAGGACGCGGCGCGGGCCGCCTCCGGCGTCGTCCCCGAAGATCGCCGGCGCCAGCAGCAGGACGGCGAGCGATCCCGTCAGCGCGATGCCGGCAAGCGTCCTGCCGGCCGGCTGCTGGGTTTGGAGAGCCTGGGCGATCCCGAAGATGCCGCCCGGATGCAGGACAGCGGCAAGCGCCGCGAGGGAGGCCAGCGCGCCCAGCCAGCAGGCGCCGGGATGGGCCGCGATCCACTCCTTGAACTCCACGGGGCGTCCCGCGCGCGTGATCGCAACGCTCGCGACGGCGAGCCCCATCCCGAGCGCCAGCCATGTCACCTGGCCTGGGAGAGTCTCGGCCAGGCGCACGGAGATGTCCTGCCGCGCGGCGGCGACCTGCACCAGGGCGCCGCCAACCGCCAACAAGCCAATCGGCACCAGCTCCGAGATGATCCAGCCGCCCTTGGTCGAGCCGGCGAGGAGCCTGCGGATCGCGAGGGCCCACAGCGGCAGCGCCAAATAGAAGCTCATCTCCACGCAGAGGCTCCAGGCGACCGGGATGCCCCCGGCGAAGGTTCGCGATGAATACGGCTGCAAAAAGAAGTAGTAGCGCCACCAGTCATGGGTGAAGACGCCGACGAGACCGGGAAAGATCGCCAGCGCCGTAAGTGCCACCCAGTAGGCGGGAACGATTCGGAGGACGCGTCGCCTGAAGTAGCGGCGAACGGACGGCACCGGCGCACCCGCCGCGCGCGCGTCAACGAACGGCCTGTAGAGGAGGAACCCCGAGATCACGAAGAACACGGTTACCCCGCGGCTGAGCATCGCCAGCACGTCGCCTCGGTAGCCGAGCTCCAGGGCCCCGGTGATCGCGGCCACGTGAAAAAGCACGATCGACAGCGCGGCAATGGCGCGGAGCGACTCGAAAAGGGGAAATCGGGGTTGCCCGGGCGGCGGCGCGACGGCCGGAGAGGGCGCTTGGCCTTGTGTCGGCACGGCCGAAACCTACGGGAGAGAGACTGTCTTTAGACTGGCGCGGTGCCGGTTGGCGGAGGAACGGAAGCCGACCCCTACGCGAACGATCCTGGTCGTTGGGGCGCTTCGCTCGCCACTTTAGGCGAGGTTTTGTTCGCCTGCCTGGACGTCGCCAAGGCCCGCGCGGTTGTGGAGGTGGGGGCGTACGCGGGTGATCTCAGCGCCGAGCTTCTTCGCCGGGCCGAGCGGGTGGAGGGCACCGTGGCCGCCATCGACCCCGACCCGCAGCCCGAGCTCTCCGAGCTCGCTGCGAGGGCAGGCGGGCTCGAGTTGATCGAGGCTCCGAGCCTGCACGCGCTTAAAAAGATGGATCGCCCGGACGCGGTGGTCCTCGATGGCGATCACAACTACTACACGGTGTCCGAGGAGCTACGCCTCGTTGCCAGCCTCGCGGGCGAGGGGGACCTGCCGCTCATCCTCCTCCACGATGCCTGCTGGCCGCATGCACGTCGCGATACCTACTACACGCCGGAGGCCGTCCCCGCCGAGGCTCGCCAGCCCATCGCGGAGGGAGCCCACCTCTATCCCGGAATCACCGGGGTCCATCACGCGGGGCTGCCCTACAAATACGCGGCCGCGCAGGAGGGCGGAGAGCGAAACGGCGTCGCCACGGCGATCGAGGACTTCGTCGGCGGGCGCGAGGGCCTGCGCTACGTGGTCGTCCCGGCCTTCTTCGGCCTCGGTGTCGTCTGGCCTGCGGCTGCGCCCTACGACTCAGAGCTTGGATCCCTGCTCGAACCATTGGACCGCAATCCCGTGCTCGAGCGCCTCGAGGCAAACCGGGTGCTTCATCTGGCCTCGTCACTCGCGCATCAGATGGAGGCGCATCGCTTCCGAGAGCGAAGCGAGCGGGCCGAGCACCTCCTGCGCAAGATGCTCGAATCGAAGGCGTTCGTGATCGCCGAGCGGATCTCGCGCTGGCGGCAGGCGGGCGAGCCGCTCTTCTCGCGCGAGGAGATCCAGCGCGTCCTCGCCGACGATCAGTAATTAGCGGTCAGCGTCCCGCTGGTCGGTCTCGAGCTGGCCGGTGAAGCGCGTGATTCGTGCCAGCCCGGGTTCGGTAGGAGCCGGGCCGAGCCGCTTGCGGAGCCAACGGATCGGCCGGGTCACTCGCCAGCTGAGGGTCGACGTGACCTCATCGAGCGCCCGCTCAAGACCGACCATTCGGGCCTCGGCCTTCATCTGCGTCGAGACCGTCTTCGCGTGAGCCGCGGCCGCCATGGCCTCGGCTCGGCGTGCGCGCTGCTTCCAATCGCCGCCCTCCCAGCCCACCTCCGCAAAGCGGCCGTCCCATTTGTCGGCGACTTTCATGTGCGCCTCGACCCAGGCATCCGGGTCTCCGATGAGATCGAGCGAGTGGTGATGGACGACCTGGAAGTCGGTTGTGACGACCTTGCGCCCCGCCTCGCGGACCTGCAGGCAGTAATCGAAGTCGTACCCGTGAATGGTCTCCTGAAGCCCCTCGTCAAATCGGATGTTCTGAATAGCCCATGGCGCGAGGCACATGACGAACCCATCGATCGTGTCCACCTCGCCCATTTGCGCATAGGCGGGACGGATGGAGCCGGCAAAGGTGAACGCTGGGTACTCTCCTCCGCCGAGCTCGGAGAACCGGTGCGCGAACGAGGCCCACGTGACCGATCCCTCCCACCAGGCGATGCTTCGAACTCCCACCGCTCCGACGCAGCCGACCAGACCGATCTCTGGATCCGCCAGAGCCTGCCGGGCCTTTGCGCAGAAGTCGGGGTCGACGATCTCGGCGTCCTGGTGCACCAGCACCAGCGCTTCCAGGCCTTCGAGCTTCGCCGCCTGGTCGAGCAGGAGGTTGTAGCTCCGAAAGATCGACCCGGCGGCGCCGTACGCCAAGATCTCGGAGTCTGGCTCGGCCGCCAGCTCGATGCCCTTCTGCGCGCACCGTTCGTAGGTCTCCGGCTCTGTGATCGAGCTACCGAATGCGATCATCGTCGCAAGTTAGCTTCTACGCCATGGTGACCATGGCCGGTGGGGGCAACCTGCACGCGGAGCTCGAGAGCCCTCTCCCTCCACAGATCGAGGCGGGCCGGGCGACGGCCCTCTTCTGCTCTGGCATCTGCTTTCACTCCGCGCGGCGGGTGCGAGGCCTCGAGATCGTCGTCGATGGAGCCCGCCACAGGCCTGCGGCAGAGCGGATGCCCCGTCCCGACGCATTCCAGCGCCTGGGTGGCGCTTCGGGTTCGTACCGCAGCGGTTATTGGGGGACCGTCCCAGTCACCGCCCGCCGGGCGGGGGAGACCGTCCAGATCGGCCTCTGCGTTCACCTCGCTGAAGGCGAGGAGGCTTGGGCGCCCCTGGCCACGCTCGAAGTCGGCGCTTCCAGCGATCGCTCGCTCGCGGTGAAGCCGGCACCCCATGGAGGGCTCATCGCGGTCTGTATGGCCACCTATAACCCCGACCCGAAGCTCTTTCGCGATCAGCTCGAGTCGCTTCGCGCGCAGTCGGACGAGCGCTGGGTATGCGTCATCTCCGATGATTGCTCGGACGCCGAGCGGTTCGCGTGCATCGAAACGGAGATCGCCGCAGACGGCCGGTTTGCGCTGTCGCGATCTCCCAAGCGCCTCGGCTTCTACCGCAACTTCGAGCGCGCCCTGAGGCTCGCGCCCGTCGATGCGCCCCTGATCGCCCTCTGTGATCAGGACGACCGCTGGCATTCCGACAAGCTCGCGACCCTGCGCGCCAACCTGGGCGACGCGCGCCTCGTCTATTCCGATCAGCGGCTGGTCACGCCGATGGGGGAGGTGCTGGCCGAAACACTCTGGCGCGGGCGCGCCAGAAACCACACGGACCTGGGCTCGATGCTGGTCGCGAACTCGATCACCGGCGCCGCCGCGCTCTTTCACCGTGAGGTCGCCGAGCTGATGCTCCCGTTTCCGGACACGCCTGGCCTTCAGTTCCACGACCACTGGCTTGGTCTCGTGGCGCTTGCGGCCGGCGAAGTGACGTATGTCGACCGCCCCCTTTACGACTACGTCCAGCACCCGGGCGCCGTCTTCTCCGAGGTCTCGCTGAACGAGCCGGTAGCGGCTTCGAACGCAAGCCGGCGACCGTGGCGCGCTCTTCTCGAGCGCTGGCGCGTTGCGTACTTCTACGGCTACCTGGGCCGGGAGGTCCAGGCCCAGGTCCTCCTCGTGCGCTGCGCGGATCGGCTGTCCGCCTCGAAGCGGCGCGCGCTGAAGCGGTTCATCGCCGCCGATCGCTCGCTCGGCGCGCTCGCCCGCCTGGGATTGCGATCGCTGCGACGCTTCGGCGGGCGCAACGAGACCCTCGGCAGCGAGAGCGAGCTGGCATGGGGCCTCGTGTGGCGCCGGCTCGCCGCCCTTCGTGCCGGCGGACGTTCCGAGCCCGGGCGGCGTCCGGTCCACGCCTCCTTCCCTGCGGTTGGGCCCGAGGCTTTCGAGCAGCGCCGGCTGCGGCGCTGGCGCGCGGGCCGGGCTCGGCCCTCAGACTGACGCGGCTCCGAGGAGCTCGTCGACGCGGTCCATCAGCGCGTCGTCAAAGGACTGGTCCCAGTCGCGGCTCCAATCGACGGCCGCGCCATGTGCCCTCGCTTCGATGTCATCGGCGCGTTCCACCGCCGCTGCCAGGCCGGCGACGACGCCGTCGATCGTAGGCTCGACGGCGACAAGGTTCGGCGAAACGGCCGCAAGTGCCTCGGCGGTCTTGTTCTCGAAGGTGTTGGTGACGGTGACCATCCCCGCCGAGGCCATCTCGATCGGGACCAGGCTCGGGTGCGGCGTGTACATGAGGGCGAGCCCGATGTCGTGCTCGGCGAGGAGGCGCGCATATCCGGCCTGGTCGCGGCGGGGCAGGAGCTCCAGCGGCCTGTCGGCGCCGAGATCGACCGATCGCCGGCTCTCGACTGTGCCGACGCCGTGCAACTCCCACTCAGGCCCCAGCGCCCCCGACTCCACCGAGCGCGAGAGCGCGAGCAGTCCGAGCTCGTACATATTGCGTGCAGCATGCTGCTCCGGCCGCGCGTAGAACAGAAGTCGTCGTGATTTACGGTGGGCCAACGCCTCTGCGGGCGGAGCGTCCACCGCGGTAATCGCGTTCTGAAACGATGCGGAGCGGCGGTCCCCATCGTCGTCGCCCCCCGCGTACACCCCCAGGCGGTGTCGGCGAAAGTAAACGCGCAGGAGCTCGCTCGAGAACAGCGCGCCGTGGGGAAAGCCGTACGACTCGGCCGCGAGGGCGGCGAGCGAGCCCATGGCGAATGTAAACGGCTCGTGCTCCTGGATCAGGTAGAGGAAACCGCTTCCGCCGAGCTCGTGCACGGCCTGGTTGGCGACATGAGCGGTCCACCAAGTGCTGGCGACGAAGCGGTCCTCACGGCTCACCTCGATCCCCTGCGATTCGCGCCCAAATTCGACCTCGACTCGGTCGAAGAGGCCGGCGAGCCCGCTATAGGACTCCAGGCGGCGTTTCCAACCCCGCTCCAGGGCTCCCGTGTGGTCGACCGTGATCACTCGCACGCGCGCGCCGCGCTCGGCCAGCCGCCTCGCCAGGTTGAGCTTCGCGATATAGCCGCCGAATGTGTGGGCGAGGTCGATCGTCGGAATCAGGAGGTTGATGCGCAGCGGTGCGTCGTCGCTGACGGCCAGGCTGAGCGGCGCGATCTTGTCGGCGATGGTCCTGGTCTCCGGGCTGGCCGGATCGCGCCGAATTGGGGCTCCGGCGCCGATTGGGGGCGGCCTCGCATCGATTCGCAGCCGCCGGTGCGGACGGGTGGATCGTCCTGCCGCCGCGCGCATGAGGCGCCGCCACAAAAATCCACAGGCGAGACGGGCCTCCGCTCGCAGCGTCTCGGTTGGCCCGACGAGCTCGCGCGACGCCCGGCCCAGCAGGCGTCCCAGCGCGAAGATCGAACGGTCGGCGCGCAGGTAGCTCTCCAGCGCGCGCCGCTTGGCCCGCGACATCCGGTCACCGCAGCGGCGCAGCAGGACGGTGGCGAGCTGGGCGAGGCGCAGGTTGTCGGCGAAGTACCGGGCGCGCCAGAGCGCGAAGAAGGCGCGCGGATCGTGGCGCATGGAGGCCAGTCGGGTGCGCAGCGGCGCGACCTCGTTGGCGCCGGCATGGCCGAGCGTGGCCGCGGCGTGCTGAACGTAGTCGTAGAGGGGGCGCTCGACGTAGGCGATGTCGCCGACTCCGAGCGCGCATAGCGCGACCCAATGATCGTGAAACGGTGAGCCGTGGCGTGGCGGAAACGGCAACGCCGTCTCGAGGAGGTCTCGCCGGAAGAGCGATGCCGCTCCCGTCACCGAGTTCGCGTAGAAGAGGGAGGCCAGTGAGTGGTGGTTGTTGCGCCGAAGGCTCCAGTACGTGCCGGCAATGAGCTGGCCATCGCGATCCACGACGCGGGCGTCGCTGTAGACAAGTTGCGCCGATCCGATCGCTCCGAGGAGCGCCTCGAGCTTGTCGGGGTGCCAGCAGTCGTCCTGGTCGGACATCGCCACGTAGGAAGCCCCTTGTGGGACCATCGCCAGCGCGCGCTCGAAGTTGTGGAAAAACCCGAGGCGCCGGGTTGACCGCGAGACGATAAACCTCGGGTCGCCGGCCAGGATCTCCTGCATTGCCTCCAGCCGCCGAGGGCTCGAGCAGTCATCGCTGATGAGACAGACCCAGTTGCGATGCGTTTGCGCCCTGATCGATTCGACCTGTCGCTCGAATAGATGCAGCGGAGCTTCGTAGGTCGCCATCGCGATCGCGACCGGTGGTCCCGGTACGGATCCGTTCAGAGGACTCGCGACCGGGGCGGGTAGCCCTCGCTTCGCCGTGATCGTCGCAAGCGGGGCAACGGCACTTGACTCATCGTCGAGCTCGGCCCGCAGGCCGATCTTCAGCTCGCCCTCCTGCGTGGTCGCTTCGAGCTCGACGATTGCCCAGAAGCCGCTTCGGAAGCTACGCATGGTGGGGTCCTCGACCGATTGCGGGTCGGTCTCGGCGCGGCTGTAGGGGTCCAGCCCGGGGTGTGCGGCCCGGAACACGTCGATTCGCGGCATCCCGTGGAAGGACACGGGCAATGCCTCCCCTGCGGCCGTCACCCACAGACGGTCGATGTCAGCGTCGGCGCAATAGCACGATCCGCAAACGACCAGTGCGTTTCCGCCTCCGATTGCGAGCGTCTTTGGCAGCGAGTAGTCGAGCCGCGCGCGCAGGCGTCCCGGTTGCGCGTCCGGTCCATCGCGAGGGCCCGTGGATGGGACGCCAGGGAGGGTCTCCGATGCCCCCGCGAGGCGTGATCCCGGGTGCTTCATTGCGGCAAGGTTAGCCAGCGACGAGCGGTCCTCGTGGGCGTTCTGCGTCCAATATCCTGGTTTGAGAAGGCGAGACATCCTGGTTTGAGAAGGCGAGACGGATATCGCGATGCCCAGGGACGCACTAAGCCGATGCAGATAGCCGGGCGCGGAATCCTCTCCTTCGACGGGCGCTTCGCGGTGGAGCGGGACTACATCGAGCACATGTCGCTGGCCCGTGATCTGCGGATCCTGCTGCTGACGATCCCGGTGATCGTCCGTGGCGATGGCGCGTTCTAGGTGCTGCCCGTCTCGGCGCAATCATCTCCGGGGGCTGCGACAATCTCTGTGACCCCGGCGCGGAGTGTCTGATGGCGAGCCTCTGCTCGATCACGCGCGGGAGCACTATGAAGACTGATTTCAGTTCAAGAATTCTCCTGCGAACGACCCCGGTTAACTTATGCGCCTGATTGCGCTCGCAGTGGCCTTCGTCCTCATGGCGGGAGCCGCGGGACCTGGGCACGCGAACGCGAAGCTGCCGGCGGGCTTCTATGGAGCCACGAGTCAAGAACCTGCACACGCCCCCGACTTCCGCAAGATGCGCCTTGCGGGCGTTCAGTCCTACCGCCTCGGCATCGGCTGGCAGTTCCTCCAGACCCGTCGTCACGGGGGCATCTACTGGGGGGGGCTCGACCAGGACGTCGCGGCCGCGACCAAGAGCCAGATCGAGCTCGACCCCTACATCTCCGGCGCTCCTCGATGGGCAACAGGCTGCAACAACGATCACTGCGCGCCGGTTCGCTCGTCGCTAGCCAGACAGAGCTGGAAGCACTTCGTCGGCGCGCTGGTCAACCGCTATGGACCGGGGGGGCGCTTCTGGGTGGCTAACCCGCAGCTGCCCAATCGCCCGATTCGCCATTGGGAGATCTGGAGCGAGGAGAACAACCCCTACTTCTTTCGACCGAAGACTTCGCCGAAGCGCTACGCGACCCTGCTGACGATCGCCTCGGGCGCGATCCACGCCCGCGACCGCGGCGCCACCGTCATCACGGGCGGGATGCTCGGGCCGGCATACGGTCCTGGCGCGATCACCTCCTACCATTTATTGCGCAAGCTCTACGCGATGCCCGGGATAAAGGGCCGATTCGAGGCGGTGGGAACGCATCCGTACGCGCCCGACATGTCGAGCCTTTCGTCTCAGCTGAACCGGACCCGGCGGCTTATGAACTCGGCCGGGGACCACCACACGCCGATCTGGATCACTGAGATCGGCTGGTCGTCGCTGCGAAACTCCTCCGGGCTTTCGGTTGGCCGCGAGGGTCAGGCCAGGAAGCTGAAACGCGCTTTTCACATCGTTTTGCGAAACCGGGCGCGGTGGCGTGTCAAGCGCCTCTTCTGGTACGCCTGGCGCGACACGCCCCAGCCCGGCTTCTGCGGGTTTTGCCCAGGCGCCGGCCTCGTCACCAAGCACCTGAAGCCCAAGCCCGCGTACTGGGCCTACGCGCATTTCGCGAAGGGCTGACGATCCGCTAGCGCTTGCAGACCAGGAGGCTCTGCGGGTCGCGTCCGGAGGGCGATGTTTGGACCGAGGCTTCGCGGAAGCCGGCCGCGCGCGTGGTTTCCTCCAGGTAGCCACGCTCGTAGGCGACGGCGGCCTCGGGGTACCGGCGATTCTCGACGTATGCGCAGCCAATGCGGTGCTCGAAGCTCCAGCGGCCGCCCAGGTCACCCCGATCCCGGAGGTCGTCCAGGCAGAACACGCTCATGCCGGCGTGCCCGTCGGTGTCGAGCACCCGGTGCGACTCCTCGAGATAGCGCTGGATATCGTCTTCGAGAAGGTGGGTGAAGACGGAGTGGGAGACGACGAGCTGCTGGCTTTCGTCATCCAGGGGCAGCGCGTAGGGGCCGGGCGAGCCCTCGGGGTTGTAGAGGGGGTTCTGGACGTCTGCGTGGAGAAATCGGAAGCGCTCGTCGCCCAAGTGCTCATCGCACCAGGCGACCAGCTCCGCGTCGACATCGGTCCCCGTGTAGCTGCCGACGAAGGCATCCGCATGCTGGAGGGCCATGGCCAGGCGCCCGCAGCCACAGCCGATCTCGAGAATCTTGGAATCGAAGCGGGCCAGCCCAAGGGCGAAGATCCGGATCGCGAGGTCGGCGCCGTGGGTCAGGAATTGCGGATGGTTGAAGAGGAGGCGGTCGCCGACGCCGACCCTGATGCGCAGCCGGTTCGGGGGCAGCGCGCGAAACTCGCGGAAGGGCCGCGCTGCGGTCCGGTCGATGAGATCCAGCGGGACGGTCACAGCCTTGTGATGGGACAGGGGCACCACCGAGGGGACGATCCGCCTGACCAGGCGCTGGCGCCGGCCGCGGGTGCTCACGGCGTTTCCGGCGCAGCGGAGTCCGCTGGCCGCAGCGCGCGCCGAGCCTGCTGCAAGGACCCGCCCAGCAACCGGGGTGCGACGACGAAGAGCGTGGCTGCGTAGGCGGCGATGCCGGTCCCGACCGACGCAACGAGGGCGATCCCCGCGGCCTGGCCGGCCATCGCGTCGGCGACGATGCGCGCCGCGGCCCATGAGGCCGCGATGCCGATGAGGACCGGCCACAGGGCTCCAAGCTGGGTCAGGATCGCAAGCTCGCCACGGCGGCGGGCGAGGATCATCAGAGGAATCAGGGAGAGGGTGAGGCTTCCGAGCATTGTCCAGGCAATCGCGGTCAGGCCGCCCAGCTTAGCCGCGGCAAACAACGCCGGAGCGCTGACGAGCAGCACCGAGAACGAGATCCTGGCCACGGCCCCCTGAAGGCCCAGCGAGTTCAGAAGCCAGCCGAATGTCCACTGGACGGGGTAGATCGCCGCCCAGACGCCGAGCACGGCGAGCGGCCCGATCATCGTCAGCCAGCTCGTCCCAAGGATTGCCCGGGTAAACGGATCGGCCGTGGCGCTGAGGAGGACGCCGATGGGGCAGGCCACGAGCGCAACCAGGCGCAGGCCGCTGAGGAAGGCGGGCCGGATGTCCTCGCCGCGCTGGCGCATGCGCGCGAAGGCGGGGAAGGTGACCCTGGCGATCGGATCGGCGATCCCCAGATACGGAAGCTCGGCCAGCCGGTAGGCCATGGAGTAGAAGCCCAGCTGGGTCGTGCCGAGCATCTTGCCGACAGCGAGATAGTCGGTGTTCTGGCTCAGGAAGGCGACGCCGCCCTGGGCCATGAACCCGCGGCTGGTGCTGACGATCTCGCGAGCTACCCGGCGGTCGAATCCGGGCCGGATTTGGTAGGGGCTCAGCCGGACCAGGACGGCGGCGAGAAGCGCTGAGGCGGCCAGCTGTCCAACCACGAGGCTCCACACGCCCGCTCCAAGCGCGGCAAGGGGGATCGCAACGGCTGCGTACCCAGCCCCCTGGGCGGCCAGCGCCACGAACCTGCGCCGGAACTCGAGCTCGCGCTGGAGAACCGCCTCATAGAACCAGTTGACCCCTCCCAGGATCACGATCGGCGAGAGCGCCGCGAGAACGCCCGCCAGACGGGGTTCGCCGAACGCGTCCGCGATCAGCGGCGACAGAGCGGTGACGGCCGTCGCAAGGCCAACGCTGAGGATGAGCATCAGCGAGAAGATCGTGCGCATCGCCTCTCGCTCGAGGTTCTGGCGCAGGATCAGCGTTGTCGAGAGGCCGAGATCGCTGAAGATGTTGAGAAGGTTTGCGAGCAGCGAGGCGAGTGCAACGAGGCCGAATTCGTCTGGCACCAGGAGATGCGCGAGGACGATCGTCGCGCAGATCGTGATCAGCTTGCTGCTCGCGTAGGAGAGCAGAGCCCACGGAACCCCCCGGATTGCCTTGTCCTCCATATAGAGCCACTCCCCGCGATTGGATCACTCGGCGTTCGAGACGTGCCTGCGATAGTTGCCCGGTGGCGGAACTGAAGCAGGATTCTCCCCGCCGGGCGACCCTCAGGGTGCTGATGGTCACTCCCTTCCCCGTATTCCCGTTGACGCACGGGGGATCGGTTCGGGCCCATCGGCTGGCGATCGGCCTGGCGCGAGTCGGCGCCGACGTCGACGTTCTCTGTCCCTGGTACCCGGGTCAGCGGCTGCGCCAATTCGAACGCTCGGGTGTGAGGTGGCATTGGCACGTGCTCCCCGGCAATGCCCTGCCGCTGCTTCTGCCCGAACGGATCATGCCGGCGATCGCAGCCCTCTCATGGCGGCCTGGATGGATCGGGCTTCGGCACGTCCTGCGCCGCCTCGGCGAGCACGATGTGGTCCAGTTCGAGTTTCCGAGCGCCTTCGGCTGGCGGCGCTGGCTCCCGGGCAACCCGACCCTGGTCTATTCCGCGCACAACGTCGAGGTGGACTACACCCACGACCGCGTGGCATCGCTGCTGCGAGGACCGGTCCTCCGCCGCCTGGCGGCAGTCGAGTCAGCGGCGGTTGTGGAGAGCGATTTGGTGGTCGCCTGCACGGCCGCCGACGCGCGCCGGCTCACCGAGCTTTACGGACCCAGCGCCACCGAGGTGGTGCCGAACGGCTATGGGGAAGGAATCGGCGCAGCGAAACGCGACCGGTTGCGCTCCAGCGCCCGCGATCGATGGGGCATCGAGGCCGACGAGCGCGTCCTGCTCTTCCTCGGCGGTCGCGCCGCGCACAACATCGCAGCCCTGGCGGCGCTCGAAGACTCGGTGTTGGCGGCGCTGCCCGGCAAGGCCACGCTCCTGGTTGCGGGGCGCTGTGCGAAGCCCGGCGAAAGCCATCGGGGTGGGCGGCGGGTGATTCGCCTCGGCTACGTCGAGGACCTGGAGTCGGTGCTGGCCGCCGCCGACGTCGCCCTGAACCCAGTGACGGTTGGCTCGGGATCGTCGGTAAAGCTGGCCGACTACCTGGCCGCGGGCCTGCCGGTGGTCGCGACACCGGTGGGAGCACGCGGCTTCGAGGGCCACCTCGAAAGGGTTCAGATCGCCGAGGTCTCCGACTTCCCGGAGGCCATCGAGGCGGCTCTGCGCCCGCCGGCGCCACCAGCTTCGGCGCAGGCGGAGCCCGAGGATCTAAGCATCGATGCGCTCGGTCGCAAGCTCCTTGCGGCCTACCGGCGTGCGGGCGCCGGCGCCTAGCGCGGCGAACCAGGCGGTCCCGGCGCCTCGGCCACGACCTTCTCGAGCTCGTCCAGTCGAGCCTCCCACGAGAACGGGCGGATCCGCTCGGTCCGGCGTCTTCTCATCTCGGCGGAATCGCCGGCAACCGCTTTCAGCATCCCCGCCGCGAACGCGGGCGCATCGACGGCCGTCTCGATCAACCCGGCGAATTCCCGCGCCGCCTCGATCGGCGTGGCGACAACCGGCCGCCCGCCCGCGAGCGACTCGACCAGCTTGATTGGAAACAGCGAGTCAGCCCACGTGCCGACCCCGTATGGAGCGATGCACACGGCGGCAGATGCGATGAGGGCGGGGACTTCGTCAGGCGGGAGGAGGCCGAGCAGGCTGACGTTGCCTGCCGCCGCGAGTCGCCGCCTGACGTCGGGATCCACCCTGCCGACCAGCTTGAACTCCCAGTCGGAAAGGCGCGCGGCGACGTCGGCAACGAGCTCGGCATCGAAACGGTCGTCCGCCGTGCCGGCGTAGAGCGCGGTGCGGGGGATCGGAGCGACGGCGCGCGCGGCGCCTGCGAATGAGTCGACATCGACCGCGGCGGCCGGCAAGCGCACCACATTTGGGTGGAGGGCGGCCAACCGGCGACGGATCGGCTCCGAGGATGCAAAGGCCACTCCGGCCAGCGCCAGCAGGTCGCGTTCCGCTGTGACCGCACGAGCCCGCAGCCGGCGGCTGAGCCCCGGTGCGTTGACATGGTCGTCGACCGCCTCGTAGGCCACGCGCCAGGCTCCCGCCGATTTGACGAACGCCACGAGCTCCGGGGTGGGATAGCGGACCCAGACGATCGCTTCCGCCGGATCGCTGAGCCTTGGCTGGAGCTGGCGGGCGAGCCAGCGGCGATTGAAAGCGGCAATCGGCGCCGCGCCGCGGGGCGCCAGGAGCTTCGGCGAGATCACGTCGAACGGGGGTGGGTCGCTCGGGGTCTCGCCGCCCGAGATCAGCGTGCGAAGCAGCCGGGCGACGTGACGCGGGTGAGGGTTTCGAATGCCGAGCTGCTCGACGTAGCGAACCCGATAGCCGCGCGCGGCAAGGCGCTCCATCCGCTCCTCGGCCTCGCGGTTGTGGTAGCCGAACGGGAAATCCGAGTAGAAGAGGAGCTCGCGCCTCAACGCGGGAAAGTCTGGCGACCGCGGAACAGGCCGGCCACCGTGCCAGCGGCACGCTGGGCCGCGATTCGCGCCCGCAGCCACGATCGGCGCCTCACGGCGCTCGCGAACATGCGGCCATCGGCACCCATCTGCTGGAGTAGAACTCGCCACGCGTAGCGATCGCCCTCACGGATGTGCTTGATGCAAAACGCCGCTTGGCCCTTGTTCTTGCCGAAGTAATAGCGCGGCAGCGCCTCCTGGTCGCGCGGCTGGTTGTGGACCACGTGGATCGCGGGGGTCGAGACCGCCGAGTACCCCCCCTTCAGCAGCCGGTAGTTGAAGTCAACGTCCTCGGCGCCGAGAAGGGGTGACCCAGGCCCCAGGCGGGAGTCGAAACCGCCCAGATCGAGAAAGGTCGAGCGCCTGAGGATCATGTGGGCGCCGTAGCCCATGAACCCCGGGTGCGCGGGAAACCGCCAAACAGTGGGGCGCTCATGCTCGATGATGCTGACCGCGATCGCTTTCCCATCGGCGTCGGGCCATGGATAGCGGACGTCGCCGAACAGCGCGTCGGGGTACGAGAACCGTTGCAGCTCCTCCTCGACCGAGGCAAGCCAGTCGGGAGCGAACTCGTCGTCGTCGTCCACGACGGCGACGTACTCGCTCGTCGCGAGCTCGACCGAACGGTTCCGGGATGCCGACAGCGAAGGCGGCGAATAATGGCAGTAGCGGATTGCCGGTGAGCCGGCCGCTTCGACGACCTGCCTCGTGGCGTCGTCTTCGCTCTGGTCGACGATGACGATCTCCTCGGGGACGGACGTACCGCCAAGCAGCGTCTCGAGCGCCCGTTCCAGGTAGCGGGGCCGGTCGAGGGTCGCGATCGTCACCGAGATCACGTCGAGGCGTCTAGCCGGTCGAGCTCGAAGGCGGCGGCGGCGGCGCCGAAGAGCGCCCAGAGCAGGATCGAGGTCTTCGGGATCAGGGTGACGTCGAAGAGGTTGTGGACGAAGACGACAACTGCCGTGCCCAACAGTGTCAGCCCGATTGCCCGCGTGCGCGCCAGCACCCCCCGCCGCAGCAGCATGATTAGCCGGGCCAAGGCGAAGATCACCAGGGCAAGGGCCGCGGCGCCGACGATTCCCTGCTCGGCGAGCGTGTTGAGATAGAGATTGTGGGCGGTGTCCGGCGCCTGGATGGGTGCGTCGCCACCGAGGTAGGTTCGTTCCGGCCGCTCCTGTGCCAGATAGGCCTGACTGAAGCTGTCCAATCCGGTACCAACGAGGGGGTGATCTACAAACGTCTGCTCCGCTGAGCTCCACAGATCCAGGCGGGTCCTGATCTCCGGGTTCGAGGTGTTGCCTATTGCCGTGATCCGCTCTTGCCAGATGCTTG
The DNA here is from genome assembly GCA_038237625.1 of Solirubrobacterales bacterium. GTDB lineage: Bacteria > Actinomycetota > Thermoleophilia > Solirubrobacterales > 70-9 > JAWVFM01. The sequence continues at coordinate 5,450 of JBBRYM010000022.1, read as the reverse complement.
GCGCCAGCAAAACGAGGGCTGCTGCGGCCACGAGCAGGAGCGGCCATGCCCGTCGGACGGGCCGGTATACGAACGGCAGCACCAGCGCAGCAACCGCGGCACCGCGCGAGAACGTCAACACCGTGGCCGCGAGCGCCAGCGTCGCAACCGCGATGCACGCCGTACGCGACCAACCGCGGGCAGCGCTTGCAAGTCCGATGGCGACCGGAACGACGATCCCGATGAAGCCGGCCAGCTGGTTCGGGTGGGGGAACGTCGACTCGATACGAAGCTGAACGCTGCCGCTCGGGCCGATGAAGCCGACCTGACTGAAGTGCCCGGTCGCGTACTGCCAGATCGCGTGCACGCTGATGATGAGACCGGCCGCGAGGATCGCTCCCAGCACCCAGCGCAGCTTCTGCCAGCTGTCGATGAACATCGCGACGAGGAGATAGACGGGCACGCCACTGTAAAAGGCCAGGAACTTACCCGGCGGAATCGTTTGGTCCGCAACCGGGACGGCGACAATTGCGGCGATGAAGAACAACACGGCGGCCGCGAGCATCGGCGGCCGTCGTAGGGGGCGCCCGTCGACGAGCTCACGGGCTGCGGCAGTGACCAGCAGCAGGATTATCCACATCGCCAGGAACGCCACGATCGGGTTGGAGCTGACGCCGCCCGTGGTGATGTTCTCGGTGAACGGGTTGATCAGGATGAGAATCGCGATGCCGATCTCGAGGCGCCAGATCCCGAGCGAGATCGCAGCGAGCGCAGCGAGCGCAGCCGGCAACGCAGCCGGGCTCAGCTCGTAGGAGGCGAGGGCGCCGAAGGCGCCGAGGGCAGCGGTTCCCGCGAACAGCGCCGGCGCTCGCGTCCATGATGGAAGGCGTCCCGCCACCGCCCGGCTCGCGTCCACGTTGCCCTCCTAGTCGGGCGTCTCGTCGCCGGCCAGCGCTAGGGGAAGTGAGCGACTCCGGCGCGCTGAGCGATAGTCGTAGTACGCGCCCCCAGTGTCGCGGACCTCGTTGAGAATCGCGCCGGCGATTGGCCGGCGGGTTCGTCGCAACTGCTTGGCTGCCGCCACGGCGGCTGAACGCCCGGTTCGCCGGCTCGAAAGCACAATGAGCGTGGTATCGACCGCCTGAGCGAGCAGAGTCGCGTCTGGGCCGATCGACACCGGCGGCCCATCGACGATCACGAGATCGCTCCACGCCAGGATCTCGGCGAACAGAGCTCGCAGCCGGACCGGGCGCAGAAGTCTCGCCGGGTTGGCCTCGGGCTTGCCCCCGGGCACGAGGAAGACGTTCTCGCGCTGGGTGCGCTTGACGACGTCTTCGAACGACGCACGGCCAGCGAGGAGGCTTGCGAGCCCGCCGCGATCCTCATCCTCATCCTCGTCCTCATCCTCATCCTCGTCTCGGTGCGAGAACGCCGGACGGCGCAAATCGGCCTCGACGATGGTCACCCGGACGCCCTGTTCCCCCACCACGCGGGCGAGCCCCATCGCGCACGTGGACTTGCCGTCGCCTGGAGCGGGGCTCGTGATCAGAATGCTCGCCGGCGCTCGCAGCTTCGGGGTCAGTCGGAGGTTGGTCCAAAGCAGCCTGAGCGCATCTAGCAGCGGCTCCTCACGTTCGCGCGGCAGGGACTTGCCACGGCCAACCGGTGCTATTGGCAGCCGCCCGAGCACCGGCAGATCCAGCGCTTCAGAGACTTCCTCTTCACGGCCGAGCCGGGCATCCATTCGGTCCCGCAGCAAGGCCAGGCCACTGCCGAGCAGGAACGAGAGCACGAGCATCACCCCGGCATAGAGCACGGGCTTCGGTCGGACCGCTGAGTCGGGAAGCGCAGCCGGCTCCGCGATGTTGACGGATCCGGAGGCCGCCGCATCGAGGGCGCCGTGCGAAGCGCTGACGAAGGTCATGGCGTAAATGTTCGCCAGGTCTGCAGCCGCCGACGGCGTGCTTCCCTCCGCGGAGACAAGCAGTAGCCGCGTGTCGGGCACGGGGTCGAAGCTCATCTTGTCGAGCAGTTCGTCGGGGTCCTTCGGCGAATCGATCTGCTGCGTGACCAGCGTCGCGATGTTTCGGGTTTGAATCAGCGATGCAAAGGTCTTCACCAGCCCGTCCGTCGAGGTCGTAGCGCTGGAGCTTGCCCCCTCGCTGCTCGAGGTCGCGGACAGAATCGCTTTGGCCGAATACACCTTCGGCAGTGCTTGACTGACCGCGTAGGTCGCGGCGGTGGCGACCACGACGACGACCACCACTATCCAACGGCGGCGCCAGAGCGTTCCCAGCACGTCTGCGAGTGACACTGTCTTCTCCTCAGGCAGGTACGAGTGATTCAGCGCGATCCAGCCGGTCGGCGAGACGGGCGAGCTCTGCGCGACGGTGACGATACTTCCACTGCAGGCGGCCGAACGATTTCAGGTGCTGGAACGCGATTCGAGAAATCGGCGACTTGTTTGAGGCCCGCCGGTAGTCGTGGATCACGGTGGCCTCGGGGCAGTAGACGACCTGGCTGCCGGCATCCCAGAAGCGTATGCACCAATCGCTGTCGTCGCAGCCACCGTCGCTGATGGCCGTGTCGAGTTCGCCGATTTCGCGGCCGAGCGCGGTGCGAAAGAGATGACACGCCGCGATCAGGTAGAGGACCGGCCGGGTCGCCGAATAGTCGAAGTCGGACATCAGGTGCCGCATCACCGGTGGCGAGGAGTCGAGCCAGCGGCGAAGGGGGGGTCGGCGCATCACCGGCAGGAGCACGGGCGGGAAACGGCGACAGGAGAGCTGGAGCGTGCCATCGGGATAGACGAGCTTAGGGCCCAGGAGCCCCCATTCCGTGTTCTCCTCCAGGGCGGACACCATCGCGGCAAGCGCCCCTTCGGTGAGCCGCGCGTCGCTGTCGAGGAACATCGTGTAGCGGCCTCGCGCCAGCGCCATTCCCGGATTGCGGGCGGTGTCCCAGATGTTCTCCTGAAGCTGGACGAGCCTGACGTCGGGGTGCTCGCTTCGAACCCACTCCACCGTGTCGTCGGTGGACGCGTTGTCGACCAGGATCGTTTCGGTTGGCACTCCGGCGTGCGCCGCGATCGAGGGGAGGCAGTCCTCGAGCTCGTGGCGGACCGAGTGGGCGACGATGACTATGGAGACGAGCGGCTCGCTACTCGCTTCCACGCACGACCGCCATGGACGTCATCAGCATGATCTTGGCGTCGAGCCACGGTGACCAGTTCTCGATGTAGTAGTTGTCCCACTCGACCCGGTCCGCGAGCGACGTCTCGCCCCGCAGCCCATGGACCTGGGCCCAGCCCGTGAGCCCCGACCGCACGCGGTGGCGGTCGCCGTAGCGGTAGACGCGCTCGCTGAAGAGGCGCGCGTAGGCGCTGCGCTCCGGGCGCGGACCGACGAGGGACATGTCGCCGCGCAGGACGTTGAGCAGCTGCGGGACCTCGTCGACCGAGGTCGAGCGCAGGAGGCGGCCGAGGCGGGTGCTGCGGTCCTCCCCCGATCCGTCGGTGGCCAGGTCCGGCGCGGCGCCGAGCGTGCGCGCGGCCCACTGCGCGTCGGCGTGGCCGTCGTGCTCGCCGGCCCCCACCATCGTGCGGAACTTCAGCATCGTGAACTCGCGGCCGTCGAGGCTCACGCGCGGCTGGCGGTAGAGCACCGGGCCGGGCGAGCTGAGCCGCACGGCGAGGGCGATGGCGAGCAGGAGCGGCGCGAGCAGGACGAGCAGCAGGGCGCTGACGACGCGGTCGAGCCCGCGCTTGACCCACACCTGCGACCCGTGCAGGTTGGCCGGGCGCGAGCTCAGCAGCGGGATGCCGCCGAGGTGCTCGACCTCCAGTCGGGTGTTGACGTCCTCGTACAGCCGGGGGACCGTGGAGACCCCCACGCCCAGCCGCCGGCACGTGCGCACGGCGGCGGTCAGGCGATGCGGGGGGACGGCCGCGAAGCCGACGATGACGTGGCGGATGCCGTGCCCGTGGACCACGGCCTCGAGGTCGGCCGGCGTTCCCAGCAGCGGGGTGCCGGGACGGGCGTCGCCCGCGGGGCGCTCGTCGACGAAGCCGACGGCCCGCAGGCCCAGCTCGGGCTGCTCGGTCAGGCGCCGGGCGATCTGCGCGCCGACGGCATCGGCCCCGATGATGAGCGTCCGCAGCTGGCCGATGCCGGCGCGCTGGTGTCGGGCCACGACGGCCGCGACGGCGAGCCGTCCTGTGGCGAGCAGGATCGTGGAGGCGACCCACAGCCGCACGCCCTGGACCGAGGCGCCGTCGACCGAGTCCGCGGCCACGCGGGCGGCCACGACGAGGATCGCGGCCGTCGAGGTGGCGGCCACGATCCGGGAGAGGTCGTCGAGCGGCGAGGGGCGCAGCCACGCGGCGTAGAGCCCCCGCGCCTTGAGGTTGACGAAGGTCAGGACGACGAACAGCAGCGCCCAGGGCAGGCCCGCGCGGGTGACCCTGAGGTCGTAGAGCCCGGCGAGCGCGACGCCGACCCCGAGCATCCCGGCGTCGATGAGGAAACGCCGGCGGAGCCGGGCGCGGGCGGCCAACGCGGCGACGGGCGCCAGCCGCCCGGCGAGGGCGGACTTCAGCAGCACCCCCATCCGCCCGCCTGACCGACCGGGGTGCGGGGGGAGGGGCGCCCGAGGGAGGTCGGCGGGAGCGAGGGCACGCGGCGCCCGGCGCCCCGCACGGGAACGCCGGGCCCCGCGCTGGCCTGCCCGGTCGCGCCGCTCACGACGACGAGCGTAGCCCCCGTCGGCGCGGGCGGCAACCGCGGCAGCCCGGTCCCGCCGCGGCGACCGGCCCCCCGGGCGGGCGGCGGGAACGGCCGCGGCCCCGTCCGCGTCGAGCGGTAGCGTCGCCGCATGGAGCAGCGGCTCGAAGTCGGCGCGACCCTCTCGCGGGTCTTCACGCTCTACCGGGAGCAGGCCGGGGTCCTCCTGCCGCCGGCCGCGCTCCTCTACCTCCTGCCCGCCACCGCGACGATCGCGCTCGGCGGCGGCGCGACCGGCCTGGGCCTGGTCGCCACGCTGCTCGCGCTCGTCGTGCAGTACTGGTACCAGGGCGTCGTCGTCCGGGCGGTCGTCGACATGGAGGACGGCCGGCGCGACTTCTCGACCGGCGACCTCTTCTCCGCCACCGCCCCGTTCATCTGGCCGCTGTTCCTGGCCGGGCTGCTGGCCGGTATCGGGATCGCCATCGGGCTGGTCCTCATCGTCGTCCCCGGCCTGATCCTGCTGACCTGGTGGGCGCTCATCGCCCCGGCGATCGTCCTCGAGGGCACCGGGGTGACCGGCGCGTTCGGTCGCAGCCGCGCGCTCGTGCGCGGCCACGGCTGGCAGGTCTTCGGGATCATCGTGGTGCTCGGCCTCGTGCAGGTCGTCGTCGGGATCGCGCTGGCGCTCATCGCGGTGGCGCTCAGCGACGGCCGGGTCAGCAACGCGCTAGGGACGTACGTCGGGAG
>JBBRYM010000021.1:0-49272 GCA_038237625.1 Solirubrobacterales bacterium | reverse complement strand
GCTACGCCTACCTGATCCTCGCCGTGGTCGCGATGCTCCTGCCGGGGACCGACCCGGTGACGATGCTGGTCGAGCTGATCCCACTGCTCGTCCTGTACGAGTTCTCGATCGTCCTGGCCAGGTTCTTCGGCGAGCCGGGCGAACGAGCCGAGTCACGGACGGAGTGATGGCCCCGGGCACGGCACGTATACCCTGACGCCGTGCTCTTCGACCTTCAAAGCGGCAAGCGGCGCCGCGTCGTGCAGATCGTTTTCGCCGCCCTCGCAGCGACCTTCGTCATCGGCTTCCTCGGCTTCGGCGTGGGAGTCGGCAACGGGCCGGGCGGAATCTTCGATGCGCTCGGACTCGGCGGCAGCGGGGGTGGCTCGACCTCGAACGCGTTCTCCCAGCAGATTGACAACGCCCAGAAGCGGGTCGACAAGAACCCCAAGGATGAGGGCGCCCTGCTGAACCTCGCCCGCTACCACTACCTCGCCGGGCAGTCGGAGCTTGGCCAGCCCTCCTCGCCTACAGGGCCGCCAACCATCACCGACGCCGCTCACGCCGAGCTCGTTCAGGCCGTCGACGCCTGGACGAAATACGTGAAGGTCGCCGCCAAGCCGGATCCGGGAGCGGCCGGACAGATCGCCCAGGGCTACGCATTCCTGAACGACGCCACCGGGGCCGCCGCCGCGCAGAAGATCTTCGCCAAGGCAAGGCCGAGCCAGAACAGCTACGGCCAGCTCGCCCTCTACCGCTATGCGAGCGGAGACATCACGGGCGGCGACGCGGCGGCCAAGCAGGCGGTCGCCCTCTCGCCGAAATCCACCCGCAAGCAGCTCGAAAAGCAGCTCGCCAGCCTCGCCAAGCAGGCCAAGAAGTACAAGCAGGCCCAGGCCGCGGCCGCGAAGGCAGGCGCCGGCTCGGGCGGCAGCCAGGGCCTCCAAAACCCGTTCGGCGGCCTCGGGCCGAGCTCGGGCGGCACCCTCCCGACCCCGTAGGTCACGGTCCACGCCCCGGCGGCGCCAGCCAATCGGCCGTCGCTAGCATTGCGAGCCCGGGCCGTTAGCTCAGCTGGTAGAGCAGGAGACTCTTAATCTCAAGGTCGCAGGTTCGATCCCTGCACGGCCCATCGATCGTCCCGTAAAGCCGTAGCTACTCCGACAGCCCGGCGGCTTCGAGGGCTTCGGCCTTGTTCTCGAACGCCTGCCACCAGACGAGCTTCCCGTCGCGGCACTCAAAGACCTGCCACAGCGCCCGTTCAAAAGGGGCTCCACTCCCTGCGCCGCGCCCGCAAAGGCGGCCACTCGCGAACACCATGTCGCCGACATCTCGTACTTCGTACGGTTCTACGTGAAGGTCGGGCAGGACCTCGAGCGACTCTTTCCACCAGCTCCGGACCCCGTCGTGCCCGCGATAGGGATCGCCGCCTTGGACCGAAACCTCGTAGGGCACAAACTCCACGGCGGGGTCATTCAGTGCCAGGAAAGCATCGAAGTCGCGACGGTTGAACGAGTCGTATCCCTGGTGGATGAGTTCAACGTTCTCCTGCGACATCGCCTACTCCTCCGACAGCCCGGCGGCTCTGAAAGCTTCGGCAGGTTCGGCGAAGGTCTGCATCCGAAGCAACCTACCCTTGCCATCGAGTCCAATCAGCCATCCCATCGGCTGGTCGAACTCGACGCCGCTTGCGTGTCCGCGCAGATGGATGTGGCCCACACCGACGACAGCGTTATCGCCGGCCTCGCGCAGGTCGTCGGCAACCAGCCGCCAGTCCTGAAACTGCTCGTCGATCTCCTGCATCCATCGCCGGAACCCATCGCGCCCGTGGTATGGCTCCGACTGAAAGTTGCTGATGACCTCCACGTCGGGATGCAAATCGCCGTCGTCAAAAGCCCGGTCTCCGCGATTCCAGCGGTCGAACGAATCACGGACGAAGTCGATGTTCTCCTGCGACATCGCCTACTCCGCGAGCCCGGCGGCTTCGAGCGCTTCGGCGTCACTGCGGAAGCTGGCCCACCAAACGAGCTGCCCGTCTCTTACTCGCCAGCTCAACCACATCGTCTGCGGGACCTCGACGCCGGCAACTCTCCCCGCGAGGCGCAGGCAAGTGACCCCCCGATCCCGGAAGCCCTCGATACCTTCCGGCCTCGGTTGGATATCAAGCGAGCGGATCACGGAATCCCACCACTCCCGAACGCCCTCGTGGCCGTGGAAGGTCCGACCCTCCGCCTCGGCGATAAGCGAGCGGAACTCGATTTCGGGGTGAGCCAGCGCGAGGAAGGCATCGAGGTCGTTGCGCGAGATCGCGTCGAACACCGCCTCCATCAACTCCACGTTCTCCTGCGACATCGCCTACTCCTCCGACAGTCCGGCGGCTTCGAGAGCTTCGCCGCGCGCCATGAACAGCTCGATTCGCTTCAGCGCACCTTCCTGGAACGTAGTCACCGCCCAAGAGCGCAACTCAATCGGTGCATCGCTGTTTCGTGGCGAACCTCGTTGGACAAATTCGGTCAGCACTCGTTCACCCGCATCGGTGAGCTCGACCGCTTTCAGCTTGAGCCCGTCAAAGGAATCCACCCAGGCACGTAGCCAGCGGCGCGCGTGCTCTCCGTGGTAGATCCCGGCGTCGGGCATCTGCGGGGCGATAACGAGCTCGAGATCGTCGGGTAAGAGCGAGTACACGGTGAAGTCACCGCGCGCGGTCTGTGCGTACACGGACCGCAGCAGCTCCACGTTCGCCTCCGACATCGCCTACTCCTTTAGCCCGGCGGCTTTGAGGGCGGCCGCCCTGTCCTCGTGGTCGAAGATGTAGACGACCTTGCCGGCCCGCACCTTGAACTGTGCGTGGAAGCGAACGTCGACCTCGACCCCGCTGGCCCTCCCCCGGGCCGTTATGTGGACCAAGGCAACGACGCTGTCGCCTTCCTCGATCACCTCCTCCAGATCGAAGCGGTGCTCGTCCCAGGTGTCGAGCCACTGGCTCCTATTCCGCATCGCAGCCTCGACCCCGTAGGAGGGCGTGTGGTTTCCCTCAATCGGGAACCACTCGATTTCCGGGTGGAGAGTGTCCCGGAACGCGTCAGCGTCGTTCTCGAAGGCCCAAAACCACCTTCGCACCACTTCGTTACGCACCTCGATGTTCTCCTGCGCCATCGCCTACTCCTACAGTCCGGTGGCCTCGAGTGCAGCGTCAAGTTCCTGATAGAGCGTGAAGCCGATGACCTTGCCGTCGCGAAATCTCCAGACGTGCGGCCCGCGGGCCTCGACCTCGATCCCGCTGTCCCGTCCGCGGCCGCGCACGCGCACGCGCACGTTGGCGATGATTACGTCTCCGCGGCCGATGTACTCCTCCGGGGTGATCGTGATCGACTGAAGGCCTCCCAGTAGGGCTCGAACAGCCTTCGGAGACCTTCCTCTCCGGCATAGATTCCGCGCTCCGGTCCAATCGAGCTCGAAAAGTCGAGCTCGAAGTCGGGGTGCATGAGCTCCAGGATCGGCGGGAAATTCCGCCGGTTGAAGGCAGCGTAGGTTTGAGCGATCAGCTGAGAGTTCTCCTGCGACACCCCCCCGCAGTATCGCGCTGATCCGTGGGCAACGGATAGGCAACAGAGCGCTTACTCCGCCAGACCGGCGGCCTGGATACCGGCTTGCCACGAGAGGAAACCCTCCGCCCGAGCGATCTTCCCGTCGCGTAGTAACAGGTGGTTGGCGAACTCTTGGTCGAGCTCAATCTGACTCGTGCTTCCCCTGATCTGGACCCGGCCAAGCCAGAGAACCGAGTCACCGAGGTCACGGACCTCCGTCTCCACGAACTGAAAGGCGTCCCAGGTCTCCCAGATGGCAGCAAAGCCGCTGGCCGCTTCGTCCTGGCCTCGGTAAACGGTGCGCTCGACAGCCGCAGGCCCAGCGGGTAGCCATTCGATCTCCGGGGTCATGTAGCTGCGCAGCAACTCGACGTCGTGCTGGTTCCACGCTTCCAGTGCCTGGCGAACGATCTCCACGTTGCCCTGCGACATCGCCTACTCCGTCAGCCCGGCGGCTTCGAGGGCCTCGCGTCGGTCGGACATCTTTTCCAGCCTGATGGCTTTCTGGCCTCGGAATGTCCAGACCGCGAAGCTCTTCATCTCGCTCGGAACGCCACTCCCGGATCCCATTGCTAGCTGGCGGAAGGCGACCACGACGGTATCGCCGCATGGAATGAACTCGGTTGCGTGAGCCTCGTAACGGTCCCATGTGCCAAGGAACTCGCGCATCCACCGCTGCATCTCTTCGAGCCCGTAGCAAGTCCCGGTTATGAAAAGGCCGGGTCTATTGATGTAGACGATGTGCGGATCAAGCAGGTCAAGCCCGGCTGTCAGGTCGCCCTTGGCCCACTCGTCGTACACGGCCCGCAGGGTCTCCACGTTCTCCTCCGACATCGCCCGCGCAGTATCGCGCCGATCGGTGGGCAACGGATGGGCAACCACTCCCACCTGATGCCTGAGTCCGTGCGTCTCCCGTGAGATCCGATCCCTGGCCCGATACGTCTTTCACGACCACCCGCGGATCGGGCAGGAGCGATCTCATTGCCTTGTATCGTCATTCTGAGCGCCATGACTGTCCCTACGAAGGAAGGCCGACTGCGAAAGACCGTGAGCGCAATGGCTGCCGGACGCGTTGCGATTGGCACAATCGCCGTGCTCGCGCCGGGACCAAGCTCACGGCTCCTCGGATATCCACGCGAGCAGGACTCGCCCAGCGCGCGCCTGATGGGCCGGCTGTTCGGCGTACGCGACATCGCGCTCGGGGCACTCGTCTGGAATGTTCGCGACAACCCCTCTCACTCTCGCTACGTCTACAAGCTCAACGCATGGGTGGACGCCGGCGACGCCACTGCCATGGCTGCCGCGGTGATTGGTCGCCAGGGCATTGACCGCGCCGCTCTCTCCAGTGCCGCGTTCGCACTATTTGGTGCCTCGGGCTGGCTGCGCCTACTGCGGGCGACGCGCTGAGCCGCCACGCCGCGGGACTTCCCACGCCCGATTCGTCTGTCGCTCTGACGCACTGATTAGGCAGGAGCTATGCCTGGCTGCCTGAGTCCGCGAGCCCGGCGGCTTCGAGGGCCTCGCCCGCGGCCGCCCCGCCGCTACTCCGCCAGCCGTTTGAAGAGCTTTACGTTCGTCTGCGACATCGCCTACTCCGACAGCCCGGCGGCCGCGAGAGCTTGGGCGGGCTCGACGAACGCTCCTGCGACATCGCTACTCCGACAACCCGGCGGCTTCGAGAGCGCCTTCGCCGCGGGGGTACACCGCGATTCGAACGCCCTTGCCGTCATGCATGGTCCAGACGTGGGCGGGGTGCAGGTCAACCGCGAGGCCACTGGTCCGTCCTCGCCCCGACAGCCTGAGGAACACGACGACTCGGTCATCGGCCTCGAGGACTCGTTCGGGCTCCGCTCGAAAATCGTCGAATGCGTCGATGTAGCCCTCCAGGAGACTCTTCAGGCCGGCACGACCGCGAAATGTTCCCGCGTTGATCCCGCCGTCGGGCAACTCGTATTCGATTTCGGGATCACAGAGTTCGAGAACCAGGTCGAGGTCTCGCCGGCCTAGTGCTTCGTAGGCCCGACGGAGGATCTCGACGTTCTCCTGCGACATCGCTACTCCTGAAGCCCGACGGCGTCGAGGGCTTCCGTCACGCCGGGATAGCTGTCGACTCGAACCACCAGACCCCCACGGATGGTCCAGAGCTGCGCGAACTCGGCGTCGACGTCGATGCCGCTTGCCGTTCCTCGGCCGGAAAGCCTGACCGGCACGAGGATCGTGCCGCCGCCGAGGTCACGAAATTCCCGGGGATCGGCTCGGTAGACGTCCCCACCGAGCACCTCGGCAGCGTCCTCCCAGGCTTGCCGGATGGCTGCTCGCCCGTAACGCGACCTCTCGCCGGAAACGGTCAGGAAGATGGCCCAGACCGCGTCCTCGGCGACGAGCTCGATCGCGGCGTCCCAGTCCCCGCGGTTGAAGAGGGCCATCCCTCGCTTGATCAGCTCGATGCTCGCCTCCGACATCAGCCGCTACTCCGCGAGCCCGATCGCTTCGAGGGCCTTCTCCGGGTCGCGGAAAGGCCTGAAGAGGACGACTTTCCGTTCCCGGAACTTGACCACGAACCCGGACTGTGTCTCTCCCTCGACTCCACTGCTCTTGCCAAGTGCCGCCAGGTCGCGGCGCTCGACCGCGGCGATCACTTCGTGGGCCAGCTGCAGGTTCCCCACCGACACGACTGCCAGTATCGCGCCGATCGTTCGCCTCGTGTGGGCTACTTGGCGAGCTCGCTGTTGATGTGGAAGAGGACTCGTGAGCCATCGACCTTGACGATGCGCATGTGGGCGACGTAGGGGGTTCCCTGGCTGTCGTCGAAGCTGCAGTCGAAGGTATTGCCCACCTTGGCCTCGGCGTGCTACCCCTCGGCGATGCGCTCGAGGCCGTCGTCGGGGATCGCCTCCCAGGCTGCAGCGTAGGCGACGAACTTGCGCTTGCTGGGGCGCACGCCCGGATCTGAGTCGAAAACGCCCATCCGGATCCCCATCTGGTCGTGGTCCTCGGGGTTGCGGCTGAAGAGATGACCGCCGCAGGCTGAGCAAAAGCACTTGTCGAAGCCGCCGCCCGGCGGGCTCCAGCAGCGGACGAGGTCCTCACCCGCCACGATGCGAAAGGCGCGCCCGTCGACAGAGGCGTTAGCCGATGAGCCGGTGCCGGTCCGCCGCTGGCAGCGCGTGCAGTGGCAGTAGCTGGCGGCGTGCGGCGGCTCGGTGAGCTCGAACCTCACGCCGCCGCACAGACAGGCGCCCGTGAGAAGCGTGGCGGACATCGGCGAAAAGTACCCCAAGGTGCGCAGGGATACCCCAGCACTCCTCAAGAGCGCGACCCGCTGGGTCGATAAGAAAACCGCATGAGAGGCGCGCACCGCGAGCTGCCCTTCCACTCACCTCGGTACGCGACGCGCGCCGGGGCCGCGCTCATGCTCGTCGGCGGGGCGCTTCTGTGGATCACGGTCATTTTGCCGCCCGCGGCTCTCCATTCGGACGCGGCGGTCGTCGCGGCGGGCGGCCTGGTCATGGCGATCGGCTTGGTCCTGCTCTGGGCAGAGGAGGTGCCGGCCTGGGTCCGGTTCGCCTGCGCGTCCGTCGGCACGATCGTGATCACGATCGCGGCTTATGAAACGGGGCTTGGGTCGCGCGGTGGCGAGAACAACACCGTGCTCTACATCTGGCCTGCGCTCTATTGCTCGCTCTTTCTCCCCTGGCGGATGGCTCTGGTTGAGCTGGTGCTCATCAACGGCTCCTACGGAGTCCTCGTGTTTTCGGCGGACCCCCCTGCCGAGGCTTTCACCCGCTGCCTCGTCACCTCGATCACGATGTTCGTCGTTGTCCTGCTGGTCGCCCGCCTGCGCGCGACACTGGACGTCAGCCTCGGCACGCTCACGAACCTGGCCGACCGCGACCCGCTGACGGGCGCCTTGAACCGGCGTGCGCTGTCTGAGCTTGCGGCGGCCGAACTAACGCGGAGCCGCGTGACAGGCGATCCCATCAGCGTGATCGCGGCCGACATCGACAACCTGAAGGTGCTAAACGATCGCGCGGGCCATGCGGCCGGTGACTTGGCGCTGCGCTCGGCGGCTCGACTTCTCAGCGCGAACACGCGCGAAGGCGACACCGTTGCCCGAGTGGGCGGAGATGAGTTCGTGGTGCTGCTGCCGGGCGCGAGCACCGAAGAGGCACGCGCGGTCGCCGGGAGGCTGCGGTCGGACCCGCTCGATGGCCAGGAGTTCGCGGATGTACCCGTCCGATTGAGCATCGGGGTGGCAACCGGCGCGGCGAACCTCACGTTTGACGAGATCTGGCGAGCCGCCGACGACGCTCTCTACAGGTTCAAGCGCGGTAGCGGCAGGGAACTCGACTGCGTGGTCCTCGGGTCAGGTCTTCGCGTGAGCGCCGCACCCGCGGCCGCCTGAGACATCGACTCTGGGACTACCTTTTGCGCGCCGCGCTTTGCCCGCAAGCGGCGCTCGCCTGGGCGATCTATCCCTTTGGCGAGTGCCGGCAGGGCCTCTGCTCAGCGCCGGCTTAGCCGAGTACGTCGGGACGCTCCCGGACCACCGCGAGGTCCCAAAATCCCAGACAGCCCGCACTCTGGAGGCCTGAAGAAGGCCTTTCGGCCTTTTTCTTCCCGCGTTTTGCGGAATTCCAGCTTGCGCGCCCCCGGCGGGCGGCGTAGGGTGCAAAGCGCGATCCGGGAGAGAGAAGAAACCGCGAAAGCCAAGCGGTATCGACTCTCGAAGGTGACCGGCTAAAGCTTATTTCGGGCGAAGGCTACGTCCGAAGCAGGCAGGCCGTCACCCCCGGGTCGTGTTTCGTTGTCGGCCCGCTCGACCAACGAAAACGGCGCGAGCCATCTGGGTCCCCCTGGATCGGTTGCGCTTCGCAGGTATCAGCGCGTCAGCCGCTCGGGAAGCCCGAAGCGCTCGAACGTGCCTTGGAGGCGGCGCGGGTCGGCTGGCTGGTCCGGCCACCGTGCGTAGGCCTCGCGTTCGGTCGCCTCGATCGAACGGGCGACGAAGGCCGTTACGTCGGAGATGCGTTCCCCCCTGAAGGTCAGCACGTTGAGGGCGAACGGCAGATACGCCTGCTCGTCGGTGTCCCAGGTGTAGAAGCCGATCGCGGGCTGGCCGTTCGCAGTGGTGCGGATGGTGCGCCAGTCCCAGGCCCCCGACAGCGGCCACCCGGCGAGGAAGGTCCGAAGGCCCTCGGTGCCGCGGAACCAGCTGCCGAGCGGAGGCATCGAGAAGCAGGCATCCTCGGCGAGGATCTCGACCACCGTCGCGACGTCGTCGCGAAGCCAGGCGTTCACGTAGCGATCAACGATCTCCTCCATGCGCTCGTCGCCCAGGGCCCGCCGCGTCTGCTGCTGGGTCTGGTCGGGAAGTCGCTCCTCGAGGGTCCTGCGGGCACGCTGCAAGGCGCTGTTGACCCCGGCGACGGTCGCGTCGAGGCTCTCGGCGGCCTCCTTGGCTGAGAACCCGAGCACCTCGCACAGGATCAGCGCAGCGCGCTGGTTCGGCGGCAGGTGCTGAAGCGCAGCCACGAACGCCAGCTCGACCGCCTCGCGCTGCTCGTAGCGGGCGTCCGGTCCGGCGAGCCCATCGTCGAGGCCGAGGTCCTCGTCGGGCAGCGGCTCGATCCAGACCGTTTCGACGATCGGCTCGCCCGGCCCGGCGTGGGGATCGGTCGGAGGGCCGTAGTCGACCGGCAACACGCGCTTGGGCCGCTTGGCGATGTGGTTGAGCGAAGTGTTGGTCGCGATCGTGTAGAGCCACGAACGCAGCGAGCTCCTTCCTTCGAAGCGTTCAAGTCCCTTCCAGGCGCGCAGGAGCACCTCCTGCATCACGTCCTCGGCATCATGGGCGGACGCGAGCATCCGGTAGCAGTGGGCCATGAGCTCGCCGCGGTACGGGGCCACCAGCCGTTCGAACGCGTGCTCCTTCCCGGCTCTAGCCGCCTCGAGCAGGTTCGGGTCGATCGGGGTTGCAGCTGCCTCCATGGCCAACACCTTAGACCGAGCAGTCGCCGCCGGCTCATCGCTCGAGCGATGAATTTCCGCCCGTCGCTTGGTCTACTGGACGATGCCTCCGCTGCGCCTGAGCCCCGTGGTCCACCTCGAGCTCCACAGCCCGAATCGCGAGGACGCAAGCCGGCTCTACGCGGAGCTCTGCGACTGGCGCCCCCGCAGCGTAGGGGCCAACGGACGGCGCTACACAGAGCTTTCACTCGGCCGAGAGCTCGGGGGCGGTATCGTCGAGTGCAGCGCTAAAAGGGCCATCTGGCTGCCCTACGTGGAGGTCGACGATGTCGATGCCGCCACCGACCGGGCACAGGAGCTGGGCGCCCGCGTCCTGCTGGAGCCCCGCGAAGGACCGGCCGGACGGCGGAGTGTGGTGCGCACCGACGCCGGCGGCGAAGTGGCGTTCTGGGAGCGAACCGACCGCCGATGAATTTTCGAGATCACCCGGGTCTCAGTGGACCAGCAAACACGAAAGACGAGAAGGAGACGACGATGACCGAAGCCACGAACGACCGCCGCCGCTGGATCGCGCTTTACGTGCTGTGCACCGGGATGCTGATGATCGTTCTCGATATGACGATCGTCAACGTGGCGCTGCCCTCGATCCAGCGCGACCTCGGCTTCTCGCAGTCCAGCCTCGCGTGGGTCGTCAACGCGTACCTGATCTCCTACGGCGGCCTGCTGCTCCTCGCCGGCCGGCTTGGCGACCTGATCGGGCCGCGGAGGGTGTTCCTTGTCGGCCTGGCGATCTTCACCGTCGCCTCGACTCTCTGCGCGCTGGCGCAGGGCGAGGCCGTCCTCGTCGTCGCCCGGTTCGTCCAGGGTGTGGGCGGGGCGCTCACCTCCGCCGTGATCCTGGGAATGATCGTGCGGGTGTTCAACACTCCACGCGACCAGGCCAAGGCAATGGGCGTGTTCGGCTTCGTGGCGTCGGCAGGGGGGTCGATCGGCCTGCTCGCCGGCGGCATCCTCACCCAGGCGATCAACTGGCACTGGATCTTTTTCATCAACCTGCCGATCGGCCTCGCCGTCGCGGTGCTCGCCCGCCGCTACGTGGACGAGACGCCCGGGCTTGGCCTGCGGGCCGGCGCCGATTTGATCGGCGCCCTGCTCTTGACCGCGAGCCTGATGCTCGGCGTGTACACGATCCTCGGCGTCTCCGACAACGGCTGGGGCTCGGCGCACACCCTCGGCCTGGGGGCGGTATCGCTCGGCCTGGGGGCTGCGTTCCTCGTCCGGCAGGCGCGGATCGACCAGCCGCTGGTGCCGCTGCGGATCTTTCGCGCTCCCAACATCGCCGCAGCGAACGCCGTCCAGGCGCTGCTGGTCGCGGGGATGTTCGGCATGTTCTTCATGGGCGCCCTGTACCTGCAGCGCGTCCTCGGCTACGACGCGTTCCAGGTGGGGCTTGCCTTCCTGCCGGCGACGCTCGTGATGGGCACCCTTTCGCTGCGAGTCTCCGAGCGCTTCACCATGCGCTTCGGCCCGATGGCCGCGCTGCTGCCCAGTCTGGCCGGGATCTTCATCGGCCTGCTGCTGCTCGCCCGAACCCCCGTCGACGGCAACTACTTCCGGGATGTGATGCCGCCGATGATCCTCGTCGGCTTCGCGGGCCTGGGTTTTCCCGCCCTGATGACGCTGGCGATGTCAGGCGCAAGCCCGGAAGATTCGGGGCTGGCCTCCGGACTCGTCAACACCAGCTTGCAGGTGGGCGGCGCCATCGGCCTTGCCGTGCTGGCGACGCTCTCAAGCCAGCGGACCGGCAACCTGATCGACGGCGGCACCACACACGACGTCGCGCTCAACTCCGGCTATCACCTCGCCTACATGATCGGAGCGGGCCTGGTGGTTGTGGCTATCGGGCTCGCGGCGGCGAAGCTGCGCCCGGTGCCGATGCCGAAGGACGGCTCGGCCGCCACGAGCGACCTGGCGACAGCCGAAGCGTGACCGTCTCCCACCGGGCCTGGGCTGGCATGATGGCTCGGTGAGCGCCAACATCGACATCGTCCGCGCCGGCCTCGACGCCTATAAACGGGGCGACTACGGCGCGGTCGCGGAGGTGATGGCGCCCGACATCCGCTGGGAGGGAGTGGGCGACGGCGAGGCCTGCGTAAACCGTGACGAGACGCTGGCCGCCCTGCAGGAGAGCGCCGAGCAGGCGCGCGGGCTCGAGCTGGCCGATGCGGTGCCCTTCGGAACTGACAAGGTCATGGTCTGCCTGGTTCGTACCCAGGCTCCGGAAAGCGGCGAGGAGCTCCCGTCGCGGCTCTACAACGTGGTCACGTTCGCCGGCGAGAAGATCGTTCGAATGCAGGGCTTTCTAGGCCGCAAGGAGGCCGTCCAGGCGGCGCGAGGCGGCGAAGCGCCGAGAGCCGAGACGCCGAAGCCGGAGCCGAAGCAGGGGTCGGGACGAACGCCGTGGCGGCGCTTTCGCATGGCCGTCGGCCGCGCACTGGGCCGCTAGAACCCGCAAGGGGACCAGACCGCTCACGGGATCGCGTGGAGCTCCTCGCACTTCGGCTGCGAGTTGTCTTTGTTGACGCCCGTGCCGCCCTTGCATTGATCGCGGCCGGGGCCGGCGATGAAGGTGTCGTTCTGCTTGCCGCCGCGGAGCTTGTCGTCGCCCCCGCCCGAGATCTTGGCGTGAGAGGACAGGCCCAGGTTGTCGCCGATCAGCAGATCGTCGCCGACGTCGCCCAGCTCGACATCATTGCCGCTCCCCGAGGCGCTGTCGCCGCCGGCGGCGTCGCCGACGAGGGTGTCGGCGTTCTCACCGGCGATGAAGTAGTCCTGGCCGGTTCCCACGGCGTCGCCGAAGCGGGCCAGGGCATCGCCGTAGTTGTGGTCCTTGCCCTTGTCGGAGACCAGCACGTCGTTGCCCGTGCCCTTCGCGAATCCGTTGTTGCCCGTGGCATCGGCGTCGCCCACGAGGACGTCGTCGCCTCCCTCGGCTTGGATGTAGTCCTTGCCGGCGCCCTGCGCCGAGGTCAGGGCCATCGCGTCGCCGACCTCGAGGTCGTCACCGGACCCGGAGTTGAGCGTGTCGTTGCCGTTGCCGGTGGCGCTCCCATTGGGAGCGTAGGCGTCGCCGATGACGATGTCGCGCCCACCGCCTCCGCTGAGGCTGTCCCGGCCGTTGCCAGATGCGTTGCCGTCGGGGGCATAGCTGTCGCCGACGATCAGGTCGTTGCCTCCGCCGGCCTCGACGATGTCATCGCCGGCGCCGGCGCCGCCCTGGACGGTGTCGCCAAAGATCTTGTCGTTGCCCTTGTTGCCGGTGAGGGCGTCGTCACCGGTGTCGCCCACCATGATGTCGTCGCCGCTGTCGCCCGTGATCGTGTCGTTGCCGGCGCCACCACAGACGATGTCGTTGCCCTTGCCCGCGTGGATCTCGTTGTTCTGACCCAGTCCGAGGATCACGTCGTCGTACTGCGTGCCGCTGACGTGGCCATTCCCGGCGATCGTCACCTTGTGGCCGAAGCAGGTCTGGGCGCTGGAGGCGCTCCCGACCGGGATCAGCAGCGCGGCGCCCGTCATCAGCGCCGCGACGGCACCGCTACGGAATGCTGGAGCGCACCTCACAGGGCGGGTGCGAGCGATCCTTGTTTTTGCCATCACCACCGCTACATCGGTCGTGCGCCCGGTCAGCTTTAAAGGCGTCGTCATTGCCCACGCCGTCAGGGTACTACTGGCCTGGACCCGAGTCAGCCGCCGCCGAGCTCGTATCCCAACTCGGTGAGGGTCTCGCCGGCGATCGCCTCGAAGGCCGCCACGTCGGCGGGGTCCATCCTCTCCTGCCAGCGTCCCGCCGCCTCCGTGGACGGCGGCGCGGAGATCAAGGCGTGCTGGCGGACGCGCTCCTCAGGGGTCAGGGTCGGCCCGCCCGCGATCTTGAAGTCGCGCTGCATCTCGCCCATCCGGCCCGCCGCGCCGCGGTGATAGCTCAGCATGGCCGGCTCGAACTCGAGGCCCACGAACTCGCACACCCGCCGCAGGAGCGGCTCCGGGTTCGCCACGAGCTCCTCGAAGCGCGTCTCCATGTAGTGGGGGATGCGGCTCAGCTTGCGCCGCGCGGTGTGGATCTCGTCGACCCATTGCTCGGCTGCGTGCTGGATGTTCGTCGGCCCCCATTCGACGGACAAAAGCGACAGCGCGACGTCGCGCCCGTCGCGGATGATGTGGATGAAGTGGGCCTCCGGCAGGGTCCTCGCGATGCGGCCCATCATCCGCAGGTACTGCGGCGTCTTCTCGCCCCAGCGTGGCTTGCCCTGCGCCTCGGCGTAGGCCCCATAGAACGAGCGGACGACGGTTGCGGCATCGAGCTCAGGTGCCGCGTCGAGCCGGGACTCGAATGCCGCGACGTCGAGCTCGAAGTCCGGCCAGCGCCGGTGGTTGGTCACGAACTCGACCACCTCCTGGCGGGGGTCGCCGTTCGAGTGCTCCACCATTCGAATCAGCTTCGGGATGAAGTGGGTCTCCGGCGGGATCGCCATCAGCGAATGGGCGTCGAGCATCAGCCGCAGGAGGGTCGTCCCCGATCGCGGTACGCCCACGATGAAGGGCGCTGGGGGGCGCTCGGTGCCCGCCGCCCAGGCGCCTCGGCGCCTTCTGATCCCCCTCAGCAGAGGCATGGTCGCTAGTTTGTCACGTCCCATGAAGCCCCAATCTCAGCCAGTCGCGGGGTCCCGGGACTAATGCGAGCCGGCGTTTGCAGCTACTGGCACAACCGCGGCCAGGCGATCGTCGGCCGTCATCTGCGCTCGGCTCTCGACGCGCTCGGCCACGAGACGTTCGTGCTCGCGCGTCCGTCCAAGCTCACCTCCGCCCGCCCCGCTCACATCGAGCGTGGCGACATCTGGGACCAGCCCGGGGTTACCGAGGCATCGCATTATTTGATCCCCGGCGAGGAGATGCTCGCCTTCGCCCGCGACAACGAGCTCGATGCCGTCTTCTTCGACCAGAACTACCAGTTCGGCGAGATCGAGCAGCTACGGGCAAGCGGCGTCAAGACTTATGGCCGGTTCGTCTGGGAGACATTTGCGGACGAGCACGTCGAGGGGGCCCAGCAAGCTTTCGACGTCATCTACTCGCTCATCGGCTGCGAGGTCGAGCGCTACCGGACCATGGGGATCTCCAGCCCGCGGGTGCGCTGGGGCTGCCATCCCGAGCTGCTCGAAGCGGCGAAGCGGCTGGGCGCGACGGGAAACGGCGACGGCGCCGTCACCTTCTACTTCCCGGGCGGCTACATGGGAAGCCGCAAGCCCCTAAAGCCGGTCATCCAGGCGTTTCGGAAAGCGAAGGGCGACAACCTCCGCTTGGTCGTGAAGGCACAGGTGGACTCGCGTGCCAACTTCGTGCGCAAGGTCGGCGAGGACGACCCGCGCCTGGAGCTGATCATCGAGGACATGCCGAACGAGGAGCACCTGCGCCTCTTCGCCCAGGCTGACGTCTGCCTCTCGGTCAGCCGGTGGGAGGGACTGGGCTTGCACCTCTTCGAGGCGGTGGCGTTCGGGCTCCCGCAGATCGCCAACGACAACCCGCCGATGAACGAGGTGGTCGTCGACGGCGAGAACGGCCTGCTGGTCGACGGTATCGAGCGCGACGAGCCGGCCGACTCGGGCATCCCTTCCTTCAATCCCGACCTTGGTCAGATGACCAAGGCGATCGAGCGCTTGGCCGACCCCGGGTTGCGCGCGGAGCTGACCGCAGGCACGAGGCGTTCCCAGGAGCGCCTTTCCTGGGACAACACGCTCGCGGACCTGCGCGGGCTGCTCGGCTCTTAGCCGGCCGGTGCGTTGATGCCTGATTCCGAGCCCAAGCTCGTGATGGCGCTGAAGGTGCGTGACGAGGAGGACATCCTCGATCAAAACCTGCGCTACCACCGCGCCCAGGGCGTCGACTTCTTCATCGTCACCGACAACGGGTCCACGGACCGCACACCCGAGATCCTCGCGCGCTGGGCCGACGCCGGACTCGCGAAGGTCATCGACGAGCCGGGGGACGACCTTGCCCAGAGCGGCCACGAGTGGATCACGCGCATGGCCCGCGAGGCCGCCACCGAGCATGGTGCCGACTGGGTTATCCACGCCGACGCCGACGAGCTCTGGTGGCCGCTGGAGGGCTCGATCAAGGACGCCCTCGCCTCGATACCCGCCGAGTACGGAGTGGTGATCGGCCCGCGAGCGGAGTTCGCCGCTCGCCCTGATGGCCCGGGAGAGTTCTACGAGCGCCTGACCCTGCGAACGGCGCGGTTCATGCTTCGGCCCAAGGTCGCCCACCGGGCCTACCCCGATGTCTTCGTGCTTCACGAGGGCCAGCACGACGTCACGATCGGCGCCGACCTGCCGGACGCGTTCGAGCGGGTGCGCCCGCCCGGTCGCCCCGTCCTGCGGGCGGTGAGGGAGGAAGCAGCCTCCGGGGAGGATTTTCGCTTGGTCTGGGCGCCGCGCTTCCCGCTCGAGATCTTCCATTTCCCGATCCGTTCGCTCGCCCAGTACCGCCTGCGGGTCGAGGTGCTCCTGGCGAACCCGGCATTTGCAAACCCGGACATGATCGGGCGCCTCAATCGAGCCCGCGAGCGCGATGACTTGGAGGAGTTCTACGCGGGCCTTCTTGCCGACGAAAGCCAGATCGAACGCGAGCTCGAGGCGGGAGATCTCGTGCACGACGACCGCGTCAAGCGGTTCATGGAGGGCGTGACGGACGGGTTCGGCGCCGGCCCGCGCCCGGACATTGGCGCGGGTCTCCGCCCCGAGGAGCTCGAGGCGGAGCGCGCGGCGCTCGAGATTGACGCGATGCACGTCCTGGCGCGCACCGAGCGGATGCTCATGATTCGCAACGACCACCGCAACCGCCTGCGCCGAGCGACGCGGGTCAAGCCGAAGCGCCGGCCCCTTCGACGCCGCCTGCGGATCCTCGCCGGACGCCTGCTGGGACGAGGGCCTGATCCCGCGGACGCCGGTGGCCCCGAGGAGAACGGCGACAGCGCCGTCCCCGAGGCTTAGGTACCCCTCTCTATCCTCCCCAGCCGAATGACCCCCGCCGCGACGAGGCTCGTCATGGCCCTCAAGGTCCGTGACGAGGGTGACGTGATCGACCACAACCTGCGCTTTCACCGCGCGCAGGGGGTCGACTTCTTCATCGTGACCGACAACGGGTCCGTGGACGACACTCCACAGATCCTCCAGCGCTGGGTCGACGCGGATCTCGCGAAGGTGATCGTGGAGCCCGGAAACGACATGGCTGACCACGGTCACGAGTGGGTTACGCGGATGGCCCGCCAGGCGGCCGCCGAGCACGGCGCCGACTGGGTCATCCACGGCGACGCCGACGAGTTCTGGTGGCCGCTCGAGGGGACCCTGAAGGATTCGCTCGCCGCGATCCCGCCGCAGTATGGGGTCGCGATCAGCCCGCGAGTCGAGTTCCTCGCGCGACCCGATGGCGATGGGGAGTTCTACGAGCGGCTCACGATCCGCCAGACGCGGGCGACGCTGCGGCCCAAGGTCGCCCACCGCGGTGTGCAGGACGCTCTCGTCCTGCACCGCGGTCAGCACGAGGTGACGATCGGGGGCGATCTGGCCGACGCCTGGGAGCGTGTCCGGCCACCGGGTCGTGCTGCTCTTCGCACCGTTCGCCCGGCGGGTGGAGAGGCAGTCGACGAGCGCCTCGTTTGGGCACCGCGCTTCGACATCCTCACGATGCACTTCCCGCTGCGCTCCTTCGCCCACTACCGAAGCCGAGTCGAGCTGGTGCTCGAAGACTCCTCCATGGGGACGCCCGGAATGCGCGAGCGGCTCGGGCAGGCGGTCGAGCAGGGAACGCTCGACCGCCTCTATTCGGAGCTCCTGGAGGAGGAGGCCGGAGTCGAGCGGGGCCTGGCCGAGGGTTACCTCACTCGCGATGAACGCCTTCGCGACTACATCGCCGCCCTCCCCGCGGGGATGGAGACCGAGGCGACGCCCGTCCCTTCCCGCCGGCCCGACGAAGTTGCCGCCGAGCGCTCCGACCTAGAGCGCGACGCAATGCACGTCATCAGCCGTACCGATCGGATGCTGATGATCCGCAACGATCAGATGCGGGCGCGAGTGCGGACTCTCGAGCGCGAGGCGCGCAGGCCCGAGCTCACGCGCAGGCCGACCCGCTGGCGAAGCCTCGGCGAGGAAATCCGCGTCGTCATGGCGGTGAGCACCGGCGGCGCCGAGGACGCCCTTCAGCACAACCTTCGCTACCACCATGCCCAGGGCGTCGATGCCTTCGTCGTGAGCGCACCCGATCCCTTGAATATCCACGAGGCCCTCGGCCAGTGGATCGAGCAGGGCCGGGCGGCGGTGATCGCGGACCCCGGCGACGACGCTGCGACGGTGATGGCACGCGCCGCTGTCACCGAGCACGGCGCCGACTGGGTCGTTCACGCCGAAGCCGACGAGCTTTGGTGGCCTCTGGAGGGCTCGATCAAGGACGCGCTCGCTGCGATCCCGCCCGAGTACGGGGTCGTCGTCGCGCCGCGGGCCGAGTTTTTGGCGCGACCCGACGGCCCCGGTGAGTTCTACGAGCGCCTCACCCTGCGCACGGCCCGCTCGCTCCTCAGTCCCCGGGTCGCCCATCGCGCGACGGCCGATGTCCTGATTCTGGACGACGGCGACGTCACCGTCGGCGCCGACGCCGACGACGCCTTTCAACGGGTCCGCCCCCAGCAGCGGCAGGTCCTCGGCGGGCTGCGCCCCACGACCGAGGACTCCACCCGCGACCTGTTCGTTCCCTCTCCCCGCCATCCGCTGCGCGTCTTCAAGTACCCGGTGCGCTCCTCGGCGCAGTACCGGCGCTCGGTAGAGCCGCTGTTCGCGGGGGAGAGCCCGGACTCGAGCGACAAGAAGCAGACGGGTCTGCGGGCGCAGATCCGCGACGCAATCCGCGAGGACCGCCTGGAGCCGCTGTTCAACGAGCTCACCGGCGAGCCGACGGCTGAGCAACTGGCCGGCGGGACCCTCGTCACGGACGAGCGGATCAAGAACTTCTTCGAGCGCACCCCGGACCCGTTCAGCGCCGCATCCCCGTCGGCGCACCCTGTCTGGGAGCACCCCGGCGAGGAGGAGCTGGCCGCCGAGGAGGCGCAGCTCGAGTTCGAGGCGATGCACATGCTGGCCCAGGCGCACCGCACGGTCGCGCTTCACGACCAGCGCGCGAAACAGAGGATCGACAAGCTCGCGAAGCGGGAGAAGAAGCTGCGCAAGGACGTCTCCGAGCTTCGCAAGGCCGCGAGCAACCGGCCCATGCGCCGCCTGCGCCGCGGGATCGGTGGCCTCGCGGGCAGGGGGGACAAGTGATGGCGGGCGATCCCCTGCGATCCTTGCGCGAGCGCCTGGTGGCGCGACGCCTGCGCTCGGCGATACCGCCCGGCCCGCCTGCGCCCTTCATCGTCGGTGTCGGTCGCTCGGGCACCACGCTGCTTCGGCTCATGCTCGACGCGCACCCGGAGATGGCGATCCCGCCCGAGACCCACTTCCTGCCGCCGATGATCGCGTCGTTCGGCGCCGTGCGAGTCACGCCCGAGCGGGTGCTGGAGGCCATCAAAGAGGCTCCCCAATCGGGCTGGATCGAGTCGGGCGTCGACGAGGAGGCTTTCCTGGCCGAGCTTCGGGCCCTGCGGCCTCTCAACGCCCCCGATGCCCTGCGCGTCTTCTTTCGCCTCTACGCCGAGCGTCACGGCAAGGTGAGGTTCGGAGAGAAGACCCCGCGCTACGTGGAGTCGATCGATGTGATCGCCGGCGCCCTCCCCGAGGCGCGCTTCATCCACATGATTCGCGACGGCCGCGACGTCGCCCTTTCCACCAACAAGCGCCTCGTCGAGCTGCGCGGCACCACGCCGGTGCCGATCGAGAAGATGGCAAAGCGCTGGCGCGGGCGTATCCTCGGGGCGCGCCGAGCGGCCACAGAGGGCCGCTACCTGGAGGTTCGCTACGAGGATCTCGTCCTCGACACCGAGCCCGTCCTGCGAAAGGTCGCGGGCTTCGTGGAGCTCGACTGGGACCCGGCGATGCTGAGCTACCACGAGGGCGCTTCGGAGCGGCTCCAGGAGATGAATCGCGACCACGAGCGCGCCGGGCGCAAGCGGGGAGTCCTCACGGGAGAGGAGCGGATGAAGGCCCACGCTTTGACCAGCGCCCCGCCTCAGGCCGATCGCACGGCGGTGTGGAAGGCCGACATGGACCCCGGCGAGATCGCGACCTTCGAGAGCATGGCGGGCGACCTGCTGGCGGAGCTCGGTTACGAGACCGGCGCTTCGCCCGCGCCGTCGTGAGCGAGGAGAAGGGCGGCTGGCGCCGGCGGCGCGAGCGCGAGCTGCACAAGCTCGAGCTCGAGGCCGATCGCGAAGCGCCGTGGCTTCGCCGCCGGCGCCGCCGGCTCGATCGCAACCGCCCAAGGTTCCCGGCGCCGTTCGTCGTGGGAATGACCCGCTCGGGAACGACCCTCCTGCGCCTGATGCTGGACTCGCATCCGGAGCTGGCGATCCCCCCCGAGACCCATTTCATTCCCGAGGTGATCCAGGCATTCAACGAGGGGCGCACCGAGCCAGAGCAGGTGGTCGCCGTCATGACCGAGAACCGGCGCTGGCCCGACTTCCACCTCGACCCCGAGCCGCTTTTGCGCGAATTGCGTGCCCTGCGACCGCTGATCAGCCCCGGCACGGTCTTTCGCACCTTCTATCGCCTGTATGCCGAGGGCCAGGGCAAGCCGCGCTGGGGCGACAAGACGCCCGGCTACGGGCCGAAGCTGCGCCGGATCGAGCGTGCCCTGCCCGAGGCGCGGTTCGTGCACATGATCCGCGACGGGCGCGACGTGGCCGTATCTCTGGAGCGGCGAAAGTCCGGCCTTTCGACCGACGAGGTGGCGCGGCGCTGGCGCCATCGCATCCGCGGCACTCGCGAGGCGGCCGAGGGAGTCGAGCATTACATCGAGATCCGCTACGAGGATCTCGTCGCCGACCCCGAGCCCGTGCTGCGGCGCATCTGCGACCTGATCGAGCTCGACTACGACCCGGCAATGCTGAGCTACTACGAGCGGAGCTCCGAGCGCCTGTCCGAGCTCGACCAGCCGCTGCGCGCGGAGGGATCCAAGCGGGGCCTGACGGCAAAGTCGCGCCAGCAGGCCCACGCGCTGACGGCCGAGCCCCCCCGCACCGACCGGGTGGGCGGCTGGAAGGTGTCGCTGAGCCCCGAGGACGTCGCGATCTTCGACGACTACGCCGGCAAGCTGCTCGCCGAGCTTGGTTACGATCCGCCGCAGTAGGGGTGGTGAGGGGCTTTAGCCCCGAAAGCAGCAGGTGAGGACGGCGAAGCCGTCCGCAATTGATTCGATGAAGTTCAGAAGCTTTCCATCACGCCTCGCGGCCCGCCGCCGCTTTCGCCGCAACGTCCTGGGCGACACCCAGCCCGACTTCCCCGTTCCGTTCATTTGCGGCGCCACCCGCTCGGGCACGACGCTGATGCGGCTGATGCTCGACGCCCACCCCGACATGGCGATTCCGGGCGAGACGCACTTTCTGCCGCCGATGATCAACGCGAGCGCTCGCAGGCCGCGCAGCGCCGACGAGCTCGCGACGATGGTCATCGAGGCCGAGCGCTGGGGCGACTTTCATCTCTCCGAGGACGAGCTTCGTCAGCGCTTCAGTGCGCTGGACCCCCTCAACTGCACCGACGCGATCCGAGCGTTCTACCGCCTTTACGCGGAGAAGCAGGGCAAGCGTCGCTGGGGCGACAAGTCTCCGGGCTACGTGCGCCGGATGATCCTGCTCGAGAAGGCGATGCCCGAGGTGCGCTTCATTCACATGATCCGCGACGGGCGCGACGTGGCACTCTCGCTGGTTCCGCGCGACTGGGGGCCGAAGACGATGGCCGGGGCAGCGAACCTGTGGCGCCGAAGGATCGAGAAGGCCCGGCAGCAGGCTCCCAAGCTCCGCCACTACATGGAGGTCCACTACGAGGACCTGATCACCGACCAAGAGGCGGTGCTGCGCAAGGTCGCCGAGTTCATCGAGCTGCCCTGGGATCCCGTGATGCTCGACTACCACGAGCGCGCGGCGGAGCGCCTGGCGGAGAAGGCCCGCGATCTGCCCACGAGGACGGGAATGATCACGGCGGAGTCCCGGCTGGAGAGCCACAAGCTAGCCTCGGAGCCGCCCCGCGCCGACCGCGTCGCCCGCTGGAAGACGATGATGGACCCCGCCGACCTGGCCGAGTACGAATCGATCGCGGGCGCGGCGCTGGTCGCCGCCGGCTACGAGCTGAGCAGCGGCGCTTAGAGCTGCTCAGTCAACGAGGCGGATCGCCATGTCGGCCTCCGCGAAGCGCGGAATCGACTCCGTGCCGAGTGCCACGGCCGGGGTGACGCAGCCGAAGCGAGCCGGCGTTTCACCCTCGGTCGCAATCGCCAGCCCTGCCTCGCCCAGGATCTTTGCCGTCGAAAGGTATCCGGGGTGGCCGCGAGCCTCGATCTCCACCCCGACCGACTTGCCGCCGGTTGTTCGCGCGTCGAGCGCCATTCGCCAGCGCCAGGCCTCGAGACGGTCGGGGTGCGGGCCGAACCCTGAGCTCGGTAGGGCGCGAACCAGCATCTCCGAGATCCTGCTTCGGATCGCGGGCCGTGCCTGCGCAGCTGCCGCCACCGCCGCCTGGGTGCCGGCCAGTGCGCCCGCCGCGGCGTAGCGAAGCGGAAGAGTCGGGGCCGGGCCACCGATCGCCATGCCCTCCCGGTACGCGAACGGCTCGATGTCGAGCAGGGCCGCAGTCCGCTGGATGACGGCGGGGTTGATGAACGCCGCCGGCGCCATCGGGGCGATCACGGCGCCGCCGGGTCCGCGGCGCGGGCGCAGCCGGATGGGGCTGACCGCTCGCACGCGCTCGGCGCGCTCGCCGTCGGTGATCAATGCCGCGGGGTCGGTCACCCTTTCCGCGTTGGGGTCGCCGGCTGCCGCGGCGAGGCTCTGGAAGGTCCCGCCGGAGATCAGGTCCGAGGGGCGCGGGACCCCCGGCGGCGGCCTCGTCGTCACGATGAGATCCACCTCGGCGAGCTTCTCGCCGAAGCGCTCGGTTGCCGCCTCGGCTGCCAGCAGCACGGCCAGGTCCGGCGGCAGCGCCTCGAAGCCCGATATCTGGACGACCTTGATGCCGGCCTCGCTCGTCTTCGCGTGGAAGTCGTCGACGATGTCGCGGGCAAAGGGGATCTCCCCGGTGAGGTCGAGGTAGCTCGCGCCCTCGGCCGCGCAGGCCTCGATCACCGGCCGGCCGTAGCGGGTGTAGGGCCCGACGAGGTTGAGGACCACCTTCGCCCGGGCGGCCATGGCGCGCAGCGACAAGGGGTCGGAGACATCCGCCGTTATCACCTCGGCACCGCTTACCCCGACATCGGCGAGAGTCCGCTCCACCTTCGCGGCGTCGCGTCCCGCGGCTGCCCATGTGCGGCCCAGTGCAGCAGCGCGCGTCGCGAGATAGGCGGCGACCTGGCGCCCGGTGATACCGGTCGCGCCGAAGACGACCACGTCTAGATCTCTGGCGGCCACCGCAGCAGCATAGTTTCGGGATATCGGGGATGCTCCGGACGTGCCGAGCGGATCGGTCATCCAGACGCCCGCAGAGATCACGAATGAGTGGCTCGGCAGCATCCTTGCGCGCGAGGGGGCGGAGGTCTCCGCGATCGAGCGCATCGGTACGGGCCAGATGAGCCAAAGCCATCGCGTGACGTTCGCCGCCGCGGATGGAGCAGAGGAATCCGTCGTCGTGAAGCTCGCCTCCGACGACCCCATGAGCCGAGCCACGGGGGTCGGCATGGGTGCCTACTACCGCGAGATCGCCTTCTACCGCAACCTGGCCGACCGCATCCGCGGGCCGCTGCCCGAGTGCCATTTCGCCCGGTACGACGCAGCCGAGGGCTGGTTCACCCTGGTGCTGGAGGACATCCGCGGTGCCACCGTGGGCGATCAGATCGCCGGCTGCTCGGTCGAGGAGGCGAGGACGGCGCTCCGCGAGCTCGCACGCCTGCAGGCGCCGGTGCTCGGGGACATGGCGTTGGGAGCGGCCGATTGGCTGAATCAGGCCAACCCGCTGAACCAGGCGCTTCTCATCCAGCTCCTTCCGAGCTTCCTCGAGCGCTACGGCGAGCGCATCGATCCGGTCCATGCCGAAATCTGCGAGCGCTTCGTCGCGTCGGTGGATGCCTGGTACGCGGACAGGCGCCCGCCGCTGGGGCTCGTGCACGGCGACTACCGACTCGACAACCTCCTGTTCAGCGCGGGGACCTGCCACGTCGTCGACTGGCAGACGGTGAGCTGGGGTCCGGCCATGCTCGACGCCACGTACTTCGTCAGCGGTGGCCTCCGCGTCGCGGATCGCCGGGCCCACGAGGATGAGCTCGTCCGCGGCTATCACGCGGCCCTCCTCGAACACGGCGTCCAGGGTCTCGATTGGGACCACTGCTGGGACGAGTACCGCCGCGCCAGCTTCCACGGGATCCTGATGACGGTCGCCGCCTCGATGGTCGTCGAACGCACCGAGCGCGGCGACAACATGTTCATGGCGTGGCTCGAGCGAAACTCGCAGCAGATCATCGACATCGGCGCCCTGGAGCTGTTGCCGGCGCCCGCTGCGGGCAAACCGCCGCCACTTGTGCCCCATCCGGACGACGAGGGCCGCCATGAACCCGGTTCCGAGGCCCTTTGGAACGAGAGTTGGTACTTCGACGCGGTCAGCGACAATGGAGACCTCGGCGTCTACACGCGCATCGGCCGCGTCCCGAACCAGGACAACTGCCTCTACACGGCGTGCATCTGCGGCCCCGCGCGGCCCTCGATCATGCTCGTCGACTCCAGCGCGCCGTTGCCGCCGATGGACGACGAGGCGCAGGTCATCGACATCGCGGGCCTCCACGCGGAGCACCATTGCGAGGAGCCGCTGCGGCGCTGGCGCGTCACCCTCGCCGGGACCGCGCAGGCGCACGCCGATCCCTCGGCGCCCCTTCGTGGCGAGCCGGGAGAGCCGGTCGACGTCGCCTTCGACCTGATCTGGGAGACCGATGGCGTGCCTTACTCCTGGCGCCAGTCAACCCGCTACGAGATTCCGTGCCGCGTCAGCGGGACCGTGCGAGTTGGAGAGGAGGAGGTCGCGTTCTCCGGCCCGGGCCAGCGCGACCATTCATGGGGGGCGCGCGACTGGTGGGCCGTTGATTGGATGTGGAGCGCCCTGCACCTGGACGACGGCTCCCGCACCCACGCCGTTGGGGTCCCGCAGATGCCCGGCTACGGGGTCGGCTACGTCCAGCGCGAGGGGCATCTGGACGAGATCGAGACGGTCACTGCCACGGAGGTGATCGCCGAGAACGGGCTGATCGAAAGCGCCCGCATCCAGGTTGGCCCCGGCGATCTCGACTTCGATGTCGAGCCGCTCGCGTTCGGGGCGATCCTGCTGGTGGCTCCGGACGGCCGGGTCTCGTATTTCCCCCGCGCGATGTGCCGGGTTCGCGGCGCCGACGGGCGGACGGGAACCGGCTGGGTCGAGTGGAATCGAAACCAGCGCGAGGCCTGACGGGGGCGCGGCAGAGCCGCCACGGCATACTGAGCAAGTGCGCGTTGTGATCCTCGGAGCCGGGTTCGGGGGCCTCGAGCTTTCGGCTCGGCTCTCGGAGGAGCTCGGAGATGACGCGGATGTTGTTCTGATCGACAAGACCGATTCGTTCGTCTTCGGGTTCTCGAAGCTCGATGTGCTCTTCGGCCGCATGAGCGCCGAGGCGGCCAGGCATTCCTACACGGACGTTGTCAAGCCGGGAGTCCGTTTCGTCCACGCCGAGGTCCAGTCGATCGACCCTGCGGCGAGGAGAGCTGAAACCACGGCGGGCGGCTTCGACGGGGACGTCCTCGTGGTCGCCCTCGGCGCCGACCTCGATCCCGGTGCCACACCAGGCTTCGCGGAAGGGGCCGTTGACTTCTACACCGAAACGAGCGCACTCGGCGCGGGCGAGACGCTGAAGAGCTTCGACGGCGGCCGGGTCGTCGTGGGCGTCGTTTCGGCGCCGTTCAAGTGCCCGCCCGCGCCGAGCGAGGCAGCCCTGCTGATGGACGAGCATCTGACCAAGCGCGGCCTGCGCGAGCGTTCCGAGATCGCTCTCGTGATGCCGTTTGGGAGGCCCATCCCGCCGTCGCCCCAGGCTTCGGCAGCCCTGATCGACGCTTTCGCCGAGCGCGGCATCGAATGGTGGCCGGAGCGGCGGATCAGCGAGATCGACCCGACCCGCCGGGTCGTGGCCTTTACCACCGGTGACGAGATGGCCTACGACCTGTTCCTCGGAGTTCCGCACCACCGCGCGCCCCAGGTGGTCGTCGAGTCGGGAATGACGGCGGAGGGCTGGGTCACGGTCGATCCCCTCACTCTCGAGACCGCGTATCCCGGCGTGTACGCGATCGGTGACGTGGCCGACGTCGGGACGCCCCGCGCCGGGGTGTTTGCCGAGGGGCAGGCGAAGGTAGTCGCCGACCGAATCGTGGCGCTGGCGCGCGGTGGCTCACCGGAGGCCACCTACGGTGGTCGGGGTATCTGCTACCTGGAGTTCGGCCGCGACCAGGTCGCCGTCGTCGACGTCACGTTCTTAGGCGACGTCAAGCGGGGTGAACTGCGAGGCCCCTCAGCCCAGCTCGCAGCCGAGAAGGCCGAGTTCGGGTCGAGCAGGATCAGGCGCTGGTTCGGCCGCGACTGGCGCGGCGCCCTAGAGAATTCGTCCTAGAGAACTCGCCGGGCGAGGTAGATCGCCAAAAGGACGAGGATGATGATGATGAGCACAGTGACCATTGACAGCCTCCTTTCGCTTGCGTCGAACGATGCTACCCGCCTGGACCTTCGGTCAACCCCCGTGAACACTCTGAACAAACGGAACCACCTTTTCGCCCTACGCGTAGATTAGGCGCGGTGAGCAGCTTCGAATCGGGGGAGGTCGCCGCCGAACAGCCACCGGGCTACCGCTTTGGCGGCTGGCCCCTGGCGCGCCGCGCCGCGCTCGCTGTCTATTTCGCCGCCCTCATCGTCTGGAGTGAGCGCTACGGGATCCCGGTCCAGCGCGAGCTCGTGGTGCTGTGGATCTGCGGCGCACTCGCCTGCGCTTCGCTTGGGCGACCGCCGCGGCAGACCCTGCAGCTCGTCCTCGACTGGCTCCCGATCGTCGCGGTGCTCTGCGCTTACGACTTCACCCGCGGAGCCGCCGACTCGTTTGGGATCGGGGTGCACATTCACCCCATGCTCGACTTCGACCGCTTCGTGTTCTTGGGCCAGACGCCGACAGAGTGGCTCCAGGCCCACCTGTACGACCCGGGTGTTATCCACTGGTGGGACGTCGGCTTCACCCTGGTGTACACGTCGTACTTCATCGTTCCGTTCACCGTTGCCGGATTCCTCTGGGCCCGCGACCGGCTCGACTTCCATCGCTTCGCAAAGCGTCTCGTGACGCTCTCGCTTGTCGGCCTGGCGACGTACGTGGCCTTTCCGGCGGCGCCGCCCTGGATGGCTGGGGACATGGGCCTCATCGACAGTGTCCACCGCATCACGACTAGGGGGTGGGAGGTCCTCGGCACGCACACCGCCGGGCTGTTTGACGAGGGGCAGGCCAGCGTCAACCTCGTCGCCGCGGTTCCCTCGCTTCATTCCGCGATCACCGCGCTGGTGGCGCTTTTCCTTTGGAGCCGGACTCGGCCGCTCCTCCGGCCCCTGCTGGCGGCCTATCCCCTGGCGATGGGCCTGACCCTCATCGCCACGGGCGAGCACTACTTCTTCGACGTGCTTTTGGGGTGGATCTACGCGGGCGGCGTGATGGCCGGGTGGAGTTGGTGGGAGCGCCGGCGCGTCGGCTCAGCGCCCATTGCCCGTGCCCTCTCGCTCAGCTGACCGCCTTCATGCAGCTCGCGTAGGCCGTGTATCCGTACGCAAGGCCGGGGTCGTGATTGTCCATCCAGATGTCCCAGAGGTCGACGGTCGGCACCGCGAAGTCAAGGGGCCTCGACGCGGCAGGCTCGGCCTTGAGGAGCCCGCTGGCAACCACCGATCCGGGCGCAGCCAGGCACAAGACCAGGACCGCGACGAGTCCAACCTGCCGGCTACCCGCAAGCCTCCCGACATCTGGTGCGTAGCTCAATCGCTCCTGAGCGACACTTGTGAAGGTTTCTCAGCCCTCGCTCAGGCGAGCCGGGTCATCGAGAACAGAACTAGGATCTTCCTCGTGGACATCGAGTTCGTCGCTAGCGTCAGCATCATTGCCGCCGATCCCGCCAAGAGCCGGGAGCTCTTTGTCGATGCGCTCGGATTGCCGTTGAAGGCCGATGCGGGCGGCGACTACTTCCACAGCGAGAAGCTCGAGGGGGCCAAGCACTTCGGCGTGTGGCCGCTCGCTCAAGCTGCCACCGCGTGCTTCGGCACGCCCGAATGGCCGGTTGACCGTCCGCGCCCGCAGGTGTCAGTGGAGTTCGAGGTCCAGGACGCCGATGCGGTCAACGCCGCCGCCCAGGAGCTGGAGGGAACGGGGTTCGAACTCCTGCACGGCGCCCGCGAGGAGCCATGG
This sequence comes from Solirubrobacterales bacterium, assembly GCA_038237625.1. Taxonomy (GTDB): domain Bacteria; phylum Actinomycetota; class Thermoleophilia; order Solirubrobacterales; family 70-9; genus JAWVFM01. The sequence goes on along the minus strand of JBBRYM010000021.1, from coordinate 21,109 downwards.
GGTCAGACCGTGGCGCGGCTGCAGTCGGTGGACGGCGCGATCATCGGCATCTCCTATGCCCCTTGGCTGCATGGTTCCTGACGAGAGGCCCCGGCTGCAGCGCGTCCTTGATCGAGCCGAGAAGCGCGCGGCCTAGGGCCTAGGCGATGTTCCTCTTCTTCTCCAATCGCTTGGGGTGCATGGGATCGCTGCTGCTGTCGGCAGCGGTGACCCTGGCCCTCCTCGTTCTGGCGGGCGTGATCCGGATCAACTGAAAGCGCGGGGACGCGTCGCTTATCCCGGCTCTCACAGGATCCGGTCGACGAGGCCGCGTGGCCGAGGCGAGATACTGCGCCTGCAGATGATCGAGCTCTCCAGCAGGGGCCTCGGGCCCCGGGATGTCGCTGTCGTGGCCCGGGAGGGCGCGGAGGTCGGGCTGGCCGACGAGGCCCGGCGCGCCATGGCCGCGAGCGCCGCCATAGTCGCGCGGCTCGCCGACTCCAACGAGCCCGTGTACGGGGTATCGACCGGGTTCGGTTCGCTCGCGACGATCGCGATCTCGACCGAGCGGCGCGAGGAGCTCCAACGGGCGCTGATCCGCTCGCATGCGGCTGGAATGGGTCCGCCCGTGGAGCGCGAGGTGGTGCGCGCGATGATGCTGCTGCGGGCCCGCTCGCTGTCGATGGGCTATTCCGGTGCTCGCCCCGAGGTGGCCGAGGGCCTCCTCAACCTGCTGAACGCCGGCCTCACACCGGTTGTACCCGAGCACGGCTCGCTGGGCGCGAGCGGCGATCTGGCCCCCCTCGCCCACTGCGCCCTCGCCTTGCTGGGCGAGGGGGAGGTGATCGATCGCGAGGACCGCCGCACCACCACCGCCGAAGCGCTTGCCGCGAGCGAGCTCGAGCCTTTGGTGCTCACCGCCAAGGAGGGGCTCGCGCTCATCAACGGCACCGACGGCATCCTCGGCATGCTGGTGCTCGCCATCGACGATCTGAGGAGTCTCTTCCAGCTCGCCGACGTGGCCGCCGCGATGTCGGTGGAGGCCCTCCTGGGCACCGACCGCGCGTTTGCGGCAGACCTGCTCGCGCTGCGTCCGCAGCCCGGCCAGGCGGCGAGCGGCGCGAACCTGCGGCGCCTTCTGGCGGGTTCCCCCATCGTCTTGAGCCATCGCAACGACGACCCTCGCGTCCAGGACGCCTACTCGCTGCGATGCGCCCCCCAGGTTCACGGGGCGGCTCGTGATGCCCTGACCTACGCCGACGGGGTCGCCGTCGCCGAGCTGCGCACGGCGATCGACAACCCCATGATCCAGCCCCACGGGCGGGTGGAGTCGTGGGGGAACTTCCACGGCGCACCGCGGGCGGGCGCGTGCGGCCGGCGCGCAATTGCCCTGGCCGACGTTGGCGCGATCGCCGAGCGGCGCACGGACCGGCTTCTCGACGCGTCGCGCTCGGCCGGCCTTCCGCCTTTCCTTGCCGAGGAGGCGGGCGTGAACTCGGGCCTGATGATCGCCCACTACACCCAGGCGGCCATGGTGGCCGAGAACCGCAGGCTCGCTGTCCCGGCGGGAACGGACTCGCTGCCCACCAGCGCCATGCAGGAGGACCACGTGTCGATGGGCTGGGGCGCCGCCCGCAAGCTGCGGTCGGCGATCGCCAACCTGCGCAGGATCCTCGCGGTCGAGCTCGTCTGTGCGGCGCGCGGCCTCGACCTGCGCGCCCCGCTCGTACCCGGCGAGGGAACGGGTGCGGCGCTTGCTGCAGTGCGCGAGCGGGTGGCCGGCCCAGGGCCGGACCGCTGGCTCGCGCCCGAGCTGGCGGCGTCCGAGGAGCTGGTTGCGCAGGGCGAGGTGCTTCGCGCCGTCGAGGCCGAGCTGGGGGACCTCGAATGACGCGGGCAGTTCGCTCCCCCCGCGGCGGCGAGCTCTCCTGCCGGGGCTGGCAGCAGGAGGCGGTGCTTCGCATGCTGATGAACAACCTCGATCCCGAGGTCGCCGAGCGCCCCGAGGATCTCGTCGTCTACGGCGGAACCGGCCGCGCCGTGCGCTCGTGGGAGGCTTTCGACGCGATCGTCAGGACGCTCCACACCCTCGCCGACGACGAGTCGCTGCTGGTGCAGTCGGGCAAACCGGTCGGCGTCTTTCGCACACACGAGTGGGCGCCGCGGGTGCTGATCGCGAACTCGAACCTGGTGGGCGAGTGGGACAACTGGGCGGAGTTCCGGCGCCTGGAGCAACTTGGCCTGACGATGTACGGGCAGATGACGGCGGGCTCCTGGATCTACATCGGCAGCCAGGGAATCGTCCAGGGAACCTACGAGTGCTTCGCCGAGATCGCGCGCCGTCGCTTCGAAGGCTCGCTGGCAGGGACGATCACGCTTACCGCAGGGCTCGGCGGGATGGGCGGCGCCCAGCCGCTGGCGATCACCATGAACGAGGGCGTTGCACTGTGCGTGGAGGTCGACCCCGAGCGGATCAGTCGCCGCCTCCAGACGCGCTACCTCGACGAGGTGGCCGACGACCTCGACGACGCCGTCGCTCGCTGCGAGCGTGCCCGGGCCGAGCGCCGCGCGCTCAGCGTAGGCGTGGGCGGGAACGCTGCCGAAGCCTTCCCGGAGCTCCTGCAGCGCGGCTTCCGGGCCGAGATCGTCACCGACCAGACGAGCGCCCACGACCCCCTCAACGGGTACGTTCCGGCCGGACTCTCGCTATCGGAGGCGGCGGAGCTTCGCGGTGCCGATCCCGACGAGTACCTGCGCCGCGCCCGCGCCTCAATCGCCGCGCACTGCTTCGCGATGGTCGGCTTTCTCGATGCCGGCGCTGAGGTCTTCGACTATGGCAACAGCTTGCGGGCGGAGGCCAGACTCGGAGGCTTCGAGCGTGCGTTCGACTACCCGGGCTTCGTTCCCGCCTATATCCGCCCGCTCTTCAGCGAGGGACGCGGCCCCTTCCGCTGGGTCGCGCTGTCGGGGAGCCCGGAGGACATCGCAGCGACCGATCGCGCCGTCCTGGAGTTGTTTCCCGACGACGAGCAGCTCGCCCGCTGGATTCGGATGGCCGGCGAGCGGATCGCCTTCCAGGGGCTGCCCGCCCGCATCTGCTGGCTCGGCTACGGCGAGCGCGACCGGCTGGGCCTGCGCTTCAATGAGATGGTCGCGAGCGGCGAGCTCCAAGGCCCGATCGTCATCGGTCGCGACCACCTCGACTCGGGTTCCGTCGCCTCCCCCTACAGGGAGACGGAGTCAATGGCCGATGGGTCCGACGCGATCGCCGACTGGCCGCTCCTAAACGCCTTGGTGAACACCGCCGCCGGCGCCACCTGGGTGAGCATCCACGACGGTGGCGGAGTCGGGATCGGGCGTTCGATCCACGCCGGGATGGTCTGCGTCGCCGATGGCACCGAGCTTGCGGCGGAAAAGCTCGCCCGGGTGCTGCGCTGCGACCCGGGGACCGGGATCATGCGCCACGCTGACGCCGGCTACGAGCGGGCGATCGACGTTGCCGAGACGAGGGGCGTCCGGATCCCGATGCGCGAGACGGGCGAAGGCTCCGAGGAGCCCGGGTGAGCGCCCGGGCGATCGCAACGATCGGCGACCCTGTGCTTCGGGAGCGTTCCCGGGAGTTGACGCTCGATGAGCTGCGCTCGTCCGAGATCCAGCGCCTCATCGACGACATGATCGAGACCAAGCGCGGCGCCGATGGCGCCGGCCTCGCCGCCAACCAGGTGGGGGAGGCGCTGCGGATCGCGATCGTGGAAGTGGACCCCGTCAACCCGCGCTACCCGTACAAGCCTCCGATCCCGCTGACGGTGATCGTCAACCCGGTGATCGAGCCCGTCGGGGAGGAGCTGGTCGAGATCAACGAGGGCTGCCTCTCGGTTTCCGGCCTGCGGGGCGCGCTCGAGCGTTGGGTGAGCGTCCGGGTCAGCTACCTCGATCGCGACGGCAACGAGCACACGGAGGTCAAACGAGGGCTCACGGCCGGGACCTTCCAGCACGAGGTCGACCACCTCGACGGAAGGCTCTTCGTCGATCGCGCAGATCCCAGGACCCTGGCGACGTGGGAGCAGTTCGAGCGCCACCAGAAAGCGGAGTTCGTGGAGCGGATCACCGAGTTCGTAGCTCGGGTCGGCTCATGAGCGCGTACTGGTGCGAGCTGGCGTGGGTCGGCGACGAGGGGGTCCAGGCCGACGTACTGGTGGAGGTTGCCGGCGAGCGGATCGCGAAGCTCGAGCCGGGGATCTCCGTGGCGCCGCCCGAGGCCATCCGTTTGGAGGGCCTCGTGGTCCCGGGCCTCGCCAACGCCCATTCCCATGCCTTCCAACGCGCCCTGCGCGGGCGCACCCAGGCCGGCGAGGGGAGCTTTTGGACGTGGCGCGAGCAGATGTACGAGCTGGCCGCCCGACTCGACCCCGACGGCTATCGAGAGCTTGCCGGGGCCACGTTCGCCGAGATGGCACAGGCGGGGATCACGACGGTTGGGGAGTTCCACTACATCCATCACGACCGAGACGGCGCTCGCTATGCGGATCCGAACGAGATGGGAAACGCGGTGATCGCCGCCGCCGGCGACGTTGGGATCCGAATCACGCTCCTCGATGCCTGCTACCTGCACGGGGGAATCGGCGTCGAGCCCGAGGGCGCCCAGCGCCGGTTCTCGGACGGAGATGTCGATGCGTGGGCGGAGAGGGTGGCCGAGCTCGAGGACGGGCCCGGTGTCCGCATCGGGGCCGCGATCCACAGCGTGCGCGCGGTGGACCCCGAATCCGCGGCATCCGTCGCCCGCTGGGCGCGCGAGCGCGACCGCCCTCTGCACGCGCACCTCTCCGAGCAACCGGCGGAGAATCAAGCTTGCCTAGGGGCCTACGGCCGCACGCCGGCGGCGGTGCTCGCCGAGGCCGGCGCGCTCGATCAGCGGTTCACCGCCATCCACGCGACCCATCTCGCCGAGGCGGACTTCGGGCTCCTCGGCGGGGGGGAGATCACGTGCTGCCTGTGCCCGACGACGGAGCGCGACCTCGCCGACGGCATCGGCCCGGCCCGGCGACTCGCGGACCACGGCGTGGAGCTGGCGCTCGGCACTGACTCCAATGCTCTCATCGACATGTTCGAGGAGGCGCGAGCGGTCGAGCTCAACGAGCGGCTGGCGACCGGGGTGCGAGGTCACCACGCTCCCGGCGACCTCTTCCGTGCGGCGAGCGCCGGAGGACACGCTTGCCTGGGCTGGCCCGAGGCGGGCCGGATCGAGTCCGGCGCGCTTTGCGACCTGGTCGCGGTGGACCTCGACGGGGTCCGGCTCGCCGGAGCCGACCCGGACGACCCGATCCCGTCGCTCATCTTCGCCGCCTCAGCGGCCGATGTCCGCGAGGTCGTCGTCGGTGGGCAGCGCATCGTCACCGACGGCCGGCATAGACGCTTCGACGCCGCGCAGACGTTCGGCGGGCAGCCATGAGCACCCTCGTTCTCGACGACATCGGGCTCCTGGTCACCAACGACCCGGCCCTCGGCGATGGGCCGCTTGGAATCCTCCGCGACGCTGCGCTGGTGTTCGACGGCGAGAAGGTGGCGGCGGTAGAGCGCGCCGGCGCCGTCGCCGACGAGCGCATCGGCGTCGGCGGCCGCTGTGTGATCCCGGGCTTCGTCGACAGCCACACCCATCTGGTGTTCGCGGGAGATCGCGCCGACGAGTTCGCGGCCCGGATGGCCGGGCGAGCGTATGAGGCCGGCGGCATTCGTATGACCACCGACGCGACTCGAAAAGCCGGCAGCGACGAGCTACGAGAGCTGACCGCGCGCCGCCGCTCGGAGGGCCGGCGTGCCGGCATCACGCACCTCGAGATCAAGTCGGGGTACGGGCTCGAGACCGAGACCGAGCGCCGGCTATGCGAGATCGCGGGGGAGTTCACCGACGATGTTACGTTCCTCGGCGCGCACTTGGTACCCCCCGATTACGAGGGCCGCCCCGACGCCTACGTCGAGCTGGTCTGCGGCGAGATGCTGGCGGCGTGCGCTCCGCTCGCGCGCTGGATCGACGTGTTCTGCGAGCGCGGCGCCTTCGATGCCGAGCAATCCAGGGCGGTTCTCGAGGCAGGTCGCCGGGCCGGCCTTGGGCTGCGCGTGCACGGAAACCAGCTCCAGCCGGGCCCCGGAGCCCGGCTCGCGGTCGAGCTGGGCGCGGCGTCGGTGGATCACTGCACATATCTCGAGGACGCCGACATCGCAGCGCTCGCGGGAAGCGAAACCGTAGCCACCTTCCTTCCCGCGACCGACTTCTCGACCCGCCAGCCGTATCCCGACGCACGCCGGGCCATCGACGCCGGCGTCCGGGTCGCGCTTGCCACCAACACGAACCCAGGCTCGAGCAACACGACGTCGATGAGCTTCTGCATCGCGCTCGCCGTGCGCGACCTGCGGATGACGGTCGAGGAGGCCCTGGCGGCGGCCACCGCGGGTGGCGCGGCGGCCCTCCGCCGCACCGACGTCGGCCGCCTGACGCCGGGCGCTCGGGCCGATGCGGTCGTCCTCGAGGCCGTCTCGTACGCGGATCTCGTCTACAGGCCAGGCGTGCCACTCATCGGGGCGACGATCGCGGCGGGCCGGGCGATCGCCGTGGGGCGTGAGATCGGCTGAGGCCCGCCACGATTCCGCAACAGGGGTGACCTACCGTTTGGCGTCACACCATCGCGGTCCAATTCCGGCACGGAAGATACGCTCGCCTTCATGGCTGAAGTCGAGCTCAAGCGCCAAGGCGCTGTCGCCTACCGGGAGGCTGTCCCGCACACCCCCGAGGCAGGTGATCCCGTCCTGCTCGTCCACGGTTTCCCGCAGAGCTCCTACATGTGGGCGCCGGTCCTCGCGGCGCTTGGCGAGAGCGGCCGCAGGGCGATCGCGCCGGACCTCCGCGGCTATGGCGATTCCCCACCGGACCCGCCCGGAACTTGGGAACGCCATGTGAGCGCCCTCGAGGCGTTCCGCCAAGCCCTGGACCTGGAGCGTGTGGTGCTCGGGCTCCATGACTGGGGAGGCATGATCGGCCTGCGCTGGGCATGCGATCACCCGGACGCCGTCTCCACGCTGATCCTGAGCAACACCGGCTTCTTCGCGGACACGGAGTGGCATGCCTTGGCGCAGGCGTTGCGCGCACCGGGTCAGGGCGAACAGCTCCTGGACAACCTCACCAAGGAGGCCTTCGCCACCGTCATTAGGGACCAGGGCGGGCGCATCCCCGACCGCGCCATGGACGAGTACTGGAAGGCGTTCAGCTCGCCGGCGGGACGCCAGGGCATGCTCGAGCTCTACCGCTCCGGCGACTTCGAGAAGCTGAAGCCGTACGAGGGACAGCTGGAAGCGATGGGCGTCCCGGCGCTGATCCTCTGGGGCGCGAACGACCCGACTGTTCCGGTCGGAGCGGCACGGCGGTTCGAGCAGGAGATCTCCGATTCAAAGGTGGTGATCCTGGAGGACGCCAGCCACTTCCTTTACGACGATGAGCCCGCGCGGTGTGCAAAGGAGATCGTCGGGTTCCTTGAGGAGCGTGATTGATCAGCTGGCGGCCGGCTCGCCGGTCGGCACGCACGGTGGCGTCAAGCCGGGGTTCTCGCTCTCGAGCACGCGCAGAGATGTGCTCATCGCATTCGGCACGATGCTCCCAGCCTGGCCGCGGTAAGGGTGGTCGAGAAAGTCGACGATCAGCAGGCTCGCGGCGACGAGGCCGGCCACCGACGCGATCAGGATGGCCTCTACGAAAAACGAGTCGCGGCGGTCGATAAACATGAGCGCACAGGCGATCGTCAGGGCGCCGCCGACCACGAGGACGAACCAGAGGGGAGCCGCGACGATCGGGTCCGCTTCGGCGACGCGCACCGTTCGGCCCTGGGAGCGTGCTTGGTCTTCGGCCAGGAGCTCCTGGAAGGCGGCCTGCTGCGCGGCGCTGCGCACGGCAACCGTTTGGAGGGTGTCGCGCAGTCGTAGGATCCAGCGCTCGACGAGCGGGCTCGTAGTGCGGTCGCGCATCGCGGGCCACTCCGAATCGATGACCGCGCGGGCGTAGCAGTCCAGGTCGCCGAGCATCGCATCGCGATCATCGGCCGCGAAGAGCCCCGTGAGGTGGGCGACGTTCTGGACGGCGATCGCCTCGGCTCCCGCTGCTCCTCTGGCCTTGGAGTAGCTGTCGAACGCCTGGAAGATCACGAAGGCGATGAGGACGGCGAACGCGGTGCCGACGAACCCGAAGACGCCGCTGGTGCGATCGAAGTCCGTCACCAGCGTGTCGCCGCGAATTCGGCGGCGCGCGAGATACATCGTCCCGACTGCCACCCCCGCGACGACGAGGACGACGAGGGTCATGAAGAGGAGGCTCATGCGGCTTCGGCGGCCGAGTGCACGATCCGAGTATCGCCGCGAGGGCGGCGGACGCCGGGCGGCGGGGTGGATCCTTCATCCGGGTGGACCTCACTGACCATTCGTGGATCTCGACCACCTTGCCGTTACGACAGGCTTAGGGGCGCTGGGCGATCTCTGCGAGCCATCTCGGCGGAAGAAATGCCGGAATGGGCCCCGGGTAGTCGGGGAAAATGCCACGCGCGGCCGCGGCGCAGGGGTGAGCACTGACCTGCGTCGGATTCGAGAGCCCAATCCAGTAGAGCTTCGCGCGGATTGGCGCCAAGCGTGACGAGGGATCGGTCTCCTGCACCGGCTACTCCGACAGTCCGGCCGCGTTAAGAGCGTCGGATCGATCGGAGAACTCTTCCCAGCGGACGGTCTTGCCGTCGCGGATGGTGTAAACCTGAAAAAAGCGGCCCTCGACCTCGATCCCGCTTCCTCGGCCGCGTCCTCGAAAGAGGATGGTCTGGATCACTTGGTCGCCGGCGTCGACGACTTCCTCGGAGGTCATCTCGACCTCTTCCCAATCACCCTCCCAACGCTCCCAGGAGGCCCGAACCGCATCGTGCCCCGTAACCGGGGCTTCCTGGGCCGGCTTGTAGACGACATCGGGATCCAGGGCCGCGAGCGCCTCGTCGAAGTCGCCACTTGTGTAGGCATCGAAGGCTCGACCCACAATCTCGATGTTCTCCTGCGACATCCGCGCAGTATCGCGCCCCTGGAAACCTCTCGCTACGACGCCCGGATTGGGCACGAGCTACGCCTGGCCGCTTGACTCCGACAGCCCCACAGCTTTCAGAGCGTCGTCGCGATCGAAGTAGACCTCCCATTTGGAGATCCTGCTGCCGCGCAGTGTGAACACCTGCGCCTGGCGCATCTCAGCCTCAGCGCCGCTGGCCGTGCCCCGCGCCCAAAAGCGGATGAAGACAGCGATTTGGTCGCCAGCGTCAAAAAACTTCTCCGGCTCGAGCGCCAGCTCGCCGAGTGTTTCGTAGTACGCGTCCCAGACCCGACGGCATTCTGGAAGGCCGCGATAGGTCTGCGCCCCCGGCCACATCGGATCCTCTCGATATTCGAAGTCCGCCACCAGCAGCCCTGTGGTGGCCTCGAACAGCTCGTCCAGCGCGTCCTGATCGTCGCGAGCGTGGGCTTTGCTGTAGTCGTTGAACATGCCGAGGGCTCGACGCACAAGCTCGACGTTCTCCTGCGACATCGCCTACTCCTTAAGCCCGGCAGCTTCGAGGGCTTCGGCTGGGTCTCGAAACGATTGGAAGTGGATGACCTTTCCGTCGCGGAACGTCCAGAGGTAGGCGAGGGGCCCGTCGAACTCGATGCCGGTGTGCCGCGCTTTCATGTGGACTCGGTGGATGGAGACGAGGCGCTCACCCGTGCCGACGATTCGCTCCAACTCGATCGTGAGCCTCTCGAAAGGCTCCACCCAGCGTGCAGTTGCCCGGACCACGCCATCGTGGCCGCGATATTCCTCGCCCACGTGGTCGGGAAGGGTCGTGTCTTCATATGTGACCTCAGGGTCGAGGAGCGACAGATCGCCCTCGCCCGTTCGCAACGCCTCCAGGTCCCACCCCTCCAAGAAGGCTCGGAGGTTCTCCACGTTCTCCTGCGACATCGCCTACTCCGAAAGCCCGGCGGCTTCGAGGGCTGCGGCCTTGTCCGGAAACCCCAACTCCGCGTAGACGATCTTGCCGTCCCGCAGCGTGTAGACCTCGGCGGCGCGCTGGCTGTAGGCCAGGCCGCTCCCGACGCCGGTGCCCTGCCAATGCGTGACGCAGACAACGCGGTCACCGCCGTCGATGAACTCCTCCGTCACCGCCCGGAAGTCAGGAAAGGTCTCGAACCACCCCTCTACTTGGCGGCGGATGGTTTCGATCCCCGATCCCGACTTTTCGGCGACGGCCCCCATGTGATCGACGAACTCGTACTCCGCGTGCAGGAGGCTCACCATGCCCTCCATGTCGTGCGCGTTAAGCGCCGCGTTGGCACGCTGCACGATCTCGACGTTCTCCTCCGACATCGCCTACTCCGAAAGCCCGGCGGCTTCGAGGGCCTCGCCCCAGCTTCCGTACAAGCGGACGCGCACGATCTTGCCGTCGCGCAGGGTGAAAACCTGACCCAGCTCCCGCTCGACCGCCACCCCGCTGACGGCGCCGCGACCGCGCTCTCGCGACAAGACCACGACGTCATCACCGGCATCGGCGTAGCGCGAGATCACGACGTCGTACTCACTCCACTTCTCAATCCAGCTCTCCACCGCCTGACGGAGCTCCTCGAATCCGCTGTAGCTGGAAGCGTCGGGGCCGAGGCTTGGCATTTCGATCCATTCAACGTGCGGATCGACTGCGGCAGCAGCGGCGTTCCAGTCGTTCTTAGCGAACGCTTCAGAGCTGCGCCGGACGATCTCGACATTTTCCAGCACCATCGATCGCAGTATCGCCGAAGAGGCGCCGTTGCCCATGCGCTCCGCCGGCAAGCGGGCAAGGTTTCGATCGAGCTTTACTGCGCGCCCTTGATTGGCACCTGATGCACCGCTTTCGCATTCGGAACGCTCTTGATCGTCAGCTCCTGCGGGTTAACCGTGCAGGCGGTGAAGGGCCGCACCCTCTGATTGGGTGCGGCCCTTCAAACCACCGCGGGTTGCTGTTGCTTTGCCTAGCGGCAGCTGACGAGTCCAACCCCGCCGTTTGCCTCGGTGATCACACCGGTGCCGGGCGCGTAGGTCTTGAACTCGATCTCCCCCGGCTGCGGCGTCGTTGCGTGCTCGCGGATCTTGATCACGTTGTGGTACGTGTGACCGCGAACCGTCCTGGTGATGCCGTCGGCGACGACCTTGTCCGTCTCCACGGCGATGCCGGGAGCGTTCTCGGCCTTGTACGTGTCGCCGACCTTGGGGTGCGCGGGCATGAGAATGCCCGGGTGGTTGGTGTCGCGGCCGAGGCGCCACTGACCGTCGTGACTAATCGGCTGGTTGGGCGAATACTCGTTTACGTCCTCGCCGAAGTAGTAAACGTTGCCGGCCTTGTCCTGGGCGAAGTAGTCAACCGTCTTCTCGATCAACCGGCCGGCTTTGACATCGGTGACCCGGTCCACGACCACGGCGGTCTTCACCGTCTGGCCCTTGTAGGTAAACGACTTCGTCCTGTCTCGCAGATCGCGAACGATCCGCAAGTGCTGGCCTTGGTCGTTACCCGCCAATACGCAGTGGTGAAACTTCGTGATCGGCAGGTAGCGGTTGGTGATCTTGGACGAATTGGAGCCGAACGTCTGGCCCTTCGAGCCCTGAGCGCTGACCACGCCGGCGCCCTGCGTCATGAGCACGGCCAAGGCCGCGCCGACGAGGGAAAGGGTGAACGCCGTGCGCGACCTCGTGCGATGGAACATGGGTGTCTCCCTTTTGAGCGGGATCGCACTGTTGCGGTCCCTGACGGATCCCGACCATCGCAGTGAGGGATGAAAGAGAGATGACAACGCGTTTGCGACATCGCGCAGAGCGCGCTCACGCCCTTGATCCGCGCAGTCGGGCTACGCCGGGTCCCGCCTGCGGATCCGATCTAGCCGAATCGGATCACAAACCCGTCCGGTGCTGTTAAGCCCCTGGAAAGCAGATGTTCTGCTCGTGTAAACGCACCGGCGCCCGGCCGTCGTGGGCCCGCGATCAGTCGAGCGGGCCGGGGCGGAGCGCCCCGATCACACGCGGATGGCCGTCGATCACCGGCGCGTCGATCAGCTCGAAGCCCTTGAACCCCGCATGGCGGGCCATTGCCTCCAAACCTGCGGGGGTGAAGCCCCAGTAGACGAAGTCATCACGGGCATAGACCTCTCCCGGCGCGGGGATGTGAGCCGCCGACGAGGAGTCAAGAGCCCTATCTATCGCCCCGTGGGTTTCAAGCAGCACCTGTCCGCCGGCCGCGAGGCGTCGCCGAAGGGTCTTGAGCAGCCCCAGCGGATTCTCCACCCGATGCAAGATCCCGAAACAGAGAATGAGGTCGAAGGTCTCGCCGAGCTCGTCCAGATCGAATGCGTCGAGACGGTGGTATTCGACCTCGGAGTCGAGTAGCTCCTGGATCGCGGCAAACCCCTCGCCTCCCTCCAGCTCGACGCCCCAGCTCGAGCTAACCCACTCCCTGTACTGCTCGTTGTCGACCGCGACGACCCGCCTCGCCCCTCGCGCCTCGGCGAGGAACGCATAGAAGCCGTCGAAGGTGCCAATGTCCAGCACGCTCATCCCTTCGAAATCCTGGGGCAACACGGGGATCCTGTAGCGGTGGTCGCGAGCGACGCCGTGCGTGTAGAGCTCCTTGAACCCATCCAGCGAAAACGTGTGAAACCACAGCGGCACACGATCACGGACGGCTCTGGCGACCTCCGGATCCGCGTTGATCGGGATCAGATCGGCGACCTGCCGTTCGGCCGCGGTGGGCGCGGGAGGGTCTGCTGGTGGCGCCGGGCTTCCCGGCGCAGCGGTCGCGCTCGTGGTGGCGCCGTCCAATCCGTCCGGTGCGAGATCCGGTCGGTCTGTCGCGAGATGGGCGTTTGCGGCGATGCGGGCTCCTTCAATTGGGGCCTCCGAGACTAGCGACGGCACGCCGACCCTCGGCTGCCCCCCGACGAGAACGCGCGTCACGCGACTCAAATGCCGAGGCTGCAGCTCGCGAACTGGCCGCTTGCGCCCACGTTGTTCCGCTTGTTGGCGTACAGGTTCGGGTCGAGGCGGCTGCTCGGTGACCCGGTCACATGGAAGCGGCTGTCGGTCCGCTACACCGTGGCCGCGGCTTCCTCTGGCGAAGGAAAGGCCCGGTTGCGCGTGATGAGCCCGTCGCGCACCTCGATCACGCCTCCCACCTCCATCGAGTAGAGAAGCTCGTCCGTCGCGACCTCGCGGTTGGTCATCTCAAGCGTCGCGAGAAAGCGGCCTGGCGACCGCTCTTCGAGCGAGGTCAGCGTGACCGACTGCTTTCGGCCGTCAGCCTCAGCGTGCTTGGCGGCAAACTGGCGTGCACCTTCCTTGCCTTTGAGGGTTCCGCCGTCGGGGAGCTCGATCACTGCATCGTCGGCAGTCAAGGCCGCTGCAGCGTCTCCATCCGCCGCCGAGCTCGCTTCCACATAGCGCCGTATGACGTCTTCCGGATCGGCCATGGCTCGATCCTCGCAGATCGTGGGACTGAACTCCTGGTTCTATACGGGGCAGCAGCGAACGGCGTGTCAGCAGGCAGTGTCCCTGCCGCCTGGAAGCAGCACGATGCTTGCTTGCTATATCGGGGCGACCGGATTTGAACCGACAACCTCGCTCGCTAAGTCATCGGAAGCAAGCAACCACGCCGATGGTGTTAGGGAGACTCGAACTCCCGACCTCCTGGGTGTGATATCTCAGACGACGGCCGCAAGCTCGACGACGATTTCGGCCGCGGGTTGGACGCGCGTGACGTGGTCGACGGAGTGACCGGCGTAGAGGGCCATCGCGGCGATCTCGCCCTGAACGTCCCGCGTGGCCGGTTTGTAGCTGAACACGTTGATGTCGCGTTTGCCGACGACTCCGACGAGGGGGGCGTCGAAATGCTCAGCCGCCTCGACCGCCGAGCGCAGCACTCGGTGCGGGGCATCGGGCCAGCCGTAGCCGAAAGCGTCGGTCAGGACGGTGTCCTTTTGTGAAGCCGCGATCAGCCGGGCCACGTAGTCGGGGTGAGCGTCGGCTTCCTCGGCGGCGACGAACCTCGTGCCCACGCGAACGGCCGCCGCGCCTGCCGCGAGCAGCGCGGTGAACCGCTCCGCGCTGCCGACGCCCCCCGCGGCGAGAACCGGCACGTCGACGCTCGCCAGCGTCGCGGCGAGGACGTCGTCGAGGCGCTGCGTCCCGCGCACGTGGCCGCCGGCCTCGATCCCCTGCGCGATGACGTAGTCGCAGCCCGCCTCGGCGGCCGCGCGGGCCTCGGCGGCCGAGCCGACCTGCCATCCCGCCATCGTGCCGTGAGCTCGGGCGAGTCGAACGAGGTCGGGGTCGGGATCGCCGTAGAAGAACTCGACCACCTCGACCGACGCTGCCGCTTCTTCAACCGCTTCCGTGGCAACGAAGGGGATCAAAAAGCCGATTCCGATCGCTTCGCCGGTGAGGGCCCTCGCATTTTCTACGAGCTGCCGCACCTCTTCCGCCGAGGATGGGTTCGCCATCATTCCGAGACCGCCGGCCTCGGAGACCGCCGCCGCCAGCGCCGGCGTTGAAATCGGTCCCCCGAGCGACGCTGACTGGATCGGCAGCCGGCAGCCCACGAGATCCAAGAAGCTTCGGTTCAGCGCGATGACTCGCGACTTTAGGCGACGCCGGACGATGTGCGGGGATGTGCGCCCATTTGGGCACCAAAACCTCGTTGTTGCCTAATCAGTTGAGGCGCATGTCGACCGCGGAGGGCCCAGCGATGGCCGAATTCCACCACCGGGATTGGCGTTAGGCGGTCATGGCCCACGCGGGACTGCTGCTCGGGACGAGGAGCGCAATGGCCAGGTGTCGCGCGGCAACCCTTCGTGGGTGTGGGAGGCTTCAGAGCATCCGAAGCCGAGGAGGCAATAATGGCTGACAGCGTTTATCGCGTCACCGAAGTGGTTGGCGTCAGTTCCGACTCGTGGGAACAGGCGGCACGCAATGCGGTCGAGAAGGTTGGCGAGTCCGTCCGTGAGCTGCGGATTGCGGAGGTCGTTCGTCAGGACATGACGATCAACGATGGAAAAGTGTCTGAGTTCCGTGTCCGGCTCGGCGTCTCGTTCAAGTACGACCGGGCTCAGTAGCAGCGACGAGGCATGTGCGGGCGTCGGTCTGACGGCGCCCGCACACAACTTCGCGGCTCGCAGGACAACTTCGATGTGGATCCCGCGCTCGCGAAAGGGCTCGGATTGGCCGCGCGCCTGCCATGCGCGGAGGCGGTTGGTGATCAGAGGTTGACCGCCGCCATTCCGGCCTCGTCGTAGCGGTCGCCTGAAACTTCAGGCAGCTCGGCCTCGATCC
This sequence comes from Solirubrobacterales bacterium, assembly GCA_038237625.1. Lineage (GTDB taxonomy): Bacteria > Actinomycetota > Thermoleophilia > Solirubrobacterales > 70-9 > JAWVFM01. The sequence goes on along the minus strand of JBBRYM010000021.1, from coordinate 5,742 downwards.
GCTTGAGCTCCTCCGTGCTCAGGTTGACATCGACCGCCTCGGCGTTCTGCTCGAGGTAGCTGCGGCGCTTCGTCCCCGGAATCGGCACGAGGTCGTCGCCCTGGGCCAGTACCCAGGCGATCGCGAGCTGGGCCGCCGTGATGCCCTTTTCCTTCGCGATCTCCTCGACCTTCGCCGCCACCCGCTGGTTGGCCTCGAGGTTCTCGCCGGAGAAGCGCGGGCCGTGCTTTCGGAAGTCGCCGTCGTCGAGGTCCTCGGGCTTGGAGAAGCGGCCCGAGAGGAAGCCGCGCCCCAGGGGCGAGTAGGGGACGAAGCCGATCCCCAGCTCGCGGCACGTGGGAATGATTTCCGGCTCCGGGTCGCGCGTCCACATCGAGTACTCCGTTTGGACGGCGGCGATCGGGTGGATGGCGTGTGCGCGACGGATCGTGTCCGGCGCAGCCTCGCTGAGGCCCAGGTGGCGCACCTTGCCCGCCTCCACGAGCTCGGCCATCGCGCCGACGGTCTCCTCGATCGGGACGTTCGGGTCGACGCGGTGCTGGTAGTAGAGGTCGACGTAGTCGGTGCCGAGGCGCTCGAGCGAGCCGTCGATGGACTTGCGGACCCACTCCGGCGAGCCGTCAGCCGGTCCGAGCGTGCTCATGTCGCCCGGCGTCGCCTCGTCGTTTCGGCGCGAGAACTTCGTCGCGATCACGTACTCCTCGCGGTGGCCCTTGACCGCCTTGCCGACGAGCTCCTCGTTGGTCAGCGGCCCGTAGAGCTGTGCCGTGTCGATGAAGTCGACGCCGATCTCCAGCGCGCGCCGAATCGTCTTCTCGGACTCATTCAGGTCCGTCTCCCCGTAGAAGGCCGACATTCCCATGCAACCGAGCCCGATCGCGGAAACCTCCAGGTCACCAAGCTTGCGTCTCTCCATCCTCAACCTGTCCTTTCATCAGCTTCCAGGTCGTCTCCTCACCATACGACCTGCCGCTTGCCGGCCCCGCCGGAGCGCTTGCGCAAGCCCGATCGGCCCTACTCCTTTGTCGCCATGACGCGGGTGGAGCAGTCAGGTGGCTCGCCGGGCTCATAACCCGGAGGTCGTGGGTTCAAATCCCACCACCTATCGGATTTCAGGGTGACGCACGAATCGCTGATGCCTTCACGCGGAGGCAGCAGCGATGTCGCTCGACGCAGCGCTCGGGGGGCTCAGAGCACCTAACGTTGGGACATGTCGAGGGTTGAGCGGGATCCTGAACGCGGCCGAGCCGTTGCAGCCGAATTGAAGAAGCTCGGCGTGAAGGGAGTCCTCATCCAGGCGGCTGAGCAGGGTTACATCACGGAACTCGCATGCCAGATGCCCAAATGCTTCTGCCCCGAGGAGCTTGGAGGCACGCGCTATTTCGAAGAGGTCACTGCCGAATTGAGTGATTGGATGCCCACCCACGAGCACTTCCCGCGCTCCAAGAGAGAGGGCGGGCACCGAGTCGTCGACAACGCCATCTTGGCGCACCGCCTCTGCAATCGCATCGGCTTCTCCATAGAGGTTGACCGTTCGCACGCGAAGGATCTCGCGAGGGTCGAGAAAGCCCGCCAGGAAGCGATCCGCCGCAAGAGCGAAAGACCGTAGGTCGCTACTGCAGCGCCAGGTGCCGTCACGGTGACCCCCCGACGGGCCGATCAGCCCCAGGGAATGACCCGGGTTCGCTGCGCATGGGACGCATTGTCGCTTTGCGCGACTAGCGGAAGCTACGCTCGGAGCCGAACGCGCTCGATGATCCGTGGGGTGGTGGCGACAAACGAATCGGGCCAGCTATAGACCTTCGTCCGAGCACATCCGCGAACGCCTGCGCCCATCGAGGTTCCCCCTCGCGAGATACTGCGCGGGCGATGTCGCAGGAGAACGTGGAGATCGTGCGGCGAGCGTTTGCGGCTGCCTGGGTGAGGCCGAAGCCGGACTTCGCCACGGTCAACGTCCTCTTTCACCCCGATCACGAGTTTGTCTCGTCGACGGCGAAGGTGGAGGGTGGAAGCCACCGTGGGGCTCAAGGGTTCCGCGAATTCCTGGGCAGTTTCGACGAAGCGTTCGAATCCTGGGAAGGCAGCGTCGAGCAGGTACAGAGCATCGACAAAGAGCGGGTTCTGGTGGCTGCCGTGATTGCGGTGCAGGGAAAGCGTGGCGGCGTCCCGATCAAGCAGCGGCATTGGTATGTCGTGACCGTACGAGACGCAAAGGTGACGCGGACCGAGAGTTACACGTCGGTCGAGGAAGCCCTCGAAGCCGCCGGGCTGTCGGAGTAGGCGATGTCGCAGGAGAACGTGGAAATGGTCCGCCGTGCTTATGACGCCATGAATCAGGGCCACTGGGACGCGGCATTTCGCGATGCGCATCCTGATTTCGAAATGACGTTTCGAGGGGGACCCAACGCAGGAACGCACCGAGGGCGCGAAGCCGTGCAGGGAGTCCTTGAGGACTTCATGGGGTCCTTTGTCGATGTTGTCCGGGAAGCCAAGAGAATCGTCGAGAGCGGGGATCAGGTGGTGGTGCGTGTCGTCACTCGGGTACGACCTCATGGGAGCGACGCTGAAATTGTCAGCCAACAAGGACACCTCTGGACGATTCGCGACGGCAAGATCCTGTCCATAAAGGTGTTCGGCCACCCTGCCGATGCCTTCGAAGCCGCCGGGCTGTCGGAGTAGGCGATGTCGCAGGAGAACGTGGAGATCGTGCGGCGAGCGTTTGAGGCTGGCTGGGCGAGGCCGGCGCCGGACTTCGCCACGGTCAACGTCCTCTTTCACCCCGATCACGAGCTTTTCTCGTCGGCGACGTCGAGGGTCGAGGGTGGAAGCCACCCTGGGGCTCAAGGGTTCCGCGAAATCCTGGGCAGTCTCGACGAAGCGTTCGAATCCTGGGAAGGCAGCGTCGAGCAGGTGCGGAGCATCGACAAAGCGCGGGTTCTGGTAGCTGCCCTGCTCACGGCGCGGGGAAAGCGTAGCGGCGTCCCGGTCAAACAGCGGTATTGGTATGTCGTGACCGTACGAGGCGCGAAGCTGACGCGGACCGAGGGCTACACGTCGTTCGAGGAAGCCCTCGAAGCCGCCGGGCTGTCGGAGTAGGCGATGTCGCAGGAGAACGTGGAGATCGTGCGCCGTGCCTTCACGGCCAGTGCGCGAAAGCCCAAGCCGGACTTCGCCACCGTCAACGAGCTGTTTCACCCCGAGTTTGTTCTCCGCTCGATGTTCTCGGCTGTCGAGGGACGCAATTTCGTCGGCGCGAGCGGATTTCGGGAGTGGCTAGCCGACGCGAACGCGACCTGGGGATCGTGGGAGCCGGAAGTCGTGAACGTGGAGGCAATCGATCCGGATCGCGTGCTCATGCCCGTCCAGAATCGCTTTACGAGCAAGGAGGGCGTCGGGTTGGAGCAGACGAGCTGGTTCGTGGTCACCGTGCGCGATCGAAAGGTCACGCGAGCCGAGAGCTATCGCTCGCGCGAGCAGGCCCTCGAAGCCGCCGGGCTGTCGGAGGAGTAGGCGATGTCGGAGGCGAACGTGGAGCTGCTGCGGTCCGTGTACGCACAGACCGCGCGCGGTGACTTCACCGTGTACTCGCTCTTACCCGACGATCTCGAGCTCGTTATCGCCCCGCAGATGCCAGACGCCGGGACCTACCGCGGAGAGCACGCTCGCCGCTGGCTACGTGCCTGGGTGGATTCCTTTGACGGGCTCAAGCTGAAAGCGGTCGAGCTCACCGATGCGGGTGAACGAGTGCTGACCGAATTTGTCCAACGAGGTTCGCCACGAAACAGCGACGCACCGATTGCGTTGCGCTCTTGGGCGGTGACTACGTTCCAGGAAGGTGCGCTGAAGCGAATCGAGCTGTTCATGGCGCGCGGCGAAGCTCTCGAAGCCGCCGGGCTTTCGGAGTAGCGCTTCGGACGAAGAGCGGGGTTTTTGGGAGCGTCTTTCTGGACACTGTCCCAGTGACCGGCGCGCGCCGTTGCAAGACCGGTCAGTTACACGCGATATTCGTGCACTGGCGGGGATCGCCGTTATGGCGGGCGGTATTTCCTCCGCCATCGGTGACACCGTTAACGACTTCGATGCCGAGGTCGGCGTTGTCATCGGCCTCGTTGCCCATCAGAGTCGTTGATGCGCTTGCAACGTCGATCCCGTCGTCACCGGAACGGGCGACGCTATTTCCCCGAACTCGAGTCCTCTTCAGCGACTTCCGAACCGCCCTCACCCGCAGGCCGTCCCTGCCTGCGTCGCGGACGTGGTTGCCCCGAAGGACGGTGTTCGTAACGGGCCCGTAGCTCGCGACGCTGATGCCGAAGGTCCCTGTGTTCAGCACTCGGTTGCGCGCAACGCGGTTGCGCTTTCCGTCCTCGAGCTGGAGGCCCAAGCCGGCCGAGTGCGTGACGACGTTCCGGCGTATGACGTTGTCATTTCCGCTGACGGCTGCGCCGTCGCCGTTACGGCGAAAGCGATTGTGGGCTACCAGGTTGCCGTTGCCGCTCAGGAGCGTTCCCGCCTCGGGATTGCGGCTGAACGTGTTGCCGTGGAGGCGGCTGTCGTCCAAGTTCTCGACGTATAAGCCGATGTCGCCGTTCGCGCGCAGCTTGCTGTTTCGGAGCAGAAGGTGGTCCGTATCGAAGATCGCCATCCCCGACTGGTCGGTCGTGAGGCCGTCCGCCCCGGTTACAAGCTTGTTCAGGACCGCGCGGGTGGAGGCGGCGATCACGACCCCGGAAAAATGGTTGTGTCTGACCGCGAGCCGCTGTAGGCGCAAATGCGTGGTCTTGTAGGCCAGCACTCCGAGTCCGAACTGCCTCACCCTCCCGCCCTTGACGGTGATCCCGTCATGACCACGGTTGAGGATGCCGATGTCACAGGCCTCGTTGCCGGGGCAGTGCTGAATCTGTGCTTCGTTGCCGTCGATCCGATGGCCGTTCAGGTTCAGGGTGACGTGGTCCGCGCCGATGACGATGCCGTTGTTGGGGCAGTTGACGAGGTCCTTATGGAGCGTCGTGTCGGTGGTGATCGTGTCGCCGCACTTCGGCTGCCCCTGGCCAGCGGCCTCGGCGCCGCCGAAAAGAAGGACCGTCCCCGCCGCCCCTGCCAGGATGATCGAGGTCAAAGCCAGCATCGACCGAGCCGAAACGGCACCGAACTTGAGCGACATCCTCCCTACCTTTCTGGTGCGCAAGACGTTGGCCGCACCCTCCGCGAAAAACCTATACCAGCGCATCGCGAAGCGCAAGGGCGGGCCGCGCGTATCGCGTGCGGAAGCAAAAGTGCCGCTTCGGACGAGAAGCGGCCATCCGCTTCGCATGGAAAGCGCAATGTTTCGCGAGATACTGCGTGGGCGGATGTCGGAGGAGAATTTCGAGCGGGTTCGACAGGGGTCGAGAGCGTTGATGCCTTCTGGGCGATGCTCGACGAATACGTGGTCTGGGACCTACGGAAGTCCTTGCCGCTCCCGGACCTCGACAGCGTGTACGTTGGCCGGGATGCCGTAATCAAGGCGTCCCGCCACTACTGGGGCACTTGGGGCGACTACCGCGTCGAAGCTGAGGAGCTGCTCGACGGGGGACCCAGCGTTGTCGTCATCCTGCGCGAACGGGGCCGAGGTAAATCCAGCGGCGCGCCCTTCGACAGAACGCACCCGCAGCTGTGGACATTCCGGGGGAATCGGATCATCCGATGGGACTCCTTCCAAACTAGGGCTGAGGCCCTCGAAGCCGCCGGGCTGTCGGAGTAGGC
>JBBRYM010000020.1:0-51774 GCA_038237625.1 Solirubrobacterales bacterium | reverse complement strand
TCCTGGCCGAACTCAGCACGGCGCTCGAAGGCCCTGCCATCCTTCCTTCGCTACTACAACCGGCGACGCCCCCACAGCTCGCTGGGTGACCGGCCTCCGATCAGCCGTGTTCACAACGTCCGTGGGCAGGACACCTAGTCCGCGTCCCGCTAGACAGTGCCAGCAGTACTGCTTTGCATGGAAAGCGCAATAGTCGCCGGGCGCCCTCATCCTGAGTTGGTTGCCCCGCATAGCTCTCCATGGGAGACTGAGCACCATGTCGCAGGAGAACGTCGAGACGGTGCGGAGGACGCTCGCAGCGTTCGATCAAGGCTTGGATCGGGTCGTGGAGTACTGGCATCCGGATATCGACTGGCGCGCGATCGAAGGCGCGCCGGACGACGTTGGCGTCTTCAGCGGGCGAGATGCCCTGCGGCGCTACTACGAGGATTGGTATGAGACATTCGACGGGCTTCGTGCAAATGCAGAGGAGCTGATCGACGCGGGAGGGGATCGGGTCGTCGTGGTTCTTCGTGTGGTCGGTCAGATGAAGGGCAGCGAGGCGGAGGTCGACATGCGGCTCGCGATCGTCTACGCCGTGAAAGACGGGCTCATCATCCACGGGCGCGAGTACGCGACCCGCGAAGAGGCCATGCAGGTCGCAGGAGCCGCGGAATAGCCGCTTCGGACGAAAAGCGATAGCCCGCTCGGCATGGAAAGCGCAGTGACAAGTGATACTCCGGGGCGATGTCTCAAGAGAACGTCGACCTAGCGCGCAACGCTTGGACGCCAGACGGATTCATCGCGCTGTTTGACGAGTTCATCGTCACGGACATGCGTCAGCACCGAGTTCCCGGTCTTCGCGATATCGCGCTCGGACGAGAACAAGCCGTTGAGGCGTTTCACAGCTATTGGCGTAGCTGGGACGACTATGAAATCGACCCGGTTGAGTTCATCGACGCCGGGCAGAGCGTTGTCGTAATAGTTCGAGAGCGTGGTGTGGGTAAGGGCAGTGGGGTCCCTGTCGAGCGCGATCACTTTCAGGTCTGGACCTTTCGACGCCGCAAGCTCGTTCGATGGGAAGCGTTCGCGACCAGGGAGGCCGCACTCGAAGCCGCCGGGCTGTCGGAGTAGCCGCTTCGGACGAGAAGCGGCCATCCGCTTCGCATGGAAAGCGCAGTATCGCGAGATACTGCGCGGGCGATGTCGGAGAAGAACGTGGAGATTGTCCGGGGCTGGATCGAGGCCTACAACCGTCGGGACATCGAGGGGTTACTCAAACTGTCCGATCCGGACATCGAGTTTCGCTCGATCTTCGCCGGGATCGAGTCGGGTGGCGCCTTTCGCGGGAGCTCGGGCGTCTACGAGTACTTCAAGGCGATCGACGATGCCTACGCGTCGTTCCAGGTCCTGCCCGATGAGTACCTCGACGCCGGGGCCGGGGTTGTATTCCCGGGCCAAGCCGTATGGACCGGCAGGGGAAGCGGGGCTAGCGACGCGACTCGGATCGCCGTCGTCGTCTGGCTGCGGAAGGCGAAGGTAATGCGAATGGAGACGTTCACCGACCGCTCTGAGGCCCTCGAAGCCGCCGGGCTGATTTGAACCTGCGACCTCCGGGTTATGAGCCCGAGTCGTACGACTGTAGGCGGATGTCGTCCGACATAGTCGATACCCTGTCGACGTGGCCCTGAAGCACACGACAACGCGGTCCAACGACTTGCGCGCACCAGCCGTGCCGCGCGGCACGGCGCTGATCGTCACTCGCTATCGCGAGGACGTGATGAAGGTCGCGCTCGTCAACCCTGAGGATCTGGCGATGCTTGAGGAGTCCCATGAGATCCTCGAGCGGCTCGGCGAAGTCGCGCCCGCCTCCCTCGGCAAGATCTCAAGGAAAGCCCTTCGCCTCGAGGATCGTCCGAGGGCCGAAGCACTCATCGAAGACCCGGAGCGGATAGCCGCGATCCTCGACCGGTGACCGATCTGGCGGGGGCCGTCGTCTGGGCGGTGGTGCCGTTCGTGCCCGAGGCGCCATTTCGCCTCTACGCCGGCGAGGCCCACGCGCCGGTCGAGGTCGCCGATGCCGGCAAGCTGATCGCTGCTGCCCGAAAGGGCTCCGAGAGCGAGTTCACGTTTCTTGTCCCGGGCAAGTCCCGACCGGTGCTGGTGGTTTCCGACCGCCGCGACCCACGGCTCGAGGAGTTGCTCGCCCTCAGGCTGCTCCGACTCGACGGCCTGGGTCCTCGCGAGCGAGAGATCGTGCGGGCGGGAGATGAGCCCGGCCTCTTCCACCTCGACCCCGACCGCTTCCAGCTCCCGGATGAAAACGCGGCGATGATCGCGGCTCTGGTCCGTGTCCACCGAAGCGCGATCGACCCCAAGCCCGCCGGGCGGCTTGGCCAGGACGCGCTGCGCATAGTCCACGAGCGCGTGGCCAGCTACTACGGTCTCGACCTGCGGCGGCTGGTTCTCGGAGAGCTGGAGCGGCTCGCTCAGGCGCAGCAGAGAGGGGGAAGCTAGCCGGGCTGGCCGGGTCAATAGCGGTCCGTTCAGGCACGGGCGACGCCGTTATTCGATGGCCGCAGCGCGGGCAACCGGGACCGGCTCGACGCGCCCCAACTCGGAGACGGTTAGCCGGACCCGCACGCGCCCGCCTCCGTCTGGTCCTCGAATGATCGGGTTCGACGCCGAGAAGGCAAGTGCGGTGAGGCGACCGTTCCGATCGAGTCTCACGGTGACCGGAATGGTCCCGATCGATCACAGCAAGGGCCGGACCACCCGAGAGTCCTCGTTTCGTTGATTCGGCTGGCGGACGAATCTCGCAAAGTCCACCTTCACGACGTAGGAGCGAGTTGGAGAAGACCCCAACGGCCGAACGTCGGCAGCGACCGCGCCCCGACCCAGATCTGAGAGAGCAAGCGAGGCGGCTTGTAGGAAGAACTCAGCGCCGCTCTCCGCACCCCTCAAGCCGGCCGCCGGGAAGTATGCGGCCCGAAGGCCTGACTGGAACAGTGGCAAGGTGGGCGGGTGATCGTCAAACCAGCGAGCGGCCGGGCAGCCCCCGCTGCGGCCGGGCGCTTCCGCGCCAGTCCCGCTTCTGATCAGGTCGTCATAGCTCCCACGGAGCCCCTGGATCCAAAGCAGCCTTCGCCGATAGAAGCGAAGGGCTCCGGGGGGAGTCTGCTCCACCCTCGCGCAGATGCGATATCCGCGGCGCAGATCGAGGCGGCCGCGGAGCCGGTAACTCCCGGCGGCGGTGACCGCCGAAAATCTAACCAGGCCGCCCTTGGCCAGCACCGTCTGGTTTGCGGCCCGCACAACTCGAGTCAGCTCAGTGACGCCGCCTGGCGATACTCCCGAGCCCTGGGGAGTACCGGCACCACACGCCCCGACCCCGAGGACGAGCAGCATCCCAACCATCGCTTGCGAGAGCCTGATCTTCACCTCATCGACGCTACGCGTGAACCGCCTGACCGTCACCAACCTGGAGGCGGCCGGCTCTCGTCGCCGGCCCGTGCCACGCCTCTGGCCGTTGTTGATCAGAGGCGCGAGGGCTGTGAAAACCTCCCATCTGACGCGTCCCGCTCACCCAGAGCGCCGAGCAAACGGGACCACATTGGGACCACGGACTCGGGGCGGTAGAGCGCGGAAAGCAGAAAACCCCCGAGTTACCAGGGGCTTTCTGAGTAGCGGGGGTGGGATTTGAACCCACGACCTCCGGGTTATGAGCCCGGCGAGCTACCTGACTGCTCCACCCCGCGGCGTGGAGCGAATTTTAGGCCACTTGCGCTGCGTGGGCAGGGTCGGTAACCCGGTCGGCTACGGCAGGCGGTGCTGGACACCGGGGAACGGCGCGAAGTCACGGTCGAACGACACGACATCGGCCCGGTGCTCCACCGCCGGAGCGGCGAGATGCGCGTCATGCCGCGGGCCGGTGTTCATGCTCGACACGATGTGGCCGGCGGGCCGACGACCCGACCTGCTCGCCGCGAATCGTCCGGGCCATCGACGATCATCGCGCGGCGTGTACGACTTCCTTGTGTTCGAGTCGGAGAGATCGATGGCGTGAGCGAGTCCGAGAATCTGCACACGATCCAGCGCCTCTACGACGACTTCCTCGCGATTCCCGACCGCTTTTCGTCGACCTCGCTACTGGACTTCTTCGATCCGGACGTGGAAATCAACCAGTCCGCGTCGCTCCTGGGGAGCGAGGGAACCTTCCACGGGTACGAGGGCCTGGCACGTTCGGGGCGCGAGGTGCTCTCCGTGTTCAGGGGCATGCACTGGGTTCCGATCAGGCTGGAGGGGCGGGGTGAGGATGTGGTGGTCGCGACCGTCGAATCCCGCGGATTTGGCAAGGCGAGCGGAGTCGAGGTGCGGGTCTTGACGGTCCATACCTGGACACTCCGCAACGGGCGGATCGTCCGCTGGGACGTGCGCATCGATCACGCCGATCCCGAAAACTCGTAGGGTCCGCCTGCGTGTACGACTTTCTGCTGTTCTCGCACGTCCTCTCTGCGTTCTTCCTGCTGGCGATGGTCGTCATCTACTCGTCGTTCGCGCTGGGTGGGCCCGCGCCCAACCGGGCCGTGACCCTCGCCCAGGTGCTCGACGGCATCGGCGGCATCGGGACCATCGTCTTCGGCGTCTGGCTCGCCCTCTACCTCGACGGCTACGAGCTGTGGGACGGGTGGATCGTGGCGGCGTTTGTCTTGTGGGCCGCCGCGGCCGAGACCGGGCGCCGTTCGCATGCCGCGCTGCGGCTCGCAGGCGCGACTGAGGCCACGAGCGAGCCGACGACCGTCGACCCGGCGATGGTTCGCTGGCACCTGATCCGTAGCGCGCTCATCCTCGTCCTGCTGGCCGACATGATCTTCAAGCCGGGAGCCTGAGTGAGCGAGATCGCCGTGATCAGGCCCGACAGCTGGAACCTCCCGCTGTTCCTTCATGTCCTGGGTGCGATGGTCGCAGTCGGCGGCCTTGTGCTGGCGCTCACGTATCTCGCCACGGCGTGGCGCGGAGATTCCGCCCGGTCGTTCCGGGCCGGGTACCGAGCGCTCCTCTACGGCGCCATCCCCGGCTATCTGGTCATGCGCGTTGCCGCCCAGTGGATTCTCTCCAAGGAGGGGCTCGACAACCTGCCGAGCGACCCGAACTGGATCGGCATCGGGTTTGGAGTCGCCGACTTCGGTCTCCTCCTTCTGCTGATCGCGACGATCACGGCCGGAATCGGCTCTCGCCGGGCCCTCGCCGGCGGGGGCGAGGCCACGCCCCGGGTAGTCGGGGTGCGGGTCGCGGTGGGCCTGACATCGTTCCTGCTCGTCGCCTACGCCGTGGCGATCTGGGCGATGACGACCAAGCCGGCGTAGGTACGCTCGACCGAGCGAGGAGGACATGACCAAGCACGCAGAGCAGATCGTCGCGGCAGCCCACGAAAAGATCGACGAGGAGATTTTGGGCGCCGCATTCGCGAAGCCGCGGGGCTCGACCACGGCCGTGGCGGGGGGCAGCCTCATCGCCCGCGAGGTCGGATCGCAATGGTCGGGCAAGCAGCGCAAGGGCGCAGACGCGGCGGGCATCAGGCTCGCCAGTCCCGGTGCGGTCGCGGTAACCCCGACGAGCCTGGTGACGATGGCGGTTGGCGTCAGCATGGGCGGGCAGATCAAGGAGGTCAAGGAGATCCTGAGCGTCGTTCCCCTCGCCGATGTCGATTCGATCGAGGTCAAGCGCATGGGCCTGGCCGGGGTGATGCAGATCGCCGCCGGCGGCGCCTCATTCAAGCTCGAGGGCAAGGTCGCCGACATGAGGGAGTTCGCCGACGCGTTCGAGCGTGCCAAGGCTGCCGCCTGACGGGAAAGCCCCTAGGGTCCCCAACCTAAAGGGGGTGAGACCCCCTTAACCGGGGCTCAATCTCGACGTGACTGTTGCGACACAAACCGCGCGCCTTTTGAACCCGTCGAGCTTCGACGGGGAGGGCTTCGACGATGCGACCCGGCGCCTTTTCCGGGCGACCATCGAGTTCTTCGAGGCCAAGGGCAAGGCGGCGTTGCTGGCCGAGACGCGCAGCGATCGGTGGTACGCGGACTTCATCGAGTTCCTCAAGCGCGAGCGGGCTTTCGCAACCCTCCTGACCCCGGCACGCGAGGGCGGCGGCGACCCCGACAAGCGCTGGGACACGCGCCGAAACGCAATCTTCAACGAGATCCTGGGTTTCTACGGCCTGCCCTACTGGTACGCATGGCAGGTCACGATCCTGGGCCTCGGGCCGATCTGGCAGTCGGACAATGCCGCGGCCCGCGCCCGTGCGGCGAGGCTCCTGGACGAGGGCGCGGTGTTCGCCTTTGGCCTGTCCGAGCGCGAGCACGGCGCCGACATCTACGAGACCGACATGGTGCTCACGCCCGAGGCAGGGAGCGAAGCGACCGGTGCGAGCGGGGAGCGCGAGGGCTTTCGGGCCAACGGCGGCAAGTACTACATCGGCAACGGAAACGTCGCGGGAATGGTCTCGGTGTTCGGCCGCCGTGCCGACGTCGATGGCCCCGACGGCTATGTGTTCTTCGCCGCCGACAGCGGCCACACCGCCTACAAGCTGCGCGGCAATGTCGTCCAGGGCCAGCTGTACGTGAGCTCCTTCGAGCTCTCCGACTATCCCGTTGCGCCCGAGGACATCCTGCACACTGGTCCGGCCGCTTTCGAGGCCGCGCTCAACACGATCAACGTCGGCAAGTTCAACCTCGGCTTCTGTGCGATCGGGATGAGCGAGCACTGCTTTTACGAGACGCTCACGCAGGCCGAGAACCGCATCCTCTTCGGCAAGCGGGTCACGGATTTCCCGCAGATCCGCAGAATCCTGAGCGAGGCGTACGGGCGCCTGCTGGCGACCAAGCTCTACGGCGCCCGGGCGGTCGACTACGTGCGTGGCGCAAGCCTCGACGACCGCCGCTATCTCCTCTACACGCCAATCAACAAGATGCGGGTGACGACCGAGGGCGAGCGCATCGTCAGCCTCCTCGGCGAGGTGATCTCGGCCAAGGGCTTCGAGCGCGACTCCTACTTCGAGACGGCGAAGAACATCATCGGCGGACTCCCGAAGCTCGAGGGCACCGTGCACGTCAACCTCGCCCTCGTTCTGAAGTTCATGCCCAACTACCTGTTCGGATCCGAGCCGCTCGAGCCTGCGCCGCAGCGACTCGACGCCGGCGACGACGCCTTCCTCTTCGCACAGGGGCCGACGCGCGGGCTCGGCAGGATCGCCTTCCCCGAGTGGCGCCCGGTCTTCGAGCGCTTCGCCGAGACCCCGAACGTCGCGCTGTTCACCGAGCAGGCCGAGGCGCTGGCAAGGCTCGTGCAAGACGCGCCGCTCACCCCCGAGCAGATGGGCGAGGACCTCGACTTCCAGCAGTCGCTGGCTCAGCTCTTCACGCTGGTGCCCTACGCGCAGCTAATCCTCGAGCAGGCCGAGCTCACCGAGGCCCCGAGCGACGTCGTCGATCTCGTCTTCGAATGGATCGTCCGCGACTTCTCCACCTACGCGATCGACCTCCACGGCAAGGCCTCGTCGACCGAGGCCCAGCAGCGCTGGGCGCTCGCGGCGGTGCGAAAGCCCGCGATCGACCCCGATCGCGACGAGCGGATCTACGCCGAGGTCCGGGCGCTCGCCGGCGCCTACGTGATGCCCGGGTAGCGCCCTCGGTAGGGTCACCCCCATGCGCTACCGCAAGCTCGGCGACTCGGAAATCGAGGTCTCGGAGATCTCGCTCGGCTCCTGGCTCACCTACAGCGGGGGCCTCGAGCGCGAGCAGACCGAAGCGTGCACCAAGGCGGCGTTCGACGCCGGGATCACCCTCTTCGACACCTCGAACATCTACGGGCAGGGCACGGCCGAGGCCGCCTGGGGCGAGATCCTGCCGGACTACCCACGCGAGAGCTACATCCTCGCCACCAAGGTCTTCTTCCCCATGACCGAGACCGACTCGGGCCTCTCGCGCGAGCAGATCCACAAGCAGCTCGACGCGTCGCTTGAGCGGCTGCGGACCGACTACGTCGACCTCTACCAGTGCCACCGCCCCGATCCCGATGTGCCGATCGAGGAGACCATGGAGGCCCTCACCGAGGCCTGCGAGGCGGGGAAGGTGCGCGCGCTCGGCTTCAGCGAGTGGACCGTGGAGCAGATCGAGGCCGGGCTCGAGGTGCCCGGCGCGCGCAAGTGGGTCTCATCGCAGCCCCAGTACAACGCGACCTGGCGCGCTCCCGAGGCCGAGCTGATCCCGTTCTGCCGCGAGCACGGCATCTCCCAGATCGTCTGGTCGCCGCTCGGGCAGGGCGTGCTCGCCGGCAAGTACACGCCGGGCGAGCAGCCGCCGGCCGACTCGCGGGCGGCGAGCGACTCGATGGGCTGGGCGATGGACCGCTACATGACCGACGAGGTGCTCGAAGCCGTGCAGCGGCTGATCCCGATTGCAGAGGGCGCGGGGCTCAGCATGGTCGAGATGGCCCTGGCGTGGGTGCTGCGCGAGCCCAACGTCGCCTCGGCGATCATCGGCGCCTCGAGACCCGAGCAGGTCCACGCCAACGTCAAGGCCTCGGGCATCGAGCTGAGCCAGGACGTCGTCGACGCCATCCACGAGGCCCTCGCCGACGTCACAGTCACCGAGCCGACACTCGCCAACTTCGCTCGGCCCGGCGTCAAGCACCGCTGAGGGACCGGGCGCTCGCCGGCGCAACTGGGTCCTTTCGCGTGGCCGGTGCACTCGCTCGCCGGGCGATCCAGCACCCGCCGCACTCCAAGGCTCTCAGGGGCTCACAATTCCCCGTAGAATCCCCTCGCGTGGCTGGCAAGCGGGAGGAAACCCTCGCTCACAACGAGGCGGTGTTCAGGACGGGCAACGAGCGCATGGCGGCGTGGGAGGAGCGTCACCGCGCTGAGGACGTCGAGGCGTACTTCTGCGAATGCGCCGATCTCGACTGCCGCGTGAAGGTCCCCCTGAGCGAGGCCGAGTACGAAAAGGTCCGAAGCGACTCCTGCCAGTTCGTGGTCGCGCCCGGTCACGAGATCCTCGACGTCGAGACCGTCGTCGAGGTCCACGACACGTGGATGGTGGTCGAAAAGGACCCGGAGGTCCGCGACATCGTCGAGGCCACCGACCCCCGCGGGCCATAGCCGCGCCCCACCCGCTCTAACCTCGGCGGCCGCATGGCCCGCCGCGAAGACCTCCGAAACGTCGCGATCATCGCCCACGTCGATCACGGCAAGACGACGCTGGTCGACGCGATGCTCTGGCAGTCGGGGGCTTTTCGCAGCGGCCAGGACGTGGCCGAGCGGGTCATGGACTCGATGGACCTCGAGCGCGAGAAGGGGATTACGATCCTCGCCAAGAACACGGCGGTCCACCACAAGGGCGTCAAGCTCAACATCGTTGACACGCCCGGGCACGCCGACTTCGGCGGCGAGGTCGAGCGCGGCCTCACCATGGTCGACGGCGTCCTGCTCCTGGTCGACGCCTCCGAGGGGCCGCTGCCCCAGACCCGCTTCGTCCTGAGAAAGGCGCTCGAGGCGAAGCTGCCGCTGATCCTCGTGGTCAACAAGGTCGACCGCCCGGACGCACGGATCCACCAGGTCATCGACGAGGTCTATGAGCTCTTCCTCGACCTCGACGCCGAAAACGACCAGCTCGAGTTCCCGATCGTCTACACCAACGCCCGCGCGGGTCAGGCATCGCTGGAGGACGGCGTCGAGGGGACCGACCTGCAGCCGCTCCTCGACCTGATAGTCGAGCGTATCCCAGCGCCCGAGTACGACCCCGAGCATCCGCTGCAGGCCTATGTCACCAACCTCGACGCGTCTCCCTACGTCGGCCGCCTGGCCCTGTGCCGCGTTCGCCACGGCACGATCCGCGCCGGCGCGCCGATCGCCTGGTGCCGGGCCGATGGCAGTGTCGAGCCCGCCACCGTGTCCAGCCTCTACGTGACCGATGCCCTCGACCGAGTCGAGGCGCAGGAGGCGGGGCCCGGGGAGATCATCGCGATCGCCGGGCTTCCCGACGTCACCATCGGCGAGACGCTCGCCGACCCCGAGGATCCGCGACCGTTGCCGGTGATGACGATCGACGAGCCGTCGATCTCGATCCTCGTCGGGACCAACACTGGTCCCCTCGCGGGCCGCTCAGGGAGCAAGCTGACCTCGCGCCAGGTGCGCGCGCGGCTCGACTCCGAGCTCGTCGGCAACGTCTCGATCCGGGTGAATGACACAGAGAGCCGCGACGCGTGGGAGGTCCAGGGCCGCGGCGAGCTTCAGCTCGTGGTCCTGCTCGAGCTGATGCGACGGGAGGGCTTCGAGCTGACGGCAGGTCAGCCCCAGGTCGTCATCCGCGATATCGACGGGCGTCCACACGAGCCTGTCGATCGGCTCGCGATCGACGTCCCCAGCGAGTACGTCGGCGTCGTCACCCAGCTTCTCGCCCTTCGCAAGGGTCGCAACGAGCAGATGATCAACCACGCCACCGGTCGCGTGCGGCTCGAGTACCTCGTGCCCGCTCGGGGACTGATCGGCTTTCGGACCGAGTTTTTGACCGAGACCCGTGGAACGGGTCTGATGCATTCGGTTTTCGACCGCTGGGAGCCGTGGGCGGGAGAGATGCGCACCCGGCCCAGCGGCGCGCTCGTCAGCGACCGCTCCGGCGCCAGCGCCAGCTTCGCCCTGTTCGGCCTGCAGGAGCGCGGCACCCTCTTCATCGGTCCCGGCGAGGACGTCTACGAGGGCATGATCGTCGGCGAGAACGCCCGTCCCGACGATCTCGACGTCAACCCAACCAAGGAAAAGCACCAGACCAACGTGCGCGCCGCGAGCGCGGACATCCTCGTCCGCCTGGTCCCGCCGCGCACGCTTGCGCTCGACCAGTCGCTGGAGTTCCTGCGCGAGGACGAGTGCGTCGAGATCACGCCCGACGCGATCCGCCTGCGCAAGGTCGAGCTCTCGAAGGTCGACCGTGTGAGGGCCGCAAGGCGGACGCGGGCCGCCAGCGGCGCCTGAGCATCTAGAGGCCTGATGTGGGTCATCCACGCACGCGCCTAACCCCCATCAAGCCTCTAGCTGGCGGCGGCCACCCGGCCCAGTCGATTCCCGACCTGCTCCAGGATCTCGATCACGTTGGCGGGCTGGTAGCGGATCTGCGCATGGGTGAAGCGCAGACACGTGAACCCCGCTGCCGTGTGAACCTGGTCGCGCCGGCGATCCGCGGTCTGCTGGGCCGCACTCGCGTGAAAACGCCCGCCATCCGTCTCGATGATGAGCCCGAGCTCGGGCCAGTGGAAGTCGACCCGGAAGCCGTTGATGTAGCGCTGGGTTAGCGGTCGCGGCAGTCCGGCCCGGCGCGCCAAAGGGAGGAACCGACCCACGAGCTCGGTCTCGGTAAACGTGAACGACTGCCGACCCAGGAGCCGGCGCAGGGGCCGAACCCCGGGTTGGCGCCCCGGAACTCGCCGATTGGGATGACCGCGAACGGCCTGCGACGGTGGATGGTGGTGCCGGGGAGGCTGCGGTTGACGTTTGCGGCGACGGAGATATGGATGGGAAAGGTGGCCCCGCCCGCGATGATCCTCAGAAGCTCGGCGGCGCTCCGATGACTGAGGACGGCGCCCGGTCCGCAAGCCAGGATCGCCGCCATCCAGTCGCCGAGCGGAGTGAGGTCGCGACGACCGACGGCGTAGATCCCGCGGCGAACCGGGTGGAGCCGGGCGGTGGCGATGCGGTGCTGGATGGCCTTGCGGGTGAACCCGAGGTCAAGCAGTTGGCGGCGAGCGATGACGCCGTGCTGCCGGCGAGCCAGCAGCCAGGCCGTCGTCGACGCTTCTTGAAGGACCGTGCCCCCTATGCGGGGTACAAGCCTTCACGGCACGGCTCCGCCCCGGCGTGGGGCGCGTTGCGGAAATCCTCAAGCCGAGCGGCGGCGCAGGCTCTCGAGGTCGATCACGGTGATCCGGCGGCGCTCGGTGATGACCCAGCCGACCTTGCGCAGGGTTTGCAAAGCCTTGCTCACGGCCTCCCGCGAGGCGCCGGTCCAGCCCGCGAGCTCCTCCTGGGATAGCGGCAGGCCGATTTCGAGGCCGCGGGTCACCGGCTCGCCGTAGCGCTCGGCGAGCTCGACCAGCCGAGCGGCGACCCGACCGACGGTGTCGTGGGTGCCGTACTCCACCCGCTTACGGTCGGCGTCGCGAAGTCGCCGGCTCAGCATCTGCAGCAGGAGCAGGCTGACCTCCGGGTGCGCCACGAGGAAGACACGGAAATCCGATGAGGCCAGCGCGATCGCATCGACCGCCTCGATGGCCTCCACGGTGGCCGAACGCGGCTCGCCGTCGAGCGCCGAAAGCTCTCCCAGGAGGTCGCCGGGACCGCGGAAGGCGAGGACGATCTCCTTGCCGTCATCGGAGAGGGTCGAGACCTTGACCCGGCCCTTCAGCAGGATCACCACCCGATCCGAGGCGCCGCCCTGATGGAAGATCGCCTGGCCCTTGCGGAAGTGGCGCGCGATTCCCCGCCTGCGCAGATCGTCGGCTTGGTGTGGTTCGAGGGTGCCGAGGAAGCCGATCGCCGGATCATCGGCCGGCCACGAGGCTGCCTGCGCAGTGGCACTCATCAAGGGCCGAGCCTATCTCGCCGCGCGAGCGTGCACTTCTACTCAGTCGCGGCGTGCCGCAGGACGTGGAAGCGGGAAGCCGCTCGAGGGAGAGTTGTCTCGACCAAGTACCCAGCAAGGAGGAACCAATGGCTGCGAACACCATCGACGAGGCAAAGCTCGAGGCCTTCATGGGCCAGGCCGTCACCGACATGGGCGCCGTGATCAGCGCGCCGCTGTTCATCATCGGCGACAAGCTCGGGCTCTACAAGGCCATGGCAGGCGCCGGCCCGCTGAGCTCGCAGGACGTTGCCGAGCGCAGCGGCGTCGCCGAGCGCAGTGTGCGCGAGTGGCTCCGAAACCAGGCGGCCGGTGGCTACGTGACCTACGACCCGGATTCCGACACCTACACCCTCCCCGACGAGAACGCCCTGGCGCTGGCCGACGAGGACAGCCCGTTCTACGTCCTTGGCGCGTACGACCTGATCGCCTCGCTGTTCGCCGATGAGGACCGGATCCTCGAGGCATTCAAGTCCGGCGAGGGCATGGGATGGCACGAGCACGACCACCGTTTGTTCCACGGCACCGAGCGGTTCTTTCGGCCCGGCTATCGCGGCCATCTGGTGGCTGAATGGCTCCCGGCGCTGGACGGCGTGGTCGAGAAGCTCGAGCGCGGCGCCAAGGTGGCGGACGTCGGTTGCGGCCACGGTGCCTCGACGATCATCCTGGCGCAGGCGTTCCCGAACTCCGAGATCTTCGGGTTCGACTACCACGACGGCTCGATCGAGCGCGCCCGCGAGGCGGCCGAGGAGGCCGGCGTCGCCGACCGGGTCACGTTCCAGGTCGCATCGGCCAAGGACTACCCCGGCACGGATTACGACCTGGTCTGCGTGTTCGACTGCCTGCACGACATGGGCGACCCGGTCGGTGCCTCGGCCCACATCCTCAAGACCCTCGACGCCGACGGCACCTGGATGATCGTCGAGCCATACGCCAACGACCGCGTGGAGGACAACCTCAACCCGGTCGGCCGCGTGTTCTACGGCGCCTCGACGGTGGTCTGCACGCCGGCGTCGCTCGACCAGGAGGTCGGGCTGGCGTTGGGAGCGCAGGCCGGTGAGGCACGGCTGGCCGAGGTGATCGGCGAGGGCGGGTTCACCCGCGTTCGCCGCGCAACTGAAACCCCGTTCAACCTGATCCTCGAAGCGCGCCCGTAGGGCTGCGCAACGATTAGGGTCATCTGGAGCCGGCACATGAAGCGCGCCCTCTACATCTCCTCGCCGATTGGCCTCGGTCACGCGCAGCGCGACGTCGCGATCGCCAAGGAGCTGCGAAAGCAGGTGCCGGACCTCCAGATCGACTGGCTGGCCCAGGACCCTGTGACCAGGGTGCTCGAGGGCGAGGGGGAGACGATCCACCCCGCCTCCGAGCACCTGGCCTCGGAGTCCGGCCACTTCGAATCGGAGTCGGCCGAGCATGACCTGCAGTGCTTTCAGGCCTGGCGGCGCATGGACGAGATCATGGTCGCCAACTTCATGCTTTTCCACGACGTGGTCACGGAGGACCGCTACGACCTCTGGATCGCCGACGAGGGCTGGGAGATTGACCACTTCCTGCACGAGCACCCGGAGCTGAAGAAGGCCAACTACGCATGGCTCACGGACTTCGTCGGCTTCTTGCCGATGCCCGACCTGGGCGAGCGCGAGGCCTTCCTCACCGCCGACTACAACGCGGAGATGGTCGAGCACGTCGCCGACCACCCACAGGTCCGCGACCGCGCGATCTTCGTCGGCAACCCCGACGACATCGTCGACGAGCGCCTCGGGCCCGACCTGCCAATGATCCGCGAGTGGACGGAGCAGAACTACGAGTTCTCCGGCTACGTCACCGGGTTCGACCCGACCGACCTCGGCGCCCGGGAGGCGCTTCGCGAGGAGCTGGGCTACGAGCCCGGCGAGAAGGTGTGCATCGTGACGGTTGGCGGCTCGGGCGTGGGCGAGAGCCTGTTGCGCAAGGTGATCGCGGCCCACCCCGCTGCCAAGCGCGCGGTGCCCGAGTTGCGGATGATCGTCGTCGCCGGCCCCCGGATCGACCCCGACTCGCTGCCCTTCCTCGACGGCCTCGAGGTCCGCCCCTACGTCCACAACCTCTACCGCCACCTCGCTGCCTGCGATTTGGCGGTTGCTCAGGGCGGGCTCACCACGTCGATGGAGCTCACGGCCAACCGCCGGCCGTTCATCTACTTCCCGCTCAAGCACCACTTCGAGCAGAACTTCCACGTCCACCACCGCCTCCAGCGCTATGGCGCGGGCCGGCGCATGGACTACGACGACTCACCGCCCGATGCGATCGCTGAGGCGATCGCTGCGGAGATCGGCCGGGACGTGGACTACAAGCCGGTGGAGACCAACGGCGCCCGCAGGGCGGCCGAGCATCTCGCGGAGATGCTGAATTGACCGCCGAGCGCGCGGAGCAGACTCGCGCCCGCTATCCCGACCAGGAGGGGTTCATCGAGCGCGACGGAGTCCCGATTTTCTGGGAGCTCTACGGCGAGGGGGATACGACCGTCCTGATGGTGCCCACCTGGTCGATCATCCATTCGCGTTGCTGGAAGGGTCAGATCCCGTACCTGGCCCAGCACTACCGGGTCCTCGTCGTCGAGGGCCGGGGCAATGGCAAGTCGGGTCGTCCCACCGATCCCGAGGCGTACGCGGAGACCGAGTTCGCCGCCGACCTCCTCGCCGTCCTCGACGCGACGGAAACCGACAAGGCGATCCTCGTCTCGGTCTCGCGGGGGATCGAACGCTCGCTCCTGCTCGCGACCGAGCACCCCGAGCGGGTCGCGGGCATCCTCACGATCGGCCCCGCGGTGCCGTTCGGCATCAGCGATCCCGACCCCGATCCCCACAAGGGCTTTCGCACCCCGCACGACTCCTACGAGGGCTTCGCCAAGTTCAACGCGAACTACTGGCTCGAGCACCACGAGGACTTCCTGGAGTTCTTCTTCTCGAACGTCTTCAGCGAGCCGCACTCGACCAAGCAGGTCGAGGACGCCGTCAGCTACGGGCTCGACACCGATCCGAACACCCTCATCGCGACGCAGCTGGCGCCTCGCCTTCCCGACGAGGCGAGCCTGCGAGCGCTGACCGAGCGCGTTCGCTGCCCGGCGCTCGTCATCCACGGCACCGAGGACGCCATCCGCCCGCACGACACGGGGGCCGGCCTGGCCGAGCTTCTCGGGTGTCCCTTGATCAGCCTCGAAGGGTCGGGCCACAACCCGGCCGCTCGCATCCCGGTGAAGGTCAACCTTCTCATCCGCAGTTTCGTGGAGGCGATTCGGGACGGAACCGCCGAGCCTCCACGGCGCGAAGAGGTGGCCGGCGCCACGTGAGCGCC
Source organism: Solirubrobacterales bacterium (assembly GCA_038237625.1). Lineage (GTDB taxonomy): Bacteria > Actinomycetota > Thermoleophilia > Solirubrobacterales > 70-9 > JAWVFM01. The sequence continues at coordinate 35,791 of JBBRYM010000020.1, read as the reverse complement.
GTAGTCGCCACGGCGGCGCCGGCTCTCGCGGCGGACGCGGCGAGCCGTGCCGTCCTTCCCGTCGAGACCGGCTTTATCGAGCGCGACGGGGTGCGCACCTACTTCGAGGTCTACGGAGCGGGCCGGCTGACGATCCTGCTCCTGCCCACCTGGTCGCTGGTCCATTCGCGCTTTTGGAAGATGCAGCTGGCGTACCTCGCGCGCCACTTCCGGGTGGTCATCTTCGATGGTCGTGGCAACGGGCGCTCGGATCGCCCGCAGGATCCAATGGCCTACGGCGCCGACGTGCTGGCCGCCGACGCCATCGCAGTGATGGACCGAACCGAGACCGCCGCGGCGATGACCGTCTCGATGTCGGCCGGAACGCTGTGGAATCTCTATTTGTGCGCCAACCACCCGGAGCGCGTCCGGGGCGCAGCCTTCTGGGGATCCTTCTTTCCCGGAACTGACGAGATGCCGGCGTGGGCAACCTCGCCGCTTCTCGAGCGCCAGGCCAACTACGACGGCGCCCGGCGCTACAACCTCCACTACATACGCGAGAACCTCGCGGATTTCGCTGAGTGGTGGGCCGCGCAGGCGTTCCCGGAGCCCCATTCGTCAAGGGGGGTCGAAGACTCAGTCGCCTACGCGATGGAGACCGACGGCGCGACCATCGCCCACACGCTGGGGCCGGTGGAGGCAATCGGGGCGAGTTGCATGGCCGATGCGTTCGCGCTCATGCGGCCCGGGCTCGAGGAGATGGCGCGCTCGGTAAGTTGTCCCAGCACCGTCCTGCACGGGGAGCTCGACACGATCACTCCGCCGGGCTGGGGAAAGCGCCTCGCCGAGCTCACGGGTGGGGAATTCCAGCTTTTTGCCGGCATCGGCCACAGCACCGGCCGTAAGCCGATCCCCTTCAACCTCGCCCTGCGCGCGTTCGCCGATGGGCTGCGCTCGTGAGTCGAACTTAAAGGAGTCCCGCGAGGGCGGCGCTTGCCTCGGCAGCCGGCGCCGGGAGCCCGGCGCTTTCGGCCACCTCCACCGCTCGCCTGAGCGCGACCTCCGCCCGGCCCGCGTCCCCGGCCGCGGCCCGGGCGAGACCAGCGACGAGCGAGCCTCCCGCGAGTGGCTCGGCCCAGCCGCTGGCTTCCGCCGCGGCGACCAGCGGCGCCACCAGTCCTTCAGCGTCGCTGGGCTGCCCTGCGGCGATCTCGGCTCGCGCCAGGGCGAGATACGCATGGGCGCCGAAAAGCCAGGTTCGCCCCGGCGGCACTCCCACCCGGCCGAGAAGCTCGCGCCCGGAACGCCGAAGCGGAGCCGCCCCCTCCGCGTCGCCGGCCAGCGAGCGGGCCCACGCGAGCAGACAAGTGCAGCGCGCGAGCTGCGCCGGCACTCCCCCGCGCTCGGCAGTCGATAGACCTCGCTCCAGGCACTCGATCGCCTCGTCGACGGCGCCCGATTCCAGCAGCGCCCACCCGAGCGTCGCATCGACCCAGCTGGTCCACTCAAGCGCCCCGTGCTCGTGCGCCATCGCCTCCGCGGCGCGGCCGTTTTCGATCGACTGCTCGTAGTCGCCCTTGCTGCGATACGCCCAGCAGAGGGCGTCGAGGAACATCGGCTCCTGGAGGCGGGCGCCCTGCGCGCGCGTCAGCTCGAGGGCCTCGTTGATGCGGGCGAGCGCCGGCTCCCACTCGCCCCGCGCCAGGGGCACGAACGCCGATTCAAGCACCACCCAGGGCAGGTAGTAGTCGTCTTCGGCCGCGCCGCGGAGGTACTCCAGGAGCTCGGTGGTCAGCCGGTCGAGTCGGTCGAGGTCGCCGGTCTGCTGGGCGATGAGCTTGAGCGCGTCCTTCGCGCGCATCTCCGAGCGCTGGTCGGCCTCGGCCTCGGCGAGTGCGAGAGCGCGCTCCCCGATTTCGGCGGCGCGGTCGAGCCGAAGCTGGTTGACGTACTGGATCGCGAGGCGGGCGAGTGCGTTGACGCGCGCAACCGGCGCGACCTGCTCCGAGGCGCGCACCGCCTCCTCCATCAGCTCGCTGGCGCGGGTGAAGTCGCGCGTGCGCCAGAACCCCACCAGCTGGAGCGCGACGTCGATCTCCATCTCGGCGTCGCCGGCCTCGCGAGCACCTGCCATGGCGGCTTCGTAGTCAGCGCGACACCCCTCGAGGTCGGCGGCGCTGAATCGCTGCTCGGCGCGTGCGAAGGTGGCCTCGCGAACGCGCGCCTCGGCGGGCGCAAGACCGAGCTGCCCGGCGGCATCGAGAACGCCCGTGTAGTGCTCGATCGCCTCGTCGGTAGCGTGGACCCGGGCTGCGGCGTCGCCGGCCCGGCGGTGATAGTCGAGGGCGCGCGTGGCATCGCCGGCGGCGCTCGTGTGGTGGGCGAGCATCCCGAGGAACTCGTCGACCCGCTCCCCGTAGATATCTTCGATCGCCTCCACCGCGAGTGCGTGCATCTCCTGGCGGCGGCGCTTCAAGAGGCTTCGGTAGGCCGCCTCGGCGATCAGCGTGTGCTTGAACGCCAGCATCGGGGCGGGGGCGCGGCCGCCGTCGCGGACGAGGTCCGCGCGCTGGAGCTCTCGCATCGCGTCGCGACTGAAGCCTGTCTCGCCCGCGACCGAGTCGAGCAGCGCCACGGGAAACTGCCGCCCGAGCACCGATGCAATCCCCAGCAGCTCGTGGGCGGCGGGGCTCAGCCGGTCGATGCGGGCGAGGACCACCTTCTCGATCGTCTCCGGCAAGTCGACGGGGACCTCGCGGTCGAAGCGCCAGCCGCCGTTGGCGCGCACGAGCGCGCCGGCGTCCACAAGCGAGCGCACGAGCTCCTCGAGGTAGAACGGGTTTCCCTCGGCGCGGGCCAGCAACCGGCGCTCCAGCTCCTGCGGAAGGCCCGCATCGCCCACAAGCGCGCGGAGCAGGCCGCGATCGGACTCCTCGGAGAGCGCCGCGAGGGCGATCTCACGGGCCCGATGGGGAAGCTCCCGCAGCGCATCCTCCCGCAGGCGCCAGAACGGCTGGCCACGCTCGAGCCGCGAGGTCAGGACGAGGAGAAACGGCTGGGTGTCCGCGAGGTCGAACAGCGCCGAGATCAGCGCCAGGCTCGACGCATCCGACCAGTGGAGATCGTCGATCGCCAGCGCCACCGGGCCGTCCCTAGCGACCGCCGCGAGCGTCGCCGCGACCGCCTCCTGAATCCGCCGTGGGGTTTCTTCGAGAGAGCCCGCGGCAATCGCCGCGGGCTCGGTCACGCCCTGAACGGCGTCGAGAAACGGCTGGTGGTCGGCCGGGGCGTGCTCGGCGCACGCGCGAAGCGGCAGGCGAAACGGCCAGTACGGAAGGGAGTCTCCGTACGAGACGCAGCGACCCTCGAGCCACCGAGGCCGGCCCGTGGCCGGCTCACCCGCCTCGAAGCGGGCTCGTAGCTCGGTGACGAGCCTTGATTTCCCGATGCCGGCGTCGCCGGTGATGATCAGAATTCCGCCGGATCCGTCCAGAGCTCGGTTGACGACCTCGCTCGCGATCGCCAGCTCGGATTCGCGGCCGACGATCGCGCCCGTGGTCATCGCTCCGGACGCGGGGCCGGAGCGCACGGACGCGACGGGATACGCGACGACCGGGTCGGCCTTGCCCTTGAGATTCAATTGGCGGGGCTCGCCCCATTCGAAGAGCGCCTCGATTGAGCGCTGAGTCTGCGCGCCCACGAGAACCATTCCCGCGTCCGAGGCGGCCTGCAGTCGGGCCGCCGTATTGAGCGCGTCGCCGACCGCGCCGTACTCCACCTTGCCGCCTCCTCCGACGGGGCCGAGGACCGCCAAACCAGTCTCGATGCCAACGCGGACCGCCAGTCCGGCTATCCCCCACTCGCTCTCGACCTCGGCGGCGAGCTCGGCTACCGATTCGACGATCCGAAGCCCTGCGAGCACCGCTCGCTCCGGGTCGTCCTCGTGGGCGACAGGCGCGCCAAACAGCGCGAGCAGGCCGTCGCCCGCGTATTCGGAGACATCGCCGCCGAACTCGCTCACCGCCTCCGCCATCCGGGTCACGGCCTGCCCGACGATCAACTTGAAGTCCTCCGGGTCGAGGCGTTCGCCGAGCGACGTGGAGCCGACGACATCTGAAAAAAGAGCCGTAACGACCTTGCGCGCCTCCGGCGTCGCCGCCGCGGCGACCGGCGCTCCGCACGACGAGCAAAAGCGCCCCTCGCCCGCGAGCGCAGCGCCACAGCTCGCGCACACTTCAGCCACGATTCGAGTCTAGTCGCGCCTCCATGGCCCCAGTGTGCAAAAAGACCTGGAAGTACGGCAGCCAACGACTAACGTGCGTCCCGTGAGCGCGGTCGCCATCATCTCCCCGCATCCCGACGACGCCGTGCTCTCGCTCTGGCATCTGCTGGCAGGCCCTGGCGAGGTCCAGGTGCTGACGGTCTTCAACGGACCGCCGCCGGGATATATCGAGCTCGGCTGGTGGGACCGACTGACGCGCGCCGGCGACCCGCACGAGCGCGCCCGCGAGCGAGCGGACGAGGACCGCGCGGCCCTGGCCATCTCCGGGCGCGAGCCGGTCAACCTCGGCTTCATCGACGGCCAGTACCGCGAGGGGCCCCAGGACCCCGAGGCCCTTGCCGATGCGATCGCGGCGGTGGCGGCCGACGACGCGCTGCTGCTCGCCCCCGCGTCGCTCGACAACCATCGCGACCATCTCGCGGCCCGCGACGCCGCGCGGCTGCTGGCCGAGAAGGGACGGGCGGTGGCCCTCTACGCCGACGTTCCCCACGCGACCATCCACGGCTGGCCCGCCTGGGTGAACGGAACCGGCGCGCGCGAGTACCTCGACCCCGAGCAGTTCTGGGACCTGGCCACGAACAACTCGGGCATCGCCCTGCGAGAGCTCGAGCCCCAGGTGCACACGCTCGAGGAAGAAAGCCACGCGCAAAAGCGCGAGGCGGTGCGCTGCTATCGCACCCAGCTCGATGCTCTCGAGCTGGAGTTCGGCCTCTTCACCCGCCCCGAGGTCCTGAGTCACGAAGTGGTCTGGCCGCTGCCCGCGACCTGAGCCCAGCTCGGCCTCAGATTCTGGCTACGCCGAGCCCTCGCCGGGGTCGGTTGCCTCGTCGGGAACCGCGCCCTCGGACTCCTCCGGAGGGTCGGGCAGGCTCTCGCCGGTCGATCCGCTTTCGTCCTCTTCGCTCGGCGCGTCCACGCCTGAGGTCTCGTCGTCGCTCTCGACGCTCTCGTCGAGTTCGTTCTGCTCGGTTTCCATACGCATTCCTTTCTAAAGGGGTCAGACCCCTGATAAGGGCCCAATGTGGCTGTCACAGATGCGTGGCAACTCGTAGTCGCGCCTACCCGCGCGCGCTTGTGGCCAATCCGCGACGCGGGCGTACGATGCTCGGCGATGGGGTCAGCGCACGGCACCGATGCCGGCGGCTCCGCGCGCGTCGCGGTCGTCGACATGGGCACCAACTCCACGCGTCTGCTGGTCGCGGACGTCGCCGGCAATGAGGTTCGCGAGATCGAGCGCCACTCGACGGTCACCCGGCTCGGACGAGGCGTCGACACGGCGGGGTCGCTGGCGGCCGAGGCGATCGAGGAGGTCTGCGAGACGGTCGCCGCCTACCGCGACATCTACCAGCCGCTCGAGCCCGACCACGTCGTCGCCCTCGCGACGAGCGCCGTGCGCGACGCCTCGAACTCAGGGGCATTCATGGCCGAGCTTCGCGAGCGCTTCGCGCTCGACGCGACCGTCCTCGCGGGCGCCGACGAAGCGCGCCTCACCTATACCGGAGCCACCCTCGGCCGCACCGATCGCCATCACATCCTCGTCGTCGACATCGGCGGGGGATCGACCGAGCTCGTCCTCGGCTCGGGCGAGGAGGTGTCGTTCTACGCCTCGCTTCAAGTTGGGGTCGTGCGCCACACCGAGCGCCACCTGAGCGCCGACCCGCCGCGGCCGGAGGACGTCGAGGCGCTCGCCGACGACGTCCACCACCAGATCGACGTCGCACTTGAGGGTCAGAGCCTGCCGAGCGCCGAGACCTGCATCGCCGTGGCGGGCACCCCGACCTCGCTGGCCGCCATCGACCAGAAGCTCGACCCCTACGACCCCGAGCGCGTCCACGGTTACCGGTTGAGCCTCGAGGCGATCCAGCACCTCTGCTCGGAGCTCTCGTCGCTGCCGCTCGCCGAACGCCGCCTTCTCACCGGGCTTCACGAGCGTCGCGCGCCGACGATCGTCGCCGGGGTCGTGATCCTGATCGCGGTGATGCGCGCCTTCGGCCGCGACGAGATCGAGGTCTCAGAGCACGACATCCTCTACGGCGCCGCGCTCGAGGCCGCTTAGAGCTCCAGCTCGTACTCGATGAGGGGCTCGGGCTTGCCGCCGACGCGGTCGTAGACGGCCCGGGCACGCGCGTTGTCGGGCTGGGTGAGCCACTGAACCGCGGGCGCGCCATGCTCGCGCGCGCGCTCGGCGCAGGCTTCGATCAGGGCATCGGCAATGCCGTCGCCGCGGCGGGCCGGATCGACGAACAGGTCGTCGAGAAAGCCGATCCGCGCGCCGTGAAGGCTCGAGAACTTCCAGACCATCGTCGCAAAGCCGAGGATCTCCTCACCGTCGCCGACCGCGCAGAAGATGACGCCACGCTCGTCGGGGTCGGCCATCACCGCGCGACAGAGCGACAGCAGCCCCTCGTCGGTGGGCTCGCATTCGTAGAACGTGGCGTACGCGCGGTAGAGCGGCAGCAGCGCCGCCAGGTCGTCCTCGGTCGCCGGGCGGATGGACCAGTCGCTCACCCGCGGCACGATACCCGCCGCCCCCCGCGCCGAACGTCCCACATGCCGGGCTCTGAGCGGGCATCCGGGACGTTCGGCGGGAGTGGGTCAGGCGCTGAACAGCGGCAGGTGCTCCGCCTGGGCCTCGAGGAGCTCGTCGAGCATCGCCTGAGTCTGGTCGAGGTCGAGGGCCGACGTGATATTCGGGTCGAGCAGAAGGGCATGGAGCGCCGCCTGGCGGTCGCCGGTAAGCGCCGCCTTCACCATCTGCTCCTGCACCGAGACGTAGTGGCGGAGGTGTTTGGCGAGGGCCTCGTGGATGGGCCCGGTGTAGATGGGATGCACTCCGTAGCGGTTGACCCTTGCGCAGACCTCGACCATCGCCTCGTTGGGCAGGTTCGGGATGACGCCATTGTTGGGGGCGTTGACGATGTGGACCTCGTTGCGGTTCTCGATGATCGCCTCGAGGATCTCGACCACCTCGATGCCCTCATCCTCATCACCCGGGGGCAGGTCGGCCAGCGTCACGGGGCCGGCGTCTGCGGCGGTCCACTGCTTGGCGAGCTCGGCCAGCATCTTCGGACGCTCACGCTCGTACTCCATGCTGTGGGTGGTGATGCCGTAACGCATCTTCACCGACTGGGCGGTGCCCTCGTATTCCTGCTCCAGGCGCTGCATCTGCGGGAAGAACTCTGTCCAGTGCTCCCAGCAGTAAGGCAGAACGCCGTAGGTCTCGAGGGCCCAGCGCTCGATCGGGTTCTTGACGTGCTCGACCATCCGCGACATCACGTTCGTGCCGTCCTTCAGGCGAAGCTCCTGGACGCTGGCGCAGTGGTTGATGCCGGCGACCACCGGCGGCATCGCCAGATCCTCGGCGTCGACGCCGGCGCACATCGCCAGCCAGGCGGCGCTCGAGGGCGCGGCGGTGCAGGAGCAGAGCGAGATGACGTTGACATCGGGAACGCTCAGCATCGCCATCGCCTCGACCGCCGCCGGGTTTGTGTAGTTGAAAATCCATGCGTCGGCTGCGCCAACCTCGGAGACGTCCCTGGCCACGCTCGCCAGGACCGGCGCATTTCGGAGGGTTCGCATCAACCCTCCGGGGCCGATGGAGTCGGCGATGGGCATGACGATCCCGTAACGGCCCGGGATCTCCATGTCCTGCTCCCAGGCGGCCATGCCGCCGACGGAGATCGCCGCGATCACGAAATTGGTGTCGACGAGCGCCTCACGCTGGTCGAGCGTGGAGGAGACCTCGAGGCTCGAGCCCTCGGCATCGACGAGCTTGCGCGCGAGCGCCTCCATGACGCGGACGCGCTCGGAGTTGACGTCCATGAGCACGAGCTCGGCGTCGCCGAGGACTTCCGACTGGATGAAGGCGCGAACGAGTGGCGGAACAAAGCTCGAGCTTCCTCCGCCGATCATCGTGATTTTCACTGGCATGGGTTCCTTCCTGTCTTTCGTGTGCGGTGGATGGCCGGTCGGGTCAAGCTCAGTTCATCGAGTCCTCGGCCATCGGCAGAAGGCTCGACTCGAGGACTCGGTGGGTTCGCGGGCGGGTGAGGGCGTAGAGGACAGAATCCGCGACCTCCTCGGCCCTCATCATGTCCGGCAGGTCCGGGTCCTCGGGCGTTCGCCCGCGTCCCATCGCAAAGTTGGTGGCGACCCCGCCGGGGCAGAGCGTGGAGCAGCGAACGCCTTTGCTCCAGAGCTCGTGGTCGATCGAGCGCATGAAGCCAACCTGGGCGAACTTCGAGGCGGCGTACGCCGCCTCGCCCTCAGGTCCGCGCTGCCCCGCGACCGAGGCGACCGTCAGAAGCTCGGCAGCGTCGCTCCGCAAAAGGTGCGGCAGCCCCGCGCGCACGGTGTAGAGAAGGCCCTTGACGTTGACGTCGAGGATCTCGTCGAGGATCTCGGGATCAAGGTCGAGGAACTCGCCGTAGGCGCCCACCCCCGCGTTGGCGACGAGGATGTCGATCCCCCCGTGCTCATCTCTGACCGCGGCCATAAAGCCCTCGAGCGCCGGCAGGTCGCGGACATCGCACGGAGTCGCGACCGCGCCCTCGATGCCGAGGTCGTCTCCGCGCCTGGAGATCAGGCCGAGCTTGACGCCCGCAGCCGAAAGAGCCTTCGCCACGGCCTCTCCGATGCCGCTGGAAGCTCCGGTGACAACCGCTACGCGGCCTTTGAGATCGCTCATTCACGCTCCGTTCCGGACTCGCCGACGCCCGGATCGGGCGCGTGGCAGTCCTCGTTGGGGTGGGGTGGCGGGATGTCGAGCGCTGGATTTCGCTCGAAGAAGCCGACGGGCTTCAGCGAGAAGCCGATCGTCGCGACCGGCATCACGGGCCAGTCCTCGGGACGCGGCACGTGGTGGTGGCCGAAGGTGTACCAGAGCACCAGGTCCCGGTTGTCGATGTCCCGGTCCGCCGCGGTCCACTCCGGCAGGCCGGCGCCGCCGGGATGCTGGTTTGGGTAATCGCCCGCCGCGTAGCGCTCCTCGCGACGGTACGGCGTGACCCAGACATGGTCGGCGATGAAGCCCGCCCGCTTCATCACCGATGAGTCGGGTTGGGCGAGGGGCCTGGCGTTGTTCCCGGGCACGAGACGGTAGGCGACGGGCTCGCCGAGGCGGTGGCACACGCCCGGGTTGACGATCTCCCAGTACCGCGCCGAGGCGAGGTCGAGGCTTCGCCGTCCCTCGGACTCGCTGCGAAGCGCCCGCCGCTTGACCTCCCAGGCGCCACCGTGCGGGTTCTCCGCGCCCGGCGGGAGCGAGACGCTCTCGACCTCCTCAACGGTGTTTGACCTGCCGTCCACGTCGAGGTCGAGGCGCATGTTGAAGTAGTGCTGGTGGACCATCGCGTTCAGCCCGGGCGCGACGAGCACGCCGTGGCGGGGGCGCTCGCCGGGGTTGACCGCGCCCGTCGAGAGGACGCCGGTGAGCTTGACCTCGAAGGCGATCGAGCCGTCTTGGTAGAGGTACCAGAAGAACCCGTAGTCGTAGTTGCCGATCGCCGAGAACGACGAGATCACCAGCCTCCGCGAGCGCCTGACTTCGCCATCGCCGGTGCGCCACTCGATGTGGCGCCAGAGCACGCCGTGGTCCTCCTCGTGCATGCAGATGGCGTTCGGGATCTCGACAGGATTGCCGTCCGCGTCGTTGACCACCGCGTCGAAGTAGTGGATCTCGCCGAGGCAGTCGCATCCCAAGCGCAAAGTCGAGGCGGCGATGCCGACCCCGTTCTCGCCGAGATCGAAGGCGTTCTTGAAGTAGTGCGTCGGCCCGGGGTCGCCGTACGGCACGACCATCTCGGAGAGTGAGCCTTGGTAGAGGATCGATCGCACCTGTCCCTGGTCCTCGTAACCAAGGCGGTTGATCGTGAGGCCCGCGCGTGGCGTGAAACCGACGTGAAATCGCCAGCGCTGCCAGGTGACCGAGTTTCCCTCGACGGTGAAGCCAGGCCCATCGGGCTGGGAGATTTCGAGAGGCGCGATGTCGTCACGCAGGCCCCCGGTCGTGGCGATCGCCGCCTCGACGTCGAAGTTGCCCGGCTCGGGCGGGACCGGGACGATGCCGTGGTCGTCGACGCGGAGCAACTCGATCTTGTTCAGATCGACGAGCGCGATCACGCCCTCGACGGGATGCGCCCACTCGCTGTCGCCGGGGCCGGGTTTGACGAAGGCGACGCAGCGCGCGAGCCGGTGCCCCTGCTCCTCGGGCTCGCCGTAGTAGCCGGCGGGCCACGCGTCGATTTGGATGGCGTCGAACTCGCTGATCCCGCGCTTTGCGAGCGCGGCCTGAAACTCGGGGTGAGCGCGGACGAGGTCCTCGGCCTGCGCCAGTTCGGCGACGACGGCCAGCGGCTGGACCCCTTGCGGGCTCTCCCACGAGATGACCTCCCCAGAGTCAAGCGCGGTGACCACCTCGTGCGTCGAGCCGTCGCCCTGGGCGAGGAGCACGGTGAAGGCCTCGCGCGCAGGCGCCGGCCCACCGGCCTCTGCGTGGGCGAGCACGGCTTCCTTCTCCGGCTCGTAAAGCTCGATGGTGATGAAGCGGACCCGGCCCTCGAGGCTCGCGAACCGTCCGGATCCACGGATAGCGGCCGTGGTCGCAACGATCTCGGTAGCCGTCAACGGGTCCAGCGGGGTCGTGTGGCTAAGGCGCTGCAAAGGTCGGGGAGAAAGCGGTGTGTTCGTAGGTGATCTAATTCGCCCCTAGTCAAGCATAAACGCGCATGGAATGAGCGTCGGGAGCTGGGCCGAAGGGCTTCGCCACCGCGGATTGGCGGCTCAACTAGACGGATACGACCTTCGCCTGTCCGGCGAGCTCCTCGGCGCGCGCACGCTCGAAGCCCGCGGGAACGGGCACTTCGGCACTGGCGGCGCTCGCGCCCAGGGCCAGGGCCAGGGCCAGCGGCCAGTCGAGTCCGCGCTGGCGGGCGCTCAGAAGCCCGGACATGAAAGAGTCGCCGCTTCCCACCGGGTACGAGCCTCGCGCCGGCGGCACTCCCTCCCAGGTGCCGCCGCCATCCGCGCAGAGGACCGCCGGCTCGAGGCCGCGGGTAATCGCCGCCACACCGCCATGGCGGGCTAGACGTCGGGCCGCCTCACGCACATCGGCGCTGGATGCGAGCTCGGTCCGAAACAGCTCCCCGCCTTCGAGGGCATTGACTTTGACCAGCGCCGGGCGCTCCTCGAGACCGAGGCGGAGCGCCTCGCCAGCGGTGTCGAGCGCGGTTTCTGCGCCGGCCGCACGACCTGCCCTCAGGATGCGCGCGTACCCGTCCGGGGGTGCCCCCGGCGGAAGCGACCCGGCAATCGATAGCCAGTCCCCGGGAGAGATTCGGGCCGTTACGGCCTGCTCGAACGCGGCCCACTCGCCGGCGCTGATGCGGGCGCCGGCCTCGTAGAACTCGGTGAGGTGGTCGCAGCTTCGGTCGAGAACGGAGAGCGAGGAGCGAGTCTCGCTGGAAGCCTGCACGATCGCCGTCTCGATGCCCTCGGCCTCGAGCTGCTCGGCCACCCACCTGCCCGTGTGCCCGCCGGCGAGAACCACCAGCTCGACCTCGGCGCCGAGCGCCGCCGCCCCGCGCGCCTGGTTGATCGCCTTGCTGCCGGCCACCTGGGTGAAGGCGAGCGGGCGGTGGATGGCTCCCGGCACGATCCGCTCGACTTCGAAGGTCTTGTCGATCGAAGGATTGGCGGCGACGCAGATGATCATGGGTCCAAGCCCGCGGCCCTAAGGGCCTCGTCCATCGTCGGCTGCCCGGCCGTTCCCCCCGTCGCCGTGACCGAAAGTGCGCCGCACGAGCACGCCAGCCGTAGCGAACGATCAAGCGGCCAGCCTGAAAGCCGCGCCGCGAGGAAGCCCGCATTGAAGCTATCGCCACCGCCGACCGTGTCCACAACCTTCACGGCTGGGGCCGGCACGGACATCTCCTCTTCGCCTGAACGGGCGTAGGCGCCTTCGGCTCCGAGCTTGACGACCACCGTCTCGACCCTCTCCGCCAGGGCACTCGCAGCGTCGCGGACGCTTCGGCGACCGGTCAACCGCCTCGCCTCCTCGGCGTTCGGCATGAAGCAATCGACTTCGCCGAGCGCGTCGTCGAGACCGTCCGACCACCGAGCCTCAGGATCCCAGTTGGTGTCGAGAGACGTCGTTGCTCCGGCGCCGCGCGCGAGCGCGAATAGCCGCCCGACGTCACGGCGAAGTGAAGTGAGCAGGAAGTAGGGCGTGATGTGCACGTGGCGCGCGCCCGCGGCGATCGCGGTCTCGACGTGCTTGGCGCGGAGCTCGCCGATCGATCCGAGCATCGTCAGGATGGCGCGGTCGCCGTCGTCTTTCTGGAGGATGACCGAGAGGCCGGTCCGCACCTTGGGGTCGACGACCACCCGCGTGGTGTCGACGCAACGGTCGGCCAGTCCCTCGAGCTGGGCGCGGCCGAACGCGTCATCGCCGACGAGCGAGGCGAGCGCCGTTTGGAGGCCCAGGCGGGCCGCACCACAGGCGACGATCGAGGCCGATCCGCCGAGCGTGAGCTTCGCTTCGTCGACCAAGGTCTCGACCTGGCCGAACTCGGGACCCGCATTGACGCCGAGGACCAGATCGGGGTTGCAGTCGCCAATGACCAGTAGATCGAGGTTCCCCATGGGGCGGCGCTGAGTGTAGCTTTGGCCACCGATTCCTTCAGAATCGCGCGCCGGGACAAGCTTTGGCAGGCGTTGGGCTATCTTGCGCTCGTGCGCCAATCCGAACGCCTGGGAACGGTGCTCGAGGAGCTCTCGCGCAGCGAAAGCGTCAGCGTCGCTGAGCTCTCAGAGCGTTTTGGCGTCTCGGCGGCGACGGTCAGGCGCGACCTCGAGCTGCTGGAGGAGCAGCGCTTGGTGGCTCGGATCCACGGCGGCGCGGTGCCACGCGGGATTCTCTATGAGCTTCCGCTCCGCTACAAGGCGGCCCGCCGGCAGGCGGAGAAGCGGCGAATCGCCGCGGCCGCGGCCGAGCTCGTCGGCGAGGGGGCCACCGTCGGGCTCACCGGCGGTACGACGACCACGGAGGTGGCCCGGGCCCTGGCCGAACGTCCGCGGCTCACCATCGTCACCAACGCCCTGAACGTCGCCTCGGAGCTGGCGGTTCGCACCAATCTGAAGCTCGTCGTCCTCGGTGGGGTCGCCCGGCCCGAGTCCTACGAGCTGGTGGGCCCAATCGCCGAGACGACACTGGCCGGCCTCAATCTCGACCTCGTCTTCGTCGGCGTCGACGGAATCTCGGCCGAGACCGGCTGCACCACCCACCACGAGGTGGAGGCATTCACGAATCGTGCCCTCATCCGGCGTGCGAAGCGCGCGGTGGTGGTAGCCGACAGCTCCAAGCTCGGCGAGGTCGCCTTCGCCAGGATCTGCGCGATCGACGAGATCGACTCACTGATCACCGATACCGAGGCGAGTTCGGACGCGATCGCGTCGCTGGCGGCGGCCGGCCTCGACATCGACCAGCGCTGAGCGCGCCGGATCCGCGAGGCAGCACACGAATGCGAGGCCGTTTGGGGCCCAAGTGCGCAGATCAGATGACGGATTGTGCGCGCTTTGGCGTTGTTTTCTGCACGATATGCCGTTATTGTGGTCCCGGATGCCAAATATCGACCGTGAGATCGCGAGCCAGCCGGCCGTCTGGAGAAAGGCGGTGGAGCTGGCCTCACTCACGGCCGAGCGAATGCCGGCGCCCGGCGCCCGGGTCGCAATCGTCGGCTGTGGCACCTCGCTCTTCGTCGGGCAGGCGGTCGCCGCGCTGCGCGAGAGCGCCGGCCAGGGCGAGACGATCGCCGTCGCCGCTTCGGAGGCCCACCTCGACGATCGCTACGAGGCGGTGGTCGCGATCTCGCGCTCCGGCGAGACGACCGAGGTTGTCCGCGCTCTCGACTCGGTTGCGGCCGGAACACGAACCGTCGCGGTGGTGGGCGACGCCGACTCGAGGATCGGGGCACTCGCCGAGCAGGTCATCGAGCTCGACTTCGCCGACGAGGAGTCGATCGTTCAGACGCGCTTCGCCACCGCCGCCCTCGCGTTGTTCCGGGCGAGCTTCGGCGAGGACGTCGCCTATCTCGCCGAGACGGCCGAAGCCGCGCTCGACGCGCCGCTGCCGCTGGAGCCGGAGGACTTCGAGCGCTTCGTGTTTCTCGGGACCGGGTGGACCGTGGGCCTCGCCAACGAGGCTGCCCTCAAGCTTCGCGAGGCGGCGGGCGCCTGGACCGAGTCCTACCCGGCGATGGAATACCGTCACGGGCCGATCAGCGCCAGCGGCTCGACGACGGTGGTGTGGGGGCTCGGCGGAATCGACCCTTCCGTGCTCGAGACGAGCCGGGAGGCGGACGCCACGATTGTCGCGACCGGGGAGGATCCGATGATCGACCTGATCGCGATCCACCGCGTCGCTGTCCGGCTCGCGCGCTCGCGCGGGCTCGACCCCGACCAGCCGGCCCACCTCAGCCGGGCCGTGATCCTGCAATGACTTTCAACGGGCGACCAAGAGAAAGCGCGAACAAGCGAGGGAGAGAATGTTGAGATCCATGAACAGACGGACGGGCGCGATATCCGGACTCGCACTCACGCTGGCGGCCACCTTCCTGACGGCCTGCGGCTCGAGCGGCGGCGGGAGTGGCTCGTCGAGCGGGTTCGACAAGAACGCGGACATCGCGGGCCAGACCATCAGCGTCCTGATCCCATACAAGGTGCCGAGCTCGATCCTCGACGAGTTCACGAAGCAGTACGGGGTGAAGGTCGACTTCAACACCGCCGGCTTCGACGCGATCCACTCCAAGCTGATCGTCGCCAACGAGGCCCAGACGAACATCGCCGACGTCACCGAGTTCGACTGGTCGTTCACCGGGCAATTCGCCGCCGCTGGCTGGTACCAGCCGCTGGAAGACGGCCTCGATGCCTCGGTGGCCAAGGACCTCGGGAACACCGACAAGCCGTTCATGGACTCGGCAGGCCATCTCTACGCTGCGTGCTACAGCAACGACTTCCGGATGAGCGTCTACAACAAGAAGCTCTTTCAGGAGGCTGGCATCGCGAAGTTCCCAGAGACGTTCAAGGAACTCGCCGCGGTCAACAAGAAGCTGAAGTCGAGCGGCGTCGTGCAGTACCCGATGGCGATCGCAATGGCGGCGACCGAGGGCGGCGTCACTCCCTGGTATCTCCTCACCTTGGCGATGGGCGGACAGCTCTTCGACAACAACAACCAACCGCTGTTCGGCGATCCGGGCTCGCCCGCCGCCAAGGCGCTCCAGTTCGAGGTCGACGCGGTGAAGAATGGCGACGTCCCCGCGGGCGAAGTCACCACCGACGACGGCCCGGCGTTCGATGCGTTCACCTCCGGGCAGGCAGCGATCCAGCTCGCGTCGAGCCCCGGCAACCTGCCGACGGCCAACGACGCCTCGCAGTCGAAGATCGCCGGTGACGCCGAGGGCGCGCTCGTCCCGGGCGTGAACGGCCCGGGGGCCTCGTTCGGCCTGCCGGAGGGCCTCGGGATTCCGGTGACCTCCGCGCACAAGGACGCCGCCGTCGCCTTCATCAACTGGTGGGAGTCGACGAAGATCCAGGAGCAGATGTACGAGAAGGCGGGCTTTTTGCCGTGCGGCACGTCCGGCGTCGATGCGCTCAGCAAGGCCGGCCAACTCCAGAGCGGTCCTGCGATCAGCGCCGAGCTGAAGAAGGTTGAGCCGCTGTTTCCGAGCGGGGCGCCCAAGTGGTACGCGCAGTTCAGCTCCGACGCCCAGGGCCTCATCAACGCAGCAATCAAGGGCGACATGTCGGTGCCGGACGCACTCAAGCAGCTCTCAGACCAGACGACGCAGTTGGCTCAGGGAACCCAGTAGAACGTCGGCTCCATCGCGGGAATGGCTGACGGCCCACGACTGACACGGAGGATGACGGCCCCCTGGCGAGCGCTTCGCCGGGGGGGGTCGTCCTCGGCGCGGGAGACGAGTCGCCTCGGCCGCTTGATGGTCCTGCCGGCGCTGCTCGTCTCGGGAGCGCTGGTCTTCTATCCACTGGTCAAGGGGTTCAGCACCAGCCTTCACACGGGCGGCGGCGGCACCGGCCTGCCGAGCCAGTACGTCGGCTTCGACAACTACTCCGCGGGGCTCCAGGATCCGACGACCGGCCAGGCGATCGTCCACACGCTCTTCTATCTCGGGATCGCGCTGACGCTCGAGATCGCGGCAGGCCTATTCATTGCCGTCAGCCTCCAGCGGGTCTTTCGTGGCCGTGGAATCGTGCTGGCGATCCTGATCCTGCCCTGGGCGCTTCCGTCGGTGGTGAGCGGCCTCCTCTGGCGACGGATCTTCGATCCGCAGAACGGGCTCTTAAACCACCTGCTGTTGGATCTCCACGTCATCCACGATCCCCAGGTGTGGTTGGCGGGCGCGGGAGCCATCCCGTTCATCACGGTCGTGCATGCCTGGGGCGTCATCCCGCTCGTCACCCTGATCTTCCTGGCCGGCCTGCAGAGCATTCCCGACGACGTCTACTCCGCCGCGGCGGTCGACGGCGCCACGCCGTTCCGGCAGTTCCGCCACATCACGCTCCCGCTCCTTTTGCCATCGATGGCCGTCGCCGCGACCGTTGGCACCGTCGCGGCCATCAACATCTTCGACGAGATCTATGTGCTGAACGGGACCGCGCTCAACACCCGCTCGATCGTGATGCAGGTCTACAACACGACCTTCAATCAGGCGAACTTCTCCACGGGTACGGCGCTGGCGTTCCTTGTTGGCGGCGCCACTGCCCTATTTGGAATCCTCTACACGGTCGCTTTTCGAAGGGCGACGGTATGAAGGTCTCCCGCGGCGCCCGCGTGTTCAGGCGACTGGCGGTCACCGCGATCGTTCTCTGGTCGCTGCTGCCGATCCTCGTCGGCGTCGTCACCAGCCTGACGCCACGAGCCGATGTCCAGACGTCGGGCTGGCTGCCCTCGCATCCGGCGAGCACCGCCTATTCGACGCTCATCAACGGGACCGCGATCTCGAGTTCCGACGCCGGGATCCCGAGCCCCACCGACACGTCGAGCTTCGGCCCGACGATGATGAACAGCGCGACGATCACGGTGCTCTCGACGATCGCGATTCTCGCGGTGTCGATCCTCGCCGGCTACGGCTTCGCCCGTCTCGAGTTCCGCGGCAGTCGGCGCCTCTTTTTCGTGATCCTTGCCACCCTGGTCGTCCCTGTGTTCACGGTCGTGATCGCCCTCTTCCGCCTGCTCTCGACGTTTCATCTCATCAACACCTATCCCGGGCTCATCCTGGTCTTCGTCAGCGTCCAGGCGCCACTCGGTATCTGGCTCTTCCACAACTACTGCAAGGAGCTGCCAAGAGAGCCGGAGGAGGCGGCCCTGATCGACGGCTGCACTCGCTGGCAGGCGTTTCGAAAGGTGGTGCTGCCACAGATGAGGTCGGGAATCGCCGCGCTCGGCGCGATCTTCATGCTCGCGGTCTGGGGCGAGTTCCTCATCCCGCTCCTCCTCGCATCGACCCTCGACACCAAGCCGGTGACCGTGCTGATCACCGAGTTCGTCGGCAAGTACACGACCAACTATCCGCTGGTTATGGCGGCCGGGGTGATGGCGATGATGCCGCCGGCCATCGTCGCGCTCGTCCTCAACCGCCAGATCCGGGGAGTCCTCAGTGGATCGGTCGGCTAGGGGCAGGCGATGAGCGGGATCGTCCTCGAAGGGGTGCGCAAGGAGTTCGCGGGTGGCGTCGTCGCCGTCAACGATCTCACGCTGGAGGTACAGGAGGGGGAGTTTCTCGTACTGGTTGGCCCCTCGGGCTGCGGGAAAAGCACAACGCTGCGCATGGTCGCCGGGCTCGAGGAGGTGAGCGCGGGAAAGGTCTTCATCGGCGGCAAGCTCGTCACCGACGAACCCCCGCGTTCGCGCGACATCGCAATGGTTTTCCAAAACTACGCGCTCTACGCGCACATGAAGGTTCGCGACAACATCGGCTTCGGCCTGAAGATGGCCGGCAAGCCGAAGGAGGACGTGCGCCGGCGCGTGCAAGAGGCCGCCGAGATCCTCGGCATCACCGAGCTTCTGGATCGCAAGCCCGCTCAGCTCTCCGGCGGCCAGCGCCAGCGGGTGGCGATGGGCCGAGCGATAGTCCGCGAGCCCGCGGCCTTTCTCATGGACGAGCCGCTCTCCAACCTCGACGCGAAGCTCCGCGTCGAGATGCGGGCTGAGATCACCAGCCTGCAACGGCGCGTAAACACCCCCACGCTCTACGTCACCCACGATCAGATCGAGGCAATGACGATGGGCGACCGGGTGGCCATCCTGCGTGACGGGGAGCTCGAGCAGCTGGGCTCGCCCGAGGAGCTCTACGAGCGGCCCGCCAACACGTTCGTCGCCGGCTTCATCGGCTCGCCCGCGATGAATCTCCTCGCCGCTCGGATTCATCCGGGAGCTGGAAGCGATCGCCCGGAGGTGCGCTTCTGTGGCTGCCGCGTGCCGCTTCCGGAGGCCACTGTCGACCGCCACCCGAGCGTCGCCCGCGACGGCCCCCGCGACGTCGTCGTCGGCGTTCGTCCGGAGGACACCACAGTCGCGACGAGCCACCAAGCCGATTCGCTCCTTCAGGTCGACGTGATTCGCACTGAGTCGCTCGGCTCGGAGCTGATCGCCTACGTCCGTCCCTCCGAGGGCTTCATCCCTCTCGCGCCGGCGATTCCCACGGTCGACGAGGCCTCTGGCGAGGCGGAGGGAGCCAGCCAGGAGCCTCCCAGCGGGGGTTCGACCGTGCGCCAGGGCGCGAGACACGGCCTCGTCGTCGCCCGACTGAACCGACTCGCCTCGCTTCAGGAGGGCGAAAAGTCGTCACTCGCGGTCGATCCCGAGCGGCTCTACCTGTTCGACGCCGATACGGGCAACGCCCTTTAGCCTCGAGGCCGGAAGATGACGCGCGGGCACCCTGGGGAGCTCCATTTCCTGGCCTTCGACCATCGCGGCAGCTTCGCGCGCGAGATCCTCGGCACCGGGGAGGACCTCACCGAAGACCAGATCGAGCGGGTGCGCGCCGCGAAGCGGTTGGTTTTCGACGGCGCGCTTCGCGCGGCCTCCAGGATCGCGCCCCGTGAGCGCGTGGGTGTGCTCGTCGACGAGCACTTCGGGGGCGACATCCCAGCCCTCGCGCTCGAAAACGGCATCACCCTCGCAGTCGCGGTCGAACGCTCGAGCCGCGACGTCTTCGAGTTCGAATACGGCGAGGCGTTTCGCGCGCACATCGAGCGCCTCGATCCGACCTTCGCGAAGGTCCTCGTCCGCTTCAACGTCGAGGGCGACGCCGATGTGAACGCCGTGCAGCTCGAGCGTCTGAAGCCACTCGCCGAGTTCGTCGGCCCCGGCCGCTGGAAGCTCATGTACGAGCTCCTGGTTCCACCGACCGAGGCCCAGCTTGGTCGTTTCGGCGGCGATCGCGAGCGCTATCGGCGCGAGCTGCGCCCGGAGCTCATCCGGCGGGGTATCGCGGCGACGCAGGACGCCGGGATCGAGCCCGACATCTGGAAGCTCGAGGGCGTCGACCGGCTTGAGGACGCGGCAGCGATCGTGGCGCAGGTTCGCTGCGGAGCCGAGCGCCAGGACGTGCGCTGTCTCGTGCTCGGCGCCGGCGCACCGCAGCAGCGGGTCGAACATTGGCTCGACGTCGCGGCGAGAACGGAGGGCTATGGTGGCTTCGCGATCGGGCGCTCGATCTGGAGCGACCCGGTTCGCCGTCACCTCGATCACGAGCTGAGCGGCGAAGAGACCTCGGCGATCATCGCGAGCCGCTTTGAGCGGTTCGTCGAGCGCTGGGACTCGATGCGATCCAGCGACCCAGCACGCGGCAGCGCCGACTCACTCGAGTGAGCCGGATCAAACAAGATCAAACAGAAGACAGAGGAGAGACATGCTCGAGACCGACACGATCACGGAGTTCCAGAATTTCATCGACGGTGAGTCCGTCCGCCCCGCGGATGGCGCCTACGAGGACGTCGTCAACCCGTCCACGGGCGAGGTGTTCGCGCGAGCTCCGCTCTCGGGCCCGCAGGACGTCGACCGCGCGGTGGCCGCTGCTCGGCGAGCGTTCGATGGCTTTTCGACGACCACCCCAGCTGACCGCTCGACGATGCTCCTGAAGCTCGCTGACGCGCTCGAGGAGCACGGCGACGAGCTCGGCGACCTCGAGTCGGCCGACGCCGGCAAGCCCCGCGGGCTCATGAACACCGACGAGATCCCTGGCTGCGCCGACAACCTGCGCTTCTACGCCGCCGCTGCGCGCAATCTCGAGGGCCGCGCCGCGGGCGAGTACATCCAGGGGCGCACCTCGATGATCCGGCGCGAGCCGATGGGCGTCGTGGGCCAGATCACCCCCTGGAACTATCCGCTTGGCATGGCGGTCTGGAAGATCGGCCCGGCGATCGCCGCCGGATGCACGATCGTCCTGAAGCCCGCCGAGGTCACTCCGCTCTCGACGATCCGGCTCGCGGAGCTCGCCGCCGAGATCCTGCCGCAGGGCGTCTTCAACGTCGTTGGCGGCCACGGTGACCCGGCGGGCTCGAGCCTCGTCACCCACCCGGACGTCGACATGGTCTCGCTCACCGGCTCGGTTGGTACGGGGAAGTGGATCGCGAGCGCCGCGGCCGAGACCCTGAAGCGCGTCCACCTCGAACTCGGCGGCAAGGCTCCGGTGATCGTCTTCGACGACGCCGACATGGAGCCGGCGCTCGCGACGATCGCGGAGGGGGCGCTCTACAACACCGGCCAGGATTGCACCGCCGCGACGCGGATCCTGGCGTCGTCGAAGCTCTACGACGACGTTGTCTCCGGCCTCGCCGGGCATACCGACGGCTACAGGATGGGTGACCTGAACGATCCCGAGACGAACCTCGGCCCACTCGTCTCAGCGCGCCAGCGCGAGCGGGTCAGCGGTTTCATCGATCGCCGTCCCGATCACGCCGAGGTGGTGAAGGGCGGCAGGCAGCCCGACCTGCCGGGGTACTTCTATGAGCCCACGGTGGTCGCCGGGCTCGAGCTCGAGGACGAGATGGTCCAGAACGAGATCTTCGGCCCGGTGATGACAGTCGAGCGCTTCGACGACGAGGCGAAGGCGATCGAGCAGGCCAACGCCACCCGCTACGGGCTCGCGGCGTCGGTGTGGACTCGCGACATCGGCCGCGCACACCGAGTCGCAAATGCGCTGCGCTTCGGCTGCGTCTGGATAAACGACCACTTCACGCTCGTCTCCGAGATGCCTCACGGCGGCTACAAGGAGTCTGGCTACGGCAAGGACATGTCGATTTACGGGGTGGAGGACTACACGCAGTTGAAGCACGTGATGGTGAACATCGAGAGGGGGTCTTCCAGCCCATGAGAGCTTTCAACATCTTCGAAGCCGAGACCGCCGCCGACCCCGACGAGCCCGAGGGCTTCCACGCTCCCGAGGTCCATCTCGAGGACAAGATCGGCGCGTCGATGATCACGGCGCGGCTCTACGACATGGAGCCGGGCAACTCCAACTGCCCCTACCACTACGAGTACAACAACGAGGAGTGGCTGCTCGTCTTGAAGGGCGAGCTGACGATCCGCACGCCCGAAGGCGAGCAGAAGATGCGCGTCGGCGACGTCACCTGCTTTCCGGTCGGCCCCGATGGCGCGCACCGCCTCACCAGCACGGGCTCCGAGACGGCGCGCTTTCTGTTCTTCTCAACCGACCGCTACCCGGCAGTCGCCGTCTACCCCGACAGCGACAAGGTCGGGATCTGGCCCGACCCGAGCGGCGCCGACGAGCTGATCGTCAAGCGCGCGGACGCGAAGGACTACTGGGAGGGCGAGCGGGGCTAAAGCCCCTCACCGCCGCAACTAGGGCTCGATGACGTCCTCGTCCTCGAGGGCGGGCGCGTTGTCCTCGTAGTCCTCGAGCTCAGTTAGATCCTCGTCATCGAGCTCCGCGAACTCCTCGTCATCCTCGGTCGCTTCCTCGGCCCACTGGGTGGCCTCCGAGGGCTTGTCGTCGAACTCGAACTCCGCTTCCATGCGCACCTCCTCGCGTGGTCGTGACAGCGCGAATCTACAACTCTCGTCAACCGAGCTTTGCCTCGCCGAGGGCGTCGTCGATTGCCTGAATCGCCGTCTGTTCGTCCGGGCTGACCTTCTCGCCGTCCTCGGAATGCGCCTCCGCGACACGCTCGGCCAGGCCATGCACGAACTGCCGGTAGGCCGCGACTTCCTCGGGCGTTGCCTTCGCCTCGAGTGCGGCGACGGCCCCGCGGATGTTCTCCAGCGAGTGGGCGGTCAGCTCCTCGGCGGAATGCGGGCGCGTTCGGTCGACCTCGGGCTTGCCGCCCACCAGCTCGTCGAGCAGCTCCGACCCGCCGTGCTGCTGGCGAGCCTCGGTATAGGCCTTCGCCATCGAAAACGACTCGCGAAACGTGCCGCCTCGAGACGCCGTCGCGACCATCAGTCCCGCGCTCGTGGGCGCCGTGGCGATCTGCTTCCACTCATCCTCGGTGAAGTCGGGCTTGGTTGTCATCAGTTCCTCCTTGAAGGGGTCAGACCCCTATGGACACAATTTCGTGACTGCTGGGTTCTGTTCCCCCGCGGGCGAAGGCGCAATCTCGCCGCGCCCCGCCTGCTGGATGTCGGCGGGCAGCTTTACGCCGAGGTGGTGCGCCAGCACCTCCAGGCGAATCCGCCAGGCGACGATCGCCCGGCGCTGGGCGTTCTGGGTGGCGGGCAGCGAGTCGAAGGCGCGCTCGGGGATCGCCGCGGCCAGCGCCGCGAGGTAGGTGTCCTCGAGAACGTAGGTGTGGACGTAGGCGAGGTTGGCGGCGCGTAGCTTGGCGGGCACGGGCTTGACCTCGGCCGCCGCGGTCGCGTAGCCGCCGAAAGTCCGCTCCAGGGCGCTGAAGCGCCGCTTCGCCGCGCCGGAGCCGATGCCGTGATCGGCGTAGGCGGTGAGGATCGGGTCGGCGCGGTCGAGCAGGTCGTTGACCGGCAGCCTCACCTTCTCCACCGCGGCGACGTAGGCGCGGAGCTTCGCGGCCGGTGAAGGCGAGGAGGCGCTGCTCGCGCTGCCGCAGCCGGCGAGGGCGATCAGGGCAATGGCTGCGGCCAACGCGGGCGGCCGTCCCGCCGCCCGCGCCCGGGCTGATTCAGTAGCCGTAACCGCCGCCTCCACCCGCCGGAGCGCTCCCGCCGCTCCCGGATGAAGATGAGCCGGAGCTCGCGGGCGTACTGCTCGAGCCGGAGCCCGCAGCCGATCCCGCGGCGGTGGTGCTGGAGCTGCCCGAGGAGCCGCAGCCGGCGATCGCGAGGGCCAGCGCCGCCGCGCCCGCCAGGGCGCCCGAGCGAATTCCAAGAGTTCTCATTCCAAGTCCTTTCATGGTCATCGCACGGGAGTACGGGCGCCCCGACTTGCGGGTTCGATTGGTGCGGTCCGCCAGAATCTGCTGGATGGCCGAGAAGGGACCGATCCGCGGGCGCACCGCCCGCACCGCGCGCCTGGGGCGTGTGGCGGCCGGTGGCGCCGCGCGCTGGGTGGGCGACCGGATCGACACCCGCGGGACCGACATCGACCAGCGCCGCCGCCGCGGCGATCGGATGGTCGCGACGATCGACTCGCTCGTCGACCAGCTCGCGGTGATGCGCGGCGCCGCGATGAAGGCCGGGCAGGTGCTCTCGACCGTCGAGTTCCCCGGCCTCGACCCCGACCAGTCCGCCTACCTCCAGCAGCGCCTGGCCTCGCTTCGCGACGACGTTCCGGCGGTCGGCTGGAAGCAGATGCGCGCGGTGATGGCGTCCGAGTGGGACGACGAGCCCGAGCGCGTGCTCGCCGAGATCGACCCCGAGCCGGCCGCCGCGGCCTCGATCGGCCAGGTCTACCGCGGACGCACCGCCGAGGGCCGCGAGGTCGCGGTGAAGGTCCAGTACCCCGGCATCGCCGACGCGGTGGAGTCCGACATGCGAAACCTGCGGATGCTCTCCCCCGTCCTGCGCCGGATGATGCCCGGCCTGGAGGTCGCCGACGTGATGGCCGAGCTTCGCGAGCGAATCGTCGAGGAGTGCGACTACGAGCTCGAGGCCGCCACCCACCGTCGCGTGGCGCGCTACTGGCGCGGGCATCCCTTCATCGAGGTCCCGGGCGTCGACACGCAGCTCAGCCGCCGCCAGGTGCTCGTCACCGACTGGGTTGACGGCCTCGACTACCGGGCGGTCGCCGAGGAGCCCGACGAGGTCCGCGACCGCTACGCGCAGATCGTCTACCGCTTCTTCTACGGCACGGCCATGGGGCTCGGCCTGGCGCTCGGCGACCCGCATCCGGGCAACTACCTGCTCGGCCCCGACGGCCAGGTTTCGTTCTTCGACTTCGGCATGGCCCGCCGCCTGCCGCCCGACTACCTGCGCCGTGAGGCGCAGATCGTCGCCGCGGTCCGCGACGAGGACGCCGACGCGCTGGTGGCCGGGATGAAGGAGCTGGGCTACCTGCCGGGCGAGCTGGCGCAATGGCGCTCGGACCTGCTGATGCGTCACATGCGCGCGATCTCGTGGTGGCTTTACTCCGACGAGCCTCTTCGCCTCGCCCCCGAGGACCTCTGGCGCGGCAGCGAGGCGCTTCGCCAGGAGGACGGCAGCGAGCTGGTCGAGCAGCTTCGCCAAATGACCCTGCCTCCCGAGGCGCTGCTCCTGCGCCGCATGGAGGGCCTGCTCTTCCAGATCGCCTCGCAGGTTCGCGCCGCCGCTCCCTGGGGCGCGCTCATGCGCGAGCTGGTGGAGGACGGCGAGACCATCGGCGAGCTCGGCGCCCGGCACGCGGCCTGGCTGGCCGAGCACCACGCCTGAGCGCGGTGGGAGACTGAGCGCGTGCACACCTGCTCCAACTGCGGCAAGGACGTCGAGGGCAACATCGCCGAACCCTGCCCCAAGTGCGGCTTCGACCCGCTGGCGGCGGGGGGCGCCACGAAGCCGGCCGGCCCGGACGCGATCTCGGCTCCCGGACCTGAGCAGAGCAGCACGCCCAACAGGCCTTTGCGGATCCCGCGAACCACGACCACCGGCGGAACCGTCCCGGCCCCCAGCGGGGTGGGCGTTCTCGGGGACCTCCTCAGGCGCGCGAAGGACCGGCTCTCGCAGCGCGCCGAGCGACGCGACCGGGAGCCTTAGGCGTCGGCACTCCAAAACCAGTCGGCGAACGGGCGCACCCGCCGGGCTCCAAGCCGCCGCCGGCCGCGCTGAAACCAGGCGAGCTCCTCGCCGCCGCGCGGTGCCGTCGGCGCGGCGCTTCGGCAGGCGATCCCAGGGTGGCCGGCTTCGAACGCCTCCTCGCCGAGAGGTTGGCAGCGCTTCCAGCCGACGATCCGGCCGCGCTCGTCATGCGGATACGTCGCCGGCAGCCCCATGGAGCCCAGGCCACGAGCCGTGATCGCATCGGCGAAGTGCTCGGTGCGCACCGTCGTCTCCACCAGCACCGGGGCCATGCTCGGGTTGAGGTCCTCGACGCCGTAGGGATGGCTCTCGAGCTGGCCGAACACCACTGCCCGCGCGACGGCGACCGACCGGCATAGGTAGACGACCGGGAAGGAATCGGGGGCGTTCCAGCGACCGCCGGAGCGCTCGGAGTAGCTGCCGTCGAGAGGGTTTCGCCAGGTCGGATCGGCGACCCGCAAGTAGGCGCCCCCGCGGCTGACCGTCCGCACCGGGGCTCAGCCCGTCGCAGCCCAGTCGAACGATGCGCGCACCAGCTCGAGCAGCTCGCGATGGCGGTCGCCCTCGATCATCTCCAGCATCGACTGACCGCCGTAGGCGGTCGCCGGCCGCCGGCCGATGCCCGGGATCCGCTCAGGCTTCAGCCGATGGGAGAGCAGGTCAGCGATCGCTGCCACCGTCGCTGCCTTGTCCTGGCGTGAGCCGGGCACGCCGCGCTGGCGCCACTCGCCGATGGCCTGGCGGCTGACGCCGAACAGCCGACCGAGCTCGACATTGGAGAGCTCGAATGCGTCCTGGATCTCGTCGAGGAGCGAGACCTTCTGGAGGGTTGCCGGAGCCATAGCTACACCCTAGCGCAAGCAAAACGCAAGCGCAAGCTTTTCGCAAGGTGTTGGCGGCACCGGCACCGGCACCGGCACCGGCGGGGTTATCCCCGAAGCCTACCTCTCATATCTGAGCGGATATAATCTCGGCGTGGACATCGCGCATGAGATTCGCTTCGCGCGCCACCGCGCCGGGCTGACCCAAGCCGAGCTCGCCCAGCTCAGCGGCACGTCCCAGGCCACCCTTTCCGCTTATGAGTCGGGGGGCAAGACACCCTCGGCGACGACTCTCGCGCGCCTGTTCTCCGCCTGCGGCAGGCGTCTCACAACTGCCCCGGCGACGCGGCCCGTGAGCTCGCCGGGCAGCCGCACGCTGGCTGAGCGCGGACGCACCTTGGCCGCAGTCCTGGATCTCGCCGGCCGGCTGCCGACGAAGCACGCGCGAACTCTCCAATTCCCGCCACTGCGACCCGCCGCGGAGGGCTCATGAACCTCGCCGAGCGCCTGCTGGCGATTCACCGGGGCCTGGATACCGCCCACGTCGCCCACGCCTTCGGCGGCGCCATCGCTCTCGCCTACTGGACGAACGATCCGCGCGGCACGAGCGACATCGACGTCAACATCTTCGTTCCGAGCGGCGATTGCGAAGCGGCCCTCGAAGCCCTGCCGAAAGGCGTCGCCTACGACGACGGGAGCATCGTTGCGATCGTCCGCGACGGGCAGGCCCGGCTGTGGTGGGACGGCACCCCCATCGACCTCTTCTTCAACAACCTGCCCATCCACGAGGAGGCCGCCCGCCACCGGCGCCGAGTGCCCTTCGAAGGCGCGGAGATTCCGGTCCTTGGCCCGGTCGAGCTCGCTGTCTTCAAGGTGATGTTCGACCGCACTCGCGACTGGGCGGACATCGAGGCCATGCTCGAGGCCAAGACCCTGGACGTCGATGCCCTGCGCGAGCGCATTGCGGAGCTGGCGGGAGCAGACGACGAGCGCCTCGCGCGCATCGACGCGGCCGTCGAGCGCGTCGATAGCGATCGAGCGTGAGGCACGAAGAGAGCCGGCCTCGGCGTTTCTGAGTCCCCGCACGCGGCAGGGCCGCCGCGCTAGCGCGGCGGCCCATGACCCTCAGGTGAGGTTTTGAATCAGTCCTTGCTCTCGACCACGAACAGGCTGTTGCCCTCGGGGTCGCGAAGCCAGAACATCGGCGGGACGGGGTCGCCCATCCGCGAGACCTCGTCGTCGACGTCCACGCCGGCGTCCTTCAGAGCCGCGTGCGTCGCGTCGATGTCGGCCGTCTGCAGGGCGATGCCCGTCGAGGCGTTGCCGGCCTCGCCGCCGGGGGGCGGAGGTGCCAGCGCGATCGTGGTCTCGGCGCCCTCGGTCGAGACCTCGACCCAGCGCGCCTCCTGACCCGGAGGGCCGAACGGCACGTCGGTCGTCTTCGTCAGGCCGAGCTTGTTGACGTAGAAGTCGATCGCCTGGTCGGTGTCACTGATTCCGACACAGACGGTCCCGATCTTCTTGATTCCGGTGGTGGTTGCGGTTGGCATTTGGAT
Organism: Solirubrobacterales bacterium; assembly: GCA_038237625.1. Lineage (GTDB taxonomy): Bacteria > Actinomycetota > Thermoleophilia > Solirubrobacterales > 70-9 > JAWVFM01. The sequence continues at coordinate 7,933 of JBBRYM010000020.1, read as the reverse complement.
TCCTCCTGGTTGAAGTTGATTGATCTGCCCGGTTGGACCAAGGTCCTCCCGGAAACTCATCGCTTCGGCGAAGAAGTCGTCAGGAGCTCTACTGCCCCGAACTGTCAGGCAGCTGCGTCAGCCGGAACGCGTTGCCCGACGGATCGCGGAAGCCGGCGTCGATGCCGTAGGGGCGCTCCTCGGGCTCCTCGCTGAACTCGACGCCGCGCGAGCGCAGTTCCTCGAAGTCGCCCTTGACGTCGTCGGTGGTGAAGAAGACGCCGCCGATCCAGCCCTTGCTCATCAGCGAGCGGATCTGCTCGGCCGACTCGTCGTCGATCACGTCCGAGCCCGGGATCGCCATCAGCACGATCTCGACGTCCTGGCCCGGAGGCCCGACGGTGAGCCAGCGAAAGTCGCCGATCTCGGGAAGCGTCGAGTCGGCCTTGACCTCGAAGCCGAGCTTCTCGGTGTAGAAGGCAAGTGCCTCGTCCTGGTCGTGGACCCAAACATGGGCCGCGTGAATCCTCATGAATTCCTCCTGCTTTGGATTGACAGCTCGACGGCGATGCTAGGCACGCGCCGCGCGGCGGTCTTCTCCAAACGTGCTGTTCTTGGGTCGCGTGTATGCGCGCAGCACGCAGGCCGGAACGATCGCGTGAGCGGAGGCCGGCGGAAACGAGGCCCGGTAGGCCGTGGGCGAGCGCCCGTAGGCACGCGTGAAGCTCGAGGTGAACGAGCCGACGCTCGAAAGCCCGACCGAAAAGCAGACCTCGGCCACCGAGCGGTCGGTGTTTCGCAAGAGCGCCCCGGCCCGCTCGAGCCGGCGGGTCAGCAGATACGAGTGCGGCGACTCGCCGAAGGCCTTGCGGAACTCGCGGCTGAAGTGCGCCCGCGAAAGCCCGGCGGCCCGCGCCATGTCGGAGACGGTGAGCTGCTCGAAGTAGCGGCTGTCGGCGAGGTCGCGGGCGCGCAGGAGGTGGCGGGCCGGAGGAACGAAAGCCATGCCGCGAGTATTGCGGAGACTCAGCCGAGCGGAGGCCGGCCGGCGATGTGGTCGGCGGCGCGCATCGCCAGCGCCATGATGGTCACCGTTGGGTTGAAGCCACCCGAGGACGCAAAGACCGAGCCGTCGGCCAAAAACAGGTTCTCAACCTCGTGCACACGGCCGAACTGGTCGCACACCGAGCTGTGGGGATCCGTTCCCATGCGCGCCGTCCCCATGATGTGCGCCGTGGAGTTGGGCCCCTCGATGTCGCTGGCGGGGGCCCCGGGGACGAGCGGGATGACACCGACCGCCGAGGAGATCGACCCCGGCGCGGCCTGACAGATCGCTGCGAGCTTTGGGCTGTAGTAGGCGGAGGCGGCGAGCTCGAACTGGTGCGAGCTATGCGTGATCCGCGGCACAGGGAAGCCGTGGAAGTCGCGGATCTGCGGGTCGAGGTCGACGCGGTTGGCGAGCTGGGGCATGTCCTCGCCGACGAGCTGGATCGCCGAGAGGTGGTCGCGAAGCGCGAGGTCCTTCATCAGCGTCTTGTGCTCGAGCCCGAAGCTCTGCGGCAGCGACGCGTAGATCGCAGCCTCCTGCAACAGGGTGAGTCCCGCTCCGACCTCGCAGATCCCGCCCTTCAGATAGGGCAGGCCCGCCGCGGAGCCGGCGGCGACGTCGGGGCCGACGAAGTCGTCCATAGTCACCGTCGTCGACGGCCCGATCCAGGAATGGACCGGCTGCTCGAAGACGCCCACGCCGAGCGTGAAGTAATGGAACATCAGGTTCCGCCCCACCTGGTCGGAGCGGTTGCCGAGGCCGTGCGGATGCTTGTGGTCATGGGAGAGCAGCAACAGGCGGGCCGTCTCGATCGCCGAAGCGGCCAGCACGATGATGTCGGCGTGGGCCTCGCGCTTTCGCCCATGGCGGTCGATGTAGGCGACCGTTTTGGCGCGCTTGCCGTCGCGCGAGACCCTGATTTTGTGCACGAAGCAGCGGTCGCGAAGCTCGGCGCCGGCCGCGAGCGCCTTCGGCAGAAACGACAGCGCTCCCCCTCGGGCATGGATCGGGCAGCCGAACCCCGAGCAAAAGCCGCACGAGTTGCACGCCGGCCGCCCGTCGTGGTGGCGGGAGTTGACGGCCATCGGGAACGGGTAGGGCTCGTAGCCGAGGCTCCGGGCGCCCGCGGACATGATCTTGCCCGAGTACATCGGCGGGTTCGGCGCCATCGCGAACTGGTGGCGACGCGGCGCCTGCTTCAGGGTGTGGGCGGGCATCTGGGCGCGGTCGCCCTGGACGCCGAGGCGGCGCTCGACCGCGTCGTAGTAGGGGGCAAGCTCGCCGTAAGTGAGTGGCCAGTCGGCGACGTTGGCGCCGTCGACCGGGCCGTAGAGCGAGCGGCCCTTGAAGTCCTGCGTCCAAAAGCGCGGCACCTTGGCGTCCCAGTGGACCGTGCCGCCGCCGACCGTCGCGGGCAAGTTGTTGACGTCGCCCACAAACGAGCGCTCGACGTTCTGCGACGCCTCGTCCTGCGTGCGCGAGGTCCGCGGCTCCAGCACCGGATCCTGGTTTTCGAAGTACCGCCCGGCCTTCACCTCGTCGTTCGAGAAATGGGTGTGGAAATGACGCTTGCCCTGCTCGAGCCCCGGAAAGAGGTTGCGGCCGCGCTCGAGGATCAGCACCGGATGGCCGGCCTTGGCCAGCCGCCACGCCATCACGCTGCCGCCCGCGCCCGAGCCGACGATGATGACCGACGGCTTGCTCATCCCGACCGCAGCCCCGAGCGGCCGAGCCAGTGCGCGTCGCGCCGGGGCGCGGTGGCCGCGAGGGCCGGTAGGAAGCGGTGAAGCGACGCGGCGCTCGCTGCGCTCAGCGCCTTGCCGGATCCGACGCTTCCCACCTCGGCGCGCGAGAACCCCCGCGGCTGCGTGTCGCCGGGCCAGCTCGTGTACTTCCAGCCGACGAGCTTGTGGTTGCCGCCATACTCGGGCGGGCCGTAGACGGCGTCGAGGGTGTTAGCGAAGGCGGCGCCGAGGATCTCCTGAACCGAGTCGTCGCTTTGGTCGGAGAGGATCGCGTCCTGAAGAGGGAACGGGAGCGAGGCGAAGTCCTGCCCGGCCAGCGACTGCGCGCGCTCGTCGAGATGCGCCAGCCCCTCGCGGTAGACCTGCTGGAGCCCGCGAACTGGTCCGGCAAACTCGCGCTCGGGTTTGCCGCGCGACCCCTCCAGCCGGATCCGCCAGCCGAGCGCCGCCTGGCGATCCATTCGCACGAACCGCCGGAAGTCGTCGCGCCGACCGCCGGCCCGCCCTGAGAACGGCCCGCCCGCGTGGATCAGCGGCGGCCGAACCTTGAAGGCGCCGAGCAGCAGGTCGATCGCCTCCGCCGCGTGGGCCTCGGTCGCCCCCGGGTCGGGATCTTCGGGAGGCCCCGGCACCAGCCGTGCGCACAGGGCCCGGAGGGTGTCGAGCTCATTCGAGCGCAGAAAGCGCCCGTGCTTGCCCTGGCCGGACCCGGAGACCACGAGGGCGCTGACCCGCTCGGCCGGCAGCGCCGCGAGCAGCGCCATCGACCCTCCGGCGCGAAGGAACTGCCTTCGACTGAGCTCGGACCCCATCCCGGGCGAGGATAGTGTCGGCCCCGCGGGGACGCGACAGTTCGTCAAATCGCCTTGAGCGAGCCGCTACTCGGCCGGAAGCACCGCAAAGCCCTCACGCGAGGCGGCGTCGCGGAGGCGCTCGTCGAGGCAGACGAACTCCAGGCGCGCAGGCGATTCGGCCCTCCAGGTCTTAGCCGCAGCGAGCTGAAGGGCATCGCCGGCACGCAACGGATGTACGCCCAGCGCGCGCTCCGCCTGGACGCGAAGTGATTCGCCAGGTTCGATCTCGGACCAGCTCGACGACAGTGTGTTGAGACGCTCGAGGGCGCGACGCGCAAGCGCCACGTGGGCGGACTTCTCGCGCTCCTTGCGACGAAGCCCCGCGGAACACTCCACCCGGGTGCCCCACCAGACCACCATGGCATCGTCAATTCCGAGGACGGCGCGCATATCACTCGTCGTGGCCTCGTCGGCCAGGAGGGGCATGACCGCCGAGGAGTCCCAGAATCGCATCGGCTCTAGCGGCCCTCGCGCCGTTCCTCGATGAGGGCGTCGACGAGACTCCCTCCCTCGAACTTCGGCAGCGGTTCGTCGAGGAAACCCTCGGGCAGTTTCATCGTCCCAACCCGCACCAGGCCCTTGCGCTCGAGCTCCGCCAGGCGCTCTTCGTCGGTGGCCGTCGAGACGATCTTGGCAACCGGTCGCCCGTGCTCGGTGATGAGCACCTCCTCGCCGCCCCGCACCCGCGCCAGGTATTCGCTGAGCTTTGCCTTGAGCTGGGCCACGCCGACGACGACCATACGCGTTCAGATCATACAGATCACACCGTTATGGTCACAATAGTCATATCGCGGTCGAGCCTTCCTCCCTAATCGCCGCCGCGGCTGAAACCTAGGCGTTCGAGCAGCCCGAGCAGCGGCCCGTGCAGCTCGCGGATGCCCTCGGCGTCGCCCACGGCCACCCGAGCCGTGACCAGCGAGACGATCGCGGCGACCGCGGCCTCCACGGCGAAGCGATCGTCGTCGGACTTCGCGCCGAGGAGCTGGGCGAGCATCCCCACGAGCCCGCGTTGGAGCTCCAGCCGCCGCGCCATCGCCACCTCGCCCGCGGCGTAGACCTCGATCAGAAAGACCCGCGCCATCGCCGGCTCGCTCGCGAGCGCGGCCAGGTAGTTCTCGAGCACGACGTCGAGCGCCGCGCGGCCACCGCCCTCACCGGCGCCGAGCGCCGGCGCCTGCCCGCCCGTTGTCGCCAGCGCCTCGCCGATACCCCGGTAGGCCGCGTCGAAGGCGGACATGAAGCAGTCCTCCTTGGAGTCAAAGAGCTCGTAGAAGGTCTCGCGCGAGACGCGCGCGCGGCGCAGGATGTCGGCAACCGAGGTGTGCGCGTAGCCCTTCTCGGCCATCGCCTCGGCCATCGCCCGGACCAGCCGAAGCCGCTGCGAGCCCTCGACCTCCTCGCGCGAGAGCTTGTGGCGCCCGCGCGGCAGCGGGGTCATCTCGACGGAGCTCATCGCGACCCGCCGGCCGGCTCCAGCGGAGCCAGCAGGTAACTGCGTCGCAGGCGCACGGTGTTAGTCGCCGGAGGGTTGAGCGAGATCGACGTCGCCGCCGGGTTGTCGCGGTCGATTTGGAACGACCCCGGCAGGTGCGTCGGCAGGTCGCTCGACGTCAGCCGCAGCTGCAGCCGATGCCCGGGCGCGAGCTCATAGGCAGTCGGCCAGATCTCGATCGCGTAGGGGTAGAAGCGCCCGGGTTCGATCGGCTGCGGGTTCGTGTGCGTGTGGTACGGGCGAGCGGGAGTGGACTTGCGCGGGTCGAGGGCGCGGTGGGAGGCGCGCAACGCCCCATCGGTGATGATCGACTCCGAGCCGTCCGGGGCGACGTCCGCGAGCTTCACGTACCAGTCGGTGTCGGTGGCGGTCGAGGCCGCGTCGAGGTGCAGCGCGAGCGGGCCGACCAGGCGCTGCGCCCGCTTTGCCGGCGCGGTGCGGAAGGTCAGCCCGTGAGCTCCCTCCAGGCGCTGGTCGAGCGGCAGGTAGGGAGTGATCGCAACCGTCCCGTACTGGGCGAAAGCGTTCGCAAAGCCCGCCGCCGGGTCGCTGACGTAGCTCTCGCTCCCGGCGCCCTCGGCAGCCCGCCCGCCGAGGGTCCCCGCGCCAAGCGCAAGGTTGCGATACCGCGTGCGCGGGGGCGGCCAGGTGGACGCGTGCTCGTAGCCGCCGGCGCCCTGCAGGTAGTAGGTGACGTTGGGACGATTCGGGATGGAGGTCCCTCGCAGGTGGTGGTCGAGGAACTCGAAGATCAGCGCCGCGTTGTCGCCCACGTTCGGCGGGTTCGTGAACGGTGCGAACGGCGCACCGCAGCCCTTGTGGGTGCAGGGGTCCATGTAGAGGCGGGTCTCCACGCCGGGCCGTTTCGAAAGCGCCCGGTACATCTCGGGCTCACCGCGGAGCAGGCCGTCGTGCCACTCGCCGATGTCGAGCACGGGCACCTGGATCTTCCGCGCGCGATAGATCGGCGAGCGCTCGTGGTAGAAGCGGTCGTCGTTGGGTCGCGCGAGATAGTCGAAGGCGATCGCGCCCGGCGGCGACTGCCCGAGCTTCGCCTCCAGGGTGGCTTGCAGGAGGGCGGGATCCGAGTTCGGGGTAAGCGCCCCGGGAATGCCCTGCACGCCGATGTACTGAAGGTCGAAGAAGAGGTTGGGGATGCCGCCGTGGGCGAAGCCGTCGCGGTAGAGGTCGCTCAGCGCCACCTGGGGCGCGATCGCGGCGAGGTGCGGCGGCTGCTGCTCGGCCGTCAGGTATTGGGTGATGCCGACGTACGAGCCGCCGGCCATGCCGACCTTGCCCGTCGACCAGCGCCGCGTGCCGAGGTACTCGACCAGGTCGTAGCCGTCGCGCGCCTCGCGCGGGGAGAAGTAGTTGGCGTCGAGGTTGCCGCCGCTCCCGCCCGTGCCGCGCACGTCGAACACGGCGCTCACCATTCCCCGCGTGGCGAACATCGCCGGCGAGGGACAGCTGCAGACGCCGTCGCGCCCGTAGGGCGTCATCGAGAGGACGACCGGGAAGCGCCCGGATGCCGGGGCCTTGCCGTCGGCCGAAGGAAAGGTGAGGGTGCCCGCGAGCTCAGTTCCGTCGTCGGCCGTGACCAGCACCTCCCTCGCGACCGTCTTCGGGAAGGTCGGCGCGGGCAGCTTCGGCGGCGGCGCACCGGCCGCGGCGCCGGCAGGCGCCGCAGAGCCCGCCAGAACAAGAACCGCGCCAACGATCCCGACACGGAGACCGCTCACGCTCGAGACTCCTCCCTACGGACTACGGACTCAGCACTACGGACTCCTTCGGGCTGCTCCGTAGTCAGCGGCGGCCGCTCCGCCCTCGCAACTTCCATGGTCTTGGCAAGGCCCCTCCGCGTTGCCAACTCCACTACACGCTGCACGCCCATCCGCATCGGAAGCAGCGGTCCGACCCACCGCGGCGAAGTAATGCGGCGGGAGCGTCTCGCGATACCTCGTTCCAGCGCATCGATGGCGGGCCCCACCGGCGAGACCCGCGAGTGGCGGTTGCCGCCGATCGGCATCCGCTTCGCCGCCTCGGTGTCGAAGCCGCGCGAGGTCATGTCGGTGTCGAGCTCGGCGTAATAGGCGACGCCGACCTTCGCCCCCGATGGGCGCGTCTCGATCCGAAGCGAGTCGCCCAGAGATTCCACCGCCGCCTTCGACGCGCAGTAGGCGGCCATCAGCGGCAGGTGCACCGCCGCGGCGAGCGATGACGTCAGCAGGAAGTAGCCGTCGGGGTGCGAGACGTGCGGGCCTGCCGCGTGCACCAGGTTGAAGGTGCCCTGCAGGTTCACCGCGATCGTCTTGTCCCAAACGGACGGGTCGCCGTCGACCAGCGTCGCCTGGCCCCCGATGCCCGCGTTGGCCACCGCGACGTCGAGGCCGCCGAACCGCTCCACGGCCTGAGCGACCGCGTCGTTCACCGCCTCGCGGTCGGTCACGTCGCACTCGAACCAATGAGCGTCGCCACAGGCCGCCGCGGTCTGCGCAAGCTGCTCGGGCTCCAGGCCCAGCAGCGCGACCTTCGCGCCGCGCTCATGCAGGCGACGGGCCAGCAGCGACCCGATTCCACGCGCAGCACCGGTGATGAGCACTCGCTTGCCCGCGATCCCAACCTCCATCGCCGCGATCCTATCATTTGCGAACGTCTTTGTTCGCAATACCAGAGACTAGCTGTCCTGCCCACGGACGTTGTGAACACGGCTGATCGGAGGCCGGTCACCCAGCGAGCTGTGGGGGCGTCGCCGGTTGTAGTAGCGAAGGAAGGATGGCAGGGCCTTCGAGCGCCGTGCTGAGTTCGGCCAGGAGTG
>JBBRYM010000019.1:0-52238 GCA_038237625.1 Solirubrobacterales bacterium | reverse complement strand
CCGCCTCGTCGAGCGCAAGGCGGTGCAGAACATCAAGGCCGCCAAGAAGATGGTCGACTCGATGATCCCCGAGGTCTGGGACGTCCTGGAGGAGGTCATCCACGAGCACCCGGTTCTGCTCAACCGCGCGCCGACGCTCCACCGCCTGGGCATCCAGGCGTTCGAGCCGGTCCTCGTGGAGGGCAAGGCGATCCAGGTCCATCCCCTGGTCTGTCACGCCTTCAACGCTGACTTCGACGGCGACCAGATGGCCGTGCACGTCCCGCTTTCGGCGGAGGCCCAGGCCGAGGCGCGCATCCTCATGCTCTCCTCGAACAACATCCTCTCGCCGGCCAGCGGCCTGCCGCTGGCGACGCCGAGCCAGGACATGGTGCTGGGCATCTACTACCTCACGTACGCACCCGAGGACGTCACCGAGCTGGATCGGTCCAAGCTGAAGAAGGCGCCGCACCCGTTCCGCACCGCCCAGGAGGCCGAGCTCGCCTACGAGAACCGCATCGTCGGGCTGCAGGACTACGCGGAATACCGCCGCCACGGCCACGAGCACTTCCTGACGACCGTCGGGCGCATCATCTTCAACGACCGCGTCGAGCGGGCACTCGAAGAGGCGCTCGGCGACGAGTGGGAGCCGGACACCTACGAGTTCATCAACCGCTCGCTGAAGAAGCGCGACATCAACGAGATCGTCTCGCAGCTGGTCGAGGACTATGGAGCCGGAGCCATCTCGCAGGCGCTCGACGCCTTCAAGGAGCTGGGCTTCCACTTCGCGAGCCAGGCCGGGATCACGATCGCCAAGAACCACATCGTCTCGCCGCCCGACAAGGAGCAGATTCTCGACGGCTACGAGGAGCGGGTCGCCGGGATCCAGTCCGAGTACGAGGAGGGCTACATCACCGCCGAGGAGCGGCGCGAGCGGGTCACCGACCAGTGGAACGCCGCCACCGACGAGGTCGCTGAGGCGATGGAGAAGAACCTCCACGAGCTCAACCCGATTTTCATGATGGCCAACTCGGGAGCGCGTGGATCGTTCAAGCAGATCCGCCAGCTGGCCGGGATGCGAGGCCTCATGGCGAATCCGAAGGGTGAGATCATCGAGCGGCCGATCAAGGCCAACTTCATGGAGGGCCTCTCGGTCTCGGAGTACTTCATCTCGACGCACGGCGCCCGCAAGGGCCTTGCCGACACGGCGCTTCGCACCGCCGACTCGGGCTATTTGACGCGACGCCTCGTCGACGTCGCGCAGGACGTGATCGTCCGCTCCGACGACTGCAAGACGAAGGATTTCATCGAGGCTCCGCTGCTCGCCGATGACGGGTCGATCAACGACAACCTGATCGGGAGGGTGGCCGCGAAGAAGTTCACGACCAAGCGCGGTCGCGAGCTCTTGAAGCGCGGCGACGAGATCGACATCCCCGAGCTCGAACAGATCCGTGAGGCGTTTGAGGGCGAGGAGAACGTGACGATTCCTGTCCGCTCGGTGCTCAAGTGCGACCTCGAGACGGGCATTTGCCGTGCCTGCTACGGCCGCTCACTGGCGACGGGGTCGAGCGTCGAGCTTGGAGACGCGGTCGGCATCATCGCCGCCCAGTCGATCGGCGAGCCCGGAACGCAGCTCACCATGCGCACCTTCCACACGGGAGGCGTCGCCGGTCAGGACATCACTCAGGGCCTGCCGCGCGTCGTCGAGCTTTTCGAGGCACGCAAGCCGAAGGGCCATTCACCGCTCGCTCCCGGCGACGGCAAGGTCGCCGTGGAGGAGACCGATAAGGCCATCAAGATCACGGTCACCGACGCCAAGGCCGAGGAGCACGCATTCAGCTTCCCGCCGCGCACGCGCCTGCACGTCAAGCACGGGGAGCGCGTCGAGGCCGGCGCCCAGCTCGCCGAGGGGTCGCTGCACCCGACGGAGCTCCTTGACATCCGCGGTCGCACCGGTACCGAGGTTTACATCGTCGCCGAGGTCCAGCGGGTCTACAAGGCCCAGGGCGTCGACATCAACGACAAGCACATCGAGCTCATCGTCCGCCAGATGATGAAGAAGATGCGTATTGACGCCAAGGGGTCGACGACGCTCCTGCCCGGAGCGCTGGAGGACCGGCACAAGCTCAAGCGGACCAACAAGCAGGTCAAGGACGAGGGCGGCACGCCCGCTCGCGCCGCGGAGGTCATTCTCGGGATCACCAAGGCCTCGCTTGCGACGGAGTCGTTTTTGTCGGCCGCGTCCTTCCAGGAGACGACCAAGGTGCTCACCGACGCCGCCCTCGAGGGCAAGCGCGACACCCTGCGCGGCCTGAAGGAGAACGTGATCATCGGCAAGCTGATCCCGGCGGCCACGGGCCTCAAGCACTACCGCTCACTGGAGATCGAGCCGGTGGAGCCCGCCCAGCGGCCCGACGAGGAGGTGCTCGACACCGACGATCTCGCCGCCGAGCTCGGCCTCGCCGACGACGGCGAGGGAGTCACCGAGCTCGAGGGCTTCGGCCCCTCGTTCGCCGAGGAGCTCGAGGAGCTGGCCCAAGAGATCGAGTCGGGCAGCCCCCCGCCCGACTCCGAGTAAGGGACTCTCGGGTCTACAGCTCGCGCTCGGGCTCGGCCGCGCCGCGGGCGTGCGCCTGGCCCGCGCGAACCGTCGCCGGCGGGCCGAGAACTCGGCGCCGTCCGCCGGGCGGGCAGCCCGGCAGCGGTGCGGCATCCGGCGCGTGGGGGCCGCGGCGAGGGCCGCGGGGATTGCGAGGCTCGGGATCGAAGCGGCGAAACCCGTGTTCCTCGTTACCGGCTTCGGGGGCCTCCTCGACCTCGGGCGTCGCCTTGATCGCCCAGTACACCGTGTAAAGCAGGAACGCCACCGGGATCTTCAGGACGACGGCGAGGAAGACGATGGGCCACAGGCCGTCCATCTCAGCTTCCCCGGTGCCCGCTGGCGATGCAGTCCCTCACTGCTCCGCAGTGTATCCGCCGTTTGCCCAGGCCAGCAGCGCCTCGACGTGCTCCTCGGTGAGACCTTGATCGGACCGGGTGGGCACCAAAAGCGTCGGCGCGCGACGACCCTGCGCCCACGCATGGCAGGTCTCGTCGAGGCAGTCGTCGATCCAGGCCACGGGCCGGTCGCCCGCGTACTCGTCGATCGCTTCGACCTTCCAGTGCGCGGTACCGAACCGGGCGCGCCCGTCGAAGGTGAGAAACGGCAGGTCGCCGGGAAGCCCGAGGATCGCCGGGAGCATCTCGTTGGCCCGATCCTCCCATCCGGTCGCCCAGACGATCTCGTAGACCTCCGCGAGCCGAGCGAGAAGCTCGCCCGCCTCTTCCGGAATGCAGTGGGCCATGCCGCTGATCAGGTGGAATCGGCCGGGAGCCTGGTCGACCGGGCCATCGAACCCGAACAGGCTGATGACGCCATCGACATCCAGCGCGAGAATTGGATGATCAGCGGGCACGGGCCGGAGCCTAGCGATGGCCCGGTATGAGCCGGCTCGCTACCATGCGCGCCCGTGCCGAGCACCAACCAGCTGATTCGCAAAGGCCGTACCCGGCCGCAGAAGAAGGTGACGACGCCTGGACTCAAGTCCGGCGCCGGCGCCAAGCAGCGCGTTGCCGCGCCCCAGCGTCGTGGCGTTTGCACCCGCGTCGCGACGGTCACGCCGAAGAAGCCGAACTCGGCGCTGCGCAAGATCGCGCGCGTGCGCCTCACCAATGGCATGGAGGTGACCTCCTACATCCCGGGCGAGGGGCACAACCTCCAGGAGCACTCGGTCGTCCTCGTTCGAGGCGGCCGCGTGAAGGACCTTCCGGGCGTCCGCTACAAGGTCGTGCGCGGCACGCTCGACGCCGCCGGCGTCTCCGATCGCAAGCAGTCCCGCTCGCTGTACGGAGTGAAGCGCTAGCAATGCCCCGCCGCGCCCGCGCCGCTCTCCGCCCCGTCGAGCCCGACTCCCGCGAGCGGAGCCGCATCGTCCAGCAGGTGATCAACAAGGTCATGCTGGACGGCAAGAAGTCCCTCGCCGAGCGCATCGTCTACGACGCCCTCGCGATCGTCGGCGAGCGCAGCTCGCGCCCGCCGGTCGAGGTCCTCGAGGAGGCGATCAAGGAGCTCACCCCCACGCTCGAGGTCCGCTCCCGCCGGGTCGGCGGCGCCACCTACCAGGTGCCCGTCGAGGTCCCCGCTCGGCGCGCCCGCACGCTTGCCGCGCGCTGGCTCGTCCACTTCGCCCGCGAGCGCCGCGAGAAGTCGATGGCCGATCGCCTGGCCCGCGAGATCCTCGACGCCACCCAGCAGCAGGGCGGCGCCTGGAAGCGCAAGGACGACATCTTCCGCATGGCGCAGGCCAACAAGGCCTTCGCCCACTACCGCTGGTAGCTCCCCGGGCCGTCCGAGTAGCCGTTCCGGCTCCGCGGAGCCGTTTAGGGGCTGATGAGGGAGGGGTTTGCCCGCCTCAGCAGGGCAGAGGACGTCGGCGGGACCCGTGCTCGTCGGAAAGCCAGCTCGCTCTCCCTCATTGCCTTTCTAGAGGACAGCGCCCAAGAACACGCCTCGGCTTCGCCAAACGAAGCTAACCCCCGCGCCTAGCGGCCCGCTCGTCCCTTCGTCGCGCCAGGTCGTCGGCGCGGTCGGCCTCGGCCTGGTCGAAGGGCTCCGTCGGCTCGGGCGGCTCCGCGGACCCCACGAGCCAGCGCGGGCGAAGCGAGACGAGCTGGGTGGGAGTGAGGGTGGCGAGCGCCGCGCCGGCGAGCGCCAGGCTGAGTGATCCGATCAGCTCGAGCCAGAACCCCGCCTGCGGCACGGCCTTGGCGTTGAACAGGGACTGGCTGGGGTCGCTGAACGACCCGACGCTGTTGGCGTCTGGGAGGTCGACGATGAGGAAGATGAGAAGGCCCATCGCGCCGGCCACGCCGGCCGCGGCCGCCGCCGGCTTCGCGCCGTTCAGGATGGCGATCACGGTGGCCACGACGGCGAATGCGGCGAGCACCAAGAGCGCATAGTGATGGCGGTCGTACGCGAAAAGGTCCTTCAACGGGTCGCCGCCGGCCGCGACGAGCTGAAAGGTCTTCATCAGCTCCGACGCTCCCATGACGAAGGCGCCCGCCAGGCACGCGAACGGAAGGAGCCGCTCACCGCGGCGAAGCCCGCCCTCGCTTGGCTCCGGTGAGCTCATCCCGCAGCTCCTGCCGCACGCGAGCGCGGGTTGGCCGACCGCCGTGGGCGGTGAGCTCGGCGCGTCGCGGTGCGCGTGGCGGATCGCATCTCGCGCCGTCGCGCGTTCAAGAGCAGCAATGGGCCGCAGGCGGCCACGACGGCCGCGGCGGCGAGCTCCGCCCAGTAGCCGTCCAAAAGCACGGGCGTCGCGCCCTCGTAAGCGATACCGGCGCGGCCGGCCTGGAGCCCGGCGTCGTGGTCATTGAGAACGACGACGGCAACCGCTCCGAGCCCAAGCGGAACCAGCAGGCGCGCCAGCCGCGGCCGCCGGAGGGCGGAAGCGGCGACCACGACCAGGCTCGCTCCTGCGATGACGATCAGCCAGGCTCCATGGGCAGAGCGAGGATCGCGGCTGGCGACCGCTGGAGCCGGCGCGACGCCTTCGACGGCCTGGTAGTGGGGAGTCCCGATGTGGACGGTGCGGTAGTCGGCGAACTGCGAAGCGCCGAGGGCGATGGCCGCCACCACGGCGACCGCCGCGGCGGCACGCAGTGGCGTGACGATCCTTGCCGTGCGCGCGACCAGGCGGCCTGCGAGGCGCCAGGCGGCGACCAGCACGGACCAGAGGGCCTCGGCGGTGCGCAGGACGATGGCGCCGGCCCGCTCCCCCGCACGCATCCAGGCGCGGGCCGGGATCGCCACCATCTCACCGGCGATCGCCACCAGCTCGAATGCGATCCGCCCGACTAGGGACAGGGGGCGGGCGGCCGTCGTTTTATCGGCGGATCGGGGAGCCTCGGAGCGGCGGAGTGGACGCCGTTTCCGGGGCTTCATGACACGCATGAAGCCCCCTTGAGGCACGCCTGGCCTCTGCTATAGTCGTCCGTCGCTCGGCGGTCGGTGAATTTCGGCATGCGGGCGCAAATCCAATCCATGGAGAGTCGCACGATATAGGCGTAACGGGCTGACAACGACAGAGTTGCTGGGGCCCGCATGGGCCTTTTTTTTGCCCCCAAACTCTCCAAACCTTCAACCCACTTCTTCATTCGAGATGCCACGTAGCTTCCAACTCGCCAAGACCCGCAACATCGGGATCATGGCGCACATCGACGCCGGTAAGACCACCACTACCGAGCGCATTCTCTATTACACCGGCAGAACCCACAAGATGGGAGAGGTCCACGAGGGCGGCGCCGTCATGGACTGGATGGAGCAGGAGCAGGAGCGCGGCATCACCATCACCTCCGCCGCCACCGCCTGCGAGTGGAACGGCCACCGCATCAACATCATCGACACTCCGGGTCACGTCGACTTCACGGTCGAGGTCGAGCGTTCCCTGCGCGTCCTCGACGGCGCCATCGCGCTGTTCGACTCCGTTGCCGGCGTGGAGCCGCAGTCCGAGACGGTCTGGCGCCAAGCCGACAAGTACAGCGTCCCCCGCATCGCCTACGTCAACAAGATGGACCGCATCGGCGCGGACTTCGGCAAGGCCGTGCAGACCATGCGCGACCGCCTGGGCGCCAACCCGCTTCCGATCCAGTTGCCGGTTGGCGCGGAGGACGGCTTCACCGGCGTCGTCGACCTGATCGAGAACAAGGCCCAGATCTGGACCGACGAGCTCGGAACAGAGTTCGAGTACCGCGAGATCCCGGAGGACATGGCCGAGGCTGCACATGAAGCCCGCACCCATCTGATCGAGGCCTGCGCCGACTACGACGACGAGCTCATGGAGGCCTACCTGGGCGAGGAGGAGATCCCGCACGAGCGGATCGCGAAGTCGCTTCACCGCGCGACGCTCGACATCAAGGTGACCCCCGTCCTCTGCGGCTCCTCGTTCAAGAACAAGGGCGTGCAGCCGCTGCTCGACGCCATCGTCGAGCTCCTGCCCTCGCCCCTGGAGGTCCCGCCCGTGACCGGCATCGAGGTCGGCAAGGGCGGCAGGGCGCTCGAAGGCGAGGACGAGGAGGGAACGGTCGTCGAGCGGCCCGCATCCGAGGACGAGCCGTTTGCCGCTCTTGCCTTCAAGGTCATGGCCGACCCCTACGTCGGCAAGCTCACCTACTTCCGGATCTACTCGGGCAAGCTCTCCGCCGGCGGCCGCGTCCTCAACGTTTCCAGCGGGCGCACCGAGCGAGTCGGTCGCATCCTGATGATGCACGCCAACCATCGCGAGGAGATCGAGGAGGCCTACGCGGGCGACATCGTCGCCGGAGTCGGCCTCAAGCAGACGTCCACCGGCGACACCCTTTGCGCTCCAGATGCGCCGATCATGCTCGAGACGATCACCTTCCCCGACCCCGTGATCGCGGTCGCGATCGAGCCGAAGACCAAGGCGGACCAGGAGAAGCTCTCCGAGAGCCTCGCCCGGCTTTCCGAGGAGGATCCGACGTTTCGCGTCCAGACCGACGACGAGACCGGGCAGACCCTCATCCACGGGATGGGCGAGCTTCACCTCGAGGTCATCGTCGACCGACTTCTGCGCGAGTTCAAGGTCGACGCAAGCGTGGGCCGTCCGCAGGTGGCCTACCGCGAGACGATTCGCAAGCGCGTCGAGAAGGTCGAGGGACGCTTCGTCCGCCAGACCGGCGGCCGCGGCCAGTTCGGCCACGTCGTCATCAACTTCGAGCCCGCGCCCGAGGAGAACTTCGATTTCGTCAACAGGATCAAGGGCGGCTCCATCCCCAGCGAGTTCATTCCCGCGGTCGAGCAGGGCATCGAAGAGGCCCTCGCCAGCGGCATCTACGCCGGCTACCCGATGGTCGACGTCCGCGTGGAGCTGATCGACGGCTCCGCCCACGACGTCGACTCCTCCGAGATGGCCTTCAAGATCGCCGGCTCCATGGCGGTCCAGTCGGCCGCCCGCAAGGCCGATCCGGTCCTGCTCGAGCCCGTGATGGCCGTTGAGGTCGTGACGCCCGAGGAGTTCCTGGGCGACGTCATCGGCGACCTCTCGCGCAGGCGCGGCAGGGTGCAGGGCCAGGAGCCGCGCGGCAACGCCGTCGTCGTCCAGGCCCACGTCCCGCTGGGAGAGATGTTCGGCTACGCCACCGACGTCCGTTCGTCCACGCAGGGACGGGCAAGCTTCACGATGCAGTTCGACCGCTACGAGGAAGTCCCCGCGAACATCGCGGAGTCGATCATGGAAAGCGGCTCGCCCGAGCCGGTCGGCGCAGGCGCATGACGACGGACTTTCCGTATATTCCGGAGGTTCGCCCGGTTGGCGCGTGCAGCAGCACGCCCGCGCACGGGTGAGCCACGACGACCTTAGAAATAAACCCGGACACGAAAAACACTTACAAGGAGCAAAATGGCCAAGGAGAAGTTCGAGCGCGATAAGCCGCATGTCAACGTCGGCACGATCGGTCACATCGACCACGGCAAGACGACGCTGACGGCGGCGATCACGAACGTGCTCGCCGAGAAGTTCGGCGGCAGCACGGAGGCCAGGAGCTTCGAGTCGATCGACAACGCGCCCGAGGAGAAGGAGCGCGGGATCACGATCGCAACGTCGCACGTGGAGTACGAGACGGAGAACCGTCACTACGCCCACGTCGACTGTCCGGGTCACGCCGACTACGTGAAGAACATGATCACGGGCGCGGCCCAGATGGACGGCGCGATCCTCGTGGTCTCGGCCGCCGACGGCCCGATGCCGCAAACGCGCGAGCACATCCTGCTCGCCCGCCAGGTGAACGTGCCGTACGTCGTCGTCTTCCTCAACAAGGTCGACATGGTCGACGACGAGGAGATCGTCGAGCTCGTGGAGGAGGAGGTCAAGGACCTGCTCAACGAGTACGACTTCCCAGGCGACAAGACGCCGATCGTGAAGGGCTCGGCGCTGAAGGCCCTGGAGGGCGACGAGGACGCGAAGAACGCCATCCTCGAGCTCGCGTCCACGCTCGACAGCTACATCCCCGAGCCGGAGCGCGACCTCGACAAGCCGTTCCTGATGCCGGTCGAGGACATTTTCTCGATCACCGGCCGTGGCACCGTCGCCACGGGCCGCATCGAGCAGGGCATCGTCAACACTGGCGACGAGGTCGAGATCGTCGGGATCAAGGACACGTCGAAGACCGTCGTCACCGGCGTCGAGATGTTTCGCAAGATCCTCGACGAGGGACGTGCCGGTGACAACGTCGGCTGTTTGCTCCGCGGTACCAAGCGCGAGGAGATCGAGCGCGGCCAGGTTCTCTGCAAGCCAGGCTCGATCACGCCGCACACCAAGTTCAAGGCTGAGGTCTACTGCCTGAAGAAGGAAGAGGGTGGACGCCACACCCCGTTCTTCCCCGGCTACCGGCCGCAGTTCTACTTCCGGACCACGGACGTCACCGGCGTCGCCCACGAGTTCACCGGCTCGGACGGCTCGACCGCGGAGATGACGATGCCGGGAGACAACGTCCAGATGACGATCGAGCTGATCCAGCCGATCGCGATGGACAAGGGCCTTCGGTTCGCCATCCGCGAGGGTGGCCGCACCGTCGGCTCGGGGGTCGTTACCGAAGTCATCGAGTAGCGACCAGGGGGCGGCCCACGGGCCGCCCTTTGCGCGGCCTCGAAGGGTCGCGAAGGAATTTTTGAGGATACGACCGGGGCGCGGCCCCACCCCAAGGGGCGGCGCCCCATTTGCGCCCTGAGGGCCAACAAAGAAAAAAGGAACGAGTACGCAGCACATGGCCTCATTGGCCGCCACGAGAATCCGAATCAGGCTCAAGGCCTACGACCACGACGCGGTCGACCGCGCGGCGCGAGAGATCGTCGAGACCGCGCAGCGCACCGGCGCCCGCGTGGCCGGTCCCGTGCCACTGCCCACGGAGAAGAACGTCTACTGCGTCATCCGCTCGCCCTTCAAGGACAAGGACTCGCGCGAGCACTTCGAGATCCGCACCCACAAGCGGCTCATCGACATCCACGAGCCCACCCCGAAGACCATCGATTCGCTCCAACGCCTCGACGCACTCCCCGCGGGCGTCGACATCGAGATCAAGACCTGAGGGTGGGCATCGCAGTGGCAGCGATCATCGGTAAGAAGCTCGGCATGACCCAGGTTTTCCAGGAGGACGGCACGCGCGTCCCCGTCACCGTGATCGAGGCCGGCCCGTGCCCCGTCACGGCGATCCGCGACCCTGATCGCGATGGCTACGCAGCGGTGCAGCTCGCTTTCGGCGAGGTTGCTGAGCGCAAGATCACCAAGGGCCAGCTAGGTCACCTGAAGAAGGCCGGCGCGCCGGCGATGCGCACTCTCGTGGAGTTTCGCGACGAGAACCTCGGTGCCGAGGAGGGTCCCAAGGTTGGCGACTCCGCCACCGTGGGCCAGTTCGAGCCCGGCCAGCGCGTGAAGGTCTCCGGCGTCGCCGTTGGCAAGGGCTTTCAGGGCACCGTGAAGCGCCACAACTTCAGCCGTGGCCCGGTATCGCACGGCTCGCACAACGTTCGCGCGCCGGGGTCGATCGGCGCCAGCGCCGACCCCGCCCGGGTGTTCAAGGGCATGAAGCTGCCAGGCCGCATGGGTGGCGGGCGGATCACCCAGCGCCAGCTCGAGGTCGTCGAGATCGACCCTGAACGCAACCTGCTGCTGCTCCGTGGCTCGGTCCCCGGCCCAAAGAACGGCACCGTGGAGGTGCGCTCGGATGCCTAAGCGGCCAGCAGCCCTCCCCCAGCACTCCGCTGGCGGCTGCAAGCTCGCCAGCGAAGCACTGGAGGAACGCTGATGGCCGCCGTCAAAGCGACCACTCTCGGCAAGCAGGCCAAGTCCGACCTGCCCGAGGCCCTGTTCGGCGCGGACTTTCATCGCGCCCTGGTCTTCGAGGTGGCCCGTGCGGAGGCCGCCGCACATCGTCGCGGCACAGCGTCGACCCTCGGCCGTGGCGAGGTCTCGATGACCGGCGCCAAGGCCTGGCGGCAGAAGGGGACTGGCCGGGCCCGCGCCGGCGCGCTGAGCGTCCCGCACCGTCGCGGCGGCGGCGTCGCCTTCGGCCCGAAGCCGCGAAAGCACACCTTCAAGGTCAATCGCAAGGCCCGGCGCAAGGCGCTTCGCTCGGCGCTGTCGGTCCACGCCGACCGGGGCAGCGTTGCCGTGCTGGATTCCGCCGCGCTCTCGGAGCCTTCGACGAAGACCGCCGCCGGGCTCCTTGCCAAATGGGACGCACGCCAGCCGGTTCTCGTCGTGGTCGACGCCGAGGAGACGGCCGCAACCCTCAGCTTCCGCAACCTGCCGCGCGTCGACGTGATGCCGGCGAGCGCGGTTGGCGTCGGCGACGTGGTGGGGCACGCTTCGCTCGTCTTGACGCAGGCGGCCCTCGAGGTCCTCGAAGCGCGGGCCGCGGACGTCGACCGCGGGAGGGACTCCTGATGGACGCACGCCAGGTGATCCTCGAGCCCGTCGTCTCCGAGAAGAGCTACGCGCTGATGGCAGACGGCAAGTACACCTTTCGCGTCGACGACCGTGCGCACAAGACCCAGATCGCCAGCGCGGTCGAGGAGGTCTTTGACGTGCGCGTCGCCGCGGTGCGGACCTCGCAGGTCCGCGCAAAGCCCAAGCGCCGTGGAGTGCACAAGGGCAAGACGCGCTCGTGGAAGAAGGCGATCGTCCAGCTCGCGCCGGGAGACCGCATCGAGCTCTTCGAAGGCGCGGCGGTGGACTGATGGCCTTTCGCAAGACAAAGCCGACCAGTCCGGGAAGGCGCTTCGCGACGTATCAGACGCGCGACGAGGTCACCGCGAACCGCCCGCACAAGCCCCTCACCAAGGGCGCGGGCAAGAGCGGCGGGCGCAATGCGCACGGCCGCGTGACGTCGCGCCATCGCGGCGGGGGCGCCAAGCGCCGCTACCGCGAAATCGACTTCAAGCGCACCAAGGACGGCATCGACGCGAAGGTCGCCAGCATCGAGTACGACCCCAATCGCACCTGCTACATCGCGCTGCTGCACTACGCCGACGGCGCCAAGAGCTACATCCTCGCCCCTGCGGGGATCGCCGCGGGTGCCGTGGTGTCCTCCGGCGACGCCGCCGACATCCGCGCCGGCAACGCTCTGCCGCTGGGGGCGATCCCCACGGGTACGGTCGTCCACAACGTCGAGCTGATCCCCGGCCAGGGCGGGCGCCTCGGGCGCTCCGCCGGCGCCGCGATCCAGGTGGTGGCCAAGGAGGGCGACATGGTCACCCTGCGGCTGCCCTCCAGCGAAATGCGCTTGGTCCGCGCAGAATGCCGGGCCACCGTGGGCACGCTCTCCAACGCCGAGCACCAGAACGTCACGATCGGCACGGCCGGGCGCAAGCGCCACAAGGGGGTTCGCCCCCAGACCCGCGGCATCGCGATGAACCCGGTCGACCACCCGCACGGAGGCGGCGAGGCGCACAAGACTCCCGGCGGGCACCCGGTGACCCCGTGGGGCAAGCCGACTCTCGGCTATCGCACCCGCAAGAAGGGCAAGGCGTCCGACGCGATGATCGTCCGCGCCCGTCGCCGCGGCAAGAAGAAGCGTTGAGGTTGAACGATGGGTAGATCGACGAAGAAGGGGCCCTGGGCCGAGGAGCGCCTGATGAAGCGCATCGAAGCGATGAACCAGGCGAACGAGAAGCAGATGGTCAAGACCTGGTCGCGCACCTCCACGATCTTCCCGGAGATGGTGGGCCACACGATCGCGGTCCACGACGGGCGCAAGCACGTTCCGGTGTTCGTCTCCGAGTCGATGGTGGGCCACAAGCTGGGCGAGTTTGCTCCGACCCGCAACTTCCGCGGCCACGGAGGCAAGGAGCGCTGATGGCCGCGGCGACAGAAGCACCCCTCGTTGTCCGGGCCAAGGCCCGGTACGTCCGCGTCGCCCCGCGCAAGGCGCGCCTGATCGCCGACCAGGTGCGCGGAATGCCCGTTCCCGAGGCACGCACGCTGCTGCAGTTCTCCACGCGCACCGCGGCCGAGGACATCGCCAAGCTCCTCGGCTCAGCCGCGGCAAACGCCGAAGCCAACCACGACCTCGTCTCCGATGACCTGCGGATCACGACGATCACGGTCGACGAGGGCCCGACGCTCAAGCGCTGGCGCCCGCGCGCTCGTGGCCGGGCTACCCGCATCGACAAGAAGACCTGCCACATCAGCGTGGCCCTGACGCCGAGCGAGTAGGGAGCGAGCATGGGACAGAAGATTCACCCCGAGGGCTTTCGCGTCGGCTACATCCATGACTGGAAGTCGACCTGGTTCAACGAGCGCTCCTATGCGGACTACCTCAACGAGGACCTCGAGATCCGCAATCACATCGAGCGCAAGCTCGCGCACGCGGGCCTCTCGGACATCCGCATCGTCAAGCAGCCCGGCGAGATCACGGTCGACATCCACACCGCCCGCCCCGGCATCGTCATCGGCAAGTCCGGCGTCGAGGTCGATGCGCTTCGCCGCGACCTTCACAAGCTGACCTCGAAGCCCGTCAAGGTCAACATTCGCGAGATCAAGCGCCCCGAGCTCGACGCCAAGCTCGTCGCGCAGTCGATCGCCGAGCAGCTTCAAAACCGGGTTGCCTTCCGCCGCGCGATGAAGCGGGCGCTCACCTCCGCCATGCGCTCCGGCGCGAAGGGTGTGAAGGTTCAGGTCTCCGGCCGCCTGGGTGGCGCGGAGATGGCCCGCACCGAGGGCTACTCCGATGGCCGCGTGCCTCTGCACACCCTGCGCGCCGACATCGACTACGGCTTCGTCGAGGCCCGGACCACGACCGGGCGCATCGGCGTCAAGTGCTGGATCAACAAGGGCGAGGTCATGCCCCAGGGCTACCGCTCCGAGCAGATCGAGGGCCTCGACGAGGATATGGCCCCCCGCGGCCGCGCCGCCCGAGCCCGGCGCCAGGAGCGCCAGCAGGCCCGCCAGCAGCAGCAGCAGCAGCAGCAGGCTGCCCCGACTCCGGCACCCCAAGCTGCGCCGGCGCCCCCTGCCGCCCCCGCCGCCCCGGCCGCCGAGTCGAAGCCGGCCGCGGCTGCCCCGCAGGCCGAGCCGACCCCTGCACCGCCCGCCGAGCCTGTGCCCGAACCTCCTGCGGCTGAGTCGAAGCCGGCTGAGGCTACGGACGAAGTCCCGGTCCAGATGACTCCGCCGACTTCCCCCGCTTCGCGTCCGGAGTCGCCGGGCGAGGGTGCGGACCGCCCGGCAGGCTCGGGGGAGCCCCCGCAGGCTGATGCGCCGACCTCCGCCGACGGATCGCCTTCTTCCGAAGGTGGTGATTCCTGATGCTGATGCCCAAGCGGGTCAAGCACCGCAAGGTCCATCGTGGTCGCCGTCGCGGTTACACCAAGGGCGGCAGCCGCGTGGCTTTCGGCGAGTACGGGCTGAAGGCGCTGGAGCGCGGCTGGATCACCAACCGCCAGATCGAGGCCGCCCGTGTGGCGATGACCCGCAAGATCAAGCGCGGCGGGAAGGTGTGGATCAACGTCTTCCCCGACAAGCCGGTCACGAAGAAGCCGGCCGAGACCCGCATGGGCTCCGGCAAGGGCAATCCCGAGGGTTGGGTCGCCGTGGTCAAGCCCGGCAAGGTCATGTTCGAGCTCGCCGGCGTGCCCGAGGAGCTAGCCAAGGAGGCGATCGCCCTCGCCGGACACAAGCTGCCGATCAAGACCAAGTTCGTCACCCGCGAGGGAACTGCGCAGTGAAGCCGGCAGACGCACATGCGCTCGGCGATCACGATCTCGTGGAGGCGCTCAAGGAAGCCCGCAAGGAAGCCTTCAACCTCCGCTTCCGCCACGCCACCGGGGAGCTGGAGAACACCACTGGACTCGGTGGATCGAGGCGCGACATCGCTCGCCTGATGACGATCGCGCGCCAGCGCGGCATCGATCTCGACAAGGAACTGAGGAACTAGCCACTCATGGCTGAAGAAGAAACGAACGAGACAACCGACGAGGCGCCGGAAGCACCCCCGGCGGGGTCTGACCCCGTGCCCGAGGAAACGTCCGAGCCTGCCGCCGAGGAGGGGTCTGACCCCTCAGTCGACGAGGAGCCCGCCGCCAAGGTCGAAGAGCCCCCCGCTGAGGAGCCGGCGGCGGAAGCGGCCCCCGCCGCGGCACCAGCCGCCGAGGCCCCCGCCGAGCCCGAAGAGGCCCTTGGCCCGAAGGAGCTTCGCAAGCGTGCCCGCTCCGAGCACACCGGCGAAACGCACGAGCAGCGCTCCGGTGAGGAGCGAGCCGCGGAGCGCAAGGCAACCCGCCGCGCCAAGGCAGCTTCACGCAGCCGCTACCGCGCCCGTGCCCGCGAGCGCCACGGCGGCGAGCGTGCCGAGGGCACCCCGCCCGCCGAGCGCGACGCCGGAGCACCCAAGGTTCGCCAGGGAACGGTGGTGTCGGCCAAGCCCGATAAGACGATCACCGTTCGGGTCGAGATCAGCCGCCGCCACCCCACCTACGAGAAGGTCATCCGCCGCTCCAACACCGTGCACGTGCACGACGAGCGCAACGAGGCGAACGAGGGCGACACGGTCCGCGTCGTCGAGTGCCGGCCGCTGTCACGCCTCAAGCGCTGGCGCCTGCTCGAGATCGTGGAGAGGGCCAGGTGAACCCTCCATGATCCAGCAGGAATCGCGGCTCAAGGTGGCCGACAACTCGGGCGCGCGCGAGATCCTCTGCATCCGCGTGAAGGGCGGGTCACATCGCCGCTACGCCGGCGTGGGCGACGTGATCACCGCGACCGTGAAGCAGGCGACCCCGCACGGCGGGGTGCGCAAGGGCGAGGTCGTCGAGGCCGTCGTCGTTCGCACCCGCAAGCAACTCAGCCGCCGCGACGGCACTTACATCGCCTTCGACGAGAACGCGGCCGTTCTCATCGACGCGACTGGCGCTCCGCGTGGAACTCGCATCTTCGGCCCCGTCGCCCGCGAGCTTCGCGACCGCAATTTCATGCGCATCGTCTCCCTGGCCCCGGAGGTCCTGTGATGTTGGTGAGCGCTTTGCGCGAAACGAACATTGCCCCTCCGGCAGGAGAGGTTCTCTGATGTCGAAGGGAATGAGGGTCCGCGAGGGCGACAGCGTGGTGGTCATCTCCGGCAAGGAGAAGGGCAAGACGGGCCGGGTGCTGCGCACCGAGCCGGGCAAGGGCCGCGTCTACGTCGAGGGTCTCAACATGATCAAGCGCCACCAGCGCCCCCGATCGGTCAAGGACACCCAGAAGGCCACCGAGGTCGCAGGGATCATCGAGAAGGAAGGACCGATCCACGCGTCCAACGTGATGCTGCTCGACCCGTCCGACAACAAGCCCACCCGCGTCGGCGTTCGCGTCGAGGGCGGCAAGCGGGTGCGCTTCGGCAAGCGCACCGGAAAGAACTTCGAATAGAGACACCGCTGATGGAAGCAACGGTCACAGAAGCACAGCAGGCGGCCCCGCCGCCCCGGCTTCGCGAGCGCTATCAGGCGGAAGTCGTCGAGCAGCTGACCTCGAGGTTCGGCTACTCCAGCCGCATGCAGGTTCCGACGCTGGAGAAGATCACCCTCAACATGGGCGTAGGCGACGCGAAGCAGTCGACGCCGGTGCTCGAGGCTGCCACGGAGCAGCTCGGGATCATCGCCGGGCAGCGTCCCAACGTGCGCCGCGCCCGTAAGTCGATCGCCAACTTCAAGGTGCGCGACGGGATGCCGGTGGGCGTCGCCGTCACTCTGCGCGGCGCCCGTATGTGGGAGTTCCTCGACCGCCTGATCTCCATCGCGATCCCCCGCATCCGCGACTTCCGCGGGCTCAACGCGCGCGCCTTCGACGGGCGCGGCAACTTCTCGATGGGCGTACGCGAGCAGCTGATCTTCCCCGAGATCGACTACGACTCGATCGACCAGACGCGGGGGCTCGACGTCACGATCACGACGACCGCGGCCACCGACGAGGAGGCCTTCGAGCTCCTGCTAGCGCTCGGGATGCCCTTCTCCCAAGACCACCGGCCCGGAGTCGCCGTCGAGGAGGAAGAGGACGTCGAGGAAGAGCGTCGCAAGGAAGAGGCGCGTGCCCGCGCCGTGGCCGAGGCGACTGCTCTCGAGCAGCTCAAGGCCGAGAACCCCGAGGCCTACGCCAAGCCCGAGCGCCCCGAAGAGGGCGAAGAGGGCGAGGAGGGCGACGGTGGCGAGCGCCCCGCCGCCGAGACCGAGTCCAGCGACGAAGCAACCGAGTAGCGAAGGATCGAATGGCAAAGACATCCAGCATCGTCAAGCAGCAGCGCGTGCCGAAGTACAAGACCCGCGGCTACAACCGCTGCCGTCAATGCGGGCGCCCACGCGCCTACTACCGCAAGTTCGGCCTCTGCCGGCTGTGCCTGCGCAAGGCCGCCCATCAGGGCTACGTGCCGGGCATGACCAAGTCGAGCTGGTAGCCGAGGAGAACGAGTGCTCACCGATCCGATAGCCGACTACCTCACCCGCGTTCGCAACGGCCTGGCCGCGGATAAGACGGAGGTTGAGATCCCCGCCTCACGCCTGAAGGTGGAGATCTCGCGCATCCTCACCGAGCAGGGATACATCTCCGGCTACAACGTCGAGCCGACGGCCGTCGGCGAGGTCGTGCGCGTCCAGCTTCGCTACACGGAGGCGCGCCAGCCCGTGATCACGGGGATTCAGCGCGTCTCGCGACCCGGCAGGCGCCGCTACGTCAACCACGGCCAGGTGCCGCGGGTGATGGGCGGAATGGGGACCGCGATCCTCTCCACGTCGGTCGGCGTCATGACCGGCCATGAGGCGAAATCCAAGGGCGTGGGCGGCGAGGTTGTCGCCTACATATGGTGATCCGAAGCTCATGAGTCGCATCGGCCGCAAGCCCATCCCCGTGCCCGACGGCGTGACCGTCGAGCTCGCCCGTGGGTCCGTTTCGGTCAAGGGGCCGAAGGGCGAGCTCCACCAGGAGATCAGCCCTGACATGACGATTGCCGAGGACGACGGCGTCCTCACCGTCACCCGGCCGACCGACCGCGGCCCACATCGTGCGCTTCACGGGCTCACCCGCTCGCTGGTCGCGAACATGGTCGAGGGCGTCACCAATGGCTACGAGAAGCGCCTGGAGATCCAGGGAGTGGGTTATCGTGCCCGCCTTCAGGGCAAGGCCCTGGAGCTCAGCGTCGGCTACTCCCACACGGTTTCGATGCCGGCTCCGGACGGGATCGAGTTCGACGTTCCGCAGCCCACCCAGGTCATCGTGCGGGGAATCGACAAGCAGCTCGTGGGCGAGATGGCGGCCCGCATCCGCAGGGTCCGTCCTCCCGAGCCCTACAAGGGCAAGGGCATCCGCTACGCCGACGAGCAGGTCCGCCGCAAGGTCGGCAAGAGGGCCTAAGCGCGATGGCTGTTCTCACGAAGCCGCAGCAGCGCCTCCGCCGCCGCCGCCGGGTGCGCGCCCGCGTGCGTGGCAGCGCCGAGCGGCCGCGCCTCTCGGTGTTTCGCTCCAACCGCGGGATCTCGGCGCAGCTGATCGACGACGAGCGCGCCATTACCGTGGCGCACGTCGCCTGGACCGAGGCGGATCTGCGCAAGCTCGGCCCGCTTGACCAGGCCAAGAAGGCGGGCGAGCTGCTCGCCGAGCGCGCCAAGAAGGCCGGCGTCTCCGAATGCGTCTTCGACCGGAGTGGCTATCGCTACCACGGGCGCGTCCGCGCCCTCGCCGACGGCGCCCGCGAGGGCGGTCTGCGGTTTTGATCCAAACCGCTACTTTCAGGCACGAGGCTTATCGATGAACATCTCAGACACACCAACCGTCAGTCCCCAGGGACTCGACTTGGCCGAGCGGGTGATCGAGATCAACCGCGTCGCCAAGGTCGTCAAGGGCGGCCGCCGGTTCTCATTCACCGCCCTCGTCGCCGTCGGCGATGAGAGCTCGGTCGTCGGGATCGGCTACGGCAAGGCCCGCGAGGTCCCGCTGGCGATCCAGAAGGCCGTCGAGGACGCCCGCAAGAGCCTCGTCCGCGTCCCCAAGTACGGGCAGACGATCCCGCATCGCATCATCGGTCGCTACGGCGCCGGCCACGTGGTCCTGCGCCCGGCCAGCCCCGGTACAGGCGTCATCGCCGGCGGTGGGGTGCGCGCCGTGCTCGAGCTCGCCGGGATTCGCGATGTGCTCTCCAAGAGCATCGGAACCCAAAACCCGATCAACCTCGTCAAGGCCACCATGCAGGGCCTCGTCAGCCTTCGCCGGCCCGAGGACGTCGCGAAGCTTCGCGGCCTCTCGATCAGGCAGGTGCTGGGAATCGAGGAGGCAAAGTCAGCCACGACGCTGAATGGGGCTAGCGACGAAGTCGCGGAAGATGCGGCCGAAGGACTTCCCCCGTCAGAGCCTGAACCCGCCGACACCGGACGAATCCCGGCAGAGCCGGGATCACCGGTCGCTGACGCTCCCTCGGAGGATGTCGGCGGAGTTATTCCGGAAGAACCGGTAAGCGAGGCATCCGATGGCTGAGGTGACCATCAAGCAGGTCCGCTCTGCCGTCCACACCAGCGGCCGCCAGCGCGACACCCTGCGCTCGCTGAAGCTCGGAAGCATCGGCAGAACGGCAAGCTTCGACGACAGCCCCAACCTGAGGGGCATGATCCGCGTGGTCGACCACCTCGTTGAGGTCACCACCGGCAAGGAGTCCTGATGGCCGACGAGATCGGCCTTCACAACTTGGGTCCCAAGCCGGGCTCTCGACATCCGCGTAAGCGGCTCGGTCGCGGCAAGGGCTCGGGCACGGGCAAGACATCCGGTCGCGGCCACAAGGGCGCGGGATCGCGCTCGGGCTCGAAGCGCAAGGCGGGCTACGAGGGCGGGCAGAACCCGATCCACATGCGCACGCGAAAGCTCCGCGGGCCGACGAAGAAGACGTCGATGCCCTTCGAGCCTTTCCGCACCCACACGCAGCCGGTCAACGTCTCCGACCTGGAGGCCCGCTTCGACGCCGGCGGCGAGGTGACCCCCGAGTCGCTTCGCGACGCCGGCCTGGCTACTCGCCGCCATCCGGTGAAGGTCCTCGGCCGCGGCGAGATCTCCAAGAAGCTGACGGTCCGGGCCCACGCCTTCAGCGCCAGCGCCCGCGAGAAGATCGAGGGCGCGGGAGGCACCTGTGAGGTGATCGCCGGATGACCATGTTGCAGACGCTCGCCAACTCGCTTCGGATCCCCGAGTTGCGCAACAAGATCCTTTTCACCGCCGCGATGCTGCTGCTCTACCGGCTCGGCGCCTACATCCCGTCGCCCGGCATCGACATCAACACGGTCAAGGACATCGAGGGCAACTTCGCCGGCAACAACATCCTCGGCTTCCTCAACCTCTTTTCCGGCGGCAGCCTCTCGCGGCTCTCCCTGTTCGCGCTGGGGATCATGCCCTACATCACCGCCTCGATCATCCTGCAGCTGATGACGGTGGTGGTGCCGTCGCTGGAGCGCCTCCAGAAGGAGGGCGAGGTCGGCCAGCAGAAGATCACCCAGTACACGCGCTACCTCACGGTGATCTTGGCCTTCGCTCAGTCGATCGGCTACGTCTTCCTGTTCAAGTCGTTCACGGGCTCTACCGGCCAGAGCGTCGTCGGGACCCTCACGTTCGGCAAGGTCTTCTTGATCGTCATCGCGCTGACGGCCGGGACCACCCTCCTCATGTGGCTGGGCGAGCTCATCACGCAGCGCGGCGTGGGCAACGGCATCTCGCTGATGATCTTCGCGTCGATCGCATCGCGGATCCCCAGCGGGATCCAGGCCTGGTGGACCAACCCCGATCAGGTCTTCGTGGTGATGATGCCGTTCATCGCTCTTGCGGTGATCGTCGGCATCGTCTTCGTCCAGGAGGGACAGAGGCGGATCCCGGTGCAGTACGCAAAGCGGGTCGTTGGCCGGAGGATGACCACCGGTGGCTCGACCTATCTGCCGCTTCGGGTCAACATGGCAGGGGTGATCCCGGTGATCTTCGCCGCGTCGATCATGGCCTTCCCGCCGACGATCGGCCAGCTTCTCAACACCAACGCCGCCCTCGACTTCGCCGCGTTCTTCAGCCCGGGGAGGTGGGCCTACGTGGCGGGCGAGGTGTTCTTCATCGTGATCTTCACCTACTTCTATACGGCGGTGACCTTCAACCCGGTCGATCAGGCAGACAACCTGAAGAAGTACGGGGGCTTCATCCCCGGAGTGAGACCCGGACGACCTACCGCCGAATACCTCGACCGGATCCTGTCGAGGCTCACCTTCCCCGGGGCGATCTACCTCGGGGCCGTGGCCGCGCTGCCGACGATCCTGATCAGCCAGACCTCAGCGAACTTCTTCTTCGGCGGCACGTCGATCCTCATCGTGATCGGCGTGGCGCTGGATACCGTGAAGCAGCTCGAGGCGCAGCTGATGATGCGCAACTACGAAGGTTTCCTCAAGTAGGTCCCGGGGCAGTCGCCCTCTCGTCCATGTCTGAGCTCAACCTCGTCCTCCTCGGCCCTCCTGGTTCCGGCAAGGGAACCCAGGGCGAGCTGCTGCAGGAGGACTTCGAGCTTCCCTACTACGCGACCGGCGACATCCTGCGCGCCGCCGTACGCGACGGCACGGAGCTTGGACGCACGGCGCAGGAGTACATGGACCGGGGCGATCTCGTGCCCGACGACGTGGTCGTCGGCGTCATCGCCGAGAAGGTCGACGATCCAGAATCTACGGACGGCTTCATTCTCGACGGCTTCCCCCGCACCCGCACCCAGGCCGAGGCCCTCGATTCGAAGCTCTCTGAGCTCGGCCGCAGCCTCACCGGCGTCATCCTCATCGACGTCGATGACGACGAGGTGGTGCGGCGCCTGGGCGGCCGGCGGACCTGCGTCAAGGAGGGCCACGTTTTCCACGCGGAGTTCGACCCGCCCTCAAAAGAGGGAGTTTGCGACGTCTGCGGCGCCGCGTTGGTCGTTCGCGACGACGACAAGCCGGACGTGATCCGCCACCGCCTCACCCAGTACCACGAGAAGACCGAGCCGCTCGTCTCCTACTACGACGGGCACGGCCTGCTTCAGCGCGTCGATGGGGCGCAGGCTCCCGACGAGGTGGCCGGGCACATCCGCGGGATCCTCGCGACCCTGCGTATGGAAGAGGAAGCCTGAGGCAAGGCACCATGTACCGCGGCGGCATCATCTTGAAGACTCCCGAGCAGGTCGAGCAGATGGCCGCTGCAGGGCGCATCCAGGCCCGGTGTCTGAAGATGCTGCGGTCGAAGTGCCGGCCCGGCGTCACGACCCTCGATCTCGACGAGGCGGCCGAGCGCTTCATCGCCTCTCAGGGCGCCGAGCCCTCCTTTCTCGGCTACCGAGGATTCCCGGCGTCCATCTGCGCCTCACCCAACTCGATGGTGGTGCACGGCATTCCTGATGCCCGCGCGCTCGAGCGCGGCGACCTCATCTCGCTGGATGTGGGCGTCACCAAGGACGGATGGGTCGCCGACGCAGCGATCACCGTGTCGATCGGCTCGCCGAGCCTCGAAGCGCAGAAGCTGATGGACGTCACCGAGGCGGCGCTCCACGCCGGCGTCGCAAAGGCCAGGCCAGGCAATCACCTGGGCGACATCTCGGCGGCGATCCAGCGCAGCGTCGAGGCGGAGGGCCTTTCAATCATCCGCACCCTCGTCGGCCACGGCGTCGGCCGCGACATGCACGAGGACCCGCAGATCCCCAACTTCGGCGAGCCCGGCCGCGGACCCGAGCTCGAGCCCGGAATGGTCTTTGCGATCGAGCCGATGGTGAACGCGGGCCGCCCCGAAGTGAAGGTCGGCGAGGACGGCTGGGCCGTCTACTCAAGCGACGACTCGCTGGCCGCCCATTTCGAGTTCACGGTCGCGGTCACGGAGTCAGGGCCGAGGGTCCTGACTCCGTGGAACGAGTAGATCTAGGCTCCGTCCGCGTCCTCCGACTCGTTGCCGTCGTCGGAGTCGTCCGGCTCCTTGCTGTCGCCCGAGTCGTCTGATCCGCCGCCGTCGTCCGAGTCATCTGACCCCTCATCGTCGCCGCCGTCATCTGCGGACTCGCGCTCGGCGTCTGAGGGAAGCGTGGCGGGCTCGGGGGAGGCGATGCCCGTGTCGATGCCCTCGTCCTCGTTCGCGCTCTCCTCGGCCTGCTCGCTCTGGCTGTCTTCGTCGTGGCTTTCCATGGCCTCTCCTTGCTAATCGGGTAAACGCTGGGATACCCGGAAGACGCCCGGCTCAGACGGCGCGGTGCGTCCTCAGTTCCCGGCGCCCACCGCGGCGAGTGCAGTCGTGACGCAGGTGCGCACGACCTCGTCCGCCTCGACCTTGAAGAGCTCCGGGACGCCAGGAGCGGCCTGGCGAACGCCCACGCCGATGCGGGCAAGGTGCATGACGCCGAGGGCCTGGGTCCACAGCGCGTTGGCCATGTAGTCGGTGTCGGCGACCTCGAAGTCGCCGCTCTCGACGCCGTGGCGCAGCACCGACGCCAGGCAGTAGAGGCAGCGGGCCATGCCCTGGCCGAGGCGAAGCCAGACGGACTCTGAGACCGTTTGGTAGAGCTCGCGAGCCGGCCCCCGCATCAAGGCTAGGGAGGCGTCCAGAAACGCGGGATAGCGCTGGCAATAGCCCGCGTAGGCCTCGATGCAGCGCTCGAGCTGGCGGGTCGGCGACCGCGCGTCGGCGACCGCGGCCTCGAGCTCGCCGGCCAGCTCACCCAGGTAGTCGGTGACCGTGAGGACGTAGAGCTCGTCTCGCGAGGAGAAATGGCGGTAGATGAGGCCACGCGCGATACCCGCCGCCTGCGCGATTTCCTCCACGCCTGCCTCCTGGACGCCGCGCTCGTCGAAGAGGGCGCGCGTCGCGGCGACGAGCTCGCGCTCGCGGGTCTCTCGGAGTGGGGGGGTGCGGGTTGCCATGGGTTCGTATCGGCGCCGTGTTTGACCGGCATGAGAACGGGAAGTTGACACACGTTCTCATTTTCACTCTACCCTACCCCTCCGATGGCTGAACGCGGCGCTCCCCCAAAGGTCCCGCCCCTGCAGGCGCGTGCTCTGCGCGCTGTTCGCTCGCTGTTCACGCCGCTACTCCCCGATGACTACCTCGAGCTCATCAACCCCCTCTGGTCGACGCGCGAGTTACGCGGCCGCATCATGCGGATCCAGCGCGAGACCGAGGACGCCGCCACGGTCTTCATCAAGCCCGGCTATGAGTGGGAGGGCCATGAGCCTGGCCAATACCTGCGCATCGGCGTCGTGGTCAATGGCGTCCACCACTGGCGCGCCTACTCGCTCACCTCGGATCCCGGTCGCCCCGACGGCTGCATCTCCATCACTCCGAAGCTGGTCGACGAAGGCAAGGTCTCTCCCTACTTCGTCAAGCAGGCGCATCCCGGCGAGATCGTTCGCCTGGGGGGCGTGGAGGGGACCTTCGTCCTGCCCGACCCCCTGCCCGAGAAGTTCCTCTTCATCAGCGCCGGCTCCGGAATCACCCCGATCATGAGCATGCTGCGAAGCCTCGATCGTTGCGACGCGCTCGACGACGTCGTCCACATCCACTCTGCTCGCACCGTCAGCGACGTGATCTTCGGCGAGCAGCTCGCCGAGATCGAGGATCGTCGCGGGGGCTTTCGCCTGCACCGCCAGCTCACTGGTGAGATGGGCCGATTCGCCCCGGACCATCTCGACGAGCTCTGCCCCGACTGGCGCGAGCGCGACGCCTTCGTCAGTGGCCCCGCCGAGCTCCTCGACGCGTTGATCGCGCGCTGGGAGTCCGACGGCGACCCCGACCGGCTGAACCTCGAGCGCTTCCAGCCAATCATCGGCGGCGACTCGAGCGAGGGGGAGGGCGGCGCGATCCGCTTTTTGAAGAGCGACATCGAAGCCAACTCCGACGGCGGCACTCCGATCCTCGTCGCCGGCGAGGATGCCGGAGCCACCCTTCCCTTCGGCTGTCGCATGGGCATCTGCCACACCTGCGTCGGCAAGCTGTGCTCCGGGCGGATCCGCGACCTCCGCACCGGCGAAGTCTCCGGCCAGGAGGGCGAGATGGTGAGGACCTGCGTCAACGCCCCCGAGGGCGACATCGAGATCGAGCTTTGACCCCAACCTCCGAGGAGGACCAACCAGTGACCCCAGCCACCGAAACCAAGCATGACCAGACGATCGATGCGGACGTCGAGAGCCCGCTCGCGCACCTGAGCCAGGAGCAGATCGACGAGCTCGGGCGTGAATTCGACGCCATCCACGACCAGGTCTACGAGGACCTCGGCGAGCGCGACCGCCGCTACATCGAGTCGATGATCGAGATGCACCGGCGCCTGCTCGTAATGAGCCGGGTGTGGCTGCTGGCGTCCGAGTACAAGCTGCCATGGGTGATGGGCACCGCCAGCCTGTCGGCGTCGAAGATTCTCGAGAACATGGAGATCGGGCACAACGTCCTGCACGGCCAGTGGGACTGGATGAACGATCCCTACATCAACTCGTCCACCTGGGATTGGGACACCGCCTCGACTTCCGAGGCCTGGAAGCACTCCCACAACTACGTCCACCACACCTTCACCAACATCCGCGGCAAGGACAAGGACCTGGGCTACGAGATCATGCGGATCGACCCGCACCAGCGCTGGCATCCGGTCTACCTCTTCCAGCCGCTCTACAACCTGCTGCTTGCCGCGGCCTTCGAGTGGGGCGTGGCCTTTCACGACCTCGACTTCGACGCGATTCGCTCCGGCGAGAAGTCCAAGGACCAGATCAAGCGGGAGGTCAAGGGCATCGCCGGCAAGGCACGCAGCCAGATCGTCAAGGACTATGTGGCCTGGCCGCTGATCTCGGGACTGGCCTCGGGCGCCGTGGAGGCCGCCAACAGCCGGTTCCGGCGCAAGCGCAAGTGGGAGGCCGTCGGCCGCGACGCCCTGGAGCGGGGCTGGCGAACGTTCCGCGCAACGCAGAAGGCCAACTTCACGGCCAATGCGGTACGCAACGTCTGGTCCTACGCGATCATCTTCTGCGGCCACTTTCCCGACCAGACCTACACCTTCAGCCAGGAAGAGGCCGAGGACGAGTCGCGGGGCGGCTGGTACGTCCGCCAGCTCTGCGGAGCGGCGAACATCGAGGGCAGCGCGTTCTTCCACGTCGCCTCGGGCAACCTCGGCTACCAGGTGGAGCACCACCTCTTCCCGGACATGCCGTCGACGCGGTACGCCGAGATCGCCCCGCAGGTAAAGGAGATCTGCGAGCGCTACGAGCTGCCCTACAACACCGGGCCGTTCGGAAAGCAGCTGGGCTCGGTGCAGCGCACCATCCTGCGCCTGGCGTTTCCCGGCGGCAAGCCGCGTCCGAAGCCAGGTCCCTACAAGCGCGATCCCGACGAGATCGACGCAACCCAAAACGGTCACGGCCGGCGCCCGGAGGGTGCGCCGACCGGCGCCAGCGGATCGGGGCCCGAACAGGACGACGCGGGCGTCCGCGTCGACATGCCAGAGGCCTAGCTCCCCCGCCCGGGGGGCGCAACCGGCACAAGGGCAGAGCCGGCGTGCCAGAATCCCGACCGCCGGGGGCCGTCCCACGGCCGGTATGGGTGAAGCGAATCGAATCAGGCTGATCGTGGCGCTGGCGCTGGGCGCCGGCGCCCTGACCGCGACGCCGGCGCTGGCTGCGGGCGACCCCGCGCCCTACGGAAGGCACGATGCCGGCGGCTTTCGCAACGTCCTGCCGATCGGCGAGAACGGCACCGACAACGCGGCGCAGCTCGCCGCGAACCTCCTCGACTCCAGCGCCCTCCCCCCGCATTGGAACGACCAGCAGCCCCTGTACGAGGGGCTCATGTACGCGAGCGCCAGCCCGGACTTCGGGATGGCCGACGTCAAGCAGTACTACAAGGACGCGACCTTCGGCGTCCAGGCCAACCATGTCGAGTCGACGATCACGCCCAAGCCCGGGGTGACCATCGTGCGCGACGAGGGGTTCGGGATCCCGCACGTCTACGGCGTCACGCGCGCCGACACGATGTTCGGCGCCGGCTACGCGAATGCCCAGGATCGCCTCTTCCTCATGGACATCCTGCGCCACACAGGCAAGGCCGAGCTCTCCAGCTTCGTGGGCGGCTCGCCGTCGAACCGGGCGATGGACGAGGGCCAGTGGGCCGCCGCCCCGTACACCGAGGCCGAGCTTCAAAAGCAGTTCGACGACGCGCCGAAGTTCTACGGGCAAAAGGGCGTCGAGCTTCAAAAGGACGTCACCAGCTACGTCGCCGGGATCAACGCCTACATCACGGCTGCCAAGACGACCAGCCCCACCCTTCTTCCCGCCGAGTACGCGGCGCTGGGCAAGCTGCCTCAGCCCTGGACGGTCACCGACACCCTGGCCGAGGCTTCGCTGATCGGCGGCATCTTCGGCCGCGGCGGCGGCTCCGAGCTGCGCTCGGCGCAGCTCGAGCAGGCGTTTGTGAAGAAGTTCGGCAAGCGCGCGGGCCGCAAGGCCTGGCAGGACTTCCGCGAGCACAACGATCCCGAGGCGCCGACGACCGTGATCGGCAAGCGCTTCCCCTACGAGACGAACAGCCCGTTCGCGAGGCGCGGCCTCGCGATGCCCGACCCCGGCTCGGTCACGAACGCCCCGGTTGCGTCAAAGACCGCACCGGCGGCCGCCCCCGCGGCGGCTCCGAGCTCCACCGGCCCCTACGACTTCTCCCACATCGGCGCCGACCTGAGGCGCGCCATGAAGAGCCCGGGACACGCTTCGAACTGGGAGCTCATTAACGCGGCGGAGTCGAAGACCGGCCATCCGATCGGGGTACTCGGCCCGCAGGTGGGGTACTACCAGCCGCAGATCCTGATGGAGGAGGACCTGCACGGGCCTGGCATCGACGCCCGCGGCGCCACGTTCCCCGGTGTCGGGCTCTACATCCTCCTGGGCCACGGACGCGACTACTCCTGGAGCGCCACCACGGCGACCTCCGACAATGTCGACACCTTCGCCGAGGTCCTCTGCAAGGACGCCTTCCACTACCGCTACCAGGGTCAATGCCTGGCGATGGACAAGCTCGTTCGGACCAATCATTGGACCCCGAACGCGGTTGACATGACGCCGCCCGGCTCCGAGACGCTGACGGCCTACCGCACGGTCCACGGCATCGTCTACGCGCGCGGCAAGGTGCACGGCAAGAAGGTCGCCTTCGTCTCGGCCCGCAGCACCTACGGCCACGAGGCCGACTCGGCGCTCTTCTTCCGGGACATGAACAACCCGAAGTTCATGCGCGGCGGCGTCAAGTCGTTCCGCAAGGCCGCGAAGTTCATGAACTTCGCCTTCAACTGGTCCTATCTCGACTCCCGCCACACCGCCTACCAGCTGACTGGCTGGTACCCGCAGCGCGCTCCGGGAACGTCTCCGGACTTCCCGATCATGGGCACCGGCAAGTTCGACTGGAAGGGCTACGACCCAGCCACGCGTGAGGCCGACTGGCTCGGGCAGGCACACCTCCCGCACGTGGTCGACCAGCCCTACGTCGTCAGCTGGAACAACAAGCAGGCGCCAGGGTGGTCCGCGGCCGACGATCAGTACGGGTTCGGTCCGATCTATCGCCAGCAGATGATTGCCGACCGCATCCGCCGCGACATCCGCGGCTCGAAGAAGATCTCGCTGCCCCAGCTCGTCCAGGCGATGGAGGAACCGGCGACCGAGGACGTCCGCGCCGTCAAGCTTCTGCCGATCCTGCTGCGCGCCCTCGGCCATCCCAGCGACCCGGATCTCAAGGCCGCCATCGCGTCCCTACGCCAGTGGCAGAAGGCGGGCGGTCATCGCCGCGATTTGAACAAGGACGGGGTCGACGAGTTCACGCCGGCGATCACGCTCATGGACGCGTGGTGGCCGCGACTGGTCGCGGCCGAGTTCCAGCCCACGTTGGGCAAAAAGCTCTACGAGCAGACCCAGGGCATGATCGGCCTCGGCGCCCCCGGCGGCAGGGCGCCCTCCAGCTATCCGTCCTTCTCCGACGGCTGGTACGGATACGTCTCCAAGGACCTGCGTGACATCTACGGGCGCGCGCCCACGGCCCCATACAGCCGTGGTTATTGCGGGAACGGCTCGAAGGCGAAATGCCGCAAGGCCCTGCGTGCGTCGCTCCTCGACGCCAGCAAGGTCACGCCCGCCGAGGAGTACGGATTCGGCGCTTGCGCCGGCGATCCAAACCCCGCCTGCTGGGACAAGGACCGCGCCACTCATGCTTCGGGGATCTCGACACCCGAGATGATCTTCCAGAACCGCCCGACTTTCCAGCAGACGGTCTCGGTCACAAAGAATCTGAAATAGCCTCGGGCCCGTGCGCCCCGCTGTCCTACACGACACGTGGGCGGCCGTCGCCTTCTGGACCACGGTGGCGGTCACGCTCGGCTATGACCTGGTTCTGTCAGCGACTCGCCACGTCGAGGCCGCGGCGGCCAAGGACCGGGCGCAGCTGCCGCTTCACCTCGCTGTCGGCGCCGGCGTGACCGCGGCAATCTGGCTGGCGCCGGCCGCACATGACCTCGATACCCCCGGCGGGAGGATGTGGCCCGTGGTCATCGGTTTCGCCATCGCCTGGGCGGGGTTCAGCTTCCGTGTCTGGTCGATCCGCACGCTCGGGCGCTACTTCACGAAGACGCTGACGACGGTGGAGGACCAGCCGGTCATCGACTCGGGCCCCTACGCGTACGTTCGCCACCCGAGCTACACAGGGCTCGTCGCGACGATGCTCGGGATCGGCCTCATGCTGGGCAACTGGCTCTCGCTGGTGCTCTGCTTCGGCACCACGTTCGTGGCGTTCACCCTCCGGATGCTCAGCGAGGAGCGCATGCTCCGTCGCGAGCTGGGGGAGCCCTACGAGCGCTACGCGGCGAGCCGCAAGCGGCTCATCCCAGGCGTCTGGTAATCGCGCTCAGCACGAGGCGCAGCTCGAGCAGAGCCCGCGAACCACGACCTCGGCTCCGTCCGCCTGGAAGCCATGGTCGGCGGCGGCGGTGAGGGCGGGGGAGAGCTTGGCGGGCGCCGTCAGGTCCTCTACGCGCCCGCAGCGCCGGCAGACCATGTGGTGATGCGAGGGGTCGCCGGCATCGAAAAGGGCCCGCTCTCGCCCGGCCGCGATCCTGCGCACGACGCCGCACTCCTCGAGCACCTCGAGCGTGGCGTAGACCGTCGGCAGCGAGACGTTGGGAATCCGGTCCGCGACGGCCGCGTGGACCTCCTCGGCGCTCAGGTGGCGATCCAGGCGCTCGAGCTCCTCGGCGATCACGATCCGCTGCGAGGTCGCGCGGTAGCCGTGCTCGTGGAGCGTCTCGGCGAGGTCTCGTCCTCTGCTTTTCGTAGCGTGCGCCATGGGCAACTGGAGAAGTTCGGGTGCCCTAACTTATCATAAGGCACTCCTAACTGTAATTCATTTGCAATAATAACGTTATGGTCGAGTCGGTTCTCGAGAGGTGGAGTGGCGCAACCGCGCAGCAGCGGCTGCTCCAGGTCGTGCAGCCGGGCCTGATCGGCCTGATCGACGGCACGGTCTCGACCCTCGCGCCGATTTTTGCCGCCGCCTATATCTCCGGCTCGCGCGCTGCCCTGCTCATCGGCCTGGCCGCCGGCCTCGGCGCGGCGATCAGCATGGGCATCTCCGAAGGACTTTCCGACGACGGTGAGATCACCGGCCGCGGCGGCTCGCTGCAGCGTGGGCTCATCACCGGCATCGCCACCTTCATCGGCGGCACCGCCCACGCCCTGCCCTTCCTCATCTCCAACGTCGGCACGGCGCTCGCCGTCGCCTACCCGGTCGTGGGCTGCGAGCTCATCGTGATCGCCATCGTGCGCAAGCGCTTCCTCGACGTTCCCCTCGCTCAGTCGTTGATCCAGGTGACGCTGGCGGGCTTCCTCGTGGCGGTCGTGGGGATCATCGTCGGGCACGCGTAGCGCTCTTTTCCGCGCGCTGGGGCTCCGCGGAGCCGCTCTGAGGCTGATGAGGGAGGCGGGGATTGCCGATTCGCGCCCGCGATCTTTCGCCGGCCCGAGGGCTGGACTGCGCCAGGCACGTTCGTCCCAAATTCCACCCTATGAGGTGGACTCCGGGACGTTCATGGGCCGCTTTGCCCAGTTCACGCCTGGCGCTATACTTCCCGGTCGGCCTTTGGGCCGTTTTTGTGTGCCCGCGGCTCGATTCATGGAGCCGCCCGGGCTCCCTTCGAAGAACGATTGGATACGTTGCCAGCGATAGGCGATGAAAGTACGAGCGTCCGTAAAGCCCATGTGCGACCGCTGCCGGATCATCCGGCGGCGCGGCGTCGTGCTCGTTATCTGTTCGAATCCTCGTCACAAGCAGCGCCAGGGCTAGGAGGGACTCGCTAGATGGCACGCATCGCAGGCGTCAACCTTCCGCTCAACAAGCGCGTTGAGATCGGGCTCACCTACGTCCATGGCGTCGGTCGCTCGACCGCCAACGACGTGCTCGAGAAGACCAAGGTCGACCCGAACACCTACGTCAAGGATCTCACCGAGGAAGAGACGGTCAAGCTCCGCGAGGCGGTGGAATCGCTGGAGGTCGAGGGTGACCTTCGCCGCGAGCGCTCGCAGAACATCAAGCGGCTCTCCGAGATCGGCGCCTACCGCGGTATGCGGCACCGCCGTGGCATGCCGGCACGCGGCCAGCGCACCAAGACCAACGCACGCACGCGCAAGGGCCCGCGCCGCATGAGCATCGCGGGCAAGCGCAAGGCGCCGACGGCGAAGTGAGGATCGCCTGATGCCTGCTCCCCGCAAGGGCAAGACCCGCACGCGCCGCCGCGTCAAGAAGAACATCGCCTACGGCGTGGCGCACGTAAAGACGAGCTTCAACAACACGATCGTGACCATCACCGACACCGAGGGAAACGTGATCTGCTGGGAGTCCGCCGGCTCTGCCGGGTTCAAGGGCTCGCGCAAGTCGACCCCGTTCGCCGCGCAGGTCACCGCCGACGCCGCCGCCCGCAAGGGCATGGAGCACGGGCTCGAGCGCGTCGAGGTGCACGCCAAGGGCGCCGGCTCTGGCCGCGACACGGCGATCCGCTCGTTGCAGGCCGCCGGGCTTCAGGTCACGACCGTCAAGGACGTCACCCCGCAGGCCCACAACGGCTGTCGCCCCCGGAAGCGGCGGAGGGTCTAACCGTGGCACGCGATACCTCCCCCCAGTGCAAGCAGTGCCGCCGCGAGGGCCAGAAGCTCTATCTCAAGGGCGCACGGTGCTTCACAGAGAAGTGCGGCGTCGAGCGCCGCAGCTACCCGCCGGGCGAGCACGGCCGCGGCCGGATGCGCCAGTCGGAGTACCGCACGCAGCTGCGTGAGAAGCAAAAGGCGCGCCGCTACTACCAGCTGCTCGAAAAACAGTTTCGAAACTACTACGACCGCGCCGCGCGGCAGCCGGGAGTCACCGGCGAGAACCTTCTCCGCCTTTTGGAGCGTCGCCTGGACAACGTGCTGGTCAGGCTTGGATTCGCCGCCTCGCGGCGCCAGGCGCGCCAACTTGTCAGCCACGGCCACTGGCAGGTCAACGGCCGGCGCGTGAACATCCCGAGCTATCAGGTTCGACCCGACGACGTGATCACAATCGCAGCGGCGTCGACGGCCGCGGACGTCGTCCGCGGCGCCACCGAGCTGACCGCGGTGGTTCCGCCGTGGCTTCAGGCCGACCATGACTCGCTGACCGCGAAGGTCCTGCGCCTTCCCGATCGCGGCGAGATCACAACGCCGGTCTCCGAGCAGCTCATCGTCGAGCTCTACTCCAAGTAGAGCCGCGAAGCAAACCCCAGACACGGAAGAGGAATCGATGACCACCCTGCCCGAATTTCAAAACCCGAAGATCTCCAGCGAGAACGTCCAGGAGAACAAGGGGTCGTTCGTGATCGAGCCGCTCGACAAGGGCTTTGGCTATACGTTCGGCAACAGCCTGCGCCGCGTTCTTCTCTCGTCGCTCGGCGGCGCGGCCATCAAGAGCGTCCGGGTCGAGGGCGTGGCCCACGAGTTCTCGACGATCCCCGGGGTCAAGGAGGACGTCACCGACCTGGTCCTGAACCTCAAGGACATCGTCGTGCGCATGCACACCGACGCCGATGAGGTCGAGGCCCCGCTGGTGGCGACAGGCCCCGGCGAGGTCACCGCGAAGGACATCGACCTGCCGGCCGGAGTCGAGATCCTGAATCCCGACGCTCCGATCGCGACCCTCGAGAAGCGGACCAAGCTGGAGCTCTAC
This sequence comes from Solirubrobacterales bacterium, assembly GCA_038237625.1. Classification (GTDB taxonomy): domain Bacteria; phylum Actinomycetota; class Thermoleophilia; order Solirubrobacterales; family 70-9; genus JAWVFM01. Next base: position 18,990 of record JBBRYM010000019.1, on the reverse strand, counting down.
CTCTCGCTCGGGCGTGGACGCGGCTACTCGCCGGCCGAGGTCAACAAGTCCGAGGATCAGCCGATAGGCGTGGTGCCGATCGACTCGATTTTCTCGCCCATCCGCCGCACCTCCTACACGGTGGACACGGCGCGAGTCGGGCAGCGGACCGACTTCGACAAGCTGACCCTGGAGATCGAGACCGACGGCTCGATCGAGCCCGGCGCGGCCCTTCGCGAGGCGGCCGAGATCCTGATCAAGAATTTGGCGATCTTCACCGACGCCGACCGGGTCGACGAGCTCACCAGCCGCAACGGCGCCGGTGATGTCGTCGGCGCTCTCGACGCGGCGCCGCAGTCGAGCGGCGACGACCGCCTGATCGAGGAGCTCGACGTCGGCGTTCGCGCCTACAACTGCCTGAAGCGGGCCGGTATCCAGACCATCGGCGACCTCGTCGTTCGCTCGGAGTCGGAGCTCAACGCCATTCCCAACTTCGGCAGGCGCTCGACCGAAGAGGTCATCGACGCCCTGTCGCAGCTCGGATTGTCGCTGCGCCCGGAATAATCCGGCCATGCGCCACGGCAAGACCCGCCACAAGCTCAGCCGCGACTCGGCGCACCGCAAGGCGCTGAAGCGCAACCTGTGCCGTGATCTGATCGAGCACGAGCGGATCCAAACGAGCCAGGCCAAGGCCAAGGCGGTCAAGCCGGACGTCGAGAAGCTGATCACCCTGGCCAAGCGGGGCGATCTGCATGCGCGCCGCCAGGCTCTGTCGAAGCTGGGCCACGACCGCTTCCTCGTGCACAAGCTCTTCGAGGAGGTCGCACCGCGCTACGCGGAGCGGCCGGGAGGCTACACCCGGATCGTAAAGCTCGGTCCAAGGCGCTCGGACTCCACGGAGATGGTGTTCCTCGAGCTCGTCTGAGCGCGGTCGCGGGCGTGACCGCGTATCGCCTCGACATCGCATACGACGGCGGCCCCTTTCGCGGCTGGGCTTCGCAACCCGGCCTGCGAACTGTCCAGGACGAGATCGAAGCTGCGCTCGAGCGCGTCCTGCGCGAGTCCGTGACGGTGACGGTGGCGGGGCGCACCGACGCCGGCGTGCATGCCTGGGGACAGGTCGCGAGCTTCGAGTTCGGCGGCTCGGCCCCGGATTCGCTCGACGGGGCCCTGAACGCCAACCTGCCGGCTGAGATCGCGGTCCTGCGGGCCGAGCCGGCGCCCGACGGTTTCAACGCCCGCCGCGACGCCCGCGCACGAACCTATTGCTACCGGATTGTCGCCGCACCGGTGCAGAGCCCGTTCGAGCGCGGCCGGTCGCTTCACTGGCCGTATCCGCTCGACCGCCCTTCGCTCGACCGGTGCGCCAACGCGTTGATCGGCACCCACGACTTCACCGCGTTCACGCCCACCGACACCGAGCACGTTCGCTTCGAGCGCAACGTCAGCGCCGCGGAATGGCGTTCTTACGAGCTCGCCGACGAGCGGCGCGGCGACTCCCTGGAGTTCTGGATCACGGCCGACGCGTTCATGCGCAACATGGTGCGGGTGCTCGTGGGGACGATGCTCGAGGTCGGCGGCGGGCGGCGGGCGGTCGACGACTTCGAGACCCTCCTGGGCGGGGCGCCGCGCGCTCGGGCCGGCGAAACCGCCCCTGCCCAGGGCCTCTACCTCGCATCCGTTGCGTACGATCGCGAGCGATGACAGTCGGTCCGCTCGAGGTGATCCTGCTCGCGATTCTGGTGCTGCTGCTGGTCGGCGGCCGGCGCCTGCCCCAGGCCGGCCGCTCACTCGGGGGTGGAATCCGCTCCTTGATCGACGGTGTGCGCGGCCTGCATCCGTCCGCGGAGGAGTCCTCGCCCCCACGGGAGCTCGAGGAGCCCAAACCCGCCAAAAAGCAGGACCCCTCCTAGCCCGCCGTCAGCCGACCATCGCGGCGGCCGACCGTAATCATGGAGGGATGGCCACGCGGGTCCTGATCACCAACGACGACGGCATCGAGGCCGAGGGCCTGCGGGCGCTGCATCGCGCGCTGTGTGACGTGGACGGGCTGGACGTCGTCGTGATCGCGCCGGACTCCAACCGCAGCGCGACCGCCCGCAGCATCACCACCCGCACGCCGCTGGCGGTGGAGGAAATCCGCATGGACGACGGCTCCGTTGGCTACGCCACCGACGGGACGCCGGTGGACTGCGTGCGGTTCGCCGACCTGGGACTCGGGGGCGGCCGTCCCGAGCTGATCGTCTCGGGGATCAACCACGGCTCCAACATGGGGGACGACATCACCTACTCGGGGACCGTGGCGGCGGCGTTCGAGGGAATCGTTCTCGGGATTCCGGCGATCGCGATCTCTCAGCAGTCGGCTGCCCTGGAGATGGGGTTCCTGCCCGGGCGGCGTTTCGACTTCGCGGCGGCCGCCGCGATCGGCGCCCAGCTCGTCCGCAACGCCCTCGAGGCACAGCTTCGCCCGGGCACGCTCCTGAACGTCAACTGCCCCGGCGCGCCTCCACAGGGCGTGGAGATCACGCGCCTGGGCAAGCGCGTCTACGAGGACGAGCTGAAGCTAATCGACGAGGATCCCTCCGGCCGGCGCCGCTACCGGATCTACGGCTTCGCGCCGACGCACGTGGACGAAGAAGGGACCGATCTCACTGCGGTCGCCCGCGGGTTCGTCTCGGTGACCCCGGTGCACTTCGACCTCACCGACGTCGAGGGCATCGACGCGCTCCGCGAGCAGGACCTGGCGGCCGCTCTCGGCGCGGCGTTGCCGGCCGCCGCGGGGACCGGCGACGGGGGAGGCCCCGTGTGACCCCGGCGCCCGCCAAGCGCGCGGCCGAGCTCCGCGAGCAGATAGCCGAGGCCGACCACCGCTACTACGTCCTCGACGACCCGACGATCGGAGACGACGACTACGACGCGCTCATGCGCGAGCTGCGCGAGATCGAGGCAGAGCATCCCGAGCTCGTCACCTCCGATTCCCCCACCCAGCGGGTCGGCGGGCGCCCGACCGACCGCTTTCCGCAGGTCCGTCACGCCGAGCCGATGCTCTCGCTGGGGAACGCTCGCGGAGCGGACGAGTTCCGGGCGTGGGAGAGCCGCCTGCACAACCGGCTGCGCTCGCTCGACATCAGCCCCGCGGCGCTGCAGTTCGTCTCCGAACCGAAGATCGACGGCCTCGCCATCTCGCTCACCTACGAGAACGGGCGCTTCGTGCGTGGCGCCACCCGCGGCGACGGCGTGATCGGCGAGGATGTCACGCCCAACCTCAAGACCATCGGCGACATCCCCCACGAGATCGCCGACGCCCCCGCCTCGATCGAGGTGCGCGGCGAGGTCTATTTCCCGCGCGCCGCCTTCGCGGCCCTCAACGAGGAGCGGGCCGGAGCCGGCCTCCCGACCTTCGCCAACCCGCGTAATGCCGCCGCCGGTTCGCTGCGGATGCTCGATGCCTCGATAACGGCCGAACGGCCGCTCTCGATCTGGTGCTACGGCACCGGCGCGGCGAAGGGCGTGGACTTCGCGGCCCACTCGGAGGAGCTCGACTGGCTTCGCGAGCGCCGCTTCAAGGTCAACGGCGACGTCGCCCGCCACACTCAGGCCGACGACGTCGTCGAGCGCTGCCTGTGGTGGGAGGAGCGCCGCGAGGGCCTGGACTTCGAGATCGACGGCGTCGTCGTGAAGGTCGACGAACGCACGCTCTGGCGAGAGCTGGGCGTGACCGGCCGCGAGCCGCGCTGGGCGGTAGCGTGGAAGTTCCCGCCCATCACCGCCACGACGAAGCTCAATCGGATCGTCTGGAATGTGGGCCGCACGGGGCGCCTACTTCCGTTCGCGATGCTCGAGCCCGTCCACGTCGGAGGGGTCACCGTCTCGACGGCCACCCTCCATAACGAGGAGGACCTCGCCAAAAAGGACGCGCGCGAGGGCGACGAGGTGGTCGTGACCCGCGCCGGCGACGTCATTCCCCAGGTGATCGCGCCGCTCGTTCAGCGTCGCGAGGGCAAACGGCTGCGAAAGCCGCGACCGCCGAAGAAATGCCCGATGTGCGGCACGCCCACCGTGAAACCGGAGGACTCGGTGTGGACCATCTGCCCCAACCGCCGCGGCTGCCCGGGGCAGAATTTCCAGCTGATCAAGCACTTCCGCGGCGCGATGGACATCGAGGGCCTCGGCGAGAAGAACGCCATGCGCTTCCTCGAGGAGGGGCTCATCACAGACCCCGCCTCGATCTACGACCTCACCGCCGAGCGTCTCGCCGAGCTCGACCGCTTCGGCGAGACCTCGGCCCGCAACCTGATTCGCGAGATCGCGACATCGAAGCGCCGGCCATTCGGGATGCTGCTGTTCGCCCTCGGCCTGCCTCACATCGGCTACGTCAACGCCAACGCGATCGCCGAGCACTTCGGCTCGATGGACGACCTCCTCGACGCGACCCCCGAGGAGGTCGAGGAGGTCGAGGGGATCGGCCCCATCCTCGCCGAGCAGCTCGTCTCCGAGCTCCGCGACGAATCCGTCCTCGAGCTCATCTCGAGGTTGCGCGAGCGCGGCCTCCGCTTCGAGCTGGACGAGTCCGAACGGCACGCCCGAGGCGGTCCCCTGGAGGGCAAAACCTTCGTCCTAACCGGAACCCTGCCCGACCTCACCCGCGAGGAGGCGGCCTCGCTCATCAAGGATGCCGGCGGCAAGGTCACCGGCTCGGTCTCGAAGAAGACCGACTACGTGGTCGCCGGCGACAGCCCCGGCTCGAAGCTGGCCAAGGCCGAGGATCTTGGGACGGAGATCCTCGACGAGGACGGCCTGCGCGAGCTCGTCTCCTAGGGCGAGAACCGGGCGATCAGTGCCGTCATGCGGTCCTGGGCGTGGTGCGCGGCGTCGAAATTGGAGACCGCGTTCATGAGGATCGCGAACGCAACCCTGTGGCCGTGGGCGTTGCAGTAGCCCGACAGCGCCGACACGTCGGCCAGCGTGCCGGTCTTGACCTGGCAGTGGCCGGCCGCGGCCGTGCCGCACATCCGATCGGCGACGGTCCCGGTGGCGCACGGACGCGCGAGCGAGTGGCGATAGACGCCCGCGTCGCTGACCCGGTTCATGTGGGCGAGGAGAGCGACCACGTCGTTTGCGCTCGCGCGGTCGATGCGCGACAGGCCCGAGCCGTTCTCCAGCGAGACGTGGCTTCCGATCGACCGCGTGAAGCGCTCGATGCGCTTCGCGCCGCGCGCCGTGGTGCCCTGCTTCGTGCCCGCGACGCCGAGCCGCTTGGTGATCATCTCCGCCCAGGTCGCGTCGGAAGGGGTGTTGACCTCGGTGATGATCGCCGCGGTGGTGGGGGAGTCGACGGCCTTCACGGGGTCCTTTGAGCGCAGCGAGCGTGGCGTTGAGCCCACGCTGACCGGTCCCGTGACGTTGACGCCCTCCTGCTCGAGGTCGTGCTTCAGCTCGCTGCTTGCGAGCGTGGCGGGGCTCGAGACCGGCTGGCCGTTGACCCACCCCGAATCGAACTCCAGGCCCGAGAGCGAGCCGAGGTTGAGGCCGGTGATGCCGGTCTGGTGCGGCATCGTCTGGCCGTCGAAGATGGTCGGGTCGGCCTTGATACCGCCCTTCACCTTGCGGATGCCCGCCCGCCTCACGGCGATCGCCATCGGCTCCAAGGAGGTGAGCGGCAGGTGGTGGGCGGCCGCAAACGTCGGTGAGGCCAGCGCCGGATCGCCGGCGCCCACGAGGGCCAGCGAGCCGACGAGGGTGTGATCGCCCCGGCCGGCTCGGTGCCCTCGAGCCCACAGGCGGGTCGCGAACCGCCGCTTCGCGCCGAACCGCTCGAGATACGCGGCGGTGCTGAACAGCTTGGTATTCGAGGCGAGGATGAGGCTGTGGTCGGCGTGGTAGCCCATCAGCTTGCCCTGCCGCCTGGAGAGGTCGTCCACGTAGACGCCGTTGACGCCGCCGGATCCGCGGATCGCGTCGCGCAGCTTCGTGCGTAGCTGACCTGCCGACAGGCCGCTCTTGCGGGCCAGGGCGGACCCCTGCTTTGCGGCCGGCCCAACGACTGGTCGATCCGGGCCGCGGAAGGACGCCTGCGATGAGCCCGCGCTCGTCGCGAGGGCGACCGCTGAAATCGCAACGGCTTTCCCCAGCCTTGACCCCGCCTTGGCCACGTGCTCACGGTAGCGGGCGAAAAGGTCGGTTCGCCGTGCCATAATCGCCCGCCCATGGGTAACGTCGTCGAGCTCGACGCCTCCAACGCGGAGTCGCGGGCAAGCCGGGCACGGCGCGCCAGGCGCAAGGCGTCGAAGACCGCCCTCGTCCTCGGTGGCGGCGGGTTCACGGGCGGCGTCTACGAGATCGGTGCGCTCCGCGCGCTGGACCTCCTCACCGTCAATCGCACCGTCAACCAGTTCGACGTCTACGTCGGCACCAGCGCCGGCTCGTTCGTCGCGAGCCTCGTGGCGAACGGGGTGACGCCCGAGGAGATGATGCGGGTCCTCAACCCGGACCTGCCCTCCCCGATCCGTGACATCAGCCTCTCGGTCCTTTTGCGCCCCAACTACCGCGGATTCCTCGGCCGGTCGCTGACGCTGCCGCTGAAGCTCGTGAGCGTCGCCCGCCAGCTGCTCAACCACGCGGGGGAGGTCTCGGCGGTCGACCTGGCAACCGGCCTCGCCGGAGCGCTGCCGACGGGGATCTACTCGGGCGGGGGCATCGAGGACTACGTGGCCGAGGTGCTGTCCGACCCCGACCGCACCGACGACTTCCGGCTGCTCGACGCCGAGCTCTATCTCACGGCGACCGACCTCGACACCGCCGAGCGCGTCGTGCTCGGCGAGGGCGACTGGGCCGATGTTCCCATCTCGAAGGCGGTTGCCGCCTCCGGCGCCCTGCCGATGGTCTACGAGCCGGTGTCGATCAACGGTCGCGACTTCATCGACGGCGGCATCCTCTCCACCACCAACGTGGACGTCGCCGTCGAGCGAGGGGCCAAGTTCATCATCGTCATCAACCCGCTGGTCCCGTACGTCAATGACTTCAGCTCGAGTATCCCCACCATCACCGGCGAGCGCGCCCGCCGCGTGGTCGACATGGGGCTCACCGGCATCGGCAACCAGGTCTTCCGGATGCTCTCGCACGATCGCCTCCACCGCGCCGTCGAGATCTGGCGCGAGCGCTACCCGGGCGTCGACATCATCCTGATCGAGCCCGAGCTCGACGACGAGCTGATGTTCGGCACCTCGATCCTCGACTACTCGGCCCGCCTGGAGATCGCCAAGCACGGCTTCGAGTCGGTGACGATGCGCCTGGCGCGCGACTACGACCGCTACAAGGCGATCGCCGAGCGCCACGGCATCGAGATTTCGGCCCGGCGCATCCGCCATGTGCTCGAGGGCGTCGAGCGTGAGCGCTCCAAGCAGTCGGCATGGCGCCGTGTGCTGGAGCAGACCACCGGCGCCGTGCTGCGTCAGTTCCCGGGCAGCAGCCCGCGCGAGGACCAGGACGAGACCGCCGCCGAGTAGCGGAGCAATAGGAAGAGCTCTCGAAGCATCGGTCCGGTGTCCTCGAACACGTCGCCGTAGGTGTAGCGCCGAAACTCATCGCCGCGCGCATAGGCTTCGCGCTCTCGGCGACGGTCGCGCTCCCAGGCATGCCGTGATACGTGGTACGTGTAGCCATCGAGCTCGACCGTGAGTGGGGGACTTGCCCAGCGGCAGTCAACGCGCCGGGAACCGGCAGGCTTGTTGGTAACGGGGAGCGACAGACCGGCGTCTCGCAAGAGCTCCAGGAACCTGCGCTCGAGGGCGCTGAGGGCGACGTGGATGTCGCCGTCGAAGATCCTTCTTAGTTTGGGCGCGCCCTTTGCATTGGGATGGCGGGCGAGCACCCGCTTCACCAGGTTGGGTGTAGTCCCGTACTTCACCCCGGCTTCGTGACAGGCGCGGGCCAGGTCGTCCAGGTCGAGGTCGGCGGCGAGATCCACGAGGGTCCTGGGCACAGTTGTGATCGGGATGCCGCGATGGGTCGTGACCTCGCCTGTGTGCAGTCGGCCGCGGTGGGCGATCACGCCGGGAACGCGGCGCTTCGTGGGGCTGGTCACCTCCGGAGGGGGCGGCGCCCCCTTTATCAGCGAGAGAAGCCAGGCGGCGGCGTTGCCGCTCAGGCGGGCGCGCTCTCCGCAGGCCTCGACGGCGGCCATGTATCTCGCCTCGGTGGTTTGAGCCCTGTGGCCGACGCTGTAGACGCCCTTGTATTCGCGGACCAGCGCCCCGGTTCTGACACGGTGCCTGATCTGGTCAGGGCTGATCCCCGCAGCGAGCAAGTCCTCGCGGGTGACGACGCCATGCGTCCGACTGCCGATTCGGGCCAGGACTGACGCCACCGTGGTCGCTTGGGGGCACATATTGCCCCCTAGAAGACCACGACTCCCCGAAACTCGCCCCCTGCGGGCTGCCCTACCCAGCATCCGCCACGTCGGCGGCGCCCCAGCGCCGGCGGAGACCGCCGACGGAGGCTCAGCTCGCGTAGAGCGCTTCGATTTCGGCGGAGTACTTTTCGGCGACCACGTTGCGCTTGACCTTCAGCGTCGGGGTCAGCTCGCCGCCCTCCTGCGAGAGGTCCTGAGGCAGGATCGCGATCTTCTTGACCTGCTCGACTCGGGCGAACTTCTCGTTGATGGCCGCGACGTGGGCGTCGATTATCTCGCGAACCGCCGGGTTGGCCGCCATCGACGCCGGGTCGGTGGGCTCGCCGCGCTCGGTGCAGAGCTTCTCCGCCTCCTCGGCGTCGAGCGTGACGAGCGCGACGAGGAAGGGGCGGCGGTCGCCGATCACGACGCATTGCGAGACCAGGGGGCACTGCTTGATCTCGGCCTCGAGGTTCGCGGGCGTGATGTTCTTGCCGCCGGCGGTGATGATGATGTCCTTCTTGCGGCCGGTGATCTTCAGGAAGCCGTCGGGGTCGAGCTCGCCGATGTCGCCGGTGTGAAGCCAGCCGTCGACGAGCGTCTCGGCGGTCGCCTCGGGGTTCTTGTGGTAGCCCTGGAAGATGTTGGCTCCCCTCACCAGGATCTCGCCGTCGGCGGCGATCTTGATGTCGACGCCTCCGAACGGCTTGCCGACCGTGCCGATCTTGAAATCGTCGCGCGTCGCAACGGTCGCCGCCGTCGAAGTCTCGGTCATCCCCCAGCCCTCGAGGATCAGCACGCCGGCCGCGTCGAAGAAGCGCAGGATGTCGGGGTTGATGGGAGCCGCGCCGGTGACCGCCAGCTCGATGCGCCCGCCGAAGAGGTTGCGGATCTTCGCCAGCACCTGCTTGTCGGCGATCGCGTACTGGCGCTGGAGCAGGAAGCCCGGCAGGCGGCCCGAGCGCTCGATCTGGCGCATCTTGCCGCCGACCCGTACGGCCCAGTCGAAGACTGCTTTCTTGACCCCGCCCTCCTTCTCGACTGCCGCGGTTGCGGCCGTGTAGATCTTCTCGAAGATCCGGGGGACCGACGGGAAATACGTGGGCTTGACCTCGGCGAGGTTGGGGAGGATCTTCAGCGGGTCGCGCTCCCAGTAGGCGAGGCTGGCGCCGAGGGCGAAGGTGCCGAACTGGATCAGCAGCGCGAAGGAGTGCGCGAGGGGGAGGTAGAGGTAGGTCAGCTCGTCGGAGCCGAGCGTGCCGGCCTCGAGGACCATGTCCAGCATCGAGCGGTAGTTGCCGTGCGAGATCACGCAGCCCTTGGGCGGCCCCGTGGTCCCGGACGTATAGATGAAGGTGCAGATGTCGTCGGGACCGATGGCGCTGTAGCGCTCCTCCCATTCAGACGTTGCTCGGTCGTCGCCGCGGGCCGCGATCTCCTCGAGCGAGACGGCGTCGACCGCCGTGCCCGTCATCAGGATCACGTGCTCGAGCTGCGGGCAGCGCTCGCGGACCGCGCGGATCTTCTCGAGCTGCTCGTCGTCCTCGACGATCACCGCGCAGGCGTCGGAGTTCTCGAGCACGTACTGGCATTCCTCGGGCGAGTTCGTCTGGTAGATCGGCACCACGGTCGCACCGGCCGTGAGCGCCGCGAAGTCGAACCACGTCCACTCCACCCGGGTGTTTGCAAGGATGGCAACCCGGTCGCCGGCCTCGATGCCGAGGTCGATCAGTCCGAGCGAGAGCCTGCGAACGATCGCTTCGAGATCGGCGTAGCTCTGGCTCTTCCACTCGCCCGAGCCGTCCTTGAAGCGCGCCGCCTCGCGGGTCGCATAGGCGCGGCAGGCCGCGGGCAGCAGGTCGGCAATGGTTCGCGAGCGGATGCCGCTCGCGAGCTCGGTCTCAGGGGTTGCGATTGCCATCTCTCTCCGGGTCGCGGCCGCGCGACGGCGCGTCGCCCGGGGGCGAAGGCTACTGGGGGAGGAGGCGAGCGGCTGCGGCTAGGCCGCCGGCTGAGGCTGCTTGGTCGCCTGCTCCGAGATGGTGCGGAGGTTCGAGACGAAGAGGGTCTTGTCGATGCGGCCGTTGAATATCGGGACGCCCCACTCCATGCATTTCGAGATCACTTCCCGCCGCTTCATGTTGACCTCGTCGGCTAGCTCCGTGGGCGTCAGGTGGTTGGCCACTAAGACTCTCCTCGTGGATCGGGAACGGCCCAAGTCTTACCCCTCGGGGCGGACATGTCAAGAATTTTTCCCGGACGATGCGGGGATTCGCGGCCCCGCCTCGATTCGGAGCGAGCCATCTAGGATTCGTCCGTGGCCGATCCCAGCTCCGGCGCCGACGCGGCGGCTTTTCTCGAGTCCCTCATGGACACCGAGCTCTATTCGATCGGGGCTTACTTTTGCGATGAGCACCCCGACCTGGTCGACGAGCTCGTCGCCCGCAGCACCGAGATCGAGCGCCGGGGGCTGTCCGCGTACGCGGGCGAGGCCGACGGCGCCCTCGAGGAGGCCTTCGAGACCCTTCTGACCGGTCTCGCCGTTCGCTACTACACGGCCCTCGCGGGGTGATCCGCTCTCCGTGGGTGCCCAGGGTGATCCTGGGCATTGCCGCCGCGCTGATCGGCTGGGCGATCGTCGCGCTCTCGATCGGCGAGGGCGGCCCGAAGCCGTTCACGATTTCGGGGTCGGCCGATGTGCAGGAGCTGCTCGGGGGGGTGCGCCAGGACGGCCGCCGCCTCGGCAACCCCGACGCGCCGGTCACCGTGACCGTCTTCAACGACCTTCAGTGCGCGCCGTGCGCCTCGTACGAGATCGGCACGGTCGACTCCCTCATCGCCCAGTACGCACGTGGTGACTCGGTCAACTTCGAGTTTCGCCACCTCTCGTTCGGAGGAGCAGAGACGACGCTCGCCGCGGGCGCCGCCGTTGCCGCGGCCGACCAGGATCGCGAGTGGCAATACATCGACCTCTTCTTCCGAAACCAGCCCCAGATCCGCACGAGCCGCGTGACCGATCCCTTCCTCGAGGAGATCGCCAACGCGCTTCCAGAGTTCGAGAAGGACCAATGGCAGCAGAACCTCGGCATCCAGGCCACCGACGCAACCGTCGCCGAGGATGCTCAGCTCGCCGACAGCCTGCACCTGCCGTTCAACGCGCCGTCGGTGGTGGTGACCGGACCGGGCGGCCAGAAGGTCCTGCAGGACTCGCCGTCCGAGGCCGACATCCAGGCCGCCATCACCGCCGTCACTGCCGCCTCCTGAGATAATCCGACGCCTCGGGGCGTGGCGCAGCCTGGTAGCGCGCACCGTTCGGGTCGGTGAGGTCGCTGGTTCAAATCCAGTCGCCCCGATGAGCGCCTCCACCCGCCGATGGACGCGAAACGTCACCCATGTTGGCGTTTCTCGTCCATCGTCGCTTGCGGATGCATCGTCATATCGGGCGGCCTGTGCGGGTAGATTTCCCGCCATGACCTCGGCCACGGACGGCTACTTTCCGCCCGGCTCAATGCTCAGGAGGGTCCACTGCGAGCGCGCCGTGGGACTGCTCTACGGCCAGCGGGCGCTCGCGATCGGGGCGATCGCGCCGCTCAACTTCGTGGCCACCCGCCTGCACACGCGGATGCCCGACCGGCCCTTTGCCCGTTTGGCGAGGACGGGCAAGATGTTCGAGAGCATCTTCTTCGGCTCGCGCGCCGAGGCCGACGCGGTGTTGCGGATCGTCCACGGCATGCACGAGTCGGTGAAAGGCGAGCTTCCGGAGGACGCCGGCCTCACCCCCGCAGGCACTCCCTACTCCGCCTTCGATCCCGAGCTGATGCTGTGGACGGTGGCGATCATCGCCGACTCGGCGAAGGTCTTCTACGAGCTCTTCGTGGGCCATCTCGACGCGGGCCAGCGCGACGAGCTCTGGGCCGACTACGTCCGCTTCGGCGAGCTCTTCGGGATGCCGAGCTCGGTGGCGCCCGGCTCTTGGGCAGAGTTCGAGGAGTACTTCTCCAAGCGGCTCGCCTCGCCCGCAGCGCACCTCACCGAGGAGGCTCGCAGCACGGGGCGGGCCATCCTCTTCGAGATTCCGGTCCCGGCGCTCAACCTTCCGGCGATGCGCGTCCACAACGTGGTGATGCTGGGCGCGCTGCCGACCCGAGTGCGCCGGATGTACGGGCTGCGCTACACGGCTGGGGACGCGCTCGCATTCCGGATGGCGGTCAGCGGGCTGAGGGCTCCGCGGCCACTCGCGCCGGCGTTCCTGCGGCGCGGGCGGAACACGCGTTTCTTGGATCAGGTCGCGAACACCGAGCGCGACCGGATCGCCCGCGGCAAGCCCACGCCGCAGCTTGTGCCGCTCGGCTCCGCTTGACGCCCTCGCTCTAACTTCCCCGCGCATGGAGGCCCGGGCGACGGTCCTCGGGACGCGTGGGCTGCTTGCCGGCGGGCGCCGCCACGTCATCGGCCTCGTCGCCTTCCTGCTCTTGATCGCCATCGGCGTGGCTTGGGGGCAGGCGCTGAACCACTCCGGGACTCCGATCCTCCTCGGCGCGCCGCCTCTGGCCGGGCGGTTCAACCCGGGGATCCAGCCCGAGGCGCTGATCACCCTCGCCCTGGCGGCCGCGATCATCGTCGCGGGGCCGATCATCGCCGAGCGCGCCGGGTGGGGGACGGTGCTCTTCGCGGCCTTCGCGGGCGCCTGGGTCTGGGCGGGCGCCCTGGACCTCCTCGATGGGGGCTACTGGCTGAAGGTCCCGGTGGAGAAGCCCGACGAGTTCCTCCACGACGTTCCGCTGGTGGGCTCTCCAGGTCAGCTCTTCGACGGGCTCCAGCACCACATCGGCATGTACGTCAACCATGTCCGCACGCATCCCCCGGGGATGATCCTGACCCTGTGGGAGATGGACCGCATCGGCTTGGGCGGCCCGATTCCCGCGGGGCTTTTGATGGTCACCGGCGGCGCCGCCGCGGTCCCCGCCGCTCTCGTCGCCGCCCGCGAGGTCATGGGCTCGGAGGCAGCGCGACGGGCAGCCCCTTTCCTGGTGCTGGCCCCTGCGGCGATCTGGATCGAGACCTCCGCCGACGCGCTCTACGCAGGGGTCTGCTGCTGGGGAGCGGCGCTCGTGATCGGAGCCAGCGGCCGCGAGGGCAGGCGCGCCGACCTCCTCGCGCTCGGCGGTGGCCTGCTCCTCGGCATTGGTCTGATGCTTTCCTACGGCCTGGTCCTGATGTGGATCATCCCCGGCGCCGTGTGCGCGGCTCGCCGCCGCGTTCGGCCACTGATCGTCGCTCTCATCGGCCCTGCGGTCGTGCTCGGCGGCTTTGCGCTCGCGGGCTTCTGGTGGCTCGACGGCTATCGCCAGTCGATCGACGCCCACAACATCGGCATCGCCGCCACCCGGCCGTACGGGTACTTCCTTGTCGCGGACCTTTCGGCCTTCGCGATCGCCCTGGGCCCAGCGGTCTGCGCGGGCATCGCGGGACTGCGCGACCGCCGCGCCTGGATCCTCGTCGGGGCCGCCCTGGCGACGATTGCGATCGCAGACCTCACGGGCAAGGCGAAGGGCGAGGTGGAGCGCATCTGGTTGCCGTTCGCCCCCTTCGCGATGCTCGCCGCCTGCGGGTTGCCCGAGGGCCGAAACGCGCGCCGCGCCTGGCTCGCCGGCGCTGCGCTCTTCGCGGCTCTCGTCGAAATGCTGGTTCGGACCGCTTGGTGATTCACTAAGCCACGATGCGAGTCTTCCTTGCAGGCGCGAGCGGGGCGATCGGCAAGCGCTTGGTCCCGGCCCTGGTCGCCGCGGGCCACGAGGTCACCGGCACGACGCGAAAGTCCGAGCGGGTGCCCGAGATCGAGGCCGGTGGGGCCACGGCCGTCATCTGCGATGCCCTGGATCGCGATGCGCTGATCGCCGCGGTCGCCGACGCGAGGCCGGAGGTCGTCGTGCACGAGCTCACCGCCCTGCCCGAGCGCCTCGACCCGCGCAAGAAGGGCGTCTACGCGGCGACGGCCCGGATCCGCCGCGAGGGAACGGCGAACCTCGTGGCCGCAGCCAAGGCGGCCGGCGCCCGGCGCCTCGTCGCGCAGAGCATCGCCTTCGTGTACGAGCCGCGCGGCGACTGGATCAAGGACGAGGACGCGCCGGTGATGGCTGCTGCCGAGGGCGAGTTCGGCGAGGCTCTCGAGTCGACGATGAACCTCGAGCGGCAGGTCCTGGAAGCGGAGGGGCTCGAGGGGCTGGTGCTTCGCTACGGGTTCTTCTACGGCCCAGGTTCGAGCTACCGCCGCGACGGGTTCCAGGCCGAGGAGGTTCGAAAGCGACGCTTTCCCGTCGTCGGCAGCGGCGACAGCACGTTCTCGTTCATACACGTCGACGATGCCGCCGCGGCCACTGTGGCCGCGGTCGAGCGCGGCGCCCCCGGGATCTACAACGTCGTGGATGACGAGCCCGCTCCCGCACGGGAGTGGATCCCGGTCTACGCGGAGGCGGTCGGGGCTAAGCCGCCACGCCGCCTTCCAGCCTGGCTGGTACGGCTGGTCGCAGGCAAGGCCATCGCCCAGTTCGCGACGACCCTGCGCGGGGCTTCCAACGCCAAGGCCAAGCGCGAACTCGGCTGGCAGCCCTCGCATTCCAGCTGGCGCGCCGGATTTCGAGATGCCCTCGGCTAGAGGCCGGCAGCCGGCCTCGGCCGGCGAGGCGCCCTGAGTAAGGTACGAAGCAGAGCTTTTTCCGCGACGACAAAGGAGATTTGACCATGGCGTTCGAGGTTCCCGACCTGCCCTACGACTACGGGGCGCTAGAGCCGCACATCGACGAGGAAACGATGCGGATCCACCACGACAAGCACCACCAGGCCTACGTGGACAAGGCCAACGCCGCGCTCGAGGGCACGGACTACGCAGACGCCGACGTCGACGAGGTGCTGCAGAACCTCGACAAGCTTCCGGAGGACAAGCAGGGCCCGGTCCGCAACAACGCCGGCGGCCACTCGAACCACAGCTTCTTCTGGCAGATCATGAGCCCGGACGGGGGCGGTGAGCCCGCCGGCGCCCTCGCCGATGCCATCAACGAGAAGTTCGGCTCGTTCGACGACTTCAAGGAGGAGTTCAAGAACGCGGGCATCAACCGCTTCGGCTCGGGCTGGGCCTGGCTGGTCCACGATGGCTCCGGGGTCGCCGTCACCTCCACGCCCAACCAGGACTCGCCGGTCTCCGGCGGTCAGACGCCCCTTCTCGGCGTGGACGTGTGGGAGCACGCCTACTACCTGAAGTACCAGAACAAGCGCCCCGACTACCTGGACGCGTTCTGGAACGTGGTCAACTGGGACGAGGTCGCGAGCCGCTTCGACGCGGCGAGCTGACGCCGCGGGCCGAGGGCCCCGCTGGTCACATCCGAACCGGCGCACCCAACAAAGGTGGATGCTAAGTTCGCGCCGTGTCTTCGTCGAGAGGTTGGGCCGGCGCCATCGTGGCCGTGGGAGCCCTCTCGCTTGCACCTGCCGCCCTTGGCCATATAGAGCGCCCCGCATACTGGCCGGACCCGCGGCCGGACAAAGCCGTGAGCCCGCCCGCCGGGGGAAAGGTGCCCCGGCCGCGCTCGTTGGCCTCGGCCCTGGATGCCTCCAAGCCCGGGAGCACCCACGTGGTTTGCAACCGAGGCTCGCTGAGCAAAGCGATGAAGGCAATTCGCGCCGCCCGCCATCACGGCATCCAGATCCGCCCGACGGTCAGGCCCAAGCGGATCAGCGCGGCGAAGGCGCACGAGTTGCGACATCTCAACCGAGCATTCGCGCGCCGCTGCGAGTACCGCTCGATCCAGAAGGCGGTGTTCGACTCTCACAACAACGACCGGATCGTGATCATGCCGGGCGTCTATACGGAGCCGCACTCGCGCGCGCAGCCGACCAACGACCCCGCGTGCGCCAAGTACCTGACCGACACCGACTTCGGCGGGGGCTCGGCGGTGGGCCTCTCCTACCGCTACCAGTACCACTGCCCCAACGACCAAACGCTCATCAACGTGCTGGGGCGCAAGCCCGCAAAAGGGGCGCCCCCGCCCCCGCAGGTGGACCGCCACGGCATCCCCGACCTGGGACCGTGCGTTCGCTGCAACCTTCAGATCGAGGGATCGGTTCCCGACCCACACGCCACTGTGATCGACTCGGGGAAGAAGTCGGCCGGCAACGGCGGGCCGAGCGCGGTGGGCTCGAAGAAAGACGTGGCGTTGAAGGCCGATCGCGCCGACGGCTTCGTGCTGCGAAACCTCACCGTGCGCCACGCCAACGAGCACGACGTCTACGTGCTCGAGACCGATGGCTACCTCCTCGACCGCGTGGACCTCTATTACGCCGGGGAGTACGGGGTGCTCATGTTCGCCACCGACCATGGCCTCACGCGCAACTGCGACGCGGTCGGCAACGGCGACTCGGCCGTTTATCCGGGAGGCGCCCCCGAAACCGATGACGATACGGCGCCCAACGCCCCAGACACGCGCGACACGTCGTTCTATCCCCGCGCCCGCCTGAACCAGACGATCACCCACTGCGACCTGCACCACAACAACCTCGGCTACTCGGGGACGATGGGCAACGCCGTCCACGTGGTGCACAACAACTTCTATGGCAACACGATGGCCATCGCGACCGATTCGTTCTTCGCCGGCGGGCATCCAGGCTTTCCCCAGAGCGGCGCGATCTTCGAGAAGAACCGCATCTACTCGAACAACTTCAACGACTACGCTTCGGGCTCGGACGTCAAGTCCTCGGTCGGAGTCCCCATCGGCGTGGGCCTCTTCATTGCCGGAGGCAACGACGACATCGTGCGCGACAACCGCATTTGGAACAACCACCGCCGCGGCACGATGCTCGCGGCGGTGCCCGACGTAATCAGCTGCCCGCCCACGACTCAGGCCTGTACTTCCCAGAACGTCAGCTCCACCTCCTACAACAACCGCTTTTACGACAACCTCATGGGAAGGGCCCCCGGCGGGCGCCAGATGCCCAACGGCGTCGACTTCTGGTGGGACCAGTTCCCGACCAACACCGGCAACTGCTGGTTCAACAACCGTGGGGCTGACGGCACGAGCTCCAGCTGGACCGGCGACCCGGCGCGCTTCGCGAGCCCGAACATGTCGGTGCCCGGCTTCCTTCCCGAGGACTGTCAGAGCCCGACGAACGTAGGGACCGGAAGCGCGTTGAAGGAGGCGGTACTCCTCAACTGCGCCCTCGCCGCCATCGGCGATCCAAGCTGCGAGTGGTACGTCGCCCCGGCGAAGCCCAGGACGAAGGCCGCGGCACGCCAGAACCGCCACTTTAGCCGCCAGGCCAAGCGGATGCTGGCAGCCCGTCGCCTGACCTCGCCGCCGTGCATGATCGTCGGGTCCACGGCAAGCTGCACCGCCTACGCCAACCGGCCGTGACGCTCCCGGCGGACGCCGCTCCGGCCTTGGCAGACCACCTTCCCTGGGCAGCCGCTCCTGCATCTCGAGTCGCCCCCGCCCGGCTGCGAGAACGCCTGCGGCTGGCAGCGCTCGCCGCATCCGGGCTCGCGGTCCTGGTGACGGGGACGTTGGCGCTGCGTGACCTGCCGGGCTCAATCGCCGGCCTCGCCACTCGGAGCGCCGGGACGGCTTTTCTTTCTACGGCGACGTGCGCCGACTGGAGAGCCGCGGGCCCGACGCGCCGAACCGCGATTGCCGGCGCCCTCGCTGTCGCCGCAACCGCCCCGGACCCGGAAAACCAAGGCGCAACGCTCGACGAAGCAGGGACCTTCGGGCTGTTCGCCCGGGCCTGCTCGACGCGGGCGTCGCAGTCCGCGCTGCTCTACGAGACCTACAACCGCGCCGCCTCCTTCCAGGGGGTCACGATGGGTCAGATGGTGCGCCCCGGCGGGTTCGGAACCGCCCCGCACCGCTGATTTTGCGGCCTTTCGGCCTTTCTTAACGCCAACTCAACGCAACCGGGCAGGAAACCGCTTGGAAAAGCGTTATTCGTGCGCAGTTGCGCTTTGACACGGCTCCGCCGCTGATGCTAGGTTCGCTTGCCTGCGCGAGGATTTCGCGCAGGCAAGGGATGTCTGGGGATACACGAGATTGAGAAGGCCAAGCGGCCTGGGCCGTGTAATCGCGATTCTCGCCCTCGCGGCGGGTCTCGTCGCGCTTGGTTTCGTGGTCCTCGGAGGTGGCAATGACTACACGGTCACGGCCGAATTCGAAAACGCATCGCAGCTCGTCAACGGCAACCAGGTGGTCGTCGGCGGGGACGCCGTCGGGACCGTGCAGTCGATCGACCTCGGCGACAACGGCCAGGCGCTCGTGACGTTCACGGTGGACTCCAGCTACGCGCCGCTTCGGCAGGGGACCACCGCTCAGATCCGCTCCACGTCCCTTTCCTCGGTCGCCGGCCGTCAGATTAGCCTGACGTTGCCCCCCTCGAATTCGACGGACCCAGCGATCGACGACGGTGGCACGATCCCCATGGCGGATACGATCTCCGAGGTCGACCTCGACCAAATCTTCAACACCCTCTCGCCGAAGACGATCAACGACTTCAAGCACGTCATCCAGGGCTTTGACATCTCCTACTCGGGGGTCGCCCCGAAGGCCAACCAGGGCCTTCGCTACACGAACCCGTTCCTG
>JBBRYM010000018.1:0-54250 GCA_038237625.1 Solirubrobacterales bacterium | reverse complement strand
GGCCGATGAACTCGCCGCCGTAGGGGTAGGGCGGCTTGACCGTCGCGACCAGGGTCTTGCCGGTGAGGATGACCATGTTGCCGACCTGCTCGAAAAGACCCTTGACGGGCAGGAAGGTCCTGTCGGCTACGGCTCTGACCACGTTACGGGCACCCGGACGAGACCTTCACCCGCCACCAGCCCGCGAGGGCGCCGACGGGCCCGAAGCGGGGCACGACCCTGAACTCGCCGCAGCCCGGATCGCCACATTCCTCCATCGCGATTCGCTCGAAGCGATGGCGCTCGGGGTTCTGGAGCATTCCCTCGCGGCGAAGGCGAGAGCGCTCCTCGCGCCGGCCGCGCTTCTCCTCGGCGACGCGGGCGGCCTTCAGTCGCTCCATCAGCTCGTTGCGCGTCGCCTCGAGTTCCGCGAAGCTGGCCACGTGGCCCTTTGCGCGCAGCAGGGGGTGGACAGCCTCGGCGTCGGAGCGCGCGGCCGGATACGAGGCGAGCTCGGCCTCGAGGCGGGCGATCTGCCTGCGCAGCTCGCGACGGGCGGCGGCCTCGTCGGCCTCGGCGCCGATGTCGGGGAGCGGGTCGCGCAGGGCCGGGCCGGCCTCCGAAGCCCACTCGGAGGCGTACATGGCGCGGGCGACGTCGCGGGGGTCGATGCCCTCGGTGCGCGCCTCGGTGACCGCGGCAGCCGCGACCCGCTCGACCTCGGCCGACGATTCGGCGGCGGTGGCGACGAAGGTCCCGAGGCCGTGCTGAGTCTTGATGAGCCCGTCGCGCTCCAGCTTGCCGTACACGGCGCGGGCCGTGTTCACGTTGACGCCCGACTCGGCGGCGAGATCCCGGACGCTGGGAAGGCGGTCGCCCGGGGCGAGACGGCCGGTGGCGATCGCGCCCCGAAGCTTCCAGGCGAGCTGCACGCCCACTGGGAGCTCGTCCTCCCGGTCGATTCCAAGTCGCAGGGCGATGTCCGCGCCAGGGCTCACGAGGGCCACTGTACCAGAGAACTAGCTCACTAGCGAACCTCGCGGTGTTTGTAGCCTCGATTCGTGCGCATTTCGAGGCGGCTTCACGATGAGATCGTCGCTCACGCTCGCGAAGACGCGCCCAACGAGTGCTGCGGGCTCCTGGGCGGGCGCGACGGCGAGATCACGAGCGTCCACCGCGCCGAGAACCTGTTCGCGAGCCCGCTTCGCTTCGAGGTTGCCAACCCGGTGAAGCTCTTGAACAGGATCGAGGACTCGGGCGAGGAGCTCGCGGGGATTTATCACTCGCACACCCGCAGCGAGGCCTATCCGTCGCAGACCGACGTCAACCTCGCCCGCGGCTGGCCGGACCCGCTGTGGTTCATCTGCTCCCTGGCCGATGCCGATGAGCCGGTCGTTCGCGCCTTCGCGATCCGCGACGGCAACGTCGCGGAGGTCGAGCTCGAGGTGGCCGATTGAGCGATCCGCACCGCCTGGTTCGGATCACGACGGCGCGCAATCCCACCGAGGCGGCGCTCATGCAGTCGGCGCTTCGCGACGCAGGCATTCCCAGCCTTGACCGCCCGACGCGGGCGTTCGACATCCTCGACCTCCTCGCAACCGGCCCTCGCGACATCCTCGTCGCGGAGGACGTCAGCGCCGAGGCTCGGGCGCTCCTGGGTGTGGAGGAGCCCGTGCGAGCGGTCGGCGCGGTTCCGGAGGCCTATGCCGAGCCCCCGTCGCGGCTCTTCGCCAAGCTGGTTGCCGGCCTCGCTGCCGGCGCGGCGCTCGTCTGGGCTGCGTCGCGCATCGTCTCCTGAGGGCTAGGCTCGCTCGCTACTCGAAGAAGTCGTCGTCGGCGAACAGGCCGCGCGGCTCGCGCTCCTCGAAGAACCCGTCGCCCTCGTCCTCGAAGTCGTGGGCGCGCCGCGAGGGAACCTCGCGCAGGTACTTGCGCCAGGCCCGCTCGATCTCGGGAAGGCGGGCATCGAAGGCGATCTCCAGGCTCGACTGCGCGCCGCCGCGGGGAAGCCGCGAGACCAGCAGCGAGCAGGCGTCGCGGCCGCGCTCGCGCTCGAGCAGGTCGAAGACGGTGCCTCCCAGGATGATCGCGTCGCGGGCCGAGGGGGGAAACGACGGCTGCTCACCCTCGCGCATTCGGGTCGACACCGCCGCCCGGAACAGCGACACCTGGCCCGAGAAATACTGCGCTCCGCCCTCGATCAGCCAGGCCCAGCGCACGTACCGAGCGAAGCGCCGAACCCCCCACGGCGGGGGAAGCCGGTCGTTGTTGGCGCCGAGGACCACCTGTACATAGAGGCGCTCCGCGGTTCGGTGAAGAGCCATAACCGAGTCTTCGCCCGCCGCGCGGCGCTCGGCGTGGTCGTCGTTCAGGACGTGGAGCTCTGAGGCCATCGCCCAGCCCGCGAGGTAGCGGCGCCCCGCCGGAGCGGCGGCGAGGCGGGCGGCGGGAAGGAACGGATGGGCCGCGGCCAGCCAGGCCGGGGTGGGGTGGACGATCACCGTGATCTCGCCCGGCGCGTCGTCGAAGCGATCCTCGAGGCGCAGCCGCAGATCCTCGAGCGCGTCGAGGATGCGCTGCGCGTCCGCCTCGTCCTCGGACTCGTGCCGAGCGGTGAAGCTCAGCGATTCGGTCTCGACCCAGGCCATGGCCTGAGCCTACTGAGCGCTTGCGGCGCTACTTAATCTCCACTGCCTGTTGGAACGTCGGGCGGTTGACCCAGGGCACTTCGGGCTGGGTCACGGCGCCGAGGGCGCGGAAGTGGATGAAGTCCGAGCAGGCCTGCGGGGTGCCGTTGATGTTGCCGAACATCGTGCAGCTTCCCTCCGGGTAGATCTCGGCGTCGGAGTCGTGGGCGAGGGCGGAGTCGAGCGAGGAGAGGAGCGCCTCGCGGCACGTGGATAGGTGTCCCTTGCCGCAGTAGACGCGCGAGTAGCGGCCACGTACGTGCTGGCCCAGCAGCGTTCTCAGATCCTTGGAGACATAGCCGTACCAACCGCCGTCGAAGGCGGAGCCGAGATGCTGGTTGCGATTGGGGTCATCGAAGGCGAGCATCGAGTGCACGGCATCGAAGCCCTTCTTGCCCAGCGTCGGCTTGAACTCGGCGGTCACCAGCTTCGGCCACCAGGCGTCGATGATGCGGATCGCCGCCTCGGAGTCGTAGTGGCCGTCCTTGTTGCGATCGATGCGGTGGGAGCCCGACTTCACCCAGGCCTTAAGCGTCTTGATCGCCGCCTGCTCGGCGGAAGTGCCGTGGCTGCCGATCACCCTGAAGATGTAGGGCAGGTCGTACGGGCCCCGGTTGTCCACCGTGCCCGCGCTCTCCATGGCCGAGATCAGTCCCGCGAGATCGGCCTTCTTCTTGCCGCGAATGAGCTTCTTGACGTTGTCGTCGAGCGTCTGGCTTCGGTACTGCGGGCCGTAGGCGTACTGATTGTCGGCGGCGCTGTATCCGGGCGCCTGCTTGTTGTTCCAGCTCGTTATGTAGCGCTGGTCGACGACGTTGGGGTGGTTCTCGGTGAGCTGGCGGCGAAGGTTGCGAAGCCCGAATTGCGGCTGGCTGGGGTCAAAGCCCTTCCAGAGGTACTTCTGCTTGCCCATCACCGGCAGGTTGGGGTCAACGGACTTGGGCCGGATCGGGTTCTGCCCCGAGTTGAAGTAGGCGATGTGCTTGCGGTTGATGTACAGCCAGTTGAACGTCAGCGAGATGTTCGAGGCGGAGTGCATGAAGTCAGCCGGTGTCTGCATGTGCTTCGGCTCGTTGAAATCGGCGAATCCCAACGCCGACGGGTCGACCTCGTGTCCGTAGGTGACGCGCAGGCGCGTGTAGGCGTAGGGCTTTCCGTGGATCCTCGCGCGGGCGATCACGATTCCCAGCTTGGAGCGGTAGCTCGTGAGCGTCTCCATACCCGCGGGCGTCGAGTCGCCCAGGTTCGGCTGCCAGGAGATGTTGCGGGTGAGGACCTCGAAAGGAGTGCACTGCCCGGCGTAGACGTAGCCGGTCGCGGCGAGCGTGGCCTTGCCGCCGCCGGGGTCACAGAGCTTCACGGCGTAGGTGTCGACGATGTCCTGGCCCGCGGACGTGGCGCTCCATGCGTAGTTGCGCCCGTGCCCGAGTTGGACGTAGAGGTTCGTCCCCGGGAACGAGGCACCTCGCGTGTCGATGGCGGGAGCCCCCTTGGCCGCGGGGGCATGCATCTCCTCCTCCATGAGGATCTCGGGCGTGAAGTAGGCGACCTGGGGGCCGAAGACCGCCAGGGGGTGGCCGCTCTTCGATTCGCGCCCTGAGACCAGCAGGGCGTTCGACTCATCGGTGTGCTGGCGAAGCGGCGCCAGCAGGTCGCCGCCGTCGGGAAGCTTGCCCGAGCCCGCGGGCGCGGCCTTTCCGGCCCCCTTCGTCTTGCTGCTGACCACGTTGGCGAACTGCACGGTGCCCGGATCGGGAAGGGCAACGCCCCTGGGGTGCTTCGGCGTGTGCCCGTAGGGGAAGTGCCGGCGATGGACGGTGGTAGGGGCTTCCGCGTCGTTCTGTGAGCGGAAGTCCTTCCACACTCTCTCGCCCTGCTTGGCCCCGAACTTCTTCTGCAGCGCTTCGAGGACGAGTGCCGAGTTGAGCTCGCCGCCGCCCCCCTTGCCGAAGATTCCGGCGACCAGCGAGCCGATGGAGAGCGTGTCGGTCACCCGGAACGGATTCGAGCACGGGTAGTTTGCCTTCCCGATCAGCGCGTACTCACCGGGCATCTTCAGCGGGTTGACGCAGGCTTCGTCGATGTACTGGTTGATTCCCTCGACGAAGTTCTGAACGTCGGTTTGGATCAGCTTGCCCCGGGCGCCGTAGACGTCGTCGGCTTGGTCGTACTGCCTTTGAAGATCCGCCTCGTTGTATGGGGTGTCGGCCCAGACAGACTCGTCCATGCCGATGTTGGCGCCGCCCGCGAACGTCGACAGCTCCGCCCGTCCGGCGTGGCGCAGGACGTCGATGAAGAACAGTCGGTCCTCGGCAACTGCGTAGCCGGCGCCGAACATCGCCCCCGCGCGGGTGGCGCCATAGATCCGCGGAACGCCGAACTGATCGCGCTGGATGGTCACGTCGTTGCGCGGGCTGTAGGTGCGCTCTACCTGGTCCGGGTGCACGCCGAAGGTGGCGTCCTTGTAGTAGCTGCCGATCTGCGCTGTGGTGAGGCCGGGGGACCCGTAGAGGAGGTTGGCGTACATGCCCAGCTGGTCGTTGGAATGGGGCGGGTAGGTGTGGGTGGCCTCGAACGCTGCGATCTGCGCGGCGTTCGCGAGTCCGCTCTCGCCAGGGGGCAGGATGTTGCGAAAGCCGCCGGAGTCGTTGTGACCGTAGGGCTGGGGGGTGGGGGCCTTGGCCGCCGCGGAACTGGCGAGGGCTCCGGCCAACGCGAGGGCGCAAGAAGCAATGACGGAAACGGAGCGGAGCCGGCGCACGAGGGCGCCGAGTCTAGTCATGCGTTCCGGGTCTCACGCCAGTTCTCTCGCTGATGGACGAGAAACGTGACCACAGGCAACGGATCGCGTCCATCGCGGGACGTTCGGCGGGTCACGGGCCCTCCTGGGCTCGCTCGCGCTCGTAGTCCAGTTCCGTGCGGATGCCCAGGGCGGCCAGGGCCTCGCGTCCCTCCTCGATCGAGCGCGATCCCGCGACGGCCGCCGTCAGCGGCAGGCCGCCGCCGGCGCTCGCCAGCAGCGGGTCGAAGACCAGGATCATGGCCCCGAACAGGGTGAGCTCCACGCTGCGTCGGCCGCCGCGGATCGGGACTTCGCCCGTTTCCCCGCGCGCGCAGCGGACGATCTGCACGCTGGCTTCGGTCGGGACGATCACGGCTGCCCTCTCCAGCTCATCCGCGACGGCATGCGTTACCGCAAAGGCTCCGAGCAGGGCGCCACTGCGCGCCAGCTCGGATGCTCGCTGCAGCACCTCCGCGGGCGTCAGCTCCGCGTCGCAGCCAGGCCCGGCCACCGCCAGGAGGGTTGGCGTCTCGAGTCGTGCCGCCGCGGCGAGCATCGTGGCGTCGCAGAGGGGACTCGCGAGCCCCGGCTCGTTGCCGTGCGCGAGGACGTCGCCACCGACATCGGCGACGATCAGCAGATCGCACTCGAGCTCGGCGAGCAGCGCCTCCAGGCCCGCCTTGGCGCTCTCGACGCCGCCGGCCACATCGACCAGCGCCACCTCCTCGCCGAGGAACTCGGCCATGCCTGACTCCGCGAACCGGGCGCCTTCGGGCGTCGTCGTGGAGGCGTCTGCCAGCACGGCGGCGTCGCCGACCACGCGGCCTCCCCTGATCTCGGCCAGCGACCGGGGACCAGGGTGTGGGTCGACGGGATACCGCTCCCAGGCGACTCCGCCCAAGCGTGCATGCGTGCCGAGCTCCTCGCAGGCACGCGCGATCGCCAGCGCCCCGACGACGTCGCCGCCGCCGCCCATGCCGATAACGAGCGCGCGCTGCGCGGAGTGGATCGTGGAGAAGAGGCTCAGGCGGGTACGGCGGCGCCGTCGCCGCAGATCTCGCGGATCTCGGCCGCGGCGCGGTCGAATTCCTCGTCCGCCATCACCGGCGTGCCCTCGAAGGGAAGGTCGCGGTCGATGTCGACCCACGAATGGCAGCCGTGGTACTCGTCGCGGACGCGAACGGTGACGGGTCGCGGGATCCGATGCACGCGCAGCAAGAGGAGGTGAAGCGGGTGGCGGCGCTTCCAGGCAAGGCGCTTCTGCGCGTAGTCCTGGGTCCAGATGTGGAAGGCCGTCAGTCCCTCGACGATGCGGGGATCGTCGGTGGTCCAGTGATCGGCAACCTCGGCCCAGGCGCGGATGCGCACGCGATCGGGCTGGGCGATGCCGCCGTCGCGGATGAGCGCACGCGGGGGCGGCTCTTCGTCGGGCCAGACGCCCTCCTCGAGGGCGCGGCGAAGCTCGGGGTGGTGCGACTCGCGGACCAGGTCGTTGCGCTGATGGTCGAAGGTGGGATAGAGGAAGAACCGTTCGTGCTCGAGCTCGAAGTGCTTGTTCTCCTCGCGGATCCCGCCCTTGCGCATGGTCACGAGCTGCTCTCCCTCAGAGAGGGCGCGGACCGTGACGGCCCATTCCTTGAAAGCGACAGGCATGTTTCTAAGACTCGTTCAGCGGCGGGGGTGTTCAGGTCGGCCTCTGCTGGCGCCGCCGGGGCGCCGGGACTCGACCGGGTGGCCGATTGTACGGGAGGCAAACTCATTGTCAAGCACTTGTGCGAGCTTGTTACTAGTCGCCTGTTCGCCCGAGGCCGCCGCCTCCCGGGGTCTCGATTCGAAGCCGATCCCCCGACGCCAGACGCCCCTCGGCCTTCGACGCGATGGCCTCCCCGTTCACGGTGTCGCGTCCAGGAAGCCCATCATCGCCGCCCTCGCGCCCGCGAGGCGCGTACCGGCGGCGCTCGGCGATCAGCGTGTATCGCATGGGTTCGAGCGCCTCGATCTCGCGCACGATCCCGTCGCCGCCCCTATGGCGCCCGGCGCCGCCGCTTCCGCGCCGGAGGCTGAGCTCGCGCACGCGAACCGGCAGCTCGCTTTCGAGCGACTCCACGGGCGTGTTCAGCGTGTTCGACATGGCCACGTGGATCGCGCTCGGCCCGTCCCCGTCTGCGCACGCGCCCTGGCCGCCTGCGATCGTCTCGTAGTAGGTGAACGACTCCCCGGAAAGGGTCAGGTTGTTCATGGTCCCCTGCCCCTGAGCCGGCACGTCGAGCACCTCGCCGAGCGCCCAGCTGACGAGGTCGGCGACGCGGCTGGACGTCTCGACGTTGCCCGCGGCGACTGCCGCCCCAGGACGGGCGTTCAGCACGCAGCCCGTGCGCGCGGTCACCTCGATCGGTCGGTGGGCGCCGGCCGAAGGCGGGGCATCGGGATCGAGCAGCGCACGGACCGCGAAGAACGTTGCCGACTTCGTCACCGCCAGGGGGCAGTTGAGGTTTCCCGCGACCTGGTCGGCGGAGTTGGAGAAGTCGAGCCGAAGGCTGTCGCCCTCGACCTCGAGGTTCACGCTCAGGCGCACGTCCTCAGAGCCGTCCCGGCCGCCTTCGAGGACGTCCTCGGCGGTGAAGTGGCCGTCGGGCAGCGCCGCGATCCTGCTTCGGGTCCGCCGTTCCGAGTAGGCGAGGATCTCGCGCATCCCGTCGCGGATTAGCCCCTCGCCGTGGCGCTCGCAGAGCTCGGCGACCCGCTGCTCGCCAACTACCAGCGCTGCCCGCTGGGCACGCAGGTCGGCCAACCGCTCGCCGGGAACGCGCATCTGCGAGGCCAGCTCGGTGAGCGTGGATTCACCGACGCGGGTGGGTGGGATCACCACTCCCTCATCCTCGAGCCGAGTCGAGAAGGCGGGCATACCCCCCGGTGTGGGGCCCCCGACGTCGGCGTGGTGGGCGCGGCTGGCCGCGAAGGCGATCAGGCCCTCGCTGCCAAAGATCGGCGCGATCAGAGTGATGTCGGGAAGATGGGTGCCGCCGGCGAAAGGGTCGTTCAGCACCCACAGCTCACCCGCGCTGTGGTCCTCCCCGAGGATCGCGGCAACCGCGTCGGGCATTGATCCGAGGTGGACGGGGATGTGCTCTGCCTGCATCACGAGCTCGCCGCGGGCGTCGAACAGGGCCGTGGAGCAATCGCGGCGCTCCTTGATGTTCGGCGAGTGCGCGGAGCGGATCAGCACGGCGCCCATCTCGTCGCAGGCGGCGCGCATCGCCCCGACCAGGACCGCGAGGGTCACCGGGTCGAGGCTCATCGGTCCCTCCGCGCGAGGATCGTTCCCTGTTCGTCGACCACGCAAGTCCATCCCGGCGGCAGCACCAGTGTTGCTTCGGGCAGCTCGAACACGCATGGCCCCTCGAACTCGAGTCCCGACCACGGCTCGCCGCGCAGCACCTCGGCACCCAGCCACTCGGCGCCGAACCGCGCTCGGCGCTGCGAGCGCTCGAGCGCCCCGCCCGATGCTGCTGCGGGCTTCAGCTTCGGCCCGGCGACCGCCAGGGCAAGGCGAACGTTGACCAGCTCCACGTCGCCGGGCTCGCCCCGGTGCCCATAGCGCCGCTCGTGCTCGGTCTCGAAATCCTCCACCAGTTCAGCGGGATCCGGATCGACCTTGCCCGGGATCGTGAGCTCGAAGGCCTGGCCGCGGTAGCGCAGGTCGAATTCGGCCTCGGCCCGAGCGTCCTCGAGGCCATCGACGAGCCTTTTCCGAAGTGCTTCGATCTCCGCGGCGAGTCGCTCGCGGGTCAGCTCCTCGCCGCTCAGCATCACGGTCCGTGCCGTGTCACGCCTGCGCTCGGAGGCGACGAGGCCGAGCGCCGACAGGACGCCGCTGGCCCGCGGGCAGAGAATCCGCTCGATGCCGAGCTCGTCGGCGAGTGCCGCGGCGTGCATCGGACCGGCGCCGCCGAACGGCATCAGCGCAAACTCGCGCGGGTCGATCCCCCGTTCCACCGTGACGACGCGCACCGCCCGTGCCATTTCCTGGTTTGCGACCCGGACGATGCCCTCCGCCATCTCGGTTTCGCCGAGGCCGGCGCTCTTTCCGAGGGCGCGCAGCGCCTCGTGTGCCGCTTCAGCGTCGAGCTGAACGCCACCGGCCACGGAAGACCTCGCGTCGAGGTAGCCGAGCGCGAGGTTGGCGTCGGTGACCGTTGGCTCGGTGCCGCCGCGCGCGTAGCTGGCCGGGCCGGGATCGGCGCCCGCCGAGCGCGGACCCACGCGCAGGGCGCCCCCGTGGTCCAGCCAGCCGATCGATCCGCCGCCCGCGCCCACGGTGTGGACGTCCACCATGGGTAGCTGGATCGGCCGCCCGCCGATCTCGCGCGAGCCGGAGCGGCGCACCTGCCCGCTCTCGATCACGCACACATCACATGATGTGCCACCCATGTCGAGGCCGATGGCGTTGTTCTCTTTGGAAAGGCGGGCCAGCAGTCCAGCGCCCACAGCTCCTCCCGCTGGGCCTGAGAGCACGCTCCAGGCTCCCGACCGACGCCCCTCCTCCAGTGACGCGAGGCCGCCCGAGGAGCGCATGAGCTCCGGTTCCGGGAGGCCCAGCTCTCCGGCCCGGGACGCCAGCCGGTCGAGATACGCCGCCAGCAGGGGCGCGAGGTAGGCGTCGACCACCGTCGTCGAGCACCGCTCGTACTCCCGGAATTGGGGCAGGACCTCGTGCGATGCCGAGACGTGAACGTTCGGAAGGGCGGCGCGAAGGTGCTCGGCGATCGCCAGCTCGTGCGCAGGGTCGACGTAGGCGAAGAGCAGGCAAATCGCCACCGACTTGGCGCCGCTTGAACGGATCGCGTTTGCGAGGCGCTCGGGCTCGCCGTCTGCGAGCGATTCGACGACTCCCGCGGGCCCGACCCGCTCCGCCGCGCCCTTCGTGATCGTGGCGAGGGGCTCAGGGCGTGGAGTGCACGGGTGGTAGAGGCGCGGGCGGTTCTGGCGGGCGATCGCGAGGAGGTCCGTGAAGCCTGCGGTGGCGATGAGGGCCGTCTTCGCCCCGCCCCCGGTCAGAAGGGCGTTCGTGCCGACGGTCATCCCGTGCGCGAAAGACGCGACGTCCTGCGCCTGCGCGCCTGCGCGCTCGAGCACTGCCTCGACGGCGGCGATCACGCCCTCGGATTGGTCGGTCGGAGTGGTCGGCGACTTGGCCGTGTAGAGGGCGCTGCCGTCGAAGACAACGGCGTCTGTGAACGTCCCCCCGACGTCGACGCCAAGCAGCATGGGCCGGAACCTACCCCAGCGCGACGAACGTCCCTCGAACCCCCCCTACAGGGGGACTCCGGACGTTCATCGCTGGCGGCTAGGCCGCTACGAGTTCGCGGTCGAGGTGCTGGCGCTCGGCCGCGGCGAATGCCTCGTCGAGCTCGATGTCGGCGTCGAACGTGTCCTCGAGGTGCTTATGGGAGGGGCAGTAGTCCCTTCCCGGCAGCGGTTCGCGCTGGCACGGGGTTCCCTTGCGCGTGTGCGCATGGCACTGGCGCGGGACGCCGTCGAGTTTCGAGCCCTCCGGAAGGCGGGCTAGGTGTTCGAGGGCGAGCTCGATGTTTGACTCGATGACACGCCAGACGCGAAGCTGGTCGTTCATCGCGAAATGAGTGCGCACCTCGCAGAAGAGCGAGCGCGCCGGCCTTGCGAAGTAGCGCCCGTCGCAGGTAATACGGCGAATCGTCCCCTCGCAGGAGTCGAGAACCCTGGTCTTGTTTGCGCAGTCCGCGGGATCCGCGGTGTCCTCAATGACTAGTGGTGCCAGCTCCCTATAGATGGAGCGGCTGAAGCGGTACATGTCCTGGTACCCCCTTGATATCTCTACATCCTGTCCCGTTCGCTCCGGCTTTCTTGCACAAGCGTCCTGCTGGAGCCTGGGAAGTATCCCGCTGGGTACCCGCGAGGTCAAGATCTAGCGATTAAGGAGGGATTAAGCGCCCTGGCCGTCCAGCCAGGATCTGCCGGCCGGTTACTCCCAGCGTTCGGCTCGAGGGTGTCCGTCGGAGCCCTGGACGAGGTGGATGCCGTCGAGGGCGGTGTCGCGACCGGGGAAGTCGGCGCGGCGGTGCGCGCCGCGCGATTCCGGTCGCGCGAGAGCCGATCGAGCGATCGCGCGTGCGAGCTCGTACTCGTCGCCAGTGAGGCGCTCGAGGCCCACAGCCTCCCGGTTCGGGCCGGCGAAGCGCCAGACGGAGTCGCGGGTCTCGGCGGTCGGCGGGCCAAACCGCCAGCCGGAATCGCTCGCCGCGGCGCCGGAGCGCGGAGCGCGGGACGCTTCCACCGCCGCGCGCCGCCCGAAGACAAAGCATTCGCTCAGCGAGTTCGAGGCCAGCCGGTTGGCGCCATGAAGCCCGGTACACGCGCATTCTCCGACGGCATAGAGGCCGTCGAGCGAGGTTCCGCCATCGAGGTCGGTCGCGATG
The DNA here is from genome assembly GCA_038237625.1 of Solirubrobacterales bacterium. Taxonomy (GTDB): domain Bacteria; phylum Actinomycetota; class Thermoleophilia; order Solirubrobacterales; family 70-9; genus JAWVFM01. The sequence goes on along the minus strand of JBBRYM010000018.1, from coordinate 42,347 downwards.
CCTCCGATCAGGTAATGCGCCGCCGGGGCGACCGGCACCGCTTCTCGCAGCGGCTCCAGCCCCGCCTGCCTGCAGGTTGCCAAAACGTCGACAAAGCGCTCGGGATCGATCGTGCGCAGGTCGAGCCAAACGCTGTCGGTGCCATCGGCCTCCATGCGCGCGCCGATTGCCGCCGAGACCTGGTCGCGCGGAGCAAGCTCGTCGGTGAACCGCCTGCCGGCGGCGTCGACGAGCGTTGCCCCCTCGCCCCGGACCGCCTCGGTGATCAGCGCCCCGTCCTCAGGCTTGCCCGGCAGCCACAGAGCCGTGGGATGGAACTGGCAAAGCTCGAGGTCGGCGAGCTCGGCGCCGGCCGCATTGGCGATCACCGCGCCCGCCCCGATCGCGCCCCAGGGATTGGTCGTGCGCTTCCACAGCGCGGCGCCGCCGCCGCTGGCGAGAACGGTCGCGGTGGCGGTCAGGGTCCCGCGGTCGGTGATGACGCCCGCGCAGGTGCCCTCGGGTCCCGCTAGGGCGAGTGCCGACGCCCCCTCCAGTACATCGATTCGCGGGTGCTCGGCCGCGAGCAAGGCGAGACGAGCAGTTATGACACTGCCGGTCTGGGCTCCCCCGGCGTGCACGATCCGCCGCGCGGAATGCCCGCCCTCGAGGCCGAGGGCGAGGGAGCCGTCCGGCTCGAGGTCGAACTCCACACCGCGCTCGCGCAGCTCCATAACCGCGCCAGGTGCCTCGGCGACCAGCGCCTCCACGGCGCCAGCGCGGCACAGTCCCCTGCCGGCGTCAAGGGTGTCGTGCGCGTGGCGCGCGGGCGAATCATCGGGCGCCAGCGCGGCTGCCAGGCCTCCCTTGGCCCAAAAGCTGGAGCTCTCGGCCAGCGGCTTTCGCGACACCAGCACTACCGAGGCGCCAAGGTCCGCGGCGCACAGCGACACGTGCAGGCCCGCCGCGCCGCCGCCGACGACTGCGACGTCGGAGCCATGGAGATCGGTCATCTTGGGGCCGCCCGGGACAAGGCGTGAAACCGTACTCAGTCACACTCCAGGCGGCATGGGCCTCTACGTCCATCACCGCTCCTCGTTCGAGCACGACACCGGAGGGCATCCCGAGAACGCGGGGCGGCTGCGAGCAATCGAAGCGGCGTTGGACGAAGCGGGGTGGCCGGCGTTGGAGCGCGCCGAGGCGCCGGCCGCGAGCCGGAAGCAGCTTCATCGTGTCCACACCCCCCAGCACGTGGATGCGATTGAAGTCCTTTCCGAGCGCGGCGGCGGCTCCATCGACCTGGACACCGTCGCCAGCGCCGGGTCGTTCGAGGCCGCCCTCCATGCTGCCGGCGGCGCGGCCTGGGCGGCCGAGACGCTCCTCGGCAACGGCGGGGGATTCGCCTTGTCGGCGCTGCGCCCGCCGGGTCATCACGCCGAGCGAGCTCGTGCCATGGGCTTCTGTCTCTTCAACAACGCCGCCGTCGCCGCTGCGCACGCGATCGCGCAGTGCGATGCCAACCGCGTGCTGATCCTTGATTGGGACGTTCACCACGGGAACGGCACCGAGGCCATCTTCGCGGCCTCGGCGGAAGTCATCTACGTCTCGATCCACCAGTGGCCTCTCTATCCGGGCACGGGTGCCGCTCGCTACGAGGGCGAGCCCGGAGCCGAGGGCTACACAATCAACCTGCCGGTGCCGGCCGGATCGGGCAATGAGGAGTTCCTGGCGCTGGTCCAGCACATCGCCGTTCCCGTGGCAAGGGCATTCCGGCCCGGCCTGATCCTGATCTCCGCCGGGTTCGACGCCCATCGCGACGATCCGCTCGCGGAGTGCGAGGTCGACGAGAACGGCTACGCCTGGATGACGGCGGCGCTACGTGACCTCGCCGCCGAGCTCGAAGTCCCGGTCCTTGTTTGCCTGGAGGGGGGCTATGACCTTGGAGCGCTCAGCCGCTCAACGCTGGCGACTGTGCGCGCGCTTTCAGATACACAGGCCGCTCCCGAGGCATCGGCCGACGCGGCCGAGCCGCACCGCGAGCGCGTGGCCCGGCGCTGGCCCCGTTAGCGCCGAGGCCGGCTGCTTACGGGACGAGCTGGTCCTTGATCCCGGCCAGGAACTCCTGCGGAAAGCCGGGAACGTCGTCGAGCTCGTCCGGTGAGCCGAGTCCGCGCTCGTCGCGATAGCGCAGCACGCGCTTTGCCTGAGTGACCGACATCCCAAGCCCGCGGAGATCCTCGAAATCGGCGGCGGCGAGGCTTACCTTCCCCTCGGGCACCGACTGGGCCGGCTCGGGTTCGGGCTCCGGCTCGGGCTCGGGCTCGGGCTCCGGTTCGGGCTCCGGCTCCGGTTCGGGCTCGGGTTCGGGCTCCGGCTCGGGCTCCGGTTCCGGCTCGGGCTCGGGCTCCGGCTCCGGTTCCGGCTCGGGCTCCGGTTCCGGTTCGGGCTCCGGTTCCGGCTCGGGCTCCGGCTCGGGCTCCGGTTCGGGCTCGGGCTCCGGTTCGGGCTCCGGTTCGGGCTCCGGTTCGGGCTCCGGTTCCGGTTCGGGCTCCGGGTGAACCACCGTCGGTTCAGGCGGCGGCACTTCGTCCGTCGCGGGGCCCGCCTCGGCTGTCGTGGCGCGGCGCCGGCGCCTGCGGAAGAGGCCGCGAACGGGACGCTCGGCGGGTTCGGGCGCCGGTTCCGGGTCAGGCTCCGATTCTGGCTCTGGCTCGGACGGCTCGACGCCGCGCACGTCGCGCGCTCGCTCGCTCGCATGGCTCGCAAGCGCCTCGACACCGCCGATTGCGCTCTCCGCTTCGCGGAAGCGAAGCTCGCGGCCCTCGGCGAGGCTGCGACGCGCCTCGATCTCGATCTCGGTCGCCCGGCGCTCGGCCGCGACCGCCCGCTCGTGTGCCTCGGCAAGCTGCCGGCGCGTTGCCGCGAGCTCGCCCTCGATGGCGGCCTTGTCACGGACGAGCGCGTCCTCGCGGGCGCGGTTTTCCTCGCGGGCCTCCTGGGCCCCCGCGAGGCGCGCGGCCGCGGCCGCGCTTTCCGCTCGCGCTTCGGCCTGCGCGTTCAGTCCTTGGGCCTGTGCGTCGAGCTCCGATCTGAGGTTGAGTGCCGCCTGCTCTTCTGCGGCGGCCAACGCGGCTCGTCCGGCCTCGGCAGTGGTGCGCTCGCCCTCCTTTCGCAGCGCGTCCGACTGCGCGCGCAGCCACGAAGCGGCAGCGGCGCGGCCGTCGATCTCGGCCTTCGCAGCCGCCTCTTCGGCAGCGCGGGCGCGCTCGGAAGCCTCCTGAATGCGGCGCTCGGCGTCGGTCATGTCCTTCGCTCGCCCGGCACGCTCGGTGGTGAGCTCCGCTTCCAGGCCCTGCACCTTCGTGTCGAGCTCGGTGCGCATCGCGGCGATCTCGGAATCGGCTCTGTGCTGGGCGGCTTGGCGGGCCTCCTCGGCCTCGGCCCGGGCTTTGCCTTCGGCCTCCTGCGCGCGCCGCTCATGGTCGGCGCGAGCCAGCTCGGCCTCATCGATGGCGCGAGCCAAATCTGCCTCCCGGACCTCGATGCGCGCGTCGGCGTCAGCGGCGGCAGCCTGCTGCGCGCGCTCGGTTTCCGCCGCGATCTTCCGCTCCGCCTCCTCGCGGACGCGCTCAGCCTGGGCGGCGAGCTCAATCTCGGCGGCGGTGACCCGCTCGGCGGCGGCGAGAGCGCGCTCCTCGATCTCGCTGAGCCGGCGATCGGAGGCCTCGATGATGCGCATCTTGTCCTCGCGCTCCTGCTCGAGCTCCTCGCGGAGGATCTTCAGGTCGTTCGCAAAGCGCTCCTCGGCGGCGGCCCGGGCAGCCTCGACCTCGCGCCTGGTTCGCTCTTCGGCGGCCGCCTGGAGCTTCTCGACTTCCGCCCTGACGTTCGCCTCCGCCGCGGTCTTGGCGTTCGCCTCGACCTCGGCGCGAGTGGTCTCGGCCGAGCGCAGGACCTTGTCTTCGAGCTCCCGGCGGATTTCCTCACGGGCTGCCGCCACTTGGGCCTTGGCGTCGGCCTTCGCCTTGGCCACCGCCTCCCGCCGGACCGCCGCGACCGCAGCAGCGGCGCGCTCATCGGCCTCGGCGCGAGCGGCTTCGAGCTCGCGGCGAAGATCCGCGGTCGCAGCCTCGACCCTGCTGTCGGCCTCCTCGCGCAGCCGGCGTTCGGCGTCAGCCTGGGCCTGCTTGGCGGCCGTGGCGCGAGCCTCCGCCGCCTGAACCTGGGCGAGCGCCTCCTGGACTGCCTTGTCTGCCTCCGGGGCGGCAGCGCTCTCCGAGCTCGACCGAGCGATCTCCATTGCCTCGTTTCGCGCCGCCGCAACGGCGGTGCGCTCGCGCTCGGCGGCCTCGGCCCTAACCCTTTCAATCTCGGCCTGCGCACGCTTGGTGGAGGCGTCGGCCTCCAGCAATCTTGTCTCGGCTTCCTGGGCGCGGCGTTCCAGCTCCTGCGTGACCCGCTCCGCCTCGGATACCCGCGTCTGGAGGTCGGCTTCCCGCGCCTGCGCTGCTGTGCGGGCGCGTTCGAGGTCGTCTTCGAGGGCGAGGATCTCGTCGATGGCGCGTTGCTCCGCAGCCTGGGCGGCGCTATCGGCGGCAACGCGGATCCGCTCAGCCGTGTCGGAGCGGCGCTCCATCACGTCGATTGCCGGCGCGGGCTCGGGCGCCGGCTCGGGCTCGCGCGTAGGGTCGGGCTCATTGGTGGGCTGAGGGTCAGGCTCGGACGCGGGCTCGGGCTCGGAGGTGATCTCCGGCTCCGCTTCCGCCGAGCTCGGTATCGCCCACTCGGCTGTCGACGAGTCGCCCTGGGATGCGGGGGCAGGCTCCGAAAGCGGTGCGGGTGTGGCCGGAACGGCGGGTTCGGGCGCCTCGGCGGACGCCGAGGCGCTCTCGTCCTCGCCGATCGCACCCGGCTCTGATGACGGAGGGGGCGGCGGGGGAGCCAACGCAGCATCTGTCTCGTCCTGCTTTTGGCGCCGGCCGCGCAGAAGGCCGCGCCGGGGACGCCGGCGCTTGCGCTCCTTCGGCTCGCCCTCGTCGGCGGGCGACGACGGAGCGGGCGGTGGGCCGACGCTCTCGGGCGGGGCGCTCATGGCCTGTGGGACCGCCGGCTGGACGGCGGTTTGCGGCTCGTCGGTGGCAGGGGGTGGGGACGCCGTCGCCGGGGCCGCCGCCTCGGTCACCGCATCCGCTTCCCGGGTGTCGGAGGGGGACGCCGATTCGGCCTGCTCGTCCTCGAGCCCGTAGCCGAGCCAGTTCATGACGCGGCGCCCGGTTGATTTGCCCTCCGGCTCCTCGATCGTTGAGCCCTGCTCGGGAACGTCTGCCATCGCAGCGGAGATTACGGAAGATTGCGAAGTGACCCGACCGGCACCCTTGCCAGGTGGTCGTATGCGACCAGCACTCTCTCCGCCATTGCCACGGACGAGAACCAGCCGGCGCGGGTTCGTCCCTCGACCCGTCCGTCCCCGTCGAGGTGAGAGCGGGCCAGGGCCGCCCATCCTTCGGCATCGAAGTCTTCCGCGGCGCAGCCGTCGACTCCCCGCAACAGCGTCGGCGCGATGCCGACCGCGGTGGAGAGCACCGGGACGTCGCAGGCGAGGGCCTCGACCGCGGCGAGCCCGAATCCCTCGTAGTCGGAGGGGACCAGCACCGCGCTCGCGGCGTTGACCCACAATGGCATCCGCTCGGCGTCGATGTCGCCGCCGGTGAGGAGCTCGCCCCCGGCCAGGCGCGCGACCTGGCTTGCCCGGTCGTGGCGCTTCATCGCCCGCCCCGGCGCCGCCGGGAACAGGAGAAGGCGCCGGTCTTCGTCGAGGCCCAGGAGCTTGCGGGCCTCGGTGCGCGGAATCGGTCGAAACCGCTCCAGGTCGGCGCCGCAGGGAAGCACCGCCGTCCGTCCCTCTCGCCGCGGCAGTCCGGCTGCCCCGGCTCGGGGCTCGAGCAGCTCCCTCGAAACGGGGGCGATGAGATCGATCCTGCGCGCGAGGCGGCGCGAGAGGCGACCCGAGACCGGGTGGCGCACATCGGTCCCATGGAAGGTGACGAGAAGCGGCGCGGCGCCGGCCAGCCGCGCGCACCAGCCCGCCAGGCCGAAGTGGGCATGGACGACGTCGTAGTTGCCTTTGCGGAGCATTCGCCTAATCGCGGGGATGGCCCGGGGGTACTGCGAGCTCCCGACCGAGAAGGAGAAGAGGTCGATGTCGACCCCGGCGCCGCGCAGGGCGTCGACTTGGTCGCGTACGAAGCTGCCGCGAGCGGGGGTCGCACCGTCGGGGGTCATGTTCGTGACGACCAGGACTCGCATCGGGGCGCCAGAGTATCCGCGCTCAATTCGGCATAGCTTTGGCGCGGATTCTCCACGCGGCAGTCTTGAGGCGTCAGCCGCGGCCTTCGAGCATGGGGTAATGGTCAATCTCGCTCGAAGGGAAGACATGAACGCACTCTCCAAGTACCTGCACGTCCGCGCCGTCGCCCTGCGGCGGCTGCTCGACCGCGTGCTGGGCCAGGAAGGCCAGGGGACGGTGGAATACGTCGGCCTGATCCTGCTGGTCTCGATGCTCATGGTCGCGCTGGTGGCGGCGATGAAGGGCTTTCACACCAGCGCCGGCCAGGATCTGGCTGAGCTCATCGTCACCAAGATCAAGGCTGCGGTGAACGCGCTGACCTTCCACTGACCCCGCCAGACGGCGAGGCCGCCCGCCACGTTTCGCGCCTGTGCTGGGCGCGGAGGAGAGCGGGCGGCCGGCCGTGGGGGCCCGTTCGGGTGAGAGACTTGACGCGTGCCCGACCGAAGCTATGACCGCGCCGCCGCCGACCTGAGACCCGTCGAGGTGGAAGTCGGCTTCGTCCGGACGGCCGACGGGTCCGTTCTCTACGCGCAGGGCGAAACGCGCGTGATCTGCACAGCTTCGGTCGACGACTCGGTGCCGCGGTGGATGAAGGGCCTCGGTCGCGGCTGGGTCACCGCGGAGTACGCGATGCTGCCCGCCTCCACCGGCGAGCGCAAGGAGCGCGATGGCCGCAAAGGCCGCCAGGACGGCCGCGGGGTCGAGATCCAGCGGCTGATCGGCCGTGCCCTTCGCGCGGTCGTCGATCTGAACGCCCTCGGGGAGCGCTCCGTATATATCGACTGCGACGTCCTGCAGGCGGATGGCGGGACTCGTTGCGCGTCGATCACCGGTGGCTGGATCGCGTTGCGCCTGGCCCTCAACAAGCTGATCGAGGCGGGCGAGCTAAAACAGGATCCGCTCACCGAGTCGGTGGCGGCCGTGAGCTGCGGCCTCGTCGACGACGTCGCGCTCTGCGACCTGGACTACTCCGAGGACTCACGTGCGGAGGTCGACGCGAATGTGGTGATGTCGGGCGGCGGTGGCCTCGTGGAGGTGCAGGCGACCGCGGAGAAGACCCCGATTTCGCGAGCTTCGTTCGACGAGCTCCTGGCCCTCGCCGAGCCGGCCATCGCCCAGCTTCGCGAGCACCAGCTCGCAGCGGGGTAGCCCGTAGGCGACATGGGCGTGCAGCGGATGGTCCTCGCGACCCGTAACGGGCACAAGCTTCGCGAGCTCGCGGAGATCCTCGACGATGTCGAGCTCGTGCCCCTGCCCGAGGAGGTCGAGCTCCCGCCCGAGGACGGCGAGACCTTCGCCGAGAACGCGCTCGGCAAGGCCCGCGCCGCCCACGCGGCAACCGGACTGCCCGCGATCGCCGACGATTCCGGGATCGAGTCCAGCGGGCTTGGGGGCCGGCCCGGGGTTCGCTCCGCCCGCTATGCGGGCGAGGACGCGACCGACGAGGAGAACCTCGAGCTGCTGCTGCGCGAGGTAGGGGAGGTGGACGACCGCCGGGTCGCCTACATCGCCGCCATCGCGTACATCGGCGACGACGGCGACGAGCTGGTGGTCGAGGGTCGCTGCGAGGGCGAGCTGGCCCACCGGCCCCGCGGCAGCGGCGGCTTCGGGTACGACCCAGCGTTCATTCCCGACGACACCGGGCGCGCCGACACGCGCACCATGGCCGAGCTCGACCCCGCGGAGAAGCACGCGATCAGCCACCGCGGCAGGGCTGGGCGGGCGCTTCGCCGGGCCCTCGAGGTGCGCCGGTGATCGCCACCAAGTCCGGCGCGGCCTGGGTTTCGGTCGCCTCGAACACGCTCCTGGTCGCCGCCAAGCTCGCCGCCGGAGCGATCACGGGCTCGATCGCGATCGTCACCGAGGCTGCCCACTCCGCCATCGACCTCGTCGCCTCGATCGTCGCCCTGGTCTCGGTGCGGATGGCCGACGAGCCTCCCGACTCCGAGCATCCTTACGGGCACGAGCGCTTCGAAAACCTGGCGGCGACGATCGAGGGGATGCTGATCGTCGTCGGGGCCGGCCTCATCGTCTACGAGGCCACTCGCAAGCTCGTCGTCGGCTCTTCGGTCCACCATCTCGCGGTCGGCATCGCAGTCATCGCCGCCTCGGCCCTGATCAACGCAGGGGTCGCCACCTTCCTGTCGCGGCGGGCGAAGGCCTTGCGTTCGGCGGCTCTCGAGGGCGACGCCGCCCATCTCGGAACCGACGCCCTCACGTCGGTGGGCGTCCTCATCGGCCTGCTCCTCGTTCACATCACCGGCCACGGCGCCTTCGATCCGATCGCAGCGCTCTGCGTCGCCGCCGCCATCGTCTTCGCGGGACTTCGCATCCTCACCCGCTCCGGCCGCGCGCTCGTCGACGAGGCGCCCCCGCCCGAGCAGCTCGACGTGATCGAGGCCACCATCGCCCGCCAGCGCGGCCGCTCTCCCGAGATCGTCGGCTACCACAAGCTGCGCGCCCGGCGCTCGGGAATCCGCATCCTCGTCGACTTCCACCTTCAGTTCCGCGCCGGAACCGGGCTCGAGGAGGCCCACAACGTTGCCCACCGCCTGCGCGACGCGATCGAGTCGGAGCTCGACGGCTCAGAGGTCCTGATCCATGTCGAGCCCGAGGGCTCGTACCACCCGGGAGCCGACAGCCCGCTGCGCTCGGGCTAGCTCTAGAACAGGTTGACGGCCGCCGAAGCGCCGACCGCCCCGATCACGATCGGGTAGCCGACGTAGCCGTTGATCGCGAGGATCGCGGCGGCGAGGCCGCAGGCCACCACCACCGCCATCCACGAAGCTCGCTGCAGGGACACGCTCGGTATGTTGGCGTAGATGACCGACGCGACGATCAATGGGGCAGCCGGCCGGTCCGGCGCCGCCGCTGCACTCGACCGGCTTCGTGAGATGTCGGTGGACCTGCGGGGGGCCGCGATCCTCGACGGCGGGGGCAATGTGCTCGCGGCGACAGGCGGTGATGAGGCATGGGAGGAGGCTGCGAAGGGCCTGCTCGCGGCCGCCGACGCAACCGGCCCGCAACCGGCCGCCCGAGTTCACGTCGGAACCGAGGACGGGGAGGCGTTCGCCCTGCGCTCGGGCAGCTTCGCGATCGTCGCCGTCGCCGAGCGGTTCACGCTTGCCTCGCTGATGCTCTTCGACATGCGTTCCGTGTTGCGGGAACTAAAAGCCTGATGGACAAGCCGCACCGCGTTCTCCTCGGGCGCGTCACCGGCTACGCCGACGAGGCTGCCGCATACATGCGACGACGGCGAATGAACCGCCAGCCCTTTGCCCGCATTTGGTGGGAGGGCGATCGCGGTGCCGCTTTCGACGCGTCCACCGAGGAGGGCCGCGCCCTCTTCCTCGCGGCTTCCCATCTCATCGAAACCGCGCGGAGTCCGCGTTGAGCAACGCCGCGCCTCTGATCGACCCGGAGCTCGCGAGCTCGGTCCTCGCCACCGCGCTCGCACACGGAGGCGACTTCGCCGAGGTCTTCTGCGAGGAGCGCTCCGGCTTCGCCCTGTCCATCGACGAGTCGCGAATCGAGCGCCCCCAGCGTGGCGCCGAGCGCGGCGCCGGCGTGAGGGTCATCGCCGGCGAGACCACCTACTTCGCCCACGTCGACGGCCTCGATGAGGCCGACCTCGAGCGCGCCGCAAATGCGGCGGCCGCTGCGCTTCAGGGCGATCACCGTGAGCCGGCGGCGCTCGAGTCGCTGACCGCCCCTGAGCTTCAGCAAATCGAGGTCGACCCGATCGCGGTCGATCCGGCTCGCAAGGCGGATCTGCTGCGCGCCTGCGACGAGCGCGCGCGCTCGGCGGGTGGCGAGATCGCCCAGGTGCAGGCCAGCTACGGCGAGAACCGCCGCCGAGTCACCGTGGCCAACTCCGACGGCTGCTTCGCCGCCGACGACCGCACCAGGGTGCGATTTGGCGCGCAGGTGGTGGCCCGCCGCGGCGACCGCGTCGAGACCGGCTTCGAGACCCTCGGCGGGCACCGCGGCTTCGAGCTCGTGGACGACGGCGAGGCCGAGGCGATCGCCGCGGAGGCGGCCCAGAAGGGCCTGCTCCTGCTGGACGCCGACCCGGCCCCCGCCGGTGCGATGCCCGTGGTGGTCGGCGGCGGCTTCGGCGGCGTGCTTTTCCACGAGATGACCGGCCACGGTCTCGAGGCCGACCACATCGACAAGGGCGCGTCGGTCTACATCGGCAAGATGGGCGAGCAGGTTGCCGGCGAGCACCTCACAGCCTACGACGACGGCACCCTCCCGGGCGCCTGGGGAACCGACGCCATCGACGACGAGGGGACGCCCACGCACCGGACTCCTGTCATCGAGGGCGGGCGCCTCACCTCCTATCTCTACGACCTGGTTCGCGCGCGCAAGATGGGCGCGGACTCAACCGGCAACGGCCGCCGCGAGAGCTTTCGCCACCTGCCGATCCCGCGGATGACAAACACGTTCATCGCCCCGGGAGAGCTGACTCCGGGCGAGCTCATTGCCGGCGTCGAGAAGGGCTTTTACGCCAAGAGCTTCGCCGGGGGCCAGGTCGACCCGACCACGGGAGACTTCGTCTTCGGCACCTCCGAGGGCTATCTGATCGAGGGCGGCAAGGTCGCCAAGCCCTGTCGCGGCGCGACCCTCGTCGGCAACTGCCTCGACGCGCTCGCCCGCATCGACGCCGTCGCCGACGACTTCGACATGAAGACTGGCTTCTGCGGCAAGGGGGGCCAGCGCGTGCCGGTCGGCACCGGCCAGGGTCACGTCCGCATCGACCGCATGACGGTCGGAGGTACGGCGGTCTAACTACTTGCGAGCGAACGCCGGGTCGTCTTCGTGCTCTTTGAAGAACTCGACCATCGCGTGGGCGTACTCCGGAAACGCCGGCGGGCGCAGGTCGTGCGGGGTCAGGATCCGAACGGCGTTGCGGGTGTCGTAGGAGACCGGGTGGTTCAGGTAGACGATCGACTCGCGCGGGGCGCCGCCGAAGCGGTCGCGCACACGCTGCGAGCGCAGCGAATTGGCCACCATCCCCGCCGGAACGCGACCGCGCGGCTCGCGTCCCGCGTACTCGCGCGAGAGGGTCGCGGTCAGCTCGGCGGCGCTGACCGGCTCGGGGTCGACGAGCTGCAGGGTCTGGCCGATGGTCGCCGGATCCTTGGCGCAGGCCGCGATCGAGTCGACGATGAAGTCCACCGGGACGACGTTGAACGGCGCGCCCGCCCGCCCGAAGTTCACGACCGGGCGGCCCAGTTTCTCGGACTGGGCGATGGTCCTGAGGATGAAGTAGGGGCCGTCGAACTTCTGCGTCTCTCCGGTCTTCGAGTCGCCGACGACGATCGCGGGGCGCAGGATCACCGTGGGGATCTCGTGCATGCGGTCGCGCACCCACACCTCGGCCTGAAACTTCGTCGACTCGTAGTGGTTCTTGAACGCCTGGCCCATGACGAGCTCGTGCTCGTAAACGATCCCGGTTCGTACGCCTGAGACGTAGGCGGTTGACACGTAGACCAGGCGCTCGAGCTTCTTCGCCGCGGCGCAGAGGTCGAGGACGTTGCCGGTGCCGTCGACGTTGACCTTCTGAGCGATCTCGATCGGGACCGCGAGGTCGTAGATGGCGGCGAGGTGGAAAACGAGCTCAGCTCGCTCCGCCATAGCATCGTGCTCCGACTGGGAAAGGCCAAGGAGCGGCTTGGAGATGTCGGCGGCCACCACCTCGATCTGCTTTTCGGAGATCTCCGATGCCGCTTCGCGGGCGCCCTCGAGCATCCGCTCCTCGACGAGGGCGACGATCTTCAGCTTCGGGTCGTCGGCGGCGAGCTTCGCGACGAGTCGCTTGCCGATGAATCCCGGAAATCCGGTGACGAGGGCGGTGGGCATCTCGCGCAAAGCCTAGTTGAGGCCGCCTAGACCGCCGGCCGACGCCACGCATGGCCGAAAGGCCGCCGGTAGATTGACCTCATGGAGCTCACGGACGCCGCCGCCCGAGCCCTCGACGCCGCCTCAGCAGCGGGTGCCGAAGGCGCCGAGGCCTTCGCTCAGGACTCGTCGGGACGCGAGATCCGCGTCTTCGGGGGCGAGGTCGAGAGCCTCACCGACGGCGGCGAGCGGGGAGTCGGCGTGCGCTCGTGGATCGGTGGTCGCGTGGGCTACGCATACGGGACCGACCTCTCCGACGAGGGAGTTGCGAATTTGGCTGCGGACTCGGTGGCGGCCGCCCGCGTGGCCGACTCCGACGAGTTCGCGGCGCCCCCCGAGGCGAACGGCGCCAAACCCTCCGAGATCCCGGGCCTCTTCGACCCGCGACTCGCCGACTGGTCGACCGAGCGCAAGGTCGAGCTCGCGAAGGCCGTGGAGGCGGCGGCCCGCGCCGCCGACGGGCGCATCGAGGGGGTCGAGACGACGGTCTACGTCGACGAGTCCTCCCGAGTCGCGATCGCCTCGTCGAGCGGGCTGCGCGGCCATGCCGAGGCGACTTCGTGCTACGCGTTCCTTCAGGCCATCGCCGCCGACGGCGAGGACAAGCAGACCGGGCTGGGCTTCGGCATCGGCCGCTCGCCCGATTCCCTCGACGCCCAGGCCATCGGCCGCGAGGCCGCCGAGCGGGCGGCATCGCTGCTTGGCGCGTCCAAGCCGCCCTCGCGCACCTGCCCGGTGGTCCTCGACGAGACGGTCGCCGCAAGCTTCTTCGGGTTCATCGGCGGGCTGCTGTGCGCCGACGCGACGCAGCGCGGCCGCTCGCCCTTCGCCGGGCGCCTCGGCGAGGCCATCGCCGCCGGCGCGCTGACATTGACCGACGACGCCCTCGATCCGAGCGGCCTCGCCAGCGCTCCCTTCGACGGTGAGGGCATCCCGCGCCGGCAGACGACCCTGATCGATGCCGGCAAGCTCGCCGCCTACCTGCACGACTCCTACACCGCCAGGCGCGAGGGTGGCGGCACCGTCTCGACCGCGAGCGCTTCGCGCTCCAGCTACCGCGCCGCGCCGTCGGTTGGCACCTCGAACCTTCGCGTCGCCGCGGGCACCGCTTCTTTCGACGGGCTCGTGCGCCAGGCGGGGGAGGGGATGTACGTCACCGACGTCGCCGGGCTTCACTCGGGCGTCAATCCCGTCTCCGGGACGTTCTCGGTGGGTGCGACGGGGCGCCTGATCGAGGGCGGCGAGCTGGCCGGCGCGGCCGACGAGTTCACCATCGCGTCGAATCTCGACGCGATGCTCGAGGCCGTCGCGGCGACTGGCGCCACGGCACGGTGGGTCCCCTTTGGAGGGTCGGTAAAAACGCCGCCCGTGCTGATCGGCGAGATGGCAGTCGCCGGCGCGTAGCGAGTGTTCGGCCAGCTCGACTTCGTCTACCAGCCGAGCCGCGACGTCGCGGCCGACCTCGTTCACTACACCGAGCGCCTCGGCGCCGAGGTGGTCTTCGCGATCGAGCGCTTCGGCACCCGCGTGGCGATGGTGCGGATCGGCGACGAGCCGCCGGCGCTGCTTCTGGCCGAGCACATGCACGGCGAGGCTCCGGTGCTGCTCTACCGCGTCGATGATCTCGCTGCGGCGAGGGCAGAGCTCGAGGCCGCCGGCGCCGAGCTCGGCGCCGGCTTCGGCTTCCCGTCGGGCGAGGGCGTCGAGGTCATGCTCCCCGGCCCGCAGCGCCTCGCGATCTACGAGGAGACGCGCCCGGAGCGCGTCGCGAGCCTCGCAGGGCGGCGGGATTTCTAAGCGCGCTCGCGCCGGCTCTCGACGACGACCGGCGTGCCGTTCTTCGGCGAGAAGGTGATGTTTCGCCGCGCGATCCCCTGCGGGCGGCGGCGCCCGCTTCGAAGCTCGCAGCGGGTGACGGCCTCGCGCAGGACTACGCGCATCTCGAACTCCGCGAACGCTGCGCCCAGGCAGCGGCGAACGCCGCCGCCGAACGGGATCCAGCCGTAGGTGTCGGGCGGGCTCTCGAGGAAGCGCTCGGGCTTGAACTCCAGGGGCTCGGGATAGATGTCCTCGCGGGTGTGGGTCAGCCAGATGGCCGGGGTGACGTCGGCGCCGGCGGGAAGCGTGTAGCCGTTGACCTGAAGCTCGGAGTTAAGCCGCCGGCCCGCCAGTGGCACCACCGGCCGCAGGCGAAGCGACTCGGAGATCACCGCCTTCAGGTAGTTCTCGTCGCCGGATTCGAGATCGGTGCGCAGGCGCTGGAGCTTGTCGGGGTTTCGCAGCAGGAGGTCGAAGGTCCAGGCGAGGCCGGTGGCCGTGGTCTCGTGGCCGGCGAGCAGCAGAGTCATGAGCTGATCGCGGATCTCGACGTCGGCCATCGCCTCGCCGCCCTCGAAGCGAGCGCCCACGAGCAGCGAGAGGATGTCCTCGCGCTCGGCGAGGTTTGGGTCGCGGCGGCGCTCGGCGACCTCCTCGGCCAGCAGCGAGTCGATCTCCTTCTGGCGGCGCTGAAGCTCGGCGAGCGGGTCGCCGCGCCCGAAGCGGCGCGAGAGCAGGACGCGGACTTGAAGTCCCGGCCCCGCCGTGTCCGCCAGCAGGCCCTGAAGCAGCTCGCGAAGACGGCCGATCCGCTCGGGGTCGCCCACGCCGAAGACCGCGCGGATGATCACCTCGAGGGTCACCGCCTGCATCCGTGGGTGGATCGGGAAGGCCTTGCCGATCGGCCACGAGTCGATCTCGGCAGTGGCGACCTCCTCGATCACGCCCTCGTAGGCGCGCATGCGCTCGCCGTGGAACGGCGGCAGCATCAGCTTTCGCCGCTCGAGGTGCTCCTCGCCCTCCAGCAGCAGAACCGAGCGCGAGCCCAGGATCGGCTCGAGGGTGAGCGTCCGCCCAGGCGGCAACCGGTCGATGCGGCCGCGATAGAGAGCGCGCACCGCATCGGGATCGGACACCAGGACCATCGGGGTCTCGAAGCCCAGGAAGGTCACCCCGAAGGCGTCACCATGCTCGCGACGAGCCTTGTCCATGAACTCGATCGGCCGAAACAGCCAGTTCAGGGTTTGAACCAGGGGTCTTGAAGTCAGATTCGGAGGCGCGCTCACCGTCTCGGAGGATGGCACGAACCGGCTCTTCGCTGAAAGCCTGCGTTCAGGAGTCATAAGGATGCAACCTCGCCAGGAACCGCGGCGCGGGCTGCGAAGCACGGTGCTCGACAGCCGAAAGGAGCACCGTGGTCATGAGACATCGGGCGGCGGTAGGCACGCTCCTCGGGGTGGTGGTAGGACTGACTCTGCCCGCGCCCGAGGCGTTCGCTTCCGTGCCTCACACGATCATCTCGGGCGAGACGCTCACATCGATCGCGACCGCCGACGGCCTGTCCGTCGATTCGCTGGCGAGCTTCAACGGCATCGCGCCCGACTCCTACGTCTACGCGGGGGAGACGATCCAAATCCCGGCGCCGGGGGAGGCGACGTCTTTGTCCTCCCCTTCAACTTCGACGTCGAGCGCGGGCAGCCACGCGGTGGTGGCGGGGGAGACCCTGTCGGGCATCGCTGCCGCCAATGGCCTCAGCACCGACTCGCTGGCTGCCGCCAACGGTCTCTCGCCCGACGCGCTGGTGATCATCGGCCAGACGCTGTCGATCCCGGCCGGCGGGACCACGACCAGCTCGAGCGCCAGCGCCGGCTCCCACACGGTCGTTGCGGGCGAGACGCTCACCGGAATCGCCGCCGCCAACGGCGTCACCACCGACGCCCTCGCGTCTGTCAACGGAATCAGCCCCGACTCGTTGGTGATCATCGGCCAGACGCTCTCGATCCCGGCGGCGAGCTCCAGCGACGTCTCACTGTCGCCGATCTACTGCCCCTGCGGAACGCTCTACCTGCGCTCCGACGCGGCGAGCGAATGGAACGCGATGCGCCAGAGCTCGCTGGAGACGTACGGGACCGACATCTACCCCGAGGGCCCGCTGGGCGCCTACCGCACATACGACCAGCAGGCGCAGCTCTACCAGGACTATCTCGGCGGCACGGGCGCGCCGGCGAACGCGCCCGGCACCTCCTCGCACAACCAGGGCACGGCCGTAGATGTCGCCACCCCCGACATGCGCTCGATCGTCGACTCCATCGGCTCGACCTTCGGTTGGAGCAAGGTCAACGGCCCGACCGAGTGGTGGCACGTGGATTACGTGGGCGGGGGGTAGGCCAAGCGCATCGTCTCGGCGACCTGGATCCCCGCGCGATCCGGCGAAGAAATAGCTCGCAATTTGCGGGTGAGACCACCAGTTGACCCCATTTTGCGGTTGTCTGGTTCGATCGAGGGGGCGTCGGCCCTGCCGCCGGGCTTTGCGCTCGTGAGGAAGGCGAGTGAATTCAGTCGCGGCACCAGAGGCCCCCGGCAAAGGCGCCCGCTCCAGGGAGCACTGGCGTGAGCGCTCGGCCAAGCTCTTCGTCGAGTTCCGCGGGCCCGCCACCGGCATGCTGCGTCGGGCCTTCGGCCGGACGTTTGGCGACGACGAGATCGAGGACATCTATTCCGGCGCGTGGCTGGGGACGCTCCGCGCTCTCGAGCGCCGCGAGGCCGAGCTCAGCGACGAGGAGATCCGCAGGTACCTCCTGACCGCGGTGGCGCACCAGGCGAGCAAGGAGCTGCGGCGCCGCCGGCGCCGCCCGACGTCGCCGCTGGATGGAGCGCCGGAGGTTCCCGATCAGCTGGCGGCCGCACCGGACGAGCGGGCCGCGAGCTCGGAAGAGCGCGGTCTGGCTCGCGAGCTTCTGACGACCCTGCCGCCGCGGCGGCGAGCGGTGATGATGCTGCGCTATGGGTGGGGTCTCGAGCCGAGCCAGGTCTGCGGACTGGTAGACGGGCTTTCGCCGCGGGCGTACCGCAAGGAGATCACGCGCGGCGTCGACGAGCTCACCGTGAAGATGCGGAAGGTCGAGCAGGGCGAGTGGTGTGCGGATCGCGAGCCGCTCCTCAAGGCTTACGCCGCGGGTCTGGCCGACGACGACCAAGAGCGCCAGGCAAAGCACCATCTCTCCAACTGCCGGTCGTGCTCGGAGTTCGTCGGCAGGCTCGCGGGCCATCTGCATGATCTGGGCAGTGGGGCTGTGCTGCCGCTAGCGCTGGGCGGCGGCGGAGCTGGAGCGGGAAGCCGGCTTGGAGTGCTCGACCGGGTTCGCGAGCTGGCGAGTGGCGGGGAGGTCGGCGACGCTACCTCGGTTGCGCAATCGGGCGCGGTCCGCGGCGGGGGAACAGCCGGCGCGGGAGTGGTGGCGAAGATCGCCGGACTGGGTGCCGGCGGCAAGCTGGTCGCGGCGTGTCTTGCGGGTGGCGCGGCCGCCGTCACTTGCATCGCAGTCGGAGTCGCCCCGAATTTCCTCGATCCGAGCAGTGACGCGGCGGCGCACCGATCCGCGCCCGCGCCCGCGCACGCGTCACGGTCTGACCTTCCTGCCGGCGCACATTCCGCGCCGGTGACCCTTGAGCGGCCGCCGGTGATTCAGCCCGCGCCGCAGTCGCCTCCTGCCCAGACGACTCCCAAGGGAGATCCCGGTACGAAGCCGTCCCCAGCTCAGCCGGCGAGCCCCGTCGCTCCCACTGCGGCGCCGGCCGAGGTTGAGTTCGGCGTCGCGAGTGCCGCCAAGCCCGCGACCTCGAGCACCAGTTCCAGCGGAGACTCGTTCACCGCGAGCGGTTCGGGCGGAAGCCCGGAGAGTTCGGCCATCGGTGCGGAGTTCGGGCCATGAGAGCGTGGCTCGTGATCGGCGTCGTGGTTCTGGCGGCGTTGGCGGTGCCGGCGGCGGCGAGGGCGGCCGGCGGGACGTACGGGGTCGTTGAGTGCGGGTCGCTGAACCGGGCGGCCGCCGACGCCATCCAGCGCGACAGCCCCGAGTACGCCGTCAAGGACTACTGCGCCGACGCAAGCAACGGCAACTCGTTCGCGATCACGAGCCGGCTCCTGGCCGTGGACGGGAAGCGCGGACTGGTTCGATTCCCGACGGGCTCTGACCAACTCGGCATCGTGGGAGTCACCGTCGACGCGAAGCTCCGAGGCGACGACGGTAGCCACCCCAGGCTTTGGCTCGCCGACCGCCGCCTCAACGAGGTGACCCACTTCGCCTCGACTGACTCACCGGGGACCAGCTACCACCACTACACCTGGTCGACGGACCGCCCCGGCGCGTTTCAGTTCGTCGCGAGCCTCGGCTGCAAGCGCGACACCTGCGGGCAGTCGGATCAGGCGAAGGTGCTGATCAGGAATGTGCGGCTGACCGTGGCGGATTACGGGGATCCGGTGGTGACGCCGGATGAGAGCGGGCTGCTCGGTGGGGGATGGTTGCGGGGAGTGCAGGACCTTTCGGTCGCGGCCGACGACACCGAGTCTGGCATGCGGAGTCTCAGCGCCATCGCCGACGCGTTCCAGATTGCGGTTCAGGCCGCCCACTGCCAGACGATTCCTACTACGGCTCTTGCGGCCAGAATTGCCCCTTGCGAAACGACCTCCTCCCTGCAAGAATCGGTGAGCACCTCCGCCGCGCCCTTCCATGAAGGGACGCTGCCCCTAAGTCTTTGCGCTACCGATTTCGCCGGGAATTCCGGCTGCGCGCTGCGGTCATTGCGTGTCGACAACTCTGCGCCGTACCTCGCGTTCTCGAACACCCAGGCTCCAAGAGATCCGGAGAAGATCTCGGCTCCCGCAGCCGACGCAACGTCCGGCCTTGCCGCTGGCCAGATCTACTATCGCGCCCTGGGAAGTTCAACTTGGATTCCGCTGGAGACTCTGATCTCCGACGGCGCGCTCCGAGCTTACGTCGACTCGACCGCGGTTCCCGCAGGCAACTATGAGTTTATGGCCAGCGTCTCCGACATCGCGGGCAACCAGACCACCACGACGGTCCGCGAGGACGGTCAGCCCATGGTTCTCCTGTTTCCGCTGAAGTCCGCCGTCCGGCTCTACGCCCATCTGGTCCCTGGCGGCGAGCGCCGCGAGGCGGTCGACTACGGGCAAGACTCGAAAGTTTCGGGTCGGCTGACCAAGGCATCGGGCACGCCGATCGGGCACGCCGAGGTCACGGTAGTGGAGCATTTCGGCCGCGGGGCTCTCATCAATCGCCGGGTGCGGCGAGTAAGGACCCGCAGCGATGGCTCGTTTGGTGAGCGGATTCCCGCTGGGCCGTCGCGGGCAATCACGGTCACCTATAACGGCTCGACTCAGAATCTCAGTCGTGAGGCGAAGGCGGGCCGGCTTGTCGTCAAGAGCAAAGCGGGCTTCCATACGTCCAAGCGCCGCGTCGCCGAGGGTCATTCAGTCCTTTTCAGCGGCCGGGTGTTTCACAAGGGCGCGAGAATCCCCGACGGTGGGAAGCTGATCGAGCTCCAAGTGCGCGACGGGCGTCATTGGAACACGGTCCGGCAAGCCTTTTACACGCGGCCCGATGGGCGCTACAAGCTGCGTTACCGATTCCGAGCCGACTACGTGAGCAATGCGCGTTTCAGGTTTCGGGTAAAGGTTGCGCGGGAGCAGGGCTGGCCGTACCGAGCCCCAGTCCGCACGCGTTCTCGCAGCTTGGTCGTGGTGGCTCGGTAGCGTGACGGTCATGCGCCGGAATCTGACTTACGCGAATGTGACCGCGACGCTCGCTCTTTTTGTGGCCCTTGGGGGCGGGGCGTACGCCGTAACAAGCGTTGGGTCCGGCGACATCAAAAACAACTCCGTTCGCAGCCTGGATTTGAAGAATCGGCATGGCGTCAAAGGCGTTGACGTCCCCCGAAATGGCCTTGGAGGGCGGGAGATCGACGAGCGCTCGTTAAACGCGACTCGCATTGTCCAAGCCGCCGGCGCCCATGGCAGCGTTTGTGACCCGGCCTCTTCGATTGACTACACCGATTGCGTAAGGACCGCTTTCCGACTCGGTCAGAATGCAACGATTCTCGCGATTGCCACCGGTGGGCAAGAAACTGTTGGATCACCTCCAGCCAAGGCCGCCTGTGCGATCCAATTCGACAACGTTGCGTCGTCCACATTCACACCCGGTGAGTCAACGGTCGACAACACGGACGGAGGGGCGACAAATGGCTTCGCCCACACCGACGTCTCTGATCCGCTTCCACGAGGTCATCACCAGGTTGCACTCAGCTGCCGGGAAGTTGATGCGGACGTCCAGATCGACGCTCCCACCATCGCCGCCATCGCCATCAACGAGCCGAAGTAGCGCTCGAGGAACGAGGTCGAGAGCGCCGGTTATCTGTCCGGTGGCAGTGGCATCATACGAACGTATGTTCCCTATAGGAGACGTCGCGGAGCTCCCTACCGAGCACATCGAGGCCGAGATCGAGCGGCTCGCCGCCGGCATCGCGGCGACGAGCGCTCGCTGGCTTCTGCTCGTGGGCGAGTACGACGCTCGCGGCGCCTGGGGGACGTGGGGCGGAGTGAAGTCGAGCGCGGAGTGGGTCGCCTGGCGTTGCTCGCTGACTCCCCGCGCCGCTCGCGAGCACGTTCGCGTCGCTCGGGCGCTCCGCAACCTTCCGAAGGCGATCGCCGCGTTTGCTGCCGGCGAGCTCAGCTACTCCAAGGTTCGCGCCCTCTCCAGGGTGGCCACGCCCGAGTCCGAGGAGGATCTGGTCGAGATCGCGACCCATGCGACCGCGGCCCAGCTCGAGCGGATCATGGCCGGCTACCGGCGGGTCAGCCTCCGCCAGGCCAACATGGCTCATGAGGAGCGCTTTCTCTCCTACTACTGGAACCATGACGGCTCACTGCGCCTTTCGGGCTCCCTGCCGGCCGAGGAGGGAGCCCTCTTCCTGCGCGCCCTCGAGGCGGCGCGCGATGGGCTCTTCGAATCTGGCGAAAACGGCTCCGCGGAGCCGCATCAGGCACGCGAATCTGGCGAAAACGGCTCCGCGGAGCCGCGGGACGCCTCACCACCTCGCCCGCGAAGCGTCGACGCCCTGGGCCTGATGGCGGAGTCGTTCCTGGCGAGCGGCCCGGCCGAGCGAAAGGGCGCGGAGCGCTACCAACTCGTCCTCCACTCGCGCGCGGACGGGCGCTTTCATCTCGGCGACGGCCCTGCCCTTACTCCCGAGACGGCCAAGCGACTTGGGTGCGACGCCAGGCTCGTGTCGATCACCGAACGGGACGGCGAACCCCTTTCGGTGGGGCGAAGAACACGCTCGGTTTCGGCCGCGATTCGTCGCGCGCTCGAGGCTCGCGACGGGGGCTGTCGCTTTCCGGGTTGCAATGCTCGTCGCTACCTCGACGCCCATCACGTCGAGCACTGGGCGGCCGGCGGCGAGACGTCGAAGCGAAATCTCGTGCTTCTGTGCCGGCGCCACCACAGATTGGTGCACGAGGGCGGCTATTCCATTGGCTTCAGCGAGAACGGCGAGCTCGAGGTCAGAGCTCCGGGTGGCCGGCGGGTCGAGGCCAATCCCAAGCTTCGATTCGATCTCCCCTTTCGGCCGCCCGAGACAGGGCCGCTGCAGATCGGCACGGGCGAGAGGATGGATCTCGGGATGACGGTCGACGGCGTCGCCTCGGCAATCGATCGCGCCAACCGCGACGGCCACGGCTAGCGAGCATCGCGCCGCGAAGGTCGCGCCTGCGCTACGGGCAGATCGAGCAGCGTGCGAACGAGCCCTCGCGCGCGAGCGGCACGTTCACGTAGGAGGCGTGCGCCTTGTTGCGCTGCACCGAATAGACGCCGCCGAGGAGGTTGGGGACGTCCTGCGGTAGCGGCGCGAGGTGCGGTGTGTCGGAGGTGGTGAGGGTGACCCGCAGGCGGTCGCCCTTGACGATCTCGGCGAAAGTCGGGAAGACCTCGATGTCGAACCGGGTGACCTGGCCGGTGGGGACGGGCGTCTTGGAAACCTTGGTGAACGGGTGGTAGGGAATGAGGGGACGATGGTTCGCCCCGAACCAGGTCTTTGCGCGATTCAGCTTGCGGAACGAGCCGAGCAGGGCGCCGCTTGAGAGCGGATACGAGGCGCCGCTGGGGGCGACGTCCTCGATGGTCGCTTCAAGCTCGACGTCGGGGCGGATCGAGCTCGCGTAGATCGTGGCGTCGATCGGCCCTGCGACCGAGCGGTCCCTGGCAAACGGCGCCGACGTGTAGGTGAGCGCGCCGGGGCCGACCTGGATCGAGCGGTCGTCGGTCGCGCAGGGGCTGGGAGGTAGGTTGCCGGTTTCGAGTGCAAGGGCGACGGGCCCCGCTCCCCATTGATCTGACTGGCGCGAGCAGGGACTGTCGAGCGGCGACCAGACGATCGAGTCCGAGCCCGAGGTCGCATTCGGCTTTTTCTTGGCCAGGGAGCCGTCGTTCCGCGAAGGGGCGTTCGATCCCGAGGGCCCGTCGGCCATGTAAAAGGTCTTGGCGGGGGCCTGGTTGAGCGGATAGCGCTTGGCGTCGTGCCAGTGGTTGGAGCGCAGCTCGTAGAGATGAAGGGGGTGATCGGTGTGGGTGATGCCGGTCTTCTTGCCCTTGAGGAAATGGTCGAACCAGGCGAGCTGGATGGGGAAGATGTCGAAGCCGCGGCCGGCGTCGAGGTGATACCAGGGCCCGTCGAGCAGCTGGTAGCGGCCGGTGACCTTCTGACCGGGCTTCATCGGCGCCGAGACGGGCCGGCCGGCCCAGGCGTTCTGAAGCCCCGAGTAGTTGAGCGGTGAGCCGCGCTGAAAGAGGTCGAACCAGCCGCCGACCATGAACGCAGGGATGTGGTTGCGGACGATCGTCTTCAAAAAGCTGCGCTGGGTGCGCGCCTTCCAGTAGCTGCCGTAGTAGGCCTGGTCGCCACCCGACTGGACGTTCAGGGCCTGGTACGCGGTGTAGGAGAGAAGCTGCGCGGTGTGCTCGGCCTCGACCTGGAGGAGGTCGGCGAGGTCACCGTAGTCGGCGACCGGGTTGGCGTTGTCGAGGCCCTGGAAGAGGGCGAAGATGACGAGGTCGAACTCCAATCCGAGCATCCCGCCCTGGAAGGCGATGTCGCGGTAGGCATCGTTGCCGGCGACGATCGGGAACATTGCCTTCAGCGGCGAGTGGCGGCCGACGTGGTCGGCGGTCATCAGCTGGTCGATCCCCATGTAGGAGGGGCCGTAGGTGCCGACCTTGCCGCTGGAATGCGAAAGCTTCGAGGCCCACTCGACGAGCTGGGCGCCGTCGCGGCCGACCTGGGGGTCGAGGAGGTTGAACGTCCCATGTGAGTCACCGGTGCCGCGGATGTCGACGACGACGTCGATGTAGCCCCGCTTGATGAAGTAGGGCAGCGGCCCGATCTCGCTCCCGGCGTTGACTCCGGCGCCGTTGGAGACCTGTCCGGCGAAGTCCTTGCCGTACGGGGTCTGGACCATGATCACCGGGAACGGCCCCTTCGCCGGCCGGCCCGTCTTCGGGTCGGTGGGGGAGTAGACGTTGGCGCGCAGGATCGTGCCGTCGGCCATCGGGACCTTGACCTGCTGCTGCTCGGTGACGCCGTAGCGCTCGGGCCCGGGCTTCCATGATGCGGAGGCCGAGGCGGGGGCCGGAACCATCAGGATCGCCAGTGCCGCCAGGGCGATGAGCCAAGCGCGGCGGGCGACTGGGTCGGATTTCCTACCCATCGGTAGGAAACTAGCAGGTGACTTCGAGAAGGCTCAATGGCCCGCGAACCGGTACGGCCTCGAACCCTCGATCTTCAGGGCCGCCATCAAAAAGAGGGTGTGCTCCCAGACGTGCGGCTGGTCCTGCACGGGGAACGGGTGCCCGCTCGGGTGGCGCTCCCACGATTCGCCGAAGAGGCCGGTGGGGGTGGTGAGCGCGCCCGCCATGTAGCGAAGGGTCGATTGGAGGCGACGACGGTGCCCCGGGCTGTAGGGCTTCCACGCATGGGCAAGCCCGAGCAGGGCCTTCGCCTCGTATTGGCCCCGCGGCGCCCGGAGGGAAGCGCGCATCGCCTTCATCACGGCCTTCGCCTCGCCGGCCATCCGCGGATCCGAGTACGGGTGAAGCCGAACCGGCCACAGCAGCCAGCCGCCGTCGCCGTAGGTGACGTTGTAGGCGTTGCCCGTGCCGGCGACGTAGGAGTGGGTCGCCGGGTCGTAGAGGGTCTCGATAGCTGCGCGGAGGTTCTTCAGCCTGGCCTTCCACTGGCCGACACGTGCAGAGGTGTCGCCGCTTGCTCTGGCCGCCGCGATCGCCGAGCGCAGGCCGAGCACCACGGGGCCGGCGCCGTGGAGGGTCTGGCTGGGGGTGAAGCTGTCGTCTTCGTTGGCGAGGCACTGCAGTCCGTTCAGCGGGTCGCGGCAGAGCGTGAGGAAGTCCGCGGCCCGCCCGATCGCCGGATAGACGGCGGCCAGGTACTTGGTGGCCGCGGGTCCCTTCAGGTGGCGGTAGTGGTCGTAGAGGGTCCAGGCGCCGAGGCCCGTCTCGTCGATCTCCCAGGGAATGGGAGCGCCGTCGACGCCGTCGGAGTACGAAGCCATCGCCCAGTTGCCCGGCGGGCGGATGAGGCTGGGGTGCTGAAGCGAGGCCTGGATGCGCGCGTAGAAGAGGTTGTGCTTCGTCACCCAGCCGTGAAGTCCCTCGGTGTCGAGCAGGCTGTTGATGAACGAGCCGTCGCGGATCCAGTCCTCGCCATAGGGCCCCTGGGTGTTCGCCGAGGCGACGATTGCGCCGCTCCTCGCGGCGCGCGCCAGCCGCAGGGTGATGAGCGAGCGCTTGGCGACGTTGGTCACGCGCCGCCCGCCTCCGGCCGGGAGCACGCGCTTCGACAGCCATCGGTGCCAGTCACGGGTCTCGGCCCGCAGCTGGCGCCGGAACGGGATCCGGCGGCCGTGTTGAAGGGCGCGAAGCGCCTCTGTCTGGTCGAGCCCGGCGGCGATCGTCATCCGCGCCCGGGCGCGGCCGCGGCGGTCGAATCGAAGCCGCTGCTCGAGGGCGGCGTCGGTCTGGCCGCTTGCCGAGTCGCTGCCGCCGAGCCCCGACTGAGCCTGGTCGTATGCATCCGGTGGGCCGCCGGGAAGCGCGGCGGAGTCGTAGCCGTCCGCGCCCACCTGGTGGGCGGAATCGGTGCGCGCAAACCCGAAGGTGACGGCCATCGAGCGCTGGGTCGCCGTCGCGACGTCGGTCCCCGACCACGAGTTGACGATCGCGTGATCGGCAGCCTCATAGCTTGCGCTGCCGTCGCCCAGCGCGCTGACGCACCAGTCCGAGACCGGCAGGAGCGGCAGATGGGTCGCCGTCGGATTGAAGTTCCCGAAATAGACGAGGCTTGCGCGGCGAACCGGCGAGGCCTTCCGGCGCGTCACGCGGAACTGGCGGATATAGCGCGAGCTGTGCGGTGGCGCCAGGTCCGTGTCGCGCACCCGCAGGCCGAGAGCCCGGGGCGAGCGGTAGGTCGTCAGCGCGACCGGCGAGTCGGGGGAGAGATAGCGCTGATGCGAGCGCCAGTCGCGAAGCCAGGCGAAGCCGTCCTTTCCCGAACGCGTGGTCCAGCGGACTCCGGCGAAGCTGCCCTCGTTGGGGTACTGCACCTGCACCCTGCCGGCGGCGTCGCGCTTGATCGCGAAGTACTTGACGAGGTTGAAGAGGCTTGGGTCCGGATATTTGAAGACGGTGATCGTTCCCACCGCGTTCTCGTTGACGGTGACCCGGCCGTTCCCCGCCTGCACGTTCACGTCGGTGGGCCCGTACGCCTCGAAGTCGGCGTTGCCCTGGGTGGGGTCGTCGCAACCTCCCGGGCCGAGGGACGGTGGCAGGATCGCGGCGTGGGTCGCGGCCGCACCCGCCGCAGCCGCAAGAACAGTCAGCCCAACGGCCAGCCCAGGCCGAGCCGCGCTTGATTTCATCAGAGGTCGTAGCGCGCGAGGTCGGTGTCGAGGCGCTCGGTCTCGCCCTCGTCGAGCGGGGTGTCGTCGGTGCCGGCCGCGTCCGAGGCGCGGCGCCAGCGCCGAACGCCGAGCGCGATCCCGACCGCCGCGGCCACCAGGCCGAGGGCCGGCACCAGGTAGGCGGTGAGGTCGAAGCCGGACGCCGGCGGAGTGGCGAGGACGCGCTCGCCGAACTGGGCGACGAGATCGTCCTCGATCTGCTGCTTGGTCTTGCCCGCCATGATCTCGCGGCGGATGAAGTCGCGCTCGTCGTTTGCCTGCGGCGATTCGGCGAGTTGCAGAAGCGTTCCGCAGGTGGGGCACATGACCTCGTCCTCGACGTCGGGGAGAGTGGTCTTCGGGGTCGCGGCCGCGGCCGCGGCGGGTGTCGCCAGCACCAGGGCCGCGAGGGCCAGGAGCGCGGCGCGCCTCACTGGTGGGCCTTGCCGCTCAGGAAGGGCAGCACGGTCGTCTGGAGGTAGTCGGCGGTGACCGCCCCGCGGCGGATAAGCCTCAGGTTGCCGCTCGGATCGACCAGAAAAGACTCGGGGAAGCCTCTCGTGCCGAGATCGTCGGCGAGCATTCCGGGCCCGTCGTGGAGCTGCGGGTAGGTGACTCCGAACTCGGCGACGAAGCGGTTGGCGTTGTCGGTCAGGTCCTTGGAGTCGACGCCGAGGACTGTGAAGTTGTCCTTCGCGTGAGCGCGGTTGAACTCTTCGAGAGCCGGTGCCTCCTGGCGGCAGGGGGTGCACCACGAGGCCCAGAGGTTCACCAGCACCCATTGGCCGCGGTAGTCGGCGATGCTCTGCGACCCGCTTCCGTCGAGGCTGTCGAGGCTGCGGCCCGGGAACGGCTGGCCGATGTCGACCGAGTTGCCGCCCTTGGAGATCAGGCCGAAGGCCAGCAGGCCGACGACGGCCAGCACGCCCAAGAACGACCAGAACGTGCGTGCGCTCACCCAGCAGAGGTTAGGGTGCGAGGCCGTGCAGGCTCCCGACGTCCACTACGCGAAGTCCAGCGACGACGCCAACATCGCCTATGCGGTCGCGGGCGAAGGGCCCGTGGATCTGGTGCTGGTCCCCACCTGGTTCAACAACATCGACATGCTCTGGGAGATCCCGGCTGTCAGCCGGTTCTTCGAGCGGATCGCGTCGTTTTCGCGCCTGATCGTCTTCGACCGCCGCGGCAGCGGGCTCTCCGATCACGTTCTCGACCCGCCCGGCCTCGAGGAGCAGATGGACGACGTCAACGCGGTGATGGACGCCGCCGGCGTCGAGCGCGCGGTCGTCTTCGGCCAGCTCGAGGGCGGGGCGATGAGCGCCCTCTATGCCGCCACTCATCCCGAGCGGGTGACCCACCTCGTCCTCTACGCCACCTTTGCTCGGATCCTGCGCGCTGAAGGCGGCTACGAGTGGGCCCAGACGCGCGAGGAGCGCCATGCCGGCCTCGACGCCGCCTTCAGTGCCTGGGGAACAGGCTCGCGGCTGCCAATGTTCGCGCCCTCGCTGGCGGGCGACGCCCGGATGATCCAGTGGATGGCGCGCTTCGAGCGCAACTCGGCCCCGCCCGCAACGATGCGGGCGTTCATCGAGGCGATGGACGAGCTCGACGTACGCGACGTGCTCCCGTCGATCCGCGTGCCGACCCTTGTCATGCGGCGCACACATGACCCGTTCCTCGATGTTCGCCACTCCGAGTACCTCGTCCAGCACATCCCGTGCGCGAAGCTCGTTCAGCTGCCGGGCAACGACAACCTCATCCTCTCCGGCGACACCGACGCGATGATGGACGAGATCGAGGAATTCGTCACCGGCGAGCGCCCCTCCAGCCGTGAGCCTGATCGCGCCCTGGCGACAGTGATGTTCACCGACATCGTTGGCGGCACCGAGCGCGCCGCCGAGATCGGCGATCGCCGCTGGCGCGACTTGCTCGAGACCCATTACGGGGTGATCCGCAACCAGATCGCCCGCTATCGCGGCCGCGAGGTGAAGACGATGGGCGACGGCTTTCTCGCGACCTTCGACGGGCCCGCGCGCGCGATCCGCTGCGCCACGGCCTCCACCGAGGCCGTGCAGGCGCTTGGGCTCGACATCCGCGCGGGACTCCACACCGGCGAGGTGGAGATCATGGGCGACGACGTTGGCGGCATGGCGGTCCACATCGGCGCCCGGGTGGGCGCGAAAGCGAGCGCCGGCGAGGTGCTGGTCTCGGGAACCGTCAAGGACCTGGTCGTCGGCTCCGGCTTCGAGTTCGCCGACCGCGGCGCGCATGAGCTCAAGGGCGTCCCCGGCGAGTGGCGCCTGTTCGCGGTGGAGACCTAAGCCGGATATCCCGGCAAGCCCACGACCAGCCCGAGCTCGGACGTCGGGGTGGACTGGGCACCGCGCCCGTAAGATTTCTGCCTGCGCGGCGGTAGCTCAGTTGGTAGAGCGTCGGCTTCCCAAGCCGAAGGTCGCGGGTTCGAGACCCGTTCGCCGCTTCCCATTCCCAAGCCAGCTGACCTCGCCAACGCCTCCCGGCCTGCCAGCGATATCGACCAGTTGATCCCGATTAACGCCGGAGGCGACGACTCCCTGGCGAATCTGCGACCCGCGTGTGCGCGGTGTAATCGCGGCTGGCGCTGATCCCCCGACCTCTCGGGTCAGTCGGTGGGTGGCACGAACCCGTCGGCGACCGTGATGTTGCCCTCGCTGTTGTCGGTGCGGAGCCCCTTGACCGCCTCGTACTCATCGCTCGTGTACCAAGCGTTGATTGCGTCCTTGGACTCGAACCTGAGCACGACCGTGACGTGACCGGGGTTGCCCTCAACCGCGTCGGACTCGAAGTCCGCGACGAGCACCTCGCCTCCCCCGGCCGCGATCGTCGGCATCACCCCAGGCACGTAGGGCTCGAACGCCTCGGGATTGGTGACCGCGTAGTTCGCGACGACGTATGCGGACAAGTGGTTCTCCTCTGTTGCGATTGGCTTGAGGACACTATGCCCTCGGGGCGTCTCTCGTGGAACCCACGGCGCGCGCCACGGGCGTTTCGCCACTTCTGTGAGACATTGACTCCGTGGCGCGCCCGCGCATCCTCCTCTGCCCGCAGTTCACCGAGGTCGAGTGGACGATCGCGCCGAGGCTGGCGGAATGGGCGGACGTCGCGACCTTCGACGCTCCGGGCGTAGGCGATGAGCCCGTGCCGGGCGGGGAACTGGCGGGGTTCACTCGCGCGATGATCGTCGAGAGGGGGCTCCAGGAGATCGACGCGAGGAGGTGGGACTCGTATTTCGTCGTCGGCGAGTCGTGGGGAACTGCGACCGCGGTGATGGTCGCGGCGGCGCGCCCGGAGGCCGTTTTGGGTATCGCCCTCGGCCACGCCGCGCTCGACCACTCGATGGATGGCGAGCGGCCGGCGGTCGTCGGCGATCTCGTCGCGGCGATGACCCAGCTCCTTCGCACCGACTACGACTCGTTCGTGCGCTACGGAATCACCCAGCTCACGCAGGGTGGGATCAACGAGGAGACCGCCGGTCGGATGCTCGAACGCTTCCCGCCGATGGAGGTGGCGGCCCGAGTCTGGGAGACGCTGGTCGGGACGCCGGAGCCGGTCGGCGATCTCCTGCGCAAGGTGGGTAAGCCGTTACTCCTCGCCAAGCACGAGGGCTGCCTCCTCTTCACCTCAGAGGGCTACGAGGACGCGGTCGCGGCCTTCCCGGGCGCCGTCACCGCCTCGGTCCAGGTCGCGCCCACGGCCAGCGACGAGTTTGCCGTGGCCCTGCGTGACTTCTGCGAAGGCGCTCTGTCGAGCAGCTGATGGCTGGGGCGCTAGGTCACCTGGCGGGTTTCGTTCAGAGCCCTTAGCCGTCGAGCATCTCGACGAGCTTCGCGACCGTGTTCCAGTTGCGGAAGGTCGTGACCGGCGCCGGCGGCTTGCGGCCCAGGGTGTTCATCAGCTTGCCGTCGCGCACGCCCTTCGGGCACCAGGTGTGAATCTCCAGCGGGCGGGCCACCAGCTGCTCGGGAGGAACGACCTCGGGCAGGAGCTTCGAGTCGTGCTTGGACGAGCAGAAGACGACGAAATGGAGCTTGCCGTCGGTCGCGACCTTGCCGAGGGGGTCGTCGGCGACGATCTTTCGCAGCGCAGCGGCCGTGCGGACGATCACGTCGACGTCGAGGCCGAACTTGGATGCGAGGACCTTGCGCACTGATTTCTCCGCGTCGCTGGCGGAACCGCGATCGGACACCACCGCGTTCCCGCTCTGAGCCAACGTCTGCACGTTCTCGAATCTCGCCTCCTCCAGCGCCTCGCGGAAGTCGGCCATCTTCAGCCGGTTGCGGGGGCCGAGGTTGATGCCGCGGAGCAGGACGACGTAGCGCTTCACGCCTCTATGTTGCCTGGATGCGCTGGCTCTTGGCGATCCCCTCGCTCGCCCTCATCCTGCTCATGCTGGGCGAGTTCTTCCTCTCGTTTCTCTCGCCGCAGCGCGTGCGGCGCGAGGCGCGGGTTGCGCGCTGGCTGACAGTCCGCTCGTGGCGGATGTGGCGGGCGGTGGCGCGGCGCTTCGGCGGCGACGATCGCGAGACGTGGCTGGGGTTCTTCGGACCGCTCGGCCTCCTGATCCAGCTCGGTTGCTGGATCTCTGGGCTGATCCTGGGGTTCACCGGCCTTCATTACGCGTTCGATTCGCACCTCACGGCCGGCGGCACCAGCTTCGGCGACTACCTCTTCTACTCGGCGGGCAGCTTCTTCTCGGCGGCGACCAACCTCAACGCCACCGCGGGGGCGGACCGCGCGATCGAGATCGCGGAGGCGATCTGCGGCTACCTCGTCGTCTTCGGGGCGATCGGCTACCTGCCCGCGCTATTCCAAGCCTACTCACGGCGGGAGGTCGCGGTCTCGCAGCTCGACCCCCGCGCCGGCAGCCCGCCGAGCTCCGGGACTCTTCTCTACCGCTCGGCGAAGCGGGGCGGCTGGGCCGAGCTCGACTCCTACCTGGCCGACTGGGAGAACTGGGCGGCCGAGCTGATGGAAACGCACCTCTCCTATCCGCTGCTCGCCTTCTACCGCTCCCAGCACGTCAACCAGAACTGGCTCTCGGCGCTGGTGACGGTGCTCGACACCTCCGCGTTCGCGATCGCCGTCGCCCCCGAGCGCACGCCGGCGGCAGAGGTGACCTTCGCGATCGGCCGCCACGCGCTGGCCGACCTCGCCCATACCTTCAGGGCGCAGCCGCGCGAGCCTGAGGAGCGCCTGAGCGCCGCCGACTTCGAGCGGCTGCGCTCGAAGCTCGGCGAAGCAGGGGTCGAGGTGGCCGATCCCGCCTCGCGGGCCAAGCTCGACGAGCTCACCGATCTCTACGAGCCCTATGCGGAGGCCCTCTCGCGGGCGCTCGAGCTTCCCCTGCCCGTCTGGGTTCGTGAGGAGCGCACCGAGAACTGGCGGATGACCGCCTGGCGCACCCGCGACGCCCGCGAGCTGCACTAGCCGGCGCGGGTGCGCGGCGTCCGGGTTACCCTCGGGGGTCGTGACCATGCGCACGCGACTCGCCCTCGCCACGCTGCCGGCAGCGCTGGCCCTCCTGTCACAGGCCGCTCCCGCGGCGGCCGCGCCGATCACCAAGTACTCCTACGACGTGCCGGTCACCCAGCCCGACGAGGTGGGCCGGCCGGTCTCGATCGACACCGACGTTTACGTGCCGAAGGGCAAGCCACCTGCCCGGGGCTTTCCGTTCGTCGTCTACTTCCACGGCGGCGGCTCCGACAAGGCCAACGGCTTCGACGCCGGCCACGCTCGGTTCTTCGCCCGCCGCGGGTACGCGACGCTGATCTATTCGGCCCGCGGTCACGGCAACTCGGGCGGTCAGACCACTGTGGCCGGGCCGAAGGAGATGCGCGACACCTTCGACGTCATCGCCTGGGCCCTTGGCATCGGCGGGCGCGGCTCACCTGCGCATCCCGACTTCCACATCGACCGCTCGCGAATCGGGCTTTCGGGCTACTCGCAGGGCGGGCTCAACACCAACCTGGCGGAGGTCTACTCGCGCGATCACGCCCTGGATCCCTACGGCATCCGTTTCGACGTCCTCACGCCGGGCAACACCCCCGATCTCGTCTACGAGGCGCTGGTGCCGAACGACGTCGTGAAGCTCGCCTTCGGGGTGGGGTTGCTGGAGACCTATCTCGTCGGCGCCCACGCGCACGTCTCGCCACTCGTGGCGAAGTGGATCGCGACGGCCGCCGCAAACCCGCCCGACGACGGCAGCTCGCTCTGCCAGAAGGGCTCGCACGACACGCTCACCAGCCCGATGAAGGCCGACCTCGCGGCGCGGTCCGTCGGCTGCCACGTCGCGCGGATGACCGCCCCGTCGCTGTGGGCGCAGGCATTCGACGACGAGCTCTTCCCGCCGCAGATGGCCGTCCACATGTGGCGGCGGATGCCGAGCCGGGGCAACCGCCTCTACCTCAGCATGGGTGGTCACGGCGCGCCCTCGGCGCCCGACAAGGTCGAGGCCGACAAGCTCCGGGCCCAGTTCGCCTTCGTCGATCACCACCTCCGCGGAAAGCCGCTCGGCGGGCCGCGGGTCGTGTACTGGTCGCGCGACCCCGACCAGGCGGTCCCCGGCGACGCCTACAAGTACCCGGACGCCGCTTGGGAGCGGCACACCTCGCCGGTGTGGCCTCCGCGCGGGACGAAGCGCAGGCGTTTCCAGCTCTCAGCGGATGGAAAGGCGGTTCGCGTGGGCGCGAGCGCGGACTCCCTGCCGCTGGCGCCGCTCTTCCTCGATGAAGCCCACGACCCCGTCGCTTCGGCGGCGCTCTCCGGCTCGCCCCTGGGCACATCGCCGGTGCCGTCGAAGATTCCCGCGACGAGCCTGCCGGGTAGCGTGGCCGGATTCGCCTTCAAGCCGTTTCGCCGTCCGGTGGAGCTCGACGGCGCCGCCTCGGCAAGGATCCCGTGGACTCCGCTCAGCCCCGACAGCCAGCTCATCGTCCAGGTGCTCGACCAGGGGCCCGACGGCAAGTTGACGCTCCTGGAGCGCGGCGTGCAGGGCATGAGGGGCGCGACGCCCGGCACGCAGATTCCCGTCCACGTGCGAACCAACGAGTTCAGCGCCCGCATCGAGAAGGGCCACCACCTCCTCGTTTGGGTCACGGCCGCCGACCCGCTCTTCTACAAGCCCTACGCCGGCTCGCTCGGAGGCGTCCTCGCCGCCGGGCCGAAGGCCCGCGTCACCCTGCCGCTTCGCGCGCTCAGTTCGACTGGCTAGTGGGGCGGATCAGGATCTCGTTGACGTCGACGCGCTCGGGCTGGCTGAGGGCGTAGATCACCGCGCGGGCGACGTCCTCGGCGTGGAGCGCATTGTCGGGGCGGTTGTCGAAAAAGGGCGTGTCGACCATTCCCGGCTCGATCAGCGTCACCCGGATTGAGGTGTTGTCGTGCATCTGGCGAAGCTCGGCACGAAGCGCCTCGCCCATCGCTGTCACGGCCCACTTGGTCGCGGAGTAGAGCGACCCTGGCAGAGCACGGCGGCCCGCAACCGAGCTGGTGATCAGGTAGTGGCCGGCGTTGCGCTCGAGGAGGTGGGGGAGGGTCGCTCGGATCGTCAGCGCGACCCCGAAAACGTTGGTGAGGATCATCGAGCGCCATTGCTCGGGCGACTCTTCGAGGAAGCCGCGGGCCGCGCCGAAGCCGGCGTTGGCGAAGACCGCGTCGATCTGCCCGAAGGCGTCGAGTGCGGCCTGGGCAAGGCGCTGGTTGTCGTCCCACTCGGTGACGTCGGTGGCGACAGCGATCGCTCGTTCATCGCCGCCGAGCTCATTCGCCAGCTCGGTCAGCGCGTCCTCGCTGCGAGCGGCGAGGGCCAGCCGGTAGCCGGCTTCGGCCGCCTGCCGCGCTGTCTCGGCGCCGATGCCGCTTGACGCGCCGCTGATGAGAAGGACGGGATCGCTCATGTCTCTTCCATTATTAGACCCCTGCGATAATCGCGAGCCCGATGGATCCCGATCGCAAGCGGAAGATCCGCCTCGTCGTTGCGCTGTCCGCGGCAGTCCTCCTCGGCGCGGCGCTCGTCTACACGTCGTTCAGCGCGGCAACCGACGCGAAGAACCCCTCGCAGCTCCTGACCGCGCAGCCCGGCAACTCCTACGACGTCACCGGCGTCGTCGTCCCCGGATCGGTTCACCGCCACGGCACCGAGCTCGACTTCAGGGTGGGCGACCGCCAATCCGACGGCACGGCCGGCAAGCCGTCGGTGCCGGTGAGCTATACCGGCGAGGTTCCCGATCCGTTCCGGGCGGGACGCGAGATCATCGTCACGGGCAGGCTGACCGATGCCGGTTCCCTGGTCGGCCAGAAGGACAGCCTGATCACCAAGTGCCCGTCGAAGTTCAGCGATGCCGCCTCGCAGGACCCCAAGCACGTCGTGATCACGAACCAGTAGGACCGAAACTCCGCCAATGCTGACCTTTGGTGCCGCCTGCCTGATTCTCGCCTTCTGCGTCGCGATCTTCGCCGCCGGCGCCGCGCTCTACGGAGGCATTCGCGGCGATCGCCGCGTCGTCGACGTGTCGCGGCGCTCGGTGTACGCGCTCGCGGCGCTGATGATCACCTGCGTCGTGATCATCGAGGCGGCGTTCGCGCGCACCGACCTCTCGCTGGCGGTCGTCGCCGACCACTCGTCTGCGACCACGCCGGCCTTTTACCGGTTCACGGCCATGTGGTCGAGCCAGGAGGGCTCGTTGCTTTTGTGGGCGTTCGTGCTGTCGGTGGCGTCGTCGATCGTGCTCGCGATCACGCATCGTCGCCACCGCGAGATCGTCCCGTACGCGACCGCGGTGCTGGCGGGCCTCGCCGCCTTCTTCACGGGTCTCATGCTCTTCGGCGCCAACCCGTTCACGCGGCTGCACCCGCCGGCGGTCGCGGGAGTGGGGCTCGAGCCGCTTCTGCGTCACCCGGCGATGGCCATCCACCCGCCGATGCTCTACACGGGCTACGTGATGTTCTCGATCCCGTTCGCGTTCGCGATCGGGGCGCTCGTCACCCGCAAGCTCGACGCGAGCTGGATCCGCGCCACGCGGCGGTTTGCTCTGGTCGCCTGGATGTGCCTGACGGTCGGCATCCTCCTCGGCGCGCGCTGGTCGTACTCGGAGCTGGGCTGGGGCGGCTACTGGGGATGGGACCCGGTGGAGAACGCCTCGCTGATGCCCTGGCTCGTGGGCACAGCGTTCCTGCACTCGATCATGGTCCAGGAGAAGCGGGGCATGCTGAAGGTCTGGAACGTCTCGCTGATCTGCGGGACCTTCTCGCTGGCCCTCCTCGGGACCTTCCTCGTGCGCTCGGGAATCCTGGACTCGATCCACGCCTTCGGAGCCTCGACGGTGGGCGCTCCCCTCCTGGGGCTGATCGCGACCGTGATCATCGGCTCGGCGATCCTGATCACGATGCGCGCCGGCGACCTGCGCTCGGAGAAACGCCTGGAGTCGGCGCTCTCTCGCGAGTCGGTATTCCTCGTCAACAACCTGCTTTTGGTGGGGCTCTGCGCGGTGATCTTCTGGGGGACCTTTTTCCCGCTGATCTCCGAGGCCTTTACGGGGACCAAGTCCTCGCTGGCAGCGCCCTGGTTCGACCGCTACTCCACGCCGATGGCGATCGGGCTCGTGCTCTTCACCGGCATCGGCCCCCTGTTCGCGTGGCGCAAGGTGAGCGCCGGGGCGCTGGGCGGGATCCTGCTGCGCCCGGCGCTCGTGGCGATCGCGGTGGCGATCTTCCTCGCTGCCTTCACCGACGCGGCATCGCACTGGCTCGCGCTGGTGACGTTCACCCTGGCGGCGTTCGCGCTCGCCGCCCTGGCGCAGGAGGTCTGGCGCGGGGCGTCGGCGCAGCGAGCGCTCACGGGGGGCAGCTTCGGCGGCGCGCTCGTGAGGGTCGTCTCGCGAAACCGCCGCCGCTACGGCGGCTATGTGGTCCACGCAGGCTTCGCCGTGCTGCTGATCGCCGTCGCCGCGTCGTCGAGCTTTCAGACGACCCGCGACCTCCGCCTGCGACCCGGCCAGTCGGCGCCGGTGGGCGACTACCGGGTGACCTACGTCAAGCCCACGCGGTCGATCGACTCCGCCGAGAACCGACTGACCCTCGGTGCCGTGCTGGCCGTTTCCAAGGGCGGTCACTCCTTTGCGACCCTCACTCCGTCACGCAACTACTACGCAGCCTCGACCGTCGCACCCGGAACCGGGCCGATTCGCTCGTTCTTCGAGGGCGAGGCGACCAGCGAGGTCGGGCGAAAGACGAAGGCCTCCGGGGACGTGTGGACCGCGATGCAGCCCGACCTCAATCCGCTGCGAGGCGTGATCGCGGGCCTCGACCGGCGGCTGCTTCGGCTACGTCGCGGCATCACCGCGAATGACCCCAACGCCGCATCGGCCTACGCGGCGGCGCAGGGACTCGCGATCAATGGCGTCGCCAAGTACTACCTCCAGAACACCCCGCCCGCCGACTTCCGGGTGAACGTGAACCCGCTGGTGATCTGGATCTGGATCGGCGGCGCGATCTCGCTGTGCGGGGCGCTGATCGCGATCTGGCCGGCGCCCGAGGCTCGCCGCCGGCGCGTCGCCGACGTGTACGCCGCGCGCCTCGCCCGCGACCTGGGCTGACTACAATTTTCAACGTGGCGGGTTTGGGAGCCAACGCGAGACGGAGTCTGGGCCGCGCTCTGATGAGCGTCGCGCTCGCGGCTCTTCTGGCGGTTCCGGCCGGTGCATCCGCGATCTCCTTTACCCGCGCGAAGGCGCTTCCGAAATCCCCTCCGCACGGAAGCCTTCCGGGCCCTGAGCCCTCGATCGCCTTCGACCCGGGCGGCCGCTACACCTACGTCACGGCGCCGACCGGAGGGGACAACGGCGGCGTTGGGTTCTGGCAATCGGCCAACGGCGGCCGCACCTGGACGATCGCGAAGAGCATGGGCTCGAAGCTCGGCGGGGGCGATTCGGACGTTTCGGTCGGAGCCGACCGCACCGTGTTCGTAGCGGACCTCGAACTGGTGGGCAACGCCCTGTGCCGCTCCACCGATCACGGCAGGACGTTCGATGCCGGCTGCAACACCGGGATCGCCTCCGACCAGGAGGGCTTCGATTCGGATCGCGAATGGGTGACGCCCAGCCCAACAGATCCGAACCTGGTGTACTTCAGCTACCACGACCTGGCAGCTGAGGTCCCCTTGGTCTACAAGTCCACGAGCGGGGGCTCGCCGTACAGCTTCGCCCCTTGCGGGCCGGTGCTGGACCCCGCCGGTGCCGCGTTCGGAAACTTCATCCCCGGTGGCACCGATGTCGGCAAGCCGCTGGTTCAAAACGATGGCTCGATCTTCCTGCCGATCACCGAGCCGATCAATCCCGCGACTTTTTTCGACCCGTACTCGGCCTTCTACGTCGCCATTGCGCGAGGAGGTTGTGACGCGACGACCGTGTTCAAGAATGTCACCATCTGGAGCAACCCCAAGGCCGACCTCGCGAACATCTTCAGCTACATCACGCAGGACGGCGCCGGGACCATCTACGCGCTCGCCTCCGGCAAGACGGGCGAGGACGGCAATCACAACGGGGCCTACGTGTGGGTTTCGCGCGACCGCGGCAAGAGCTGGTCGAAGCCGATCCGCGTCGATCCCCCGAACATCAAGGCGGTGGCCATGGCCGCGATAGCCGGAGGCCCGGGGCGGGGCGACTTCGCGGTCGGGTTCTACGGAACCAAGACCAGCGGCAACCTGGGCTCTGCGAAGAATGCCTGGCGCTACTACGTCGCAAAGTCGAAGAACGGAGGGCGCGCTTTCAGGTATGCCAAGGTCACCCGGCACCCGATTCACTACGGCGCCATCTGCACCAAGGGCATCCTCTGCACCAGTGGTCGCAACCTCGCCGACTTCAGCTCGGTCGCCGTGAACCCGCGAAGCGGCTGCATCAGCGCCGTGCTCGCAGGCGATCCCTACGACAAGAGCACTCCTGACTCGACTCCGGCAGCCGCCTACTACTCGCGCCAGAAGGCCGGCTGCTTCTGAGCCCGGGGCGGCCCGGGCGGGCTTACGCTGCCGTGACCCCGCGAAACTCGGGGTTGTCCCGAAGGCTCGCGAAGTCCTCGTCGTCGGCCGCGTAGTCGCGGACACCGGAGTCGCGATCGATCGCCTCTCGCAGGCGCTCGATCGCCGCCTCGGGGCTGCCCTGCGTCGCCTCCCAGCAGGCGAGCTCGTAGCGGATGCCGGCGTTTTCGGGGTGCTCGGCGAGCCCTCCCTCGAGCGCTTCCTTGGCGGCATGGGGGTCGCCCTTCTTGCGGAGGGCTGAGGCCCGGAAAGTCCACTCCCAGGCAGAGGGCTCGAAGCGGGGCGGCCCGCCGAAGCTCAGCACCGTGGTCTCGGCCTCGGCCGCAACCGCGTGGCGATGCGAGGCGGGGTCAGGCACGAAGACGTAGGTGCCGGCGGGGGCGTCGATCTCCTCGCCGTCGATCGTGAAGACGGCGCGGCCACGGGCGACGAAATAGAGCTCCTCGTGTGCGTCCGCCGAGCTCTCGCCCTCGTCGGGAGCCTCCGTGTGGGGTTCGACGACGTCGGCCCCGGGCTCGGCTGCCGTGTAGGCGTTGGTGCCGAAGGCCCGGATGCCGAGGGTGGCCCGGACCGGGTGCCAGGTCAGCGTTCCCGGTCCCTGCATGCCCTTGATCTCGTCGATGTGGATCGACTTCGCGGGTCGCTCGACGTCACGTTCGCTCATGCCCTCACACTAGCCAGGATGGGCGAGAACGGACATCTTTGGCGGGCGCTTCGCCACCGCGACTTCCGCCTGTTCTGGATCGGGCAGTCGCTCAGCGACGTCGGCGACGGGATCATCACCGTCGGCATCGCCCTCTACGTGATCGAGTTGACCGGAAGCGCGACCGACGTCGGCTTCGTGCTCACCGCGCAGGCGCTGCCGCTGGTGCTGCTGGTCCCGCTGGGTGGGGTGTGGGCCGACCGCCTGCCGCGCGATCGGGTGATGATCGCGACGAACGTGGCGCGATTCGTCCTGCACGGGCTGCTGGCTGTGCTGATCTTCGCCGGCAGTCCGGCCGTGTGGGTGATCGTCGTCATCGAGGCGGCGTTCGGCAGCGCCGAAGCGTTCGCGCGGCCTGCCGGCACGGCGTTGTTGGCCCAGACCGTGCCGGAAGACGAGATCCAGGAAGCGAACGCGCTGATGTCCGTGTCGACTTGCGTCGCTGAGTTCGCCGGACCAGCGCTTGCGACTGCGCTCGTCCTCGGAGTGGGGGCGGGGTCGGCGTTCGCGGTCGACGCCGGGACGTTCGCGATCGCGGCGCTGCTCCTTCTGGGCGTTCACCCGCGCCGTCGCGGTCGCGCGCCTGAGCCCGAGACGGAGCGGGCGGACACGTCGGTGTGGCTCGAGATTCGCGAGGGCTTCGACGAGATCCGCGGCCGGGCCTGGGTCTGGGTCACGCTTACCGCGTTCTCCATTGCCCTGTTCACCGGCCTCGCGCCGTGGGAGGTGCTGGGCCCGGTGGTGGCGCGACAGCAGTACGGCCATCTCTCCTTCTACGGCATCATCGCTGCCGCCTTCGGCGCGGGAACGATCGTGGGCTCGCTTGCGGCAATTCGCTGGCGGCCACGATTCCCGATGCGGCTGGGCTTCGTCTTGACGATCGCCTGGCCGGCGTCGTTTTTCCTCTACGCGGCTGGTGTGGCGGCCCCCATCGTCCTGCCCGCCGCGGCGCTCGGAGGCGCGGGCGTGGCGCTCTTCGAGGTGTGGTGGCTCACGGCCCTCGCGCAGCGAATACCGCCGGAGCGGCTCTCCCGGGTCACCTCCTACGACTGGATGCTCTCCCTGGGCCTGTTGCCGGTGGGCTACCTGCTCGCGGGACCGCTCGCAGACGCGGTCGGCGCCCAGACTGTCCTGCTCGCGGGGTCGGCAATCGCCCTCATCGCCGTCTCGCTCGGCCTGCTGCCGCGCGAGACGCGGACGCTCGAGCAGGCCGGTCCCTAGCCTTGGGAGCGTGCAGTACGTGCTCGTCGGCGTGGCCGTCATCGCGATCGCCTGGTTCGTCACCGTCCCGCTTCGCCGCCCGCGCGCGCAGGGCGAGGAGGGCGAGCGCGGCGAGCGCATGGCCGCGCGCCTGACCGAGCTCGAGCTGCGTAAAGAAGCGAAGTACCGCGAGATCCGCGACGCCCAGCTCGACCACGCCTCGGGAAAGCTCAGCGACGAGGACTTCGAAGGGCTCGACGCCGAGCTTCGGCGCGAGGCGGTTGCCATCCTCGCCGAGCTGGACCGCGCCCAGGCGCAGGCGCGGCGCGACCAGACTTGATGGCTACACTTTCGCCGCGATGACGGCCGTCCTCGACACAGTCCAGGTGATCATCTCGGTGGTCCTGATCTTCCTCGTCCTTCTGCATTCGGGCAAGGACGCGGGGCTCTCGGGCGCCTTTGGCATCGGCCAGAGCGGCAGCTCATTCGGCGGCGGCTCGCTGGTCGAGCGAAACCTCGATCGCTGGACGGTCTTCTTCGCCATCCTCTTCGTCGTCAACACGATCGTCCTCGCCAAGATCTAGGACAGGGGGCGCTCGTTGACCTCCCGCGGGGCCCTCGCCGCCGTCGCGGTGGTGGCGGTGCTCGCAGGCGGGTGCGGGTCCGGAGTGGACTCGAACGTGGGCGTGGCGGGTGCCCTGCCCGCGCCGTCGGGATCGCTGCGAATCGCCCTGCCCGGCGGTCCCGGCCATGTCGACCCGCTGGCCGCGGCGACCCCTTCCGAGGAGCTTCTGGTCGCGCAGATCAACGAGCCGCTGGTCGAGCGGCTCACCGGGCCCTACGACGACACACGCCGCGTCGCCGGCCTCGCCATGCGGGTTCGCCCCGCGGGCGGGGGGACCGTCTGGCACCTCGAGCTGCGATCCGGCATCCGCTTTCAGGACGGCAGCCGCATGGATGCTGCTGCGGTGATCGCCAACGCGACCCGCTGGCGAACTACCGCGCAGGGCCGCGCGCTCCTGCCGGGCCTCGTGGCGGCCGACTCGCCGCGCCCGGGATTCGTGCGCCTGTTTCTCGATGCGCCCGACCCGGCTTTCGCGAAGCGGCTGGCGGCACCGCAGCTGGGGCTGGTGAGCCAGCGCGCGCTCTCGCCCAGCTCAGGCGAGGCGGCGACGATGGTGCATTCCACGGACACCGGCACGGGCCCCTTCGAGCTTCGCCAGCACTCCCGGCGCACGGCCCTTGTCGCGCGCAACGCGGCGTGGTGGGGAACCGGCCTGCGCCTCGGCCCCGCGATCGACTCAATCGCCTTCAGCTACGTCCCAACTTCGGATTCGAGGGCGCGGATGCTGCGCCGCGGTGCGGTCGACGTCGCCGTAGACCTCGAGTCCGCCGCCGGCCGTGCGCTCAGACGGGATCCGTTGGTCGATGTGCAGAGCCTTGGTGGGACGGTTCGCGGGGTGTCGCGCTCGGTGCGTGGGATCCACGGCGAGATCCCATCCCTTCAGGAGGCCTGGCTCACCACCATCGGCGGCTAGCCCGGCGCTAGTGCCTGGCGCTCACGAGCCCGCCCGCCGAGTTGTGCGAGGCGGGCGTTAGGCGGTTGCCGAGGCGAGCAGTACCACGTTCGAGAAGCTCAGCGGGTTCGAGCCACCGCCCGCATCCGCTGCGGCCCGCGTGATCGCGGCCCAGGCCTCTTCCTGGGCCTCGCCTGCGTGCAGCTCGATCATCGCCCGGATCGGGGCGGAGATCGCCCTGATGTAGGCGGTGAACTGCTCCGGGGAGTCGAACTCGAAGGTGACCTCGTCCTGCTCCACGGCGACGTTCGAGAACCCACCCCCTTCGAGCAACGCGCCGATGGCAGCGGGGGTGGGCCGGGAGAGGGGCCCGGGCGTTCCGGCCGGGGGCGGGGGCACGTTCAGCCGCTCCATCGTCGTCCTCATCGGAATCGAGAGGAAGGGGACCTGATCGGGCTCGCCCCACGAGCTGATCGCCATCCGCGCGCCCGGCTTGAGGAAGCCTCGGATGCGCCCAGCGGCGGCCTCCGCGTCAGGTTCAAAGATGATTCCCCAGCGCGAGACGGCGGCGTCGAAGCTCGCGTGCGGAAAATCGAGGCTGGAGGCTTCCGACTCCAGGAACTCGACGTTGCCCAAGCCGGCCGCCGCCGCGCGTTCACGCCCGAACGCGAGCATCTCGGCGGAGATGTCCGTGGCCACAACGCGGCCCTCCGGGCCGGCCTTACGCGCGGCGGTGAGCGCCGGCTCGCCATAGCCGGCGGCGACGTCCAGGACCCGGCTTCCCG
>JBBRYM010000017.1:0-55100 GCA_038237625.1 Solirubrobacterales bacterium | reverse complement strand
GCGGAGGATTCGGCGACTTTCATCTCATGCAGATGAGATCGAGCCGAACCGGACGCGAAGCGGAGGATTCGGCGACTTTCATCTCATGCAGATGAGATCGAGCCGAACCGGACGCGAAGCGGAGGATTCGGCGACTTTCATGTCGGGTCGGGCGCGGCCTCGGAGGCCTCGATGGGGTGCGCGAGCATCTCCCGGCGGGTCGGCTCCTCCCGCTTTGGGACCCCCAGCATCTCGCGTGCCTCGGCGACCGTGGCCGCACGGCGGCCGACGTCCTCGGCCATCTGCCGGGCTTTGCCGATCAGGTCGCCATTGGAGCGGGCCATGTCGCCGTCGGGCAGGTAGAGGTTGTCCTCGAGACCCGCACGCACGTTGCCGCCGAGCGCGAGCGCCGTGCCGATGAGTCGCCACTGGTCGCGCGAAATGCCGATCACCTGCCAGTTGTTGCGACCCTCGGGCCCACCGGGGATCTGGTCGGCCATGAAGCCGACGTTGCGCGCGTTCGGGCGGATGCCGCCGTTGACGCCGATCACCAGCGAGACGTTCACGGGCTCCTCCAGGAGACCCATGTCGATCAGGGGGTCGAGGTTGGCAATATGGCCGGCGTCGAAGCACTCATGCTCCGGCTTGATGCCGAGCTCACGCATCGGCTCGAGGAAGGAGATGATCGTGTCGAACGAGTTCTCGAAGACGGCCTTGAAGACGAAGTCCTTGCGCCGCTTCGAGTACTTCGCATAGTTCATCGAGCTCATGTTGAGCGCGGCGACGTCGGGGCGAAGCGCGCGCAGGTACTCCAGGCGCTTTTCGATCGGGATCCCGATCGCGCCCGTGGAGTAGTTGATGATCACGTCATCGACTGCGCCCTGGATCGCCTC
This sequence comes from Solirubrobacterales bacterium, assembly GCA_038237625.1. Classification (GTDB taxonomy): domain Bacteria; phylum Actinomycetota; class Thermoleophilia; order Solirubrobacterales; family 70-9; genus JAWVFM01. The sequence goes on along the minus strand of JBBRYM010000017.1, from coordinate 54,228 downwards.
GGTGATCGCCTGGAAGTCCTCGATTTCGTAGGAGGGAGTGCCATCGGGCGTGCGCGCGTGGATGTGGATCTGCGAGGCGCCCTCGTCGACTGCGCGCTCCGCCTCGGCGGCGTACTCCTGCGGGGTGTAGGGGATGGCCGGGCACTGGTCGCGGTTGGCGATCGCGCCGCTGATCGAGCAGCTGATGACGACGGGGTCTTCGAATCGGCTCACTTGTGCGCCTCCGTGGGCTCGTTTGGCACAAAAAAGGCAATGAGGGCGGCCAGTTCGGCGCTCGCGAAGCAGTGCCGCGCCGGTATTGGCGCGTTCCTTACCTGGGAGGTAAGAAAAGCGCCACCGCTCACACCGGCCTCACTCTTCACGCGGCGTCGCTCCCGCCCGCCGGGACGACCTCCACGTAGACCCCCTCGGGACCCAAGTTCATCGCGACGCCTTCGTAGACCTTGCGGCCGACTCCGAAGTTCGCCTGGATCGCCGCCTCGGCAGTCGGCTCCTCGCTAGCCGACAGGAGTCGGGCGATTCCGTGAACCCCGGGCCCGAGCGGCTTGCCTCGCATGTCGCATGGGGCGGCAAGCACGCGCGAGTTGGCGCGAATTCGCTTGATCTTGCCCACGCGCTTCTCGCTGCGGAAGTAGAGCTTGCCGCCGGCGACCCCGGCCCAGACGGGCGTGGGCACGCCCTCGCCCGACCGCCGGTAGGTCACGACGAGCACGTACTTTTGCCCAGCGAGGCTGCTGAAGTCGGGCGCGGATCCGGCCTCGGCGCGATCCGCGGCCGGGTGGCGGATCCGATTGAGCAGGGCATTCCAGCCGTCCGCAACGCGTTCAGCGACGCTCATACGGGCATCACCCCGTGCTTGCGCCACGGCCTTTCGACTTTCTTGTTCGCGGCCATCCGTAGGCCCCCGATGATCGTCGGCCTCGTCTCGCGCGGGTCGATGATGTCGTCGATCACCGCGTTCTTGGCGGCGATGTAGGGGTCGATGTTCTTGCGGACGGCCTCGAGCATCGCCTCGCGGGTGGCGTCGGGGTCGTCGGAGGCCTCGATCGCCGAGCGGCCGATGATGTTCACGGCGCCCTCGGCGCCCATGACGGAGATCTCGGCGCCGGGCCAGGCGACGATGAGGTCGGGCTCGTAGCCACGACCGTTCATCACGTAGTAGCCGGCGCCGTAGGCCTTGCGGAGGACCACTGTGATCTTCGGCACCGTCGCGCGCGAGACCGCGTAGAGCATCTTTGCTCCGTGGCGGATGATCCCCGCGTGCTCGACCTTCGAGCCGACCATGAATCCGGGAACGTCCTGAAGAAAGACCAGCGGGATGCTGAAGGCGTCGCAGAGGTTGACGAAGCGCGCCGCCTTGTCGGCGGAGTCGTTCTCGAGGATGCCCCCGAGCTGCTTCGGCTGGTTGGCGACGATGCCCACCGGCTGGCCGCCGAAGCGCGCGAAGCAGGTGATAATCGTCTTCGCGAACTTAGGCTTGATGTCGAACCACTCGCCCTCGTCGGTGATCTCGCGGATCACGTCGTACATGTCGTAGGGCTGGCGCGATGACTCGGGGACGATCTCCAAGAGCTTTTCCGACATGCGGTCGTCGGGATCGGCGGTCTGGACCACCGGCGGCTTTTCCTCGCAGTTGGACGGGAAGAACGACAGGTAGGTCTTGATCGCCTCGATGCACTCGGGATCGTCAGCGACCTCGAGGTCTCCGACCCCCGACTTTCGGCAGTGGACCTTGGCGCCGCCGAGATCCTCCATCGAGATGTCCTCGCCGGTCACCGCCTTGGTTAGGTGCGGGCCCGCAAGCGCCATCGCACCCTGGCCGGAGACCATCGGAACGAAGTCGGAGAGACCTGGGATGTAGGCCGTGCCCGCCGCGCAGGGACCGAGCATCCCGGCCACCAACGGGACCACGCCCGACATCGCCACCTCCTCGCGAAAGAGCGCGCCGGAGCCGGCGAAGAGCGACCCGGTGGCCTCCTGGATCCGCGCTCCGGCGGAGTCGAGCAACCAGATCATCGGGATGCGCTTCTGCAGCGCCAGCTCGCGCAGGCGGGCCATCTTGACCTCGCCGGTCATCCCCATCGAGCCGGCCATGACGGTGAAGTCGTAGGCAGCGATCGCGCAGCGGCGGCCGTCGACCTCTCCCCAGCCGGTGATCACCCCGTCGGCTGGCGCCTCCTTGCCGTCCATCGCGCGCTGCGAGAAATGCGGGCCGCCGTGGATTCCGAGCTCGACGAACGTGTCCTCGTCGACCAGCAGCGCGATCCGCTCGCGCGCGGTGAGCTTGCCGGCATCGTGCTGCTTTTGGATCTTCTCCTCGCCGCCGCCGAGCTTGGCCCGATCCCGCGCCTGCTGAAGCTGCTCGGTCAGCTCCGAGAGCGGCGCGGTGCCAGGCAGCTTGTGCCCGCCGGCCATCAGCGCCCCTTCCATTCCGGGTCGCGCTTTTCGAAGAATGCCTGCACGCCCTCGAGGATGTCTTCGGTCGAGAACGTCAGCGAGAGCTGGGAGCGCAGGAACTCGAGGGCGTCATCGAGGGCCATGTCCTGCTGGCGGTACATCGCGTCGTGGCCCAGGCGCATCAGCACCGGGCTCTTGGAGGCGAGCTTGGCGGCCCATTCGGCGACGGCGGCGTCGAACTCCCCGTCGGGCACGACCCTGTTGGCGAGCCCGTATTCCACTGCCTCCTCCGCCGAAAGCCGCTCTCCAAGGAGCATCATCTCGTTGACCTTCTTACGCGGGACGTTGCGGTAGATGATCGCCATGATCATGTAGGGGAACGCGCCCACGTTGATCTCGGGAGTGCCGAAGGTCGCGCCCTCCTTCGCGATCACCAGGTCGCAGCTCAGCGCGAGGCCCATCCCGCCGGCGAGCACGTGACCGTTTGCCGCGCACAGCGTCGGCTTGCCAAGGCGCGGCATCAACCGGAAGAACTCGAGGAAGAGGTCCGAGGCGAAGTGCTTTTGCACGAGGGGCACGTCCGCGGCGAAGCCGCCGAGATCGGCGCCCGCGCAGAAGACCTTCTCGCCCGCGCCGGTCAGGACCATTGCCCGAACCTCGTCGTCATCGCGCACGCACTTGACGGCGTCAACCAGCTCGGTCAATAGCTGACCGGACAGGGCGTTTCGCTGCTCAGGGCGGTTGAGGGTGAGCGTCGCGACCCCGTCGCGGACGTCATAGAGAAGCTGCTCGTAGTCCATGAGTATGAAGTATTACTCTACACTTTATACATTGCCACGTAGCGCAAACGAAGGAGCCGAACCCTATGGCAGCCACCGAAACCGTCATCAAGCCGAAGCACGGCGAGGCGCGCAAGCACCTGCTTTTCAACGACGAGCACGAGGACCTGCGCGAGTCGATGAAGGCCTGGGTCCAGTCGGAGCTCTACCCCCACCGCAACGAGTGGGAAGAGACCCTGTGGCCGGATGAGGCGCTGCGCCGGGCAGGCGAGCTCGGCTACCTCGGCCTCTGCTTCCCGGAGGAGTACGGCGGCCAGGGCGGCGACTACTACTACTCGCTCGTGCGCGCCGAGTGCATGAGCTACTCGGGCTCGGGCGGCACCAACATGGGCTTCGCCGTCCAGTCAGACATGGTGCTCCCCCCCATCCACCTGCTGGGCACGGAGGACCAAAAGCAGCGCTACCTCGTGCCGGGGATCAAGGGCGAGAAGATCGCATGCCTCGGGATCACCGAGCCAGGCGCGGGCTCCGATGTCGCCGGCATCCGCACCAAGGCCGTCAAGGACGGCAGCGACTACCTGATCTCCGGCTCCAAGACCTTCATCACCAACGGTCCGAGGGCCGACTTCATCCTCCTGGTCGCCAAGACCGACCCGGACAAGCGCCACGACGGGATCACGCTGTTCCTGGTGGACCTCAAGGACGACGACGGCAACCACGTCGAGGGCTTCGAGGTCTCGCGGCGGCTCGAGAAGATGGGCATGCACGCCTCCGACACGGGCGAGCTTGCATTCAACGAGGTCCGCGTACCCGAGGAGAACATCCTCGGCGAGCTCGGCAAGGGCTTCTACCACATCAGCTGGGAGCTCCAGTCGGAGCGGATGGTCGCCGCCGCGGGCTGCGTCGCCGGCGCCGAGCGAATGTTCGAGAAGACCCTCGAGTACGCCAAGGAGCGCGAGGCCTTCGGTCGGCCGATCGGCAAGTTCCAGGCCATCCGCCACAAGTTCGCAGCGATGGCCACAAAGATCGAGGCCGCAAAGCAGTTCAACTACGTCACTGCCTGGCGCTACGCCAACGGCGAGTACCCGGTCCGTGAGATCTCGATGGTCAAGCTCATGACGTCGCAGATGTGCTGCGAGGTCGCGGACGAGTGCGTCCAGATCCTCGGCGGCTACGGGTACATGAAGGAGTACGAGATCGAGCGCGCCTACCGCGACGTGCGCCTCAACCGCATCGGCGCCGGCACCGACGAGGTCATGCTGGAAGTCATAGGCCGTTCTTACGGCCTATGACATCTAGGTGAGGGGCTTTAGCCCCGAAAGCAGCATGTAAGGACGGGCGAAGCCGTCCGCAAGTGATTCATCGGCCGTTCTTACGGCCTATGACCTCTAGGTGGGCTTAGCCGACCACCTGGATCGCGGCCGAATCGTGGATAGTTGACGCGTGTCCAACCTCGACCACATCCGCTCCTATTACGCGTCGCTGAACACGGGCGACGTCGATCTCGTCGCCTCGCATTTCACCGACGACGCAACCCACTACTACACGCGGCTCGGCCCGCATCATGGCCGCGAGATCGCCGAGAACGCCAGATGGGGCAACGACAACCTCGGCGCGCTCTGGCACTACGAGCGCGGGATCGAGCAGGGCGACGAGGCGGTGATCGAGTGGGCGATGACCTGGCGCGACCCAAAATCAGGCGAGGCGCGCATCAACCGCGGCACGGAGTGGTTTCGCCTGGTCGATGGGAAGATCGCCGAGGTCCGCGCCTACCACCACGGCGACCGCAAGAACCCGAGCGGGGACCTCCTGGGCTTCGACTTCGAGGGCCGCGGCTACACGACGCTCGAGCGGCCCTGACGTCGCCGATCTCCAAGCCGCACGTCTGGATGAGCTGCGGCTAGGCGCGCGTGGCCGGGCCCCGGCGAAGCTGCTCGCGCATCTCCTCGAGGCTCCACTCGTAGGGCTCGGTCGTGTCGATGAAGTCGGCGAGCTCGCGCGCGACGCGGTACGGCTCGTCGAGCTGCGGGAAATGCCCGGCGCCCTCGAGCTCGACGAGGCGAGCCGTGGGCACCAGGTCGAGCACACCGCGGCCGTGCGCCGACGGAATCACGGGATCATCCGTTCCCCAGATCACGAGCAGCGGCATTTGCTCCGCGAGATAGATGCGGTCGAGCGCGCTCACGCGCTGTCCGCCAATGTCGATGACCGCGCGAAGGGTCTGCAGAAAAGCCGCCTGGGCCTCGCCGTCGGCGAGCGACGCGTAGCCGCGAGCGAACTCCGCCACGTCGTGCCCGAACTGAAGGCCCAGCCTGCCGGCCGCGGAAGCGATCGCCTCGCCGGCGCCCAAGGCGTAGGAGTGGGTCAGCACCGGCAGCACCAGCTCGGATCCAGGCAATGTCGCGGCCCGCAGCAGCGGGTTGACCTCGCGGCCCAGGCCACCGCTGGACATCAGCACGAGGCGCTCGCAGTACTCGGGGAACTGGTAGGCGAACTGCATCGCGATCCCACCGCCGAGGGAATGGCCGACCGTGGTGCCCCGTTCGAAGCCAAGGACGCCCAGCAGGTCGCGGATGCCACTGGCGTAGGCGCCGAGGGAGTAGTCGCCGCGCGGCTTTGCCGAGCGGCCATGGCCGAGCAGGTCGGGGGCGACGACCGTGTGTGTCTCGGCGAGCTGCAGCATCACCTCGCGCCAGACCTCCGAGCTCGATGTGATCCCGTGAATCAACACCACGAGCGGACCCTCGCCCGCGCGCAGGTAGCCGACGGTGTGGCCGTGGAGCTCGACCTCCTCGTAGCGAGGCTCGCGTACCGAGCGTCGCCTCGCTGACGTCGCCGGCCCCATCAGCGAATCCTCATGCCGGAGATGGCTCGTGAGATCACCAGGCGCTGAATCTCCGAGGTGCCCTCGAAGATCGTGTAGATCTTGGCGTCGCGATGCATCCGCTCCACGGGGAACTCGCGTGTGTAGCCGTTGCCCCCGAGGATCTGGATCGCGCGCTCGGTCGCCCAGACGGCCACCTCGCCGGCCTTCAGCTTCGACATCGAACCCTCGGCGTTTAAGAACGGCTTGTTGTTGCGGCCCATCCATGCGGCACGCCAGACCAGGAGCCGAGCGGCGTCGATCTCCATCTTCATGTCGGCCAGGGTGAACGCGATCGCCTGGTTGTCGATGATCGGCCTGCCGAACTGCTCGCGCTCCTTCGCGTAGTCGAGCGCGAACTCGTACGCCGCGCGGGCGATGCCGATCGCCATCGCGCCGACGGTCGGGCGCGAGACCTCGAACGTCTTCATCGCGGCCTGCTCCTTGCCGCCCTGGCCCTCGCGGGCGCGGGCGAGGCGCTCGTCGAGCTTCTCCTTGCTACCCAGCAGGCAACTGCCCGGGATCCGGCAGTCGTCGAGGTGAACGTCGGCCGTGTGGGAGGCGCGGATGCCGTGCTTTTTGACCTTGGTCCCCTGCTCGAGGCCCTTTGTCCCGGGCGGGATGATGAAGCCGGCGTGGCCGCGAGCTCCGAGCTCGCGGTCGACCGAGGCGATCACGACGTGGACGTTGGCGATGCCGCCGTTGGTGGCCCAGGCCTTCTGCCCGTTCAGCACCCACTCGTCGGAGGCCTCGTCGTACTTGGCCATGGTCCGCATGCCGGAGACGTCGGAGCCGGCGTCGGGCTCCGACGAGCAGAACGCCCCGACCTTCGGGTCCTCGGGCGTGCCGAAGCACTGCGGCACCCACTCGGCGAGCTGCTCGGGCTTGCCGGACGCGTAGATCCCGGCGACGGCGAGGGTGGTTCCCATGATCGCCATGCCGATGCCGGCGTCGCCCCAGAAGAGCTCCTCGTTGACGATCGGGAGCGTGATCCCCGTCGGCTCGAGAAAGAACTGCGCCAGTCCCTCGAAGCCGTAGAGGCCGATCTTCGCCGCCTCCTGGACGATCGGCCACGGGAACTCCTCGCGCTCGTCCCATTCCGAGGCAGCGGGGCGCATGACTCCCTCGGCGAAGCCGTGCACCCATTCCTTGACGTCCTTCTGGTCGTCGTTGAGCTCGAGTGAAAAGGTCGCGCCGCCGCCACCGTTCTCGGTCGCCTGGGCGTCGCCCGCCGTCGCTGATTCCACTTCTCGTTACCTCACTCGCGCTGGAAAGATCGATTACACGTTTTGATGTTACATTCGTCGGCGTAAAGGGTTACGCCACCCGCGCTCGGAATGAGAATCCTACCCGAGGGTAGGATCGTTCCCGCCGCCATGCCCCCGGAAACCTCAGCCGACACCTCCGCCGCACAGGGCTTCGACACCGACACGATGGCGCGGCTCGTCCGCGACACGCCCGTCGCGCAGCTGAAGGAGGGCCTGCGGGTCAACCGCGACGTCCTGATCGGCGAGATCTTCCACCGCTTCCCCGAGCGCCTCACGTCCGAGGGCCGCCTCGTGAATGGGGCGATCAAGTGGAAGATCACCGGCCGCGAGGATGGCGGCGCGGACCGCTGGTTCCTGGTCTTGGAAAACGGCGAGGCCCGCGCGGGACGAGACCTCGACGTAAAGCCCCGCGTGACGCTGACCATGGACGCGCTCACTTTTCTGCAGGTCGTCACCGGCAATGCCAATACCGTCGAGCTCTTCATCCGCCGCAAGGTCAAGGTCCGCGGGGATCTCCTCTTCGCCGCGCGCATGGAGCGGCTGTTCAAGGTCCCCCGCGCTCGCGACTGAAGGATTGAGAGAATCCCGGCGCATGGCCGGCAGCGCGACGATCGTCAAGGACTCCGGACAGCGAGCGACGATCCCGCCGTTCGCAGCTGAGCACGAGGAGCTCCGCGAGACGATTGGGCGCTGGGTGCGGGAGGAGATCGCCCCCCATGTCGACGCCTGGGAGGAGGCGCGGGAGTTCCCGCGCGAGCTCTACAACCGCGCGGGCGAGCTCGGGTTCCTCGGGCTCAAGTACCCCACCGACCTCGGCGGCCAGGGCGGCGACTACGTGCACGACGCGGTCTGGGCGGAGGAGCTGGCCTATGCCGGCGCGTCGGGCGGCGTCGGGGCCGGCCTCGGCGCCCACACCGGGATCGCGACGCCGCCGATTTTCCGTTTCGGGACCCCCGAGCAGCACCAGCGCTGGCTGGTTCCGGCGATCAGGGGCGAGAAGGTCTGCGCTCTCGGCATCACCGAGCCCGGCGCCGGCTCGGACGTCGCCTCGATCCGGACCTTTGCCCGCAAGGTCGACGGCGGCTACGTCGTCAACGGGTCGAAGACGTTCATCACCAACGGCGTACGGGCCGACGTCCTGGTCTGCGCCGTGAAGACAACGGAGGCCGGCGGACACGACGGCATATCCTTCCTGGTGCTCGAGCGGGACATGCCCGGCTACGAGGTCGCCCGCAAGCTCGAGAAGATGGGCTGGCACTCGTCCGACACCGGCGAGCTCAGCTTCACCGACGTCGAGGTGCCCGACGACAACCTCCTCGGCGACGAAAATCAGGGGTTCAAGCTGATCATGGCCAACTTCGCCTGGGAGCGCCTGTTGATGGCGCTCGGCGCGGTCGGCGGAATGCGCCGGCTGGTCGAAACCGCGGTTGCCTACGCCTCGGAGCGCGAGGCTTTCGGACGGCCGATCGGCGGCTTTCAGGCCATCAGGCACAAGATCGCCGCCATGGCCGTAAAGGCCGAAGCCGCCCGCGCGCTCACCTACCACGCGTTGCGCGAGTACGTCGATGGCCGTGACGCGATCAAGGCGGTGACGATGGCCAAGCTCTACAGCCAGCGTTCCTGCGTGGAGGTCGCCGACGACTGCCTCCAGGTCCACGGCGGCTACGGCTACATGCGCGAGTACGGGATCGAGCGGGCCCTTCGCGACGCCCGCCTCGGCCCGATCGGCGGCGGCACCGACGAGGTGATGAAGGAGATCCTGGGCCGGCAGCTCGGCCTGTAGCTCTACTTCGGGTTGTAGGGGCGCAGGCGGGGATATGAGCCCGGCACGTAGGGCTGCGGGTTCAGGGCGTCTCCCGGCTTCGGGTAGGAGTTGTGGCAGACGCCGCTCGTGGGCGTCTGGCCTTTGGCGCAGTTGGCCGGCGTGGGAGTGTCGGCGAGCTCGCCCGGCTCGGTGCCGATGTAGAAGCGCGCCCAGTTTCCCTTGCTGTCGCCGTGCGACGTCGCGCCCGCCATATTGGCGAAGAAGCCGGCTATGGGCTTGCCTCGGCGAGCCGTGTACCGGAGCTGTGGGACCAGGTTGCGGACCGCGGCCTCGAGATCCGGTACGAGCGGGCCGACGATCTTCACAACCTCGAGCGTCTTGCGCAGGGTCGGGATCCCGGCGAGATGCGAGATCACGTCGACGGTGTCGGAGGAGAGCTGGGGGAGCTGCGCCAGAATCGGCTTCAGGTCCGGCGCGGCGGCGTTGAGCTGGTTCACCAGCGGGAGCGACTTTCGAAGCAGCGGGCGCGCGTCCCGAAGGGTCTTCCCTCCCGTGTCGAGGAGCTTCGGCAGAGCGGCGACCCCCTGCTGCAGCGAATCCGTGTGCGCCGCGAGCGCGTCGAGCGTAGCCCGGCCGGCCGCGACGATCGTGCGCAGGGACTCCTCGCGGTTGCCGAGCTCGTGCAGCACGATGCTCGAGTCGCCGACGAGGCCGGCGAGGTTGTGCTCCTGACCCTTGAGGGCGTCCGTGAGCCCGCGCAGCTGGTGCACGGTCCTTGACAGCTCCGCGACCGTGCCGTTGATGCGCTCCCCCGCGTCGGGGACCCGTGATGCCTGCGCGAGCGTGTGAAGGATCGACTTCGCGTGCTGGCGACCCTTGGAGTCGAGGAAGCTGAGCGCCTGGTCGAAGTTGACGCTGGGCTTGCCGGCGATCCGATAGCCCGAAGGAGCCGCCCCCGCCGCCGCGATGCCCGGATCCAGGTTCAGGTATGGATCGCCGAGAATGGTCCGCTCGCCCACGAACGCGCTCGCATCGCGATAGACCGGGACCGCGCCGGTGTCCACGGTGAAGGTGACCGTCGCGTCTTTGTTGGCGCTGTCGTAGGTCACGCCGGTGACCTTGCCGACGTCGAGCCCCCGCACCAGCACCGCCTGCTTGGTCTGGAGCACTTCCGTGTCCTTGAAGGTTGCCTCCAGGTGATAAGGGTTCGAGATCAGGCTGGTCGGGCTGGGACCCTCGAACGCCTGGTTGAGGTACAGGAAGGTGAGCACGCCGAGCACCGCGCAGACGATGCTCACAACCAGGCCGACTCGTGGGACTCGATGGTCCATCAGCCGCCACTTCCCGGGCTTGCCGTCAGCAGGTGCCGCGGGAGTCCCGGCACGCTGAAGCGGAGAACGCACGCGGCGACGCTGTTGTCGCCGCAAAGACGCTCGAGGGCGATTGCCAGATCGGTGTGGAGCGTCTGACGCTGCGTCACGCCCGCCGCGCCGGTCTTCGGCGCGCCCAGGCCAAAGTCCTCGGGGTTGAGTGGCTCGACCCCGAGGACGTCCACCTGCCCGAGCGGACCGCCGGTGTCCTGGGTCGAGAAGGCGCCGCTCAGCGTGTCAGCGAGCTGAGCGCCCCCCTTCTTGTAGCGGTCGAGGAGCTTCGCGAGGTTCACGAGGTCCCGGGCCACGGGCTTCAGCGAGTCGATCCGCCCCTGCAAGCCCTGGGTTCCGTTCAGCAACAGGTTCAGGGGCTCCCTTCCCTTCGCCTCGAGGCTGCGGAACTGGCCGACGAGGCGCTTGACCTGTGGCAGCTCTCCGCGCAACTTGGCGAGACTCGAAGCCAGAGGAGCCCCGGCGGGGGTCAGCTTCTCGAGGGCCGGCACGGCCTGGGTCGCGAGCGCGCGGACCGCCGCGAGCGCCCGCTGGGCCTCGACCAGCACGGGCGCCAGGCGCCTCGTGGCGCCCGCCAGCTCGGTCTGGCGCGCGGCCGTGACGGCGAGCGTTCGGTTGCCGGCATTGATGACCTCGGCAAGCTGACTGCCACGCTGGCCGAGGGTCGTGAAGATGACGTCGAGCTGGCCGACCAACCGCGTCAAGAGCTCACGCCTGGTGGCCAGCGTGTGTGAGACGGCGGTCACCGGATCGGTCAGCTTGCCGAGCTTGACGAGGGCTGTCCGCAGGTCGCCCTCGCGGCCGTGCAGGGCGACCTGCGCCTCGTTCAGCAGGATGGAGATGTAGGCCTGGGTATCGGCGTCGAGAATCCCCGTGAACTCGTCAATCGCGACGAAGCTCGAAGTTTGGTCCTGCGAGATCGGCTTGTCGTCGGGCAGCGGGCCTGCTTTCGGCGAGCCGGGATCGACGTTCACGAGGAGATTCTGCAGGGCGCTCGCCGGACGCAACTGCGCCGTGGCGTCGGCGAAGATCTTTCCGCGAACGTCCGAATTGAAGCTCAGCGTGACCAGCGCCTGGCCGTTTCGGTACTGCACTCCGGACACCTGCCCCTCCGGAGTGCCGGCGACCGCCGCAGCCGGGCTGTCAGCGGTGTCGAGCCCCTTCGCGTCGGGGAACTCGACCGCCACCACGTACTTGCTCGACGAAACGAAGGGCACGGCGATCGACTTCTTGTGGAGCGTGTAGCCCACGAAGATGAGCGCCGCGACGACCTGGACCACGATCGTAAACCGGCCCAGGGCGATTCGGCCCGCAGTGCGCGAGGGGTGGATGAACCTCCAGACGAACTTGGCTGCCGTGATTGGCGCCCGCAGGATGCTCATGGCTTGCACAGCCCCACCGCCTGTAGGTCGCCCGCGACGCTCGGACTGAGGAGAGCGATGACCGCACACGGCGGCAGCGCGAGGTTGCCGAGTGTCGAGCCCGGATCGCCGTAAGCCCCAAGGCGCAGAAGGTGTCCTGCACCCTCCGGGTTCTGCTGCGAGTTCTCGAATGGACGCTGCGCGCCGGTGGCGCCGGTTAGGGCGGAGACGAGCTGAAGATAGACGGGCATGCCGAGACGCGACCTCGAGTGCAGGTAGGGCACTACGGAGTTGGCCAGGATCCGAATCCCGGGCTGAGCCGTCTGGATCACCTGGGTGAGATTCGGGCTCGCCGCCGCGACGCGCCGAAGGACCACCCGGAGGCTCGCGATCAGCGGTGCCGCGCGGCGCGTGACCGGAGTGGCAGCGCGGATGATCGGCCGGCTCTCGCGAAGCGTGGGCGCGAGCTCGAGCGCCGCGGGACGCAGGGCCACGGCCAGCGCATCCAGCTTGTCGACGAGGTTCGTGAGCTGGCCACCCCCGGCGACCATCTCCCGCAACGCGCCCGGAAGCGCCCTCAGGGTGGCGTCGAGGGGGGCGCCGTTGCCGGTGTCGAGCGCCGCGGCTGTCCGGTTCGCCCGCTCGAGAAGCGGCCGAAGGTCCTGCTCACGCGAGGAAACCGCGCCAACGGTCTGCGACAGGCCGCGAATGGCTCCGGCGAGCTCGTTGCCGTGCGGGCCCTGAAGAGCGTGCGCGGTGGGGCCAAGCTCCTTGGTCAGACGCGGAGCGGCGCCGAGCACCTTGCGCACCGCGCCGATCGCCGGCGCGCGGATCACCCGCACGGCATCGTGGACGAGGGTTCGCAGGGTCTCGCGGTTCTTCGTGCCCAGCACACGCGTGGCCTGGTCGAGGGAGACATAGACCCGCGTCTGCGACTTCGGGATGATCCCGCCGTCGAGAAGCGGCGCGCTGGGGCTGCCGGGCTCGAGGTCCACGAAGTCGGATCCCTCGAAGAGCGTATGGGGCCGCAGCGCGGCGATGGCGTCGCTGTGGACCGGGATGTCCGGCTCGATCTGAAGAGCCATCACCGCGTCGTCCCCGGCTCGGTAGACGGACCCGATCGTGCCGACGTTGACCCCGGCCACCCGGACGTTGCGGTCGATGCTCCCCAGCCCCTGGGCGCTGTTGAAACGAACCCAGATCGTCTGCTCCTGCTTGAAGGGGTTCGGCCTCGTCGCCGCCAGGACCACGATCGCGAAGATTCCGAAGATGGCGAAGACCCCCAGCACCCGGCGGCTGCTCGGGTCCTGGAATCGCGGCAGGCGGCCGAACCCACGTCGCTGTGGGCGCGGGGTCAGCATGCCTGCGAGTGCGACATCGTGGAATTCGGCGCCGGATAAGGATCGCGGCCCCCCAGGCAGGTGAGGATCGGCGCGAAGCGAAGCGCCGGGTTGTTGGGCGCGGTTTGGCCCTCGGGAAACTTCGTCGACGTGGCGGCGATGATGCCCCGGCCCGCGCGGACGAAGTCCTGGCGGTACGGGTCGATGGTGCCGACCAGACGCGAAAGCGAGCCGAGCAGCGGGTTGATCGACGCAACCGTAGGCTCGAGGCTCGCGATCACGGGCGTGGCGGCCCTAATCACCGGCTGTAGGAACCCCGTGAGCCTGTCGGTCTGCCGGCGCAGAACATCGCCGAGCGACAGCGCTCGATTGAGATCTGGGAGCGCCGCCGCGAGCCGGACGAGCGCCGGCCGCAGCGTTTTCGTCAACTTCGTCGCGCCGGTGAGCACCGGATCGGCTAGCGGAGCGGTTCGAAGCAGATCGTCCTCGAAGGGGCGCAGGAGATCGAGCGAGCGACCCAGTGCGGAGCTCTGCGCGGCGAGGGCGCCGACCGCCGCCGCGCCGGAGCGGAGCAATCCACGAACGTCGTCCGGCCGCGTTCCGGCCAAGCCGCTGACGACCTTCTCGGTATTGACGATGTTGGCCGCCAGCGCGCCGGGCTTCGAGGTCAGAGCGCGCAGCTCGGCCGCCCCGTTTCGGGTTGTCGGTGGAAGATCGTGGAGGGCAGCGTTGAGGTCGGGGCCCCGCCCCGCGAGGCCGATGCCCGCGTTGAACGACGCCTTCGCCAAGGTGCGCCGCGCCTGCTTGTCGAACAACTGCACCACCTCGAGCAGACCCACCCCGGAACCCGTATGACTCAGCGGGATCGTCCCGCCTTCGGCCATGGGCCTGTCGAGGTCGCCAGGCAGGATGGAGACGTAGGTGAGGTAGACGACCGACTTGATCGTGACCCGGGCGCGGGCGTTGTCGCCGATCGGCGCGTAGGAGGGCCGGAGCTCCATCGTCAGCTTCCGGTTGCCGTCATCGGGCTCGACGTCGGTGACGATGCCTGCCAGCCTGCCGGCGACCCGGACCGCGTCGCCCGGCTTGACGATCGGCGCGTCGGCGGAGACGATGGCGTGGACCTGGTAGCGAGACTGGAACGGCACGCCGTTCACGGACTGCCACGCCACGAACGCGAGCGCTGCGGCCACGGCCGTGACCCCAAGCCCGGCTGCGGTCCGGTGATTCTCCAGGCGGCTGCCCGCACGCCTCACCGCGCGCTGAAATCGTCCTGGGGGCCTGATCTCCGTCATGGGCCGAGGATTACGTGAAGGAGATCGTTCAAGGCGCCATTCGATGGCGGCTTGTTGGGCTGCGGAGGCGCCCCGCCGAGGTTGTGGAGGATTCGGTTCGCGCCGCCGAGCAGGCCTCCGACGGGTCCCGCGGGACCTGCCGGCGGGGCTGCCGGCCGCGAGTGCGGGCCGGTAGACGAGTTCGAACCGCGTGTCGCGGGACTCCTCGGCGGCGCCGGAGGCGGCGACGGAACGCCGCCGCCCAGCAGCGCCGTGAGGCATCCGGGCTCGATGCGAAGCCCGAACGACTCGCAGCTGAGAACCGTCGAAGCGCGCAGGAAGAACCGCTTTTTGTCGTAGTTCGCCGGATAGCCCTGCTGGTTGCCGCGCTCGACCCCCACGCCGCCGAGGCCCACGGCGTCGTGGTTCTTCGGGCTGCGGCCGTAGCCCTCGGCGCCGAAGAGCGAGCGGATGACGTCCTTCTGGCCGATGAGGGTCGACAGCAGCTTGCCGGTGCCGGAGGCGATATCGAAGGGCGCCGTGAAGATCCGCTTGGGAGCGGCCTTCAGCGTCGGCTTCGAAGCGACGAACAGCTTGCGCGTGAGCGCCAGAGTCGGAGAGACGTCGCCCAGGACCGCTGAAGCATCGTCGAGGAACGGACCCAGGAGGTTCGCCGTCTCCGCCAGCTGGGGTGCGGCGCCCCGCAAAGTCTTGGCAACGGGGAGGCCCGCCCGCGCGAGTGCAGCCAGCTCGGCAAGAGTGGTTCGCGCCCGCCCGAGCGCCGGCGGCGCGACCTGCAGGCCGCTGTCGAGGCCGGGTGAGTGGGTGGCGGTTGTCTCGGTGACCTTCGCGAGCGAGTCGACGAGGCGCCCGAGGTCCCCGGCCCCGGCCGCGGTTTGACTCGTGATCTTCTCGGTGTCGCCGATCAGCCGGCGCAGGGTCTGGTTTTGCGAATCGACCTCCGCCAGCGCCCGGTCGGCGGCAGCGAGCGCGGGACGAAGCTTCAGGGCGGCGCGATTGATGTCTTGGCCCCGCCCCTGGACCGCCAGACCCAGTTGGTCGAGCAGGATCTGAAGCGACTGCTGCACCGGCCTGTCGAAGCTGTTGAGGAGATCGTCGAAGCGAGGGGCCACGAGGGTCCGAGATGGGGGGATCACCCCGTCGCCCAGTGGCGCCTTCGCGTGACCGGGCGAAAGGTCGACGTAGCTGTCGCCGGTGATGTCCTGCTCGCGGATCGAAGCCGTCGCGTCGGCGCGCGGAGGAGTCGTACCGTCGTTCATCCGCAGCGTCACCATCACGGTTCCCTTGTCGGTGAGCTCGATGCCCGAGACGCTTCCGGCGGGCGCCCCCCACTCCCGGACGTTCATGCCGGTCAGGAGCGGATAGACGTCCTGGAACTCGGCATGCACTTCGGCACCGCCGCGAAGGCCCGGCTGCGAGGTGACGTACAGGATCCCCGCCGCCACCACGAGGATCACCGCGTAGGCGATGGCCGACAGCCTGGCGAGCAGGTCGTTCACGGCGCCGCCCCCGAAGTCCTCAGGTAGCTGCGAGGCGCCTTGCCGCCGCCGATGAAGCTTCGCCAGTAGCGCTTCCACGGATCGCCCTCGAGCGACCCCGGATTGCGATCGAACGGCCGCTTCATGAGGCCGGGGTGATCGCTCGACGGCCCCACCTCGTTCGTGTGGCGCGCCAGCTGGATCAGCACCGCGCTGGCGCGAACGACGTTGCCGTTGACGTCATAGTCCGACGTGACGTCGTCGCCGAGGGTGAAGAAGTTGACGATCTCCGGCGTGCGCGCCCTGAATGCGTCGAGGACCGGGCCGAACCCGGTGAGAATCGGCCGCAGGTACGGGAACGCTCCCGCCGCGGCGTTCAGAGCGGGGCGAATCGCCGCAACCTCGGCGGGAGCCTCGGCGATAAGGCTTCGCGCCTGCGCGAGCAGGGGCGTGAGGGCGTCGATGGCGGGGCGCAGCACCTTCGCCGTCGGAATGAGCTGAGCCACGGCCGGCCGCGAGGCCTCCACCAGTGCCTGCAGGTCGGGGATCGCGCGGTCCGCGTGCTGGAGGGCCGTGGCGGCGGACGTGAGTCCTGGCCCGAGGAGCTGGGTCGCGCGGGCGAGCTGGGTCTGGCGGCGCGCGGTCACGCTGAGAAGCGCGGCCAACCGGTTTGCGCTTTGCCCGAGCACCGCCGGGTCCTTGGCCAGCTCACCCACCACGGTGCGAGCGTTGGCGACGAGCGAGCGCAGGGCGAGCTTGTCGGAGTTGACCTGGGTGAGCAGATCCGCCGTCTGGCCCAGGGCATAGCCGCTGTGCCGCAGGGCCCTGGCGAGGTCGTCCCCGCGCCCGCGCGTGGCCCGATCGACGCCGGCGAGAATGAGGCCGACGTCGCGGCGGGTCTTCGGGTCCAGGTCAGAAAGGGCGACGTCGAGGTCGACCGGCTGATCCGTGTGGCTCGGACCGAGCGTGGCGCCATCAGGAAGCTCGGGCCCAGTGCCCTGGGTGAGGTCGACGTAGCGGTTGAGGCCGCCCAGGTTCGAGGCGAGCCTGATGTCCGCAAACGCTCCCTGCTTGAGGGCGAAGTCGCTGGAGATGCTCATGGTCACCCGCGGAAGGCCGTCGTCGCCGAGCTCGATCGAGTCGACCTTGCCGACGTCGATCCCGCCAGCCTTCACCTGGCCGCCGGGAATGAGGCCACGGACATCGTCGAAAACGGCCACGGTCCGGTAGGTCCCGGACGAGTTCGTTACGACCAGCAGCAGGGCGAGGGTCGCGAGGGTGAGAGCCGCCGCCGCGGCGATGCGCGCGAGCGGGGGCGCCGTCTCGGCCAGCGCCTCTCGGTTCGGCAGGCGCCTCACGAGATCGGGAGGTTCGGGTTGAACCCCCAGAAGACGAACGTCATGAGCATGTTCAGCACGGTCACCGACATCAGGTTCACCGCCATCGAGCGCGCCGTCGCCTCGCCAACTTCCACGGGTCCACCGCGCACGCGGTAGCCGTAGTAGAGGGCGGTCGCGATCGCCGTGAACGAGAGCACCATTCCCTTGATCACCGAGTACACGAGATCGAGTGGGCGCAGCGCCGTGTAAAACGCGAACTGCCACGTGCCCTGCGAGACGTCGTGGTAGCGCACGTAGGAGGAAAGCCAGCCGCCGCCCTCCGCCGCGGCCTGGGCGACCAGGTAGGCGATCGGCAGCATGATCAGTGCCGCCAGCATGCGCGTGGAAACGAGGTAGGTCATCGAGGGCACGCCCATGACCTCCATGGCGTCGACCTCCTCGCTCACCCGCATTGCCCCGAGCTCGGCGACGATCCCGCCTCCGATCTTCGCCGCGACGACGAACCCGAAGATGAACGGGACCACCTCACGGGTGGTGCAAAAGGCCACGAAGATCGGCCCCGCAATGCCGGCGCCGATCGCGCGTGAGACCGAGGCGCCCTCGATTCCGCAGACCGCGCCGGTGAGGAAGGCCATCCAAATGATCACCAGGGTGCTGCCGGCTGCGATCAGCGCCGTCTGGCGCAGGGCTTCACCGGCGTAGTCGCCGATGTAGCGAAAGCCCAGGAACCCGCGCCAGAGAAACCCGAAGTACTCGCCGGCGGCGTCGACCATGGGAATGCGCTTTGGCTTCTGGATGGCCTCGCGCAGCCTGCTCGCCGTGGTGGCGGAGGTGGCCGGCTCGGGCGGCGAAGCGGCCACCTCTAGCCCCCGTAGTTCACTTCGGGATAGAGGGCCAGGAAGAGGCTCGTGTAAACGACCGTCAGCATGAAGATCGCCACGAGGCAGGCGACCACCGATTCATTCACGGCCCGGCCCACGCCCGCGGTCCCGCCGCCCACCGACAGCCCCTTGTACGAAGCGATGATGCCGATCAGCCCTCCGAAGATGAAGGTCTTGATTACGCTCGACCAGAGGTCGATGAAGTTCGTCAGCAGGAGCAGGTTGTCCCAAAACGCCGCGGGAGTCGAGCCGTAGAGGAGGACCGCCGCCGCAAACACCCCGGCCACGCCCGCCCAGAAGGTGAGCAGGTTTAGAACGGGCATCATCAGGGCGAGCGCAACCACCCGCGGCAGCACCAGGTTGCGGACTGGGTTGATCCCCAGGACCTCCAGCGCTTCCAGCTCTTGGCGGATCTTCCGCGCGCCGAGCTCGGCGGTGATCGTGGCCCCGAGGGTGCCGGCGACGATCGCGGTCGTCAGCGTCGGCCCGAGCTCGCGCAGGAAGGCGACCGGCGCAACCGAGGAGATCCGGTCGATCGCGCCGAATGCCGACGCAAGCGAGCCGCCCTGGATGCCGATCGAGGAGAAGCCGATGACGAAGGCCACGATCGTGGCCGGCGCCAGGGTCACCGACAGGGAGAAGATGTACTGGCGGGTGAACTCGCGCCGCCAGGAGAGGCCCGGGCTGATGAGCTCTCCGAAGACGCGCAGCGCCAGCACCGCCATGCCGCCCATGCGCTCGATCCACAGCCTCGGTGGAACCTCGGGGTTTGAGAATCCGGCCGTGATCAGGCCAGGTAATTGCTTCCTGATGCTTCCGGCTTCCACCCGTAAACCCCGTGCTCCGGCGATCCCACCCGCCGAGCGGCGACCCTACCAGCCGGTAGGAAATCCTGCGCCGGTTTCCCGGCGCTGTCGCTAGCGGCCGCTGGCCCAGCGATCGAGCAGGTGCGAGCCCTCGTCGGGAGTCCGCTCGAAGCGGCCCCGAAGCCAGACACCGAGGCCTGCCGGAACCGCGACTCCGGCGCTCCAGACGATGAAGTTGGTGTCGAAGAGCTCGCCCACCGTCCCCCGCCCCCGCAAGACGAAGAGGGCCAGGAAGAAGGCGAGGATCCCCGGAGGCGCGAACACCACCACCCAGCTGCCGAAGGTGAAGCCCACGATCAGAGCCAGGCAGGTCCACCCCGCGACGAACCCGGGCGCCGCGGCGCCGAAGGTCATGCCGACGAATGCATAGCCCACCGCGATCAGCCCGGCGAAGACGCAGGCGACGAGAGTCTGGAAGACCTCGGGCTTGGTCGTCGTCTCGGGTGCCGGCTCGATCCCCATGCGAGGCGGACGTTACCGCACCGAGGAAGGCTCCAGGCCGGTCTCGACCTCGTCGAGAACCCCGAGGAGCTCAGCAACCCTGCAGACCAGCAAGCGCTCCTCCTCGACGTCCACCCACGCCCCGGCCGAGGCTGGGAAGACCACGTGGTCGCCGGGTTTCACCGGCATCCTCAGGCCAACGTTCTCCCACCAGTCGATGCCGGGACCCACCGCCACGACGATGCCGTGCTGGGGCGGCGGCTCATGGTCGCCCGGCGGCACGACGAGCCCCGAGCGCCGGACCCTGTCGGGCTCGAGCTCCTTGATCACGACCCGGTCGAAGAGGGGCCGGAGTATCTGGCGCATGGGCCGAGGATAGTTAGCTCAGACGCAGACCGCGAGAGCCTTGTAGAAGCGCGTAGTCGCTGGTTCCGTTGAGGATGTTCGTGTCCCAGCCGGCGGCGGCGTGCTGGATGGCGTCGGGCACGTTCACGTCATGCCGAACTGTAGTCCGGGTCTCCCGGAAGGACGACCCGCCACGACTCCTCGGTGCCGAGGACCTTCGGCAGGATCGGCTCCACTCGGCGCTCCCGCCCGGCTGCGATGAGCTCATCGGCATCGGCGAACGGCTCCAGACCCTCCAGATGCTTGATCGTGGGGAACACGAGCTTGATCTCGCCCGCGCGATGGGCCGTAAGCGCGGCCGCAGGAGCCATCCAGCGGACCTCCATCACCTCGGCGTCGTCAGCCGCCGGCTTCGCGTGAGCGGGAGCCCGCACGACGTAGAAGCGGGTGTCGAAGCGCACCGGGGCTGCCTCGGGAGTTATCCAGCGCGACCAGGCGACGAGCCCCTCCTCCGGCACCTCGAGCCCAACTTCCTCCGCGAGCTCGCGCACGGCGCAGCGCCGGTGAGCGCCCCCGCCGTCGTCGTCGGCCGGCGTGCCCTCGCGGTCCCCGTCGTCCACGGCGCCGCCGGGGAATACCCACACGTCGGGCATGAACCGTGCCTGTGGATTGCGCCGGGCGAGGAGAACCTCCAGCCCGCCGGTCCGGTGACGGGGGCCGCCGCGGGCGACGATCACCGCCGCTGCGGGTCTCGCTTCCGCCACCGTCATGCGACAGACCCTACCGGCGGCCGGGGCCGCGACCCATCGCTCAGACGCCGCGCGCGATAACTGCGTGGGTGACGCTGGGGTCGGTCGAGCCGACCGGATGCTCATGGCGAACCCAGCGGTCGCCCCCGAAGTACTTGACGAAGATGTGCTCGGCAGTGCGCGTCGCGAGAGCCTGGGTGGTGAGCGTGGGATTGGGACCGCCGAGGCCGTTGGCAAGGGCCGAGTTGTCGGCGACGAACAGGCGCTCGACGAACCGGGCCTCGCATTTCCTGCCGAGCACCGAGGTCGCGGGGTCAGTGCCCATCCGCATCGTCGACTGGACGTGGAGGATCAGCGGCGGCTGGTCCCAGCGGTGAATCCGCGTGGCGCCCGCCTTGCGGAGCAGCTCCACTGCCTTGCGGGCGAGAAACTCGCGGTTGCGGCGAGTCCTGGCGCTGCGGGCGCGACCGTGGATCTCCACGCGCGGGATCGCCCCGTTGACGTCCGCCGGCAGCTCCGTCGAGAGACTCACCCTGTTCTGCGCCTCGACGTCGTCGTCGGTGATCACCAGGACGTTCAAGAGCCGGTCGATTCCATGCTCGAGCAGGCGCCGGAGGTCCTTGCCGACGAAACGCCCGAGCGTGTCGGCGCCGGCGCGATCCACCGGCGCGGCGTTGTCATAGAGACCCGACATCCCCGCGTCGGAGAAATTGGCCCCGAACGCCTGGATGGCCGGTGGCAAACCGACGTTCTCGAGCCCGCCGTGGGTCGGGAAGTCGCAGCGAGCCCCCGAGCCCGGGCCCTTGCTGGAGCCGGTGTAGTGCGGCATTTCGCCGGTGATGAAGTCGAAGTGGTGATCGGTCATTCCGCGCCCTACCCAGTCGTTGGGGTTGGGCAGCCCCGAGTTGAGCCACAGGCGCGGGTTCTCGATGCAGCCGCCCGACATCACGACCACCCGGGCGTCCTCCGTGGCGGTCGCCCCCGTGTTCGTGTCCCGCCAGGTCACGCCCCGGGCCCGGACAGCGCTGCCTGCGGTCTCGGTGACGATCTTGGTGACGAAGGCATCCGTGATCAGCGTCGCCGCCTTGCCGCCGTGCTTCCAGGCGTCGGCGGTGAGGGCCATCGGCACGTATGAGTTGTCCGTGGAGCGCTTGGCCGTGAGGTTGCGTGGGGCGCGACGCGGCTCGTAGCAGCCCTGGAAGCAGAAGCCACAGAACGTGCAGCCCTGAGCGTCGGGGTAGCGGAGCTTCTTCGCGTCGCCGGTGCGCCCGGCGGTTCCGTGTGGTTGAAGGATCGCGTTCTCCTGCGGGCGGTGCGAAGCCCGGTGAACATCCTTCGTCTTCTGAACCGGGAGCCCCAGCTTCGCAGCACCGTGAAGGAACGTTTCCTCCTTTGCACCCATCGCTGCCGTCTGCACGGGCAGGGTGTGCTCGACCCACTCGTAATAGGGCACGAGATGCCTGTAGGTGAATGGGAACTCGTGGGCGCGGTCGTAGTGCGCCGAGCCTGGGCCCGCGAAGCCCATGAACGCGCCGGGCATGGCCCGCGGCGAGTTACCGTAGTAGTGGAGGGTGGTCCCGCCCACGCCCGACACCTGCCAGAGGAACGAGCTCTGCGGCAGCTCGCGCAGGTAGGCGGGCTTGCTGCGGTCGCTCGGGCCGACGCGCATGAAGCCGGTGACCGGATTGTTGGCGTCGTTCTCCAGGTGCGACCACTCCTTCGACGGGTGCAGGTTGCGGCCGCCCCCCTCGAGAAGGAGAACGTCGAGGCCTCGTGCAGCGAGCTCCTTGGCGACCACCGGGCCGCCGCCGCCGGCGCCGATCACGATCACATCGCGCATCAGGCTTGGCCCCCGCGGGGGTGGCCGCGACCGCGCCCGACGTGCCGGCGCCCCTGGTAGTAGCCGCGCAGCTCGGGGTGGCCCTCGGCCGGGCCGCCGTAGCGCGCCAGGGTCCAGGCGACCGGCTTCGACGTGAGGCGGCCCGTCGCCGCGTCGAGCACACCGGCCTCCGACGCCGCCATGAAGGCGACGAACCCGGGCAGGATTCCGGCGACGAACCGCAGCTCGGGCAGGACGGTGCTCACGAGCTGATCGGCCTCGAAACGCTTGAAGACCTCTGCCTTCTCGGCAAAGGTGAGGCGCGCGAACGGCGAAAGAAAGACGCCCCCGGTTGCCGCAGGGTTGACCTGGAGGGCGTAGTTGTCGAGCAGCGTGGCCACTCCCCGCGAGGCCGGAATCGTGGTCGTAGTCCCCAGAGCCGAGGCCGGGACGAAGTTGTCGAGCGCGTTGATGAACGGATCGAGCGTCTTGGCGCCGATCGCGCCTGGGCCCTTGGCCGATTCCCCCTGCGCCACCGAGTAATCGTCGTCGCCCGGCAGGATGAAAGCGAGCAGGCCGCTCAGCGAGTCGCGGGTGGGATCGATCTCGGCCGCGTTGGCCGCGGCAAGCAACCCTTTGGCGTCGAGCAGGACAGGCAACTGGGCCAGAACGGCGCCGACCGACAGCGCCCCGGCCCGACCCACGAAGCTTCGCCGCGAGAACGGCTCGACCGTATCCCAGGGGTGGTGCACGTCAGCGTCCTCCATCTCCTACCCGGCAGCGATACTACCCTCCGGTGGCTGCCCGACGCTGCTGTAGCCTGCGGCCCGATGGAAGCAGGAACCGAGACCAAGCAGCTCTGGATCTGCGAGTCCTGCGGCTTCATCTACGACCCGGACGAGGGTGATCCCGACGGCGGCATTGCCCCCGGAACCCCGTTCGACCAGATCCCCGACGACTGGTTCTGTCCTGTCTGCGGCGCCCGCAAGGCCGACTTCACGCCCTACGCGGGCTAGCGACCTCCGCAACCGGCAGGGTCATGGCTGGGTAGGGCGGCGTGGCCACTGCGAGTGCGCATTTCGTCACATTCTCCGCCCCTCCGCAACCGTCCCCGCTCGCCCTGGCGCGAAAGTGGCGCTATCCGCCATGTTCTCGCCACGCACCGAGAGAGATGTGACGAGAGGCGCCCGGGCCCGCCTCCCTCGGTGCTAGTCGAGAGCGCGCTCGCGGCGGCGCCGGCGGATGCCGGTCGTCGCGAAACATGCGAGCGCTGCCAGCAGGCCGAGCGGCACGATCACCGCGAGGCTGATCAGCGCCACGCCTGCGCCCACAACCAGCACGCGGCCGGCGTCGTGCGCGGCCTGGCCGAGGTCGAAGCTGGAGTCGCCGCCGCCCGAGCCCTTCGCGACGACGGAGACGTGCACCGGCACCACGGCGACGCGCTGCTGCAGATGCCCGAGCTGGTTCTCCGAGCCCGAGAGCTGGGCATGGATGACCTTGAGGCGAGCGTTGATGGCGTCGATGGCCTCCTGGCTCACCGCGTTCGGGATCTCCGCGATCAGCCGGTCGCGCTCGGAACGCAGATCCTGGAGCCGGCTGTGGACCGAATGAAAGCTGCCGGTGATGTCCTGCGTGCCCTGATCGCGCGAGACCACCAGACCCAGGCGCGAGAGGTCGTCGAGCGCGGAGTTGAGCTGGCTCGCGGGGATCCGCAGCTGGAACTCGGCGCCGAGCGCGCCGGTCTCGAAGGGCAGCGGCTCGGGAACCGGGACCGGGCCGCCCGTCGGCGGTTGCGGCTTGCCGCTGGTGATCTGCGAGGAGATCACGAGGCCGTGGTGGGCGGCGACGATGCTGCTGACCGCCGAGGCGATGCCGCGAACCTTGTCGGGATCGGTCGAGAGCGTCAGGCTCGCCGTCTGGGCGACGTGACGGCCGGCGGGAGCGGAGGTCGCTGGGTTGGCAAGGTCTGGGGTACCCGGGATGCGGCTGTCGCGAAGAGCGAACCGCGGCTCCGTGGCTTGGGGCGCCGTCGCCGGCGCAAACTTGGCCTTCGCCGCCCGCTCCAGCGAACCGGGAGTCGCGATCCGGTCCGTCTGCGAATAGGTCGCACCTGATCCACCCGACGCGGCGTTGCCGCTCGCTGTACTTCCCGAGCTCGAGACGCCCGCGCTGGGAGGCACGGACAAAGCCGAAGTGCTCGATCCCGTCCCGTTCGGCTGGTTCAGCACCGAGGCGCCGACCGCGACCACCACGATCAGCGACGTCGCCGCGCCCAGTACCGGCACCAGCCGGCGCACCCGCAGCGAGCCGAAGTACCCGGTCGCTCGGCGCGCGGCCCCACGGGCGCCGGCTGGGACCGACGTCCGCGGGAAGCCCGCCGCCGCGCGCTCGTCGAGCATCGCCGCGAACTCGGCGTCGACGTCCGGCGCCTCGTCGCGGATTGCGACCGCCAGCGAGGCGAGCTCCTGGTAGTCCGGATGGACCTCCAGGCCGGCAAGCCCGGCGTCGATCGTCGACAGCTCGCGCTGCACGTCGGGCTCGAGCCCCTCGTCGCCGCCGCGTCCGAACATCTCAGGCAGCCTCATCGCACGCCCTCCTCAACTTCTCGATCACGCGGTGTAGCCGCGTGCCGGCATTGGTCTCGCTGGCGCCGATGACGCTCGCGATCTCGCCGTTGGACAGGCCCGCAAAGAACTTGAGCGCGACGAGCTCGCGCTCGCGCGCGGTCAGCTTGGCCATCGCCCCGCGAAGCGCCGCCCGGCGAACGGCGACCTCGGCCGCCTCGTCCGGTCCCGCCCCCTCCGCCTCGGGCTCGACAGCCATCTCGGCGACCCGCGAGCGCCGGCGCAGCTCGTCCAGAGCGGCGTTGCGGGCGATCCCGAAGAGCCATGCGCGGGGCGAGCCGCGACGCGAGTCGAAGCCTCCGCGCTTGCGATAGGCCCGCTCGAACGCCACCGCCGTGACCTCCTCGGCCGCCGAGCGGTCGCGAAGCAACCCCGCCACGTACCGGAAGACGTTGTCACGGCTCGAGCGATAGAGCCCCTCGAAGGCCAGATCGGCCTCGGCCGGAGCCGCCGCGATGGGCGCTGTCAGCGCATCCTCCACACCGCCACTACGCCAGCCGAACCGATCCATCACACGAAGTATCGACAACACGCACCGATGGACGCGAAACGCGACCCACGGCAACGTTCCGCGTCCACGAGCGAAAACTGCGGCTCCGCGGAGCCGCCCGGCCCTCCCGGCGTGCTAGGCGGCTTCGCGGACGACCGCAGGCGCCGGGACCGGCACCTCGGCCACCCTTCCCAGCTCAGCGACGTTCGCAGCGCGATGCCCGCTCGCGGAGACCGCTGCGGCTTGAATAGACGCGCCCACGATCTCCACCAGCCGCACGAGATCCGCCTTCGAGATGGAGAGCGGCGGCATCAGTACCACAACGTCGCCCAGCGGCCGCACGATCGCACCCCGCTTGCGGGCCTCGAGCACAACTCGCTGACCCATCTGTAGCGCCGGATCGTGCTCCCCGAGGTCGATTCCCACCATGAATCCGCGCCCGCGGACCTCGGCGACCTCCGGCATTGCGGCGATGCCTTCGAGCAGCTCGCCCAGCAAACGAATCTTCGGCTGGAGCCGAAGCAGGGTCCCCTCGGTCTCGAAGGCCCGCAGGCTGGCAAGCGCCGCGGCGCACCCGAGGGGGTTACCGGTGAACGTGTGGCCATGGAAGAAGGTGCGTCCCTCCTCGGCCGCCCCGAGAAAGCCCTCGTAGACCGCCTCGGTGGTCATCGTCGCAGCGAGCGGTAGGTAGCCGCCCGTCAGCCCCTTGCCGAGGCAAAGGAAATCCGGCGCCACACGTTCCTGCTCGCAGGCGAACATCGTCCCGGTTCGCCCGAAGCCGGTCGCAACCTCGTCGCAGATCAGGAACACCCCGTGCTCGTCGCACAGCTCACGGGCTCGGCGCAGGAAGCCGGGGGGCTGTACGAGGATCCCCGCCGCGCCCTGCACCAGCGGCTCGACGATCACCGCGGCGATCTCGCGGCCGTGGAGCTCGAGCATGCGAGCGAGCGCCTTTGCGTCACCCGCGGCCACGCGCCGCGCCTTGAAGAGCAGCGGCCCGAAGGCCCCGTGGAAGAGATCGATGCCGCCCACCGACACCGAGCCGATGGTGTCGCCGTGGTAGGCGCCCTCGAAGGTGATGAACGAGGTGCGTTCGACGGCCCGCCCGCCCCGCTGGCAGTGGTGCTGGAACGCCATCTTCAGGGCGATCTCGACCGCAGTTGAGCCGGACTCCGAGTAAAAGACGCGTTGGAGCCCCGGTGGAGCGATCTCGACGAGCCGTGCGGCGAGCTCGGCCGCCCCCGAATGCGTCAGGCCCAGCATCGTCGTGTGCGCCACCCGGTCGAGCTGAGCGTGGAGGGCGGCATCGATTCCCGGATGCCGGTGCCCGTGGACGTTGCACCACAGCGAGGCGACGCCGTCGATATAGCGGCGCCCATCGGCGTCGATGAGGTCTGTCCCCTCGCCGCCGTCGATGACGATCTGCTCGTCGCGGCACCAGTCACGCTGCTGCGTGAACGGGTGCCAAACGTGGCGCTTATCGAGCTCGACGATCGGCTCCGGCATCGACGCGGCGGACCATAGGCCGGGCGGCGGCGGAACCACCTGTCGTCCTGAAGAATCTTCTACCCTGCCCGGGGCCGGGACACGAAAAGGGGGCATCCGAATTGAGGGGCGTATGAAGAAGCTGGCGGGAGCCTTGACGGCGGCAGCGGTTGGAATCGGGCTGACAGCGGGCACGGGTGAGGCGATGCCCTCAGGAGTCGGCGCCGCGACGACTGCGTCGTCCAAGCGGGCCGCGAAGAAGGTCACGGTGAGCAACGACTTCTACACCCCAATCTTGGTGAAAGTCGCCAAGGGCGGCAACGTCAAGTGGATCTGGCAAAACGCGAGCGATGGGCACAATGTCACCCTTCACAAAGCGCCGAGGGGCGTGAAGAAGAGTCAGTTTCGCTCGCCGACTCAGACCAGCGGCACGTTCACACGCAAGTTAGCGAAGCCAGGCACATACAAGTTCCACTGCACGATCCATCCGCTCTTAATGAACATGACCGTGAAGGTGAGTCGCTGAGGAACCGCGCCGCGCGCAGTTCCGCGTTTCAGGAAGGCAGGGCCTGATGGAGTACGACCGCAGACATTTCCTCGCAGGGACAGGAGCCGCGTTCTTCTGCACCCTCGCGGGGCATCGCCTGAGCCTCGACCAGCCTGCCGACATGTCGGCCATAGCACAGGATCTCCAGGTGCCGCCAAAGGTTGCCGCGGCCCAGGGCGTAGCCGACCCGAGCTCGGCCGCCGGCAAGCAGGCGACCGGGGCGGAGTACTGGATCCGCGCCGAGAAGGTCAGGTGGGACATCGTCCCGACGGGCCACGACGCCATGATGAACCAGCGCGTCAGGGGGAAGACAAAGTTCACGGGCTACGCCTACCGCCAGTACACGGCCAACTTCGCCGCGCCGATGGGCCCGGCGACGATTCCCGGCCCGCTGCTCGAGGTCAACGTCGGCGAGACACTCACCGTCCACTTCCAAAACCGCGTCGACATCCCGGTGACGATGCATCCCCACGGTGTGTTTTACCCCGAGGAGATGGACGGCGCCTACAAGGGCAAGTTCACGGACCCGGGCGGCTTCGTGCAACCGGGCCACGGCTTCACCTACGTCTGGGAGGCACATCCGGACTCGGCCGGCAGGAACTGGCTTTACCACGACCATGGCCCGACGGATCCGGTCGGAGTCTTCAAGGGCCTCTTCGGCTCGCTCATCGTCCGCGACCCCGCCGACCACTCGCCGCCGGACGTCGAGTACTTCCTCGTCTTGCATTCCCTGCAGCCGATCGCGACTGGCCTGAACAGGCAGTTCGAATGCATCAACGGTCACGCCTACGCGGGCAATACCCCCACCCTTCATGCGGAGGTGGGCCAGAAGGTTGCCTTCCACGTCGTCACCCTCGACAACGACTTCCACACCTTCCACCTCCACGGCCATCGGTGGACCGATCCCTCCGGGGAGATCATCGACACAAAGGTGATGGGTCCTGCCGAATCGCACACCTTCGTCATCGAGAACGAGGACAACCCCGGCCGCTGGCTCTACCACTGCCACGTCTTCGTGCATCTGAGCATGGGCATGAGCGGCTGGTACATCGTCAAGGCGCCCTGAGCCGGCGCCTCACCCTTTCATTCATCTGACGCTCTCACCCAGGCATGGGGCGGGGGGCGCTATGTGACGCAGATCACACTAGTTTCACTTGCGGAATACTTCCATTTCTGCAAACATCTTTTGAATGGAAGCAGCAGCCAAGCGCCGGCCCAGCGCCCCCGCATCCACTACACCCAATCGCGAGCTGGCCCTTCGCCTGGGCTCGCTCATGCTCTGCACGATGCACTCCGACGGCGGCGCGGTCATCCGCGCCATCGACGAGAGCGGCCTGACGTTCCCCCAGATGAAGGCCCTGGTCTCGCTCGCATCCACCCCTGATCAGGAGCCCATGACCGTCAAGGCGGTCTCCGAACAGGTCGGTCTCTCGCTGGCGTCGGCCAGCCGGACCGTCGACGAGCTCGTCAAGCGGTCGCTCGTCACGCGCGTGGAGGATCCCAACGACCGCCGTGTTCGGCGCATCTCCCCCACCGCCGAGGGCCAGGAGATCGCCGACGTGCTGCTGGCCGCCCGCGTCGCCGGCCTCGAAAGCTTCGTCTCGACCCTCAGCGCACTCGAGCGGCGAAAGCTCGAGGCGGCGCTGGACGTGTTGCTTCGCCGGGAGGACATTGCCAAGACCTATGCGCAGCATTCCGAAAGGGCTGCTCGATGACCCGCTACCGGCAAAAGCTGATCAACGACACCAACGCCAAGTGGTGGACGCTGGGCGCGATGTGCTTCGCCCTGTTCATGATCATGCTCGACAACACCGTCGTAAACGTCGCGCTGCCCTCGATCCAGCGCGACCTCGGCTCGAGCCTCTCCGGCCTCGAGTGGACGGTCAACGGCTACACCCTCAGCTTCGCCGTCCTACTCGCGACGGGCGGACGGCTGGGCGACATCTTCGGCCGCCGGCGCGCGTTCCTCACCGGCGTCGTGGTCTTCGCCGCCTCCTCGGCGGCCGCCGGCCTGGCGCCCAGTATCGGCGTCCTGGTCGCCAGCCGCATCACCCAGGGCATCGGCGGCGCGCTGATGATGCCCGCAACGCTCTCGATCGTCACCAACGCGTTCGCGCCGCACGAGCGCGGCAAGGCGATCGGCACCTGGGCAGGGGTGTCGGCCCTCGCCCTTGCGATCGGCCCCGTCCTCGGCGGCCTGCTGACCGAGCACGTCTCCTGGCGGGCGATCTTCTACATCAACCTTCCGGTGGCCGCCGCTGCAGTCACGGCGACCCTGTTCGCCGTCAAGGAGTCGCGCGACGAGACCGTCGGCCGCGAGATCGACTATCCCGGCGTCGCCACCCTCACCGCCGGCCTGACCGCGCTGATCCTCGCCCTGATCGAGGGCAACAGCTGGGGCTGGGGTTCGCCCGCCATCGTCTCGCTGCTCGCCGGCTCGGTCGTCATGCTCGCCGCCTTCTTTGTCATCGAGCGCCGCGTGGCGGCCCCGATCGTCGAGCTGCCCTTGTTCGCCAGTCGCAACTTCGTCGGCACCAACGTCATCGCACTCGTCGTGACCTTCGCGATGATGTCTCAGTTCTTTTTCCTCGCCATTTACATGCAGAGCATCCTCGGCTACTCGCCGCTGGAGGCCGGGGTGAGGTTCCTGCCGGCGACGCTGATGATCGTCGCCTTCGCGCCGCTCGCCGGGCGCCTGACCGACCGCATCGGGCCGCGCTGGCTGATCGCCGGTGGGCTCACCCTCGTGACGGGCGCGCTGTACTGGCTGACCACGATCGATCTCGGGACCACGTACGGCGACATCTGGCCGTCGTTCACGCTGATGGGCCTGGGCATGGCCTTCGTGATGTCGCCGATGTCGACGGCCGCGATGAACGCCGTCTCCGCTTCCAAGGCGGGTGTCGCCTCCGGGATCCTCTCGATGAACCGCATGATCGGCGGGTCACTGGGCGTCGCGATCATCGGCGCCGTCTTCCAAGCGCTCGCACCTGCGGGAACGGCCGACCCGGCGAAGTTCGTCCACGCGTTCTCCGCGGCCATGTGGGTGGCGACCGGTGTCGCCTTCGTCGGCGTCCTCACGGCCGTCACGACGCTGCGCGGCAAGGCCGCCGGCAAGCCGGACCTCGCGACGGCCGAGGCCGAGGCCTTCGCCGCGCCCGAGGCCGAGCTGGCGACCGTCGGCCGCTAGCGCCCCGTAGCTCAGGCAAGTGCCATTGGTACCAGCGGCGGCCACCCATCCGGGCTCGCGAGGTCGACCGGTGGAAGCGTCGCCACGTCGACTGCGCCGAGGCGCCGGATCGCATCACGGTTGGATTCCTCAACCGCGGTCGGATCCTCGGGCCACGGAGTCAGGACCACCATCTCTGGCTCCAGGCCGGCGGCGCGAACGGCTTCGATGGTCAGCAGAGTGTGGTTGATGGTCCCGAGCCCGGGGCCGGCGGCGATCACGACAGGCAGGCCAAGATCGCGGGCGAAGTCCCGCACCAGATAGCCGAGCGTCAGCGGCACCAGGAACCCCCCGACCCCCTCGCAAACAAGCGCGTCGGCTCCGCTCGCCGCCGCCGCCGCGTCCGCGCGGAGCCGCGCCGGATCGATGGTCTCGCCCCCCAGCTCGGCGGCGAGATGGGGGGAAACCGGCGGTCCGTAGCGATAGGGGGCGATCTCGTCGTGGGACTGCTTCGAGCCCGACGCCCTGCGCAGAAGCTCGTGGTCGACCTCACCCCCGTCATCCAGCCCACTTACCGCCGGCTTGAACACCGCGACGCGCTCGCCCCGGGACGCCAGCGAGTGCGCGATTGCAGCCGCGACGACGGTCTTGCCCACCTCCGTCCCGGTGCCGGTGACGAAGCAGCCGCGCCCTGCGGCCGCCATCAGGCCGCCCGCTCTAGGCGCCGCTGCTCGGCTGTGACGGCGTCGCCACGGCGGTCCCCGGCGATGCCGAGCTCCCGGGCTGCGCGGCCGATCACCTCGGCCGCACGACGAAGCTCATCGGCACGGTGGCTCACCATGACGGCCAGCCGCAGGCGAGCCGTGCCCGGCGCCACCGTCGGCGGCCGGATCGCCTGCGCGAAGATCCCCGCATCCAGCGAGCGCTCGCACAGCGCCATAGCTCGTCGTGAGTCACCGACCATCACCGGCACGATCTGGGTGCGCGACGGCCCCGTGTCCAGGCCATTCGCGGCGAGAGCCTCGCGCAGCAGCCCGGCATTGCGGCGCAGCTGCTCCACCGCGCCGGGCCGCGAGCGAAGGAGCTCGAGCGCTGCCAGGGCTGCGCCCAGCATCGGCGGTGGCGGCGCCGTGGAGAAGATGAAGCTCCGCGCCGTGTTGAGAAGCAAGTGCCGGAGCTCCCCCGAGCAGCAGGCGAAAGCCCCGTAGCTCCCCAGCGACTTGCCTAGGGTCCCGACTTGGAGGTCGACCTTGCCGGCGAGCCCGGCGGCGGCAATTGACCCGCGCCCTCCGGGACCGAGCGCGCCGAGCCCGTGGGCGTCGTCGACCATCAGCCGCACACGGCGCCGCCTCGCCAGCTGGTGGAGCTCGTGAAGCGGCGCGACGTCGCCGTCCATCGAAAAGACGCCGTCGGTGACGATCAACGCGGCGCGCTCGCCGGCGCGATCCAGCGCCCACTCGAGATGCTCGACGTCGCGATGGCGATAAACGAACGTCTTCGCCCGGGCGAGGCGACAGCCGTCGACGATGCTGGCGTGGTTCAGCTCGTCGGAGAAGACAACCTGACCCTCCCGGGCGAGCGCCGGGATGATGCCCGAGTTCGCGAGATAGCCCGAGCCGAAGAGCAGGGCCGACTCGGCGCCGACGAACTCGGCCAGGCTCTCCTCCAGCCGTTGGTGCAGCGTCATGTTCCCGGAGATCAGCCGTGAAGCGCCGGCGCCCGCGCCGAAGCGCTCCGCCGCCTCGGCAGCTGCTCGGCGAACTCGTGGGTGGTCGGCCAGGCCGAGGTAGTTGTTGGAGCAGAGCAGCATGACCTGCGTCCCGCCCATGAGGACACGCGGCCCCTGCGAGCCTTCGACCAAACGCAGCTTCCGCTCCAGCCCGGCGCGGCGAAGCTCGGCGATCCGCTCCGCGACGTCGCTCAAGCGGTGGTGCTCCTCGTCAGTCGCCCCAACCGGCAGGCTCGGTAGCGCGAGCCTCAGCTGCGGGATATGGGGGCGGCTTCTTGGTCTTGCGAATGACCCGTAGCTGGGTTGAGGGATCCCAGAAGTTCGCCTGCGCCTGGCTGTCGATGAGCTCGTCGATTGGAGTCGCGGGAGTCTCCCCGTCGAGCCAGCCGGTGCGATTGTCGGGGCGCGGGTTGGCGCCGTTGTCGGGCTGGCGGGCCACGTTCAGGCCGAGGTCCTCGAACATCGCGCGGTCATCGGCCGGCTCGGCTCCGAGGGTGGTGAGGAAGTTGCCCATCATCACTCCGTTGAGG
The DNA here is from genome assembly GCA_038237625.1 of Solirubrobacterales bacterium. Classification (GTDB taxonomy): domain Bacteria; phylum Actinomycetota; class Thermoleophilia; order Solirubrobacterales; family 70-9; genus JAWVFM01. Next base: position 21,285 of record JBBRYM010000017.1, on the reverse strand, counting down.
CCGGCCCGCACGGCCAGCGGCTGAAGGTCGCCCAGATTCTCGACCCGGCCTCCGCAGAGCCTGAAGAGGGCGTCGGGCAGGATCAGCCGGAAGACCGCGATCCACTTCACGACTTCCCATGGGTCCATCAGCTCGCGGCCGCCGAACTTGGTCCCGGTGCGCGGATTGAGGAGGTTGATCGGCACCGAGGTCGGGTTGATCTCGGCAAGTTCGAAGGCCATCTCGACGCGCTGGCGGGGAGTCTCGCCGAGATTGAGAATCCCGCCGACGCAGCTCTCCAGGCCCGCCTCCTTGACCGAGTCGATGGTGCGGATGCGTCCCTCGTAGCGAACGGTCGTCGACACCTCGGGGTAGTAGGAGCGCGAGGTCTCGACGTTGTGGTGGACGCGCTGGACGCCCGCCTCCTTGAGCTTGCGGGCCCGGTCGGGCGAGATGTGGCCGACTGAGACGCAGCGCTTGAGGTTCGTCTGCTCCGAGACCAGGCGGGCGCCGGCGACGATCTTCTCGAAATCCCGCGCGGAGAGCCCCTGGCCCTGGGTGACCATGCAAAAGCGGTGCGCTCCGGCCGCCTCCGCCGCCCTGGCGTGCTCGAGGATCTGCTCCGGCTCCATCATCGCGTGCATCGGCGTGTCGGCCTCCGCGTAGCGCGACTGCGCGCAAAAGCCGCAGTCCTCGGCGCAGCCGCCGGACTTTGCGTTCACCAGCGAGCACATGTCGGTCGAGTCCTCGAAGCGCTCGCGGCGAACCGACCAGGCGCGCTCGACAAGGTCCCCGATCTCGTCGTGGTCGGTGAGGCCACCCAGTGCGAGGGCCTCGTCGAAGCTGATGAGCGACGCCACCGACCGGGAGGCTACGAACGCGCCCGGACGTAGCCAGACGCGCCGGGCGCCTAGCCCTGGACGGGCGTCGCCGCCAGCGTCTCCCACAGGTAGACGCTGGCGAGGGTGCGATTGGGGCTCCAGGCCTCAGCGCGCTCGACAACTTCCTCGGGAGCCGGCATCCCCTCCAGCCCGTACTCGATCTGGATCGCCTTGCGGATCCCGAGATCGCCGCCGGAGATCACGTCCTTGCGGCCCAGGTGGAACATCAGGAACATCTCGGCGGTCCAGCGACCGAGCCCGCGAACGGCGGTGACCTCGTCGATCACCTCCTCGTCGGAGAGCTTGTCGAGGCGATCCAGTTCCAGCTCGCCGCTGAGGACGTGCGCGGCCAGGTCGCGCAGGTACTCGACCTTGCGCCCCGAGAGGCCGGCGCCACGCAGGCCGGTCTCATCGACATCGAGCAGGGCCTGCGGGCTCGGGTCCTCGCCACCGAACAGGGCGATCACCCGCTCGTAGATGGTGCGGGCCGCCTTGGTCGAGAGCTGCTGTCCCACAACGGCGCGAAGCAGGGCTCCGTAGGCGTCGTCGGGACCCTGGCCGCGTCGCCGGCGGCGCTCGGCAATCGACATCGGCCCGATCCGCTTGACGATCTTCGCCATCACGGGGTCCGAGGCGGCGAGCGCCTGCTGGGCTTTCGTAAGCTTGGGCACGCCCTGGACCCTAGCCATGCCGACCGGCGATCACCAACGCAACTTCGTCGGTGCCAACCTGTTGAATGAATCAGATGGGAGCTTCGGAGCTTCGTCTGCGCCGGTTGCGGCAGCTTGGGCTTGCCGGCGCGGTGCTGCTCGCCGCGGTGCTCGCGGGGCTCCAGCCGACCGGAGCCACCGCCGGCAACGACCCTGCTTCGAAGGCCCCGAACGTCGTGGTCATCATGTCCGACGATCAGACGACGGAGGAGCTCCGCGTCCAGGCGAACGTCCTCGACGAAATCGGCGCCCGTGGGGTTGCCTTCGACAATAACTTCGTCAACTTCTCGCTGTGCTGTCCATCGCGGTCGACCTTCCTCACCGGGCTCTACGCCCACAACCACCACGTCTTCGGCAATGACGCGCCGCGCGGCGGGTTTGAGCGATTCGAGGAACTCGACTCCAACAACGACCTGCCGCTGTGGCTTCAAGGCGCCGGCTACTACACGGGCCAGATCGGCAAGTACCTGAATGGCTATGGGGCCAGCGATCCGACGCTGATCCCACCGGGCTGGAACGAGCTGAACGCGATCTCCGGCCCTGTGGACTACTACAACTACGACATCAACGAAAACGGCACCCTCGCGTCCTACGGGCAGGCGCCTAGTGACTATGTCGACGACGTCATCACCTCCAAGGCGGTCGACTTCATCGGCCGCCGCGCCGCCGCCGGGGGGGAGCCGTTCTTCCTCTACGTCGCCTACAAGGCGCCGCACGGAGGCGGGCCGCACCCAGCGGGCGATCGCTGCTCTGCGGGGCCGGAGCCGGCACCACGCCACTTCCGCGCGTTCCAAAACGAAGGGCTCCCGGCCTCGCCGAGTTTCAACGAGGCCGATGTCTCCGACAAGCCTCAGCAGATCCAGAGCCTGCCGCCACTGAACAACGACGACATCGCGACGATCACCACGCGCTACCACTGCGAGCTCGAATCGTTGCTCAGCGTCGACGATGGCGTGGGACGGATCATGAAGGCGCTGCGACAGGAGCACGCACTTCGGAGCACCTACGTGATCTACACGTCCGACAATGGATTTCTACACGGCGAACACCGAATCCCGGACGGCAAGGTTCGGCTCTACGAGCCCTCGATCCGGGTGCCGTTGCTCATCCGCGGGCCGGGCATCCCCGCCGGCCGCCACACGAGCGATCTGACGATCAACGCGGATCTCGCGCCGACCATCGTCGACGCTGCCGGGGCGAGCGCGAACCGCATCATGGACGGCAGGTCTCTCCTCGACCTTGCGAGTCACCCGCGCCAGAAGACCGGCAGGCGCCTGCTCATCGAGTCCCAGAGCTACGCGGCGGTGAGGACGCAGCGCTACATCTACGCGGAGCACAACAGCGGGGAGCGCGAGCTCTACGACCTCAGCACCGACCCGGCCGAGCTTCAGAACGTGGCCGACACGCCGGAGTACGCCGACGCGCAGGCGGCCCTCGTGACGGATCTCGCCACGCTTCGCAGCTGTGCCGGCTTGACCTGCCGGCGAAAGCGCCAGCTCGAGCTTCGGCTGCACTACACGCGCCGGTTCAGCGAGCGCCACCACCCGCACAGCCCCCTCTGCGCAAGGCAGCCTGTGATGGCTCGGGTCACGGGTGGAGACGAGAGCCAGGTTCGCCTGGCGAGCTTCCGGATCGGTGGTAGCACGGTGGAGACGACGCAGGCGCCCTTCCGTGTGGTGCTGCCTCGATCCGCGATGAGCGACAGCCACCCCAACGAGCTGCGTGCCACCCTCGACCTCGCCGACGGCGCCCGGCTCACGCTGGACGGGGAGTTCGAGCCGACTTGCCGGTAGTGGCCGGAGCTAGATCCCGCGCCAGCGCGGCTTTCGCTTTTCGCCGAACGCCTCGATCCCCTCGCGGAAGTCCTCGGAGGCAAAGCATGACTCGCGCAGCTCGACGAGCTCTCGCTCCTGCTCGGCCGACAGCACCGGGGTGCGCGCCAGGACCTCGATCGCGTGCTTGTTGCCCCGCATCGACAGCGGCGCGTTACCCGCGATCTCGGTCGCGAGGGCGATCGCGGCAGTCTCGAGCTCGTCGTCGGCGGTCACGTCGTTGACCAGGCCCATACGCGCGGCATCGACCGCGCTGTGGGTTGCGCCGACCAGGAAGAGCTCCTTCGCCCGGGCCACGCCGACGACGTCGATGAACCGCTGCAGGCCCGTGTGCCCGTAGATCAGTCCCAGCTTCGCCGGTGGCATCCCCAGCTTGGCCCCAGCCGCGCAGATGCGCAGATCGCAGCGGACGGCCAGCTCCAGCGCTCCTCCCAGGCAGTGGCCGTTGATCGCGGCCAGCACCGGATAGGGGTGGGCGCTGATCGCTTCCATTGCCGCGGCGAACGGATGCGCAACCAGCGCCTCCGCGTCGCGCTCGAAGCTGGAGTCTGGGATGCTGCCGATGTCGTAGCCGGCCGAGAAGACGGGCGGCGCCCCGGTGATCACTACGCAGCGGGTCTCGATCCCCTCGGCGAGCTCGCCCAGCGCGGCGGTGATGGCGTCGAGCACGGGGTGGTCAAGCGCGTTTCGCTTCTCGGGATTGGAAATCTCCAGACGCGCGACGGCCTCGGCGGGACGATCGACCAGGAGCTCGCCCATGGGAGGGCGACTAGCTGAGGACGACGAGGACGTCGCCCTCTTGGACGGACTGACCCTCTTCGCAGCGGATTTCGGCGACGGTGCCGTCGTCCTCGGCCTCGACGGGCATCTCCATCTTCATCGATTCGAGGATCGCCACCGTGTCGCCCTCGGAGACCTGATCGCCGACCGCGACCTCGATCTTCCAGACCGTTCCGGTGATGTGCGCCTCGACGTCTGCCATCGCGCGGCACAATATCCGTCGGTGACGCCGGAACCCCATCCCGAGCTTCATCCCGCCGAACCTCGCCGCGACGCGGTGGTGGCGATGGACGTGTCGGCCCCCATCGTGATCGTCGCAGCGCGCAACGAGGCCGACCGGATCGCAGCGACCCTGCACGCGCTCACAGAAACCTTCCCCGGCGCTCGGATCTGGCTGGCAGATGACGCCTCTACCGACGGCACCGGGGAGATCGGCCTCGCCAACGGGGCGCAGGTGGTGACCCGGCGCCGCCCCCACGGAAAGGGCGGAAACGTGACCGCCGCTGCCGAGGCGATGCTCAGCGACGTGCGCGAACCAGAGATCGTTCTTCTGTGCGACGGCGATCTCGGCGATTCGGCGCGCGAGCTCAGTGCCCTCGTCGGCGCCGTACGCTCGGGCGAGTGCGACCTCGCGATCGCGGCGTTTCGTGCGCGCATCGGCGGTGGCTTCGGCCTCGCGCTAGGCCTCGCGCGGCGCGCGATCGCACGCCGCTGCGGGTTTAATGCGTTGGCGCCGATCTCCGGGCAGCGAGCCCTCACCTTCGACGCGCTCCGCGCCGTGCTGCCGTTCGCGAGCGGCTATGGGATGGAGACGGCGATGACGATCGACGCCGTGCGGGCCGGCTACCGCGTCGCCGAGATCGAGCTCGAGCTCGCGCACCGGGCGACCGGCCGCACGCTCGGCGGCTTCGCCCACCGCGGCCGCCAGTTGCTCGACATCCAACGCGCGTCGCGAGCGCGTCGCTCAGACAAAGTCAATTGCCGGCGCGGGCCGTCTTCGCCCGGATAGCCTGCCCTCGCCGTGATCCTCGCCATCGACCAGGGAACGACTGGGTCCACCTGTCTCGTCTTCGACTCCGAGGGCCGGATCGCAGGGCGCGCCTACAGCGAGTTTGAGCAGCACTTTCCCCGCCCCGGCTGGGTGGAGCACGACGCGGGCGAGATCTGGGAGGTCACGCGGCGGGTTGCGGCCGCTGCCATCGCCGACGCCGGGATCCAGGGGAGCGAGCTGGACGCCATCGGCATCACCAACCAGCGCGAGACCGTGGTCGCCTGGGATCCTGATACGGGCGAGCCGGTCCACCGGGCCTTGGTCTGGCAGGACCGGCGAACCGCGGACCGCTGCGAGGAGCTGCGCGCCGCCGGCCATGAGGAGCTTGTCCGGGAGCGGACCGGGCTGGTGCTGGATCCCTACTTCGCCGGCACCAAGATCGAGTGGCTTCGCCGTAACGTCGACGCGGCGCGCGAGGGAGCGGTGTTCGGAACCATCGACTCCTGGCTCGTCTTCAAGCTGACGGGCCGCCACCTCACCGACTACACGAACGCGTCGCGAACGCTCCTGTTCGACATCCACCGCCTCGCCTGGGACGACGACCTCTGCGCCCTTTTCGAGGTGGACCCGGCCACCCTTCCGGAGACCGTGCCGTCAGCGCAGGTCTATGGCACGACGTCGGTGTTCGGCGGCGAGGTTCCGGTTGCCGGCATCGCGGGCGATCAGCAGGCAGCCCTCTTCGGACAGGCGTGCACCAGCCCCGGCATGGCGAAGAGCACCTACGGCACGGGCAGCTTCGTCCTGCTGAACACTGGCGATCAGGCCGCTGAGCCCGGGGATGGCCTGCTCGCCACGGTCGCTTGGGGTCTGGAGAGCGGGACCACCTACGCGCTGGAGGCAGCGGTATTCGTCACCGGCGCGGCGGTTCAGTGGCTTCGCGATGGCCTCGGGATCGTCTCGGCCGCCGGCGAAACCGAGTCCCTTGCCGACTCCCTCGATTCCAACGACGGCGTGTATTTCGTCCCGGCGCTGACCGGGCTGGGCTCGCCGTACTGGGACCCATACGCCCGCGGAACCATCGTCGGCCTGACGCGCGGGACCGGCCGGGCGCACCTCGCGCGGGCGGCCCTGGAGGCGATCGCCTATCAGACGGTCGACGCGGTCCGTGCCCAGGAGGCCGCGTCGGGCACGCCGCTCTTGGAGCTTCGCGCCGACGGTGGCGCCGTCGCCAACCGCTGGCTCATGCAGTTTCAGGCCGACGTTCTCGGTGCGCCGGTGATCGTCCCGGAGATCACCGAGACGACCGCGCTTGGCGCCGCATACCTCGCCGGCATCGCGACGGGACGCTGGACCCTCGATGAGGTTGGCGAGAAGTGGCGCGAAGAGGCTCGCTACGAGCCGCAAATGCCCGCCGACGAGCGCGACTCACTGCTCGCGGGCTGGCGGCGCGCGGTGGAACGATCGAGAGGCTGGGCTTCGGCGTAACCCGTTGCTCGTGCGGGGGTAGGCTCGACTGGCGCTCGCTCGCCACTTCGACATGGCAGAGATCAAGCCTCAGGTCTACAAGGATTCCCGCCCGGCGGAGGATTTCCAGCCGTTTCACGACTGGATCCGCGCGCATCGCCCGGGCTGGGCCTACGAGCTCGTGCGCATGATCCTGACGCCGGTCGTCCTCCTGATCTACCGGTGCTGGCCAATAGCGTCCGAGAACGTGCCGATGGACGGCGCCTTCATGCTCTCCCCCAACCACTTCTCCAACCTCGACCACTTCATCGTCGCGGTCTTCCTGCGTCGCAAGGTGCAGTTCATGGCGAAGTCCCAGCTCTACGGGAGGCCGATTTTGGACACCATCTTTCGCGTCGGCGGCGTCTTCCCCGTGCGCCGCGGCTACCACGACGAGGAGGCGTTCAAGACCGCCTACACGATTCTCGGGCGCGGCGGTTGCGTGGGCATGTATGCGGAGGGCGGGCGCTCGCGCACAGGCAGGTTGGGAGAGCCAAGGGCGGGGGTGGGGCGACTGGCGCTCGAATCCGGGGTCCCGGTCGTGCCGGTGGCGATCCACGGATCGGCCGGGATTCGCGGTTGGAAGAAGTTCCGCTTTCCGAAGGTCACCGTGCAGTACGGCGAGCCGATCACCTTCCAGGCCGTCGCCGACCCCACGCACGAGCAGCAGCTCGAGGCCTCGACCCAGATCTTCGACCGGATCCGCGCGATGTACGTCCAGCTCGACCAGCGCGGACGGCGCGGCGTGATCAAGACGATGCGCGAGGGCGTCGCGGCGAGCGCCGATCCGCCGGTCCGCGAAGCCCGCTAGGCCCGCTTACTCGTAGCGGCGCTCGAGCGTCTGCCAGTGCTCGGGGTCGTGCCCCGGCACGATGATGGCCTGCGGGTACTGGCGGTGGAAAAGCTTGAGCTCCTGTAGCGAGCGCTGCCATCGGTGGCGATCCACGGGGTGGGGCGGCTCGGGCGCGCCCTCGAGCTGGGCGTAGGTGTAGATGGCGTCCCCGGCGATGACGAAGTCCCTCTCGGCGAGCCGGCAGATGACGCTCTGGTGACCGGGCGTGTGGCCCGGGGTGAAGGCAAGGCGGATGCTGCCGTCGCCAAAGAGGTCAAACGTTCGGCCGAACGTGGAGTACGACGTGACGCCGTCGGTTTCGTAGCTCAGCGTCCGGTAGTCGAAGACGTAGTCGTAGTGCGCCGGGCGGTAGCCGCGCAGGAAGGGCCGCATATCGGTCGTGACCGCTTCCCACTCCGGCGCGGTGACCACGAAGGTCGAGCCCGGGAACTCGGACATGCCGGACGTATGGTCGAAATGAAGATGGGTCATCACGACGAGACGGATGTCTTTGGCCTCCAAGCCTCGGCTCCGAAGCTGCGCCGGCATGTCCTCGCCCGGCTCCATCCGCGGCTTTGCGAATGAGCTCACGACGCGCCCGAGGTTGGCCGCGGGCTGTGATGCCACGGACGGATGCAGGCCGGTGTCGACCAGGATCGGTCCAGCGCTGGGGTGATGGATGAGAAAGGCGGGACACGGGATCCACCACCACTTCGAGCGCGGCGTCCCGATCCCCAGGTAGTGAATGTCCTCCAGCCGGCCTCCCGAGCGCTCGAACATGCCGGGCGGGCACTGGAGCTCGCCCACGCGAAGCGGCTCCACCACGACGCTGGAGCCCTCCTTCCCGCCTGGGAATGGCGCGTCCAGGGGCTTCGGCTCGGCGTGGACCTTCACAGCCGCGCCAGGGTAGCGGCGCCCGGTTAAGCGGCGGGGACGCCGAGCGCCGCGCGACAGATATCTTCCGCAGGCAAGTGCCCGACCCTGCCGCCGGCCGCTCTCGCGTATTCGCGCCCGATCTGCTGACGGGACAGGTTGCGATCGTCTCCGGGGCGGGCACCGGCCTCGGGCGAGCCACGGCGCTCGAGATGGCGGCGCTGGGCGCGACGGTGATCGGGTGTGGCCGGCGTGCTGAGCCCCTCGAGTCCATGGCCGAAGAGGCCCGGGAAGCGGGCGGTCGCGCGGAATTCACCGCTCTGGACATCCGCGAGGCCGAGGCCGTCGACGCCTTCGCCGATGACGTCATGGAGCGCCACGGCCGCATCGACACGCTGGTCAACAACGCCGGCGGCCAGTTCATGGGCCCCGCCGAAGCGATCACGCCCAAGGGTTTTCGGACCGTGATGGAATTGAACGTCCAGGGAACCTGGCAGATGACCCACGCCGCGGCGACGAAGGCGTTCATTCCACAGGGCGGCGGCAAGGTGATCAGCGTGACCCTGTCGCCTCACAACGGGATGCCCGGCATGGTCCACTCGGGCGCGGCTCGCGCGGCCGTGGAGAACATGATGCGCACGCTTTCGATCGAGTGGGCACGCTTCGGAATCAGGCTCTGCGCGGTCGCCGCGGGACAATTCGACACCGAGGTCTTCCGCACCAAGTACCCGGCGGTCGTGGTGGAGGGCGCGGCGCGCACCGTCCCGCTCGGCCGGCTCGGCACTCCTGAGGAGATGGCATGGCTCATCACGTTCCTCGCCTCGCCGGCCGGTGAGTTCTTCTCGGGCACGACGATCACCATCGACGGCGCGCGCGACAACTGGTTCGGCCCGTGGCCCCCCGAGGCCCTCGGCGAGCCCCCGGTTGAGGAGCGCCGCTAGCGGCGCTCCGTAGCGATCAGCTCGTCATCCCGACGAACTGACCGCCCGTCACGTTGACGATCTGGCCGTGGACATAGTTCGCGAGCGATGAGCACAAAAACAGGATGGGCCCTGCCGCCTCCGAGGGCTGCGCTGGGCGCCCCAGCGGGATCATCATCGAGGCCATCGCCCGCATCTGCTCCGGAATGCCCAGATCGACCTCCTGGCCGTGGGTTTCGAGCTTCTCGCCCTTTTCCTTGGCCTGCGTTAGGCGGGTTTCAACGAAGCCGAACGCGACCGCGTTTACATTGACCTTGAACTGTCCCCACTCCTTGGCGAGGGTCTTGGTGAGGCCCGTCACCCCTGCCTTGGCCGAGGAATAGTTGGCCTGGCCGGCGTTGCCCATCGTGCCCGAGATCGAGCTGATGTTGACCAGCTTGCGGAAGTTCTCCTTGCCCTCCCCCGCCTCGGCCTTCGCCGACTCGCGCCAGTGGGGCGCAATCGCGCGGGCCATCCGGAACGGGACGATCGTGTGGATGTCGAGCATCGCCTGGAACTGCTCATCGCTCATCTTGTGGACCACGCCGTCCCAGGTGTAGCCGGCGTTGTTGACGAGGATCTCGACGTTGCCGAAGGCCTCGAGGGCCGTCTTCACGAGCTCGTCCGGGACGCCCGGCTCGGTGAGGTCCCCCGCGAAGACGGCGGTCTCGCCCTCGATCTCCCCGGCGGCCTGCTCGGCGACATCACCGTCGATGTCGTTGATGAGGACCTTGGCACCCTCGCTGACGAAGAGTTCCGCCGTGGCGCGCCCGATGCCCCGGGCAGAGCCGGTGATGATCGCGGCCTTGCCGTCGAGCAATCCCATGTCGTGTCAACTCCTTGTTGGAAAACGGATGCGGGCGGCAGCATATTCAGAGAAGATGCCACCGCACGTTCCGCCGCGACGAGGAGGAGAGACGTTGAAGGGCCTGATGACCGAATATCCGCTCACGCTGACGCACGCGTTCGAGCGGACCGAGCGGCTATTCGGCGAGAAGACGATCGCCACCGCCAGCCCTGCGGGCCTCGAGCGCACCACCTACTCAGAGTGGTCCGAGCGCACGCGCAGGGTGGGCGGCGCCCTGGGCGAGCTGGGCCTCGCCGAGGACGCCCGCGTTGGCACCTTTGCCTGGAACAGCGCCCGGCACCTGGAGCTCTACTACGCCGCCCCGTGCACCGGGCGGATCCTGCACACGCTCAACATTCGCCTCTTTCCCGAGCAGGTGGTCTACATCGCGCACCACGCCGCCGACGAGGCGATCTTCGTCGACCGTTCCCTGCTTTCCGTCCTGTGGCCCCTCGAGGAGCAGCTCGACACCGTGAAGCACTTTGTGGTGATGGACGACGGGGCCGATGCAGAGGTCCCCGACGACCCCCGGATCGTCGACTACGAGCAGCTGATTGCCGGAGCCGAGCCGGTTGACATGCGAGTCGACGACGAGCGTCAAGCGGCCGCCATGTGCTACACGAGCGGCACCACGGGCAACCCGAAGGGGGTGGTCTACTCCCATCGCTCGGCCCTGCTGCATGCCTTCGGAACGATGATGGTCGACACGCTCGCCGTGTCGGAGGCGGACGTGATCCTTCCCGTCGTGCCGATGTTCCACGCGAACGCGTGGGGCCTGCCCTATGCGGCGACGATGGCGGGCGCCTCGCTCGTCATGCCGGGCCCGGATCTTTCTCCGGGCGCCCTCGCGGACCTCATCGAAAACGAGCGCGTGACGCTGGCGGCGGGGGTTCCCACGATCTGGAACGGGATGCTCGCCGAGCTCGACAGCCACGACATGTCGAGCCTCACCCGGATCGTGTGCGGTGGCTCTGCGGTCCCCAAGGCCCTCTCGGAGGCCTACCGGGAGAAGATCGGACTGCCGATGCTCCAGGCCTGGGGAATGACGGAGACGAGCCCGCTCGGCTCGGTGTGTCGCGTGAAGTCCACGCTCGCCGATCGCAGCGAGGAGGAGCTCGCCGACCTGCGCACCTCGATCGGGATCCCCGCCCCGCTCGTCGAGGCTCGCATCGTGGAGACGGCGGGCGATGCCGAGCTGCCACGCGACGGCGAGTCCAGCGGCGAGCTCCAGGTCACCGGCCCCTGGGTGGCCTCCGGCTACTACGAGCTCGAGCGCTCGAGCGAGTCGTTCACCGAGGACGGCTGGCTGCGCACGGGCGACGTCGCCACCATCGACGAATACGGCTACATGCGCCTCGTCGACCGCACCAAGGACCTCGTGAAGTCCGGCGGAGAGTGGATCAGCTCGGTCGAGCTCGAGAACGAGATCATGGCCCACCCGAAAGTTCGCGAGGCCGCCGTCATCGGCGTTCCCGACGAGAAGTGGGGCGAGCGCCCCCTCGCCTGCGTGGTCGTCGACGAGGGCGAGGAGCTCTCCCCCGACGAGCTTCGCGAGTTCCTCGACGGCAGGGTGGCGAAGTGGTGGATCCCAGAAAACGTCGAGTTCATCGACGAGGTCCCAAAGACCTCGGTGGGCAAGTTCTCGAAGAAGGACCTGCGGGCGAGATTCGCCAACACCTGAGTACGTCCCGGAGTCCCACCCTGTAGGGGGGGAAGCGGGACGAACGTCGGCATCCCACCCATGAACGTCCCGCATACCCACCCTGTAGGGGGTACTCCGGGACGTTCATCGTTTGGGCTTCCCGCCCTCTTCGCTCTTCTAGCCACCTGAGCCCGCGACCACGCCGGGGCTCGACGCGGCACCTAGGCCCTCGGCGCCTCGGCCGGGAACTCCTCCAACCCAGCGTGCCATGGGCCCGACGGGTAGGTGTGGATTCCAGACTCCTCCATCTCGTTGCGCACGCGGCGAAAGAGCTCCCCGCCGGCGTCGAGGGCGGCCTCGTACTCGTCAGCCGTCCGCTCCCGAAGCCGCCAGTGGAAGTAGGCCTGCTTTTCGATCACGCCGAAGTCGACCTGGCGGTCGATCGTCGTCACCCACTCCAGAAATCCCGGACTGAAGAGCTCGCGAAGGGCCACCGGGTCGTATTCCTTGGGGACCGTCGCGAGAAAGCGCTTGTTGAAGTCGATCGACTCGAACTCGACCTTGCGCGCCACGCGCTGAATCGCGAGCTCCTCGGCGTTTCGCTCGATCGACTCGACATTGAAGGCAGGCATCACCTGCGCAAGGTCGGGCATGTGCGCCTTCACCATCACCGCGTCCGGAAGGACCGTCTTCGAGAAGAAGCCACCGGCCTCACGCTCGTCTGCGTCGCAGGCCGCGCCCCACGACTCGGGCCCGAGCTGACCCGTGACGCGGTTCGTCCCTCCGGGGCACAGGGCAACGGGGCCGCCCACGGGGTTCAGCCCACCGACCGGGTCGTAGCGAAGGTCGCGCTTCGCGGCGACCCCCTGGACCACCTCGGCCCAGCCGCCGGCATCTTCCTTGCTCACGCGAGGGAGCTTAGGTTCTCAGGGCTGTGCGGTGACCTGCGGGAACGCCTTGCCGCCGAACTTGGGTGGCTGGTCCTTCTGCACGAAGCACGGCGCGAAGCCGATGTCCGGCGGCTGGCCCATGTGGACGTCTGCGGGCGGCGTCTGGCCCGCGACCACCTGGTCCTCGTCGGGGTTCTGACTGAGCGGCGTGTAATCGAGGTTCTTGCAGTCCCAGTTGGCGAAGATCCCCTTCTTCGCCGAGCCCTGAGCGAGCAGGAAGTTCGGCGGAAAGTAAGCGTTGCCGCGGTTCGTGTCGAGGCGAGTCGGATAGATCGAGAGCGTCTCGGGGCTGAAGTAACTCGCGACCCGCAGCGAAAAGCTCGGCGCGGGGGCCGTCGGGGTGATGGAGTGCGGGATGGTCGCAAAGCCCGTCTCCGGGTTGGCCAGGAAGTTGGTGACGTCGGTCTTGTAGGTCTTCAGGAAGCTGATTACCGGGTTGAGGTTGGCGAGGAACGGATCGAGGGCCGCCAGGGTCGGGCGCAGCTTGTTCAGGAATTGGCTGGTCGCGGGCAGCCCCTTCTTCGCCGCGTCAAGCAGTGGGTTCAGGTCGACGAACAGCGACCGCAGGGGATGTGAGAGCCGGCGAATCGAATTGAAAGTCGGCGAGATGTCGTTGGAGACGGGAAGCAGCGCCTTGATCAGCGGATCGGTGTCGAGCTGGAACTGGTCGAGTCGCTGGAGGGTCGCCAGCGACTCGCGCTGGAAGGTCGGGAGGATCTGGAAGGTGTCCCGCAACGCCTTGTCCTGCGAGGCGATGGCCTGGAAGGTGGTGTTGGAGCCGGTGATCGCTCCCGCGACCTCGTGGTCGCGCTGGGAGAGGGCATTGAAGACCGTGCCGGTGTCGCGGACGAGGCCGTTGAGGGAGTGCTGCTGGCGGTTGAGCACCTGGAGGATGTTCGACGCGTCGGAGGCGAACGGGCCGAGGTTGCCCAGGGCGTCGTTCAGATCGAGCCCGCGGTTCTTCACTGCGATGGCGGAATTCTGGAGCCAGTCCTGCAACGCGGTTCGCGTCTGGGAATCGAGGGCGTTGAAGATCTCGTCGATCTGCGTCGCCTCCTGCGTCTGGCTGATGCCGAGCGTTCCGCCCTCGGGGATCGACTGGACCGGATGGCTGGACGTGTCCGTGGCAGTCGCCGCAGAGCCGAGGGAGACCGGGGCTGCGTTGCCGCCCGGCTCGGTACCCGAGGTGAGCTCGATATAGGTCTCGCCGAGGAGGGTCTTCTGGCGCAGGATCGCCTTGGCGTCGGTTGAGATCGGCGCGTACTGGGGGTCGATCTCGATCACGGCCTCGGTCGTGTCCTTGCCGTTGACGCGCTTATCCGGCGGCGCCAGGGCCACGGTCTTGACCTTGCCCACGGACACGCCGCCGATGCGCACGTCGGATTCCTGGGCGAGCTGGGTCGCCTCGGGGAAGTACGCACTGATCTTGTAGCTCTCCGGCTGCAGAGGGATGGGGCCGCCGAACGCGACCCACAGGAACAGGATCAGGCCGAAGCACGACAACGTGAATCCCAGGGCGATGAGGATGCGGCCGAGTGACGGCGCCTGCTTCTGCATCAGCCACTCACCTCGCTTGAACGCTCGGTCGTCACGGGCAGACCGTCCCGATGAGGCCACCCAGTCCGGTGATCACCGGAGCCAGCGGCGAGGAGCTCAGGATGTTCTTGATATTGGCGCAGTTGGCGGTCAAATAGATGCGGCGGAAGAGGCCGTTGGCGTCCTGCGAGTCGAAGACCAGGTTGCCGTTGTGGCCGAGCCATGCGACCCAGTAGAGGTACCCCTCGTCGCGGCCGGCCGTTCCTGGCGCCTCGGCGCCGTGCGGGTTGTAGGCGGCCATGTTCCCAAGCTTGTTGATCTGGTTGGCAACCACGGTCAGCCTTGGAGTGGCCGCGGACAGGTTCTTCGCCGCGTTTCGAAGCGGCGGAATCGCCGGCCGCGCGGCGCGCACCAGTGGCCGGATTCGGTTCTTCAGGATCGGCGTGGCCGTGTTCGCCAGGTCGATCAGCGAAGCGTTGAGCCGCGGCAGGTGGCGAGCGAACGGGCGCAGGTGGTTGAAGGTCGGCCCGAGCTGGTTGGCAAACGGCGTCACCGCGGTCAGCGCGCCATGCAGCTTGGAGAGAGCGCCGGGCAGGTCGGCGATCGCCCGTTGGACGTCCGGATCCTGCACCGCGATCGCCGAGAGCGCGGAGTTGGACGCGTCGACAAGGCGGGTCACGTCGCTCGAATGGCGTCCGACATCGGCGGTCAGCACGCTCAGCTTGTGAATGAGGTCGGCGAGGTTCTGACGACGCTCGGCGACGAGCTTCGTCACCCGGTTTGCGTCGTGGTTGAGCGGGCCCAGGCCGCCGAGCAGCTTGCCCAGGTTCTTCGACTGGCCCTTGAGGCCCTGGCCGGCGCTGTCGATGAGCACGCGCAGGTAGGCCCGCGTGTCGCCGTCGAGCGCCGCGAGGATCTCGTCGAGGTTAACGTCGGGCGCGGTGTTCGCGAGCGGGATCGTGCCGCCCTCCGGGACCACGCCCGCGTCGCGCGAGCCCGGGTCGAGCTGGAAGAACATGTCCTTCAGCCCCGTGCGCGGACGCATCAGGATCGTCGCGTTCTTGTAGATCGGCACGAACTTGCGCTCGATTCCAAAGGTCACCTGCGCGACGCCGTTGACGAGGTCGACACTCTGGACGTCGCCAACCTTGACACCCGCGACGTCGATGGTCTGGCCCTGGCCCGGTACCACGGCCTGGGCGGTCTGGAAGTCGGCCTTGAGCTCGAAGGGCTTCTCCTCCAGTACCGGGATGCGCAGGCGCTGCTCCTGGACGATCACGTAGCTCGTGATCACGGCGATGATCACGAGCACGATGACCGCGATGAAGTTGCGCAGGTTCTTGCGGATCACGGTTGCCATCAGCCACCGCCTCCGAGAAGCTGGTTGCCGCTCAGCTTCGCCCAGGCCGAGTAGGCCTGGCTGAAGAGCTGATTCGCGAGCCCGTTCTGCCCCTTCGACTGGGCCTGGGCGGCGGGCAGGACCTTTGCGAGGTACGCCTTGTCGGCAGCGCTGGGCTTGGCGGCGGGCACCGTCCCGGAGCTCTTGGCGGGGGACGGCGCGCCCGACCCGAGGTTCGGCGGCTGCTGGGTCTCACAGGGGACGTCCGGGCGGTAGGGCGGCTTGGCGGAGGACTGGATCGACGGACGGCCGCCCTGAAGGGGCGTGCCCGTCGGGCCGAGGCCGAAGAGCGTCTGCCCGGTCTGGGCATCGGTACGGGTGATGAGGTCGGTGCCGCTGGCGCCCTCGACCCGCACGGCCTGGCCGTTGGCGTCGCCGGTGCGGCTCTCGCCCGAGATCCCCTCCAGGCCGTAGGCGGTCTCCTGGTAGATCTTCGGCGTCGGGAAGTCGGGGTCGGTGACGTGCGAGTTCGACCAGGGGATGATCACCTGGTTGAAGCACGACGAGAGCGCGCGGCTCTGGCGCAGGAACGGAATCGTCCGCTTGGTCAGCTTGGTCAGGTAAGGGATCGTCGGTCGCAGGTCGTGCGTGAGGCCCCGCAGCTCGGCCTTGGAGACCAGCCCGCGCAGCTGGTGCAGCAGCGGCGTGGCGGCGTCGAGGGCAGCCGGGGTCGACTTCACTCCCGGGAGAGCCTCGACCGAGAATGCCCGCAGCGAGGGGAACGCGGCGTTGAGGGCCGTGAAAGCAGGCTTCGCGGCGTCAAGGACGCCCGGAAGCTCCGAGACCCCCTGCGCCAGGGCCGTGTCCTGCGCAGCGAAGGAGCCGGTCACGACCCTCAGGTTGGTGACGAAGTTCTGCAGCTGCGACTCGTGCGCATCGAGCGCGCGAACCGTCGAATCCAGGTTGCGCACGAGCCCGGAGAGGTCGTGTTCCTGCGTCCCGAGCAGAGCCGCATTGACCAGCGAGCCATTCTTGAACGCCGGCCCCGACGACGCATAGAACTCGCGGAGGCCGTTGGCGCCGCCGTACTTGATGAACGCGTCGCCGAGCTGGTGCAGGAAGGTTTGAAGGTTGGCGCGGACATCGGCCTGCAGAGTCGACAGAACCTGATCGAGCTGCACCGAGACCGAGGTCTGGCTCTCAGGCACCGTGGAGCCGTCGTCGATCGAGGGCGACTCCGGCGTGCCCGGATGCACGTCGACGAACAGGTTTCCCTCGAGGAACAGCCGGGGACGGAGCTTCATCGTCGCGTCCTGGTGGATGGGCAGGCCGGTATCGGTGATCTCCATCGTCACCAGGGTCGCCTGCTGCCCGCTCGACTTGCCGTCCGCGTTGGCGGTTGCCTGGTCGAACCCGGGGCTGCCGGCGGTGAGATGGTCGACGCCGGTGACTTTGCCCACATTGACGCCGGCGATCCGAACCGGCGAGTTGACGTTGATGTTCTGCGAGGTGGTGAACACGGCGTTCACCGTGAACTGGTGCGACCAGGGCAGCTTCTTCGTGTAGGCCAAAAACGACCCCACGCCGATGATGACCACGAGGATCAGGCCCACGGCCCAGTTCGGAAGCTTTCTGCGTGCGTGTGTCGTTCTCATGGCTGATGCGAGGGGATGCGGGTGTCCTTGAGGATGCGGGTGCCGTCCTTTTTGTAGAAGAGGTCGGAGACTCCGCGGCTGCCCAGGATGTCGGGATTACCCTGGGCCGGGACGTTCTTGGGCTGGCCGGGCACCGGGTTCCTCCCGAAGAAATAGCCGGTCTGACCCGGCTGGCAATCAGGCGTGGCCCCGCCGTTGGCGTCCCGCGTGAACGGCTGGCCGGTCGGCCCGTAGGCATGACCCTCGAGGATCGGCGAGCTGAACGGCGCGAACTTGTTGGCGTCCGGCCCCGCGGCGCCACCGAGGCGGCCATTGGCCTGGATGCCGGAGTACCCGGCGAGCCCGGCCTGCGCCTGGCCCGGGATGGTGGCGTTGAGCGGGCCAAGCGCGAGTTGGCTGGAGCCGAGCGGGAACCCAACCCCGCTCTGGCGGAAGCTGAAGCCCACCTGGTCCTGGTCGGAAAGGCCGTTGGGCAGGAGGGTGAAGAAGTAGTCCCAGTAGTTGCAGACGGTCTGCGCCGGAACGACCCAGTTGACGAGGGGCTTGGCCTGGTCGAAGGTGTACTTCAGCCGCTGCAGCGAGATCTTCGTCGAGGGCTGCTGGACCAAGCGCTTCAGCGCGACGAAAACGCGACCCAGCTTGGCGTTGATCGGCGGCGTCCGAAGCAGGGTCGGCGTGCCGACCTTGATCGCCGCGTTCAGGTCGGGCAGCGCCAGGCGCAGGGAGGCGATACCGGGCCGCAGCCGCCTGGAGAGCTCGGCGAAGTCCGCCAGGAAGGGGCGCTGGCGGGCGAGGATCGCGGGTCCCTGCTCCAGCAGCGGGCGCCCGGTGGAGATCGTGTCCTGAAGGGCCTGCGGGTCCGCGGCGATCGCTGCGAATGCATTGGCGCCGTTGGTGAAGAGCTGGGACTGCTGCACCGCGACCGGAGCCACGATCGAGGCCAGGCGCCCCGAAGCGCTGATGAAGCTCGCGAGACCGGTGTTCTGATCGGCCAGGTTCTTGGCGACCGGGCCGAGGTAGCGGAACAACGGCGAGAGGCTGTCGAGGGCCTCGTTCAGCGATCCGCCGCGGCCGGCGAAGCCGGCTCCGAAGCCCACCAGGTTCGCCCTGCTCGCATTGCGGGTCTTCTGGTCGAACGTATTGTTGATCGCATCGAACTCGGTCTGCTTCTGGAAGCAGCCGTTCGTGGACGACTGCGGCTCGCTGGCCAGGAACGTCTGGGGGTTGACCGGGAGGGCGCAATTTCCGCCGTCGTCGAGGCCGTTGAACTTGAAGCCGTCGGGCGCCATCTTGTTGCTCACGCCGCGGACGATCTCGATGTACTTGAGGCCGAAGGTCGACTTGTAACGGACGCGGAAGATCGAGTCCTCGGGCAGCGGCGAGGCCGTCTTGTCGAGCTTGAGGTTCAACTGCGCGCCGACGCAGCAGGTGTCGTTGGAGGAGCTGGAGGAGTCGCTGACCGAGGTCTGCGCGGCCTGGCCGTCGGGCGTCGTGCGGATCGACTCGATCGACTCGACCACGCCGACGCGATGGCCGCCAATCCGGACCTCGTTGGACTTGGTCACGCGTGCCGAGTTGGGCACCTCTACCGAGACGCGGTAGACCGGCACGAAGGGCAGGCCGTTGTTCGCGTTGTAGGCGAGGAAGACGGCGACGACGATCACGAGCGTCGTGATCGCGCCCACCATCGTCGGTGAGGAAGCGAAGGTCTGAAGGGGGCTGGAGCGTCGCATCAGTTCGAGAACATGAAGTTGAGGAGGTCGTTTGCCGCGCCGCTGCCCGAGCCGCCGCCCAGCGCCTGGTTGGCGCCGTTGCCGACGCCGCCGAGCGCGCCGCCGCCGCCCGCGCCCAAGCCGAGCAGATCACGCAGGTGGCGGAGCGTTCCGCCCGCGTCGGGCAGTCCACCGGTCGGGGGCACCGTGGGCGTGGATGGGGTCGTGGTTGTGGACGGATTGGTCGTCGTACCCGAAGGCCCTGTGGAGCCGGCGGGCTTGCGGTTCTTCGTCGCGGGGGCCGAGGCGCCGCCGCTGGGCGCCGCGGTCCGCTTGGGGGTCTTCACCTTGGAGCTGGGATCGCAGATCGCCCGCGTGGCGGCGTTGTCGGGCGAGAGCCCAGCCGAGCAGACCGACTTGTCATAGGGCGGCAGGTGAAGCTGCTGGCTGATTCCGGGCTGGTTGGGGCCAAGCCAGGAGACGCAGGGAGCCGTTTTCGTGATGTCCGTCGTGAGGCCCCCGCCCTTGGCCGGGACGCCGGGCTTGCCGGTGGTGGCGTCGTGACCGGTGGAGAAGTTGCCGCAGGGGCCGCTCATCACGTCGTAGAGCGTGAAGTGCAGGAGGTGGCCGACCGCGTCGTAGGAGTTGAGGGCCCCCGCCTGGTAGTAGGCGTAGTTGAGAAGGCCCTCCATGCCCGTGTAGCCCGTCGGCGCCGGCCGCCCGGTGGAGTAGCAGGACTTGGTCTTGTTGCTACAGCTCTTGGCGGCTCGGTCGTCGATTCCCACCGCGCGCTTGGGCGAGCCGATGTCGAGCAGGAACTTGGCCAGGGCGTCGGCGACGGGCTGGGAGTTCCTGGAGGCGGCGCTCAGGGCCTGGAGCTCGTCGCGCCCCTGCCTTAGTGCCTGGCGGCCCGGCAGCGCGGCCTTGCCGAGGGAGACCAGCGAGACCTTCGTGGCGTCGTTGAACGCCGGCAGGGTGACGGCCAGGCGGTTGAGCTGCGGCGCCGCGGCGTTCAGATCGGCCAGGAGCGGCGTGGACTGGCGAGCGGTCTGCGCCAGCTGGGCAGAGGTCGGGCCGAGTTGCGCGAGGAAGTTGTCGAGCCTGTCGAAGTCGGCGGACAGGTCGTCGCGGCGCGCGGCCGATGCCGCGGCGGCGTCGCCGGCCCGCTGGATGAACCGCACGACGTTGGCCTTGTTCGCGGCCAGCTCGGAGAAGATCTTGTCGGAGTTGACGTTGAGGTCGCGAATGGTCGCGTTCTGCTGGGCGAGGATGTGGAGGACCTTGCGCAGCTGCATCAACGCCGGCGAGCCCAGGCGGATCGCCTGGTTCAGGTTCGCCGCGTTGCCGGCCAGCGCGGTGCCGAACTCGTTGATCAGCATCGACAGGCGGTCGCGGTAGGACTGGCGCAGCGAATCGGCCACGAGGTCGGGCTGGACCGTCAACTGCACGTGATTCGCCTTGATCTCGCCGCCCTCGGGGAGGGGCGGGCCCTTCGGCGAGCAGTCGATGAAGTACTCGGCGATCAGCGACTGCGGCTGGGAGGCGCAGGTGGTGTCCTTGCCGAGCACCGCGAGTGGCCCGTTGAGGTTCACCGTCACGACGGCCCGCTTTTGCGCATCGACGTTGAGATCGGTCACCGTGCCCGCGGTCACGCCGCCCACCCTGACCTCGGATCCGTTGACGATCCCGAAGGCGTTGTACATCTGGATCTCGTAGGTGTGCGAGTCGTCGGCGCCCGCGAAAGCGACGAGGACCCAGGCAACGAGGCCGAGCAGCGCGCTGGAGATGAGGGCGATCCGTCTCATGGCCCGGTCGGCACCTGCGTCGGATCGCAGCCTGTGGGCCCGGCGCTCAGGTTGCCGCCGTCGGTGAACGGGTTGGAGCCGTCGCGGCTGCGCTCGAGGCCGCCGGGGCAGCGAGCGACCTGGCCGGTCGTGAAGCCGAGGCTGGGCTGGTTCAGGAGATCGGTCAAGTCTTGCGTGATCGCGCCGGGGTTGTTCAACGGGGGCGGAAAGATGCCGGTGAGCGGAAGCTGGGGGAAGCCCGGAGTCGAGGCAGAGAAGGTATTGATCGTGGTCTCGATGCGTCCTATGCCGCCGTTGGCGTCGACGACGCCGGAGGTCCCGAAGTCGTTGAACCAGCCGACGAGCTCAGGCGTGTAGGGGCGAAAGAAGGCGAGTGGAGGCAGGCCGTTGGTGAGCGCGCAGGTGGCCTCGCCGAGGGCGCCCTGGGTGAAGTTGTTATCGGCGGCGGCCTGGTAGTCG
>JBBRYM010000016.1:0-66391 GCA_038237625.1 Solirubrobacterales bacterium | reverse complement strand
GGACTGCCTGATCGAGCCGTAGAGGGACGAGACCGGCTCGCGCCACGCGAGTGTGAGCCCCACGTCGATGAAGATCACGATCCCGGCGGTGATCAGCGCGACCGAGAGGATCCGCAGCGGGCGATGCATGGGGAGATGATCATCGATGCGGTCGTCCAGCGGGTCGGTGGGCGCCATGCGAGACTTCGCGCCCGTGAGCGAGGACCGAAGCCCCCGTATCGCCTCCTACGAGGCGGACCCCGACGACGTCGGGCGTGTCCTGCTGCTGTATTCGGGGGGTCTCGACACCTCGGTGATGCTCCATTGGATCCAGGCGCAGTCCGGCGCCGAGATCGTCGCGCTGACGGTCGACTTGGGCCAGCCGGACGAGGACTGGGACGTGGTGACGGGCAAGGCCCGTGACCTCGGGGCGCTGGATGCCATCGTCGTCGACGCCCGCGAGGAGTTCGCGCGCGACTTCGTCGTGCCCGCCGTCAAGGCCAACGCCCTCTACGGCGGCGGTTATCCGCTCTTCACCGCGCTCGGCAGGCCGCTGATCGGCAAGATCGCAGTCGAGCAGGCGCGGGCGACCGGCTGCGACACCATCGCCCACGGCTGCACCGGCAAGGGCAACGACCAGGTGCGCCTGGAGGCGACCATTGCCACGCTCGATCCAGGCCTGAAGGTCCTGGCGCCGGTGCGCCAGTGGCGCATGGGTCGGGAGGAGGAGATCGCCTATGCGCGCGAGCACGGTATTCCCGTCAAGGGGGGGACCGAGGCGCCCCCCTATTCGATCGACGACAACCTCTGGGGGCGAAGCTCCGAGGGCGGCGCGATCGAGGACCTCGCCGAGCCGCCCCACGATGACGTCTTCCAACTCGTCACCCGGCCCGAGGACGCGCCCGACGACGCCGAGCTGATCCGGGTCGGCTTCGAGAAGGGCGTGCCGGTCAGCCTCGACGGGGACCGGCTGGACCTCGTTGACCTGATCGAGCGGGCGAGCGACGCCGGCCGCCGCCACGGTGTCGGGATCGTCGACCACATCGAGGACCGGATCGTGGGCCTCAAGGTGCGCGACCTCTACGAGATCCCCGCCGCGGCCATCGTCCTCACAGCCCATCGCGAGCTCGAGAAGCTGGTCTCGACCATCCACCAAAACAACTTCAAGCGCTCGCTCGAGGATCGCTGGGCCCACCTCTGCTACGCGGGGCTCTGGTGGGAGCCGCTGCGCACCGATCTCGATGCCTATATGGATTCCGCCAACGAGCACGTCACCGGCGAGGTCACGATCAAGCTCTACAAGGGGTCGGCGACTCCTGTGGGCCGTGCCTCGCCCTACGCGCTCTACGACCAGGCCCTCGCCGGCTTTGGCGAGTCCGGTGGCGAATTCAGCCAGGCCGCGAGCCCGGGGTTCATCGAGCTCTGGAGCCTCCAGACCCGGATGGCCTACCGGGTGCGCAATAAAGGCGTCGATGGGGTAGAAGGAGATTCGAAATGAGGAGCTTTACCTCCGAAAGCAGCATGTCAGGGCGACGAAGTCGCCTGCAGGAGTCTCGATGATCACGATCTACGAGAAGATCGGGCGACTCGTCGTCTGGTTTGTGCGCACGCGCTACCGCACGCAACTTCGGATCGCCGCCGGGGCGGTGCTCGGCACGGTGCTGCTGGGCGGCTACCTCCTCGCGACGCGCGAACCGCCCGAGGGCTAGCCGCCGCACGAACGTCCCGGAGTCCGCGCTACAGCAGGGTGTGCGGGACGTTCGTGGGGCGGGGTGCAAGAACGCGTGCACGCGCAGGCGTGGCGGAGTTATGTAAAGCAAACGCTCATAAAGCGCTCACGCTTCGTTAATCTCCGCTCTCCGATCTGCCGCCCGGCCCGGCTTTCCTGGGACCGAGGTCCAGCGACTGCTCTTTCCTGCGCTCCAGATGCCCCTGCACGAAAACACCAAGGCTTCGCTCGCACGCCGGCGACTCGGACTGCGCCTCGCCGGCGTCGCGGCCGCGGGCGCCCTCGTTGTCGCAGGACTCGGCGGCATCGCGGGGGCTCAAACCCTCGATTCGCTGCACTCCAGGATCGCCTCCGCCAAGGACCAGGCTGACGCCCTCGCCGGCGCCGTGCAGCAGAAGATCGAGGCAGCCGCCGCGGCTCGCCAGCAGGCGCTCGCCGCCGCACAGCGCGAGCAGCAGCTCACCGGCGTGCTCGCCCGCGGGCAGGCTCGCGAGGCGAGCCTGCAGCAGCAGGTCACCGAAACCCAGGCCAAGCTGCAGAGCGCTCGCGCCCACCTGCACCGCGCACTCGTGGCCCTCGCGGACCGCCTGGTCGCGATCTACAAGGGCGACGCGCCCGACGCGACCGAGCTGATCCTGAGCTCCAACGGCTTCGACGACCTGACGACCCGCGCGGACTACCTCGCCAGCATCCAGGGGGCCGACGAGGCGCTTGCCGCGCGAGTCCGCCAGCTCAAGCACCAGGTTGCTGCCGAGCTCGCCCGCGTCAGCGCCGCCCACGAGCGGGCCGTTGTCTTCGATCAGCGCGTCGCCGCGGCGCGTGACCAGATCTCGGCGGTTCGCGCCAATGCCGAGGCGCAGGCTTCGGCGCTCGAGGCCGCGCGCCAGCAGGAAGCGTCGGCCCTCGCCGGCCTGAACGACCAGGTCGCCGGCTGGGAGCAGCAGGTTCAGCATCTCCAGCAGGTGTCCGCCGCCCAGGCCCAGCAGACCGTGAGCAGCTGGATGGGCAACTGGGCGATCCCGCAGGCAGTCGTGATGTGCGAGTCGGGCGGCAACTTCCACGCCGTCAACTCTTCATCGGGTGCCGGCGGCGCCTACCAGATCCTCCCTTCGACGTGGCGCCTGTATGGCGGCAATGGCCTGCCTCAGGACGCGTCGCCGGGCGAGCAGAGCTCGATCGCAGCCCAGATCTGGGCGGACTCCGGTCCATCCGCGTGGGTCTGCGCGGGCGGCTGAGCCGCTCCTGGCTCGGTTGCGCCCGTGAGGTGCTGGATCTCGTTTCCCCAAGTTGCGTGAATCGGTGCCGGTGGCATCTGGGCCGGTTGCCATGATCGAGAGGTGAGCCCGCCGGCGGTCCACCTCCACGTCCACAGCGAGTATTCGCTGCTCGACGGCGCCTGCAAGATCTCGAAACTGGCCGAGCGGGCGGCAGAGCTCGGGATGCCCGCGCTGGGGCTGACTGACCACGGCGTCATGAACGGCGCCGTCGAGCACTACAAGGCATGCCGGCAGGCTGGGATCAAGCCCATTCTTGGCCTCGAGGCGTACTACGTCGACGACCGAACCTTGCGAGGACAGGCTGAGCGCAACCACCTGACCCTGCTCGCGCGCACGGATCAGGGTCTCCGCAACCTGGTGGAGCTGACTTCGGCCGGGTTCTTGGAGGGCTTCAACCGCGGCAAGCCCGCCGTCGACCTCGAGCTGCTCGATCGTCATTCCGAGGGAGTCATCGCCCTCACCGGCTGTCTGCAGTCGAGGATGTGCCGCCGCATCGTCGACGACCGACCGGCAGACGCCCGCGCCCATGCCGACGCGCTGGTCGGGGTCTTCGGAGCCGAGAACGTCTACTTCGAATTGCAGCGCAACGGGATCTCAGACCAGGAAAAGGCCAATGCCGGCATCGTGAGGATCGCCAGAGACCTCGGCAGTCCGCTGGTCGGCACCGCCGACGTGCACTACCTGCGCCGCGAGGACTACGACCACCACGCTGCGCTTCTGTGCGTGCAGACGAAGTCGACTCTGAAGGAGCCGAAGCTCAGCTTCGACACCAACGAGTTCTATCTCAAGAGCTCCGAAGAGCTCGCCGAATCGTTCGCCGAGTGGCCCGAGGCGATGCCGGCGACGATCGAGATCGCCGAGCGCTGCGAGGTGGAGATCGAGCTGGGGAAGCTGCTCCTGCCGCGGTTCCCGACGCCGGAGGGGGAGGAGCCCAGGGAGATGCTCCACCGGCTCGCGTGGGAGGGGCTTGCCCGCCGCTACGGCGATCCGGTCCCCGCCGCCGCCCGCGAGCGACTCGATTACGAGTTGTCTGTGGTCGGCGAGATGGGGTTCGATTCCTACTTCCTGATCGTCTGGGACTTCGTCCGCTTCGCGAAGGAGAACGGCATCGCCGTCGGCCCCGGACGAGGATCGGCCGCGGGATCGATCGTCGCCTACGCCCTCGGGATCACGGATCTCGACCCGCTCGCGAACGACCTGCTCTTCGAGCGCTTCCTGAACCCGGCGCGGAAGTCGATGCCGGACATCGACATCGACTTCTCGGTGCGCGGACGGGAGCGCGTGATCCGCTACGTCGCCGAGAAGTACGGGCGCGAGTCCGTGGCGCAGATCATTACGTTCGGCACGATGGCGCCGCGGGCGGCGACCCGGGACGCCGCGCGGGTTCTCGGCTACGACTACGGCACAGGCGATCGCATCGCGAAGCTAATCCCCGAGCCGGTCATGGGCCGTAGCCCGAGCTTCGCCGAGTGCCTGCGCCCCGGCCAGGAGCTCAAGCGGGCATACGACGGGGAGGCCGACGCACGCCGAGTCGTCGACGTCGCCCAGGGGCTCGAGGGCATCGTGCGCAACAACTCGATCCATGCGGCGGCCGTCGTGATCTCGGACCGCCCGCTCCATCACATCGTGCCCCTCCAGCTCGCGGAGGATCGTTCGGGCTCGGTCGAGAAGGGCCCGAGCGGGAAGCCCGAGCGCTCCTACAAGATCGTCACCCAATACTCGATGGGCCCGATCGAGGAGATCGGCCTTCTGAAAATGGACTTCCTCGGACTCCGGAACCTGGACGTCATCGAGGACGCGGTGGACATCATCGGCCGCTCCCACGACGCCGATCTCGACATGGAGTCGATCCCGCTCGATGACCTCAAGACCTATGAGATGCTCGCCCGCGGAGACTCGGTGGGGGTTTTCCAGTTCGAATCCGACGGCATGCGCGACGCGCTGCGCAAGGTCAAGCCGACCGAGTTCAACGACCTCGTCGCGATCGGCGCCCTGTACAGGCCCGGGGCGATGCGCTACATCGACGACTACGCGGCCGGCAAGCGCGAGCCGGCGTCCATCAAGTACCCGGACCCGCGCCTGCGCGAGATCACGGAGCCGACCTACGGCTGCTGCATCTACCAGGAGCAGCTGATGGAGATCGCCAAGCAAATCGCCGGCTTCACACCCGCTGAGGCCGACGACCTCCGCAAGGCGGTGGGCAAGAAGAAGCGCGACCTCATGGCCACGATGGAGGACAAGTTCCTTGCGGGTTGCAGTGCCTCGAAGACCGACACGCGAGTGGCCCAGAGCCTCTGGTCGCTGATGACCGCCGCCGCCGACTACAGCTTCAACAAGAGCCACGCCGCCTGCTACGCGCTGATCTCCTACCGCACCGCGTACCTCAAGGCGAACTACCCAGCCGAGTACATGGCGGCCCTGATCTCGTCCGTAATGAGCACCAAGGACAAGGTGCCGTTCTTCGTCAACCGTTGCGCAGAGATGGGCATCGAGGTGCTGCCGCCGGACGTGAACTCCTCAGACCATGGATTTGTCGTCTCGGGCAACTGCATCCGGTTCGGCCTCGACGCCGTGAAGAACGTGGGCCACGCCGCGGTTGAGGCGATCCTTTCAGCCCGTGAGCAGGACGGTCCGTTCGAATCCATCTGGGACCTCTGCGAGCGGGTGGACGTCAGGGCCCTCAACAAGCGCGCCATCGAAGGCCTCGTGAAATGCGGGGCACTGGACTCAACCGGAGCAAGCCGGAAAGGGATGCTGGAGGTGCTCGCACAGGCCCAGGCGGGCGGGCAGCAGACACAGGAGGATTCGCGTCGCGGCCAGGGGTCGATATTCGACCTGGCGGGCGGGGGGGAAGGGGCCACCGTTGCGATCTCAGGCCGCACGCACCCTCCGATCACGGCGGAGGACTTCGACAAGCGCGAGCTTCTGGCGCTCGAGAAGGAGACGCTGGGAACGTTCCTCTCCGCCCATCCACTGACCGAGGTCCGCGACGCGCTGCGGGCGCGGGTGGACTGCCCGATCTCGGCGGTGGCGGCCAAGCCGGACGGCACCTGGGTGACGGTGGGCGGGATCGTCGGCGAGGCGAAGAAGGTTCGAACCCGAAGCGGCGGCTACGTCATGTTCGCGACGCTGGACGACGTCGAGGCACAGGTTTCGCTCTTCGTGCGCGACGCCGCGGGCGAGGCTGCCGAAGCCGTTGTCGCGGATCGAGTGGTGGTGGTCCGCGGCCGGGTGGACCACAAGGGACGCGACGAGACCAGCCTCGTAGTCGCCGAGGCAGAGGTCTTCGAGCCGTCCAGCGACGAGGTCGCAGACGCCCGCCGCCGTGCCGAGGAACGCAATCGCCCCCAGCGCCTGGTCCTGCGCCTTGACGCGGCACACCTCGACCCGCGGCTGATCGGCGAGCTGAAGGCGGTCTTCAGTTGCTTCCCGGGCGGCAGCGAGGTGTTGCTCGAGATGGACACCCGGCAGGGACGGCGCATGCTTCGCTTCGGCCCCGATTACCGAGTCGAGCCATCCCCGGCGCTGCGCGCCGAGCTCGACCAGCTGCTGGGCTCCAGGGCGATCGCGGCGTAGACTCCTCACGTGGCCCTCAAGCAGCGCGGTCCGGACAAGATTCGCCATGGCGAATGCCGTGAGTGCCGGACGTTCTGCGACAAGCTGATCGAGCCCCGTGGCTGCCTCGAGCTCCGCTGTCGATTCCTCTACAGCTACTTCGATCCGCTCTCCGGCAACCGCTACATGGGCTGCATGAACAAGGTGTTCGCAGCCGAGATCGACGTCGACCTCTTCGAGGCCGCGGAGGTCACCGGCGGCTACGGCGGGATCAAGCTGACGGGCACGCCGATGCCACAATGCCAGTTCCGCGTCGAGCCCTCCTACGAGGGAGCGGGCCCCGCGCACAGCTGTGTCAATCCCAAGTTCTTCGACTGTGCCGACGACATCCAGGCATTCGACCTCAGAGACGCGATCGCGTAGGAGGGTTGTGGGCTCGGGGGCTACCGGAGCGCCTGCCGAGCCCGTCTCTGCGCAGGCGCTTCGTCGTTCTGACCTCAGCTAGGTCAGGCCCGTGGCCGTCGGGTCCGGGGGTTTCGAGCACCGCCGGGAGGCCTTCGAAGCGCGGCTCGGAGAGGAAGGTTGCGATCCCGCGCCTACCCAGCTCGCCCTTGCCGATGTTCGCGTGCTTGTCACGGTTGGCTCCCAGCGCGACCGCCGAGTCGTTGACGTGGAGCGCGCGGAGCCGATCCAGCCCGACCTTCGCCTCGAGCTCGTCGACCAGCTCGGTCAAGCCGTCGGGATCGCCGATATCGCGGCCCGAGGCGAAGAGGTGACAACAGTCGATGCAGATGCCGAGCCTCTTTCCCGCGCCGGCAAGCTCGATGAGCTCGGCCAGCTCGTCGAGGTCGCGGCCGAGGGGCCCCTGGGTCCCCGCGGTGTTCTCAAGCAGGAGCGCGCAGGATTCGGAGCCGTCGAGGGCGGCTTTGATGGCCTTGGCGGCGCGTTGCATCGACGCAGCGTGGGGCTCTCCCTTGCGCGCACCGGCATGAAGCACGACTCCGGTGGCCTCGATGCCGTCGCCCACCCGCAGCGCATGGGCGAGCGCCGCCGCGGACTTGCGCTTGACCTCCGTCTCGCGGCTCGCGCAGTTGATCAGGTAGATGGCGTGGATCAGGGTCGCCTGCACGCGCGATCCGGCGCGGGCCTCGCGGTATGCGGCGAGGTCCGACTCCGTGTACGACGTCGGTCGCCATGCCCTGGGACTCTGGGGGAAGATCTGGATCGCGTCGCATTCCAGGCCCACGCCGCGCTGCAGGGCGTTGGCCAAGCCGCCCGCTGTGGAAACATGAGCGCCGATCAGCATCGATGCATTCCGCCTCCACGCCTCGCTTTCGCTTTGCTCCCTCGCCGACCGGTGCGCTTCATATCGGCGGCGCGCGGACGGCACTGTACAACTGGCTCGCGGCGCGGGGCTCGGGCGGGACCATGGCCCTGCGAATCGAGGACACGGACCTGGAGCGCTCGACTCCAGGCAACGTCGCGCAGATCATCGAGGCGCTCACCTGGCTGGAGCTCGACTGGGATGGCGCCCCGGTTTCCCAGCGAGAGCGCCGCGATCGGCACGCTGAAGCGCTGAAGCGGCTGATCGACGACGGAGCGGCCTACCCGGACCCCTCCAGCGCCGAGGACGTGTGGGCCTGGAAGGAGGCCCACGGCGGCGCGGCCTATCGCGGCGAGTCGAGGGCGGAGGAGGGCGCGGCGATCCGCCTGCGCGTGCCGGACGAGGGGGCGACCGTGGTCGACGACCTGATCCGAGGGCCGGTGTCGTTCCCGAACCAGGCCCTCGACGACTTCGTCATCGCCCGCGGCGACGGCACGCCGCTCTACAACCTCGCCGTCGCCGTCGACGACCTCGAGATGGGCGTCACCGATGTGGTGCGCGGCGATGACCACCTTTCCAACACGCCGAAGCAGTTGCTGATGATCGCCGCCCTCGGCGCTCAGCCTCCGCGCTATGCGCATTTGCCTCTCCTGCACGGGCCGGATGGCGGCAAGCTCTCCAAGCGCCATGGCGCCGCATCCGTCCAGGAGCTTCGCGACAAGGGGTATTTGCCCGCTGCCGTACGCAACTACCTGGCGTTGCTGGGCTGGGGCGCGGAAGACGACGCGACGGTCATGAGCACGGACGAGCTGACCGCGAGGTTCTCGATCGACCGAGTCGGGCGGGCGGCGGCGATCTTCGACGAGCAAAAGCTGCGCTGGCTGAACGGACGCCACCTACGAGCTCTCGATCCAGCCGAGTATGAACCCCGCCTGCGCGCGTACCTGGAGGTGGCAGACCCCGATGCCGCGGACCGCTTCGCCGCGGCCGGGGCGGACGAGAGGCGGGCGGCGTGCGAGATCGTGCGCGAGAAGGCCCAGACCCTCGGTGAGGCATGGCGCCTCGTCGCATTCCTCTTCGGGGAGGTCGCCTACGACGAAAAGGCCTGGGGGAAGGTCATGCGGAAAGGGGCGGTGCCGTCGCTGCGGGCGGCCCTTGAGGCCCTTGGCGGACTGCAGTCTTGGGACGCGCTGGCCATCGAGGCGGCGTTGACGCCGCTTCCCGAGGCCTTGGACCTGAAGCCGGGAGCCGTCTACCAGCCGATTCGGGTGGCCGTAACCGGAAGCTCGGTCTCGCCCGGGATCTTCGACACGCTCGCGGCCCTCGGCAAGGAAGCCGCGCTTTCTCGCATCGAGGCGGCACTCGCGCGCCTGGTCGCTTGAGTCGCACTCACCTAGAGGCCTGATGTGGGTCATCCACGCACGCGGATGACGCCTGGGCAGCGTCGCTGGATCGGGCTCTCCGCGACTCGCCCGTACCTTCTGGTATGGGCTTCGCGCGTCGAGCGCGCCCAGCTCGCTTCCAGGCGCCCCCGCGCACGCGCCTAACCCCCATCAAGCCTCTAGGGGCGAATCCTCAATGCCATGGGTTCGTCATTGCCCCTAGAGGCTAAGTAAGCGCCAGCAATTTGCCGATGACCTCAACGAATAGTGGATGCACCGGGCGCACGACGCGCCCTCGAATGGGAGCAAGAGACGACTGTGAGCGCCGTCGCCGTACTCAAGCCCAGCCCGGAAATACATTCGACTCCACCGCGCCGCAGCGAGGGGCAGATGGGCACTGGCGGCCTGCGGCTGGCAGACGCCTTCGACGTCGTCTCGTCGATGCGAGTGCTGCGCGAGGCCCGCACCAGGCTCCTGGCGATCACCGACTCGCCGGCGGCGTCGACCGCTGATCTCGCCGAGGCGATCGAGTCCGACTGCGGCCTGACGATCGCCGTCATGCGAGCCGCGAACAACGGGGGCGGGCCACCCGGCCGCTGCGAGGGAGTTCGCGAGGCCGTTGAGGCGCTCACCCCGGAGGGGGTCCGGCTCATCGCGGGCTCGCTGGAGACCTACGATCTGCTCGGCCCAGGGAGCTCGATTCAGCGCGAGGAGCGCTTCCGCCGCCACGCCGTCGCAGTCAGGGATGCGGCCGACCGGATCGCCGATCACGTGCGGGTGGGAAGCAGGGACGAGCTGGCAGTCGCCGCCCTTTTGCACGACGTCGGTCGCCTGGTGATCTTCCAGCTTCACACCGACTTCGATCCCACGCTCGACCCGCGGCTGACACCTGAGGATCGACTTCGCGTCGAACGGCGCGAACTCGGCATCGACCACGCCCTCGTGGGCGCCGTCCTGGCGCGGCGGTGGGGAGTCCCGCCCCATGTGGCCGGCGCGATCGAGCGCCATCACGCTCCTGACGCTCAGGGTCTGGCTGCCGTGGTTCGCCTCGCCGACCTGGTCGCCAACCAGGGCGCGGGCGGCCGTGTGGCCGCCGAATCTCTTGTCGAGGCCGGGTCGGCCCTGAACATCGACGAGGCCCGAGTCCGTGCGCTGGTTTACGAGTTTCCCTACGGCGCCACGCCTCGTCGCCGCGAGCAGGAGCCCTGCCCTCTCTCCGTCCGCGAGATCGATGCCCTTCGCGGGCTTGCGGAGGGCAAGGTCTACAAGCAGATCGCCCAGGAGCTTTCCCTATCGGTCTCCACTATTCGGACCCACCTCCACAACGTGTACCGCAAAGTCGGGGCGGTCGATCGTGCGCAGGCGGTGCTGATCGCGCGCGACAAGGGTTGGATCTAGTCCAGCTTCGTTGCCGGGCGGCAGCGGCTAGACGATCCTGCCGGACCGCACTGCCGCGGCTAAACGATCATGCCGGACCGCAGGGCCTTGGCGACGGCGTGCGCACGGTCGCGGGCTCCGAGCCGAGCGAGGATGCCCTTGGTGTGAGCACGCACGGTCTCGGAGCTGAGCTCGAGCCTGCGGGCGACCTCTGCTGTCCTGCCGCCGTCCGCAAACAGCTGCAGGATCTGCCGCTGGCGGCGCGTGAGCGTCGAGCTTCGCGGGCCGGTGTGCCGGCGCGCCGCCGGATCGACGAACCGCTCCGACTCCGCGGCGCAGTCGACGGCGCTGGCAAGCTGATCGGGTGGTGAGCTTTTGCCCACGTAGGCGGTGGCCCCCGCGTTCAGGGCATCCGTCGCCGCGAGCCGATGCGGTCTGGCGTCGTGCGCGACGATGCCGAGCCCCGACCGCGCGCGTCGCAGGGCCCGGATCGGAGCGAGCGGAGAGTCATCGCCGTTCATCTCGGCGGCACCGTTTCGGCTCATGTCGACGATTGCCACATCGAAGTCCTCCACCTGTGTGACCATTTCGACGCCCGTCGCCCAGTCGCTTGCCTCTGCGACCTCGTAGCGGCCCGCAAGCAGGTTGCGAACGCCCAGGCGAATCGTCGGGTGCGCGTCGATGACGAGGCAACGCCTCACCTCTCTCCGCATTTTGGGACTACGGCTTCTCACGGACCCAGCTCAGTCTCGCGGCGCAGGCGATCCCTGCCGAAAAATAGGCCGCGGCGAGACTTCGGTCGATACTAGCGCCGCCAGGGATCGCCCGGAATCGCCTCGGCCGCTGCTACCGCTGATTTCGTTCGGTACAAAGGACGGCAATGATCTCGGTGACCTCGAAGTCTCGCTATGCGGTGGTCGCGTTGGCCGAACTGGCGCGCGCCGGCGACCGCCCGGTTCCGATCGCCCAAGTCGCCGAGCGCCGCCAGATGCCGGTGCAATTCCTCGAGCAGCTGTTTTCGACCCTGCGCCGGGACGGTCTCCTCTCCAGCCAGCGCGGAGTCCGTGGCGGCTACAGCCTCGCCCGGCCCGCGGAATCGATCACGGTGCTCGACGTGGTTCAGGCGCTCGATGGGCGACTCGGCGAGGAAGGGAAGGAGGCCGGAGGCATCTGGGACGAGGGGGTCGAGGCTCTCCGCGAGGTATTCCGGTCAACCACCATCGCCGACGTGGCTCGCCGCGAGGCTGAAGAGGCCGGAGCCGGGATGTACTACATCTGATGGGCTCTCCCCGGGCGAAGACTGGCGCGATCGTGCGCGAGACTTCCCTTACGATCGGGAACACGCCGATGGTCGGCCTGCGCCGCCTGACCGAAGGCCTCGAGGCCGAGGTCTGCGTGAAGCTCGAGTACATGAACCCCGGAGGTTCGGTAAAGGACCGGATCGGCGTGGCGATGATCGACGCCGCGGAGCGCGAGGGCCTGATCGAGGCGGGGCGCTCGGTGATCGTCGAGCCCACCAGCGGCAACACCGGCATCGCCCTCGGCCTGGTGTGCGCGGCGCGCGGCTACGAGCTCGTGCTGACTCTCCCTGAGGGGATGAGCCGCGAGCGCACCAAGCTCCTGCGCGCCTACGGCGCCGACGTCCACGAGACTCCGTCGCTTGGCGGCATGACCGAGGCGGTCGAGCTGGCGGAGAAGATCGTCGCCGAGCGCGGCGGATTCATGCCGCAGCAATTCTCCAACCCGGCCAACCCCGAGGTCCATCGCAAAACTACGGCCGAGGAGATCTGGGCCGACACCGGCGGCGAGGTCGATGTGCTCGTTTGCGGCGTGGGCACCGGTGGGACGATCACCGGCGTCGGCCAGGTGCTGAAGGAGCGCCGTCCCGAGGTTCGCGTGATCGCGGTCGAGCCCGAGTCGTCCGCTGTCCTCTCGGGCGGGCTTCCCGGCCCCCACCGGATCCAGGGCATCGGCGCGGGCTTCGTTCCCGGGATCCTCGATCGCTCGGTCATCGACGAAATCCTGCCCATCGCCGACGACGCGGCCCTCCAGACCGCTCGCCTCGCCGCCGAGCGGGAAGGGCTCTTGGTGGGGATCTCCGCCGGCGCGGCGATCAGCGCGTCGCTCGAGATCGCTGGGCGCGAGGGAATGGCCGGCAAGCGGATCGTCACGATCGCCTGCGACGGGGGCGAGCGGTACGTCTCCCTGCCGTGGTTTGCGCCATGAGAGGCCTGGAGCTGCTGACGAGGGCCGCGCACGAGGTGCGCAGCGACATCGCTGCGGCGCGGGATCGCGACCCGGCGGCCCGGGGCGTGGGCTCGCTCGCGATCCTCTCCAGCTGGGGCGGTGTGCAGGCAATACTTGCGCACCGTCTCTCGCACGCGCTCCACAGTGCCGGAGTGCCGTTGGTCCCGCATGGCGTCGCCTACGCCTCGCGGGCGGTCACCGGCGTCGAGATCCACCCTGCCGCCCGGATTGGCGCCGAGCCGTTCATCGACCACGGTGCGGGCGTGGTCATTGGCGAAACCGCCGAGATCGGTGACCGCGTCACCATCTACCAGGGCGTCACGCTCGGAGGCACCGGCTTCGCGCGGGGAAAACGCCACCCGACGGTGGGCGATGACGTGACGGTGGGATCGGGAGCGAAGCTGCTGGGCCCGATCGATGTGGGACGGGGCGCGAAGATCGGCGCCAACAGCGTGGTCGTCAAGGACGTCCCGGCTAACGCGACCGTCGTCGGCAACCCCGGGCATCCCGTGCGGGTCGAGGGGCGGCCGGTCGAAGGTCCCGACGCCGACTGGATCCATCTCCCGGACCCCGTGGCGGACGCCATCCGAGCCCTCTCCGAGCGGGTCGCGTCGCTCGAGTCGCGCCTCGCGGAGCTCGACGGGCGCTCCGCCTCGGCCGAGGTTGCGGAGATCCATCCCGAGCACGGGCCCTCGTCGGCCGGGGGCTGAAAGCGGCCCCACCCTGAGGCATCGCCGGCCCTGGTTATTCTCGGGCGATGAGCACAGGCAGTCATCTGGGAGCTCCGGTCCAGCCCGGCGCGAGCTACGCGGAGCGTCTCCTCGCCGACCTAAATCCGCCTCAGCGCCGGGCGGTCGAGCATGGCGAAGGCCCTTTGCTCGTCCTCGCAGGCGCGGGGTCCGGCAAGACCCGGGTTCTGACGCACCGGGTGGCCCGGCTGCTGGCAAGCGGCAGGGCGATGCCAAGCGAGATCCTCGCGATCACGTTCACGAACAAGGCGGCGGGGGAGATGCGCGAGCGTGTCGGTGCTCTCGTGGGCGGTGTCGCGCGGGCGATGTGGGTGATGACCTTCCACTCGGCGTGCGCGCGCATCCTGCGCGCCGAGGCGGAGCGGCTGGACTACAAGCGTGCCTTCACCATCTACGACGAGGCCGACTCGCTGCGCATGCTGAAGCGGGTGATGGAGGAGCTCGAGCTCGACCCCAAGCGGTACCCGCCGCGCGCGATCCGCTCGCGAATCTCGGCGGCGAAGAACAGCCTCACCGACCTGAGGGCTCACGGCGAGGGCGCGGCGGGGTTCGAGGTGGCGGTGGCCGCCGCCGCCGAGCTCTACGAGCGCCGCATGCGCGAGGCCAGCGCCATGGACTTCGACGACCTCCTCGGACGGGTGGTCGACCTTCTCGAGCTCTTCGAGGACGTGCGGCAGAGCTACCAGCGGCGCTTCCCGTGGATCCTGGTCGACGAGTACCAGGACACGAACCGGGTTCAGTACCGGATGCTGCAGCTCCTCGCGGGGGAGGAGCGAAACCTGACGGTCGTGGGCGACGATGCGCAGTCGGTCTACGGGTTCCGATCCGCCGACATCCGCAACATCCTCGACTTCGAAGCGGACTTTCCCGACGCCACCGTCGTCAAGCTGGAGCAGAACTACCGCTCCACCGGAACGATCCTCGACGCCGCCAACGCGGTCATCTCCCACAACGTCGAGCAGAAGCCGAAGCGCCTGTTCACGGAGTCGGGGCGCGGCGAGCCCGTGCGCGTCACCGAGCTCGCCGACGAGCACGAGGAGGGGCGCTACGTCGCCGCCGAGATCGAGCGTCTGGTCGCCGACGAGGCCGTGGCGCGCGACGAGATCGCGTGCTTTTACCGGGTGAACGCCCAGAGCCGGGTGCTCGAGGACACGCTGGTCCGCTACGAGGTGCCCTACCAGGTGATCGGGGGAACCAAGTTTTACGAGCGCGCCGAAATCAAGGACGCGGTCGCCTATCTCTCGCTGCTGGCGAACCCGGCCGACGCGATCTCCTTCCAGCGAATCGTCAACTCGCCGCGCCGCGGCATTGGCGACCGCACCCAGGCTCGCGTGCTCTCGCACGCGAACACGATCGGCGCCGACGTCTGGGACGCGTTCTCGAGCCCGCATGCGATCCCGTCCCTGGGGCCGGGCGCGGTGAAGGCGCTCGACCGCTTCGCCGAGACCATGGCCTCCCTGCGCCAGCGAGCGGAGCGCGACGGGCCGGTTGCGGAGCTCGTCGAGGTAGTGCTGTCGGAGTCGGGCTATCTGGAGGCGCTCGAGGCCGAGGCGCGCGGCGACGTGACCGCGGAGGCGCGTATCGACAACCTCTCCGAGCTCATCGGCGTCGCCCGCGAGTTCGACGCGAATCGCGAGGTGGAAGGCCCGCAGCGCGATCGGCCCCTGGAGGAGTTCCTGGCGCAGATCTCCCTGCTCTCCGACCAGGACGCGCTGCGCGACTCCGACGGCCTCGTGACCCTGATGACCCTGCACAACGCCAAGGGCCTCGAATTCGACACGGTCTTCCTGATCGGCTGCGAGGAGGGCCTGTTCCCGCACTCGCGCTCCATGGAGGAGGGGAACCTCTCCGAGGAGCGCCGGCTCTGTTACGTAGGGATCACGCGTGCGCGCGAGCGCCTCTACGTCACTTCCGCGCGACAGCGACGGATCTTCGGCGCCGGTGGTTACGCGCTGCAGTCCCGCTTCGTGCGTGAGATCCCGGACGAGCTCGTCGAGCGCCACAGTTCGGCGCCAGTCACCGGCTGGGAGCGCAGTGGCGGCTTCGGCACGCCACTCGGCACCCCGGCCCCACGGGCGGAGCCGAACGCCGAAGTACTTGCCCTGCGCACGGGCGACGACGTGATCCACGCGAGCTTCGGAGAGGGAGTCGTGACCGCCGTCGAGCCGGGCAACGTGGTGGTCGTGAGATTCTCCTCCGACGCCACCGAGCGCAAGCTCATGGCCGACTACGCGCCGCTGCGAAAGGTCGGCTGATGGCGGCGCTCCTCATCGACGGCAGGGCACTGGCGGCGCGAGTGCGTGAGCGAGTCGCGGCCGGAGTTGCAGAGTTCGCGGCCGCCCACGACGGCAGGGTGCCCGGGCTGGCAACGGTCCTCGCAAGCGACGACCCGGCCTCGGAGATCTACGTCTCGAACAAGCGCCGCCAGACGGAGGAGGCGGGCATGCGCTCGATCCATCACCAGCTCGATCCCTCCGCTCCGGCCGGCGAGCTGCTCGAGCTGGTCGGCGAGCTGAACACCGACGACGGCATCGACGGCATCCTGGTGCAGCTGCCGTTGCCTGCCCAGCACGAGCAGGACGCGGTGATCGCGCTGATCGACCCCGACAAGGACGTCGACGGGCTCACCGCCACGAGCGCCGGCCTTCTGGCCCAGGGCCGCCCGGGCCTCGTGCCCTGCACGCCTCGCGGGGTGATGGAGCTGATCGCCTCCGCCGGAGTTGCCCCGGCCGGCGCGCGTGCGGCGATCGTCGGGCGCTCGATCCTGGTGGGCCGGCCGCTGGCCGCGCTCCTGACCAACGCCGACGCGACGGTGACTGTTTGCCATTCGAAGACACCGGACCTGGCCGCGACCTGTGCGACCGCGGACATTCTCGTCGCGGCCGTTGGCTCTCCCCGCCTGGTGGGCGCCGAGATGGTCAAGCCCGGCGCAGCGGTTATCGACGTCGGCACCAACCGCACCGAGGACGGCCTGGTCGGCGACGTCGACTTCGACGCGGCTGCCGAGGTCGCCGGATCGATCACGCCGGTGCCCGGAGGCGTGGGGCCCATGACGATCGCGATGCTGCTCGAGAACACGCTGCTCGCGGCCCGCGCACGCTCAAGTCACGCATGAGCTCCCGCTTTCGTCGAGTTCGTACCTAGACGCACGAAACCGACCTACGGGAGGTATAGGCTGCGCCTGCGCGAAGATCGCGTCAACCTGATCCACCCGAACTAAAGGGGAGAAGCACGTCAATGGATGTATCGAAGCTCACGCAGGGGGAAAAGATCGCTGGGGCCTCAGCGATCGCCCTGATCCTGATCATGTTCATCTTCGACTGGTTCGGCTACAAGCTCGGCGCCGGTCTGGGGGGCGGAGTCGCCGAGGCGGGACGCAACGCCTGGGGCGCTTTCAGCTTCATCGACATCATCTTGTTCATCACGGTTGTTGCGGCGCTTGCAATGGTCTACACCTCAGCGAGCGGCCAGGCCGTGAGCCTGCCGGTCGCCCTCAGCGCGATCGTCGCCGGCCTTGGGATCCTGTCGGTCGTCCTGGTTCTCTTCCGCATCATCAGCCCGCCGGACCTGTCCGTCGGCGGCATCTCTGCCGGTGACGCGGTCGACACCACCCGCAAGATCGGCGTCTTCCTCGGGCTGATCGCCACGGCCGGCGTCGCCTACGGCGGCTGGACCGCCATGCAGGAAGAGGGAACCTCGTTCCAGGGCCAGGCCGACCGGCTCCGCGATCCGGGATCCGGACCCGGCGCAGGCCCGGGCGCTGGAACCGGCACCGGCACCGGCACGGGAGGCCCGCCCCCCGCGGTCTAGGAACGTCCAGAGCTCCGGGCGCCGGGCGCCCGGGAGAAGAGGTTGCAGCGAAGGCCGCTCCCGGGCGGCCTTCGTCTTGCTGGCGGAAACGGAACTCCCGGCTCACCGTCCTGCATAGACCACGGTCTTGGCGGTCAGGGCAGGACGGCGAAGTCACACGGCGGGAGCGACCCCGCGTTCGCCCCTAACCAGCTGCGCCCTCACCGAACCGATAGCCGCAGTGCTTGCAAACGTTGGCGCCCGCGAGGACCGACTCGGCGCAGTCTGGACATTTCTTGGTTCCTGCCTTTGGCACCGCTCGGGCGTTGCTGCCGATTCCAAGCAGCATCAGCCCTCCGAGCGCCAGAATTCCTCCGCCCGCTCCAACCATGTAGTCACCCACCCCGGCGGAACCGTGCTCGACGGCGGCGGATCAGGTTCAGTCACGGAGTTCCCTCCTCCCGATTGCTGAAGGATCCTATCCCGCAGGCACCGAACGAGGCAGAGGTTGACCTAGCGCAGCGTCTCCGCCAGTTGCGTCGCCACCTTCGAAGCCATCGCGATGATCGTCATCATCGGGTTGACGCCCAGGGAGCTCGGCAGGAGGCTCCCATCGGCGACGAACAGGCTCTTCGCGCCGTGGACGGCACCGTCGGGGCCGACGACCCCGTGCTGCGGGTCGGCGTCCATGCGCGCCGTGCCCATGGGATGGAAAGCCTCCAGGCGAAGGAGCTTGGCGGGCGGCGGTGAGGCGTCGAAGTCCGCGATTCGCTCGCGCCGCAGGATGTCCTGGCCGGACACCTGGGGATAGACCTCGGTCGCGCCGGCGGCGTAGAAGAGCTCGGCGGCGCGGGCGATGCCAAATGCGAGCCTGGCGGCGTCGTCGCGCCGCAGCGTGTAGGTGACCCGCAGCGAGCCGTCGCCCGCCAGCCCGACCCGACCCGACGAGCGATCAGAGAGGTGTACGCCCGACGAGGCAACGTGCCCGTACTCCAGAAGTCGCCTCTGGTGGTCGGCACCGACTCCGGGCAGCCACTGCCCACCGAACGCGAGCGGGGTGAACGTTGCCTCGAGCAGGATGCCGTGGCGCTCCTCCCATTCGGTGACGGCGTAGCTCTGCATCACTCCGTCCCAGCCGCGGACCTCCTCGTCGAAGCGCGCACCAACCCAGCAGGCAGGGTGGATTCGTAGGTTGCGCCCAACGTGGCCACTCGGGGAGCGAAAGCCCGATCTCAGCAGCAGCTCGGGAGTTCCGAATGCGCCGCCGGCGAGAACCACCCCAAGTCGGGCGTAGACGGGATGCGCGCGCGGCCGTCCATCGGTCCCGGGGACCGGCATTGCGACGCAGTCCAGTCCGGTCGCCCGTTGATCGTCGAAAAGGATCCGGCGAGCCTCGACGTTGGCGCGCACGCGGGCCCCGGCGGCAACCGCACGCGGAAGGTAGGAGACGTGCATCGCCCGCTTGGCGTCCAGTCGGCAACCCTGCGGGCACGAGCTGCAAGAGACGCAGCGCCCCGCGTTTCGCAGTAGGGGCTGGTGCGCCACGCCCAATGCCTCGGCTCCCTCGAGGAGAAGCTGGCCGTTGCGGCCCATGCGCTGAGGGTCCACCGGCGTGACCGCCAACATCTCTTCGGCGGCGGCGTACTCCGGGTCGAGCTCATGAGCCCAGGTGATCCCGTGGTCGGCCTGCCAGCATGCGAGAACGTGCTCGGGCGCTCGAAAACACGTGCCTGAGTTGATGACCGTGGTGCCGCCGACCGCGCGGCCGACGGGGGTGGGGATCGCAGGGCGACCCTCGCAGAGGGTGAGGCCGCCATCGCGATAGAGAGCGCTCAAAGCCTCGAGCGGCTCCTGGGGGTAGCTCGCCCGGTCGAGGTGCGGCCCAGCCTCCAGCACAAGCACATCCAGGCCGGCCTCGGCGAGGATCGTCGCGGCAACGGCGCCGCCGGCCCCCGAGCCGACGATCGCGACGTCGCATTCCTCCCCGCCGTGCGGCGGCACCGTGCTCCCGAGGCTCGGACGCCCGGCGGGCGGAATTTCCGCCTCGTCGAGCTTGCAGTCGGCCACATAGCCCACCGCGTCCCGCACCCGCCGGTCGCTTCCGTAGCCGATGCCCGCAAGGACCTTGACGGCGAGGACGAGGTCGCGCAGCAGGGGAGCGCCGGACGCTTCGATCCGCTCGATCAGGTCACGGCGCGACTCGACGTTCGCGCCGCTGAAGCGCCAGGGGAACGGAAGCCATTCGATGGCTCGCAGCGCCAATCCCATCCGTCGCACCGAGCGAGGGGGGAGCGTGGCGAGGTAGGGCTCGAGCGCGCGAGCAACGTCCACGCGCTCAGGATCGAGCGCGTCGGCCTCGGTGCCGGCAGCCCCCGGCAAGGGGCCGTGGGCCGGAGCCATGGCTTCGGCAAACGCCCGCAGCGTCCGGACCTCGGCGGCGCGAAGCCCCGGTGCGCGCCTTCAGGACGGGGCGGCGGGCGCCCCTATCCGTCCTGAAATCGAGTGCAGACGCAGGGCGACGCCCAGGAGCGAGCCGTCGACCAAGAAGTTGAGGAGGTAGATGAAGACGCTACGGTCGAAGACGAAGAAGGCGAGCGCGCCGAGGGAAGACGCCGCCTTTCCCGCTGCGAGCACGAGCAGCAGAGGCCGGTAGCGAACCACGTCGGTTGCGACCACGACGCAGATGCCGGCGATGACGACCATGTACGCGAATCCGAGCGCCAGCCAGAATTTCTCGACCGTGTCCGGCGCCGCGCTGAAACCGCCGAACCAGTCGCCCACGTCGTCGATGACGCTGAGCACCCCGTCGGGAGCGGCGATGAAGAGGATGCCGACGACCGCGAAGGTGGCCGCCAGCAGTCGCAGGTTCGCGACGACGAATCTCTCGGCAGCCTCCCCGGACATCGCGCGGCAGTGTAGTCGGGGGTCAGACCCCTTTAGGTTCAAAGCCGTGACGAAGGGGTCTGACCCCGTCCAATTAACATCGGGCGCATGATCGACCGCGATCAGGTCCTGCACGTCGCCCGGCTCGCCCGGCTTGAGCTCACCGACGAGGAATTGGAGCGGATGGCCTCCGAGCTGTCGGTGATCCTCGAGCACGTCGAGCGGATTGGCGAGTTGGATCTCGATGGCGTCGAGCCCACGTCGCACGTGGTGGACATCACCAACGTCCTGCGCGCGGACGAGCCCCGGCCGAGCTGGCCTCGCGAGCGAACCCTCGCCGGCGCGCCCGACGCGACCGAAGGCGCCTACCGCGTCCCCTCGCCGCAGGCGTGAGCGCGACGGCAGTAGAGCTTCGCG
This sequence comes from Solirubrobacterales bacterium, assembly GCA_038237625.1. Lineage (GTDB taxonomy): Bacteria > Actinomycetota > Thermoleophilia > Solirubrobacterales > 70-9 > JAWVFM01. The sequence goes on along the minus strand of JBBRYM010000016.1, from coordinate 45,683 downwards.
GCCTCACGGTCGCGGGCGGGCTGGAGCGAATCCGCGCCGGGGAGCTCGACCCCGGTGAGTGGTTCGGCGCGTACGCCTCCGCGGACGACGGCCTGAACGCCTACCTCTGGCGAGCGGACGACCCCGGGGCTCCAGGCGAAGGCGCCCTCGAGGGCGCGCCGATCGCCGTCAAGGACATCTTCTGCACGGAGGGCATCCCCACTACTGCCGGCTCACGAATCCTCGAGGGCTATTCGCCCGCGTACACGGCAACCGCCGTCCGCCTGCTGCTCGACGCCGGCGCAAGCCTCCTCGGCAAGACCAACATGGACGAGTTCGCGATGGGCTCCTCGAACGAGAACTCCGCTTACGGCAACGTCACCAACCCCTGGGGGACGAACCGCGTCCCGGGTGGATCGTCGGGGGGCTCCGCGGCCGCGGTCGCCGGGGGCCTCGCGCCCGCCGCCCTCGGCACCGACACCGGCGGCTCGATTCGCCAGCCGGCGTCGCTGTGCGGCATCGTCGGGCTCAAGCCGACGTACGGGGCGATCTCCCGCTACGGGATGATCGCCTTCGCGTCATCGCTCGACCAGTGCGGAACGCTGACCCGCGACGTCACCGACGCGGCGCTGCTCCTGGACGCGCTGTGCAAGCGCGATCCGTGCGACTCGACCTCGCTCGGAATCGACGGCGGCGTCTCCAGTCCCGCCCGCACCGATCTCAAGGGCGTTCGGTTCGGAGTCGCCCCGGACTTCTCGGCGGACGCGGAGGGAGTGGAGGCCGGCGTGGCGGACACATTCGCGCGCAACCTCGACCTGATCCGCGAGCTCGGCGGGGAGATCGTCGAGATCTCGCTGCCGCACGCGCAGCACGGGCTGAGCGCGTATTACGTCATCGCGCCGGCCGAGTGCTCTACCAACCTCGCCCGCTTCGACGGGGTTCGCTACGGGCTGCGGGCCGGCGACGGGGGCGACCTCACCTCGATGTATGAGGCAACCCGAGAGGCGGGCTTCGGAGCCGAGGTCAAGCGCCGCATCATGCTCGGAACCTACGCTCTGTCGGCCGGCTACTACGACGCCTACTACGGCCGCGCGCTGCGGGTCCGGACCAAGATCAGCTCGGACTTCGAGCAGGCCTTCGCCAACGTCGACTTCGTCGTCACGCCGACGTCGCCGGTCGTCGCGTTCGAGCAGGGCGCGAAGGCCGCTGACCCGATGGCGATGTATCTCTCCGACTACTTCACGGTGCCGATGCCGCTGGCCGGGATCCCGGCGATCTCGATTCCGTCCGGGCTCTCCGAGCCCGCGAGCGGCGGGCCCGAGCTCCCTGTGGGATTGCAGCTCGCGGGTCCGGCATTCAGCGAGGCCGGGATGCTGGATGCGGCGTTGGCGCTCGAAAAGGCGCTTGGATTCGAGCCACTGGAGATCGTGGCGTGAGCGAGTGGCACGAGCGCTACGAGGCTGTGATCGGCCTCGAGATCCACGTGCAGCTGTCCACTCGAACGAAGATGTTCTGCGGCTGTGAGCCGTCGTTCGGCGCCGATCCGAACGTCCATACCTGCCCGGTCTGCCTGGCTCATCCGGGCACGCTTCCGGTCGTCAACGAGCGGGCCGTCGGCTATGCCCTGGCGATCGCTCTGGCGCTCGACTGCGAAATCGCCCCGCGCTCGATCTTCCACCGCAAGAACTACTTCTATCCCGACATCCCCAAGGGCTACCAGATCAGCCAGTACGACATTCCGCTGGCGAGCGCGGGCCGGCTGGGCGAAGTGAGGATCCACCGCGTCCATCTCGAGGAGGACACGGCGAAGATGATCCACGTCGGCGAGTCGGGCCGGATCCACGCCTCCACGGCCTCGCTCGTCGACTTCAACCGCGCCGGCACGCCGCTGGTGGAGATCGTCTCCGAGCCCGACATCTCCAGCGCCGCGCATGCGCGCGAGTGGGCGCAGCTTCTTCGCGAGACCGTGCGCCAGACCGGCGCCTCGGATGTCTCGATGGAGGAAGGCAGCCTGCGCTGCGACGCGAATGTCTCGCTGCGGCCTCTCGGTGCGAAAGAGCTCGGCACCAAGACCGAGCTCAAGAACATGAACAGCTTCCGCTTCCTGGAGCGCGGCATCGAGGCCGAGCTCGAGCGCCAAGCCGGCCTCCTCGACGCGGGAAGTGCAGTTGACCAGGAGACCCTGCACTTCGACCCCACGAGCGGCGCGATCACTTCGCTGCGAAGCAAGGAGTACGCCCACGACTACCGATATCTGCCCGAGCCCGACCTCGTGCCACTGGCGCCCACCGAGGAGATGATCGAGGCCGCGCGGGCGACGGTGGGGGAGGCTCCGGCGGCACGGGAGGCCCGGTACGCCGAACTGGGGCTCGCCGCAGCCCAGGCCCGCCAGCTGGCGTTCGACACGGACTTGGCCGAGTACTTCGAGGCGGTGCTGGAGGGGGTGCGGGCTGATCCGTCGGCTGTCGCCAACTGGGTGGTCGGCGATCTCGTCGCGGCGCGAAGGGACGCGGGCAGCGACGGCGGAGAAATACCGGCCGACTCGCTTGCGCGGCTGATCGCGATGGTCCAGGCGAAGGAGATCTCTCATGGGGCGGGGCGGCAGGTGCTTGCGGTCCTGGTCAAGCAGGGAGGAGATCCTGCCGAGATCGCCGAGCGGGAGGGGCTGTCCGGAGGGGCCGACTCCTCCGAGCTCGAGGCCGTCGTCGAGCGGGCAATCGCCGCCAACGAGGAAGCCGCCGAGAAGCTTCGAGCCGGCAAGGGCGGCGCGATCGGTCCGATCGTCGGCGCCGTGATGCGCGAGACGAAGGGCCGCGCCGACGGCGGCGAGGTCGCGGAACTGATCCGGACAAAGCTCGGCGTCTGACACCAAGCGCGGTGTTACAAGCGTGTTACAAGCGGATAAGATGAGCTGACATGGCTTGGAATGTCGTGATCGCGGGCGGTGGCTTCGGCGGGCTCTACGCCGCGCGCCAGCTCGAGCGCCTGATGCCCCGCCAGTCGACCCGGCTGGTGCTCGTTAACGACGTCAACTTCATGCTCTACGCGCCGTTTCTGCCCGAGGCGGCCGCCGGGACCCTCGAGCCCCGTCACGTCGTCACGCCGCTTCGCGACTACCTGCGGCGCACCTACCTGCGGCTGGGGGCGGTCACCGGCCACGATTCCGAAGCGCGGAGCGTGACCCTCACCACCCACGACGGGGAACGGGAGGAGCTCCCCTACGACCGGCTGCTCCTGTCGGTCGGCGCGGTCTCGCGACTGCTTCCGGTCCCCGGACTCGACAAGCACGCGATCGGGTTCAAGAGCCTCGCCGACGCGATTTGGCTTCGAAACCACGTGATCGAGACCCTGGAGGCAGCCAACGCAACCGACGATCCCGGTCGCCAGGACGAGCTTCTCACCTACGTCTTCGTCGGCGGCGGGTATTCCGGGCTCGAGGCGCTCGCCGAGCTGCAGGACTTCGCCGCCGACGCGATGCACCGCTATCCCCGAGCACGCCTTCACGGCATGCGCTGGATCCTGATCGATGCCGCCGACCGCGTCCTGCCCGAAATCGATGCGCCGCTGGCCGACTATGCGGTCAGCGAACTGCGCGGCCGGGGCATCGACGTTCGCCTCGGCACCCGGATCGAGAGGGCCGAGGCCAACTCGGTCAGCCTCTCGACGGGCGAGGAAATTCCCGCTCGCACCCTGGTCTGGACTGCGGGCGTTGTGCCGCACCCGAGCCTGCGCAATCTGGCGGTCCCGCTCGACGATCGCGGTCGCGTGGTCGTGGATTCGCACCTGCGGGTCGAGGGAATGGACGGTGTGTACGCCGTGGGCGACTGCGCCGCAGTTCCCGATCCGCTCGACCCCTCGCATCCGTGCCCGCCCACGGCGCAGCATGCGGTTCGCCAGGGGCCGGTCGCCGCGGCCAACATCGCCGCCTCCCTTGGCATCGGGCACGCGCGGTCCTACGACTACGAGGCGAAGGCGGCCTTCGTCAACCTGGGCCACTACAAGGCGGTCGGCAGGATTGGCTCGGCTCGGTTCCGCGGATTCGTCGCCTGGTGGCTCGCCCGGACTTACCACATGAGCCAGATTCCAGGCACCGCGCGAAAGGTGCGGGCGGTTGCCGACTGGACGGTCGGCCTTCCCTTCGCCCGCGACGTCTCGGAGGTTGGCTCCATCGGGCATCCCCGCCCGCTGAAGGCAGAGGTGTACGAGCAGGGCGGGACTCACAGGCCCATTGGCGAGTAGATGGCGTTCGTCGTCATCGCCATCTGCTTCGGCCTCGCCACGGCGTTCATCGGCAAGGCGAAGGGCATGTCGTTCTGGATCTGGCTGGCGGTCGGGCTCGTGCTCAACGTCTTCGGCCTGATCGCAGTGATCCTCTTTCGCAGCGAGGCCGACGAGGCCGAGCGACGCTGCCCGCGCTGCGGAAAGATCGAGAAGCTCTACGTCCAGGTATGCACCCGCTGCGGCGCGGAGCTCTACCTCCCGGACCCCGGTGAGATCCGCAGGCCCGCGCCGAGAGCTCCGGACTGATAGAACTGGCCCTGATGAGGACGGGTGCAGGGAAGCTCGCGATCGGTTTGTCGGCGATGGCCGTGGTTGCATCGACGGTTCCGGCCACCGCCCCGGCCTCCGCGCGCAAGGTCTTCAAGGGCAGTGTGCCCGGCTTTGCGGCGCACGCCCGCTCGGTCGGCCAGGCGCACGGCCGCGTCTCGGTCTCGGTCGCGATGCGCTGGCGCCACGAGCGGGAACTCAACTCGGTCGATCAGGCGGTGAGCGACCCGGCGAGCTCGAGCTACCGCAACTTCCTCTCCAGCGCCGAGTTCCGTGCGCGGTACTCGCCCAGTCCCGCGCACGTCGCTGCCGTGGCGAGCTACCTGCGCTCCCACGGCCTTCGCGTGACCCGGATCTCGGCGAGCCGGATGCTGATCGACGCCACGGGGTCGAGTCGGTCCGCCGAGCGAGCCTTTGGGACCCGCCTCGCCAGGTACCGGGTTCGAGGGCATGTCCGCCGCGCCACGGCGAAGCCGGTTTCCCTGCCGCGCTCGTTCGGCCGGGGGGTGACCGGGGTCCTCGGGCTCACCGAGAGCGTCGACCACCATTTCTCGCACGCGGCCGCCCCGCCGCCGCCGGTGTTCCGCAATGCCGGACCCTGCTCCCACTACTGGGGGGAGCGGTTCTCCTCAGGCGTGATCCCGCATGCGTACGGGCGGGCACAGCCCTTCGCACCCTGCGGCTACGACGCACAGGACCTTCAGAGCGCCTATGGAGTCGATACGGCGCTCGCCAACGGCTACGACGGGTCCGGACAGGGGGTGGCGATCGTCGACGCCTTCGCTGCCCCCACCATCGTCGCCGATGTCAACGAGTACAGCTCGCGGCACGGCCTTCCCCCCCCGACGATCAACCAGACGGTCCTCTCCGGCACCTGCCACTTCGGTTGCCACGGAGCGCAGGGCTGGTACGGCGAGGAGACACTCGATCTCGAGGCCGTGCACTCGATGGCCCCTGATGCCGCGATCTCCTACTACGGCGCCGTGGACTCGAGCAGCAAGTCCCTGCTCGACGCGATGGGCGCGGCAGTGGACGACAACAACGCTGGAGCGATCACGAACTCCTACGGGTCGCTCGGCGAGGGCGACACCCAAAGCTCGATCCGAGCGCAGGAAGACGTCGCCCGTGAGGCCATCGCCCAAGGCATCGGCATCTACTTCTCCTCCGGCGACGACGGCGACGAGCACACTGCGATCGGCTACGTGTCCGCGGACTACCCCGCGTCGAGCCCGCGCGTGACGGCGGTCGGCGGGACCTCGCTGGGAGTCGGACCCACCGGCCACCGCAGCTTCGAGATCGGCTGGGGGACGAAGAAGACCTCCCTCGCCGGCAAGCCCGGAAGCCCGAATGCGCACTGGGAGCCCGCGCCTCCGGGACCCTTCTTTTACGGCAGCGGCGGCGGCACCTCGCGGCTCTTCCGCGAACCCGCCTACCAGCGGCACGTCGTTCCCTACAAGCTCGCGAGCAAGTTCGGCGGCCAGAATCGCGTGGTTCCGGACCTGTCGATGGACGGCGACCCGACGACGGGCATGCTTGTTGGCGAGACCCAGACGAACCTCAACGGCACGGTCAAGTACGGGGAGTACCGGATCGGAGGAACCAGCCTGTCCTCACCACTGCTTGCCGGCTACATGGCCGACGCGGCGGAGCAGGCGGGCGTACGGCTCGGGTTCATCAACCCGGCGCTCTACGCGCTTGCGGACAACTCGGCGATTCGCGACATCCGCAGTCCGCGCTCCCAGATCGCGGCCCTTCGAAACGACTTCAACAACGGCGCCAACCGGGCGGCGGGCACGACGATCTCGCTGCGGAGCTTCAACTTCGACACCTCGCTGCGGACGACCCCGGGCTACGACAACGTCACCGGCCTCGGCGTCCCCGGCGCCGGTGCTTCGCTGATGTCGGCGCTCAGCGGTCCTTAGCTGGCTCGCCCAACTGCATCAGCGCAGCCAGGTGCGGACGATCGCGTTCGCGAAGCCCATCCCGTAGCGCGCGACCGCCGGCTTCTTCGAGTGTCCGTGAAGCCGGCGATCCACGGTGACCGGAATCTCCCTCGCCGGGATGCCCCGCTTGATCGCCTCGATCATGAACTCGGAGGTATGGAACTGCTCCTGGCGGAGCACCAGCTGGGGCAGCACGTCAGCCCTCACCGCGCGATAGCCGTTGGAGCAGTCGCTGACCTTCGTGCGGGTGATCAGGCTGACGAGTCGGTTGAAGAACACGATTCCCAGCTCCCGCGCGAAATGATTCGGCTCGGCCTCGCCGAGGACCCGCGAGCCATGCGCGACCGCCACCTCGCCGCTCACCACCGGCTCGACCAGGCGCTCCATCTCCTCGGGGCGGTGTTGGCCGTCGGCATCGAGGGTCACGACGATCGCGGCCCCGGAATCGGACAGGAGCCTGTATCCGGTCCGCAGCGCAGCGCCTCCGCCGCGGTTGATCACGTGGCGGGCGACAACCGCTCCACTCGCGCGCGCCATCTCTGAGGTGCCGTCGCGTGACCCGTCGTCGACCACCAGCACGGCCGTATCCAGGCCGCAGACCACGGCGGGAATCCGTTCGAGCACGGTGGTGATGGACTCCGCCTCGTTGAAGGCGGGGACCAGAACGGCCAGCGTGCCGGCGAACCGCTGCGGCTGTCCCGCGGAGCGAAATTCCTCCCACGCCAGGCCCTCAAGCAGGGCCGAGAGCTCGCTGGTGATCCTCGAGCCCTGCGCCAGCGAGCGCAGGACGAGGGCGAAGAGCACCAGGATCGCCAACACCGCAACGCCGACGATTCGCGTCCCGTTGCCCTTCTTGAAGGAGAAGGCGGACAGCACCACGTCGAGGACCTGGGTCCCGGACACGAGCGCCAGTCCGAGCGCGACTCCGACCAGCACGAGGACGTCCACGTTTCGCAGCGCCTGGCGCCGCGCCACCGCGTAGAGGCCGATTGCGATCGCGATCGCGAGCCCGGCGGCGCGCAGCGCCGTCAGCTCGGGAGGCAGTAGGGATGCCTGGAGGAAGAGACCAGTCACGGTCGCGGAGCATAGGCGTGCCACTGGAGCCTCCGCTACCCTGGCGCGCAATGCGCATCCTCATCCTGGGCGGTGACGGTTACCTGGGATGGCCGACCGCCATGCGCTTCTCCAATCGGGGGCACGAGGTCGCGGTCGTCGACAACTTCTCCCGTCGCCGCTGGCATGTCGAAAACTCAACCGGCTCACTGACGCCGATCGTGACCCTCGATGAACGCATCGGGGCGTGGCGCGAGGTGTCGGGTAAGACGATCCGTGCGTTCGTCGGATCGATCGAGAATGCGGAGTTCCTCGACGGCGTGCTCGCCGATGTCCGCCCGGAGGCGATCGTCCACTACGGCGAGCAGCCTTCGGCCCCGTTCTCGATGCGTTCGCGCGCCGATGCCATCGAAACCCAGTACACAAACGTGATCGGCACTCTCAACCTGCTCTTCGCGATGCGCGAGCTGGTCCCCGACTGCCACCTCGTCAAGCTGGGGACGATGGGGGAGTACGGCACCCCCAACATCGACATCGAGGAGGGCTTTATCGAGATCGAGCACAAGGGGCGCAGAGACACGCTGCCGTTCCCGAAGATGCCGGGCTCGCTCTACCACCTCTCGAAAGTCCACGACTCTCACAACATCCACTTCGCCTGCCGCATCTGGGGCCTTCGCTCCACGGACCTGAACCAGGGCGTGGTGTACGGAATCGACACGGAGGAGTCCTCCGGCGACGAGCGCCTGATCACCAGGTTCGACTACGACGAGTACTTCGGCACGGTCCTCAACCGCTTCTGCCTGCAGGCGGTGATCGGCCATCCCCTGACGGTCTACGGAGAGGGCGGGCAGACGCGGGGCTTCCTGAATATCCGCGACACCCTCCAGTGCGTGGAGCTGGCCGTCGACAACCCGGCACAGCTCGCCGAGTACCGGGTCTTCAACCAGTTCACCGAGCAGTTCTCGGTGGCCGAGCTGGCGCAGCTAGTCAAGCGCAGCGCGGCCGAGGTGGGCCACGACGTCGAGATCCGCAACTACCCCAACCCGAGAATCGAGGCCGAGCAGCATTACTACAACGCGACCAACACCAAGCTGCACGACCTGGGCCTCAAGCCGCACCTTCTCGGCGAGGAGCTCGTCCGCTCGATGCTGAGCGTCATCGAGCGCTACCGCGATCGCGTCATCGAAAGCGCGATCCTTCCCACGACGCGCTGGAAGCCGGGCGAGCTCGAGGGCGGGCTTAGGGCAGCGCCGGCGGCGGGGGCCTCCTCATGAGCTCTCCGGCCGACGCGCCGCCGGCGGGTTACCGAAGCCGCCAGCGAGCTGCACGGCGCGGGGCGATCATCGACGCCGCCGTGAAGATCATTGCGACCCGTGGGCTCAACGCCGTCACGCATCGCGCCGTCGCCCGGGAGGCCAAGGTCCCGCTCGCAGCGACCACCTACTACTTCGCCTCCAAGGACGAAATCCTCAAGGAGGCACTCGAGTCACTCTCGGATGCCGAGGTCGAGCGGCTCAACGCGCTGGCCGAGGAGATCGACAAGCTGAAGCCCGAGGAGACCGGCGCCGCCCTCGCGCGGGCCCTCATCGGCGACAGCGAGGAGGGGCGGCGCGGCTGGCTCGCCCAGTTCGAGATCTACCTCGAGGCCGCGCGCCACCCCTCGCTTCGTCCCGCGATCGAGCAGCGCCGCGCGGCGTTCGTCGCTCTGGCCGAGGTGACCCTCCGCAAGGCAGGTGCTCCCGACTCGGCCAAGCGCGCCGAGATTGCGGTCGCCGGTATCAACGGCATTCTGCTCGACCGCGTGCGCGAGCTCGGCGAGAACCCGCAGGAAACCATGCTGGAGCGCCTCCGGCAGCTCTTCGGCATGCTCGTCAACGGCTGACCGCACCCAATCGCCGAACGCGCTTTCGGGCCGTTCGTGCCGCCTCTCTAGAATTTCTTTTCATGCGCGCTGCCGACGCACTCTGCGAAGCCCTGAAGGCCGAAGGGGTCGAGCACGTCTTCGGGATTCCCGGGGGCGCCAACCTGCCGACCTACGACGCCCTCTACGACGCCGACCTGGACCACATCCAGGCCCGCCATGAGCAGGGCGCCGGGCACGCCGCTGAGGGCTACGCCAAGGCCTCAGGACGAGTGGGCGTCGCGATGGCGACGTCCGGCCCGGGCGCGACGAACCTCGTGACTCCGATCGCCGACGCGATGATGGATTCCGTTCCGACCGTGTTCATCACCGGCCAGGTGCGCACTGAGCTGATCGGGACCGACGGCTTCCAGGAGGCTGACGTCACCGGCATCACTCTGCCGATCGTCAAGCACTCCTTCCTGGTTCAGGATCCTCGGCAGATCCCCGAGTACGTCCACGCGGCTTTTCACATCGCCTCGACCGGCCGGCCCGGGCCCGTGCTCGTCGACGTCCCCCAGGACCTCTCGCGCGTGGACATCGACTATGAGCCTGCCACAGGGGCCCCGGACCTGCCCGGGTACAAGCCGCCGCTGGAGGGCAACATCAAGCAGATCAGGGTCGCAGCGCGGGCTCTGGCGAACTCTCGTCGCCCGGTCATCTACGGGGGCGGCGGGATCATCAACGCCAACGCCGCCGACGAGTTTCGCGAGCTCTGCATGGTTGACCGCTTTCCGGTCACGCTGACGCTGATGGGTCTCGGAGCCTTTCCCGCTCCCCACGAGCAGTGGCTGGGAATGTTGGGGATGCACGGGACGCGGACGGCGAACTACGCGATGGACGAGGCGGACCTGATCGTGGCGGTGGGCGCCCGCTTCGACGACCGCATCACCGGCAAGCTCTCCGAGTTCGCGCCGCGCGCGAAGTTCGTCCACATCGACGTCGACCCGGCCGAGATCTCCAAGAACGTCGCCGCGCACATCCCGATCGTCGGCGACGCCAAGGACGTGCTGCCCAAGCTCCTCGGCGAGTACCGGGCGCTTGGCGCCGACTCGAGCCGCCTCGAGGAGTGGTGGGGCAGGATCAAGGAGTGGCAGGCGAGCTATCCCCTGCGCTACGAGGATTCGGCTGACGCCGAGATCAAGCCCCAGCTCATGATCGAGGCCATGTACGAGGCCACCGACGGCGACGCGATCATCGCCTCCGACGTAGGCCAGCATCAGATGTGGGCGGCCCAGTACTACAACTTCGCCAAGCCTCGGCGCTGGATCAACTCCGGCGGCCTCGGCACCATGGGCTTCGGCTTGCCGGCGGCGATCGGCGCCAAGGTCGCCCTGCCAGACGACCAGGTGGTCTGCCTCGCCGGCGACGGCAGCCTCGTCATGGTCTGCCAGGAGATGGCGACCGCGGCCGCGCACGACATCCCGGTCAAGGTCTTCCTCATGAACAACGGCCACTTCGGCATGGTCCGCCAGTGGCAGGAGCTCTTCTGGGACGGGCGCTACCAGTCGGTCGAGATGGGCTCGAGCCCCGATTGGGTCAAGCTGACCGAGGCCTTCGGCTGGTCGGCCGCGCGCTGCGACGACAAGGGCGAGCTCGTCGGCGCCATGCGCGCCACCCTCGATGCCGACGGCCCGGCGCTCCTCGATGTGCGCGTCACCCAGACCGAGAACTGCTTCCCGATGATTCCGGCAGGGGCGGCCGCCCGAGACATGGTGGGTTGATGGAAGCTGGAACTCCGGAGCTGGTCAAGCTCGAGGATCTTCAGGTGGGGACTGGGCTCACCGGGCGCAAGCACGTCCTCTCGCTCCTGGTCGAGAACAAGCCGGGCGTCCTCGCCCGGATCGCGGGGCTCTTCAGCCGGCGCGGCTTCAATATCGACACGCTCGCGGTAGGGCCCACCGATGACCCCGACATCTCGCGCATCACCCTCACCGTCGACGGCGCGATCCATCCCATCGACCAGGTCACGAAGCAGCTTCACAAGTTGGTCAACGTCATCAAGATCCGCGACATGGACCCGGACACGACGGTGTCCCGGGAGATGGCGCTGTTCCGAGTCTCTGCCCCGGCCGAGAGCCGCGGCGAGATAATGGAGTTCGCCCAGATCTTCCGCGGCAAGGTGGTCGACGTTTCCCGGCGCACGATGACCATCGAGATCACCGGCACCCAGGACAAGATCGACGCCTTCGAGCGCATGGTCCGTCCGCACGGGCTCATCGAGATGGCGCGAACAGGCGAGGTCGCGATCGCCCGCTCCCGTCCGGAAAGCTGATTCAGGGTCTCGAGACGGCCACCGAGTCGCTCGCGCGGCTCGCCGAGAACGCTGGCCCGCGCGGCCGGCTCATAAGTGTCACCGTCCCGGTCGAACTCGACGACCCCTGTGCCGCGGTGTTCGCGTCCCGGCGCGCCGGCGATCGCTGGTTCTGCTGGGAGCAGCCCGATCGCGAGGGCTTCGCGCTCGCCGGGCTGGGCGCGGTCGCTGAGCTGGCCTCGCGTGGCGATGAGCGCTATGCGGATGTCGCGGCGCGCGCCGCCAACCTCTTCCGCGACCGTCTCGCCGACGAGCCCAGCGACCTTCCCCCGGGAACCGGTCCGGTGCTGCAAGGGGGCTTCGCGTTCGATCCGGAGGGCGGTCACGAGTCCCATTGGTCATCGTTCCCGCCGGCGCTTATGGTCCTCCCGGAGCTTTCCATGTGCCGCCGCCGGGGCGAAACACTCTTGACGCTGAACGCGCTCTCGATCGATCGCGAAGCTCCCGCGAAGCTTCGCGCTCGACTGGCGGGCCTGCGCGAGGCGCCGATGCCGCTGCCCGACCCGCATCCGACGAGCAGGGTCGTCATCGCGAGCGCCAGCTCGCCAGAACGCTTCGAGCTCGCGGTGGCGCGGACCGTGGAGCGAATCCGCTCGGGAGCCCTCGAGAAGGCCGTGATGGCCAGGGAGGTGACGGTCGAAGCGCCGTGCGCGCATGACCCGGCGGCGCTCTACGGGACGATTCGCCAACTATTCCCGTCGTGCTTCTGTTTCTGCGCCGGGACGCCCGAGGCGGCCTTCGTTGGCGCAAGCCCCGAGCTTCTCGTTCGCCGTGACGGGGCGAGCGTCGCCACCGTGGCCCTGGCCGGCTCCACCCGCCGCAGTGCCGACCCTGCCGTGGACGATCATCTCGGCGAGCGCCTTCTTCGAAGCGATAAGGACCGCACCGAGCACGAATTCGTCGTACGCCGCATCAAGCGCACGCTGCGGCCTCACGCCGTGTGGGTGGAGGCCGCTCCCGAACCTGGGCTCGTCCGAGTCGCGAACATCCAGCACCTCGCCACTCCGATACGCGCGCAGCTAGCCGAGCCGCGTTCGGCGCTGGAGCTCGCGGGGCGGCTTCATCCCACTCCAGCGGTGGGCGGCGAGCCGCGCGCGGCTGCGCTCGAGGCGATCGCCGAGTTCGAGGGCATGGACCGCGGTTGGTATGCCAGTCCGGTTGGCTGGACGGACGCTGCCGAGGACGGGGAGTTCTGCGTTGGGATCCGCTCGGCGCTGCTGCGCGACCGCACCGCCCACCTGTACGCGGGCAACGGGATCGTCGCCGGCTCGGATCCAGCGGCCGAGCTCGCCGAAACCGAGCTGAAGCTTGACGCGCTGCTGCCGATCATCTCCGGCTAGCGGTCTTTAGACTCGCCATCGTCATTCCAATCGAATTCCTCTCGGGGGGCAAATGAAGACGAAGTTGATGGCTGTGCTGACCCTTGGCGCGGGCGCTCTTGCGCTTGCCGCATGTGGCAGCAGCAGCGACACGACGAGCTCGAGCACCAGCGCGAGCACGGACACCACATCGAGCACGAGCTCGAGTACGACCTCCTCGGGGGATACGACCGCCTTCTGCGCGCAGGTCAACGCGCTGCAGTCGCTGAACTCGACGTTCTCCAACCTCTCGAACAACGACATCCCCGGCGCGCAGGCCGCCTTCCAGACGGCCGATGACGCCATCAACAAGGCCGACGAGGCTGCGCCGCCCGACATCAAGGCCGACGCGGATGCGGTCGCGGCCGCGTTCAACACGATCAACGACAAGATTCAGGGCGTCAGCAGCGTCGACGAGCTCAAGGCCCTCGGCCCGGTTCTGAAGCCGGTTGTGGCCTCGCTTCAAAGCCACGTGAAGAGCCTGCAGGCGTTCGCCAAGAGCAACTGCTAGCGGGCGTCTAGGAGACAGTCCCCTCGACGGCCGCCGCGCCGGCGTCGAGCCGGCGCGAGCGGTCGTCGGCGTTTGCGCGGCGGTCGATAACGATCTCGATGATTCCCGTTTCGGCTGCAGCCTCGCCCAACTCGGAAAGCGTGCTCGCACGCCGGTGCGGGACGTCGTAGGCGGCCGCCAGCGCCGCTACGTCGACGCCGAGCGGCGTTCCGAAAAGCGCTTCGAACTCCTCGCGGGGGAGCTGGCTCGCCTGCGGTAGGTGCTCGAAGATGCCGCCGCCGTCGTTGTTCAGCACCACGATTCGTACCGGAGTGTCGGCGTGCCGCAGCGCCGCCAATGAGTTCGAATCGTGGTGCAGGCCAAGATCGCCCGTGATGATCCAGGTCGGTGCCCCGGTCGCGACCGCAGCCCCGATGCCCGACGAGATGAGGCCGTCGATGCCGTTGGCGCCGCGGTTGGCGAGAAAGCGCACCGCGGCGGGCCCGGTTCCCAGAAACGACTCCTGGTCACGAATGGGCATCGAGGAGGCCGTATAGACGAGCTCGCCATCCGCGTAGAGCTCGCCGAGCGCGGCGTGCACGGTTGCCTCGCTCATCTCCTCGCCGCCGCCCAGCGCACCGGCGGCCGCCTCGCCCGCCTCGGACCAGGCCTCGAGCCAGCCCGGGGAGGGTTCGGCCTCGGTGGCGTCGGCCAGGGCCGAGGCCAGAGCGGTGGGGTCGGCGCGGACCATCGCTGCGGCCTGGCGGGTCGGCTCGTTCCATCCGAAGCCGCCGTCGACGACCAGCTGCGGACAGGCGGGGAGGGACGACAGCCATGTCCTCAGCGCTTTGCTGGTGGGCATCTCGCCGAAGCGCACGATCAGCTGCGGCTCAAGTGCAGCGGGGGCGGCGCGGGCGATGGCGTCGTATGCGCCGATGACTTGCGAGCGTTCGTGGGGCCCCATGCGCACCTGCGAGGTCGCCTCGGCCAAGACGGGATAGCCCGCCGCCCTCGCAAGGGCCACGACCGGAGCCGCAAGGGAGGGATCGGGTTGGCGACCGCAGACGACGAGCCCCCTGCGGTTGACGCGGATGTGCTCGGACAGCATCTCGACCAGGACCTCGGCAACGGGAGCGGGCGGATTTGCGCTGGCGGTGAGTGGGCGGCCCTCGCTTCGCCCCTCCAGGGCCAGGGGTGAGGCGGCGGTCACGTCGCCTTCAGACGGCTCGGGGCTGAGCGGGTCGCGCCACGAGAGGTTGACGTGCACTGGTCCTTGCCGCGGCCCCAGGGCTTCGGCCATCGCTCGGCAGGCCGTTTGGCGGAGATGGAGCAGCCCCGCATCGTCGGCTTCGTGGGTGCCCGCTTCGCAAAACCAGCGGACAGCCTCCCCGTAGAGCTTCAGCTGATCGATCGTCTGCCCCGCGCCGATGCCGCGAAGCTCCGGCGGGCGGTCGGCCGTGAGAATCACCAGCGCAACGCCTGACTCGTCGGCTTCGCAGACCGCCGGATGCAGGTTCGCGGCGGCCGTGCCCGACGTCGTCAGGACGGCCGTGGCGTTGCCCTGGGCCTGCGCGGCGCCGAGGGCGAAAAACCCGGCCGACCGCTCGTCGACGACCACATGCGTCGCGACTTCGGGCTCGCGCAGAAGCGCCAAAGCGAGCGGGGTGGACCGCGAGCCTGGGGAGATCACGGCATGGCGAAGCCCTGAGCGGGCGAGCTCCTCCACGAACGCTGAGGCGAGAGCTGTGTTGCGATTGGTCGTATCCACCTCGGCGAACGCTATCCCTCACGCCTCGATGCGAAAGCGCTCGACGGCTTCATCGTCGAGCTCAACGCCCAGGCCGTCGCCGTCCGGCAGGTGAAGGTGGCCGTCGACGACCTCCGGACCCACCGCCGCCGTGCTCGCGGCGAACAGCAGCTGCGTCGCGAGGCCGTGGGCAATGCCGGCTTCGCTCGCCCCGAGAGCAAGGGCCAGGTGCCCCGCAGCGGCGATGCCCAGTGGGCCGTCCAGGGCGCTCGAGAGGTAGACGGGCAGGGAAGCTGCGATCTTCATCGCAGCCTCGAAGCCGCCCACCTTCGCGAGCTTCACGCTCGCCAGCGCGCAGGCGCCGAGCTCGCGGGCGCGCGCGGCGTCGGCGGGACTCGAGACGCTCTCGTCCGCGGCGAGCGGCACGGCCGTCTGGGATCGCACGAGCGCCAGCTCCTCGAGCCCGGAGGTCGGTTCCTCGGCCAGCTCGATCCCGTAGGGCTCCATCGCCCCGAGCTCGAGTGAGGCCTGGGCCGGCGTCCAGGCGCCGTTGGCGTCGACGCGTATGCGCGCCGCCTCGCCCGCACGCTCGCGCACGGCTCGGACCGCCGCCACGTCGCCCGGCACTCCCACCTTGAGCTTGAAGCTCTCGAAGCCTTGTGCCGCCCAGCGCTCGGCCTGCGCCGCCACAGGGTCGGGCTCTCCCGCCGTGAGGGTGGCGTTGCAGGGCACCGGCCGCCGCTCCGGGGCGCCCAGAATCCGCCAGGCGGGAACGCCCTCGCGGCGGCCGCGAAGGTCGAGGACCGCCATCTCCAATGCGGCCCGCGCCGGGGCGGTCATTCCCGGTCGCACCTCGCCCGCGCTCGAACGGAGCTCCGAGACGACCTCGGCCAGGCTGGAGCCGCCCCGCAGCGAGAGCGGCACGGCCTCGCCGAGGCCGACGACGCCGTCTGCGTCTCGCAACCGCACGAGCGCCATCTCCCGGGCATCCAGGGACCCGCGGGCCGTCACGTACGGCTCCCGGAAGGGGAGCGCGATCGGCACGACCTCGAGGTGGAGGCTCACGCTCTTACGCCGCGATCACGACGCCCGCGGAGACGAGCAGGCTGAAGAGCCCGAGCAGTGCGCCGGTCCCGGCGAGGGCACCGTTCAGTGCGGGGCCGTCGGTGCGAGTGAGCACCGCTCGAGCGGGCTTGATCGCCAGCGGCAGCGAGAGCAGGCCCAGGGCGCCCCAGTGAGGCCCGTCGTTGGCCCCCAGGGTGACGATCAGCGCGAGGTAGGCCAGGGTGACGAGGCCGAGATACAGGCGTCGCGTGCGCTCGCGTCCGAGGCGCACCGCCAGCGTCCGCTTGTCCGCCCGGCGGTCGGTGTCGATGTCGCGGACGTTGTTGACCACGAGGATCGCCGTCGAGAGGCAGCCGACCGCGATCGACAGGCCGAACGGCAGCCAGTCCAGATGCTCGATCTGAACGTAGTAGGAGCCGTTGACGGCAACCAGGCCAAAGAACAGGAAGACGAACACTTCGCCGAGTCCCGCATAGCCGTAGGGCCGCGGTCCTCCCGTGTAGAGCACGCCGGCGACGATGGAAGCGGCCCCCACGGCGATGATCACCACACCGGCGACCGTGGCCAGGTAGATGCCGGCCGCCACGGCAACCGCAAAGGCCAGCCAGGTCGCGACCAGCACCCGCCTCGGCGCGACCAGCCCCGCCGAGGTCACCCTCACCGGCCCGAGGCGGTCAACGGTGTCGGCCCCCCGCTTGGCGTCGGAATAGTCGTTCGCCAGATTCGTTCCGATCTGGATGAAGATCGAGCCGACGAGGGCGGCGAAGAAGGCGCCCCAGCGGAATCCCTTTGCGCTCGAGGCGAAGTCCGCCGCCGCGCTTCCGACCAGAACGGGCGCGATCGCGGCGGGGAGCGTCCGCAGACGCGCCGCCATGACCCAGATCCTCACGGTCGCTTCGGGTACTTCGAGAAGTCAGGTGGGCGTCCCTCCTGGTAGGCGTTGCGTCCCTCCTGTCCTTCCTCGGACATGTAGAAGAGGAGCGTCGCGTCGTGGCTCAGCTGCTGGATGCCACTGAGGCCGTCCTCGGTCGCGTTGAAGCTGGCCTTCAGCAGTCGCAGCGACAGGGGGGAGAGGGCGTTCATCTCGCGGCACCACGCGACGGTCTCGCGCTCGAGGCCTGCGAGCGGGACGACGGTGTTGACGAGCCCCATCTCTTTCGCTTCGCCGGCGTCGTAGAGGCGTGCGAGGAACCAGACCTCCTTGGCCTTCTTGATGCCGACGTTGCGGGCGAGGAGGCTCGAGCCGAAGCCGCCGTCGAAGCTGCCGACCCGAGGGCCGGTCTGCCCGAACACGGCGTTGTCGGCCGCGATCGTCAGGTCGCAGACGAGGTGCAGGATGTGACCGCCGCCGACCGCGTAGCCCGCGACCATCGCGACGACCGGCTTCGGAAGCCGGCGGATCTGGACATGGAGGTCGCCGACGTCAAGGCGACCGACGCCCTTCTGGGCAACCTCGTCATCGCCGATGTAGCCGTCGTCGCCGCGGATCTTCTGGTCGCCGCCCGAGCAGAAGGCGTCGGTGCCGGCGCCGGTGAAGATGATCGAGCCCACCTCCAGGTCGTCGCGCGCCCGGCCGAAGGCGTCGCGGAGCTCAGCAAGCGTCTGCGGACGAAAGGCGTTGCGCCGCTCTGGACGGTTGATCGTGATCTTTGCGATGCCGTCGCCGACCTCATAGAGGATGTCGCCGTAGTCCCCCTGGTTCTCCCAGGAGATCGGTGCGTAGAGGTCGGACTCTGGCGGGGCGTCCTTGTGGCGGCGCGGCACGTCCGGGATTATTCACCTCGATGCTCCTCGACAACTGGCTGGCCCAGAGAGCGCAGACGTGTCCCGACCGCGTGGCCCTTTGCGGTGACGGCCTGGGCCTGACATATCTGGAGCTGGAACGGGAGGCTACGTCTGCGGCCCGCCGCCTGGCTGCCCGGGGTGCCCGCCGCGACGCGGTCGTCGCGCTGGCGCTGCCCGCTGGGATCGAATACGTCGTTCTTCTGCATGCGCTGATGAAGCTTGGGGCGATCGTCTACCCCCTCAACACCCGGCTGAGCGCGGCCGAGCAGGAGGCAGAGCTGGCGCGGGTGGAGCCGGCGCTGGTGGTCGGGTCGGCGTCCGGCGCCGGGCTTACCGAGGCCGACTTCCCTTTGTTGGGCGAGCACGACCTCGGCGCGATCCATTGTCAGGTCCTGACGAGCGGGACCAGCGCCGCCCCCAGGCCGGTGGGCCTCACGTACGGCAACCACCTCTGGAGTGCCGTCGGCTCGGCCTTCAACCTGGGCGTCGAGCCGACCGACCGCTGGCTGTGCTGCCTGCCGCTCTACCACGTGGCCGGGCTCTCGATCGTGATGCGCTCCGTGATCTACGGGACCGGAATCGTGATCCACGACGGCTTCGACACTGACCGGGTGGGCGAGTCGCTGGAAGGCGACGGGGTCACGGTCGTCTCCCTGGTGGCGACGCAGCTCGCGCGCCTGCTCGAGGCCGGGGTGGACCTGTTGCCGCTGCGCGCCGTCCTGGTCGGGGGCGGCCCCGTGCCCAACGAGATCCTGGAGGAGGCCATCGGGCAGGGCGCCACCGTCGTTCAGACCTACGGGATGACCGAGACCGCATCGCAGGTCACGACGCTTTCCCCGACCGACGCCGAGCGGAAGCTCAGATCGGCCGGCCGCCCGCTGCTGACGACCCATCTGCGCATCAAGGAAGGCGAGATCCTGGTCCAGGGACCGACGGTGGCGCCGGGAGTCTCCGACGAGGACGGCTGGCTGCACACCGGTGATCTCGGACGGATCGACGACGAGGGTTTTCTCTACGTGACAGATCGGCTCGGGGATGTGATCGTGACCGGTGGCGAGAATGTGATTCCGGCCGAGGTCGAGGAGGCGCTGCGAGACCACCCGGACGTTGTCGACGCGGCCGCCGTGGGCCGAGCGGACCCCGAGTGGCAGGAGGCCGTCGTCGCGGTCGTCGTCCCTCGCGACGGGACACGACCCGACGCCGAGGAGCTCCGCCGCCATTGCGCCGAGCGCCTGGCCTCGTTCAAGGTGCCGAAGCATTTTGAGTTCGCCACCGAGCTGCCTCGCACGCCGGCCGGCAAGCTGCTGCGACGGGAGCTACGCTGATGAGTCGGCTGAAGAAGGGCGAAGTGCTCCGGGACGGGACAAGCCCGGGACCTATGCGGCGGAGTTGATCCGCTTCGACGCGGACGGTCGCTGCCGCGAGTTCACCGAGTGGTTCATGGAGCGCCCGCATCCCTAGAGTGCGCGCCATGACGAACGATGGAATCTTCTACGACGCCGATGCCGACCTCGCGAAGCTCGACGGCAAAACCGTCGCGGTCTTGGGGTACGGGTCGCAGGGCCACGCGCACGCGCTGAACCTCAAGGAGTCCGGGGTCGACGTCATTGTCGGCCTGCGCCCCGACTCCTCCAGCCGCGCCGAGGCCGAGGCCGCCGGGCTCGAAGTCACCGACGTTGCCGACGCCGCAAGTCGTGGTGACATCGTGATGATCCTGCTTCCCGACGAAAAGCAGGCCGAGGTCTGGGAGAACGAGATCCGCGACGGGATCGCCCCCGGGAACCTCTTGATGTTCGCCCACGGGTTCTCGATTCACTTCGGTCAGATCGATCCGCCGCAGGGGGTGGACGTCGGCATGGTGGCCCCGAAGGGACCCGGCCATCTGGTTCGCCGCCAGTTCCAGGAGGGACGCGGCGTTCCTTGCCTCATGGCGATTCACCAGGACGAGACGGGCAACGCGCGCGACATGGTCCTCGCCTACGCCAGCAGCATCGGCGGCGGGCGCGCCGGGGTCATCGAGACGACCTTCAAGGACGAGACGGAAACCGATCTTTTCGGTGAGCAGTCCGTGCTGTGCGGCGGTGCGACAGAGCTGGCACGTGCCGGCTTCGAGACCCTCGTCGAGGCCGGCTACGACCCCCGCCTCGCGTACTTCGAGTGCCTCCACGAGCTGAAGCTGATCGTGGACCTCATGTACGAGAAGGGGATCCAGGGAATGCGCGACTCGATCTCCAACACGGCCGAGTACGGCGACATGACCCGGGGGCCGAAGGTCATCGGCCCGGAGGTTCGCGAGGCGATGAAGCAGGTGCTGGCCGACATCCAGTCGGGCGAGTTCGCCAATGAATGGATTGCCGAGAACCGAGCCGGCGCCGAGAACTTCCAGCGGATGCGCGACGAGGCCAAGGGCCACCGGGTGGAGCAGGTGGGCTCCGATCTGCGCTCGATGATGCCCTGGATCGACAACACCTAGCCCGAACGTCCCGCATCCCGGCTCGTGAGCGGGCACCAGGGACGTTCGGGGGTCAGGGGGCGGTGTACTGGGTCCAGCCGGCGCCGTCCCACCAGCGCCAGGTGGCCTCGCCCAGCGGATCCCGATACCACGCGGGGGGGTGGGGGCTTCCCACACTCGTGGCTTGCCACTCTTCGGGAGAGCGGGGAGCGCCTGCGGCTCGGTTGGCGAGCGTTTCGCGGCGGCTGCGCATGTAGGCGAGGTAGGCGATCGGCCCCGTGTAGACGACCGCGTTGGGCCAGGCGTAGTAGGGCAGGCCCTGAGCGCGCCGGTCCTCGTAGACCTGAACTGCGAGCGCAAGGCAGACCACGAGCACAAGCGGCCAAGCCGCGATGACGATCGCGGCGATCGTCGCCACCAGCGCCACGATGCCGACGACGGGCTTGAACACCCATTCCGGCGGCGGATTGGACTCGCGCGCGGGCCCCTTCAGCCAGATCCAGACCTGTTCGAGACGCGCTCTCGCGCTCGGCTCCTAGGACTGGGCGGTATCGCCCGGGTTCGGCGGCGGGGCCGTGGCCAGCTCCTCCTGACCCGGGGCAGGCGAGGTCGGTGTGGGCTCGATGACCGGTGCCGTCGCTCCCTCCGGGAGGCGGGGATAGCGCCTCCAGAGATCATTGAGGCCTGACTGCACGTAGGCCGGGACCGCGATGCCGATCACCAGGTACAGGACGAGTACGAGCCAGCCGCTGGTCAGCTCCGACTGGCCAATCCGCTCGACCTTGCGCACGCGGCCGATAAAGCGGTAGTAGGAGACGATCGGCGGAATGATCAAGATGAACCCCGGGATCAGCGCGAGCACGGAGTTGGTCGGATTCGAGTCCGCGAGCTCTTGGTCCTTGTAGACGCGCCCGAAGTCCTTGAGCTCCTTGTTGACCTTGTAGTACCAGACGATCCCGTAGATGCCGAGGGTGATCAGCGTCAGGCCGATCACGCCCAGCGGGTTTCGCACCTTGGGCGTCGCCCCGTACGCGTTCACCTCGTAAGCCATTCGTCTCCTCCTCGTTGCCGGTGGGCGGGAGCCTAACTCAGCCGCCGGGGAGTTCCGTGGGTCCGAATCGACTCGTCTCCCCCTCGGGGAGGCGCCCGTCGCGGCCGACGTAGCCGTCCTTGCCGCCGACGATGACGTAGACGGCATCGTCGTCGCCGACGTTGGCGATCTTCCGCACCGTGGCGGGATCGACCCTCGCCAGGCCGCCCGGTCCGAGCCTGTGGCGAGCGCCGTCGCCGAACTCGAACTCCACCGTCCCCGAGTGGACGAAGTAGAGCTCCTCCTGCTCGTCATGGAAGTGGCGGCCGGTCTCGTGCCCGGGCGGGAGGACGATCGCGTTGGCCCCGAACGCCTTGACGTCGAGGCCGCGGCGGATCTTTCGAAACCCGTAGCCTTCACCGAGGCCGTCGAGGCCGGCGACGGCGTAGCCCTCGCCCTCGATCGGCTCCGATACCTGGTCCCGGCTCATGCCCGGGCACCCTATAGGCCCCTTGCCGCCCCCATCCGCTCTGCCGCCATGAACACGACGACGACCGCAACGATTCCCGCCCACCTTCTCCCCGCCGACGGCCGCTTTGGCTGCGGGCCGTCAAAGGTCCGCACCGAGGCATTGGTCGGGCTCGCGGAGGCCACGATGGTGATGGGGACGTCGCACCGACAGCGTCCCGTCAAGGAGCTGGTGAGCCGGATCAGGGGCGGCCTCGCCGAGCTCTTCGACCTTCCGGACGACTATGAGATCGCCCTCGGCAATGGTGGGACCACCGGGTTTTGGGACGCCGCGGCTGCCTGCCTGGTCCGGGAGCGTTCGCTTCACCTGAGCTACGGTGAGTTCTCGGGCAAGTTCGCCAAGGTGACCGCTGGGGCGCCGTTTTTGGCCGACCCGATCGTGGTCGAGGCCGACCCGGGTGATGCACCGGCTCCGCGGGTCGAGCCCGGCGTTGACGCAGTCGCGTGGGCCCACAACGAGACGTCGACGGGCGTCATGGTCGAAGTGGTGCGCCCCGAGGACGCCGGCGAAGCCCTGATCCTGATCGATGCCACGAGCGGCGCCGGCGGCCTGCCCGTCGACGTGAGCCAGGCTGACGCCTACTACTTCGCGCCGCAGAAGGGCTTTGGCTCCGAGGGCGGGCTGTGGCTTGCCGCGTTGTCGCCGGCCGGAATTGCCCGAATCGAAGAGCTCGCCGGCCGGAATAGGCGCTGGCAGCCGGAATCGCTGTCTCTCGCGACCGCACTGGAGAACTCGCGAAAAGACCAGACCTACAACACGCCGGCAGTGGCGACCCTGTTCCTGCTGGCGAGCCAGATCGAGTGGATGCTCGAAAACGGTGGCCTCGGCTGGTGCGTATCGCGCACCCGGGCGTCGTCCGGGCACCTGTACGGGTGGGCGGAGGCCAGCGAGTTCGCTTCGCCCTTCGTGACCGATCCGGCCAAACGCTCGCTCGTGGTCGGGACGATCGACTTCTCCGAGGACGTTGACGCGGCCGTGATCGCCGCCACTCTGCGCGCCGGCGGCGTGGTCGACACCGAGCCCTATCGCAAGCTCGGCCGCAACCAGCTGCGGATCGGGATGTTCCCTGCGATTGAGCCCGCCGACCTCGAGGCGCTCACCGCGTGCATCGACTGGATCGTCGAAAACGTGCCGGAGGCGCGCTCGTGAAGGTCCTCGTCAAGGAGAAGATCGCCGACAGCGGAATCGAGCTGCTCCGCCAGGACTTCGACGTCGAGCTCGGGCTGGAGATGGATGGCGACGAGCTCGCCGAGCGCATCGGCGAGTTCGACGCCCTGATCGTCCGCTCGGCCACCAAGGTCACAGCCGACCTCATCGAGAAGGCAGCGAACCTGAAGGTCGTCGGGCGCGCGGGCACCGGCGTGGACAACGTCGACCTCCAGGCAGCGACCAAGCGCGGAATCCTCGTCGTCAACGCCCCGGAGTCCAACTCCGTCGCCGCCGCCGAGCACACGCTGGCGCTGATGCTGGCGCTGTGTCGCAACGTGCCCCAGGCTCACGCGGCGCTCGTGGCCGGAGACTGGGCCCGTTCGCGCTATGGCGGCTCCGAGCTCTACGGCAAGACGCTCGGGGTCATCGGCTTCGGGCGGATCGGGCAGCTGGTGGCACAACGCGCCCTCTCGTTCGGCATGGAGGTCGTGGGGTTCGACAAGTTCGTCTCGGCGGAGCGCTTTCGCGAGCTGGGAGTCGACGGATTGGAGACGACCGACGAGCTCTATGAGCGCGCCGACTTCATCACCATCCACTTGCCGAAGACGCCGGAGACCATCAACTGGATCGATGCCACCGCACTCACCCGCATGAAGGACGGGGTGCGCATCGTCAACTGCGCGCGAGGCGAGCTGATCGACCTCGAAGCCCTGCTCCCAGCGCTCGAGTCGGGCAAGATCGCCGGCGCGGCCCTCGACGTCTTCCCGTCCGAGCCGATGACCGAGCATCCGCTTTTCGGCCGCGACGACGTGGTCGTTACGCCGCACCTCGGCGCCTCCACTGTGGAGGCGCAGGACCGGGCCGGCACCGATACCGCGAAGCAGGTGCGGGCAGCGCTCACCGGGGGCGTGGTGACCACCGCGGTCAACCTCGGGGCGCCCCTGCCCGAGCCGGTCGCTCCGTTCGTCTCGCTGTGCTCGAACCTGGGTGCCCTCGCACAGGGCCTGGCCCAGGTTGGCGTCGACCGCGTGGAGCTGGAGGTGCGCGGGAGGGTTGCCGAGCACGACACGCGCGTGCTCGGGATCGCCGTCCTCGCCGGCATCCTGCGCGGCCACACCGAGGAGCAGGTGAACCTGGTGAACGCCTCGGCTCTCGCCGAGGAGCGTGGAATCGAGCTGACCGAGATCAAGGACGCTGCCTCCGACGACTTCACCGAGCTGCTCACGGTGCGAGTCGGGCACGGGGCCGACGCCATCGCGGTTTCCGGAACCGGGGTCGGGCCCCGGAACGTTCCCTACCTGGTTGGAGCCTGGGGCCAGAGCTTTTACATGCCGCTGGCCGAGCACCTGGCCATCTTCCGGTATGCGGACCAGCCGGGGATGATCGGCCGGGTGGGCACGGCCTTCGGGGAGCACGGAGTGAACATCGTCTCCGCGGCTGTCGGGGCCGAGGCCGGCGACGAGGCCGTCATGGCCCTCACGACCGATGCTCCCGTCCCACCCGAGGTGATCGACGCGATCGCGTCCGGGGACGGGTTCTTCGCGGGCCGCGCCGTCGAGCTCTAGCTGCGGCCCGCCGCATGGCGTGTAGGTTGGACACATGCGCGCAGTCGTCATCACCAAGCATGGGCCGCCCGAGGTCCTGAAGGTCGAGGAGCGTCCCGACGCCTCGCTGCCGGGATCAGGCGAGGTGCGCATCGCGGTCAGGGCCGCCGGGATCAACTTCGCCGACACGATGGCTCGCACCGGCGTCTATCCGGACGCGCCGCCGGTTCCATCGATCGTCGGTTACGAGGCCGCCGGCGAGATCGAGTCGGTGGGAGACGGGGTGGAGGATCACAAGCCGGGCGACCGGGTCATGGCCGGAACCAAGTTCGGAGGCTACGCGGAGCTCGTCACTGTCCCTGCCGGCCAGGCTCTGCCGCTGCCCGAGCATCTCTCGTTCGAGCAGGGCGCCGCCGTGCCGGTCAACTACGCCACTGCCTACGCGGCGCTCGTCATCATGGGCGGCCTGCGCAAAGGCGATCGGGTGCTGATCCATGCCGCCGCGGGCGGCGTCGGAATCTCCGCTACGCAGATCGCGAAGTCGATCGGCACCGAGATCTTCGGCACCGCCTCGCCGTCGAAGCACGACGCGATCCGCGAGCAGGGCGTGGCGCATGCAATCGACTACCGCTCGCAGGATTTTGCCGACGAGGTGATGAGGATCACGGACGATGAGGGCGTCGACGTGATCATGGACGCAATCGGGCCCTCCAGCTTCCGCAAGGACTATCGGATCCTGCGGCCCGGCGGCAGCCTGATCATGTATGGCGCCTCGGAGATTCAGACGGGCGAGAAGCGCAACCTCGGCGCGGCCCTCAAGGCCCTCTCCAGCATGCCCAGGGCGACGATGCCCTGGTGGAAGAGCATGGCCGTAATGAACGAGAACAAGGGCGTCTTCGGCCTCAACATGCTCAGCTGGTGGATCAAGGAGGGCAGCCTCGACCGCATGCTCGAGCCCCTTCGCCCCGGCCTTGAGGACGGAACCCTGACGCCGGTTGTTGCCGAGGCGTTCCCGTTCGATCGCGCTCCCGAGGCGCACCGCTTCATCGCCGAGCGCAAGAACGTGGGCAAGGTCGTCCTCGTTCCCTAGGGACGAAGGTCGGGACGCAGTGATCTCGGCGGGCGGAGTCGGCCGCAGCCTTTCTGATTGCACCCGGGTTGCTCGCGGTGCGCAGGCGGCGGGGCACGAGATCGCGACCGATCGTTCGATAAGCTCAGCGAGCTAATGACCCGCGGCTTCAACAGCCTGGCGCTTCTTCTTCTCCTCCCCCTCCGGGGGGAGTAGCGCTGGGCGGCGCGATAAGCCGCGAACGCAAGGTCAGTTCGGTTTTTGAGAGAAGGAGCAAAGCGCCATGAGCAGCGCTGATTCAGCACCAGTAGCCCCCGAGTCCCGGGTCCACATCTTCGACACGACGCTTCGCGATGGTGAGCAGTCCCCTGGGATCTCACTGAACACCCTGGAAAAGGTCGAGATTGCCCAGCAGCTGGCGCGGCTGGGCGTTGACGTCATCGAGGCGGGCTTTCCGATCACCTCTCCCGGCGACTTCGAGGCGGTCGAGGCGATCGCCCGTGAGGTTGACGGGCCGATCATCTGCGGGCTCGCGCGGACCCACAAGGCCGACATCGACGCGGCGTGGGGTGCGATCAAGCATTCCGAGCGGCCTCGAATCCATACGTTCATCTCGACCTCGGACATTCATATCGAGCATCAGCTGCAGACAACCCGCGAGGACGTCAAGGGCCAGGCCAAGGCGGCCGTCGCACTCGCCAAGTCGTACTGCGAGGACGTGGAGTTCTCGCCGATGGACGCCACTCGGGCCGATCTCGAGTTCACGGCGGAGGTCTGCGATATCGCGGTCGCCGAGGGCGCGAACGTAATCAACATCCCGGACACGGTTGGCTACACGACGCCTGAGGAGTACGCGGAGTACTTCCGCAGGCTCTACGAGATGGTCTCCTCGCTGGCGGGGGTCCGAACCTCGGTCCACTGTCACGACGATCTGGGGCTGGCCGTTGCCAACTCCTACGCCGGTGTCCTCGCCGGAGCGCGGCAGGTGGAGTGCGCCGTCAACGGCATCGGCGAGCGGGCAGGCAACTGCTCGCTCGAGGAAATCGTGATGCTCCTGAGGACTCGCAGGGATATCCACGGGCTCGACACGGGCCTCAATACCCGGGAGCTGGCGCGGACGAGCCGCATGGTGACCAGGTTCACCGGCTACGCCGTGCAGCCGAACAAGGCCATAGTCGGGCGCAACGCCTTTGCCCACGAATCGGGGATCCACCAGGACGGCGTCCTCAAGGAGCGCACCACCTACGAGATCATGGACGCGACCGAGGTGGGCTTGGAGTCCAACTCGATCGTGCTGGGCAAGCACTCGGGTCGCCACGCGCTTCGCGACGCGCTGGAGCAGCTTGGCTTCAAGGTTGAGGGCAACGCGCTGAACCAGGCCTTCAAGCGGTTCAAGGAGATCGCGGACAAGAAGAAGCAGGTCACCTCCCTCGACCTGGAGGCAATCGTCTCCGACCAGGTTCGCGAGGGCGCTGAGCGATACGAGCTCGCCTGGTTCGACGTCGAGGCCAGCTCTCGCCGCGAGCCTCACGCGAAGGTCGCTGTGACTCTGCCCTCCGGCGAGGAGGCGGTGGGCGAGTCCTCCGGGGACGGTCCCGTCGACGCGATCTTCGGCGCCATCCAGGCGGCGACTGGAGTCGACTGTGACCTGCGCCAGTACACCGTCTCCGCCGTCACCGCGGGCGACGACGCGCTTGGCGAGGTCACGGTGATGCTCCGGGCGGCCGGGAGGCTCGCTAATGGCCAAGGCGTCGCGACGGACATCCTCGAGGCTTCGGCGCGGGCGTATGTGCGGGCCCTGTCAAACGCCCTCGAGGGAGCAGCGGTGCGGGAGGCCGAGGCGGTGGCCGAGGAGGCCGCGCGCGAGCCCACGCCGTAGCGGAGCGGCGCTTCAAAACAAGCGCAATGAGGGTGATGTGAGCGGCGCTTGGGCGTTCCGCCACGTCGATTTGGTGGGCCGTCCTGGATGGACCACCGTAGGGGTGGGTAAACCAGGACAGCGACCGGATTGGGGAGTCGCGAGCGCACTCACTACGCCCTGCCCCTCATCCGCGACGGTGGCGGCGGGGACATCGTCAACGTCTCGTCCGTCGCCGGCCGCGTTGCCAGCCTCGGCTCGGGCGTCTACAACAAGGACATCGCCAATGCGGTGGTCTACGCACTGGCCCAGCCGAAGCACGTATCCATCAACGAGGTCCTGGTGCGGCCAACCGGGCAGGCTCGCAAATTAGCAGACGCTCGTACGTGATAACGTACGAGCCATGAGCGCACTCGCCACCCAGAACGGAGCAGTCGGCACCCGCATTCGCGCCCTGCGCGAGGGGATGGACCTCTCCCTGCGCGACCTCGCAGCGCGCTCCGGCGTGAGCGCCCCGATGCTCTCGCAGGTCGAGCGCGGGGAGACCAGCCCCACTCTGGCCGTCGCCGGGCGCATCGCAAGCGGGCTGGAGCTCACCCTCTCGCAACTGCTGCGCCTCGATGAGGCCGGTCACGTCGTCGTGGTCAGGGCGGGGGAGGGCCGGACTCGTGGCCGCCGCGGCCACCAGGTGCGCGAGCTCACGCCCTCCCTTCCGGGCCAGCGCGCAGACGTCTCCTCACACACGCTCGACCCGGGCGCCGCCACCGGCGGCTCAGGCGATCCGCCGCTTCATGAGCCGGGCAGCCGTGAGACGGCGGTCGTGCTCGAGGGCGAGCTGACGCTGCTCGCCGACAGCGATGCTCACGAGCTCGCCCCGGGCGACAGCGTCACGTTCGACGCCGACCTTCCCCATCACTTCGAGAACCGATCCAAGCGATCGGCCACCTTCATCGCGGTCGTCGCCGCCGGCCTCAGGAGGGGCTGAACCGAGAAATGCCAAAGACGCTGTGCGACAAGATCTGGGACGCCCACGA
The DNA here is from genome assembly GCA_038237625.1 of Solirubrobacterales bacterium. Taxonomy (GTDB): domain Bacteria; phylum Actinomycetota; class Thermoleophilia; order Solirubrobacterales; family 70-9; genus JAWVFM01. The sequence continues at coordinate 16,836 of JBBRYM010000016.1, read as the reverse complement.
AATCGACGACGGCCTGATCTACATCGACCTGCATCTGGTGCACGAGGTGACATCGCCGCAGGCCTTCGATGGGCTTCGGCTTGCCGGGCGTTCGGTGCGGCGCCCCGATCGCACGCTGGCCACCGCCGACCACAACGTCCCCACCGACGGCACCCCGGCAGCCAGGCTGATCGCCGACAAGCTTTCGCGCATCCAGGTCGAGACGCTCGAGCGCAACTGCGAGGAGTTCGGCGTCCCGATCTACTCGCTCGGGTCCGACCGCCAGGGGATCGTTCACGTCATCGGCCCGGAGCTTGGCGTCACCCAACCGGGGATGACGATCGTCTGTGGCGACAGCCACACGTCGACGCATGGCGCCTTCGGCGCCCTTGCCTTCGGGATCGGCACCTCCGAGGTCGAGCACGTCCTGGCGACGCAGACGATGGTTCAAAAGCGCCCGAAGACGATGCGGATCAACTATTCCGGCGAGCTCGGTACGGGCGTCGGCGCAAAGGACCTGATCCTGGCCACGATTGGCCGGCTGGGCACTGGCGGGATGGCCGGCCACGCCGTCGAGTACGCGGGCGAGACCATCCGCGGCCTTTCGATGGAGAACCGGATGACCGTCTGCAACATGACGATCGAGGGCGGTGGGCGCGCCGGAATGGTCGCCCCCGACGACACCACCTTCGAATGGATCGAGGGCCGCCCGGCGGCTTCGGCGGATTTCGCCGCGGCCGTCACCCAGTGGCGAGAGCTCGCGACCGACGACGGTGCCGACTTCGAATCCGAGGTCGACATCGACGCCGCCGCGATCTCGCCGATGGTCACCTGGGGCACGAACCCGGGCCAGGTGGTCGAGGTCACCGAGCGGGTGCCCGACCCGGCCGAGTGGGGCGACGGGAAGTCCGATCGCGAGGTCGCCGCGCGCGCCCTCGCCTACATGGGCCTCGAGCCCGGGACCCCCATTTCCGAGGTGACCCTCGACCGCGTCTTCATCGGCTCGTGCACAAACTCGCGCATCAGCGACCTGCGCGAGGCCGCGGCGATCGTGGCCGGCCGCAAGGTCGCCTCGAGCGTGCGGGCGATGGTGGTTCCAGGCTCACAGCAGGTCAGCATCCAGGCTCAGAAGGAGGGCCTCGACGAGATCTTCACCGCCGCCGGCTTCGAGTGGCGCACCGCAGGGTGCTCGATGTGCCTGGGGATGAACCCGGACATCCTCGAGGAGGGCGAGCGCTGCGCGTCGACCTCCAACCGCAACTTCGAGGGTCGTCAGGGCAAGGGCGGCCGCACGCACCTGGTCTCCCCGAAGATGGCCGCCGCGGCGGCGATCGAGGGGCGCTTCGTCGACGTCAGGAGCTGGTCATGAAATCGGTGCGGGTGGTGGAGGGCGGCGTCGCGTTTCTCGACCGCGCCGACGTCGACACCGACCAGATCATCCCCAAGCAGTTCCTGAAGCGGGTGGAGCGCACCGGCTTCGGCGAGTTCCTCTTCTACGACTGGATTCGCGACGGCGAGATCGAGCTCGAGGCGAACCCGATCCTGGTCGCCGGCCGCAACTTCGGCTGCGGATCGTCGCGGGAGCACGCTCCCTGGGCCCTGGAAGACTTCGGGTTCCAGGCGATCGTCGCGCCGTCGTTCGCCGACATCTTCTTCAACAACTGCACGAAGATCGGACTGCTCCCGGTGACGCTCGATGAGGACCCTTGCCGCGCGCTCGCGGCCGCGGGCTCCGGACGGATCGACCTCGAAACCCAGACCGTGGCCTGGGATGGCGCCGAAGCATCGTTCGAGATCGATCCGGAGGTCAAGCATCGCCTCCTGAACGGCTTGGACGACATCGGCGTGACGCTTCAGCGAGCCGAAGCGATCGACGCCTTCGAGGCATCGGGAAGGGCCGACCGGGCACCGGTCACGACCGCATTGTGAGCAGAGCGGTCGAATGGGACGCCTCGTCCTACGACGCGCAGGCGCTTCCTCAGCAGGAGTGGGGGCGCGTGGTGCTCGACCGCCTTGACCTGAACGGGGAGGAGACCGTCCTCGATGCCGGCTGCGGCACGGGCAAGACCACGCGGACCATCCTCGAGCGGCTGCCCAACGGACGCATCATCGGCATCGACGCATCCGCCGTAATGATCGCCGAGGCGGAGAGCGTCCTTGGCGACGACCCGCGCGTGGTGCTGAAGGTCGCAGATCTCACCGAGATCGATTTCGAGGCGGTAGCCGACGTGGTTTTCTCATCGGCGACGTTCCACTGGATCCTCGACCACGAGCGGCTTTTCAGGCGCCTCCATGCTTCCCTTCGGCCCGGCGGGCGGATCGAGGCCCAGTGCGGCGGTGAGGGAAACGTCGCCGAGCTCCATCGTGCCCTCGATGCCCTGGCGGGCGATGAGCGCTTTTCGCCTTACCTTCGCTCCGAGCTACAGACCTGGAACTTCGCCGGCGTCGGCATCACCGAGGCGCGGCTGCGCCGGGCAGGGTTCGAGAGCGTCAGGGTCTGGCTGGAGCAATCGCCGGTGACTCCGCGTGATCCGCCGGGCTTCCTGCGCACGGTGATGCTGCCCTGGCATCTAAAACGGCTGCCGGCCGAGCTCCACGACGAGTTCGTCGACGCCGTCGTGAGCAGCCAGCCCCGCCCGCTCTCGGTGGGCTACGTGCGCCTCAACATCTCGGCGCACAGGCCTTCCGTGTAGGCACAGGGCTTGCGAGATATCCTGGCCAGCATGGAAGCATGGAGGCGACGACGGTCGGGGGTGCGATGGGGCGTCCTCATCGCGCTTCTTGCAACGGCGGGCGTCGCCTTGGCGTCAGGGTTTCACACCGGCCGCATCGGTCCCAAGAACCGGATCCAGCCCAACGGGCGGAGGGTTCACCCGGCCGGAACGCTCACGAAGCTCGGCAATCATCCGAACGGCGGCGAGCTCACCCGCAACGGCCGTTACCTGTGGACGCTTTCCGCCGGCCGTGGGGTCAACGACATCCGCATCGTCCGGGTGAAGGGTCCGCACACCGGGCGCGTGGTCCAGAAGATCGTCATGCCGGGCATGTCGGGGGGGATCGCGATGGATCCCACGAGAAACCGCGCGTACGTATCGGGGCTGTTGGCGTCGCCGCACACGGACGAGACCCCACCACCTCACGTCCCGGGCCAGGCCGGAGACGTCCTCCACGTCTTCCGCTACAGCGCGAAGACGGGGCGGGCGAAACGGCGCGGGGTGATCGGGGTGCCTCCCCCCGCCAGCGCTCCCGCATATCAGGACTTCCCGCCGCAGACCGGTAAGGAGTCGTGGCCGCAGGAGATCGCGATCAGCCCCGACGGCCAGACCCTCCTGGTCGCACTGAACCTCGCGGACTCGGCGGCCATCGTCGACACGAAGACCAAGGCCGTCAGCTACGCGCCGGTCGGGCACTATCCGTACGGCGCGGCGATCGACCACCAGGGGCACGGCTACGTCACCTCCGAGACCCAGGGCACCGTCTCTGAGATCGACCTTGCATCCGGAAACGTCACCCGCGATATCAAGGTGGGCCCTCATCTCTCTCACCCAGAGGGAATGGCCGTCGACCCCAACGGCAAGCGCCTTTATGTTGCGGTCACGGCGCAGGACCTCATCGCCGTCCTCGACGCCAAGACCGGCGGCGTCATCCGGACACTTTCCGTGGCGCGGCCACAGGGCAACGGCTCCGCGCCGATCCGCGTGTCGGTCAGCGCCGACGGCTGTCACCTGCTGAGCGCAGACTCCGGGGAGGACGCGATCGCGGTCTTTGCCGTGCCCAACGCGAAGGGGCACACGTGCCGTGAGCGCGCCGGCAACCGCCCGCCGCCGTGGAAGCTCCTCGGACGGGTGCCGACCGCGGCCTATCCGGTTGCCGCTCAGGCCGTCGGCGGGCGCCTCGTGTGGGTGGCTGCCAAGGGGCTCGGGGTCGGGCCGAACCCCAACGGGCCGAACCCGAACTCGCCGAACGACTCCGATAACAACATCAACACGTTTCAGTACCTGCCCTCGATCGTCCGCGGCGAGTCGGGCATCCTGCGCTTCCCCGGCCTCCGCCGCCTGGCTCATCTGACGCCGAAGGCCGACCGCGAGCTCGTGCCCGTCGACAGTAGCCGGCCACCTAAGGGCACTCCGATCAGGCCGAACGGCCCGATCCAGCACGTCTTCTACGTCGTCAAGGAAAACCGCACCTACGACCAGATCATGGGTGACGTCAAACGCGGCGACGGCGACCCCCATCTGACCCTGTTTGGCAAGCACGTCACTCCCAACATGCACGCGCTGGCACGCCGGTTCCCGCTGCTCGACCACCTCTACGCGGACTCCGAGGCCTCGATCGACGGTCACTACTGGACGGCGGCGGGCGCTGTGTCGGACTACGTCATCCGCAACTGGCATCAGAACTACGCCGGCCGGGGAAGGCCCTACGACTTCGGCTCCTACGAGGTCAGTGCCCCGCCCACCGGTTACATCTTCGAGCGGCTTTTAAACGCCGGCATCTCCTTCTTCAACTACGGCGAGGCGCTGGCGGGCATCAGCCCGTTCCCCGACAAGGACAAGACCGGCGCCGAGCAGCAGACGGCACTGCAAGTTCTGGTCAACTCGGACGTCGGCCTGCTGGTCGGCGCGCCGCCGCCCGCGCCGGCGCCGTGTTACGACTCCGATCTCTCCAACAGCACCGTCCTCTCGCTCGGCGTGACCCAGGTCTACGACTCCTCGCTACCGCCGGGAGCCCCATTGGGCTCGCACTCGCGCTTCGACTGCTTCAAGGCGCGCTTCCAGCTCCAGGACGCGACTCAGAGCGTTCCCACGTTCAACTACATCGTCCTTCCCAACGACCACACGGAGGGGACCCGTACGGGCAGGCGTACCCCGACCGCCCAGATCGCGTCCAACGACTGGGCCGTGGGGCAGATCGTGCAGCTGATCTCCCATTCCGACATCTGGAAGCACTCGCTGATCCTGGTCCAGGAGGACGACTCACAGGACGGGGCCGATCATGTCGACGCGCACCGCATCCCGGCTCTGGCCATCAGCCCGTACGCGCGCAAGGGTGCGGTGGTCCACACCCGCTACGACCAGCTGTCCCTCCTGCGCACCGCCGAGCTCGTGATGGGGCTGAAGCCGACCAACCTCGCCGAAGCGCTCGCCGTCCCGCTCTACGACGCCTTCTCGGCAAAGCCCAAGAACGCAGCCGGCTACAGCGCGATCGTGCCCAGCGTCAACATGACTGCCCAAAACAGCGCCAAGGCGCCGGCTTCGAGCCTCTCAGCGGGTCTCAACCTCTCCACGCTCGACCAGGTCTCGCAGTCGACCCTCGACCGCATCCTCTGGAAGTACGTTCACGGCGTCGACGCCAAGGCTCCGCCGCCGGGCCCGAACGCATCCACCAGCGATGCCGATCCTGGCGCGAGCGTTCCGCTGCCGCACGTGCGCCGGGGCTATCAGCGGAATCTGAAGACGCTGCGCGCCGCCTATAGGCGACACTCCCGAAATCGCTGACGGCGTCCCCCGCATAGCCCTCCTTTCGGGCGACGGCATCGGCCCCGAGATCCTGGGCGCCGCCCGGCGCGTGCTGGAGGCAGTCGGGGACTTCGACTACGAGGATCTGCTCGTGGGCGGCGCGTCCATCGATGTGCATGGCGTGGCCCTCACCGACGAGACGCTCGCAGCCTGCCGGCGCGCGGATGCCGTTCTGCTCGGCGCCGTCGGTGGGCCGAAATGGGATACGACGGATCCCGACGCGCCGCGTCCGGAGCAGGGGCTCTTCGGCCTGCGGTCGGGCCTGGGGCTCTTCGCCAACCTGCGCCCCGTGAGGCCCAGCCCCCAGCTGGCGAGCGCGAGCCCTCTGCGAGAGGAGGTGATCGCCGGAACCGACCTGCTCGTGGTTCGCGAGCTCACGGGCGGGATCTATTTCGGCGAGAAGGAGCGGACGGCGGACCGGGCACTCGACACGTGCGTCTACACGGCGGCAGAGGTCGAGCGGATCGCGCGCGTCGCCTTCGAGGCGGCGCAGCTGCGCAGCGGCCGCGTGACCTCTGTCGACAAGGCCAACGTCCTCGAGACCTCGCGCCTCTGGCGGGAGGTGGTGGGGCGGGTCGCCGCCGACTACGAGGAGGTCGAACTGGACCACATGCTGGTCGACAACGCCGCCATGCAGCTTGTCGCCGCGCCCTCGCGCTTCGACGTGATCCTCACGGAGAACATGTTCGGCGACATCCTCAGCGATGAGGCGGCGATGCTCACGGGCTCGCTGGGGATGCTGCCCTCGGCGAGCCTCGGCGACGACCCACCGGGCCTCTTCGAGCCGGTCCACGGCTCGGCGCCGGACATCGCCGGCACCGGCGCCGCGAATCCGCTGGCGAGCTTCCTGTCGGTCGCGATGCTGCTGCGCGACGGCCTGGGCCGCCACGGCGAGGCGACTGCGGTCGAGTCCGCCGTGGAGGCGGCGCTGGCGCAGGGGCTTCGCACCCCCGACTTGGCCCCGGCGTCCCAGAGTGGAGTCGGGACGGTCGAGATGACAGACGCTGTCCTTGCCGCAATCGGTTCTTCGTAGGGCATAATCGGCGCCGTGGAGAAGACCGAATTCATCTGGATGAACGGCGAGCTTGTCCCCTGGGACGAGGCCAACGTCCACGTGCTCACGCACGGGCTTCACTACGGCACCGGGGTCTTCGAGGGGATCCGCTGCTACGACACCGAGCGCGGCCCCGCCGTATTTCGCCATCGCGATCACCTCGACCGCCTCGCCAAGTCGGCTGAGCTCTACTACCTACCGATGCCTTACTCGCCCGCGGAGATCCGCGAGGCGACCCATGAGCTGATTCGCCGCAACGAGCTTCGGAGCTGCTACATCCGCCCCCTGGTCTTCCGCGGCTACGGCGAGATGGGGCTGTTCGCCAAGAGCGCCCCGGTGGACGTGACGATCGCGGCGTGGCCCTGGGGCGCATACCTCGGAGAGGAGGGAAAAGCGCACGGCATTCGCGCCAAGGTTTCCTCCTGGCGGCGCATTTCGCCCGGTGGCGCAATCCCCCACGCAAAGGCCTCTGGCCAGTACCTCAACTCGATTCTCGCCAAGACCGAGTCCGCAAACGCCGGCTACGACGAGGCGATCCTGCTCGACGACCGGGGCCTGGTCTGCGAGGGCTCCGGGGAAAACATCTTCGTCGTGCGTGAGGGCGAGCTCCTCACCCCGCCGCACGTGGCCTCGATCCTCGACGGGATCAACCGCAAGTCGGTCATTCAGATCGCTCGCGACCTCGGGTACACGGTGGTCGAGCGCGACATCGCACGCGCCGAGCTCTACCTAGCCGAGGAGATCTTCCTCACGGGCACTGCGGCGGAGCTTGTGCCGGTCCGTGAGGTCGACGACCACGAGATCGGCGAGCCCGGCGAGATCACCCGGGTGGTGCAGGCGAAGTTCGAGGACGCCCTGCACGGGCGCGCGCAGGAGTACAGCGAGTGGCTGGACCTGGTGGATCAACCCAGTAAGGTGACCGGCTGATGCACCGCACCGGGTCCATCGAGCGAATTAGGCGCGCCGCGGCGGCGTAGACGCCCCGTGGCCGCGCGGCCCTGCCGCGCACCCTCGCTCGAACACTCGGACTCGGAAAGGCATCAGCCAGTGACTCAGGTTCACCTCTACGACACAACCCTTCGCGACGGCATGCAGGGCCAGGGCATGTCCCTCTCGGCCCAGGAAAAGGTGCGCGTGGTCCGCGCCCTCGACCGGCTCGGGATCGGGTTCGTCGAGGCCGGCTTTCCCGCGTCGAACCCCAAGGAGGCAGAGCTGTTCGAGCTGCTCGCCGAAGTCGAGCTGTCCGGCGCGCTGGTGTGTGCCTTCGGCATGACTCGCCGGCGCGACCTCGCGGCTGCCGACGACCAGGGGCTGCAGGTGCTGGCGGCGTCCTTCGCGCCGGTCTGCACGCTCGTTGGCAAGACCTGGGGACTTCACCTGGAGAAGGTCACGAAGGTCAGCCGCGAGGAGAACCTCGCGATGATCGGCGATTCGGTCGCCTTCCTTCGCGAGGAGGGCAAACGCGTGATCTACGACGCCGAGCATTTCTTCGACGCCTGGCGAGACGACTCGGCATACGCGCTCGAATGCCTGCGGGCTGCCGTGGAGGGCGGCGCCGAGAACGTCACGCTCTGCGACACCAACGGTTCGAGCCTCCCGCCGCAGGTCGCGTCGGCAACGGCGTCGGTCGTCGAGACCCTGGGACCAGACGTTCAGGTCGGAATCCACGCCCACAACGACGCCGAATGCGGGGTCGCCAACTCGCTGGCGGCGGTGGACGCCGGAGCTCGGATGGTGCAGGGCACCATGAACGGCTACGGGGAGCGCTGCGGTAACTCGAATCTCGTCTCGATCCTTCCGGCCCTCCAGCTGAAGATGGGACACGAGTGCGTGAGCGAAGAGCAGCTGCGCCTGCTCACCGAGACCGCGCACTTCCTCGATGAGCTGACCAACCAGAGCCCCGACCCCGACCGTGCTTACGTCGGGCGCAACGCCTTCGCTCACAAGGGCGGAATGCACGTGGCGGGGGTCGAGGCCGACGCTCGGACCTTCGAGCACCTGGATCCGGCCCTGGTCGGTAACGCTCGTGAGATCGTGATCTCGGAGCTGTCCGGCAAGGGCTCGGTGCGCAGGCGCGCTGCCGACGCCGGCATCGTGCTGGGCGACGATGGAGCAGGCCAGGCCGTGGAGCGGCTGAAGGAGCGTGAGCACCGCGGCTATCACTACGAGGCGGCCAGCGCCTCTTTCGAGTTGCTCCTGCGCCGCGAGTCGGGCGAGTACCAGCCGCTGTTCCGCCTGGAGAGCTTTCGCGTGATCGTCGAGAAGCGCGCCGACGGCGCCGTCGAGACCGAGGCGACGATCAAGGTCTGGGTCGGCGAGAAGCGCTACGTGCGCACGGCGGAGGGCAATGGCCCGGTGAACGCACTCGACCGCGCGCTTCGCGACGCGATCACCGATCTGCATCCACACCTCGCCGACATCGAGCTCGTCAACTACAAGGTGAGGATCCTCGATGAGGACCACGGCACCGGGGCGGTGACGCGGGTGCTGCTGGAGTCCGCGGCCGCGGGCGAGTCGTGGGGCACGATCGGCGTCTCCGAGAACATCATCGAGGCGTCATGGGAGGCGCTGGTGGAGTCACTGGAATATGCCTTCCAGCCGAACAACTCCCGCCAGCTCCTCCGCTCCCGCCCGAACAACTTGTCCGCGGCTTCGCCGCAGATATTTGACGCTGCTCCCGCGTCCGGGGCTGCGGGGGAACCCGACTGACGTGGGCGCCGAGCGCATACCGCTGGCACGGCCGGACATCGGCCCGCGCGAGCAGGAGCTGGTGCTCGAGGTGCTGCGTTCGGGTCAGCTCTCGCTCGGCCCCATGCAGGACGAATTCGAGCGCCGCTTCGCCGCTGCGATCGGTGCCGAGGATGCCGTGGCGGTGTCTTCGGGCACGGCCGCGCTGCACCTCGGGGTTCGCGACCTGGGCTGGGGCCCGGGCGATGAGGTCGTCACATCACCGTTCAGCTTCGTTGCCTCCGCCAACTGCCTGCTCTACGAGGGGGTCACACCGGTCTTCGCCGACGTCGACCCCCTGACCCTCAACCTCGATCCGGGCGCCGCCGAGGCGGTCGTGGGGGAGGGGACCGCGGGAATCCTGCCGGTCCACATCTTCGGCCACGCGGCGGCCATCGAGTCCTTTGAAAAGCTTGCCTTGGCCCGCAATCTCGGTGTCCTCGAGGATGCCTGCGAGTCACTCTGTGCTCGCGACCACGAGGGTCGGACCGTTGGGGCCAGAGGCAACCTGGCGGCGTTCGCCTTCTACGCCAACAAGCAGATCACGACCGGCGAGGGAGGCATGCTGATCCCCTCGGGGGCCGAGAGCGCCTCCCGCCTGCGCAGCCTTCGCAATCAGGGGCGAGCCATCGACATGGACTGGCTGGATCACGACCGGCTCGGCTGGAATTACCGGCTCACGGAGATCCAGGCGGCCATCGGCATCGCCCAGCTCGAGCGGCTCGAAGAGCTTCTCGCAGCGCGCGAGCGTGTGGCGGAGCTCTACTGCGACCGCCTGAAAGCACTTGACGGCGCCGCTCGCGCCGGGGAGGGCGACCCTGCCAAGCTCGTGCTTCCTGCCGCGGCGCCTGAACCGCAGCGCCGCACGTGGTTCGTCTACACCGTCAGGCTGCCCTCCGGCGCCGATCGCGACGCCGTGATCGCCGATCTCGACCGGCGCGGGGTGGCATCCAAGGCCTATCTGCCGTGCATCCACCTGATGCCTCACTACCGTGAGCTCTACGGCTTCTCTGGCGGGGAGTTTCCGATCGCCGAGGAGGCCTCGGCGCGGTCGCTGGCACTGCCGTTCTTCGGCGCGATGGGCGAGCCTGAGGTCGAGCGCGTGTCCGAGGCTCTGGCCGAGGCCCTGCGCGGCCACTGGAGCTGAGCCTGCGCCCGCCGCGCCCGGCCTATCCTGGCGACGATGACCCGGCTTGAAGATCCGCAGGACCCCCTTTTCGCGAGGATGAACGCCTCGATCGCGTTCGACCGGCGGCTGTGGCGCGAGGACGTCGCCGGCTCGCGCGCTCATGTCCATGCCCTCCAGCGTGCCGGCGTTCTGAGCGGCGACGAGGCCACACAGCTGGAGCAGGCACTCGACTCGGTGGCCGGCGAGCTCGAAGCAGGGGAGTTCCCATTCGCGGACTCCGACGAGGACATCCATATGGCGATCGAGCGGCGGATCACGGATCTCGCCGGTCCCGTGGGGGGCAAGCTCCATACCGGGCGCTCGCGAAACGACCAGGTCGCCACCGACCTGACGCTGCACGTGCGGGCGCGCGCCGAGCGCGCGGGCGAGCTCGTCGCCGAGTTGATGGCGAGGCTGCTGGCGCTCGCCGAGGCTCACCGCGACTGGCGGTTGCCCGGCTATACGCACCTTCAGCGTGCCCAGCCGGTCTACCTCGGCCACCATCTGCTCGCCTACTTCTGGATGCTCGAGCGCGATGCAATTCGTTTCGACTTCGCCGCCCGCTCCACCCAGGCGATGCCTCTTGGCTCGGGCGCGCTGGCGGGGCTCAACTGGGATCTCGATCGCGATGCGACGGCAGCCGAGCTCGGCTACGCGCGCCCCTCGCCGAACTCGATCGACGCCGTCTCCAACCGCGACTTTGCGCTCGACTACCTGTACGCGGCGAGCGTGTGCTCGACGCACCTGTCGAGGCTGGGTTCCGAGCTCGTGATCTGGTCGAGCCAGGAATTCGGCTTCTGCTCGGTGGCCGACGATTTCTCTTCGGGGTCGAGCATCATGCCGCAGAAGAAGAACCCCGACGCAGCGGAGCTCCTGCGGGCCAAGGCGCCGCGCGTCGCCTCGTCGCTGAGCCGCCTCCTCGGCGTCCTGCACGCGCTGCCGCTCTCCTACTCAAAGGATCTACAAGAGGACAAGGAGGCCCTCTTCGACGCTGCCGACACCGTCGAGCTCTGCCTCGAGGCGGCGGAGAGGATGCTCGCGGGCATCAGCTTCGATCGCGAGCGGATGGCTTCCGCCGCCGCCGACGAGATGGTGGCGGCCACCGACGTCGCCGACCTGCTGGTCCGCAAGGGGATGCCGTTCCGCCAGGCCCATGGCGTTGTCGGCGACCTGGTTCGGCTGGCGCTCGAGCGTGACGTTTCCCTCTCCGGGCTCGATCGCGCGGAGGTGGCGAAGATTTCGCCGCTGCTCGACGACGAGTATTACGAGGTCCTGGCCGAAGGGGCGTGGCTGGACTCGAAGGTCTCCGCGGGAGGCACGGGAGCCGAGCCGCTTACGCGGCAACTGGCGGCGGCCCACCGCGCTCTCGACTCGGTTCACGCCGAGAGCCCTTGACGGCGCTCGGGCCTGAATTCTTCGATCGCTCGGTTCACGAGGTCGCGCGCGAGCTCATCGGCTGCACGCTGCGTTACGAAGGCAGCGGAGGAGTGATCGTCGAAACGGAGAGCTACGACTCCGACGACCCGGCCTGCCACGGCTACAACGGGCCCACGACCCGAAACGCCGTGCTCTTCGGCTTGCCCGGGTTGGCCTACGTGTACTTCTCCTATGGAGTGCACTACTTGTTGAACGCCGTCTGCGAGCCGGAGGGCCGCGCTGCAGCGGTCCTGATCCGCGCGCTGGAGCCCACAGTGGGCACCGACGCGATGATCGCTCGGCGCAGGCGCAGCGACCGCCGCGAGTTGTGCTCGGGCCCGGGGAAGCTCACGCAGGCACTTGGGATGGGACTGGGTGTCAACGGGCTCTCGCTCACCGAACCGCCGTTCGAGCTGCGAGCGGCCGAGGGCGCGTGGCAGGACGTCGAGGTTGTCGTCGGCCCTCGCATCGGGATCAGCCGCGCCGTCGACTACCCCTGGCGCTTTTGCGCCGCGGACAGCGAGTACCTCAGCCGGCCCGCGGGCCCGGTTCGCGCGACGGTCTAGCCCGCGCCCACACCGCCACCGCTGGGGGGCGCGGTGCCGCCGGCGCTGGGAGGTGGGGTCGCCGGTGTCGCCGGCGCCTGCTGCGCCGTCCCGCCACCCGTGCCGCCAGTGGTGTCCGGGGCGGCGGGCGCGGTCGCCGTCGTTGGGGTCGTGGTCGGAAGGGACGGCGCCGTGTAGCCCGAGGACGCTGAGCCCGAGGTTGTCGACGTGGGTCCGGTCGGGCGGCTGGCCTTCAGATCCTCATAGGCGTGAACGATCGAGTTGAAGAGCTCAGCGGGGATGGTTCCGCCGTCGACGGGACCGCCGTTGTACTCGGTCGTCATCGGCTTGACGCTGTCGGGGAAGCCGACCCAGACGGCGACGGTGATGGCCGGCGTGGCGCCGACGAACCAGGCGTCGCCGTTGTTGGTGGTTGTGCCGGTCTTGCCAAACTCGCCGACGTCTCCCGTATTCGCGCGGACGCCGGTCCCGTTCTGAACAACGGTTTCGAGGATCGACTTCGCGGTCTGCGCCGCAGCCGGATCGATCACCTGTTGTAGCTGCGGCTCGTTCTGGCCGCTGCTGCCGCCGTCGGGGGCGACCAGCTTGCCGTTTTCGTCAGTGACCTTTTCGACGCCGACGGGCGCGCCCTTGCTCGCGGCCATCGAGCCCGAGACGAGCTGGCCGTTCTCGGCGAGGGTCTCGTATGCGTGAGCCATCTCGAGTGGGTTGACGCCGGTCTGCAGGCCGCCGAGGATCAGCGCCGGGTTGTAGGGGGTGAACGGCCCGCCGTTCACCGAGTACTTGAACTCGCTCGCCAGGTCGCTCGTGATGCCCATCTTCTGCGCGGTGTCCGCGATGTTCACCGGGCCCACTTGCATCCCTAGTTGGGAGTACACGGAGTTGTCGGAATAGGTGGTGGCGGTGGAGATCGAGGCCGACCCCAGGTATTCGTCGCCGTAGTTGGACACGTTGAACGTGTCGTTCAGGACCTTCGTCTTGCCGTGCCTGGTCAGCTCCACCTTGAATGGCAGCTGCTGCGGCGCCGAGGCGTAGACCTGGTCCGGCGAGTGACCCTGCTCCAGGGCCGTCACGAGCGTGAACGGCTTGAAAGAGGATCCCGGCTGGCGGGCGCCATAGGCGGCGACGTTGAACGGGTCGACCTTGTAGCCCAGGCCGCCGACCATCGCCCGGATCCCGCCCGTGTTGTTATCGATGACCACCGCTGCGGCCGAGGGGCCGAGGCCCGAGAGGCGGCTGTCGATGATGGACTGAACCTGGTTCTCGAGGTCGAGGTCGAGGGTGGAGGTGATGTGAAGCCCGCCCGAGAGCGCCTCGCCCGCCCCGTAGAGGTCAACGAGCTGCTGGCGAAGCCACGTGGTGAAGTAGGGCGCCTTCGAGCTCTGAACCGACGCGCGGATCTGATCGGGCTGGGGCAGCTTCTGCTGGCCGTACTCGGTCTCCTCGGTGGTGGTGATGTAGCCCTGGTCGGCCATGTCGGCCAAAACCTGGGCGCGGCGAGCCTTGGCGGCGTCGGGATTGGTCTTTGGGTCGTAGCCGGTGGGGGAGGAGATGATTCCCGCCAGCATTGCCGCCTCCCAGGGATAGAGCTCCGACGCGCAGCGGTGCTTGGGAGCGCCACAACCGGGGTGATCCCAGCCGAAGTAGGTCTTGGCGGCAGCCTCGATTCCGTACGCGCCCTCGCCGAAGTAGATCTCGTTCAGGTACTCGGTGAGGATCTTGTCCTTCGACCACTGGCGCTCGAGGTGATACGCCAGCGCGGCTTCGCGGAGCTTCTCGAAGACGGTGCGGCTCTGCTGGGCGCGCAACGCGTTCTTCACGAACTGCTGGGTGATGGTGGAGGCCCCCTGAGTCGCGCCGCCGGTGATGTCGGCCTTGACCGCGCGGGCGATGCCCAGCCAGTCGACGCCACGGTGCTCGTAGAAGCGCTTGTCCTCGATCGCGACCGTGGCCTCCTTCATGACCGGCGCGATGTCCTTCGATTTGACGAGGATCCGGCCCGCGTTGTTGGTGAGGGTGGCCAGGCGGTGGCCGTACTGGTCGTAGATCACCGAGTTCTTGGCGCGCGCGTACTGGGCGCGATCCTCGAGCTGGGGGAGGTCTTGAGCGACCGCCATCATGATCCCGAAGATCCAGGAGACGAAAGCCAAGACCGCCAGTCCGGCGAGGACGAGCGCGACCCGGAGCTTCTTCAGCCTTGGCTTCGTTCGCGGCCCGCCGTTGCCGGTGGGGTCCGCCGATCTGAGTGTGAATCTGCGCCTGGTTCTCATCGATCGGGTGCGTGTTGGCCGCCGGACAATTGCCGCAGACGCTGCCCGGCGGGGGTGGCTTCAAGCGCAACAAGGCGCGGCGGCCGGGGGCGAAGAGCATCAACCCTGGCCGCGGGGCAGTCTAGAACATCGCCTCCGGCGCCCTGCCGGGTGCAGCCTGCAGCCGTCCGTCTAGGATTGGCGGCGCAGGCACCTACCGGGATGCCGCGGCACCGATGGAAGCCTCGACCGATCAGCTCCAATCTCTTTTGCGAGGCACCGTGGACGCGCTGCCCGCCGGCCGCCTGGCAGAGCAGCTCGAGTCCGGGCGACCCCTGCGAGTCAAGCTGGGCATTGACCCCACCACGGCCGACATCCACCTCGGCCACTGCGTCGTGCTGAACAAGCTGCGTGCCTTCCAGGACGCGGGCCACACGGTCGTGCTCATCGTCGGTGACTACACGGCGAGGGTGGGTGACCCGAGCGGCCGCTCCGGCGAGCGGCCTGTGCTGACGCCCGGGCAGATCGAGACCAACGCCGCGACCTACCAGGAGCAGGCCTTCAAGGTCCTTGACCGCGAGCGAGTGGAGGTGCGACAAAACAGCGAATGGTTGGAGATGCGAAGCGAGGAAATCTTCGACCTCGCACGCCGGTTCACGGTCGCCCGCCTGCTCGAGCGTGACGATTTCACCAAGCGGATGCAGGCAGCCCAGCCGATCTCGGCCCTGGAGTTGCTCTATCCGGTGCTTCAGGGCTACGACTCGGTGGCGGTGAAAGCGGACGTCGAGATCGGCGGCACCGACCAGACCTTCAACCTGCTCTTCGGGCGCGACGTGCAGGAGAGCTTCGGGGTCCCCGCGCAGTCGGTCCTCACCACACCGCTGCTGGTTGGGACCGACGGGGTCCGCAAGATGAGCAAGTCATTCGGGAACTACGTGGGAGTGAGCGACCCGCCCGACGAGATGTTCGGCAAGCTCATGAGCATTCCCGACGAGGCGCTGCCCGAGTACGAGCTGCTGCTGCTGGGCACCCCGCACGACGGCGATCGCCATCCTGCCGAGGCCAAGCGGGAGCTCGCGCACAGGCTTGTCGATCGGTTTCACGGCGAAGGCGCAGGGGCCCGCGCGGAGGCCCACTTCGACAAGGTGCACGTGCGCCGCGAGGTTCCCGAGGACGTCCCGGAGATCGAGTTGAGCGCCGATGAGCAGGGGCAGGTCCACCTTCCGGAAGCGCTGGGCACGGCCTTCGGCGTCAGCCGCAGCGAGGCCAGGCGCCTCCTGGCCCAGGGCGGGGTCAAGATCGACGAGGCGGTTGCGCCCGGCGACCGCCTGGATGTTCCCGCCGGCGAGCTCGACGGCTCCATCATCCAGCTCGGCAAGCGCAGGTTTGCGCGAGTGCGGGTGCGCTCGGCCTAGGCACAACGCGCGGCAGGCGAGGGCCTTGCGCGCTCGCCCGGCCGTCGATATACTCGCTGGTCGCCCTTGAGGCAGGTGCGCTCGCCGGGAATCACCCGACGGCGCGCACAGCGGTCTTTGAAAACTGAGCAGCGCGCGAACACGGGCCCTTGGGCTCGTGGTTCGCGACAGGTCCGGCTCCCGTGCGTACCCTCGCCCGGGAGCTATGAACCCGTCATGCCGGCCCCCACAGGTGTACCGCGGGGGCCACGCCAGGCATGGCAACTCTCAATGAAGACAGAGGAACCGTGCGTTTGTGACACAAACGTTCGGATTGAAACCCTCAAGTCACTTTTCACGGAGAGTTTGATCCTGGCTCAGGACGAACGCTGGCGGCGTGCCTAACACATGCAAGTTGAGCGACGAACCGGGGCTTGCCCCGGGGCAAAGCAGCGAACGGGTGAGTAACACGTGGGTAACCTGCCCCGAAGACCGGGACAACCCGAGGAAACTCGGGCTAATACCGGATATGTCCAGCGAGCACGAGCTCGCTGAGCAAAGGAAGCTTCGGCCTCCGCTTTGGGAGGGGCCCGCGGCCCATTAGCTAGTCGGTGAGGTAACGGCTCACCGAGGCTACGATGGGTAGCTGGTCTGAGAGGACGATCAGCCACACTGGGACTGAGACACGGCCCAGACTCCTACGGGAGGCAGCAGTGGGGAATCTTGCGCAATGCGCGAAAGCGTGACGCAGCAACGCCGCGTGG
>JBBRYM010000015.1:0-72421 GCA_038237625.1 Solirubrobacterales bacterium | reverse complement strand
GGATGACGCCTGGGCAGCGTCGCTGGATCGGGCTCTCCGCGACTCGCCCGTACCTTCTGGTACGGGCTTCGCGCGTCGAGCGCGCCCAGCTCGCTTCCAGGCGCCCCCGCGCACGCGCCTAACCCCCATCAAGCCTCTAGATGAGTCAGGGCCCTCCGCCCTGCGACCTACCATGGCGCGGAGAGGATCGGGGTGAGCACGAGATCGTCGAGAGGGCACCGCAGGCCGCACCGCCGCGCCGTCGGCGTGCGGACCTACCTCGCGCTGGCGTTCGCGGCGGTCGCGTTGATTGCCGCGGGCCTCTCCTACGTTCTGGCGAGCGGCTCCAGCGAGGGTGCTGCGGCGCAGAGCTCCTCCGAGATCGCGGTGGGACGCACCGTCCGGCTAGCCGACCGGGTCGGGGCCCGGCCCGCATCGGAGGCTCCCGTCATCCTCTCCTCCTTCGACGATCCCGCGTTCTCAGGATGGGTGTTCGACCGCCACGGCAAGTTGATCACGCCGCGGATCGCCAACGGGCTCGACCTCCAGGAGGTGCCCGGTCGTCAGCCCGCCCTCGCAGCAGCCCTCTCGGGAAACCGTGCGACCGACGACCTACCCGGGTCGATCACGGTGGTTTCGGTGCCGGTGTTCCGCAAGGGACAGCTCGACGGCGCGGTGCTGTCCCGGGCTGAGCGCGCAGGCACTGTCTCCAAGGCGCTCAAGGCCCTGCGCGGCGACCGGCTGACCGCGACCGCGATCGCGGTGCTGGTGGCAGTCGTCCTCGGAGCCCTCATCGCCAGCGTCATCACCACGCGGGTCAAGCGCCTCGCCGGCGGAGCCGCCCGTATCGCCGAGGGGCGCCTCGACGTGCCGCTTGCCGAGATCCGGGGAAGCGACGAGATCTCCGAGCTCGGCCAGGCCCTGGAGACCATGAGGATCGCCCTCTCGGAAACTTTTATCGCCCTGCGCTCGGAGCGCGACCGCCTGAGCGCGATGTTCGACGCCCTCGACGACGCCGTGATCGTGGCCGGTCCCGGCGGCGAGGCGCGCTTTCAAAACCCGGCGGCCGCCGACCTGGTGCTCGCCGACGGCCGAGTTTTGGAGGCGCTCATGCCGTGGCTTCGCCGTGCCGATTCCCGTGGCTCGGTGGAGGGCGACGCGGTACGGGTGGGGGACAAGGTGTACGCCCTCGCGATGACCAAGCTCCCGGCGGAGGGAGCCGTGCTGGCCGTCGTTCGCGACCGCACCGACCAGCTTCGCCGCGAGATCGCCGAGCGCGAGTTCGTCTCCAACGCGGCCCACGAGCTTCGCAACCCCATCGCGGGGCTCTCGGGAGCGATCGAGGTCCTGCGCGCCGGCGCCAAGGACGATCCCGAGGCACGCGAGCATTTCCTCGGCCGCCTGGAGGCGGACGCCGAGAGGATCACGCGCCTGACCGAGTCGCTTCTGACGCTGGCCAGGATGGAGGCGGTCGGCGAGGGGGGCTCGGAGCCCCTCGACGTTGGGATCGTCATCGAGGACGCGGCCCAGGCCGTGACGCGTCCCGACGGCATCGAGGTCAAGCTGGATTTGGAGGCAGATCTTGCGGCGCAGGGCGATGCCGTGCTCCTGCGCCAGGTGCTCATCGGCCTGCTGACCAACGCGTTCAAGAACACGGCTCCGCCGGGCGCGGTTACGCTTCGCGCGCGCCGCGACGGCGTGGACCAGGTTTTGATTGAAGTAGCTGACACGGGCAAGGGCATCGCCCCCGACGAGGTCGGGAGGATCTTCGAGCGCTTCTACCGGGGATCAGGTTCGCTCGAGCAGGAGGGATTCGGCCTCGGCCTTTCGATCGCGAGGAAGATGGTCGACGTCATGGGCGGCGAGATCGGCGTCGAGTCGAAGGTCGGCATCGGCAGCACCTTCTGGGTGCGGTTGAGCGCGGCCAAGCCGGCGGCGACCCCGGTCGCATGAGAACCCGCGGCGGATCCTCGTGAGCAGCGGCCGCATACTTGTCGCCGACGATGAGCCCTCGGTCCGCGATGCGGTTGGCTACGCGCTGCGGCAGGAGGGCTTCGACGTCACCGTGGCCGAGGACGGCGACGACGCCGACGGCAAGCTCGCGGGCGACGGGCTCGACTTCGACCTGTTGATCCTCGACATCATGATGCCCGGGCGCAGCGGCCTCGACCTCTGCCGCGACGTCCGCGCCCGCAGCCCGGTGCCGATCATCCTCTTGACCGCCAAGGACGCCGAGGTGGACAAGGTCGTCGGCCTCGAGGTGGGCGCCGACGACTACGTCACCAAGCCCTTCTCGGTTCGCGAGCTCCTTGGCCGCGTGCGGGCGCAGCTTCGCCGCCGCGAGCTCGACCGCGGCGTCTCCGCGAGCGAGGCGAAGACGATCGACGCCGGCCAGGTCAGGATCGACCTCGCCCGCCACCTGGTGACGGTGCGCGGCGACCCCGTAAACCTGACCCGCTCTGAGTTCCAGGTGCTTCGCCTGCTCGCCGACCGCCCCGGACAGGTCTTCAGCCGCCTGGAGATCATGGAGGAGCTCTGGCAGTCGGAGTTCTCCGGCGATGTGCGCGCCTGCGACGTGCACATCTCCAACCTGCGCCAGAAGATCGAGCGCGACCCGCAGGACCCCGAGCTCGTGCTCACGGTTCGCGGCGTGGGCTATCGCCTCGCCGAAGGCGAGTAGTAGGGCGGGTGGTCGTTCTTCAATCACTTGCGGACGGCTTCGCCGTCCTTACATGCTGGATTCGGAGCTAAAGCTCCTCAAATACACTCCCGCAACGCGCCGGCGTAGCTCAGCTGGTAGAGCACTTCACTCGTAATGAAGGGGTCAGCGGTTCAAATCCGCTCGCCGGCTTTGCGCCACCGACAGCGCCGATATAACCGCGGAGGATGGGGATGGCAGACAACGTCGATGTGATCGAGAAGCTCTGGGAGGCGTTCAGCGCCGGCGACATGGATAAGGCCGCGGCGCGCTTCACGCCCGACGGCAAGGTCGTGTTCCCCGAGACGCTTCCGTGGGGCGGCACGCATGAGGGGCCGGAGGGCGTCAGCGACGCGATGCTCCTCTTGCGGGGAAGCTTCGACGAGTTCACGGCGAAGCCCGAGATGATCCTGGGCGCCGACGACGATCACGTCGCGGTCATCGCCAGGGTCAACGCCAAGGCCAAGGGCGGCCGCTTCGAGGGCACGATCTGCTGGCTCTACAAGCTGCGCGAGGGCAAGATCGCTCGCGCCGAGGCCTTTCCTGACACAGCCCGGATCCGCGAGGTCCTGGGCAAGGCTTAGATGAGCCTGAGTGGCCTCACTCTCGGTCGTCATCGTCACCTACAACAGCGCCGCTGCGCTGGAGCGAACGCTTCCGGCGCTTGCCGCTGAGCTCCGCGACGGCGACGAGCTGATCGTCGTCGACAACGCGTCTAGCGACGACTCGGCAAAGCGGGCGCGCGCGCTGGCGCCGTCCGCGGCCATCATCGAAACGGGCGCCAACCTCGGCTATGGCGAGGCGTCCAACCGGGGCGCCGCCGTGGCCAGTGGCGAGGTCGTCCTGTTCCTGAACCCCGACGCAGTTCCGCAGGAGGGCTTTCGCGACGCGATCGTTGCGCCCGCGGAGAACGGCAGCGGCTGGTCGGCGTGGCAGGGTCTCGTCACCGCCAAGGATGGCGCCGAGATCAACACCCGAGGCGGGGTCGTCCACTTCACGGGGATCGCCTGGGCGGGCGGCGCGGGCGATCCCGTCTCCTCGTTGCCCGCAGAGCCCTCCGAACCCGGCTTTGCCTCGGGAGCATGCCTCGCGATCCCAAGAACCGAGCTTGAGCGACTTGGCGGCTTTGCCGGCGGCTTCTTCCTCTACCACGAGGACGTCGACCTGTCGCTACGGATCCGGCTCACCGGCGGGCGGCTGGGAGTGGCGAGGGACGCCGCCGTCGACCACGACTACGATTTCGACAAGGGCAAGGCAAAGTGGCGCTACCTCGAGCGCAACCGCTGGGCGACGCTGATCCGTACCTATCCCGCCGCCCTCTTGGCCCTGCTCGTGCCCGCGCTTATCGCGACCGACCTCGCGCTCTGGCCCGTGGCCATCGTCAACCGGTGGGGAGGCCAGCGGCGGGGCGCGCTGGCCGACACCCTGCGCGGCCTTCCCCGCCACCTGAGCGAGCGCCGGGAGATCCAGCGCACGCGGGTGGTCAGCGCATCCGAGTTCGCATCGCACCTGACCGCGGAGCTCGACTCCGCATTCCTAGGAACCGCCTCGCGCTCGCGGGTGCTCGCGGGGCTGCTGGGGGCGTACTGGCGCGCCGTCCGCGCCCTGCTTCGCTAGCCGCTGTCGGCTTCGCTTGCCGCGACTTCGTCTGCCGCCTCGGGCTCCCGGGGATCGACGCCGTTGGCCGTTGCCGTCCCGTTTCGGGCCTTGCGCAGCTCGTAGTCGAGGCGGGCGACGTCCTGGGCCAGCATCTTCGTCTCCTCCGAGAGTCGTGAGATCGCGACCGAGAAATGGAGCAACAGGAAGAAGACGACCCCGAACGCGGCCGCGAAAAGGAAGTTGGCCGGGACCTGAAACCCGGAGACATTGGTCAGCCAGTTGAGCAGCTGGTTCCAGACCGCAAGGACCAGGAGCGCAATGGAGACGAGCATCCAAAGGAGCGCGTAGCGCTCCACAAGGCGGCGTCGGCGAACGAGCTCGAGGACGACGCCAAAGCCGACTGCGGTCAGCGCCAGGGCCGCGATCCTGGAGGCGGAGGAGAGATTGTGCTCCTGGGCCGCGAGGATGATCACGGGCCGGCCTCGGGAGTGGGCCGGCGGCGGAACAGCCCCACGAAGATCGCCAGCAGCACCTTCGCCATGTAGTAGGCGCTTCGCGGATAGTCGATCGAGCTGCGTCCGAAGCCGCGGGCGTTCATCCGCACGGGCACCTCGTGCAGGCGCAACCGGTGCGCGTTCAGCATCAGTATCGCCTCGACCTCCGGGTAGTCATGCGGATAGTCGCGCGCGAAGAGCTCGATCCCGCGCCGGTTGGTCATCCGAAAGCCCGAGGTTGGATCGGTGATCCGCTGGCGCGTGATCGCCGTCAGCACGACGGAAAAGATCAGGTTCCCGAGCCGCCGCCCCAGCGGCACCTTGTAGCCGGGGTCGCCGCGGAATCGGCTTCCGCAGACCATGTCGGCGGCGTGACCGTCGGTATGGAGAGCTTCGAGGAGCTCGGGCAGATAGCCGGGCTTGTGCTGCCCGTCGCCGTCGACCTGGACTGCGACGTCGTAGTTCTCGCGAAGCGCGTACTTGTAGCCTGACTGCACGGCGCCCCCGATCCCGAGGTTGAAGGGATGGCGAATGACGGTTGCGCCCTCGGCCTCCGCCTCGGCGGCGGTGCCGTCCGCAGAGCCGTCGTCGACCACGAGGACGTCGAAGTCCGGGGCTTCGCGGCAGATGTCGCGCACGACGCGGCCGACCATCCCGCCCTCGTTGTAGGCCGGGACGATCGCGAGCTTGCGGAGCTTGGAAGTCGCGGTCTCTGACATGGGGACGACCCTCACGGTCGAGTGGGGCGGCCGGTCGGCGCCGCCGCCGGTCAGGTTAGCGCCAGCTCGCACGAGCGCATGGCTGCAGCGCTGCGCGCGAACGCCGCGCTTCAGGGCTTTTCGTGCGCTCCTCGGCCGGTGCCGTCGCGCTCGCCGAGGATCTCGTCGCGCTCGGCCAGGCGGTTTCGGCGGCGCAGCTCCGCCTCGCCTTGGCGGCGCTCCTCCACGCTTGACTCGGCGAGGAGGTCGGGGACCTCTGCCGGCCGTCCCTCGTCGTCGAGCGCGACCATCGTGAGGTATGCGGTGGAGCTGTGCGCCCGCTCACCCGTGCGGGGGTTCTCGGCCTCCACGCGAACGCCGACTTCCATCGAGCTCCGCCAAACGGCGTTCACCGAGGCCCTGCAGGTGACGAGCATGCCGATGCTGACGGGACTGATGAACGTCATCCGGTCCATGGCCGCGGTGACCACGCGGAGCCCCGAGTGGCGGATCGCCGAGATCCCCGCCGCCTCGTCGCAGAGCTTCATGACCACCCCGCCGTGAACGAAGCCGGCGGAGTTCGAGTCGGCGATGCTCATCCACTTCACGAGGACGGAGTGGGAGTCCTTGGCGGGCTTGGCGGCGATGGGCCGATCCTATGCCTGGACGCCGGCCGAGGCCGCGCGCGTAGCCTGGGGCGATGGCAGGCGATCTCGAGGCATTGGAAAAGCTGGAGCGGGAAATCACTCGCTGCCGGCTGTGCCCGCGGCTCGTCGCATGGCGCGAGCAGGTGGCGCTGACGCCGCCGCGCCGTTACGCCGGCGAGGCCTACTGGGCGCGCCCGCTGCCCGCCTTTGGCGACCCCCTCGGCCCGCTGGTCGTCGTCGGGCTCGCGCCCGCGGCGCACGGGGCAAACCGGACGGGGCGGATGTTTACCGGCGACCGGTCGGGCGATTGGCTCTACGCCGCGCTTCACCGGGCCGGGCTGGCCAATCGGCCTCGCTCGGAGAGCGCGGATGACGGCCTGCGGCTCGCCGGCGTTTGGATCAGCGCCGTCAACCGCTGCGCGCCGCCGGCGAACAAGCCCACCACGGCCGAGCGCGATACGTGCCTGCCCTACCTGGCCCGCGAGCTCGAGCTGCTCCCCGCCGCGCGGGCGATTCTGGCCCTCGGCGCCTACGCCTGGGACGGCGCGCTTCGGGCGCTCGGGGCTTTGGGCTCGCCGGTCCCGAAGCCTCGTCCGCGCTTCGGGCACGGCGCCGAGGCGCTCGTCGGCGAATTCACCCTCGTCGGCTCCTTTCACCCGAGCCAGCAGAACACGTTCACCGGCAAGCTGACCGAGGAGATGCTGGACGGCGCAATCGCGAGAGCAAAGGCCGCAGCGGGCCTATAGCCCGGCCGGCACCCTCTCGGGCCTGGCGAGCCCCTCCTCCGTAGCCGCCTTCTCCACCGCGGCCGCCACCTCGGCGTGGACCTTGGGATCCAGCGCGTCGGGCACGAGCTCGGCCTGCTCGGTCACGCCCGCGATCGCGCGGGCGGCGGCGAGCTTCATCTCGGTGGAGATCTCCCGGGCTCCAGCGGCAAGCGCGCCGCGGAAGATTCCTGGGAAGCCCAGGGCGTTGTTGACGAGCGAGCCGTCGGCAGCAAACGACGCGCCGGCGGCGAGAGCGTCGCGGGGGGCGATCTCCGCATCGGGGTTGGTGAGCGCGAAGATCACCTGGCCCTTTCGCACCTGTTCGGGCTTGATCAGGCCGGGGACGCCGGTGGTCGCCACCACCAGGTCGGCGCGCTCCATCACGTCCTCGAAGGAAGTCACCTCGATCCCACGCTCGCGCGCGCGCTCGTGCGAGCCCTCGTTGGGGTCCGATGCCAGGACCGCCTTGGCGCCCGCCTGCACCATGAGGGTCGCGATGCCCAGGCCCGCTGCGCCCAGGCCGATCTGGCCGACGGTGGCGGCATCGAGCTCCAAGCCAGTCTGCTCGCAGGCGACGAGCGCCGCGGCGAGGGTGGCGACCGCCGTGCCGTGGACGTCGTCGTGCATCACCGGCTTGTCGAGGCTCGCGATCAGCCGGCGCTCGATCTCGAAGCACTCGGGCACCTTGATGTCCTCGAGGTGGATGCCGCCGAAGCCGGGAGCGATGCGCTCGACGGTGCTCACGAACTCGTCGGTGTCCTCGGTGTCGAGCAGGATCGGAATGGCCGAGATCCCCGCCATCTGGCGATAGAACATCGCCTTGCCCTCCATCACGGGCATCGAAGCCACCGCGCCGATGTTGCCGAGGCCGAGGACGCGGGTGCCGTTGGTGACGATCGCGACGGTGCGGCCGATCATGGTGAACCGGCCGGCGAGCTCGGGCTGCTCGGCGAGCATCGTGCACACCCGGGCGACGCCGGGCGTGTAGACGTCGCGCATGTCCTGGAGGGTCTTCATCTCCCTGCGGACGTTGACCATGAGCTTTCCGCCTTCGTGGGCCTGGAGGGCGCGGTCCCAGTAGGTCAGGACCTTCACTCCCTCCATCTGGGCCAGGTTGCCGGCCATGCGCTTCGCCTGACCGTGATCGCGCACCTCGACCGAGACCTCGCGAATCGAGCGGTCGCGGCCCACCGACAGCGTGACGATGTCGCCGATCACGCCGTTCGAATCGGCGATCTGGGCGCACACCTTCGCCAGCTGGCCTGACACGTGCGGCTGCTCGATGCGGTAGACGTAGTCGACGGCCACGGCCCTAACCTAACGAGCCGACCGTGTTTCCGCTCAACGTGCCGAACGTGCTCACGGTGCTGCGCATCGTCGCCGTGCCGGTGGTCGTAGTCGCACTTCTCGAAGGAACCAGCCAGGGCGACGTCATCGCGGCGGCGGTATTCGCCGTGGCGGCGCTGACCGACGGCCTCGACGGATACATCGCGCGCCGGCGCAAGGAGATCACCACGTTCGGCAAGCTGATGGACCCGCTCGCCGACAAGCTCCTGATTACGGCAGCGCTCGTCTCGCTGGTGTCGCTCGACCGCATCCGAGCCTGGGTGGCGATGGTGATCATCGCCCGAGAGTTCGCGGTCACCGGGCTGCGCTCACTCGCGGCCGAGCGCGGGGTGGTCATCGCGGCGAGCTGGCTGGGAAAGATCAAGACGGCGCTTCAGGTCGTCGCGGTCTTCGCCCTGATCGCCGTCAAGCCGACGCCGCTGTGGGTCGATCTGACCCTCTACGCGGCGGTCGCTGCGACGATCATCTCCGGCGCCGATTACTTCTTCGGCCTGCGCCGGCGGATCGCCGAGGCGGAGGCGCATCGTCGCGCCGCACGGGCGCCGCGGACGACTGAGACCTAAAGAAGTACTGAAAGGTCAGCCCGTCGCGGGCGCGGCCGGCGCCTCGAGCCATTCGCGCATCGTCAGGTGATGGTCGACCGAGCCGACGCCGGTCTCGATCTCCGCGGCGATCTCGGCGAGCTGGCCGGAGCGCTCGGCGACCACCGAGTGGCGGTGGATGGTCTCGAGGTTCTCCTGGCGGGCGGCGATGAAGGCGGTGTCGCGCATGCTCGGATAGGTCTCCCAGACCCGGCGGACCATGTCGCGGACGACGTCCTCGACGAAGCGGGGGCGCAGGTGGGCCTTCTCGACCACAATGGCCTCGTCGGAGCGCTTCATCAGCTCGTAGATCTCGGAGCTCATCGACTGCTCGACGATCTGCAGAAGCTCGCGGGCGTCGATCTCGAGCTCGACCTGCTCGGTGCAGCCGATGTGCAGGGTGCCGATCCCGCGCTGATTGTGAGTGGCCACGGGAACTGCCCGGAAGATGCGCTCGATCTCGTCGTCGGAGAAGTCGTCGTCGACGAGGCGATCGCGGGCACGGCCGGTAAGGAGCTCCTGGGCGCAGGGGCAGGCGGTCATTCCCTGGGCCTCCACGCCGGTGAGGGTTCGAGTGCCGCGCTCGGAGGCGACCGCTGTTCCATGCAGCGTGTAGATCTCCTGGGTGGGGATTCCCGAGGCGGGAGCGTTGACGATCTGGGGATAGCGAGCGGAGATCGAGACCTCGGCGCGCAGCCCGCCCTGGCGCTCGCGAACCTGCTGGGCGATGTGCGCTGCCAGGGACTCGGCGCGAAGCGTTTCGCCAAGGACCACCGAGTCGATCGCCTCGTTGACGACCTCCTCGAAGCGCGACATGTGGACGCCCGCCTGGCGCGGGTTGAGATCGACGAAGCACTCGAGCTCGGCGAAGTAGAGGCCGTCGCCGTTGGCCACCCGGATCACCTTCTCGACGCCGCGGACGCCGACGCGGGTCAGGCTGACCTCGGTGGCAGGGCGGCCCGATTGGACGTCGGGGGTGGAGGCAGAGAGGACGGAGCGGCTCGGATCCATCGCCACGGAGGCTACCGGGAGGCCCTCGCGCGCTCGGAGGAACGTTTCAGAAACTGGCCAAAGAGCCAGGGAAACCGTGCGGAATTCACACGTATCAGCGCGCACAAATGTCATACTCCGCGCGCCAGAGGACACCATTGGAGAGGAATGGGGGAATGGCAGGAACCGGGCGAGGACTGGTCGTAGAAGACCGAGAGGCAGGGGCGGAGAACGCCGGCCAGGCGCTTAATGGATCGGGAGACCTTCCAGCGCTTCAGTCCGTCGAGGAGCTCCGAGCGCTGATCGCTCGCGGGCACGAGCAGGGTCACCTGACCTTCGAGGAGATCGCCGCGACCCTCGAGGAGGTCGAGGTTTCCAAGGAGCAGGTGCAGCACCTGCACACGTATCTGATCGAGCACGGCGTTGACGTCATCGCTGCCGACGGGCTCACTGCCTACAAGGAGGCGAAGGGCGATGCCGACGAGAAGCGAAAGCCCGAGCTGGATCTGACCGTCGAGCCCAGCCTCGACTCGCTGCGGCTCTACCTGCGCTCGATCGGCCGGGTCGAGCTGTTGACGGCCGCCCAGGAGGTCGTGCTCGCCAAGCGGATCGAGCGGGGCGACGTCGCCGCAAAGCAGCACATGGTGGAGGCGAACCTCCGGCTGGTCGTCTCGATCGCCAAGGGCTACCTCGGCCGCGGCCTGACCTTCCTCGACCTGATCCAGGAGGGCTCGTTGGGGTTGATCCGCGGGGTCGAGAAGTTCGACTACAGGCGTGGATACAAGTTTTCGACGTATGCCACCTGGTGGATCCGCCAGGCGGTCACGCGGGCGATCGCCGACAAGGCGAGGACCATCCGGATCCCCGTGCACATGGTCGAGAAGCTGAACAGGGTCAACCAGGTCGACCGCCAGCTGGTGCAGCGGCTGGGGCGCGAGCCCGAACCCGCGGAGACCGCCGCCGAGCTGGGCTGGACGGTCCAGGAGGTGCGCGACATCATGCGCGTCGCGCAGATGCCGGTTTCGCTCGAGAAGCCGGTGGGCGAGGAGGACGAGTCAGAGCTCGGCGACTTCGTTGCCGACGAGTCCGTCGAGGAGCCCTACGAGACGACCACCGAGAACCTGCGCCGCGAAGGCGTGCAGAGAGCGCTGGATGCGCTCCCCGAGCGCGAGCGCCAGGTGATCGAGCTGCGCTACGGGTTGCGGGGGCACGAGCCGCTTACCCTCGAGGAGGTCGGAAGGGCCTTTGGCGTGACCCGTGAGCGGATCCGCCAGATCGAGACCAACACCCTCAAGAAGCTGAAGCAGCTGCCCGAGACGCAGACCCTGCGCGAGCGGATCTGAAGCCCGGCCGCCGGGCCGGGCGCGCCTTCAACCCCCTACTCGGGCTCAGCCCACAACGGCAGCCCCGCCTTTTCGAGAACGATGCGCCCGGGGTGGTCCGCTCGAACCTCCAGACGGTCGCCGTTTCGGAGTCCAGCTTCGACCACGGCCCGGTTCGGTAGCGTCACACGCCGCTTCTGATTGATCACGGCGCAACCGCCCTTCCCGAGCTTTCGCTCGAATTTGTTGGGGCGGAACGGAGCCGCGCGCGGAGGCTTGATGGGGGAGGCAGGATTCGAACCTGCGAAGGCTGAGCCAGCACCTTTACAGGGTGCCCCGGTTGACCGCTTCGGTACTCCCCCTGGATCGGCGCCGGATTCTAGCTCTGGGATGAGCAGTGCTCGTCCCGGCTCGATCTCGAATTCAGCGTACTTGGGTCCGCCAAGGGTCAGCCCGGATGAGCATTCCAGAGCCTGGGTAGGGATGAACCACCGGCGACCGTCTCCGACATGGACGAAGAGAAAGTCGCATCTGCCAGGGTCAAAATATTTCACCAGTCCAGACCAGCTCCGATTTCCACCTCGGGTGGAAATCAGAACGCCCCATCGGTCATTGCGGCGATGGCTGGAGGTCTTGACTTCGACGCGGATGAGGCCCCCTTCAACTTCCGCCACCAAGTCGATGTTCGGACTATGGAAGACGGGTTTGAAGACATTCGCGCCCTTTGACGTCAACCAGTCCATGGCGGAGAGCTCGCCGAGGTCGCCCTGTTGGCGTGGCTTCAATCGTGCGACTTCCATTAGGAACACATGTTCCCATCTTCAACGTGACGAGATGCGCGCGTAAGATCTCGACATGCGCAGGGAATCGTGGAGACTTGGGCTCTGGATCGCGATGGTGGGCATTGTTCTGAGCGGGCTGAGCGCAGCCGCGGCGAGCGCCTCCGCCGGGCCGGTCTCGGTCTCCGGCAACCACCTCGTCGATGGGCGCGGCCACACGATCCGCCTGCTCGGCGTCGACCGCTCGGGAACCGAGTACGCCTGCGCCGAGGGCTACGGCTTCACCGACTCGCCGGACTACCGGCATCCCGATTCCCGCGCCCTGATCGCGCGGATGCTCACCTGGCAGATCAACGCGGTCCGCGTCCCGCTCAACGAGGCCTGCTGGCTCGGCTTAAACGGCGTCCCGAGCCAATGGGGAGGAGCGAGATATCGCAAGCGCGTCGCGGTCTACGTCCACCGCCTGGAGCACGCGGGGCTCCACCCGATCCTCGATCTCCACGTGGTCGATCCGAAGCAGATGCCGGCGGTCGACGCAACCGATGGACTCCGCGCCGCCCCCGACCTCTCCCACGCCCCGGACTTTTGGCGCTCGCTGGCCAAGCGCTACGGCGGCGACCGCGCGGTCGTCTTCGACCTCTACAACGAGCCCAACATCATTGGCTGGCACTGCCTTCTGCACGGGTGCGAGATCACCGCCGACAACTACCGAAACGACGTCCCGCATTACCGCTCTGCAGGAACCCAGCGGCTCGTCCGCACCATCCGCCGCGCCGGGGCCCGCAACGTGATCATGGTCCCCGGCCTCGACTACACCTCGGACCTGTCGAAGTGGGCCCGCTACCGCCCGCACGATCCCCTCCACCGCATCGCGGCTTCGCTGCACACCTACGAGGCTCCCCTCGGTGGCTGCGGTCCTCACTGCCGAAAGCAGGTCCTGGGCCCCCTCGCCAAGCGCTTCCCGGTGATCACGGGCGAGTTCGGCGACACCGACTGCGACTCCACCTACTCCCGCGCCTACATGAGCTGGGCCGACCAACACGGCGTCTCCTACCTGGCCTGGGCTTGGGATGCGACCGCTTCCGGCTCCTGGACATGCGACGGCGGCCCGGCGCTCATCACCAACTACAACGGCCACCCGACCGGCTACGGCGCCGGCGTGCGCACGCACCTGCGCTCGGTCGCGAAGCCCTGAGCGCCTAGCGAACCGCCGCCCCAGTCGCCACCAGCCGGGAGAGCACCACCTGTGAGCGGGTGCGCTCGACCAGGCCGTTTCGCTGCAGGTCGATGATCAGCCGCTCGAGGTCCGTGTTGTCCTCGGTTCGCACCCTCGCGATCGCGTCGGCCTCGCCGGTGACGCTCCAGGCCTCGACGACCTCCGCGTGCGCCTTGAGGATCTCGGCCACCTCGTCGAGCGTTGTGCCGGCGCGAAAGAAGAGCTCCACCAGCGCCTCCGTGTGCCAGCCGAGCGCTGCGTGGTCGACCACCGCGGTGAAGCCCTGTAGCGCGCCGGAGCCCCGCAGCCGGTCGACCCGGCGCTTGACCGAGGGGGCCGTCAGGTCGACCCGGCCGGCGATGTCGCCATAGGTTCGCCGCCCATCTTCCATCAGTAGCGCAAGAATCTTGCGATCCAACATATCCATACCGTGAATTATTGCGCGAATCCGCTCGAAAACGCCATTGACAGCGCCTTTCCTCCCCCGTAGGCTTTGCATATGACCGATCGCGCCAAGATTGCCCACGTCCTCTTCGACGAGGCGCACTCCGAGGCTTGGACCATCCGTCCCGAAGTCGCGGCGGCGATCCAGCCCGCCCACCCCGGGGACTCGTCCTACGCGAAGGCGGCGAGCGCCCTCGAAGCCGGCGACTTCGACGTCACGCCCAACATCGACGCCGCGCTCGACTCCGGCATCCTCGACGGCACCGAC
This sequence comes from Solirubrobacterales bacterium, assembly GCA_038237625.1. GTDB lineage: Bacteria > Actinomycetota > Thermoleophilia > Solirubrobacterales > 70-9 > JAWVFM01. The sequence goes on along the minus strand of JBBRYM010000015.1, from coordinate 58,592 downwards.
GTGCTCGTCATCGCCCACCCCTCCGAGGAGCGCTGGGAGGCCACGGTTCCGGGTGGCTCGCCGCTCCTGACCGCCGGCGAAGTCGACGCCATCGAGTCGTTCGTATCGAATGGAGGCGGGCTCGTCGTCCTCGCCGAAACCGAACAGGACAAGTACGGAAACAACCTCTCCGAGCTCCTCGACCGCTTCGGGATCGAGGTCGAGAACACGACCGTTCAGGACTACGAGCATCACCTCGAGGCGCCCTCCTGGATCCTGGCCGAGCTCGAGCCGGCCGCGGCGGACGCCGGCTCCGATCTGCTCGCGCGCGTCGACGCCGCGTGCTTTTACCGCGCGGGGACCCTCGCCCTTCACAACGGCGCCCAGCCCATCGCCCGGGCATCGGCAACCGCCACACTCCCGGGCGCCCCGCTCGCGGCGGTCGTCCGCCACGGCGAGGGCCGGGTCGTCGCCGTCGCCGACTCCGACCTCTTCGGCGACGACTGCATCGAGGCGCTCGGCCACCGCAATCTCTGGCTGAACCTCGTCTACTGGGCGGCCGAGCCCGCCTTCGCCGCCGCGGAGCGCCGCCCCGCCTCACCCGCAAAGGCAGACCCCAGCTGGACGGAGCTTCGAGAGGCGGTTTCCGAGCTGCGGCTCACGCAGGAGGCTGACGGGTCGGTGGATACCGCCCGCCACGAGCCCGCGCGGCTCGCGGCGCTCGTCGAGCGCGTCGTCCGCTGCGTGCAGGGCCTTCGCCGTCATTTCCCGCACCAGCAGGACTACTTCGACGCGCTCGTCGCCGATCTCGGCGCCTGGACTGCCGGCGGGTTCGCAAAGCCGGACTTCACCACCTCCATCGAGGCGTTCCGTCCCGAGCGCGACCGCCGCGACGGGATCGAGCATTTGGTCGTGTTTCCGATGTACAAGCAAAACGGCTCGCCTGACACCTGCTTCGAGGCGCTGATCGTGCGCGTCCCCTGGCCCGACTTCGTGGCCGAGCTCGAGCGCGAGCGCTACGACAACCCCAAGTTCCTCCCCGTCGAGCTCGTCGACCACACCGCGGGCTACGACTCCGAATGCGCGGTCCTCTTCCCCGAGACGTTCGCCGCCGCCGGTCGCCCGCCCGCCCACTTTGGCGCGATTTTCTGCGACCGCGAGGCCGAGCGTTTCCGCCGCGTCTGCGGCGCCGCCGCGCAGGTGCTGCGCCTCAACCTTCCCCCCGATGCAGCCTGCCTGCTGCGCTCGCCCGAGCTCTCCCGCGACGCCTACATCCTCTGGGACCTCATCCACGACCGCACGCACATGCACGGCGATCTGCCCTTCGACCCGTTCATGATCCGCCAGCGAAGCCCCTACTGGATGTATTCGCTGGAGGAGCTTCGCTGCGATTTGAACGCCTTTGCCGAGGCCGCAAAGCTCGAGGCGGAGGGCTTCGCCTTCGCGCGCTACGTTCAGTACGCGATCGTCTTCGACCGCCTCTTTCGCTTTCCGATCACCGGAACCCGCGTGCGCAACTACGACGGCCTCGGCGGTCAGCTTCTCTTCGCGTACCTCCATCGCGAGGGCTACCTGCACTGGACCGACAACGCGCTGAGCATCGACTGGGACCGCCTGGCCGACGGTGTCCACGCGCTGCGCGACCGGGTTCAGGACCTCTATCACTCCGGCATCGACCGCTCCAAGCTCGCGCAGTGGGAGGCGGCGCACGACTTGGTCGCGAGCTACGTCTCGCCCGCCGACGGCTCCCGCTGGGCGCGCGAGAGGCGGGATCTGCCTGAGGCCGAGGAGCCCAAGGAGCTCGTCGACCTCGTCAAGCCCGACGAGTTCCCGCTCTCACTCTTCTACACCCAGCTGCACCCCAAGCTCGAGCCCGCGCTCGAACGCCCCTCGAAGCGATAGCGTCAGCCGCGTGGGCTCCCTCTCCGATCGCGTCATCGCCATCGCCGGCGCCGCGGGGGGCCTCGGGCCCACGGTCGCCAAGCGCCTGGCGGTGGACGGTGCCTCGCTTGCCGTAACCGACGTCAGCCAGGAGCGCCTCGATGCCCTCGCGGCCGAGCTGGGCCTCGGCTCCGAGCGCCTCGACGCGCGGGCGGTTGACCTGCTCGATTCGGATGCTGCGAAGGGCTGGGCGGACGCCCTCGCCGAGCGCTTCGGCCACGTCGACGGCCTCCTTCACCTCGTCGGCGGCTGGAAGGGGGGCGATCCGATCGCGACCACGCCGCTCGAGGACTACGAGTGGCTTCACAACCTGCTGGTCCGCACGGTCCAGCACGCAACCCGGGCATTTTTCGCGCCGCTCTCGCAGTCGGCCCACGGGCGCTTCGTGCTCGTCTCTTCCTCTCAGGCGCAGGCTCCGGGCGGGACCAACGCCTCCTACGCGGCCACAAAGGCAGCGGCCGAGACGTGGACCCTGGCTCTGGCCGACTCCTTCGCAGGCACGGCGGCCACCGCCAACGTGGTCGTGGTCAACGCGATTCTCACCCCCAAGATGCGCGAGGCGAACCCCGACAAGGAGTACCCGAGCTTCACCCCGGTCGAGGACATCGCGGAGGCCATCGCCTTCCTGTGCTCCGACGAGGGTGGGCGGATGAACGGCAAGCGGCTCGCGCTCTACCCCTGACGGTGAGCCCCATCCACGACTTCGCTTCCGACAACCACGCGGGCGTCCACCCCGAGGTCCTGGACGCCATCGCGGCGGCCAACGAAGGGCACGCCGACTCCTACGGCGCCGACGGCTGGACAAAGCGGGCGGCCGCGCTCTTTCGCGACCACTTCGGGCCCGATGCCAGGGTCTTTGGAGTCTTCAACGGCACGGCGGCAAATGTCCTTTCCATCGACGCGATCACGAAGCCTCACGAGGCCGTGATCTGCGCGGACACCGCCCACATGAACGTGGACGAGTGCGGTGCGCCCGAGCGCATCGCCGGCGTCAAGCTCCTGACCGTCGCCACCGGCAACGGCAAGCTCCTGCCCGACCATGCTGCCCGCTGGGAGGACAAGCGCGGGGACGAGCACCACGTCCAGCCCCGGGCGATCTCCATCACTCAGGCGACGGAGCTCGGCACCGTCTACAGCCCGCCCGAGGTCGAGGCCATCGCCGAGGCCGCCCACGAGCGCGACATGCTCGTGCACATGGACGGGGCGCGCATCGCCAACGCCGCGGCGTCGCTGGGCGTCTCGCTGCGCGAGCTGACGACGGATGCGGGCGTCGACGTCCTCTCATTCGGCGGGACTAAGAACGGCCTCCTGGCCGCCGACGCCGTGGTTTTCCTGCGGCCGCAGCTCGCCGAGGGCTTTGAGTTCACCCGCAAGCAGGGCATGCAGCTGGCCTCGAAGATGCGCTTCATCTCCGCGCAGTTCGAGACGCTCCTCGCCGATGAGCTCTGGCTGCGAAGCGCGCAGCGCGCCAACGCGATGGCCAAGCGCCTCGCCGAGGCGGTCGAGGCCATCGACGGCGTGGAGGTGACGCAGCCGGTCGAGGCCAACGGCGTCTTCGCCACCCTGGCGCGTCCCGCGATCGACAATCTCCTGTCAGAGCTGCCCGGCGAGCACCCCTTCTACGTCTGGGATTCCGATCGCGATGAGGTCCGCTGGATGTGCTCCTGGGACACGACCCCGGAGGATGTGGACGCGTTCGAGGCGGCGATCAAAGCGTCGCTACAGTGAGCGCTCTGCCCGGATAGCTCAGTTGGTAGAGCACCTCCATGGTAAGGAGGGGGTCACGAGTTCGAGTCTCGTTCCGGGCTCTCGCCCCACCGCGCCGAACGTCCCGCATCCCGGCGGATAGGCGGGCAAGAGGGACGTTCGAGACTTGCGCCCGGCCTACACTTGCGCCCGTGGCCTCCCACTACCTCCTCGTCCGCAAGGGTCCCGGCGAGGGCGCGCTTCACCACCTCACGGGCCCCATGACTCTCGGCCGTGGCACTGCCGCCGACGTGATGATTCCTGACGAAGCGGTCTCGCGGGTCCACGCATCGGTGCGGGTTGACGGCGACACCGTGGTCGTCGAGGACCTCGAGTCCTCCAACGGCACTCGCGTCAACGGCAGCGAGATCAGCCAGGCCCGCCTCGGGCACGGTGACGTGATCCGGCTCGGCGCGACCGAGCTGGAGGTCCGCATCGACGACTCCGGTGCCGGCCCCTCGACCCCCACCGATCCCACGCTCATCGAGCCCGGCCCCTCGTAGACTGCCGCCCCGGATGGACTTCGCGCTCACCGACGAGCAGCAGGACTTCGTCGCTGCGATTCGCGACTTCTGCAAGCGCGAGTGCGGAACCCGCGAGCAGCGCGAGCGCCTGACCGATGGCCACCGCGAGCACCACTCCTTCGAGATCTACCGCAAGATGGCCGAGCTCGGCTGGCTCGGGGTCACCATCCCCGAGGACCTCGGCGGCTCCGGTGGCGGCATGGTCGACGCCTGCCTCTTCATGGAGGAGACCTCGCGCGGGATGGCGCCGATCGGGGCCTACGCCACGACGCTGATCGTCGCCAAGGCCACGCAGCGCTTCGGCGCCGACGAGCAGAAGGCCGCGATCCTGGGCGGCATCGCCAACGGCGCCGTCGAGGCGATCGCCATGACCGAGCCCGAGTCCGGCTCGGACGTCGGCTCGTTGCAGACCTCTGCGATACGAAGCAACGGCGGCTTCGTCCTGAGCGGCCAGAAGGTCTTCATCTCCAACGCCCACATCGCCGACCACATCCTCGTCGTCGCCCGCACGACCAAGGGAGAGTCAAAGCACGACGGCCTGACGATGCTCTCGGTACCCCGCGACGCGCCCGGCCTCGAGATCGAGCCGATCGAGACGATGGGCGGGCACGAGACCAATCACCTCTACTTCACCGATTGCGAGGCGCCGGCGGAGGCTGTTCTGGGCGAGGTCGACCGCGGCTGGACCCAGCTGATGGCGGGCCTGAACGTCGAGCGCCTGATCCTCGCCGCGACGATGCTAGGGCTGGCGCAGCGAGCCTTCGACGACGCCCTCGCCTACGTCAAGGAGCGCCGGCAGTTCGGGCGCCCGATCGGCACCTTCCAAGTTCTCCAGCACCGCCTGGCCGACATGGCCACCGACCTCGAGGCCGCGCGGCTCATGACCTATTGGGTCGCATCGAAGGTGGACGAGGACCCCGACCGCATGCTGCCCCGGGAGGCGTCGATGGTGAAGCTGTTCGTGACCGAGGCGACCAAGCGGATTACGCTGGAGGGAATGCAGATGATGGGCGGCTACGGCTACTCGACCGAGTACGACATGGAGCGCCTCGTCCGCACCGCCCTGGTTTCGACGATTTACGGCGGAACATCGGAGATCCAGCGGGGCATCATCGCCAAGACGCTGGGGCTGTAGCGCTTTGGGGAAAGATGACTATCGCTAGGATTGCCGTGGATGGGGCCGGTTGAATCGAAGCATGGGAGGCTCGAATGAACGGCGGCAGGGCGGTAGGAATGACCTTGGCGCTCGTGGTGGCGCTCGTCGCGGTGGCGGCGCTCGCCGGACCGGGAACGGCGGCGGCCAGCAGGACGATACGGACCGGGGTCGCCGACCCTCTTTCCTCGATCGGCGCCGGCGATCAGCCGCTGTGGGTTAACCGCATGGTGAACGAGAACCTGAGTTTCGTCCGGATCAACCTGCCCTGGGCGGTGGTGGCCCCGTCGCAGCCGAGTAACGCCGGCGACCCGGGCGACCCGGCGTACCATTTCGCAGCCATCGATACGCAGGTCGAGAACGTCGAGGCAAGGGGTCTCCAACCCGTTTTCACGCTGTACGACGCGCCGCGGTGGGCGGAGGGCCCTGGCATCAGCCACGAGACCCAGCCCTCAACCGGGTCATGGAAGCCCAGTCCGGCGAAATTCGGCGCGTTCGCCCACGCCGTGGCCGCGCGCTATTCGGGCACGTTCAGCCCCGGCCTCCTCGAGCCCGTGCTTCCACGCGTCTCCTATTTCGAGATTTGGAATGAGCCCAATCTCTCCGTGTATCTCCAGCCCCAGTGGGTTCACGGCAAGCCGGCCAGCCCCAAGTCGTACGCGTTGCTGCTGAACGCTGCTTATGCGCAGATCAAGTCGGTCAACGCGAGCAACCAGGTGATCGGGGGCGTCACGGCGCCGCGCGGGGTGGCGACGCGTCACGGTCCTCGGATGCAGCCCTTGACGTTTCTCAGCAACCTGTTCTGCGCACCGCATTCACTGACCTGCGCCCCGAAGCCCCACCTGGACATCGTCTCCCATCACCCGATCGAGCGGAGCGAGCCGCCGACCAGCCGAGCAGGGACTCACAACGACATCCAGTGCCCGGACATGCATCGGCTCAAGAGCCTCGTCCGCCAGGCTGTCCGCCGCGGCCACCTGGCCGGCAACAAGCACCCCCAGATCTGGGCGACCGAGGTCTGGTGGGAGACGAATCCCCCCGACAAGAAGTTCGGGCTGTCCCCGTTAACTCAGGCGCGCTACATGGAACAGGCCCTGTACCTGTTCTGGAAGCAGGGGGTCAGCGTCGCCTTCAACTTCCTCCTTCGCGATGAGAAGTACAAGCCGCCGGCGCACGGCAAGGACCAGACCCTCCAGACCGGCACCTACTTCTTCAGCGGCAAACGCAAACCTTCGGCAACCGCGATCCGGTTCCCGTTCGTGGTGGACCGCACGTCGAAGAGTCGGGCAAGGGCATGGGGCATTCCGCCCGCGACAGGCACCGTCGTGATCGAGAAGAAGTCCGGCGGCGGCTGGAAGCCCCTGAAGTCGCTGAGCGCGAACTACGGAAGGGTGTTCGCTCCGAAGATCCACGTGCGCGGGAAAGCCACGCTGCGGGCGCGCTACGGCACGGAGTCCAGCCTCCCGTGGAAGCTGAGCGGCTGAGCGGGAGCGCTTGACTGCGCCTGGCTCCCGCCCGCCGGCAGGCAGCGCGCGTACGGGGGGGTCGAGCTGACGCGCGCGCTGGTAACCGGCGGCGGCGGGTTCATCGGCTCGAACCTCGTCGAACGGCTGCTCGCCGACGGTTACGAGGTACGGGTCCTCGACAACTTCGCCACCGGGCGTCGCGAGAACCTCGATGAGTTCTCTGATCAGGTCGAGCTCGTCGAGGGCGACATCCAAAGCTACGAGCGCGTCCACAATGCGGTTCGCGGCTGCGAGGTCGTCTTCCATCAGGCGGCGCTGCCGTCGGTTCCCCGATCGATCCAGGACCCGCTGACGTCCAATGCCGTCAACGTCACCGGCACCCTGAACGTCCTGCTCGCGTCGCGCGACGAGGGCGTGCGTCGGGTTGTCTTCGCCTCCTCGTCCTCGCTTTACGGCGCCAACCGCCAGCTGCCCAAGCGCGAGGACATGTCCACGCTTCCGATCGCCCCCTACGCCGTCTCCAAGCTCGCCGCCGAGGGTTACTGCCGCTCCTTTCACAATGTCTACGGGCTCGAAGCGGTGGCGCTGCGCTACTTCAACATCTTCGGTCCGCGTCAGGACCCGCACTCGGCCTACGCGGCGGTGATCCCGAAGTTCATCCTCGCGCTGCTCGGCGGTCGCCCGCCGACGATCCACGGCGACGGCGAGCAGTCGCGCGACTTCACCTACATCGACAATGCCGTCGAGGCGAACCTGCTCGCGGCGACCGCGGACGGCGTCGGCGGGCAGACGTTCAACATCGCCTGCGGCGAGAACATCACCCTGAACGCGCTCGTCGCCGAGCTCCGCACGCTCGCCGGCAGCGAGATCGAGGCCGTTCACGAGGCCCCGCGAGCGGGCGACGTCCGCGACTCGCTGGCCGACGTGTCAGCGGCCCGCGGGGCGCTCGGCTACGAGCCGGCCGTCGACGTTCGCGCGGGCCTCGAGCGCACGTTCGACTGGTACGAGGGGCGGGCGTCCTAGCCCGGGCTTCGCGCTGGCGATCGTCCGTTCAGACGGCGAGCGAGTCGAGCTCCAGGGTCCTGCGCATCCACTCGAGCTCCTCGGCCAGGCCGCGGTCGAGGTCCGTAGCGGGCGAGAACGAGAGCTCGGCGCGGGCCCGGGCGGTGTCCGCGCAGGTGTCGCGAACCTCGCCGAGCTGCGCCGTCTGCGCGTCGACCTCGAGCCGGCGTTCCGCGAGCGATTCGAGGACCGAAACCGCCTGGCGCAGGTCCACGCGGGACCCGCCGCCGATGTTGAAGACCTGCCCTTCGACACCCGGCACTTCTGCGGCCCGCCGCAGGGCCGTGACCACGTCGCCGACGTAGGTGAAGTCGCGGGTCTGCCTGCCGTCCCCGTACAGGGCGATCGGCGTGCTCTCCAGGATGGCGCGGCAGAAGCGATTGAAGGCCATGTCGGGCCGCTGGCGCGGGCCGTACACGGAGAAGAGCCGGAGCATCACCGCGGAGACGCCGTGGTTGGCGTGGTAGAGGGTGCACAGATGCTCAGCGTTCAGCTTGGTCACTCCGTACGGGGAAAGCGGCTGCGGGACGACGTCCTCCGGGGTGGGGAAGACCTCCGCCTGTCCGTAGATCGACGACGACGACGCGTAGACGAAGCGGCGGGCGGGCGTTGACTTGGCCGCCTCGAGCAGGTGCTGGGTGGCGAGGACGTTGTTGCGCAGGTACTGCTCGAAGCGCTGGCCCCAGCTGCCGCGAACGCCCGGCTCGGCGGCGAGGTGGAAGACGACGTCGCACTCCTCGACCAGCTCGAGCAGGTCGCCGCGGGCGAGGTCGATCGGGACGAAGTCGAAGGCGTCCCAGTCCTGCGCCAGCTCGAGGTTGCGCAGCTTGTCGCGGCGACCGTTGTTGTCGTTGAAGCAATCGACTCCGACAACGCTGTGGCCGTCCTCCAGGACCGACTCCGTTAGATGCGAGCCGATGAAGCCCGCGCAGCCGGTGATCAGCGCGCGCACGAAGCCCCCCGTGCGCCGGTTGTCTCGAGCGCCTGTCCCACGATCAGGCGGAAAACCTTAGCGTGGCATCTGATGAACGCGAGTTCACCAGACAGCGGCGGCAGGCGCGCTCCAGGGCGATCAGGTGGACCGCCCTGGGTCGTGATGCTGCTCGAGAACAATCCATACCCGCAAGACGTGCGAGTCCGCCACGAGGCCCGATCGCTGATCGCGGCCGGGTACCGGGTGACGGTCGTCTGCCCTCGAGGCGGCGGGCAGGCGCGGCGGGAAACGGTCGACGGGGTGGAGGTGCGCCGTTTCCGGCTCAGGGAGGCTGGCGGCGGAATCGCCGCCTTCATGGTCGAGTTCTTCGTCGCCAGCCTGGTCCTGCAGCTCGCGGCGCTGCGGGCGCTTGCCCGCGGGGCCGCCATCGTCCACCTCCACAACCCTCCCGACACGCTGTTCGCAGCCGGCTGGGCCGCCCGGCTGTTGCGCCGGCGCGTCGTCTTCGACCACCATGATCTGGCGCCGGAGCTGGTCGCCGTCCACGCGGGGCCGCGAGCTGCGATCGCGCTCGCCCGCTGGTGCGAGCGGCGGACCTACCGCGTCGCCTCGCTGGTCGTGGCGACCAACGACTCGGTCGCCGAGAATGCGCTGGCGCGGGGCTCGAAGGCGCGCCAGGAGGTCGTTGTGGTCCGCAACGGGCCACCGGCGGCGAGCCTCTCCGCGGGCGCCGCGATCCGGACGGGACCGCTTTCGGATCCGCGTCTCGTCTACGTCGGCGCCCTCGCCCCGCAGGATGACGCCCGCGATCTGGCGACGGTGGTCGCCGCCCTGCGCGACCGGCACGGGATTCCCTTCCCGCGCCTGACGGTGGTCGGCGACGGCCCCGCCGCGGCCGACCTGATCGCCGATGCCGAGCGACTGGGGGTGGCCGACCTGATCGAGATCACCGGGTGGGTGGCCGCCGAACGTGTGCCCGAGATCCTTCGCACCGCCGACATCTGCATCGACCCTGCCAGGCCAACCCCTCTCAACGACTCCTCGACGATGATCAAGATCGCGGAGTACCTCGCCGCCGGCAGGCCGGTGGTCGCCCACGAGCTGACCGAGACGAAACGTACGGCGGCGGAGGCAGCGTGCCTGGTGCCGGGCGCCGATCCCGCCGAGCTGGCGGCGCGGGTCGCCGAGCTGGCCGCGGACGAACAGTTGCGCGCGGAGATGGCCGCCCGGGCGCGGCGCCGCGCCCCCGAGCTCGTCTGGGAGGTCGCGGAGAGGCAGCTGCTGCGCGCGTACGAGGCACTCTGCGCATAGGCTCTGACGGTGGCGGAGATCGACGAGCGGCACGGGACCCTTCAGGCGTCGGACCTCGCCCCGGGCCTGCTGCTCGGCGAGGGTGTCGAGATCGGCGAGGGGGTCGAGATCGGCGGCAACGTTGTGATCCACGCGGGGACGACGCTGGGACCCGGCGCGCTGGTCCAGGACGGCGCGATCATCGGCAAGCGACCGCGGCTTGGCCGGCGATCGACCGCGCCTCGCGACGAGCTCCCGGGAGCGATCGTGGGCGGCGGGGGAGCCGTCCTCGCCGGCGCCGTGATCTACGCGGGCGCCGAGCTCGGTGCGGGCGCGATCGCCGGCGACCAGTGCCAGGTGCGCGAGCGCGTCGTGATCGGGCCGAACAGCATGATCGGGCGCGGCACCGGCGTCGAGAACGACGTGCGCATCGGCGCCCGCGTGCAGGTGCAGACGAATTGCTACGTCACCGCCTACTCCGAGATCGAGGACGACGTCTTCGTCGGCCCCGGAGTGACGACGACCAACGACCACACCATGGGCAGGCACGAGCCGGGCGGTCGGCTCCATGGCGCCCGCCTGCGGCGCGCCTGCCGGGTCGGGGCAGGGGTGGTCCTCTGTCCGGGCATCGAGATCGGCGAGGAGGCTTTCGTTGCGGCGGGAGCGGTGGTCGTCAACGACGTGCCGGCCCGGGCCGTGGTGATGGGCGTCCCGGCACGCGAGGTCCGGCCCGTGCCCGGCGACGACCTGCTCGAACGCTGGCGCTGAGGCGCCGCTAACCTCTCGGCGCTCTGATGGCCCGCTCGCCAAGGCAAGCCCCGGCGAGCCCGGTGGAGGCAGCGCCCGCGTGGGCCTGCCCCACCCACGATGTGGAGCTCGCCGCAGGCGATGACGAGCTCATCTGCCCGGAGGGCCACAGCTTCTCCGTTCGGGACGGGATCGCGCGCTCCGTAGCCGCACCGCCCTACGCTGCCGCCCTCGGGCCGCAATGGAGGCGCTCTCCGAGGAGCATCAGCGCGAGCGGGCGTTTCTCGACACCCACGATGCGATGACCGACGGCTACAAGCGGTTCAGGACCGCCGGACAGATCAACAAGCTGCTGAGCGGCCTCGGGGTCGAGGAGATCCAGTGCGAGCCCGGCGGCAACGGGATCGAGGCGCGCGGGCGTCGTCCCTGCCCTCGCCGCGGGTGAGAACGGGAGCCGATGGTGCAGCGAGTCCGGGCTGTGGCAAAGCGATCGAAGTGGGTCGTGGTCGCGGTCTCCATCGCCAAGGACCAGCGCTCGCGCTGGTCCGGGCGCCGTGGCGCGGCTCCCAGCACCAGCGGCTCGACGCACCAGTCGTTCTCGCTCGACGAGAGCGTCGGCTACATCGACTCGGTCTTCGAGGACTACTTGCGCGTGGGCGAGCTCGAGGCTGCCGATCTGCAGGGCAAACGCGTCCTCGAGCTGGGCCCTGGCGACAACTTCGGGGTCGCGTTGCGCTTCCTGGCCCGCGGCGCGCAGCGGGTCGTCTGCGTCGACAAGTTCACGACTCGGCGCGACCAGGATCAGCAGCGGCGAATCTATGAGGCGCTGCTGACACGCCTCGACGACCGTGCGCGGGCCTCGGTGGCGGACGCGATCTGCTTGTCCGGCCCGGCCGACTTCAATACCGCTCGCCTGGATCCGATCGAGGGCGTCGCGGTCGAGGAGATCGCCGACCGGTTCGACCCTGCCGACTTCGATCTCGTCGTCTCGAGGGCCGTCCTCGAGCACCTCTACGATCTCGACGCGGCGTTCGCGGCGATGGACCGCATCCTCGCCCCCGGTGGGCTGATGCTCCACAAGGTCGACTTCCGCGACCACGGCATCTTCACCGGTGGCGGAATGCATCCGCTCACGTTCCTGACGATCCCCGAGCGCCTTTACCGGCTGATGAGCCGGCATTCGGGGCAGCCCAACCGCAGGCTGATCGACTGGTACCGAGCGAGGCTCGACACGCTCGGCTACGACGCCCAGCTGCTTGTCACCCGGGTCGTGGGGCGCCGCGAAGAGCTTGCATACGGCGCCCGGCAGCCCCCGATCGACGCGGTCAGCGACCGGGCGACCCGCGAGCTGCTGGAGGCGATCCGGCCGCGGCTGCAGCCGGGCTATCGGGCGCTCGCAGACGAGGATCTCGCCGTGGCCGGCATCTTCATCGTCGCCCGCAAGCCGGAGCAGCGTCCTCAGCCGACGGCGACGGGCGCCGGGCGCTCCGCGTCGATGTAGGTCCTCAGCCAAAGCTCGAGCTGAAGTAGCGCCCAGATCTTGTTTGACGTGTCCGCGACTCCTTCGCGATGGCTGGTGATAAGGGCGCGGACCGCGTCCTCCCGGAAGTACCCACGTTCCAAGGAGCGCGGATCGAGCAGCACCTCCCCGGGGAGGTCAACGAGAGCGCCACGAAACCAATCGGCGAGGGGAACGCCGAAACCCATCTTCTCGCGGTCGAGGATCTCACCGGGCAGCCAGGGCCGCAGGGCGTCCTTAAAGACCCGCTTGGTGGTCATGCCCGTGAGCTTCGCCGAGGCGGGCAACCGGGCCGCCATCTCCATGAAGTGGTGGTCGAGCATGGGGGAGCGCACCTCGAGCGAGTGCGCCATCGTCGCGATGTCCATCTTCACGAGCAGGTCGCCGGGCAGATAGGTGGCGACGTCGACGTCGAGGATTCGATCCGTGAATTCGGCCGCGTCGGATGCGAGATAGGGATCGCGGATCACGGTCGGCGCGGTCCGCTCGCCCGCCAGCGAGGCGCGGAAATCGTCGCTGTACAGCGCCCCGCGCTCCTGCTCGTTGAAGTACGCGATCCACATCGCGTAACGCTCGTACGGGCTCATCGAGACGGCGTGCGCGAGGCGACCGAGGCGGGCCCGGAAGCTGCGCTCGTCGCGACCCGGCCCGATCGCGTCCGTGATCCGCGCCCCGGTGCGCGCGAGCGGGTCCGGAACCCACGAGAGCCGATCCGCGACGCGCTGGGCGACATAGCGGTGGTAGCCGGCGAAGTCCTCGTCGCCGCCGTCACCGTTCAGAGCCACGGTCACTTCCCTGCGGGTCAGCTCGGCGAGGTAGAAGCTCGGAATCGCGGACTGGTCGGCGAACGGCTCGCCGTAGTGCCAGATCAGCTTCGGCAGGATCTCGATCGCGTGTGGCTCCACGCGGAACTCGTGGTGCTCGGTGCCGAACAGCTCGGCAACCTGGCGAGCGTGCGCGGTCTCGTCGAAGGCCTCGACGTCGAAGCCGATCGAGAACGTCTTCACCGGCGTCGAGCTGAGCTGCGCCATCGCGGCGACGACGGCGCTCGAGTCGACGCCGCCGGAGAGGAAGGCACCGAGCGGGACGTCGCTTCGCAGCCGCAATCGTGTGGCTTCGAGCAGCTCGAAGCGGATCCGCTCGTGCATCTCCTCCTCGGAGCCGTAGGGGTCGTCGGGGCTGTAGGAGAGCTTCCAGTAGCGCCGCGTTTCGATCCGTCCGTCCTCCCAGGTGAGGACGTGCGCCGGGGGGAGCTTGCGCAGTGCCGCGAAGGCGCTCAGGGGATGCGGCACGTATTGGAAGTGCAGGAAGCTGTCGACTGCGTCGGTGTTGACTTCGCGGGGAATCTCGGGGTCCTGGAGGATCGACTTTGCCTCCGAGCCGAACCAGAAGCTGCCGTTGCGCGCCGCATAGAAGAGCGGCTTCTTCCCCACCCGGTCGCGGGCCACGAGGAGCCGACGCCGACGCCGATCCCAGAGGGCAAACGCGAACATCCCCCGCAGGCGCTCGACGCAGTCATCGCCGTGGTCCTCGTAGAGGTGGACGATCACCTCCGTGTCTGTCTGCGTCGAGAACCGGTGGCCGCGAGCCTCGAGTTCGCGCCGGAGCTCGCGGTAGTTGTATATCTCGCCGTTCTGGACGACGACGACGCTCTCGTCCTCATTGAAGATCGGCTGATCGCCCGTCTCCAGGTCGATGATCGCCAGGCGCTGGATGCCGAGCCCGACGCCGTCTTCCACGAACGTGCCGCGCGAGTCGGGCCCCCGGTGCGTGATCACCTCGCACATTCGCGAGAGCAGCGCCGGATCGACGCCCTCTCGAGCCGAAAGCTTTCCCGCTATCCCGCACACAGTCGCCGGACGTTAGCGATGCCCGGATCGAGCCGAGCGGGAGCGCGCGATCAGGGTTCGGGCGTGTATGCGACGAGTACCCTGGACCGCAGACCGCTGTACAACCGGGAGGGGATCCCGCTGTGACTGTTGAGCCATACGAGCCAACGACGGTCAGGACGAGCGGTTTCCAGGTACTGGCGCTCGACGAGGTCGGTGACGACGAAGTGCCGACGTGCAATCGCGAGGAGCTCCCCGCGTCGGAGGTATTTCGTTCTTAGGGTCAGGTACTCGCGGTTTCGTCGCGCCACCTCGGCCGGTGACAAGCCGCGCTGAAAGCTGTTTCGTATACCGAGCCTCGCCCATAAGCCGAGCCATGCCGGCGTCCGTATTACTCCCGCGAGCGGAACGAAGGAATGTTGCTCGAGCGGTGTGAAGGGCGGTGGAAAAACGTGCAGGCTGATACCGCCGGGTCGCAGCACCCGCGAGATCTCGCAGAATGCCTGGTCATGATCCTCGACGTGCTCGAGCACCTCGGTCGAGCACACGAAGTCGAAGTGAGAGTCGGGGAAGGGCACCCGGTACGGCACCTCGATCCTCTTGATCCGCTCGTTGAGCTTGCCGGGCGTTTCGAGGTCGCATCCCCAGGCGTCGTAGCCTGCCGCGCTGAACGCCTCCACCAGGTCGCCTTCTCCGCAGCCGAAATCGAGCACGCGCATGCCCGCGTCCAAGGGCCGGCCGAGGGCATTCAACAGGCTCTCAAATCGCTGAACTCGCGACTCCAGGGAGGGCTCCATTGGTGGGGTCGAGCGGCTGGCGAAAAGGCCAACTTGCGCCGCCTCCATCCGATCGATCGACAGCTCCTCCCGGGCGAGGGTACACACCCGGGATTGGTACGGAGGGTGATCGAGAGGCCCGGCGCTTGCGGCTACGGGTACGCTCGGATCGCCCATCCCGACGTGGCGCACGTCCATGCGCGCCAGCATAGACAAGGCTTTCGTAGACCCCGGCGACGGGGTCGTTGACCATTGGAAGGCCTCCGTCAAGCGCGGGGCGGGAGGGGGGAGACGCGCACAATTCGATCGCGTGGGATGCGCCGGCCAGCAGACGCCGGCTGCGACCTGACGCGTTGAAGTCCGTGCGGACAGTCCGCTTGCGCGGAAGCGCCGTCACCACTCTCCTCCTGAACCATTAGCGTTACGCCCGTGGCACCCGTCCATCCACTTTCCCATGGCGGCCTGCCGACGCACGGAGTGCGTGAGCTCCACCGCAGCGGGGCTGGCGGCAGCGCTTCACGCCGAGGAGGTGGCGACCATCTGGCCTCACGGTGCTCGACGGGATACAAGGGACGGGGCTTTACACCGTGAACGTGATTTCAGTCGGGCTGGACGGCCCTCGTGAGAGCAGTCGGGATCCGGAGGAGCACGGGGAACATGTGGTGATCATCGGAGCGGGCGAGCAGGCCGAGATCGCGTACGAATACCTGACCCACGACTCGCCGCATCGCGTCGTCGCGTTCGCGGTCGAAGGCGAGTACCTGGAGCGGGACGAGGGCTACGCGGAGCTGCCGGTTGTGCCCTTGGAGAGCCTTCACGAGCGATATGACGTACGTGAGCACAAGGCGCTCGTCGCCGTGTCCTCGACGAAGCTCAATCGCGTTAGGACCCGCCTCTACCTCGTGGCGAAGGAACAGGGCTATGACTTTGTCAGCTACGTGAGCTCGCGAGCGTTTGTCTGGCCGAACGTCCAGGTTGGAGAGAACACGTTCGTCTTCGAGCACACCGTGCTTCAGCACAACGTGCGTGTTGGCGACAACGTGGTGTTGTGGAGCGGGAGCTTCATAGGACATCGCACGGTGATCCACGATCATTGCTTCGTGGCGCCGCACGCCGGCGTATCGGGATACTGCGAGATCGGCGAGAGTTCGTTCCTGGGGGTGAACTGCTGCCTGAACGATTACCTGAAGGTGGGCGAGGACTGCGTGATCGGCTCGGGAGCGGTGGTCATCCGGGACTGCGAGAGGGGGAAGGTGTACGTCGGGAATCCCGCTCGAGCGCTCGAGCGCACCAGCTACCAGTCATTTGGGCTCGAGGAGTAGCACCGCGCTCGTGAAGCGGCGGTCATTGGAGCTCCGGCGCTACCAAGCGGGTGCCCGGGCCGAGTGGGATGGGCTCGTGGCGCACGGGAGCACGCGCCATTTCTTCTTTCAGCGCGACTACATGGAATACCACGCCGATCGCTTCGAGGACCTTTCGCTGATGGTCTACGACGATCAGAGCACGCTGCTCGCTGTGATGCCGGCCAACGCCGAGGACGAACTGGTCGTCAGCCATGGCGGTCTGACCTTCGGCGGCCTGATCGCGGACGAATCGATGACGGCGCGCAAGGTACTCGACGCGGTTACGCGCATTCGGGCGGAGTTGGGATCGCTCGGATACAGCCGGTTGATCTACAAGCCGGCCCCGCACATCTACCAGCGAACTCCCTCCGACGAGGCGCTCTACGCGCTGTTTCGCCACGATGCCCGTCTTGTCCGGCGGGACCTTGGGTCGGTGGTCCGAATGGGAGCTCGCATCCCCTGCACAAAGGGTCGCCGGTCGGCTATCAAGCGAGCCCGGCGGGAGGACCTCGAGATGGCCGAGGATCGGGACTTCGAGTCCTTCATGCTTCTCGAAGCCAAACGGCTCGACGAGAAGTACGGGGTTGCTCCGGTTCACACGGGAGCAGAAATGTCGATGCTCGCCCGCAGGTTTCCAGACAATATTCGACTGTTCAGCTGCCGCCATATGGGCGAGCTGCTTGCCGGAGTACTCGTCTACGAAAGCGAGTTCGTCGCCCACGCGCAATACATCGCGTCCTCCGAAAATGGCAGACGTCTGGGAGCTCTGGATCTCATTATCGACGAGCTGATCGAACAGCGGTACGCGACCAAGACCTTCTTCGATTTCGGCATCTCTACCGATCGACAGGGCAGGTACCTCAACGAGGGCCTGCTGAGAAACAAGGAGAGTTTCGGCGCCCGCGCGCTGATGTTCGACTGCTACGAGCTGGACCTGTGAGACGCAGTTGCCTCGCCGAGGGCGTCTCGACGGACGCTCAAAGCCAGCACCTATCAGTGAACCGCCGGTAGCGATGAGCCCGCCGATGTCGTCGACGTCGGGCTAGCTACCTCCGAGCAGGCGGCGATAGAGATCGACGTGTGCGGTCGCCATCCGGTCGACCGAGAGCCGCTCTGAGGCGGCGGCGCGTACCGCCGCCCGCTCGGGAGGGCGGTCGAGGAGCCGGGCGGTGGCGGCCGCCAGCGCCTCCGGGTCGCGGCGCGGAACGACCAGGCCGCCGCAGCGGCGCACCGTCTCGCAATGACCGCCGCAGTCGGTCGTCGCGACCGGTAGCCCGAGCAGCAGGGCCTCGCCCGCGACGTTCGAGTTGCCCTCGTGAAGCGACGAGATGATCACGGCGTCGGCGGCCTCGAGCAGCTCGGCAGGACGCGCCCGCCAGCCCAGCGTCAGCGCCGACTCGGGCACTTGCAGCCCGCGCGCCTCGATCTCCTCGACCGTTGGGCCCACCATCGCCAGACGGAAGCCGGGCCGCCTCCTGTTGAGCGACTCGGTCGCGGCGAAGAGTGTGCGCAGGTCCTTGTGCCTGGCGGTCTCGAGATCGTTTGCCCTACCGACCCAGGCGACGATCTCCTGGCCGCTCCAGCCGAGCTCATCGCGAATGGCCTTTCGCGAGCGATCAACCTGGACCCGCTCGGCCGGGATGCCGTTCGAGATCACCGATATCCGGTCCGCCGGCAGGCCCTGCTCGCGCAGCACCTCGGCTCCCCCGTCCGAGTTGGACACGGCGTGCGCAACGCCCCCCAGCAACAGCCGCTGCAGCCGCACGAGCCCCGCGTAGTCGAGCTCGTTCCGGGACCCGCGCTGGGTGATCACCACGCAGGTCCGAGACCATGCCCGCGCGGCGAGCAGGCCGACGACGTTGGCCTCGAGCAGCCACGTGTGAAGGATCGCCGGGGGCGAGTCGCGGAAGGCGCGTCGCAGCCTTCGCGCCCGGCCGTAGGCGTCGAAGCGAAAGCGCCGCAGCCGCGGTAGGTGGAGCATCGGCACGCCGAGCTCCTCGAACTTGCCATGCGCGCGGCCCGCCCCGAAGTAGGCCAGCTCGGGCTCCAGCCAGTCATGCTCGCGAAGCGCGCTGAGCAGGTAGCGGGCCTGGTTCTCGGCCCCTGCATCGTGGGTATCGGGGAGCAGGTGTACGCAGCGCGCCCGGGCCGCGGGGGGAGCCATCCGTCAGCGGCCGTCTGCCGGGGCGGGCCGCGCGACGAGGAATTGGTTGCAGCCGTGCGAGCCGGCTACGGTCGCGAGCTTGCGCAGCTCGAAGCCGCGCGCGGCGCAGAAGTCGAACACCTGCTCAGGAGATGCAACCTCGAAGGGATAGCCGCCCGCCCAGTCGAGGAGATCGTGCCAGTATTCCATGCCCCTCTCGTAGTCGCCGCCGCCTCGCCATAGGCGTAGGTAGGACCGCGGCCGCAGCCTGAGCGCAGCTCCCAGGAAGGTCCTGGTCTCCGCGGGCAGCATCACGAGGACCGCAAACGGGACCCGCAGGCTTCGCGGGAGGAGGTTGTAGATGCGCTTCACCATCTTCCAGACGCCGCTCATCCACCCCTGGTCGTTGTAGATCGCGATGAACAGTCGCCCGCCGGGGCTCACTCGATCGCAGGCTGCGTCGAGTGCGGCCCAGAGGGCTCCGGTGTGGTGGAGGACGCCCCACGAGTACACGACGTCCCATTTGCCGAGCGAGCTCATGTATTCGGCGTCGAGGACGTCGCCGCGCTCCACCGTCCAGCTCGAGCCGGGGGCGAGCCGGTTCCTCAGCGCCGCGGTTGTCTCGACGCTGTCGGGGTCGTAGTCGAGCGAGTGAACCCGCTGCGCTCCCAGCAGCGTCGCCGCGAGCGAGGACAGGCCGCTGCCCGAGCCGACGTCCAGGAAGGTCTTCCCCTCCAGTGACTCACCGAGCCAGTCCGCAAGCGCGCTGCGTGCCGCATCCACCCCCTCGGGGGTGAGATCGCGCGCGAACCGGCGCCAGTTGGCGCCGAACTCAAACCGCGGGGCGTCAGTGGGTACATGATCAACAGTGGGCGACATGAGGCCGAGGAGGGTAGAGCCGCACAGTCAGGCTCGCGTAATCGGGTGATGCGAGCTGGGGCCGCTTCGCGTCTCGGCCAGGGCGCCCTCGCGGGCTGCACCAAGTGCCTCGGTCCTCCAGGCCAGCATCGGACGGACCGCCCCGTGCCACTCCGCGCCGGCCCTGGCGCCCTCGAGCATCCGGCCGGTGTCGAACACCGTGAACGACACCGCTTGAGTGGCGGTAGCCTCCACGTGCGCGTCGTCGGTTCTCACGAGATGGACGGTCACGTGGTATTGGTTGTCGTTGAGGAGATTGGCGGGAAACGTGCATCCCGAGCGGTATAGACCTGCGTCGTGGGGCTCGCCGAACCAGGGGTCGGGAATCGCGCTCGCCCCGGGGATGTTCGCCGAGCTCAGCACCGTATTGCCGTAGCTGTCTAGGACATAGACGTTGACGGCGAGCCTTTCCCCGCCGTCCCTGAGGAGGGAGAAGTCGACCTCTATGGTGATCTCCTCGTCGATTCGGGGTTGGCTCATGATCTCGCCCCGCGACTTCACCCGAATCGCCTCGAACCGCACCAGCTCGCTGCCGGGCGCCGAGTCGGAAGAGCTCCACGTCGCCTCGCCCGACTCACTTCCCCCATGCTTCAGATAGGCGGCGACGACGTCCTGGGGCTTACCGTCGAGCTGAACGTGGCCATGGTTCATCCATAGCGCTCGGGTGCAGAGTTGGTTCACGGCGGTCATGTTGTGGCTGACGAGGAAGACCGTCCGGCCTTCGCTGGCCGCCGCGTCCATGCGTCCGAGGCACTTCCGCTGAAACCCCGCGTCTCCGACCGCGAGGACTTCGTCGACCATCATGACGTCCAGGTTGACGTGCGCCGCGACGGCGAAGGCCAAGCGCACGTACATCCCGCTGGAGTAGTGCTTCACCGGGGTGTCGAGGAACTTTCCGATCTCAGCGAACTCGACGATCTCGTCGAACTTCCGTCGTATCTCGTCTCGCCTCATGCCCAGGATCGAGCCGTTCAGGAAGATGTTCTCCCGCCCGGTGAGCTCGCCATGGAAACCCGTTCCCACCTCCAGCAGCGACCCGGATCTGCCCCAGATGGTTGCCGAGCCCTCGGTGGGTTCGGTGATCCGCGAGAGGATCTTGAGAAGAGTGCTCTTGCCGGCGCCGTTATCGCCGACGATTCCGACCACCTCGCCCTCCTGCACCTCAAACGAGACGTCACGCAGCGCCCAAATCTTGTCTTCGCCATTGCCGTCACCCGAGCCCCGCGTCGCTCTTCGCCGCCAGGGCACCCGGACACTCTCGGAGAGCGCTTCGCGCAACGTCCGGTAGGGGCGCTCCCCGATCGAGTAGCGCTTGCCGAGATCCTCGGTGCGGATCGAGACGTCGGTCATCTCAGATCACATCCGCAAACGAGCGTTCCGTGCGCCGGAAGTAGAGCCAGCCGGTCGCGAGGCCGATCACGGCCACGCCCACCGACGCGGCGATCAGTCCAAGGTCGTACGAGGAACCGAGTAGAACGGCCCTGAAGATCTCCACGACCCCGGCGAATGGATTCAACCCGTAAAGGGCGCGGTACGCCTCGGGAACGAGCGTGCTCGGGTAGACGACGGGTGAGAGATAGAACAACAGCTGTGTCAGGAAGACGGTGGTGTAGCGGACGTCGCGGTAGCGGACGTTGAGCGCGGACAGCCAGAAGACGGCTGCCAGGGCATAACCGAACAACAGCGCAAGGCCCAGAGGGAGCAGGAGGGCCTCGACTCCCGGCGGATGTCCGTAGAAGATCATCATGCCCGCCAGGATGAGGAGCGCGAATCCGAGGTCGACGACTGACGCGAGGACCGAGGCCGTCGGAATGAGCACCCGCGGGAAGTAGACCTTGGTCAACAGATCCTCGTTCTGGACGAGGCTCTGGCTGCCAAGCGTCAGGACGGCGGCGAAGAACACCCATGGGACCAGGCCGCAGAAGACGAACAGCGGGTATGGCAGGCCGTCCGAGGGCACCTTGGCGAGAAGCCCCAGGAAGACGCTGAACACCAGCATCATCAGCAGGGGCTGAAGGACAGCCCAGAGCGCGCCCAGCACCGTCTGCTTGTAGCGGATCGTGACGTCTCGCCATACCAGGATCATCAGAATCTCCCGAGCCGCCCAAAGCTCGGGCAGGTCCAGCGCCACCGCGCCGCGCGTGGGCCTGATTTCAACTCTCGGTTTAGCAGTCATGAGTCAGATCGTGCGAGTGCCTTTGTAGGGCCCGCGGCGGCAGTTTGGCTGAATCGCTGCAGCCGCGCCCACGCTCCGCCGGCTGGTTGGATGCCTCATTGGCCCGAGCTCGAAAATAAGTGACGCAGTCGGCTTATTACACGCTGCGGGATTTGCTTGAGCGTCGAAGGCCCCGGATAGTCCGCGGACACGATCGTGTCGAGGTACCGGCGGTCCACCCGACGCGATGCCTGTACGGCACGCCGCTTTCTCAGCGTGCGCGGCATCGCTACGAGCCCCGCAACCCATGCCCGCGCTACCAGTTGGAGCGAACCGTCGAACGCGGCCGTAGTCATGACCTCGAGGGCTTTGAAACCGAGCTTCGGGAGGCTTTTCAGCAAAGCCACGGCCGGATAGTTCTTCAACACCAGCGCGATCGAGTTGCGTTCATGCAGGAACCTTCCAAGCTCGCCGAGCTTGCTCGTCGTTGCCGCACGGATGTGAAACATGACCGCGCTTGGCACGTAGCGACATCGCAATCCGGCCAGCTGGGCGCGGAAGGCCCAGTCGACATCCTCGAGATAGGCGAAGAAGTCCTCATCGAGCAGTCCGATCGAGTTGAGCGCGGAGCGCCGGTAGAGCGAGCCGCCGCCGGTCGCTCCGAATATCCATTCTGGCTCGTCAAACTGACCGATGTCGAGCTCGCCATGGCCGCGGGAGAACGGCATTCCATACCAGGTCATCCCGTCGCCGGCCGCTCCAATGCGCTCTCTGTCCTCGAAATCGAGGATCTTGCCGGTGGCAGAGCCGGCGTCCGGGTAGCGGTCCAGGGCTGCAACGAGTTGGCCGAGCCAGTCAGTGTCAACCTCGGTGTCGTTGTTCAGGAGCGCAACGAACTCACCACCCGAGGCTTCGATTCCTCTATTGACCGCCGCAGCGAACCCGACGTTCTTCGCTAGCGCGAACACGCGCACACGCGGCCAGCGCGCGCTCAAATACTCCACGGATCCGTCCGTCGATCCGTTATCGACAACGATCGTCTCGAAATCCTGAAACCGCTGCCGGTCGAGCGAACTGAGCGCGCCCTCCAGAAGATCTCGTCCATTCAGGCTTGGTACCACCACGCCGACACGAGGTTCGCGCCCTTCGGGGAAGCGACCTCGCGTCATGACTTCATCCGGCCCGATCGGTTCCCCCGGTGGGTGGCCGCCGAAAACTTCGCGCGATTCGCCCAAGCGCGCCTCTCAGCCGACGTCCCAGAAGAGACTCCAGCGCCTGACCTCGGACGGCGGGGACATGTCGCAATGAAGGGTCGAAGCGCAGGGAGCGCAACGCCATCCGGTTGGCGCGGCGCTGGTCTCGGTGCTCGAAACGGCTCGCGGCAGCTGCGAGCTGTAGTCCGGCGATATGAGGCCGCAGTGGATCGCGCAGCCCGCCGAAGCCGATGTCTTCGAGCAGTTCAAAGAACCACAGCGCAAAGATCCGACTTTCGAGGCGGTCCGCCGCACGGACGCGACGATATACGCGCTCGGCCCCGAGCTCGAGGGCGCGGCTGTCGAGCTCGGGGTGGTGAAGGTCTTCCAGCTGACGCCTTCGAAGCCAGCCTCCGATGTATCGAGGGTCGGCGCCGAGGGCACGATCACGCTGGAACCCCCGGCGTACGTTTTCCCTCGCCGGCCCAAGGTCACCCTGGCAGAATCGCAGGAAACCGACCTGGAGATCAATCAACGCCCGTGGGCGCGCCTCCGTGAGCGAGCCCCCGATATTGGCTGCACCTTCCTGCAGTCCCAACGCGACCTCCAGCGCGCGCTCGACGTTGCGCTCGCGGTCGATGCGGATGCCGGTGTTAGCTCCGTGGAGGCGATAACGCGCCAGAGGGCGTGGAAGGAAGCCAACGCCCGCGTGGGCGGCAAGTTTGACCCACAGCGTCCAGTCGTTATACGCCTGTCGCTCGTCTACGCCCCCCACGTCTTGAGCTAGCTCTCGCCTCGCGAGTACCGTCATCGCGGGAATGGCGTTACGCTCGATCAGGCTCTCGAGCGGCGTTCTGCTGTCGCTACTTATGTCGATGCCGAAGCGGTCTCCGAGCAGATTGCCCCGCTCATCGATCAGGTCGGCATAGCCGTAGACGAAGCCGACGTCGGGGTGGCTTCTCAGAAAGTCGACCTCGACCGCGAGCTTGTCCGGTAGGAACTCGTCATCGGAAGGCAAGGCAGACCAGTACTCGCCTCGCGAGGCTCCTATGGCGAGGTTCAACGTCGCGCCAATGCCGCGGCGGGCGCCGCCCGGATGGGTGAGCACGCGCACGAGCTCAGGATGGCGACGCTCATATACCCGTGCAATCTCCAGGCTCCCGTCGGGCGACCCATCATCGACGACCACTATCTCCAGATCGCGAAAGCTCTGCTCGAGGACGCTCTCGATCGCCCTGCCCAGCCACTGCTCGTGGTTGTAAGAGGGGATGCAGACGCTTACGACTGGACGCATAGGCGCGGGACGGCAGTCTGACCGGAACTGAGACTCACTGGCCGACGAGCTCGTGGAACACGCGGGCCAGTGAGGCCGCAATCCTCTCCCGGGAGTAGCCTTCCTCAGCGAGTTGGCGACCGGCGGTGCCAAGCCTGCGGCGAAGGGCAGCATCCGCGTGAAGCTCGCTCAGAGCCTCCGTCCACTCGTGGGGTTCCCTGGCCGCGAACCCGACCTTCGCGCTATCGAGGATCTGCGCGTTCATTCCGATTGGCGTCGCAACCACCGGCACGCCGGCCGCCATGTACTGGATGAGCTTGAACGCGCACTTTCCACAGCTCCAGGCCGTCTCGGGTAGCGGCATCAGTCCGACATCCATCTCGCCCACCGAACGCGCTTCGGACTCCTGCGACCAAGGAATCCACCGCACGCGCCTTGGATCGAGCTGCGTGAAGCGAGGCTCGGTCTCGGAGATGATGAGCAGCACGGCCTCGCGCGCCGACTCGAAGAATGCGCTCAGCGCGGGCTCGAGGGCGTATAGATTCGGCAGATTGGAAGCCAGCCCGGTCCACCCGACCACGAACTCGCCTCCCTTGCCACGCTCCTGCGGGCGCCATCGACCGACGTCGATGGCGGTCGGTATGACCCACGTCGGTAGGTCCAGCGACTCGAAGTGGCGGGCGAGGTAGGAGTTGCAGACCACGATCGCGTCGCAGTGGGCCGCGATCTCGAGCGCGAAGTCGTCGCCGGGTGACAGCAGCCAGATCGCGTCGTCGAGATCCAGCACGCGAGGACGTCGGGTCCAGCGCTCGATGCTTGCCCGATGCGCCAGCAACTCACGCTCGAGCCATGTGATATCCGCGAGGTGGGAGCCGACGATGCCCGGGATCCGCA
Organism: Solirubrobacterales bacterium; assembly: GCA_038237625.1. Lineage (GTDB taxonomy): Bacteria > Actinomycetota > Thermoleophilia > Solirubrobacterales > 70-9 > JAWVFM01. The sequence goes on along the minus strand of JBBRYM010000015.1, from coordinate 33,707 downwards.
TTCCGATCTTCACCGCCTTACCTCCCTTCGGCATCGCCGGTGTGTCGTACTTGGAGGTGCGAGGCGCGTATTCCCGCACGGACACGCCATGCTCCCGCAGAGGTTCGATGTGCTGGCGGACTCGAAACCGACTCGAGGGAACGTTGGGGCCCGATGTGAGTGCAGCGACTCGGAGGTTCACCTGAATGGCTCACGCAGCCGCGCGCTCGCCCCCACGTCCGCCCTCGAGCGTCGGCTCGCGAGGAAAAGACACATGCCGAACATCACCACGGTTGAGGCCAGGACATGCCGATGTCTTCTCCCACTAGCCACGAGCTTCTCGCCCTGAGGGGGGCTTTCTCGCTCATGGCCTCCGCACCAGGATGTCCTCCCGGCGATTCGCGAGGGGCAGATCGTCCGGCTGCGGAACGGGGTAGGCGTCGTATCCGGCAGCCCTGGCGCGCGCCACCAGACCAAGCACCACGGCGTCGTCGATGCGGCCAGGCTGAGGGCGCCCAAACTCCACGGTGGGATCCTCGTCCCTACCGGTGAACTCGCGGTGATAACGGCGTCCGGCTGCGCTCGAGAAGAAGCGCATACGCTTCGAGATGTTGGGCACATCCCCGATCAGCATGGAGCCACCTGGCGCGAGCAGCTCCATGGCGCTGTCGAGGAATGCGAACACGCTCTGCTGCTCGGAGAATACGATGGAGAGAACACTGTAGGCGAGGATCCCGTCCACCCCTTCGCGATACCGATCGAGGACCCCGGGGCCGCTGGGAAATTGGCCCGCGAACTTCTCGAGGCCGGGACGATCCCCATGGTGCGCGAGCATTTCCTCAGAGTCGACCAAGACGAGGGTGTGGCCTTGGCGGTCGCAGAGATCGTCAAGCATTCTGGGCAGGTCGCTGCAGCCCGGGCCGATGTCCAGGATCGTCTTCGCGCGATCCCCCAGAGCCGGGAGTTTGGAGACGATGTCGGCGAAGATCGCCGCCTCCTTCCCCTGGCGGTATTCATTGGGGAAACCGATCCTCTCGTACTTGCTGAGGGAGTCGTCGGTGGCCATCCGGCGAAAGTCTTCAAAGCTGAGTTCGCTGAACCGCTCCGGGTCCTTGTCGCTCGGGCACATCGGCGGCTACGATACCTTGGCTCGCCATGCAGGTAGAGCCGTTCACCCCGGCGGCTGAGCCGCGGATCCCTGTGCTCGCGGATGTTGGACGCCCTCGGTGCGATCGCGGAGCACTTACGTCGACGCCGGTTTCCTTCCCCTTCGCCCCCTGAGTCTCGGATCAGCAGTGGGGGCGCATCTGCAGCGACGCAGACGTCATCTATCCGCCTGGGTCCGGCCCTCGTGGACCGACGCTTCCGTCTGGTTGGGTCGCCGCTTCTCCCGGACGAAGGCGTCGTGATCGCGGATGTAGTCATCCTCGTCGTAGGGGAGGGACGCGAGCACCACGCAGACCGCACCCGATGAGAAGTTCACGATCTCTCGCCAGATCATCGGCGGCAGGAGGAGTCCGTGATAGGCGCGATTGAGCTCGATCTCCACCCGGTCGGTGCCGTCGTCGAGGATCACGGTGAAGGCTCCCATCACGGCGACGAGGCACTGCTCGAGGGCGTGGTGCGCATGCCCTCCCCGCTCCGCTCCCCCCACGACGTCGTAGAGGTAGTAGACGCGGGCGATCTCGAACGGCACGCTGGCCATGCCCTCGACCGGCGTGATACTGCCCGCCGGCGTGGAGATCTTCGGAAGCTCGATGACCTTGCAGTCGGTCAGCCTCGTGATCCGCTCACCCGGCATTCGCGGTCTGGACCTCCCTGCGGAACGCGTCGTAGTCCCGGATGTAGTCCGATTCGTCGTAGTGCCTAGACGCCAGGATCAGGCAGACGGCGTTGGTGGAGAAGTTCTCGATGTGCCGCCAGATGAGGCTCGGCACGTACAGCCCCTGGTAGGAGCGGTTCAGCGGGAATCGCCCGCTCCGCTCCCCATCGTCGACCACGACGTCGAAACTGCCGGAGAGAGCCACGAAGAACTCCTCCAGCTCCATGTACGCGTGGCCACCGCGAACCTGCCCGCCGGGTACGTCGTAGATCCAGTATGCGCGCTTGACCCAGAAGGGAACGTGTCGATTTCCTTCTGCAAACGTCAGGCTGCCCCGGTCATCGGGAATCCTGGGCAGCTCGATCCTCCGGCAGCGCTCGATCAAGCGCGGGCAGAGCTCCGAAGCGGGGGCAGGATTCGCGCGAGCCGCCAACGAAGCCGTCGTACCGCTCCATGGCGGCCTTGGACGAGTTTCTGGACGTCCGGTTCGCCGGCGTGCATCGTCAGCAAGCTATCGCGCCAGGCCGGAACCGTGCGTCCGTCCCCCGGACGGCGTCCTCAGGACCCTTGCTGGTGGGGTGCGCTTAGACAACCTTCCGGTAGACCTCGGCGACTCGCTCGGCAATCCGCTCGAGGCTCACACTCGAAACCGCCGTTCGCGCTTCGGGCGAGCGCCCGTGAGCGAGAGCCGCGAGCACCGCCGCGGCCAGCGCCTGCGGATCCGCAGGCGCGACATGGCAGCCGGGGACCCCGGCGAGGCGCTCCGTGACGTCTCCCGCCGGCGTCGCGACGACCGGCAGCTCGCACGCCATCGCCTCCTTGACCACGTTCTGCGAGCCCTCGGAGATCGAGGCCGTGAGCAGGACGTCGGCGGCGCTCATCCAAATGGACATCTCGTCCGGGGAGATCCCCCAGGCGACCTGTAGGCGAAGTCCCGGCGCCGAGCGGGCGGCCAACTCGCAGGCGCTGGCGGCCAGTGCGTGGTTCTTGCGCGGGATCTCGGGGTTGCCCACGAAGAGGACGACCGGCTCGTCGGGAGCCCAGCCGAGCTGCGCACGCGCCCGGTCGCGGGGTACGGGCGCGAACGCGTCGAGGTCGACGCCGTTGGGGATAACGTGGTTGCGCGCCCGCGCCCCGCGCGGGAGCCGGCGCTCCATCTCCTCGGATTTCGTGATCGTGGCGGCGCTGAGTCGAGACAGCTGGGCGAACGCCCTCGCGAGTACGGTGCTGTGACGCGTCATCCGGCGGCCGGCAGCGTCGGGCGTCCCGAGGAGGTCGTCGCCGCAGTAGGAGATGACCAGCGGCGCTCGAACCTGCAGGCGCGCGACGGCCGCCGAGTGTCCGTAGTGGGCGTGAACGACGTCGGCGGGCCGGCGCGCGTTCATCCTCAGGACACGACCGGCCGCGGTGAAGTAGGCACGCTTCGATGCCCAGCCGCGGATTGGCAGCACGTCGACCTCGATGCCGAGCTGCCGCAGCGAGAGGGCCTGGGTGTGAACGAAGGTCCCGTGCCAGGGACGCTCCTCGTCGGGCCACAGATTCGTGACGAAGAGAACGCGCACGGCTAGGACGAGCCCGGCGGCAGTGCCCGGCGCCCCGGCCCGTCGGCGTCGACGTAGAAGCGGTTCCACAGCTCCAGCAGCAGCATGCAGAAGACCCGCTGGTCGGCCTTCTTGCCGCCCGCGCCGGCGCTGCCGATCAGCCCACTCACGGCATCGGGGCGAAACAGGCCGCGCTCCCGCGCCCGGGAGTCCTGAAGCACGTCGCGCATCAGGCCGTCGCGGTGGACGGTCTCCCAGGCGCCCAGCGCAGAATGGAAGAAGCCCCGCTTCCGCTTCTTGATGATCTCCTCGTCGACGAGCCCGGCGCTCGCGCGCTTCAGAAGCTCCTTGCGATTGCCAAACCGCACGCGGCGGTTGTCGGGCAGGGCGTAGCAGAAGGCCACCACGTCGTGATCGAGGAACGGCACGCGCATCTCGACCGACGCCGCCATCGACAGCTTGTCGAAGTAGAGGAGCATGTTGTCCACGAGTCCGAGGCGCGCGTCGAGGTGGCAGGTTTCGCCCAGCGGCGAATCGCCCGAATCTCCATTTGCGTGCAGGTGCTGGGCGACGGCGGCGGCGATCGCGCCCTCGCCGTCGTCCTGGAGCAGGGCATCGCCGAACAGCGCGGCGCGCTCATGCGGCTGGACGATCCGGCTCATCGCGAGCAAGCGCTCGACGGGGTCGTCCGTGACGACGGCGTCGAGCCCGCGCGCGAGCGTGGAGCCGGCCGGCGCCGCGCTCCCGAGTCGCGCGACGACGCTCCGCGCCGCGGTCGGCCCGCGGCGCGCGCCCGCGGCGGCGGCGGCGATCTGATGCTTGCGGTAGCCGCCGAGCAGCTCGTCGGCGCCCTGGCCGGAGAGAGCCACGGTCACGTGCTCGCGAGTCATCCGGCTGAGCAGCAGGAACCCGAGGCCCGAGAGGTCGGCGACGGGCTCCTCCTGGTGCCAGAGGACCTGCTCGAGCAGGTCGGGATGGTCCACGGCGCTGGTGAGCAGCTCGTGGTGCTCCGTCCCCAGACGGCGGGCGACTGCGCGGGCATCGTCAAGCTCGTTGCTGGCCGCGTCCTCGGCGAAGCCGATCGCGAACGTCTTCACCGGCCCACTCGCCCGCTCGGCCATCAGCGCCGTGATCAGGCTGGAGTCGATCCCCCCGCTGAGCATCACGCCGAGGGGAACGTCGCTGATCATCCGGGCCTCCACGGATGTCCGCAGCAGCCCCAGCAGGCGCTCGGAGTCGGCGCGCCAGTCGCGGCCGACGCCGGCCGGCGGGTTCTCCCAGGGTGTCCAATACGTGCGGGTCTCTTCGGCCCCGCCCTCGCGCTCCCAGATCAGCTCGCAGGCCGGCGCGAGCTTGCGCACGCCGGCGAACAGCGTCCGCGGGCCCGGGACGTACCCGAACGCCATGAAGAGCTCCGCGGCGAGAGGGTCGAGCTCGGGCTCGAGCAGACCTCCCGCGATCAGGGCCTTCACCTCGGAGGCGAACGCGAGACCGTCCGGCGTCTGCATGAGGTAGAGGGGCTTCACGCCCATCCGGTCGCGCGCCAGCACCAGGCGGCCCCGAGGCTCGTCCCAAAGGGCGATCGCGAACATCCCCCGCAGGTGCTTGACGAAGTCGACGCCGTGTTCCTCGTAGAGGTGCACGATCGTCTCCGTGTCGCCGGCCGTGGAGAGCCGGTGCCCGGATCGCTGGAGCTGCTCGCGCAGCTCTCCGAAGTTGTAGATCTCGCCGTTGAACACCGTCCTGACGGTGCCGTCCTCGTTGGCCACGGGCTGATGGCTGCCCGGCAGGTCGATGATGCTCAGCCGCCTCACCCCGAGCCCGACCCCGGGGCCGAGGTGAAAGCCCTCGTCGTCGGGCCCGCGGTGGCGCATCGAGTCAGTCATCGCCGCGAGCGCCTCGGCACTCAGCGGCGGCTCCTGACCCCCCTGCTCGACGAACCCGCAGATCCCGCACATAAGCGGCGCAGGCTAGTGGTTTAGGCCGCGGTCGCCTCAGCTAGTCTGGCGCTCTCATGGAGAGCCGCGCCCACAGCGCGCAGGGTGGCGATGGCCTGCCCGCGGTGTCGATCGGACGCATCGGCCTCCGGCTTGCCCTGCCGTCTCGAGCACGAGCCCAGACATCCGATCTGACTTCGGTGATCGACATCGGGTGCGTGCTCGCCATCGTCGTTGCCGTAGTGGTGGTCGGAGTCCGGTATTGGCTTGGGCTCCCCGCCTGGTGTGAGTTGGTTGGCGAGGCTGCGGCAGCCATTCTGCTCGTGCTCGTCGCGATCTCGCTGCGCCGGCGGGGCACGACGATCTCACTTCCCTACGTGGCGCTCGCCTTCTTCGCGATCGTGGTGGTCGGGGGGGTGCATGCGGCGGTCGCTGCCGACTCCTCGGACGACCTGATCCTGCTCGCCGGCTCGGCCAAGGTGCTCCTCTTCCTGCCGGCGCTCGCCTTCGGACTCGCGGCACTCGGAGCCGGAGAGCGTCGCAATCGCATGGTGCTGATCGCTCTGGTGGCGATCGCGGTGGGGGAGTTCGGAATTTCCATCATCCAGGGGGCCACGCTTCCGGGCATAGATGACGTCACCGGGACCTTCGGCGTCTCATCCTCATGGGTGCTCGCTTTCGCCATGGAAGTCGGCGCCTGCGCTGCTCTCGGCGTGTATGGGTCCGCCGCCGGGGGCCGCATGTGGCTGGCGCTGGGTGCGTTGCTGCCTCTGTTCTCGATCTGGGCCGATACCCGCATCAACATCTTCGTCGTGCCGCTCGCCGGCGGCGCCGTGTGCGCGGCGACGTGGTTGGCGGACCGCCGACCCCCCGAGGCGCGCCGGCGGTCGCGACGATGGCTTCCGGTGACAGGCGCGGTCCTAATCTCGAGCACGGCGGTCGTCGCCGGCTTTGTCATCTTCCGCCCTTCGAGCGTGGGGCTGAACGAACTCCGCCAGCGCGTGGCCGGCCTGGGCACCGCCGAGGCGTACGCCGCTTCGGACAACCACGCATCGGCGGTCGGCCACGGCGGGGGCTCAGGTGGCGCCCTGGTGCCCAAGGGCGGTCCCAGCACCGCTACGAGCTACAGGATCAACCCGGGCGCAACGCTCGATACATCGACCACGGGCTCAGCCACGGGGCGGCCCTACCTGCAGATCACGACTCCAGGCGAACAGGACTTCGAGGGGGTCGACTACGCCGTGCTGCACGTGACGTCGGGAACCACCTACCGGATTTCGGCCTACGTCGCGGGAACCCATGGGAAGGCGCAGCTCTATGCCGGCGACGGTGTCGTCGGGTCGAGCTCGAAGATCATCCATCTGACGCGCGGGTGGAAGCGATACACGCTCCGCTTCACGCCGAAGCACTCTGGCAAGACCGGAGTCGCGCTCAGGACTACGAAAGCCACGCCTCAGGTGTTCTACCTGGACGCCGCGCACCCTCGCATGTTTCATGTCGCTGCGGCTGCCGCTGCCGCTGCGACGCTGCCCCCTCCGGCGTTATCGTCGTTGTCGGCGCAGATCTCGGCGGCTTGGCGCCTGATCGACGGGACTCCCGTGAGCGCGTTATTAGGCAACGGCCTTGGTACGGACACATTCCAGGTGCTGATCGGGGTCGAGCCGCCGGGACGCGATGCGCTGCTTGCCAGTTACGCGGACTTCAGCATCCTGTTGGCTGAGCTGGGCCTCCTCGGCGTGATCGTGGCGGGGGCGTGCGCCCTGGGCCTGGCGCTCGGCAGCGCGGCGGCAGCCGCGCGGACTCCCGAGGGATCTTGGACCCGGGCGCTGCTGATCGGCTACCCGGGAGTGCTCGTGGCGATCGCCGCGGCGACGATTCACGGCGTCGGCTTCCACGTCGTCGGCTCGTCGACGATCTTCTGGGTGCTGACGGGCCTGGTGCTGGCGTCCATCTTGAGCCAGGAACCCACAGGCGCGCCCGCCGCCGCCGCCCGCCCGCTCGGGAGCGGTCGCGCGGAGCCGGTAATCGAGCCTGTCGCCGAGTAGTCGGCAGCCGCTCGCTCGGCGCCTGAAGGCCCTCGATGCTTTAGCTTGAGGGTGTCCGCTGGCGGGTTCGGGTGAACGGGCTCGGAGGTAGCGGGGACCCAGATGGCGACTTGGGGCAAGCGACATTCAGCGCGAAGAGAGGCCGGTAACGGCGCCGTCCGCGTCGGCGTGGTCGGGCTCGGCTACTGGGGCCCCAACCGCCTGCGGGTCCTGACCGATCGCACCGACGCCGAGATCGCCTGGATCTGCGATCGCGACCCGAAGCGCCTGTGCCACGCCTTGCGCCGGCACCCGATGTCGGGCTCGACGCAGGAGGTCGCGGACCTGATTCGCGACGAAACGCTGGAAGCCGTCGTGATCGCAGTTCCCGCCTCGGGTCACGCGGAGCTCGCGGAAGCTTTCCTTCACGCCGGCAAGCACGTCTTCGTCGAAAAGCCGCTGGCGACTTCGAGCCAGGAGGCAGAGGCGCTCGTGGCCCTTGCCTCCGAGCGCGGCCTGACGCTCATGTGCGGCCACACCTTCATGTACAGCCCGCCCGTTCGCTTCGTCAGGGAACTGATCGAGTCGGGCGAGCTCGGCGAGCTCCATTTCATCTCCTCGAGCCGGATGAACCTGGGGCCCTACCGAAGCGACGTCAGCGTCGTCTCCGACCTCGGCCCTCACGACTTCTCCATCCTCCTCAACTGGCTGGGGGAGCTTCCCGAGTCGGTGAGCGCGATTGGCCGCGACGTCATCTCGCGCGGGATCGACGATGTCTCCTTCGTCCACCTGCAGTTCCCCAGTGGCCTCCTCGGCCATGTCGAGCTCAGCTGGCTCGCTCCGAGCAAGCTGCGTCGCACCGTCCTCGTGGGCAGCAAGAAGATGGCCGTCTACGAGGACGGCGCGCCGGAGCCGGTGCGGATCTTCGACAGCGGCATCGATTACAGGGACCCGGAGACCTTCGGCGAATACCAGCTCTCCTACCGCACCGGCGACATCGTCGCTCCGCGAATCGACACCACCGAGCCGATCGCCGCCGAGATCGCCGACTACGTCAACTGCGTGCGCACCGGCTCCACGCCCGAGATCGACCCCCACCTCGCGGTCGACGTCATCCGCGTCGTCGAGGCGGCGGAGGAGTCGATGGCCAACTCCGGCTCCGTTGTCCAGCTCGGCTCCGGCGTCATGGCAGCAGGACGGGTGGGTTGAAGCTTCTCGAGAGGCAGGCTCCGCGGGTCACGAGTCCAGAGGCCACGGCCGAGGCCCCCGCCTCAGCTGCGAGGGCCAACGTCTTCAGCAGCACCCGTGGTCATCGAGACGCCGTCACGCGCCGCCTGCTGGCCCTTGCCGACGTCGCCGGGATCACCGTTTCATTCGCCGTGGCGGTCACTTTCGCCAACGTCCGATCGTTGCCCGAGATGCTGCTGCTGATCCTGCCGACGCTGCCGGTGTGGGTCTTCATCTTCCGCATGTACGACCTCTACGAGCGGGACTCCAAGCGCATCAGCCACTCCGGTCTCGACGACGCACCAAGCCTGTTCCACGCGCTGATCGTCGGGACACTTCTCTTCTGGGGCTATACGAAGGTGGTGAACGTCCACCAGCTCGTTTTCGAGGAATGCGTGCTCTTCGACGTCACCGCCATAGCCCTGATCATCTGGCTGCGCGGCCTCTCCCGCGACGCCGCCGGCGGAATTCTGGGGCCGGAGCGGACGATCGTCGTCGGCAACGACGCCGCGATGGCCAGAGTCGTCGAGAAGATCCGCTCCCATCCGGAGTACGGAGTTGAGGTCGTCGGCGCGCTGGCTCCGCAGGGCCGCAGCGGTCTTGGGGGCCTCGAGACGCTGGGCACGTTCGAAGACTTGGATCGTGTTGCGACGGAGGCCCGCGCCGAGCGCGTGCTCCTCGCAAGGCACGATCTCGACGATCAGGTCCTGCTGGACCTGATCGAGGCTTGCCGGCGCGGCACGCTGAAGGTCACCCTGCTGCCCGAGTTCTTCGACGCGCTCGGGCCGGCCCTCGAGGTCGACCAGCTCGAGGGGATCACCGTCCTCGGAATCAACCCACCGGTCCTCAGCCGCAGCTCGCGCTTCCTCAAGCGCTCCTTCGACGTCGGGATCTCGGCGCTTGGACTGGTTCTCCTGTCGCCCCTGCTCGGCATAATCGCGATCGCGATCAAGCTGGACTCGCGTGGCCCGGTGCTGTTTCGGCAGCGTCGCGTGGGCAAGGTCGGCGAGTGCTTCATGGTCACCAAGTTCCGGACCATGAGTCCCGACGCCGAGAGCCGCCGCGAGGAGCTCATGAAACGGAGCCAAAACCCCAACTGGCTCCTCCTTGACAACGACCCCCGGGTCACCCGCGTTGGCGGGTTCCTGCGCCGCTCCAGCCTGGACGAGATCCCGCAGCTGTGGAACGTCCTTCGAGGGGAGATGAGCCTCGTCGGGCCGCGGCCGCTGCCCGAGGCCGAGGACGCCCGGATCGGCGGGAGGATGCGTGGGCGGCTGGACCTCACCCCCGGGATCACCGGTCTGTGGCAGGTCATCGGCCGCACGAGGATCTCCTTCGAGGACATGGCCAAGCTCGACTACCTCTACGTCACCAACTGGTCGCTCTGGCTCGACTTCCGCCTGCTCCTGCGGACGGGCCCGGCGGTCCTATGGCGCCGCGGCGCGAACTGACTCGGCGTCGTCCTATCGGCGTCAGATGGCCCTCGCCAAAGCGGCATTTGCGGATCAGCCGGTTGGGCGTGTCGTTCACGGGTGGTCGGGCATTGGTGAAGCTTAAGATTGGGGACGCATGGGGAAGAAGGGCTAGCTAGGCGTTGACTTCCGCGCGCACAACCGGCCGGCTTGCGGTTCCCTTCGTGGACTTGTCGGCTCAGCACGAGAAGATCCGCGACGACTTGCAGGCCGCATTCGCGGACGTTCTCGCCCGCGGGGATTTCATATTGGGCGCGGCCGTGGGGCGCTTCGAGACCGCTTTTGGCTCTTACGTCGGCGTGGAGCACGCGGTCGGCGTTGCCTCGGGGACCGCGGCGATCGCTCTCGGCCTTCGGGCGGCGGGCATCGGAACGGGTGATGAGGTCATCGTCCCGGCGCACACCTACATCGCTTCGGCGCTCGGCGTGATCCACGCCGGTGCGACGCCCGTGCTTTGCGACGTCGATGCCGACACCGGGCTCGTGGATCTCGATGCGGCTGCAGATGCGCTCACCAGTCGCACCGCGGCGCTCTTGGCAGTACATCTCTATGGGCAGGCTTGCAACCTGGACGATTTGGCCACCTTCTCGGATCGACATGGGTTGATGCTCGCCGAGGACGCCGCTCAGGCGCATGGTGCGCGGTGGCACGGGCGCGGCGCCGGGTCCGTGGGCACCTTCTCCGCCTTCAGCTTCTACCCCAGCAAGAACCTCGCGTGCATGGGGGACGGCGGCATGATCTGCACGAACGATGCGGCTGTTGCCGGCGCCGCTCGAAGGCTTCGACACCTCGGGCAAAGCGGCCATGGCAACCATCTCGTCACGGGCTTCAACGAGCGCCTTGACACCCTCCAGGCGGCGCTGCTTGAAGTCAAGCTGCCGGAGCTCGACGCTTGGAACGAGACGCGGCGGGAAGCCGCCGGTCTCTACCGGCGACTGTTGCCATCGGAGGTGTTCAGATTGCGCCCACGTGAGCCGGCACAAGACGTGTACCATCTCTTTCCGATCCGGTGCGTGGACAGGGAAGAGGTCGGGCGGCGACTCAGGGAAGGCGGCATCGCTACTGGCGTCCACTATGCCCGGCCGGTGCACCACCACCCTGCGATGGAAGGCTTGTCGGGCGTATTTCCCGAGGCCGAAGCGTGGGCGAGAGAAGAGCTCTCGCTGCCGATGTTCGCCCGCATTTCCCCCGAGCAGGTCGAGACGGTTGCCGACGCGCTTTCCAATGTGCCCTTGGACTTGCTTTGTGCCTGATGTCCGAGCGTCGGGCCGGAGCGCGCAGCCGGGTCGAAGCCCGAGTTTGCTGACGTGTACGACAGCGAGTTCTTCGAGGTTGCCGGCTTCCTCGCCTACGGGCTGCGTTCGCGAGAGGTCGCCGTTCAGCCCTAAGGGGTAACGATGAGCGCTCGTGGACTTAGCGACTTCCCGGCGGTTTACGACGACCACGTTTGGGACGTCTATGGCTTCTTCGGCTACCGGGTTCGCTCGCGCGAGGAGGCCGAGGACCTGACGCAAGCGACGTTTGAGCGGGCGCTGCGGTCGTGGGGGCGCTTCGACGAGAAGCGCGGCTCGGCGCGAACCTGGCTCATGTCGATCGCCCACAACCTCTTGGTCGATCACTACCGGCGCGATCGCTCCGACCATCACCACCCGGTGCCGGTGGACGAGCATGATGGTCTCGTGGGGGCGGCTGGGCCGGAGGCCTCCCTTGGCCTCTCACCCGACCTGAGGACGGCGCTCGAGAGCTTGCACGAACGCGATCGGGAGGTGATCGCGCTCCGCTTCGGCGGCGATCTGACCGGCCCCGAGGTCGCGGAGATCACGGGGCTCTCGCTGGCGAACGTGCAGCAGATCCTCTCGCGCTCGCTGCGCCGGCTTCGCGCCGAGCTCGACGGGAAGCGGGCGGGTCAGCAAGCTCCCTGAGTCAGGCGGCGAACGGCCCGGCGCCGGCGACGCCGACGAGGGCGACAAAGAGCAGGGCCGCGCCGCAGCCAGCGTAGGCGAAGATGAGGCGCCGCACACGCGCCGGAACGGCCTCGTGCCTGCCGGCCGTCGCGAGCAGCTGGCGACGCAGCGCGCCGCGGAAGCCGGGCGCGGGCACGGGGCGCTCGCGCTCCAGGCGGCAGGCGAGTTCGTTGCTCGGTGTCTCTTCGGGTGGATCGCTCATCAGCGGAAGATGGGGGAGCGGGGGTTCAGCGAGCGGGCCTTAGCGTAGAAGCCTGCAGATCGTGCGGCCTTGCCCTGCTCGGCGGCGATCCGCGAGCGAATGAGCCAGGTGCGCCAGTTGGTGGACTCGGCGCTGGTGGCCTGCGCAGCCGCCGCGGCGGCGCCGTCTAGGTTGCCGTTCAGCTCGAGGATCAGCGCCTCCTGGAGATGTGGCGTAGCGGCGTAGGGCTGAAGGTCGGCCGCGTTGCGCGCATCGCTGAGGGCCGAGCTCTCATTGCCGGCGCGTGTCTCCGCGCGGCTGTCGCGAAGCGCCACGGCGCCTTTCATCGGGATTGCGATCACGACCAGGGCGCCGAGGGAGAGGACGACCGTGCCCACGCGGGCAGTCACCGGAAAGCGCCCCTCGAAAGGCGACGTACCGCGCTCGATCGATTCCGCACTCGGGCCGAGAATCGCAGCCGCGAGCAGGAAGAATGCGACTGGAAGCACGGTCAGCTCCCACGCCCAGTCGATTCCGGCGGCAACCGCGAAGGCCACGGCGCCTGCGGCCGCAGTCGCCAGCCACGCGCGTCTTTCGACCGCCCCCGTTCGCAGCGCCCGGCCGGCAGCGGTTACCAGGACGGTGCCGACCAGCCCGACGATCAAGACCAGCCCGACGATTCCGAGCTCGCCGAGGGCCTCGAGGTAGAGGGAATGCGCGTCGCGAACGAAGCCCGGAATGGCGCCGTGCTGCGCCCACCAGTACTCGAACGTCCCGGGGCCGATGCCGATCAGCGGGTCGGTGGCGTTCGCGTCAACTGCCGATTGCCAGTACTGGTAGCGACCGTTGCCGCTGAAGCTCTCGAAGCGCGTCGCCGACACGGCATTCGATCCGACATTGGCGCCCACCGGGTTCTTGAACTCCTGCCACTTGTCCGAGAGCGTGCCCGGCGCCCCGGCAGCGATGGCGACGATCACCGCCACCAGCGCCGCAGTGCCGGCGCCTACGAGAGCTCGCCTTCGCGTTGGCGCCCATCGCGGGCCGATTCCGTGGCGGGCGGCGAGCGCGATCGCGGTTTGCAGCAGCGCGACGCCGGCGCAGACGACGATGGTGATCGCGATCATCGCGTTTCCTTGCGAGTGAGCGGCGCTGCCGGCGAAGCCGCTCTCAAGCGCGTCGCGCTGTGTCGCTGCGGCGATCAGCAGGGCGCTTCCGCCAATGCCGAGCAGCGCCGTGGGAAGCGCCACCAGCCGCTGCGGATAGAGCGCGAAGAAGGCGATCAGCGCGACGGCAATCTCGGGAACTCCGCCGCGGGAGAAGGTGTAGAAGGCCGTGAGGGCGAGCGGCGGGAGCGCGGAGGCGGCGAGGGCGCTGGTGAGCACGTGCCGGGCCCGGATCGCGATCCCGAGCACGAGTGGGATCCCGATCGCGATCAGGGCGACAACGCCGTTCCAATAGTTCAACGGATAGCTGAGGCGCGAGGACGTGCCGGGGACGAGCCTCGATGTCTCGTTCGTCGGAAGCCATGAGGGGTGCAGCCGTGAGAGCAGGGCCAGGGCACCGATCACGACGATCGCGGCGCCGACGCCGTAGACGCTGCGCCGCAGCCCGTCACGACGCTGGGCGAGGAGCGCGAGGCCGAAGATGCCGAGCAGCGTGGCGACGCGAGCCATCTCGATGACGCTGCGCTCGCTCGACTCCGACCATGAGATCCCAAGCGCTGTCCACGCCGCGAACGCTCCCAGCAGGCCGAAGCCGACGCAGGCGAGCGGCGTGATCCGTGTTGAGGGCAGGACGCCGACCGCGGCGCCGAGCAGCACTATCCACCAGGCGGCGATTCCCACCTGGCTGCGGACGATCGCGTCGTACCCGCCGCCCATCAGGGCGAGGTAGAAGATGAGGAGGAACGGAAGGGCATAGCCAGTCAGCGCCGGGCCGAGTTCGCGAAGCCGCGCCAGGTCGTACGCGGTCGCGTTTGTGGCGCTCCCTCCCCCTGCGATCGACTCCGTTTCGGTTGGCATGCCGCTGATATGTACGCAGAATGGCGTTGGGCGCTGACGAGCCGGTTTGCGAGGGATGTGTCAGCCGGCGGCGACCAGTTACGTAGAAGAAGGCATGCGAAGGATTTCGGTCGCCATCATGCTCTGTGCCCTGCTCGCCCTCCCCGCCGTCGCCGAGGCCCAGTCCGGCAACGCCGCCGGCGACCAGTACACGGAGAACATCCCGAGCGCAGGCGGCAACCACCACGGGAACGGCGGTGGCGGTGGCGGCAACGGCCCGAGCTCGTCGCTGCCCTCAAACACCCAGCAGGCCCTGGATCAGCAGGGCTCGGCAGGCACCGGCGCCGCGGCCTTCGCGAACTCGACCGCGCCTCGCGCGGCCAAGCAGGCCGCCCACCAAAACGCCTCCGCCGGCGATAGCGGTGGCTCGAACTCCCGCGGAGGCCTCGGCGACGTCGTCCGCCAGGTGGCGGGCAACGGCTCCGACTCCGGCGGCATGGGCCTGGCGCTGCCGATCATCCTCGGGGCAACCCTTCTCGCCGCGATCGGGCTGCTGCTGGCGCGCCGGCGGAGTGCCGGGACTCCCGGACCGGTCTAGGTCGCGCGACGTGAAGGCGGGGTGGCGGGCCATCGCCGTGGCCGCGCTCACGGCGATGGCGCCCGCTCAGGCAGCGAGTGCGTTCGAAACGGGGTTCGCGGACCCCCTCTACCTGAAGCCCGCCAATCATTGGCTCGAGAAGACCCGCTCGGCCAACTCGAGGATCGTGCGGCTGAACGTGGTCTGGCGCTCGGTGGTGGGGGGGAGCCCGCCGGCGCACCCCGGCAATCCGGGGGACCCCGCGTACAACTTCGCGAATCTCGACGCCTCCGTGAAAGCCGCGAAGTCGCACGGCCTGCAGGTGTTGCTCACAACCTATTCGGCTCCCGACTGGGCCGAGGGCAAGGGCCGTCCCGGAGGCGTCCCGGCGGGGACCTGGAAGCCGGAGCCGGGCGCCTTCGGCAGCTTCGCTCACGCCCTGGCCGCGCGGTACTCGGGGCATTTCGAGGGCCTGCCGCGCGTCAAGGACTTCGAGGCCTGGAACGAGCCGAATCTGAGCGCCTACCTGAATCCCCAGTACGAGGGCAAGCAGCAGAAGAGCGCCGACCACTACCGGGCGTTGCTCAATGCCTTCTACCGCGGCGTTCACGGCGTCCATACGTCCAACAACGTGCTGAACGGCGGCCTCGCGCCATACGGCGATCCGCCGGGCGGCTCGCGGACGCGGCCGCTGACGTTCATGCGCCGGCTGCTGTGCCTGAACAACAACCTGAGGCCGGCCCGGTGCCATTCCAAGGCCAGGCTCGATATCTTCGCCGACCACCCGATCAACACCTCAGGCGGGCCGAACCGCAGTGCCGTCAACCCCAACGACGCGGCAACCCCGGACTTCAAGCACGTTACGAGGACCCTGAGAGCTGCTGAGCGATACCACCTCCTCGAGCCAGGGGGCAGGCGTCCCCTCTGGGCGACCGAGATCTGGTGGGACTCAAATCCGCCGGATCACGTCGAAGGGGTGCCGGTCAAGACCCAGGCCCACTGGCTCGAGGAGGCGCTTCACATCCTCTGGAAGCAGGGCGCCAGCGTCGTCATCAACCTCCAGATCCGCGACTCGAAGTTCGATCCCAACAACGCCGTGGACAGCACCTCGACGGGTGTCTTCTTCCAGTCGGGCAAGCCGAAGCCGTCGTATACGGCCTGGCGCTTTCCGTTCGTCGTCACCAGCCGCTCCGCGCACGCCGCCAAGGTCTGGGGCAGGAGTCCCGGGACAGGACGGTTGAAGGTGCAGGCCAAGCGCCACGGGGGCTGGCACACCGTCACCTCGCTGCGGGCCCACCGCGGGCGGATATTCAGGTCGCGGGTGCACGTCCCGCGGGGGCGTGCGTTGCGCGCGCGAGTTGGCAAGGCGACCAGCCTCGCGGCCCATTGAGGGGCGACGGCCTCAGCATTCCCTAGGCCGGCGCGATAGGGTTATGAGAAGTCAAGTCCTCGAGAGGAGGAGCGTTTACATGAAGAAACTTCTGGTGGCCAGCCTTGCTCTGGTCGCGTGCCTCGCGATCGGGGGCGTTGCTGCCTCGGCCGCGACAGTTCATCGGTACCACAGTGCGGTGACGATTCACTACAGCCCGGCCACGACCTACAGCCCGACCGCTCGCTTTCACGGAAAGGTGAAGTCGGGCCATGCCAGGTGCATCCCGCACCGCAAGGTGGTCGTCTTCAAGAAGCGGCCCGGCGCGGACAAGAAGATCGGCAGCGACTTCTCCAACGCCGCCGGCCGTTGGCGAGTCAACCGCACCTTTGGCCCGTACGCGCAGGCCCACAAGTACTACGCCATTGTGCGGCGCCACAGGCTGAATCAGCATCACATCTGCAAGCGGGCGGTGTCGGCCACCATCACGGCCCCGTAGCGCTCGTCAAAAATTCGCTTCAGGCCTGACGACGGCCCCGCTTCGGCGGGGCCGTCGCTTCGTCTGTAGCCCTTGCGCAAGCGGTGGCTGTGCCGGCCTCGATCGCCCGCGTCCAGCCGCTATTCTTCGGGCCACCTCAGGCCTTCGGCCCGGGGTCTTTTTCTAACTGGCGCGTTCTTCACCCGGACGGACGCGCTTGGACACGAGGGGAACATGGCCCGCGGAGAAGTCCGAATCGCTGTGACGCTCGCCTGTGAGGAGTGCAAGCGGCGTAACTACCAAACCAACAAGTCTCGGCGCAACACGCCGGACCGCATCGAGATGCGCAAGTACTGCCGCTGGTGCGGGCATCACACCTCGCACAAGGAGACCCGCTGAAAGCGGGCCCCGCTAGATGGCTAAGACCCGAGCGCAGCGCAAGGCCGAGCAGCGGCGGCGGCAGGCCCAGGCTCCCGCACAGCGGGACTCCGAGGCGCGCGCGCAGCGCCGAACCCAGGCGCCCGAGTCGGCCGAGGTGGTCGAGGCCGAGCTCGCCGAGGCCGGCGTCGAGGTTCCGCCGCCGACCCGCGAGCCCGAGCCGGCCCCGGCCGATGTACCCGCTCCAGCCCCTTCGCGCGCCGACGTCGGCCGCCCCGCCTCCGCCGACGAGGTTGGCGCCAAGCTCAGCCGCCGCGATCGCAAGCGCTCCGAGCAAGAGAAGCGCGCCCGGGCCAAGGAGTCCGAGCGCCGCCGCGCTCCCAGAGAGGTTGCGCCCGAACGCCGGCGCGGCGCCGTCCTCGGTTTCTTTGCCTCATGCTGGGCCGAGCTCAAGAAAGTCCAGTGGCCCGACCGCGAGACCCTCGTCCAGGCGTCGGCCGTGACGGTCCTGTTCATCGCCGTCGCCGCGGCCTACCTCGGCGCCCTCGACGCCGTGTTCAACTTCCTCGTTCAACACCTCCTCTAGAGAGGGCTTCATGTTCCGCTGGTACGTCATCAACACCTACTCGGGCCACGAGAACAAGGTCCGCCAGAACCTCGAGCACCGCATCGAGACCATGGGCCAGCGCAATCGCGTGCGCCAGGTGATGGTTCCAACCGAGTCGGTGTCCGAGCTGAAGGATGGCCAGCGCGTCCAGGTCGAGAAGCGCACGATGCCCGGCTACGTCCTCGTGCAGATGGAGATGACCGACGATGCTTGGGGGCTCGTGAAGAACACCCCCGGCGTCACCGGCTTTGTCGGCTCGCGCAACAAGCCCGTCCCGCTCTCCCAGCCCGAGGTCGACCGCCTCCTCCACAAGGAGGCGCCGGCGGCAGGGGGCGCCCCCGAGCGCCAGCGCCCGCGCGCGCAGTTCGAGATGGGGGAGACGGTCAAGGTCATCTCCGGCCCGCTGTCCGACTTCTCGGGCGAGATCGCCGAGATCAATGAGGACGCCGCGAAGCTCAAGGTCCTGGTCTCGATCTTCGGCCGCGAGACTCCGGTCGAAGTGACGTACGACCAGGTTAAGAAGCTCTAGCTACTCTCGGGCCCGAACCATGGCGAAGAAAGTCCTCACCCTCATCAAGCTGCAGATTCCCGCGGCCGCCGCCAACCCGGCGCCGCCGGTCGGCCCGGCGCTCGGCCAACACGGCGTCAACATCATGGAGTTCTGCAAGGCGTTCAACGCCCAGACGCAGGCTGACGCCGGCACGATCATCCCGGTCGAGATAACGGTCTTCGAAGACCGCTCCTACACCTTCATCACGAAGACGCCGCCGGCCGCCGTCCTGATCAGGGAAGCGCTCGGCATCGAGAAGGGCTCGGGCGTCCCGAACCGCGAGAAGGTCGGGAAGATCAGCGCGGCGCAGGTCCGCGCGATCGCCGAGCGCAAGATGCCCGACCTGAACGCCAACGACCTCGACGCCGCCTCCAAGATCATCGCCGGGACCGCCCGGTCGATGGGCGTCGACGTGGAGGGCTAGCGCCATGGTGCACGGAAAGCGATACACCGCGGCCTACGATCAGATCGACCGCACCACGGCCTACCCGCCGGCCGAGGCAGTGAGCCTTTTGAAGAAGACCGCCGGCGCGAAGTTCGACGAGAGCGTCGAGGTTCACATGAAGCTCGGCCTCAACGTCCGCCATGCCGACGAGCAGCTTCGCGGCACGCTGGCGCTGCCCCATGGGCTGGGCAAGGCCGTGACGGTCGTCGTCTTCGCCGAGGGCGATCAAGCCCGTGCCGCCGAGGAGGCTGGCGCCGACATCGTCGGTGCCAAGGACCTCGCCGAGCGGGTGGAGGGCGGCTTCACCGACTTCGACGTCGCGATCTCGACCCCCGCGCTCATGGGCCCGGTCGTATCCAAGCTCGGCCGCGTGCTGGGGCCGCAGGGCAAGATGCCCAACCCCAAGGTCGGCACCGTCACCGACGACATCGCCAAGGCGGTTGGCGAGGCCAAGGCCGGCAAGGTCGAGTACCGAACCGACCGCCAGGCCATCATCCACCTGACGATCGGCAAGGCCAGCTTTGCCGAGCGCCCGCTGCTGGAGAACTACGCCGCGGTCATCGACGAGATCGTCCGCGCGAAGCCCGCCGCGGCGAAGGGCCGCTACATCCAGTCGATCACGCTGGCGACCACGATGGGACCCGGCGTCCGCGTCGACCCCAGCCGCACCCGCGAGGGCGAGGTCCTCGGCGGAGCGCCGAGCGGAAACGGCGGCGAGCCCGAGGCGAAGGCAGCGGCCGAGCCAGAGGCGGCCGCAGAGCCCGCTTCCGAGCCGGCGCCCGAAGAGCCCGCGGTGGACGAAGCTCCAAAAAGCAATGACGGCGGGGCGGAGGAGCCCGCTCAGTAACTCGCGCCCGCTTCTGGCGAGTTTCTTACCTATAGGGAAAGGTTCTCGCCAGAGCCGCCGGGTTGTTCCTGCCTCCTCTAGAGGCTCGCGCCTGCGGCCACGCCTCGGCCACACCACACCTTCGCTACCATCGCGCGCCCCATAACTTCGCCTGCCGAAGACTGCTGGCCGGGATCCCCGTAAGTCCAGCCGAGGTGGCGCCCGGAGACTCCGTGTCCGAGCCCGCGCCATCGTGCGGGCTTTTCATTTGGATTAGAGGAAATGAACAAGGAACAAAAGGCAGATCAGGTCAAGGAGATCGCTTCGGCGCTCGAGGAGTCGACGGCGGTCTTCGCCGTTGACTACCGCGGGATCAGCGTCCCCCAGGCCGCCGAGCTGCGCACCAAGCTGAGCGACGCCGATGCCTCCTTCAAGGTCGTCAAGAACCGCCTCGCCAAGCTTGCTGTCTCCGAGACCAATGTCGACGGCCTCAGCGAGCTGCTCGAGGGCCCGACCGCGCTGACCCTCATCAAGGGGGATCCGGTGGTCGCGGCCAAGGCGATCTCGAACTTCGCCCGCGACCATGACGTCCTCGTCTTCAAGGGCGGGATCATGGACGGCCAGCCGCTGGCGCCCGACGAGTTCGTCGCCATCGCCCGCCTGCCCGCCGTCGAGGTGCTCCACGGCCAGCTCGTCGGCCTGATCGCGAGCCCGCTCACGGGCCTCGCCGCCGGGCTCAACAACCTCATCTCCGGCCTCGGGCGCCAGCTGGCGCAGATCGCCGAGCAGGGCCTCGTGTCCGGCGCAGCCCCCGCCGCAGACGATCAGAGTGGTCCGGCATCTGAGCCCGAACCCGCCGGAACCGGACGCGAAGCGGAGGATTCCGGCGGAGTTGCTCCGGGGGAAGAGCCTGCCGAGGACGCCCCGGTGGAGGGAGCCGGCGAGGACATCGAGGAACCTCCCGCCGAAGATGAGACTTCAGAACAAACCGAAACTGAAAACGAGGAGGACTAGGTGGCCACCAAGCTGACCACGGAAGATTGGATCAAGGAGCTCAAGGAGATCTCCGTCATGGAGCTCTCCGAGCGCATCAAGGCGCTCGAGGAGGAGTTCGGCGTCTCCGCGACCGCGGTCGCGGCTGCCGCGCCTGCCGCCGGCGGTGGCGGTGGCGACGGCGCCGGTGCTGAGGAGGAGTCGTCGACTGTCGATGTCGTCCTGACCGCTCCGGGCGACAAGAAGATCCAGGTGATCAAGGCTGTTCGCGCCGCGACCGGGCTTGGCCTGAAGGAGGCGAAGGCCCTCGTGGACGCCGCGCCCAACGCCGTCAAGGAGGGCATCGAGCGCGAAGAGGCGGAGAAGCTCAAGGCCGAGCTCGAAGAGGCCGGCGGCTCGGTTGAGCTGAAGTAGCAAAGCCCCGGGATGCGCACGCTTGACACAGGCGACATGCCTGTGTTATCTTCAACGGTCGCGCCCCGGCCCTGTTGTTCTGCCCGAATCTGAACACGCGGATTCGGGCGATAAGCCCTTCTGAGGAGTCGCCCAGTTGGCCAGAGTTCATGCTGCCCCCGTCACGCGGAGGTCATTTTCCCGTCTTGAGACCCCGATTGAAGTCCCACATCTGATCGATATCCAGCGCCGCTCGTTCGCTGCGCTGACCGATACGAAAAAGGGATTCTTGCGGGAGACGATCAACGACGTCTCCCCAATCGAGGACTACACGGGGAATCTCGCCATCGTCTTTGGCGATTTCCGCTTCGAGGAGCCCGCTCATTCAATTCACGAGTGCCGCGAGAAGGACATCACCTACTCGCGTCCGCTGAACGTCACCGTCTCGTTCCAAAACCGCGACACCGGTGAGATCCGCGAGCAGACCGTCTTTATGGGCGATTTCCCATGGATGACGGGCCGCGGCACCTTCATCATCAACGGCACCGAGCGTGTCGTCGTGACGCAGCTCGTCCGCTCGCCCGGCGCCTACGTGATGGAGCCGAAGGACCGCGAGAAGCAGGTCTTCATCGCCAACCTGATGCCGGCTCGCGGCTCCTGGCTGGAGCTCGAGATCGACAAGAAGGGCCGCGTCTACGCCCGCATCGACCGCAAGCGCAAGCTGCCGGTCACCGTCCTTTTGCGCGCGATGGGCTATGTCGCCGACGAGGAGCTCCTCAAGCTCTTCGACAACTCGGTCTACATGCGCCACACGATCGAGGCCGACACCGAGCCGACCAAGACCGAAGAGGGCGCCCTCATCGAGCTGTTCAAGAAGCAGCGCCCCGGCGAGCCGCCATCGGTGGACGCCGCGAAGAACCTGCTGAACCAGCTCTTCTTCGACCCCAAGCGCTACGACCTCACGAGGGTCGGCCGTTACAAGCTGAACGCCCGCCTCGACCTCGACGTCGACCTCGACACGCGCGTGCTCACCAAGGACGACATCGTCGCCCTCATCAAGGAGCTCGTCAGCCTGCCGAGGCTGCTCGGAGTTCCCGAGGAGATCGACGAGGAGAACCCGATCAAGGACTACGCGGCGGAGGCGATCACCTACGCCCGCGACCCGATCGCCGACCACCTCGACGAGTACGAGCACTTCGGCAACCGCCGCCTGCGGACCGTCGGCGAGCTCATCCAGGACGCCTTCCGCGTTGGCCTGTACCGCATGGAGCGGGTCGTTCGCGAGCGCCTCACCACCGAGGACTCGGACGCGATCACGCCGCAGACGATCATCAACATCCGGCCCGTCGTCGCCGCGCTCAAGGAGTTCTTCGGGTCCTCACAGCTCTCGCAATTCATGGACCAGACCAACTCCCTCGCCGGCCTCACCCATCGCCGCCGCCTCTCGGCGCTTGGCGCGGGCGGGCTCACCCGCGAGCGCGCGCCGATCGAGGTTCGCGACGTGCACCCCACCCACTACGGGCGGATGTGCCCGATCGAGACCCCCGAAGGCCCGAACATCGGCCTGATCGGGTCGCTGTCCTCCTACGCCCAGGTTTCGGAGCACGGCTTCGTCACGACTCCGTACCGGATCGTCAAGGAAGGCGTGGTGACCGACAAGATCGTCCATCTTGACGCCACCCAGGAGGAGGAGCGGACGATCGCCCAGGCGAACGCGGAGATCGACTCCAAGTCGAAGCGCCTGAAGGGGCCGCAGGTCATCTGCCGCTCCGGCGACGGCGAGCTCGTCGCCGTCCCGCCCAAGGACGTCGAGTTGATGGACGTCTCGCCGACCCAGATCTGGTCGGTGGCCACGGCGCTCATCCCCTTCCTCGAGCACGACGACGCCAACCGTGCCCTGATGGGCTCGAACATGCAGCGCCAGGCGGTGCCGCTCCTGAAGCCGGAGGCGCCGCTCGTCGGCACCGGCATGGAGCGCCGCGCCGCCGTGGACACCGGCGACGTCGTCCTCGCCCTCGACGGCGGCGAGGTCACCTACGTCGACGGCGAGCGGATCATCGTCTCGCACGGCTCCAAGAAGGACGAGTACGAGCTCGACAAGTACATGCGCTCCAACCAGGGCACGATCATCCACCAGGCGCCGATCGTCTCCGTGGGTCAGAAGATCAAGGCGGGCGACGTGCTCGCCGACGGGTCTTCGACCGCGGGCGGCGAGATCGCGCTCGGCAAGAACTGCACGGTCGCCTTTATGTCCTGGGAGGGCTACAACTTCGAGGACGCGATCATCATCTCCGAGCGCCTCGTGAAGGACGACGAGCTCACTTCGATCCACATCGAGGAGTACGAGATCGACGCCCGCACGACCAAGCTCGGCGACGAGGAGATCACCCGAGACATCCCCAACCGCTCCGAGGAGTCGCTGCGAAATCTCGACGAGCGCGGCATCGTCCGCGTCGGCGCCGAGGTCATCTCCGGCGACCTGCTGGTCGGCAAGGTCACGCCGAAGGGCGAGACCGAGCTCACCGCCGAGGAGAAGCTGATCCGCGCGATCTTCAAGGAGAAGGCGCGCGAGGTCCGGGATACCTCGCTGAAGGTGCCCCACGGCGAGGGCGGGGTCGTCATCGACGTTCTCACCTTCGACCGCGAGGCGGGCGACGACCTCGCCCCCGGCGTGAACAACCTCGTTCGCGTGTTCGTCGCAACCAAGCGCAAGATCGCGGAGGGCGACAAGCTCGCCGGCCGCCACGGCAACAAGGGTGTGATCTCGAAGATCGTGCCCGAGGAGGACATGCCCTTCCTCGCCGACGGGACGCCGGTCGACGTGATCCTCAACCCGCTCGGCGTCCCGAGCCGCATGAACATCGGCCAGGTGCTGGAGACCCACATCGGCTGGGCCGCGGCCAACGGCTGGTACGACGACGGCACCCAGGCCTACAAGGAGCGCGGCGATCACCGCAATCGCGTCTACGTGGCCACGTCGGTGTTCGACGGCGCCCGCGTTGAGGACGTCGACGAAGCCCTCGTGAAGTGGCAGAAGGAGAACGCCGAGCGCGGCATCGACCTCGGCGTCGACGAGAGCGCCCGCCCCGGCGAGCGCGCCTCGGGAACCATGCAGCTCTACAACGGCCGCACCGGCGAGCCCTACGAGGGCAAGGTGACCGTGGGCAACATGTACATCCTCAAACTGCTCCACCTGGTCGACGACAAGATTCACGCCCGCTCGACCGGCCCCTACTCGCTCGTCACCCAGCAGCCGCTGGGCGGCAAGGCGCAGTTCGGCGGCCAGCGCTTTGGCGAGATGGAGGTCTGGGCACTGGAGGCCTACGGCGCCGCCTACACCCTCCAGGAGATGCTCACCGTCAAGTCCGACGACACCGTCGGCCGCGTCAAGGCCTACGAGGCGATCGTCAAGTCGGAGAACATTCCCGAGCCTTCGATTCCCGAGTCGTTCAAGGTTCTCCTCAAGGAGATCCAGAGCCTCGGGCTCGACGTCAACCTCGTCGCCGACGAGGGGACTGTCGAGATGGGCGAGGAGGACGACGAGCTGCTGCGCGCCGCCGAGGAGCTCGGCATCGACCTCTCCGGAGTGCGCGCGGAGGGCGCCGGTGACGGCGCTGCCGACGAGCAGGAGGAGCAGGTCGTGGCCGAAGGCGATGGTGGGACCGATGGCGCCAACGGCGCCGGCGCCGAGAGCGCCGAGGAAGCGAAGGTGGAGGACTAAGCATGGACATCAACAATTTCGACGCGATCGAGATCGGCCTCGCCTCCTCGAAGAAGATCCGCGGCTGGAGCTCGGGCGAGGTAACGAAGCCCGAGACCATCAACTACCGCACGCTGAAGCCTGAGAAGGATGGGCTCTTCTGCGAGCGCATCTTCGGTCCGACCAAGGACTGGGAGTGCTACTGCGGCAAGTACAAGCGGGTCCGCTACAAGGGCATCGTCTGCGAGCGCTGCGGCGTCGAGGTCACGCGGTCCAAGGTCCGCCGCGAGCGGATGGGACACGTGGACCTGGCGGCCCCCGTCTCGCACATCTGGTTCTTCAAGGGCGTCCCGAGCCGTATCGGCTATTTGATCGACATGGCTCCGAAGGAGCTCGAAAAGGTCCTCTACTTCGCCGCCTCGATCGTCACCTGGATCGACGAGGAGGCCCGCGCCAAGGACCTCGGCAAGCTCGAGAAGGAAGTGCAGAAGATCCTCGACTCCTACACGGCCGAGCGCGAGCAGCGCATGCAGGAGCTGCGTGAGTCGCTCGAGCGCCGTATCGCATGGCTCGAGGGCGAGGGCTTGACGGAGAAGTTCTCCGACGACGACCACCTCTGGGCCGACAGCCTCGACGTCAACCCGCGCAAGCTCGACGCCGCCGAGCGCACCAAGCTCGTCAAGGACACCAAGAAGTCGCTCGAGTCCGAGATCGGCGACACCGAGGCCTACATCGACGACGCCATCGAACGCATGGAAGAGGTCTGGAAGACCTTCCAGGAGATGAAGGTCAAGGACGTCATCAACGACGAGGCCGTCTTTCGCGAGCTGAAGGACCGCTTTGGCTCACAGTTCGGCTGGGGCGAGTACTTCCGCGGCGGCATGGGCGCGGAGTCGATCCGCGACCTGCTCGATCAGGTCGACCTCCAGGCCACCTGCGAGGAGCTCGAGCAGACGATCAACACCTCCAAGGGCCAAAAGCAGGCCCGCGCGGTGAAGCGCCTGAAGGTCGCGTCGTCGTTCCTCAACTCGGCCAACCGGCCCGAGTGGATGGTGCTCGACTGCGTTCCCGTGATCCCGCCGGAGCTGCGCCCGATGGTGCAGCTCGACGGTGGCCGGTTCGCCACGTCCGACCTCAACGACCTCTACCGGCGTGTCATCAACCGCAACAACCGCCTCAAGCGGCTGCTCGACCTCGGCGCGCCCGAGATCATCGTCAACAAC
The DNA here is from genome assembly GCA_038237625.1 of Solirubrobacterales bacterium. Taxonomy (GTDB): domain Bacteria; phylum Actinomycetota; class Thermoleophilia; order Solirubrobacterales; family 70-9; genus JAWVFM01. The sequence continues at coordinate 8,021 of JBBRYM010000015.1, read as the reverse complement.
GAGAAGCGGATGCTCCAGGAGGCCGTCGACGCCCTGTTCGACAACGGCCGCCGCGGGCGCCCGGTCACGGGCCCCGGCAACCGCGCCCTGAAGTCGCTCTCCGACATGCTGAAGGGCAAGCAGGGCCGCTTCCGCCAGAACCTGCTCGGCAAGCGCGTCGACTACTCGGGCCGCTCGGTCATCGTGGCCGGCCCGTCGCTGCGCCTGCACCAGTGCGGGCTGCCGAAGCTGATGGCGCTCGAGCTGTTCAAGCCGTTCATCATGGCGCGGCTCGTCGAGCGCAAGGCCGTCCAGAACATCAAGGCCGCCAAGAAGATGGTCGAGTCGATGATCCCCGAGGTCTGGGACGTGCTGGAGGAGGTCATCCGCGAGCACCCGGTGCTGCTCAACCGCGCGCCGACGCTCCACCGCCTGGGCATCCAGGCGTTCGAGCCGGTGCTGGTCGAGGGCAAGGCGATCCAGATCCACCCGATGGTCTGCCACGCCTTCAACGCCGACTTCGACGGCGACCAGATGGCGGTTCACGTGCCGCTCAGCTCGGAGTCGCAGGCCGAGGCGCGGATCCTGATGCTCTCCGCGAACAACATCCTCTCGCCGGCACACGGCGGGCCACTCGCGACGCCCACGCAGGACATGGTGCTCGGGGTCTACTACCTGACCTATGGGCCCACGGCCGCGGAGCTGGACGAGATCGACCCGAACACGGTCAAGCCGCGGCCCCACGTGTACCGCACCGCTCAGGAGGCGGAGCTGGCCTACGAGGACAAGCAGGTGCGCCTCCAGGACATCGCGATCTACCGCCGGCAGGTCGGGGAGCACATCACGACCACGGTCGGCCGGATCCTGTTCAACGACAAGATCGAGCGGGCGCTCGCCGAGACGCTCGGCGAGGGCTTCGACTTCGCCACCTACGAGTACATCAACGAGACCCTCACGAAGCGTGAGATCGGCCGGCTGGTGTCCGCGCTCGTGGACCGCTACGGCGCCGCCTCGATCGCGCTCGTGCTCGACGCATTCAAGGACCTGGGCTTCCACTACGCCAGCCAGGCCGGGATCACGATCTCCAAGAACGACGTGATCACGCCGCCGGACAAAGAGCAGATCCTCGAGCGCTACGAGGGCGAGGTCGGCGTGGTCCACGACCAGTACGACCAGGGCCTGATCACGTTCGAGGAGCGCCACGAGAAGGTCGTCGACATCTGGAACCAGGCCACGGACGAGGTTGGTTACGCGATGGAGCGGAACCTCGACCGCCTGAACCCGATCTACATGATGGCCAACTCCGGCGCGCGCGGATCGTTCAAGCAGATCCGCCAGCTCGCCGGCATGCGCGGTCTGATGGCCAACCCGAAGGGCGAGATCATCGAGCGCCCGATCAAGGCCAACTTCATGGAGGGCCTGACCGTGCTCGAGTACTTCATCTCCACGCACGGCGCCCGCAAGGGCCTTGCCGACACCGCGCTGCGCACGGCGGACTCGGGCTACCTCACGAGGCGGCTCGTGGACGTCGCGCAGGACGTGATCGTGCGGCTCGACGACTGCAAGACGCGTGGCTTCATCGACATGCTGGTCCACCAGGACGGGCGGCCGAACGACAACCTCCTCGGCCGCGCCGCGGCGCAGAAGATCACCTCTCCCGACGGCAAGGACCTCGTGAAGAAGAACGAGGTCATCGACGGCGAGACGTTCGAGACGGTCACGAGCGCGTTCCCCCCGGACTCCGGCGCGACCGTGCCGGTGCGCTCGGTGCTCAAGTGCGAGGCCGAGACCGGCGTGTGCCGCACCTGTTACGGAGTCGCGCTCGCGACCGGCGCGCTCAGCAACATGGGCGACGCGGTCGGGATCGTGGCGGCACAGTCGATCGGCGAGCCCGGGACCCAGCTGACGATGCGCACGTTCCACACCGGAGGCGTCGCCGGCGCCGACATCACGCACGGCCTTCCGCGCGTCGTCGAGCTGTTCGAGGCGCGCAAGCCGAAGGGCGTCGCGGTGATGGCCGACGTGGCCGGGACGGCGGCGGTCGAGGACGACGACAAGGAGCGTCGTATCACGATCCTCGACGAGAAGGGCGAGGACCACCTGTTCCGGTTCCCGCGGCGCACGCGGCTGCTCGTCGAGCACGGCGAGAAGGTCGCCCTCGGCCAGCAGCTGAACGAGGGCTCGCTGTACCCGGCCGAGCTGCTCGAGATCCGCGGCCGCGACGCCACGGAGGGCTACCTCGTGGACGAGGTACAGAAGGTCTACAAGTCCCAGGGCGTCGACATCAACGACAAGCACATCGAGTTGATCGTCAGGCAGATGCTGAAGCGCCTCCGGGTCGACCGGAAGGGCGACACCGACTTCCTGCCGGGCTCGCTCGTCGACCGCCACGTGCTCAAGCGGCGCAACGAGGACCTCAAGAAGGCCAGCGGCGACGTGGCCGTGGGTGAGCAGGTGATCCTCGGGATCACGAAGGCCTCGCTAGCGACGGACTCGTTCCTGTCGGCGGCCTCCTTCCAGGAGACGACCAAGGTCCTCACGGACGCAGCGCTCGAGGGCAAGGTGGACCGCCTGCTCGGCCTCAAGGAGAACGTGATCATCGGGAAGCTGATTCCCGCCGCGACCGGCCTGAAGCACTACCGCACGCTCGAGATCGAGCCGACGGAGCCGGTCGAGCGCCCGTCCGCCGACGATATGGGGCTGCTCGACGAGGAGCAGCTCGCAGCCGAGCTCGGGCTCGAGGCGGACGGCCTCGAGGGCCTGGGCGCGGACATCTCGGCGGACTTCGGCGACGACTTCGGCGCGGACTTCGACCTCGCCGAGGGCGACGGCTCGAGCCCGCAGGCCGCTCCTGCGGACGGGGCCGAGGAGAGCTGACCGACCTAACGGCGCGCTGCGAGCTCGTCGGCCCAGGCGAGCAGCAGCGCGACGTTGCTCGTCCTGCATGCCCTCGTGCCGGACGGTCTCGATGATCAGCGTGGGGGCGGAGCGTTCATCCGCCCACACGCGGCACGACTCGTCCACGTTGTCGTCGATCCAGGCGAGTGGCCGCCGGTCGCCGGCATAGTCGCTGATCGCCTCGATCTTCCAGTGGGCGGCCCCGGCACGGACCCCTCCATCGAAGCTAAGGTAGGGGAGGTGGCCGGGAAGGCCCAGGAGGTGCGGCAGGTAGTCATTCGCCGTCTCCTCCCACCCGGTAGCCCAGACCAGCTCGTAGCGCGTCGCAAGCCGCTCCAGGTGCCCGGCGCAGGCCATGGATATGTAGTGCGGAACGCCGTTGATGGAATGCAGGCGACCTGGCGGGCAGCTTTCGAACGGCGCATTCCCGGCTGCGAGCCCGTAGCCTTCACGAAACCCGAACAGGCTGATCACGCCGTCCACGTCCAGGAAGAGAATCGGTTTTTGGTCTGCTTTGATCACAAAGAGCGTGTGACGAACGTACGTTCTGAGGGTAGTACTAGGCCGAGCGTCCAGACCATCGTCCAGAATCCAGCTGAGCTTGTAAAGCTCGAAGGGTACGCGCCCGAAATCTAGAAAGACGCGCCAAAGGATTAGGCGCGTCTTCTCCCCCATCCCCATCTCTTGACCGTTCAAATCGGACTACTGCTCGCGCTTGGCTGCGCGTTCGCGACCAACCTGGCCTTCCTTTGGAAGCAGCGTGGCGCGGTCGCGGCACCCGACATCGACATGCGCCGGCCACTCGCCAGCGCCGCGGCCCTCTTCCGGTCGAAGTGGTGGTCGATCGGGTTTGCAGTCGCGCTGGTCGCCTGGGTGCTGCACGTGGCGGCGCTCGCGCTGGCCCCGATCTCACTCGTGCAGGCCGTGATCTCGGGCGGCCTGGTGTTCCTGGCCGTGCTGGCCGATCGCTGCTTCGGCTTCCAGCTCGGGCGCCGCGAATGGATGGGCGTCGGGTTGACGGCCCTCGGCCTGGCATTCCTCGGCCTGACGGTCGAGGGGGGCGCCAACAGCTCCCACTCGAGCTACTCGATCTCCGGGATGATCGCTTTCGAGGGCGCGATGATCCTGCTCGGGATGCTGCTCATGCTCTCGCACCGCGTCGAGCGGATCCGGCACCGCCACGGCGTGCTGCTGGGGGCCTCCGCGGGGATTCTCTTCGGCGTGTCCGACATCGCCATCAAGGCGCTCACCGGCACGGTGCCGGGCGACCTGCTGTCGATCGTGAGCCCCTGGTCGGGCGTCGCGATCGCGGCCTCGATCGCGGCGTTCTACGCCTCCGCCCGCGCACTACAGGTGGGCGAGGGGCTTTCGACGATCGCGATCACGACGGTGTCCGCGAACGTCTCGGCGATCCTCGGCGGGATCCTGGTCTTCGGCGACCCACTGGGCGACGATGCCTTCGCGATCACCGCCCGCGCGTGCGCCTTCACGCTTGTGATCGCCGCCGCGGCGCTCACCCCCGCGCCGGTGCGCGCGGCCTCCCGCACCGCCTAGCGCTCCGGGCGACCGCTCAGCCCGACTCCCTCGACGGCGGTCTGGCCCCTGCTACCATCCCGCCCCGCATGCCAAGCATCGCTCAGCTGGTACGAAAGGGCCGCACGCGCCCGAAGAAGAAGATCTCCACGCCCGGCCTCAAGTCGAGTCAGCGCGGCAAGCGGCGCATCGCCGCACCGCAGCGCCGGGGCGTGTGTACGCGGGTCTATACGACGACGCCGAAGAAGCCGAACTCGGCGCTTCGCAAGGTCGCCCGTGTGCGCCTCACGAACGGCATGGAGGTGACCGCCTACATACCGGGCGAGGGCCACAACCTCCAGGAGCACTCCGTCGTGCTCGTCAGGGGTGGCCGCGTCAAGGACCTGCCGGGCGTCCGGTACAAGGTCGTGCGCGGCACGCTGGATGCGGCCGGTGTCTCGGACCGCAAGAAGGCGCGTTCGCAGTACGGCGTGAAGGCCCCTTAGGCGTAGTGCCCCGCCCCGGGAATCACACCCATGCTGAGCCGCTGCAAAGCTTCGCGGCTGCTTCGTCCTCGGGCATGTCCATGCCTTTGAGCATGGCCAGTGCCCTGCGTCCTTGCCCCGCTCGCTTTTCGCGGTCGGAATCGGGCATGACCCCCGAGGCGCGACACTAGTGCCTCGCCGCGGCGACATTTCACCCCGGCAGATCGAGCCGGACAAGCTGCACAACAGCCGGCTCGTCCAGCAGGTGATCAACAAGGTCATGGCGGATGGGAAGAAGTCCACGGCCGAGAAGATCACCTATGAGGCGCTCGACATCCTTTCGCGCAAGAGCGGCAAGGAACCGGTGGAGGCGCTGGAGCACTCGATCAAGGTGCTCACGCCCGTGCTCGAGGTCCGGTCGCGGCGCGTCGGTGGCGCCACCTACCAGGTGCCCGTCGAGGTGCCAGCCCGCCGGGCGCGCACGCTCGCGGTCCGCTGGCTCGTCGAGTTCGCGAGGCGCCGCCGGGAGAAGTCGATGTCGCAGCGGCTCGCGAACGAGCTGATCGACGCGGGTGAGCAGCAGGGCGACGCCTACAAGCGCAAGGACGACATCTACCGCATGGCGCAGGCCAACAAGGCCTTTGCGCACTACCGCTGGTAGGGAAAAGGCCGTTCGCCGCCAAGGCGGCGGCAGGGTTGGCTAGGGACGGTCGTGCCCAAGCTGGCTCAACGCCAGTAGGCGTGCCAGCAGCAAGCCGGCGGCAAGCGTCACCAGTGCGCCGGCGAGCTCGATCCAGAAGCCCGGTCCGGGGTCGGCCTGACCGATCAGCTTCCCGCTCGTGATGCCGGACGACGTCACATCCGGCAGGTCGGCGATCAGGACGATCCCGAGCGCGATCGCGCCGAGCGCGGCGGCCGCGATCGCGGGCATGGATTGCTCGGTCCAGCGCGCGGCGAGCGCCGCCAGCCCCGCCGCGATGCCGATCACGAGCAGGGCCGAGGAGCCCTTCCGGGTCGCCTCCGCCCCGGGGATCAGCTGACCGGCGAGATCGACGAACCGGACCACCTCGAGGAACTTCGCCAGCACCAGCAGCGCGGCGCCGAGGAGGGCGGCAACCGTGACGATCGTGAGAGCGTTCGACCGAAGGAGGCTCCAGGCACGCTCGCGAAGCCGCCCGAAGCCCACGAGAATTCGCTCCAAGACGGCCGCGGATCCCGCGCCGGAAGGGCCTTCAGGCCGATTTTGGGCGTTCAAAGCTCTGCTAACATCGGCTGAGTCCCTGACGCAGTTATATCCGTTGACCGGCCGGCTTCAGCCGGTTCGGGAAGGCGTTATAGGGGCATCCTCGAAATGGAGCACAGCACTCGATAGACACAGCCACACGGGTCGCAGCGACATGGGCCCGTTTCGGGCTCTTTTCTTTTTCCGCCACAGACCAACCCCCGCTGACGAGAATGCCACGAGAAATAGAACTTTCAAACCTTCGCAACATCGGCATCATGGCCCACATCGATGCCGGCAAGACCACCACGACAGAGCGGATCCTCTACTACACGGGCCGTACCCACAAGATGGGCGAGGTCCACGAGGGCGCTGCCGTCATGGACTGGATGGAGCAGGAGCAGGAGCGGGGGATCACGATCACCTCGGCGGCCACCGCTTGCGTTTGGAACGAGCATCGCATCAACATCATCGACACGCCGGGGCACGTCGACTTCACGGTCGAGGTGGAGCGGTCGCTGCGCGTCCTCGACGGCGCGATCGCGCTCTTCGACTCCGTCGCCGGCGTCGAGCCGCAGTCCGAGACGGTCTGGCGGCAGGCCGACAAGTACCGGGTCCCGCGGATCGCCTACATCAACAAGATGGACCGCACCGGCGCCGACTTCTATGCGGCGGTGGAGACGATGCGCAACCGCTTGGGCGCGCACCCGCTGCCGATCCAACTTCCGATCGGCCAGGAGTCCGGCTTCACCGGCGTCGTGGACCTCGTGACCGAGCGCGCCCTCGTCTGGGCCGACGAGCTCGGCACCGAGTGGCAGGACGAGGCAATCCCCCCGGAGCTCCAAGAGCAGGCACACGAGCAGCGCACCCACCTGGTCGAGGCCTGCGCCGACTACGACGACGAGCTGATGGAGGCCTACCTCGCCGAGGAGAAGATATCCCCGGAGCGGATCAAGAAGGCCCTGCGTCAGGCCACGCTCGACATCAAGGTCACGCCGGTGCTCTGCGGCTCGAGCTTCAAGAACAAGGGCGTCCAGCCCCTGCTCGACGCGGTCATCGCCTACCTCCCTTCTCCCCTCGACGTGCCCGCGGTCACGGGCGTCGAGCCCACGCGCGACGGCGAGGGCAACCAGGCCGAGCGTCCCGCCGACGACAGCGTGCCGTTCGCGGCCCTCGCGTTCAAGGTGATGGCGGACCCCTACGTCGGCAAGCTCACCTATTTCCGCGTCTACTCCGGAGCGCTGAAGGCGGGCGCGAAGATCCTCAACGCGAGCACCGGGCGCACCGAGCGGATCGGCCGCATCCTCGAGATGCACGCCAACCACCGCGAGGAGCGCGAGGACATCTCCGCGGGCGACATCGTCGCCGGCGTGGGCCTCAAGCAGACCTCCACCGGTGACACGCTCTGCGATCCGTTGGCGCCCATCAAGCTCGAGACGATCGAGTTCCCGGAGCCGGTGATCGCAGTTTCGATCGAGCCGAAGACGAAGGCCGACCAGGAGAAGCTGGGCGCCTCGCTAGCGCGCCTTGCCGAGGAGGACCCCACGTTCCAGGTTCGCAGCGACGAGGAGACCGGCCAGACCCTCATCTCCGGGATGGGCGAGCTCCACCTCGAGGTGATCGTGGACAGGCTGTTGCGGGAGTTCAAGGTCGACGCGAACGTCGGCCGCCCGCAGGTCGCCTACCGCGAGACGGTCCGCCAGGCGGTCACCAAGATCCAGGGTCGCTTCGTCCGCCAGACCGGCGGCCGCGGCCAGTACGGCCACGCCGTGATCAACCTCGAGCCGGCCCCGGGTGAGGGCTTCGACTTCGTGAACAAGATCAAGGGCGGCGCGATTCCCTCCGAGTTCATCCCGGCCGTCGAGCAGGGCATCGAGGAGGCACTCGAGACCGGCGTCAAGGCCGGCTACCCGATGGTGGACGTC
>JBBRYM010000014.1:0-72820 GCA_038237625.1 Solirubrobacterales bacterium | reverse complement strand
GGCGGGCTCCCCCTCCCCCGCCCTCAATTCTGCGCCCCCCCCCACACCCGCCGCTCCCCCCCCGGGCGCGGGGCGGGGCCCCCCCCCCCCCCCCCCCGGCCCTTTCCGTACCCTCGAACGGCCGTGTCCTCCGCCGAGTTACAGCGCGCCCAGGACTTTCAGGCGGCACTCGACGAGCGCGCCGCCGAGTGCGTGGTTCGGTGGGAATTCGGGACCGCGCTCCTCTCCCCCTCGATCGTCCGTGTCTGGGACGCCAACTACTGCCGGCTCGAGAATGCGGGTGAAGCCGGGCCCGGCGAGATCGCCGAAGCCGCCGCGGAGATCTCCGCGGGCGCCGGCCTGCCTCACGTGTCGGTGGTCGCCCCGCGAAAGCCGGATGCCGCGAGGCTGAGCGCGGGCCTGCGGGGGTTGGGCTTCGACCCCATCCGCCACGTCAGCATGGCTCTGCGTGAGCGCCCGGCGAGGCCCCAGGTCGAGGTGGAGGAGGTCTCTTTGAGCGATGTCGCCGCCGTCGAGCGGGAAATCCGCGCGGACGATGATCCCGATCCTCCCGAGCTCACCGCTGCGCTTGCCGAGATAACCCGTCGCATCCACACGACCACGCCCTCGCGCTGGTTGGCAGCACGAGACGACGACGGCCAAATCATCGGCCGTGCCTGGCTTCTGGAGCGCGACGGCGTGGCACAGATCGAGGACGTCGCAACCGCGCCCTTCGCTCGCGGGCGCGGTCTCGCCAGGGCGATCGTCAGCGCCGCGGCGCTTGCGGCGCTCGACTCGGGCGCCGATCTCGTTTTCGTCGTCGCCGACGCCGACGAGACGACGCCCGAGCTCTACCGCAAGCTCGGCTTCGAACCGCTTGGCATCACCACGCGATTCGTACGGAAGCCGCCCGCGGTCGGCTAATCGGAAGCTAGCCCGTTACGGGGCGCAGACCGAGCTGGCGTCGAGCCTTGCGGACGGCGCCGATCGACGTACGAGCCGCCTTGGCGATCTCGCCCTCGGTGCGCTCGGGGTCGCGCTTGATCTCGAACTCGACCACGGCGGCCGAGCGGACTTTGGCGCGCGCCTCGATGCCGATGTCGCCGGCCTTGTCGAGGGCACGGTCGACGGCGCGCTCACGCCGGCAGGCCAGGCAGTAGTGCAGGTTGCCGTCGCGGTCCCAATTGGGAGGCGTGTTGCCTCGGGCGAGCCCGTTCGTCCAGGTGCTGGTCATCTCGCAACGGGCACAGGTCCACTGTGCCTGGCGGGACTTGGTTGGGGTGGCGGTTGCGGTACTGATAGGGATTCCTCCGTTCTCGGTCTGTCTAGTTGAAAGTCTTGGGCCCGCGGTCCGGGCCGAGCGCTGCTACGCGACTTCGCGCAGCTTCTGCGCCTCAGCCAGTGACTGGAGCTTCTTCAAAGACTGGTTCTCGATCTGCCGGATGCGCTCCCGCGTGACGTTGAACGTCCGCCCGACCTCGTCGAGCGTGCGGGGATGCTCGCCGCCCAGTCCGTAGCGAAGCTCGAGTACGCGCCGCTCGCGGTACGAGAGGTTCTCCAGCGCCTCGCGCAGTGCCTCCTTCGTAAGGAGATCGGCGGCGCGCTCGAACGGCGACTCTGCCTTCTCGTCAGCGATGAACTGGCCGAACTCCGACTCTTCCTCGTCGCCGACGGGCTTCTCGAGCGACACCGGCGCCTGCGCCGAGCGCTTGATCTGATCGACCTCTTCGGGATCGATTCCGGTGACCTCAGCGATCTCGTCGGGGGTCGGCTCGCGGCCGAGCTCGGTCACGAGCTTGCGCTCGGCGCGTCCGATCTTGTTGAGCTTCTCGACGACGTGGACGGGAATCCGGATGGTCCGCGCCTTGTCGGCGAGGGCGCGAGCGATCGCTTGACGGATCCACCAGGTCGCGTACGTCGAGAACTTGAAGCCCTTGCGGTAGTCGAACTTCTCCGCTGCACGCACGAGCCCGAGCGTCCCCTCCTGAATCAGGTCGAGGAACGGCAGGCCCTGGTTGCGGTAATTCTTCGCGATCGACACGACGAGGCGGAGGTTGGACTCCACCATCTTCTGCTTGGCGTCCAGGTCGCCACGCTCGATGCCCTTCGCGAGATCAACCTCCTCCTGCGCTGTGAGCAGGCGAACCTTGCCGATGTCCTTGAGGAACAGCTGCAGGCTGTCGGTCGTCATGTCGGGCTTGAGGTCGAGCGCGGTGGCACGGCGGCGCTTGCCGCGCTTGTCGGGCTCGGGCGCGGGCGCGCCGCTCTGAGCGGGATCGACGTCGTCGACCAGCTCGATGCCCTCCTTTTCGAGGTAGCCGTAGAGCTCCTCGATGTCGGACTCGTCCACATCGACTTCGGCCAGCGCGGAAGCGACGTCGCCGTAGGCGACAACGCCCTCGGTCTGTCCCTTGGTGACGAGGCCCTTGACCTCGTCCAATTCCTGAAGTTCTGCGATCAGCATCTGTTTTCTGCTCGTCTCTTTCGTGTCGACGTGTTCGCCAGCTTGCTGAGCGAGCTTCGGTGGTTATCGGGCCGCGCCAGTCGGCCTTTGCCGCGAGCTCCGGCGCGAGTCGTCACGTTCATGTCAGTTACGCGACGCCCGCCGCGATCGGATGGATCTGGTGGCGCGTGGGCCCTTCGTCCCGAAGGCTCAAACTCTGCTTCGTATGGTACTCGCTATATTTTCTGAAGTCAAGCGTCTCGTAGCCCTTGACATCTCTTCTACCCGCTCAGTGCAGGAAAACTCAGGCGTGAAGCGGCGCTTTGGGGCGGATTCGAGAGCCAGGACAAGAACACCGGAGCGTCCCTGCGGTTACGGTCTGATCCGCAAGGAACCGTGCGTTAGCCGGGCGCCTGCGTGACAATGGACCGACGATGAGCGACGACGCATCCGAGCGCGATCCCACGCGCCCGCCTGAGGGTGGGGATCGCGGCCTGTTCTCGCAGCTTCCACGCACGCGGCCCGGAGTGCGCAGCCCGCGGCGCGCCGGCGGCAAGCAGCAAGCGGCACGAAGCACAAAGTCGGCGGGCCCGGGACCGGCGGCCATGCGTGCCGCGGAGGCCGCCGCGATCACCCGCGACGAAGCCGGCAGCAACCCCCTCGACCCTCCCCGCCAGCCGCGTGAGAAGGCTCCTCCCCGCCGCGAGCCCCCCAAAGCCGGTCGCGAGGCTCCGTCCGAGTCCCAGCCGTCCCGCTCGCTGGGGCCGGGAAGCCTCGAGGACCTCGCCTGGGCCGGAGTCGCGGTCACAGCCGAGGCCGCAACCCTGGGGGTCAGGCTCCTGGGACGTGCGGTCGAGGCGGCGAAACGAGCCACCGAGCGGAGCTGAGGCGCGCTTGAGCTCGCTGGCCCATCCGCTGGCCCGCGAGGATCCCGACGCCCGGCGTCGCGATCGCCTGCGCTACTGGCTCAAGGCCTTCTGGCAGCGCGCCTACAGGGAGAACATCACCGGGCTCTCCGGGATGGTCGCCTACAACCTGGTCCTCGCGCTCTTTCCGTTCACGCTGCTGGCCCTCTTCATCTTCGGAAAGGTGGTCCAGAGCCACGACGTCTCCCACAGCGTTCAGGTTGATCTGCGCCACCTCTTCCCGGCGGTCAAGCAGACGACTCTCAAAGACGCCGTCGACAACGTGAAGTCGAACTCGACCACGATCGGCTTCGCCGCGGCGCTGGGCGCGGTGTGGATCGGCACCTCGTTCTGGGGGGCGATGGACACCGCCTTCTGCCGTATCTACCACGTCGATTGTCGCGGCTGGCTCGAGCAGAAGCGGTTCGCGCTGGTGATGCTGCTGTTCGTCACCCTCTTCCTGGCGGCGAGCGTGATCATCCCCACCCTGGAGGCGGCCGTCACGACCGGCGCCCAAAACCTGCCGTTCGGGCTTTCCAACACGCAGGCCACGCTTCAGATCGCTCTGCTCCTGGCAGCGCTCACGATCGTTTTCGTCGTGTGCTGCGCCATCTACTACTTCGTGCCTAAGGGACACGTGCCCTGGGTCGGAGTCTGGCCGGGCGCGCTGTTCGTGACCCTGACCACCGGCATCGCGAACGCCGCCTATCCGTTCTACCTAGCGCAAGTATCGAGCGTCGGCGAGGTCGGAGGGACGGTGGGGTTCATCCTCGTCGCCTTGGTCTGGTTCTATCTCGTGAGCCTCTCGCTGACCGCCGGCGCCGTGATCAACGCGCTGCGCTTCGAGCTTCACGCCACGGGGGAGTTGACCGAGGTCGCGCCCGCCCTTGCGTCCGAAGCTCAGCCGTAGCGGCCGCCGGTGACCTCGCGCAGCTTCGCCTGGTCGTGGCTGGCGCGGACGGTGCGAACCGTGCCCGACCGGGAGCGCATCACGAGCGACTCGGTCGAGGCCTTTCCCCCACCCGGGTAGCGAACGCCCTGGAGGAGCTCGCCGTCGGTCACCCCGGTGGCGGCGAAGAAGACATCGTCGCCGGAGACCAGCCGGTCGACGTTGAGCACCTCGTCGAGGTCGTAGCCGGCGTCGACGGCGGCCTGGCGCTCGGCGTCGTCGCGCGGCCACAGCCGGCCAACGAGCTGGCCGCCAAGGCACTTGATCGCCGCCGCGGAAAGGACACCCTCAGGCGTGCCCCCGATACCCCAAAGCAGATCGACCCCTGAGGCTTCGCTCACCGCGAAGAGCGCCGCCGAGACGTCGCCGTCGGTGATCAGGCGGACGCGAGCCCCCGCTTCGCGAAGCTCGGCGATGCCGTCTTCGTGGCGAGGACGATCGAGGACGATCACGGTGACGTCGCCCGGCGCCTTGCCGCGGCGCTCGGCAACTTTGCGGGCAACCTCGCCCAGCGAGTCGTCGAGCGAGAGCAGGTCGGCGATCTCAGGTCCGCCCGCCAGCTTTTCCATGTAGACGCAGGGGCCGGGATCGAACATCGTGCCGCGCTCGGACAGTGCGATCACGGCCAGCGCCGACGGCATCCCGCGGGCGCAGAGGCGCGTACCCTCGAGCGGGTCGACCGCGATATCCACCTCGGGCGGGCTGCCGTCGCCGATCTGCTCGCCGTTGTAGAGCATCGGCGCTTCGTCCTTCTCGCCCTCCCCGATGACGACCGCGCCGGCCATGGGCACCGTGTCAAGCATGAGCCGCATTGCGTCGACGGCAGCGCCGTCGGCGGACTCCTTCTCCCCGCGCCCCACCCACCGCGCGGCGGCAAGCGCAGCGGCCTCGGTCACGCGGACGAGCTCGAGCGCGAGGTTGCGGTCGGGCTTGGCGCCCGAGCGCACGTCATGACTAATAACTCCCATCGGCTCCTCCGCTCCCGCCAGAACACCTTGCTCGCGGCTACGCCGCGAGCATTTTTTCGTGCTCCCGCGTCCGGGGCCGATGGCCTAGGGCTCCGACCACGGAACTCCGTGGCAGTCTTCCACCCTCGGCGCCCACGGCGCTTATACGGTCCCTGGCGCCTTGCGGGTTTTGCGCTGGTCCGCCTGGGATCGGAAGAAGCCGGTCAGGGCGATTCCGATCGCGCCTATGAGAGCGATGAAGTAGCCATAGGACAGTGAGATGCCGACCTCGGCGATGCCCGTGCCGGGCTTGTCGACGACGCCGTTGTAGAGGATCAGGACTATCGCCGCAAGGCCCGCCGTCATGGTCATCTCGCCAGGCGGGTAGCTCAGGCGGTTGGAGCGAATGACGATCCAGCCGAGGATGAGCGGAGCGATCGCGGCGAGGATGAGCAACCAGCGGAGGATCGGGAACGTCTCGAACCCGGTGCAGTGGAAGTCGCCACGCCCACAGATGAAGGTGTCGGGCTGGAAGCTCGGACTGTGGACGTCGCGCGCGACATTGGAGGTCCCGTCGCTGAGCGAGTACCAGGGCAGGAACAGCAAGCTCACCAGCAAGAGCACAGAGGACACGGCGCCCATAAGGGTCCGCCCCCGGTTCAGGCGCGAGAAGTCCATCGCGCGGACCCTATCCGACTTTCCAGTAGGGTCGCGCAGCTCATGGCCGACGCTCGCTGGGGACTCACGCTGCCGCTTCCAGGGGTCGCCCTGTCGGCGCTGCGGCCGATCGTCGAGCGTGCCGAGGCCGCGGGCTACACCGACCTCTGGAGCGGTGAGACCAACGGACCCGACGGGTTCACGCCCCTGGTGATGGCGGCTGGCTGGAGCGAGACGCTGCGCCTCGGAACGGGAGTCGTCGGCGTCTTCACCCGCGGCCCCGCATTGCTGGCCCAGCAGGCCGCCGCGCTGTCCGAAGCGAGCGACGGGCGTTTCGTACTCGGCATCGGCGCCTCGTCGGATCGCATCGTCGAGGGCTGGAACGGCATCCCGTTCGAGCGTCCGCTCGCCAAGATCGCCGAGACCCTCGACTTCCTCGATCCCGCCCTCGCCGGCGAGCGCACTGCCAGCGGCTTCAAGCTCGAGACGGCGCCGCCCGAGTCAATCCGGGTCGTGCTCGCAGCCCTTCGCGGCAAGATGCTGCGCCTGGCGGTCGAGCGCGCGCAGGGCGCTTTCACCAACTACCTGCCGCTGTCGGGGCTCCCGCAGGTTGTTTCGCAGCTGGACGGCGCGGCCGACGGATTCGAGCTTCTGTGCCGCTTCTTCTGCATCCCCGGCACACGCGAGGAGGCCGAGCCGATTGCGCGGTTCATGTTCGCCTCGTACGTGACCGTCCCGGTCTACGCCAACTTCTTTCGCTGGCTGGGGTACGGCGAGCGGATCGAGGAGATGTGCCAGGCGTGGGCCGCTAAGGATCGCGCGGCGGCAATGGCGGCGGCGCCCTGGGATCTGGTCGAGGAGACCTTCATCCTCGGCACCCCCGAGGAGATGCGCGAGCGCCTCGGCGAGTTCGTCGCCGGCGGCATCACGCTGCCCGTTCTGCTGCCGATCACCACCCCCGACAAGATGGGCGACCTAGTCGAAGCTCTGGGCCCGGGCTAGCCGCCGTCAGCCAAGCGCTCCCAGAACTTTACGTAGACGCGCTCGTGCTCGATGCCGGACTGGAGGGCAAGCCGTGGGCCCGCGGGCGCGAGCCCCTCGGCTTCGCTTCGCAGCCCCTCGTATTCGGCGAGCTTGGCGCGGTGTGCCGCCAGTTGCTCTGGCGCGATCGTCTTCGGATCGGCGCCGAAGAAGAGCTTCAGCAACCCGATGTCCCGAAGCTCGTAGAGGTCGCGCGTGGGCTTCGCGGCCCAGTCCCGAAGGGCCTCGCGGCCGGAGTCAGTGAGCGAATAGAGCTTTCGCCTCCTTCCAGTCTCCTCGCGGCGCTCGTCGAGCAGGCCGTCCTCGGCCAGCTTCGCGGTTTCGGTGTAGAGCTGAGCGTGCTGGACGGACCAGAAGTTGCCGAGACTCGCGGCGACGATGCCCTTCAGCTCGTAGGGAGTCGCCTCGCCGCAAAGGTCGATCAGGCCGAGAACGATGTAGGAGGTCGGGGTGAGCCTTCGCTTCGGTTGCATCATAGTCCAAAATAGATGGTATAGTCCGATCCGTTCAACTAAGACTAAGTCTAAAGGAGACGTCAGATGACGACCGCCACGCAGACCGCCACCGACTACACCCTCGGGTTTCAATCGCTCGAGACCGAGATCGTTGCCGACTCCTTGGAGGTCGAGGGCACCCTCCCAGCCTGGCTCCAGGGTTCGCTGATCCGCAACGGCCCGGCGAAGTACGACCTCGGCGAGCGCACCGTCAACCACTGGTTCGACGGCCTGGCGATGCTCCACCGCTTCGCATTCGCCGACGGCGATGTCTCCTACCGAAACCGCTTCCTCGAGAGCCGCGCCTACAGAGCCGCCACCGAGACCGGCGAGATCTCCTACTCCGAGTTCGCCACCGACCCCTGCCGCTCGCTCTTCAAGCGGGTCCAATCGGTCTTCAGCTCAAAGATCTCCGACAACGCCAACGTCAACATCACGCGGCTGGGCGAGGAGTACGTCGCGATGACTGAGACGCCGATGCCCGTGATCTTCGACGCTGCCACCCTCGCCGCGGCCGGCGCCACCTCGCCGGCGCCGGGGCAGCACACCACCGCCCATCCGCATCTGGACCGCGAAACCGGCGAGGGCATCTTCTACGCAACCAAGTTCGGGCCGCGCACGAGCTACCGGCTCTACACCCGCAACGGCACCGAGGCGCAGCGGCAGATCGCGAAGCTCGCGGTCTCCCGGCCCGCCTACATGCACAGCTTCGGCATCACCGAGCGCTACGCCGTGCTCGCGGAGTGCCCCCTGGTTGTCAACCCTCCCGAGATCCCGCTGAGCGGCCGGCCTTTCATCGAGAACTTCCGCTGGCGCCCGGAACGCGGAACGCGGTTCATCGTTTTCGAGCGCCACACGGGCGAGGTTCGCGCCCAGGTCCGCGCCGAGCCGTTCTTCTGCTTCCACCACGTCAACGCGTTCGAGGAGGGCGGCGAGCTCGTCGTCGACCTCACCGCGTACGAAGACGACGAGATCGTGCGCTCGTTCTACCTCGACGGCCTGCGCGGGGCGAGCGTCAAGTTCCCGCGTGCCGAGCTGCGCCGCTACCGCCTGCCGCTCGACGGCGGCGACGCCCGGCGCGAGACCATCGCCGAGGGCTTCGAGCTGCCGCGAATCAACTACCGCCTGTGCAACGGCCGGCCCTACAAATACGTGTACGGCAACTACGGGCCGGTGGGCGAAAGCGGAACGTTCCTGACCACGATCCAGAAGGGGAACGTGATTACAGGCGCGGTGAGCGACTGGTCCGAGCCCGGTTGCTATCCCGGCGAACCGGTGTTCGTCGCTGCGCCGGGCGCTGCGGCGGAGGACGAGGGCGTACTGCTGTCGGTGGTTTTGGACGCAGAGCGCCAGACCTCGTTCCTGCTCGTACTCGACGCCCAGGACCTCGGCGAGATCGCCCGTGCGCGCGTGCCGCACGCGATCCCGTTCGGCTTCCACGGGCAGTTCATGCGGGCGTAGCCCGACCGCCGTGAGGGCATCGTCCACGGTCGGGTAGACGATGTTTCGCCACGGTCGGCCGTCGCGCAAGCTCCAGACCTGCGCGAAAGTCTTCTCCAACGGCATTCCGCTGCCGCGGCCACGGCCCGTCATCCGGAGGAAGAGCACGAGATCGTCGCTCAGCTCGGCGAGCCAGGCTTCCCCCCGCCCCATCGGATGGACTCTAGACCGCGCGGGCGAGGCTGAGGGCGAAGAGGCCCTCGGGGTCCGTCCACCAGTCGGTCAGCTCCAGGCCGGCCTCGGCGTAGATGCCCTCGAGGCCTTGGCGGGCGAACTTGGTGGAGATCTCGGTGCGCATCTCCTCGCCGCGGTCGAAGGCGACGGCGAGGTCGAGCGCAGGAAAGTCGATCACCTGCCGCGCGAGCGAGCGCAGGCGGATATCCATCCAAAGGTTCTCGGGGTCCCAGAAGGCGACGTGTTCGAAGGTCTCGGGGTAGAAGTTCGCGCCGAGACGATCGTTGAGAACGGCGAGAACGTTCTTGTTGAACTCCGCTGTGATGCCGGCCGAGTCGTTGTAGGCGGCCTCCAGCGTCTCGCGGTTCTTGACGAGGTCCGTACCGAGAAGGAAATGGTCCTCTGGGCCGAGGAGGTTCGCGATCCGAGCCAGGAAGCTCGCGCGCTGCTGGGGCTCGAAGTTGCCGATCGTCCCGCCGAGGAGGGCGATCACGCGGGGACCCTGCAGGGGGACGCGCTCCAGATCCCGGTCGAAGTCGCAGACCAGGCCGTGTACCTTGATCTCATACTCGGCGGCGATCGCCTCGGCAGTGGAGCGGGTGATCTCCTCGGAGATGTCCACGGGCGCGTAGGCCGCGAGACACCCGGCCTCCGCCATGGCGTCGAGCAGCACACGGGTCTTCGCCGCCGAACCCGAGCCCAGCTCGATCAGGGTCGCGGGTTTGCCGGCCGCCGCGCAGATGTCGATCGCGTGGCTTTCGAAGATCGCCCGCTCGCAGCGACTGGGGTAGTACTCGGGCAGCTCGGTTATCTGCTCGAAGAGCTCGGACCCGCGCTCGTCGTAGAAGTAGCGAGGCGAGAGCTCCTTGAAGGGCTTGGTGAGGCCCGCGCGGACGTCCGCCGCCATCCCGGACAGGGGGCCACCCGGGGGCAGATGGACGTCGATGGTGATCTCGGTTGTCGCAGCGCCTTCCATACAGGTGTCCTACTCGACTCGCGGGTTGTCGGTTCGTTTCACTCGAAGTCCTTTGCGCAGCGGATGCCGGCGAAGATCTGCCGGCGCTCGGGCAGGTCCCAGTTTCGAAAGCTTGACCGGATCACATTGCGACGGGTGGCCCATGCGCCTCCCCGGAGCACTCGGTACTGGGCACCGAAGAACGCCTCGGAGTACTCGCCGTAGGGAAACGCCTCGAACCCCGGGTACGAGCTGAAGTCCGAGGAGGTCCACTCCCAGACGTCGCCGAGCATCTGCACGGCGCCGCAATCGGAGGCGCCATCGGGGTAGGCGCCAGCCGGGGCGCAGCCAAAGGCGAGCTGGTCCAGGTTCGCCCTGTCGCGATCCGCCCCCGCCGCCGCGATTTCCCATTCGTGCTCTGTGGGGAGTCGTTTCCCGGCCCAGGACGCCAACGCCGCGGCCGCCGCGTGGTCGACGTGGATGACCGGCAGCGACGGATCGACTTCGGTCCGGCGACCGAAGCGGGTGTCAACCCAGCCGCCCTCGCCGTCGCGCTCCCAGTAGAGCGGTGGCTCGGCGTTGGCGTCGGCGACGAACTCCGCGAAGGCTCCGTTCGTGAGCGGCGCGCGATCGATCCAGAAGGGCGAGACCTCGACCTGATGCCGCGGGCGCTCGTTGTCGTAGGCGAAACCGTCGGGCCCGGCTCCCACGGCCCGGGTTCCACCCTCAACGAGGACCATCTCGGGCCCAGATGAGACCGGCGCCTGCCTCGGCCCGGGATCGTGCCCGGGCGGCTCGTAGCCCTGGACCATCTGCAGCAGCTGGAGCATCGTCTCGTTGTGCTGATGCTCGTGAGCGATCAGCATCTCGTAGACGAAGCCGCCGCGCAGCAGGCAGTCCTCGGAGTCGAGATCGACACCGCGGAGAACCTCCAGCGCCCGCTCACGCACCTCGACCATGTAGGCGCGCAGGTCATCGCCACGAAGGATCGGCAGTTGGCTTCGGGTGGCGCGAGGATTCTCGATCGCGTCGTAGAGGCTGCCGAGCTTGCCGTCGAGCGGCTCGAGCCCGCCAACGCGCTGCGCGAGCCAGAGCTCCTCGAAGTTGGCGATGTGGCCGAGATCCCAGGCGAGCGGACTGAGGATCGGCGAGTAGACCCGGTTGAGCTCTTCGTCCGAGAGCGAGGCGACCAAAGCGAGCGTACGCTCCCGGGCTTCGGTGAGCCGCTCGGCGATCGCATCCTTGGTCGGTGGCGGCGCGGCGACGGCGATGCCGAGACCCTACAGAGCGCGGTTCGCGAGCTCGTGAATATGCTGAGCGCGATGGAGATCCAAGGAGCGGGTGCGCTCATCAGCGGTGGAGCCTCCGGCCTCGGCGAGGCGACGGCGCGCCGCCTTCATGCTGCCGGGGCGAACGTCGTGATCGCCGATCTGAACGCCGAGAAGGGCGAGGCGCTGGCGGGCGAGCTCGGCGAGCGTGCGAGCTTCGCGGCCGCAAACGTCGTGGAGCCCGAGGAGGTTCAGGCTGCGGTCGACGCGGCCGTGGCCCTCGACGGTGGCCTGCGGATATCCGTCTGCTGCGCCGGCATCGGCTGGGCGCAGCGAACGGCGTCGAAGCAGGGACCGCACGACCTGGAGATCTTCCACAACGTCATCAAGGTGAACCTGATCGGAACCTTCAACTTGCTGCGTCTGGCGGCGACGGCGATGTCGGAGAACGAGCCCGACGCGGGGGGCGAGCGTGGCGTGTGCGTTAACACCGCGTCGATCGCGGCCTTCGACGGGCAGGTCGGTCAGGTCGCCTACTCCGCCTCGAAGGGCGGCATCGTCGGGCTGACGCTCCCGGCGGCGCGCGACATGGCGAGCCGCGGGGTTCGGGTGATGACGATCGCCCCGGGCCTGTTCGACACGCCGCTGCTCGGCGCGCTTCCGGAGGAAAGCCGCCAGGCGCTCGGCGCAGGCATCCCATTCCCCTCGCGCCTCGGCGACCCGGCCGAGTACGGCGAGTTGGTCGAGGCGATCGTCCGCAACCCGATGCTGAACGGTGAGACCATTCGCCTCGACGGCGCCCTGCGGATGCCGCCGAAGTAGCCGGACCCATGATGGCCGACCCCGCCCAGGGCCCGCGCGCCGCGACCGCGGTCGAGCTGAAGGCTCAGATCGAGGCCGAGCGCCTCGGCCGGCCCTTCCTCGTCTACCGCGACGGCGATGGCGAACAGCAGATTTTGGTGGTCGAGGAAGGTGTTTCTTCCCTCTGGGTCGGCCGCAGCCTCTCCGCCGACGTCCAGCTTGGGTTCGACGACCAGGTGTCGAAGCTCCACGCCCATTTCGAGCTCGTGGGCGACGCCTGCACGGTGGTCGACGACGGGCTGTCCACCAACGGCTCCTATGTCAACGAGGAACGTGTGAGCGGCCGCCAGCTCCTTCGCGACGGCGACATCGCCCGCTTTGGCAAGACGTCGGTTTTGTTCCGCGCTCCGGCCGACGCCGACGCCGATTCGACCGTAGTCGCCGGCGACCTCGGCGCCGCCGTCGGGGTCTCACCGGCGCAGAAGAGAGTGCTGATCGAGCTCTGCCGGCCGTTCAAGGACTCGCCGCCCTTTGCGACCCCCGCCACGAACCAGGAGATCGCCGCCGCCCTGCACCTCTCGGTCGACGCCGTCAAGACCCACATGCGAGCGCTTTTCGAGAAGCTCGGAGTCGAAGCCCTCCCCCAGAACCGAAAGCGCGTTGCGGTGGTCGAACGGGCCCTGGGCACGGGTCTCGTCACCCAGCGCGACCTGTAGCGGCGATTGGCGCTTTGTCCCCGCTATGCGGGAATAAAGCGCCAGGGCGCGACTATTTCGGCTGGTTGTTCGTGGGGGTGGGGTTGACGCGACTGATCCCCCCGGAGAGGCCGTTGGTGACCCAGACGCCCCCCGGGCCCGCGCTGATGCCGTCGGCGTCGATGACCTTCGCGGTCTTGCTCTTTCGAAGGTGAAGCCTCTGCAGGAGCTCTTCCCTAGCCGGGTCGATGCGCCCCACCCGGCCGAGCGTGCCCAACGCGACCCAGATGGACCCGAATCCCGCCGTGATCCCGCGAGGCGAGCTGGCGGGCAGCAACTGGATGGTGCTCTGCGGCTTCAGCGAATCTGGATCGAGGACCGAGACCGTGCCTTGGTCCGTGTTGGTGACCCACACCTTGCCGTTGGCGACTGTGATCTCCTTGGGATTTACGCCGACGGAGCCCTGGTTCTCCATCTGTCCGGTTTTGTCGTTGATCTTCCAGACGCTGCCGTTGCCGCCGGCATCTCCGCGGTTGACGACATAAAGGAACCCGTTGTCGACCACGAGGCCATGCGGCTCGGTCCCTGTGTCGACCTTGCCAACGACGGAGCTGGTGGTCGGGTCGATCTTCGAGATCGAGTTGCTGCCGCTGTTGGCGACCCACACGAAACCATCGCCGAACGCCACCGCGCGCGGGTCGCTTCCGACGGTAATCGGCGCTCCGGGGGTCCCGCCCGTCCCCGACGGCTCGATCTTCTGAAGCGTCCCGTCGCCGGCGTTCGCAACCCAGACCGCGCCGGCACCGGTCGCGATGCCCTCGGGCTTCGATCCCACCGCGATCGCCGGTCCGGCGTTTCCATTGTTGGGGTCAACGCGCACGACGGTGTCGTTGAGACGATTGGCCACCCACACGCCGGGCACGTCCGCCCCGTCGACGAGGTTCACCGGCGTCCCGGCGACGGGCGTAAAGCCGGCTCCGACGGCGTCGACCGGTTTGGGCCGTGGGGTGTTCGCAGGCTGGCTCGGAGTGGTCGTGCTCGAGCTGCTGCCTCCCCCCGAAGAGATCGCCGCCACGGCCACGACAGCCACCACGAGCGTGACCAAGCCCAGGAGCACTGCCGGTGTCCCCGGGATCCGCGATCCCTCGCGGCCCCTGGGCTTCGGCGCTGCGACCGTCTCGGCCGAGCGCGGGCCGGGCGGCTTGGCCGAAGCGGCCCCGGCAGCAGCGACCGCATCGTCCGGTTCGCTGGCCACGGTGACGTCTGCGATCGCGCCGGACGGCGGCGAGGCGGCCTCGGTGGCATCCGGCAGAGCCGGGTCGCTGTCGGGCGCGGCGGCGCCGACCGCAACGGTGTGCTCGGCGACGGCGACAGGCTTCGACTCGAGCGCAGCCCCGGCGGCGCGAGCGAGGTCGCCGGCCGAGGGGAAGCGATCGCCCGGCTCCTTCGAGAGGGCCCGGACGACGACCTCGTCGAGGTCCTCTGGAAGGCCCCGGCCGCGAGCGAGGAGCGGTGGCGGTTCCTCCTGGAGATGGGCGTAGATCTTCGCCACCTTCTCCTCCTGCGTGGCGAAGGGCGGCTGGCCGGTGAGTAGCTCGTAGAGCACGCAGCCCAACGCGTAGACGTCGGTGCGCGCGTCGGTGCGGGCGCCCTTGATCTGCTCGGGCGCGACGTAGTCGAGGGTGCCTACGAACGCTCCCGTGGCGGTAACGCCGCTCGTGGCCTCGATCCTCTTGGTGAGGCCAAAGTCGGTGAGGTAGGCGTGCTCGCCCTCGGGCCGCTCCTCGAGCAGGATGTTGCCCGGCTTGACGTCGCGGTGTACGAGGCCCTTCGAGTGGGCCGCGTCGAGCGCCGCGGCGGCTTGGCGAATCAGGTCGACAGCGCGCTTTGGCTCGAGCTTGCCCTCCTTGTTGATCAGGCGGCGCAGGTCCGTGCCCTCGATCAGGTCCATCGTCACGAAGATCAGTCCGTTCTCCTCGCCGGCGTGATGGATCGGGACCACGTTCGGGTGTCGGATCGAGACGGCGATGCGCGACTCGCTGCGAAAGCGCTCGCGGAACACCTCGTCGCCGGCAAGGCCGGCCGAGATGACCTTCATGGCGACGACATGGTCGAGCGCCAGATGCGTCGCGCGATAAACGACGCCCATGCCACCGCGACCGGCGATCCCCTCTATGCGATGGCCGGCAAAGACCGAGCCGACTTCAAGCTCCGCCATTTAGCGGGGCTCCCCACAACGTTTCGCCGGAAGTGACGGCCACTGGGCGATTATCTATGAGCGGCGCCGAGCCTGCCCGGGATCTCGTTGCGAACCGGGCCGAGACTTGCCGAAGCCGGCGCGGAGGCGGCCGCGGACTTGCCGGAATGGCGGGCCCAGTCGACCATCTGCGGCCGCACCCTCAGGAGTCGTTTCCACGTTGCGCTGTCGAGGATGCCTGTGCGAGCGATCCCGACCCGGTGCTGGAACCTGGTGAGCGCATCCGAGGTCTCCACGTTCAGCTTGCCACTCACCTTGACGCCGTAGCCGGCGCCGTTCAGGTGCTCCTGAGCCCACACCACGGGATCGCCCGTCGCCCTGTGGCCCAGCGTCGGGTAGAGCTCGCTGCGATCGATGGCAATCATCCGGTTGAGATGGCGCTTTCCAATCGCCCGCCACGACCCGGGGGCTGTCTCCTGCCAGTCCCACCAGGAAAGCCCGGTCATGCGATACGCCCGCGCGTAGCGTCGAAACAGCTTCACCTCGCGAGCGGGCGGGTCGGCGTAGGTCTGGCCGAGCGGCTCGATCGGGCGACCATAGATGCGGTTGAAGAGATACGTGTGCAGGTAGCCGGTGGCGACGCTGGTGCCGATCGTGTGCCAGTAGAGCTGCGGCAAGTTCTGCCGGGCGCCGCCGGGGCCGAGGAAAACCGAGTAGGGAAAGGCCGGGTGGTAGTCGACATAGGGGAAGCCGGCAAGCCCGAGCGGATAGCGATTGCCGACGAGCTTGCGGAGCTCTGAGACGTAGGTGACGGCCTCCGCGTAGCGTCCCTCGTACGCCGACTCGGCGTCGATGATCATGCAGTCCGCGCCATCGCGCTTGGCCTGAGCCCCGGCGACCGCCTCGGCCTTCGGACTGGTTCCGTAGACGAATTGCCAGCCGCAGACGTTCAGGTGGGCGGCGTGAAGCTTGCTGACGAGGGCGGGCGAGAACTGGCTCCAGCGGTTGCGGCCGTCTGCGCTCTTGATGAAGAGCGTCCGGATTCCATGGCTCTTCGCCTTGCGGATGATCGAACCAACCTTGCCGTGATTAGAAGCGCCGACGTACCAGATCCACATTCCCTGACCGGCGAAAACCGGGTCCGCTGCGCCTCTGCCGTGGTGGTGGTGCCCACTTCCCGGAAGTCCCACCCCGCCGCCGCGCAGCTCAGCTCTCGCTGTCAGTGGGCTGGCCACCGCGCAGGCGATAGCCAGCACCAACGGCCACGCGAGCAGCCGGCGGCGCGCCGGACGTGGGGTGTCGACCCATGAATTCCCCTGCACCTACGGACGACAGTAGAGAGTCGATGCGACCCCCGCAAGAGCGCCTGGGTCTCGTCCCTCACGTCCCCTCGCTCTCCGGGTCGCGGTAGACGTCCTTGCGCCACGGGGCGTCGATGGCGAAGCGCGTTCGGCGCGCGGCGCGCGACAGCGACTCGATCGGTATCAGCTGGAGCGCGCCGGCTGGAGTCCAGCGCTCGAGCGAGGGCGGGCCGTCCTCGTGGACGTGGCCTGCGTGGCTGCCGCCGGAGACGTACTCGGTGCCGGTCGCAGCACCCCAGGCGGAGCGGTGGACGATGCCTGCGTCGGAGAGCCAGCTCCCGACGCCGCCGTCGTAGTTGTAGCCGTGGTGGGAGCTCGCGCGATTGGCAACGCCGTCGGGGGTGATACGAACGTCGAAGCTCTCCCAATCGTCCTGGTGGAAGCCGACGCCTCCCGGCAGATTTCGCAGGCTGGTCGAGTCCTCGTAGTAGAGCCAGTACTGCACGTAGAGGTTGCCGGCGCGCCCGTCGCCACAGTCAAAGCCAGCGCGCTCGGTTGTGGCGATCGCGTCCGGCCTACAGTCGACGACGTGCACGAATGCCGTCGCCGGCGCGCCGGTGTTCGACTTCGTCACCGCGCCGGATCGGGGGCCATTGCCGCAAATCGATCCCCGGCAGCTCCGGAAGTCGACCGGAAGCGCGCTCGAGTCGGCCTCGTAGACAAGGCGCGGCGCGTCGTCGCGAACGAGCTTCGCCGTCAGTTCCCCGTAGGCCGCCGTCAGCGGATCCGCGATCGCGGCCGCGCAGCCCTCCCCCACCCCTGCCGCGCACACGATCTTCGCCGCAATGGCTCGCGCCAAACCAACGCCAGGAGCTCGCCCGGCGAAGACCGCGAGGATGGCGAGGATCGCTGCCCCGACGAGAGAGACGAGCCCCACCCACTCCACCGAGCTCTGCCCATCCTGCGAGCGAATCGATGATGTGGAAACCACGAAGCCAAGCTAGGAGCGGGCTCCGCGCATGTGATTGACGCAACGTCAGGGGTTAGAGTCGCGATCGTGGAAGTTCAGCGATCACCCGGCTCGGACCCCCTGCCGCCCCTGAAGAGCGGCGGGACGAACTGGAAGCATTGGGCAATCGGCACGATCGTGCTGCTGCTGATCATCTTCGTCGCCCAGAACTCGCAGAAGGTGGAGGTCCACTTCTTCTTCGCCAAGACCCAGACCCCGCTGATCTTCGCCTTGCTGATCGCGGTGGTGCTCGGCGTGCTGATCGGGTGGCTGGTGCCGCGGGTGCGGCAACCGAGAATCAAGCAAACCGACGGGGGAGCTGAATGAGAAGCTCTGACTTGCCGCTCTTATAGAGGCTGAGCTGCGCCACGGGAGGCCGCTGTTCCCAACGGCATCCTCGGCGAGGACCGGCCAGGCACTCTATGCGGGACCGGCCGGCCTAGCTACAGCTCGCCGACCTCGCCCGCTATGTCCGCCGCCGCCTGCTTGGCGTCGGCGAACAGCATCGAGGTGTTGGGCTGGTAGAAGAGGTCGTTGTCGATGCCGGCAAAGCCGGGTGAGAGCGAGCGCTTGATGACGATCACCTCGTGGGCCTGGTTGACCTCGATGATCGGCATCCCCGCAATCGGGCTGTCCGGATCGTCCTTGGCCGCGGGGTTGGTCACGTCGTTGGCGCCGATGACGACCGCGACGTCGGTCTGCGGCATCTCCGGGTTGATCTCCTCCATCTCGCGCAGCTGCTCGTAGGGAACGTCGGCCTCCGCGAGCAAGACGTTCATGTGGCCGGGCATCCGCCCCGCGACGGGATGAATCGCGTAGTTGACCTGCACGCCCTTCTTCTCGAGCTCGTTGGCGAGCTCCTTGACGGCGTGCTGGGCCTGCGCGACCGCCATGCCGTAGCCGGGCACGAAAACGACGGAGTCGGCGTACGCGAGCTTGATCGCGGCGTCCTGCGCCCCGATCGAAGTGACCGGGCGGTCCTCCCCGCCGCCGGCCACGGCGCCCTCCGGTAACGCCCCGAAACCGGCGAAGAGCACGTTTGCGACGGAGCGGTTCATCGCCGTCGCCATCTCCAGGGTGAGGATGGTTCCCGATGAGCCGACGAGCGTGCCGGCCACGATCAGCGCGACGTTGTCGAGCGCAATTCCGGCGGCCGCGGCGGAAAGCCCCGTGAACGCGTTCAGCAGTGAGATCACGACGGGCATGTCCGCGCCGCCGATCGGCAGAACGAAGAGGTTGCCGAGGACGGCGGCGGCGATGAGGACCCCGACGAAGAGGCCCTGGGGGGGGCCGGAGTCGTGGTCGAGCCCCAGGACTATGCAGCCGGCGACGATTCCGACTACCAGCAGGGCGTTCAGCACCTGCTGGCCGGGCACCTTTACCGGCTGGCCCGAGATCAGCCCCTGGAGCTTGCCGAAGGCGATGTTCGACCCCCAGAAGGAGATCGAGCCGACCACCATCGAAAACAGGGTCGGGACGAAGGTGTCGAGGGGGATCGATCCGCCCAGCGAGAGGTCGTGGCGAAACTCAGACCAGGCGATCAGAGCGACCGCCCCGCCCCCGACGCCGTTGTAGAGAGCGACCATCTGCGGCATCTCGGTCATCTGCACTCGCTGCGAGGCGACGACCCCCACGGCGCCGCCGATCGCCAGGCCGGTGGCGATCAGGCCCCAGTTGCCGATGCCGTCCAGCAGCAGGGTCGTGACGACCGCGATGACCATGCCGCCGGCGGCGATCTGGTTGCCCTGCTTCGCAGTGGTGGGATGGGTGCCCTGCCGGATGCCGTAGATAAAGAGCGAGAAGGCGGCGATGTAGAGGAGCTGGGTCCCCGCCGCGGTGGGGTTGAGGACCGCGAGCGCGCTCACTTCTCGGCCTCGCCGGGAGATTCGTCGGGCTTTGGTTTCCGCACGAACATGCCGAGCATCCGGTCCGTGACCATGAACCCGCCGACGATGTTGATCGTCCCGAAGGCGATCGCGATCGTGCCGATGACCTCGTCGAGCAGGTCGTTGGAGAGGCCCACCACGATCAGGCCGCCCAGCAGGACGATGCCGTGGATCGCGTTCGTCTGCGACATGAGTGGGGTGTGCAACATCGTCGGCACCTTCGCGATCACCTCGAAGCCGACGAAGGCAGCGAGCACAAAGATCGTGATCTCGGTGATCAGGGTCATGAGCAACCCTCTGCGGCGGCTTCGCCGCCTGACACGCCTCTTTCGGCGCTAAAGCACCTCATCACCCACCTGCTCCAGCCGCGCGCTCGTTGCGGATCTTGCCCTCGTGCGTGATGCAGGCCGCGGCGATGATCTCGTCGTCGAAGTTCAGGCTGAGCTTGCCGTCCTCGCTTACCAAGAGACCAAGGAGGTTCTCGATGTTCTTGGCGTAGAGCTGCGAGGCGTGCGTGGCCATCGCGCTCGCAAGGTTGGAGGGGCCGATGACCTTCACTCCTCCCTCAACGACGGTCTCACCGGGCTTCGAAAGCTCGCAGTTGCCGCCGGAATCCGCCGCGAGATCGACGATCACCGATCCCGTCTGCATGCCGCGCACCGCTTCGGCCGTGATGAGCGTGGGCGCCGGGCGGCCGGGGATCTGCGCCGTCGTGATGATCACGTCCTGGCGCTTCGCGTTCTCGGCGAGCGCCTCGCGGACCTGCTCGTTCTCCTCGTCGGTCAGCGGCCTGGCGTAGCCGCCCTCGCCCTCGGCGTCGGGGATGAAGTCCAGCTCCAGCGGTCTGCCGCCGAGGCTCTTGATCTGCTCCCAGGCGGCCCGACGGATGTCGAAGCCGCTGACAACTGCCCCGAGCCGCTTGGCGGTGGCGATCGCCTGCAGGCCGGCAACGCCGGCGCCAAGCACCAGGACCTTCGCCGGCGCAACCGTGCCGGCCGCGGTGGTCATCATCGGAAAGAACCGCCCGGCCTCGCGAGCCGCGAGGAGCGTCGCGGCGTAGCCCGCGACGTTGGCCTGCGAGGAGAGCGCGTCCATCGACTGCGCGCGGGTGATCCGCGGGATCGATTCCATCGCGAAGCTCGTGACCCCGGCGGAGGCCAGGGCCTTGTTCGTCTCCGCCGAAGTCAGCGGCGCCAGATGGCCGATCAGTACCTGCCCGGAGCTGAGCTTGCCGATCTCGTCCATCCTCGGCACGGCGACGTGGGCGACGACCTCGGCCCCCCAGGCGTCCTGGGCCGATCCGACGACGGTGGCACCGGCGTCCGAGTACTCGGAATCGGGGTGTCCGGAGCCCTCGCCGGCACCGGACTCGACCGTCGCACCGACCTCATTTTCGCCAAGCGACTTGGCGACGTCGGGGACGATCGCCACCCGGCGCTCGCCCTCGACCGATTCTTTTGGAACCCCGACATTCATCCCAGGATTAGCCGCGGCAGCCTAGACGAAAGCCTCGGGCGGGCGCTCAGGCCGGCGCCAGCGCGCCGCGCAGCGCAGCGAGGCGTTCGATGGTGTGCAGGCGTTCGCCGAGGTCGGGCTGTACCGGGGTGACGACCAGGCGGTCGATGCCCGCCGCGGCGAAGCGCTCGAGCCGCTCGGCGACTTCGGCCTCCGTGCCGATCAGCGAGGTGGCGGCCACCATCTCGTCCGGGATTGCTGCGTAGGCCTCCTCGCGCTTGCCGTCCTGGTAGAGCGACTGGACCTCGTCGGCTGCCTCGCCGTAACCGAAGCGGTGCGCGAGGTCGACGTAGAAGTTGACCTTGCGGCTGCCCATGCCGCCGAGGTAGAGAAGCAGGCCCGCCTTCACGATGGCACGGGCGGCCTCGCTATCGCCGTCGATCGCCACCTGGACCTGCGGCGAGACCTCCAGATCGGCTCGGGTGCGCCCGCTCTTGGCGAAGCCGGCTTCCAGGCTCTCCCCCCAGGCCTCCTCGAACGACTCGATGTCGAAGAAAATCGGGATCCAGCCGTCGGCGATCTCGGCGGCTAGCTGTACCGACTTGCGGCCGATCGCCCCGAGAAACACCGGAATCTCGTTGCGAATCGGGTGGAAGTTCAGCTTCAGCGCCTTCGCCTGGCCGGAGCTACCGCCGGTCAGCGGCAGGTCGTAGTGCTCGCCGTGGTGCTCGAGCGGGCCCTCGCGGGCGATGATCTTGCGAACGACCTCCACGTACTCGCGGGTGCGGCCCCACGGCTTGGCGTAGTCGATCCCGTACCAGCCCTCCGATACCTGGGGGCCCGAGGGGCCGAAGCCGAAGAGGAAGCGGCCGCCCGAGAGGGCGTCGATCGTCGCGCCGGCCATGGCGGCCGCCGCGGGAGGGCGAGCCGGCACCTGCATGATCGCCGCCCCGAGGCCGATCGTCTCGGTCTGCGCAGCCAGCCAGGCGAGAACGCTGACGACATCCGACCCGTACGACTCGGCAACCCACACGGAGTCGTAGCCGGCGCCCTCGGCCGCCCTGACGATCTCGAGCGCCTCGTCGCCGCGGGGGCCGATGCCCCAGTAGCCGAGGGAGATGCCTAGCTGCGGCGCCATCCGGCGCTGAGCCTATTTAAACCGCTGGTGGGCCGCCCGCGTCTACTTGATGAAGCCGCTGGACTTCAGGTAGTGGGCCGCGACGTCGGCCGGGGCCTTCTTGTCGATGTCGACCTCCGAGTTCAGCTCCTGGATGACCGGGAGGGTCAGGTTCTGCTGAACCTTCTCGATCGTCGACTGGAAGTCGGGACCCGCCTGCTGCGCGACCTTCTGGGAGGTGATGAAGATCACGTTGCCCGACGGGATCAGGCCCTTGTCGTCCTCGAGGATCGTGTACTTGTTGCTGTTGGCCAGCTGAGCGTCGCTGGTGAAGAGGATCGAGAGGTCAGCGTCACCGTGGTCGAGCACGGAGTAGCGCAGGCCGATGTCGACCGGCGTGAACTTCTTGAACTTCAGGCCGTAGTTCTTCTCCAGGCCGGCGAGGCAATCGATGCGCTCGCTGCACTGCGGCGAGCCGGCCAGGGTCAGATCCTGTGACTTGCCTTGGAGGTCGGAGATCTTCTGCAGACCGAGCTTGTCGGCCGTGGAGGTGAGCGTACCCACAGCGTTCGCGTCGGCGAAGGGCGTCGGCGCGAAGGAGGTGAGGCCCTCCTTCTCGAGATCGGCCTTGGCCATGTCGGAAGCCTGAGTAGCGTCCGATGGAATCTTCTGCGCCGGAACCTGGAAGAACGATCCCAGCGCCGTGGAGGTGTACTCGGGATAGCCGCTGATCTGGCCGTCCTTCAGAGCCTTCAGCGCGATCGTCTCCGAGCCCAGGTTGAGCTGCTTCTTGACGTCATAGCCCGCCGCCTGGAGAGCCTGCGCGTAGATCTCGCCGAGAACGAACTGCTCGGTGAAGTTCTTGGAGCCGACCGTCAGCTTGATCTTGCCGTTGGCCGAATTCGACTGAATCAGATCCGCGCTGGACGGCGCGCCTGAGCTGCTGCTCGTTGTGTCGCTGCTCGAGCCGCAGGCGGCGACGCCGAGAGCAAGAACGCCGGCAGCGGCCAGCGTGACAAGATTCCGTGGGCGGGCGGATGACATCTGAGAATTCCCCTCTAGTTGAACGACGCGGGAGCTAACCCCTACGCGAATCCTATGCACGCGAGGCACTTCGCTGCAAACGCAAACCGCGCGGCGTGATCAAACGCTGCACCGCCGAGAGCCCCAGCTCGACCATGAGAGCCAGGAGCGCGACCAGGATCGCCCCCGCGAGGACCCCATCGACACCGTAGGTGTCTTGGCCCAGAATCAGCTTCCCGAGCGTCGCGACTCCAACGAGCGAGGCAATGGTGGCGGTGGCGACGATGTTGATGGCCGCGGTCCTCACCCCCGTCATGATCGTCGGCGCCGCGAGCGGCAGCTCGACTCGCGCGACTATCTGCGCGCCGCGCATCCCCATCCCGCGAGCGGCGTCAACGGCTCCGCGGTCGACCTGGCGAATCGCGACGAAGGTGTTGGTGAGGATCGGCGGGATGCCGAGGATCATCAGCGCGATGGTTACGTTGCGCAGCCCGACCCCGACGAAGGCGACAAGAAAGGCGATCACCCCGAGCTCAGGGATGGCACGCGCCGCGTTCCCCAGCCCCACCGCCAAGAACTCCCCCTTGCCGCGGTGCCCGAGTATGAGCCCCGCGGGCAGCGCGATCGCGAAGGACACGCCGAGGGCGAGGGCGCTGACCCAAAGCTGCGTCCAGGCGAGATGTCCCACCGCCGAGAGGCCGCCGACCTGGACGCCACCCCCGGTCACCGAGTCGCGCTGGTGGAGCATGAAGTCGAACGCTCCACGGAACGAGTCGAGCACCGAGGCCAGCGGCAGTAGGTGGCCGCTCACGCAGGCCTCGCTCGCCGCCATGGCGTGACAAGTCTCTGGAGCAGGAGCAGAAGCAGGTCGAAGCCGATGGCCATCAGGATCGCCAGTCCGCCCGCGAGGATCACGTTGGTCTTGAAGCTGATGTCCTTGTAGAGCGGGTCGCCGAGGCCACCGGCGCCCGCGAAGAATGCGAGCGTGGCGATGGCGACGGTCGAGACGGTCGCGATTCGCAGCCCGGCAATGATCTCCGGCACGGCGAGCGGCATCTCCACCTTCCACAGAAGCTGGCGAGCGGTCATTCCCATGCCCCTCCCCGCGTCGAGGGCCTCAGGAGGAACGTTGGCAAGGCCGGCGACCGTGTTGCGATAGATGATCTGCAGCGTGTAGGCGGAGAGCGCGATGACCGCGGTGTCGGTCCCGAAACCGGTGATCGGCAAAAGCAGGAAGAAGAAGGCGATGCTGGGCACCGTGTAAAGCACTCCGGTGAACCCGGTCAGCGGAGGCACCAGCCATCGGAAGCGGTGGGAGAGGACGGCGAGCGCGATCGCAATCGCGCAACCGACCCCGACCGAGATGACCACGATGAGCGCGTGCTTGGCGAAGGGGCCTGCGTAACGATCGAGGTTGTCCACCGCCCAGCTCGCGCAGAAGAACCCGTTGCGAGCCACGCAGCTGGTGGTGGAGTGCTGGTGGCAGAAGCTCGCGGGAAGTCCGGGCGCGCAGCTGTTGGCCGCGGCGTCGGCCAGCGGCAGCTTTGTGGCGAGCGCGATCATCGTCAGTCCACGAGCGGCCGCTCGGCCGCGGGGTGCTCGTCGGTGAGGGCCTCAACGGAGCCTAGGAACTCGGAGATGATCGCGACCGAGAGAACGCCGGCGATGCGCCCGTCTTTGTCGACAACCGGCGCGTACATGCTCTCCGCCTGCATCAGATCCGACAGCGCGTCGCGCAGAACGTCGGCGACGTCCAGGATCGGCTCGGCGCTGGAGTCCGGCCGCGCGCTCACCGTCGGGGCCTGCAGGTCGGCGTCGGAGAGCCAGCCCAGGGGCCGGCGCTCGGAATCGACCAAGAGCGCGTGCGGAACCTCGGCACCCTCGAGCTTCGCGCGCACCTCGCTGCTCGCCTGGCCCACGAACGCCAGCGGAGCCTCCCAGAGGTCGATGTCGCCCACCCGCATGAGCGCGAGGCGCTTCAAGGCGCGGTCGGCGCCGACGAAGTCTTCGACGAAGGAGTCTGCCGGCGCCATCAGCAGCTCGGCCGGGGTCGCGTACTGGGCGATGACGCCGCCCTCGCGCATCACCGCGATCCGGTCGCCCATCTTGATCGCCTCGTCGATGTCGTGGGTGACGAAGAGGATGGTCTTGCGGACCTCGGCCTGAAGCCGCAGAAACTCGTTCTGAAGTCGCTCGCGGTTGATCGGGTCGACCGCGCCGAATGGCTCGTCCATCAGCATCACGCCGGGGTCCGCGGCCAGGGCCCGGGCGACGCCCGCGCGCTGCTGCTGACCCCCTGAGAGCTGCGCCGGATAGCGATCGGCGAGGTCGGGGTCCAGGCCGACCAGGGCAATCAGCTCCTTCACGCGGGCGTCGATGCGTTCGCGGTCCCACCCTAGGAGCTTTGGGACCGTCGCGATGTTGTCGGCGATCGTGCGGTGGGGGAAGAGCCCCGTCTGCTGGATCACATAGCCGATCTCGCGCCGCAGCTCGGCCGACGAGCGCTCGCGCACCGACCGCTCGCCGACAAGGATGTCGCCGCCCGTGATCTCGACCATGCGGTTGACCATCCGCATCGCAGTGGTCTTGCCGCAGCCGGAGGGACCGACGAAAACGCAGATCTCGCCCGGCTCGACAACGAGGCTCAGCGCTTGTACCGCGTCGCGATCGGCGCCGGGGTAGCGCTTCGTGGCCCCGCGGAACTCGACGGCGAGGGCAGCAGCCGCCGATCCCGGCCCTGTTTCGCCCTGCTGCGCCAATGCATCGCGATCCTACCCCTGGTGGGGCTCCGGTATAGATGAGGGCGTGAACGCGCGGGCGCAGCCGACAGGCCTCTCAAGCGCAGAGGCCGCGAACCGTCTGGCGCGACTCGGCCCGGTCGAGCCGACCTCATCGCGATCGATGGCGTCGATCGTGGCGGGCAATGTGTTCACGCTCTTCAACGCGATCCTCGGCGCGTTCTTCGTCGTCCTGGTGGGCCTCGGGCTTTTCGCTGACGCGCTCTTCGGCGTGGTCGCGATCGTCAACTCGGTCATCGGGATCCGCCAGGAGATGAAGGCCAAGGAGACCCTGGACCAGCTGGCACTCCTGGTCGCTCCGCGGGCGCGAGTTTTTCGCGACGGCCATGAGGTTGAGCTGACGGCCGAGGAAATCGTCCCGGGCGACATCGTTCGAATTCAGCCCGGCGACCAGCTGGTCGCCGACGGGGACGTCGTCGACGCCCGGGCCCTCACGCTCGACGAGTCGGTGCTGACCGGCGAGGCCGACGGGGTCCGCAAGGGCCCCGGCGACCGGGCGCTCTCGGGCGCGTTCTGCCTCGCGGGCTCGGGTCACTATGAAGTCGACGCGGTTCGCGAGCGAAGCTACGCCGGCAAGATCGCGGGCGAGGCCAGGGCCTTCCGCCATCCTCCCTCCCCCCTTCAGATCGAGGTGAACCGCGTCCTCGTCGCGACGACGGCGGTGATGGTGCCGCTGGGGATCCTTCTCCTGCTCGCCCTCAACGCGCGCAGCGTCGGCCTCCACGAGGCGGCGCAGACCGCCGCGGCGGGGCTGGTGACGATGGTCCCGGAGGGACTCGTCCTGTTGATGTCGGTGACGCTCGCGGTGGCGGCGCGCCGCCTGGCGGCGATGCAGACGCTCGTCCAGCAGATCAGCGCCACCGAGGCGCTGGCCGCCGTCGACACGATCTGCGTCGACAAGACGGGCACCCTCACCGACGGCACGCTGAACCTCGCGGAA
This sequence comes from Solirubrobacterales bacterium, assembly GCA_038237625.1. GTDB lineage: Bacteria > Actinomycetota > Thermoleophilia > Solirubrobacterales > 70-9 > JAWVFM01. Next base: position 46,286 of record JBBRYM010000014.1, on the reverse strand, counting down.
GTCGAGTTCGCGGATCCCGAGAACCCGCGCCCCACCGAGCAGGCGCTCGGCCGGTTCGCGCACTCGGTGGGCGAGCGCAATCGCACGCTGCAGGCGATCGCCGAGCGCTACGTGTCCTCGCCCGTACCGGTGAGCGCCGAGGTCCCGTTCTCCTCGGCGTGGAAATGGAGCGGCGCCACGCTCGACGGTAGCGGGGCATCGCGGAGCTTCGTGATGGGCGCGCCGGACATCCTGGGTCGGGCGGGTGCGCTCGAGCTGCCGCCCGCCCTGGCTGCGAAGCTCGCCGAGCACACCTCGGCCGGTAGGCGCGTCGTCGCCTTCGGGGAAGCTCGCGGGCCGCTTCCCGACGACCCTGCGAAACAGCCGCCGCCGACCATCGAGGCGCGCGCGCTCATCGTTCTCTCCGAGCAGCTACGACCCGACGCGATCGAGACCGTCGCGTTCATGCGCGAGCAGCAGGTCGACCTGAAGCTGATCTCCGGCGACGCCCGCGAGACGGTCACCGCCGTGGCCCAGGCCGTCGGCGTCCCCGCCAGCGCGGGCGTCATCGAGGGGCCCGACCTGCCCGACGACAGCTCCGGCCTGGCGCTTGCGGCCGAGGCCAACACCGTGTTCTGCCGGATCACGCCGGAGCAGAAGCAGGCCCTGGTGGGCGCTCTGTCCGACCGCGGGAGATTCACCGCGATGATCGGCGACGGCGTCAACGACGTCCCGGCACTCAAGCGCTCACGCCTGGCGGTCGCCATGGGGTCGGGTAGCCAGGTCACCAAGGGAGTCGCCGACATCGTCTTGCTCGCCGACCAGTTCTCGATGCTGCCCCGCGCCGTGGCCGAGGGCCGGCGCATCGCCCGCAACATCCATCGCCTCGGCCGGCTTTACCTGACGAAGTCGGTGTACGCCGCCTTTCTGATCCTCTACGCCGCGATCACCGGCTTTGCGTTCCCGTTCCTGCCGCGCCAGCTGACGGTCGCCGCCACCATCACCATCGGGATCCCCTCGTTCGTGCTGGCCCTCGCTCCGAGCGAGGGCCCCCTCTACCGGGGCCGGCTTCTCCGCGCACTATCGGCCTTCGCGGTCCCGGCCGGGGTGGCCATGGGCGTTGCCTCGCTGCTCTCCCTCTTCCTCGTCGACCAGGTCTTCGGCGGGTCTTTGGCTGAAGGACGAACCGCGGCGACGACCACCCTGATCGTCCTCGGCCTGTCGTTCATCCTGCTCCTCGAGCGAGGCCCAGGCCGCGAGCACATCACGATCCAGAGCTACATGCTCGCGCTGATCGCGGGGCTCGGCGCGATCTTCGCCCTCGGCCTGGCAGCCGCCCCGGTGCGCCATTTCTTCGACCTCGAGCTGCTCTCCGCGGGCCAGTGGTTTCTCGCGCTCGTCTCGGTAGCTGCGGGGCTCCTGCTCGCCGCCGTCGCCTGGCGGGTGCCGTACATCCAGCGCCTCGAGGCTCCCGACATCGGGCCGCCGCCCGACGTGCCGGGACCGACGCACTCGGCGCGTAGCGCCAATGTCCCCGCCGTTCCCACCGCGGCCGCTCCGGCGGAGAACCGGAAGCCCCCGCGCACAGACGAAACCGCGGTCCTGGACCCGCCTCCCAGGGAAACCGAGGCGTGACAACCTAGGCGAATGCCCGAGCAGCGCCGGCGCACCAAGATCGTCGCGACCATCGGGCCAGCAACGCGCTCGGTCGAGCGGATGCGCGAGCTGATCGACGCCGGCGCCGATGTCTTCCGCCTCAACTTCTCGCACGGGACCGCGGACGATCACCGCGAAATCGTCGCAATGGCACGCGAGGCGGCGCGACTGGCAGGCCGGGAGGTGGGCCTGCTCGGCGACCTGCCCGGCCCGAAACTACGGCTGGGCGACATCAAGGGCGGGGGTGTCGATTTGCGCCCCGGCCAGCGCATCACCCTCACGGTCGGCGGCGACGGCGCCACCCCGGGCCAGCTTCCTGTCACTTGGGCGGGACTGCCTGCGGCGGTCCACCCGGGCGGCGATGTGTATTTGGCCGACGGGCGTATCCGCCTCCGCGTCCTCACCCCCGAGGCGTCGGAGGTCGTGTGCGAGGTCGAGGTTGGAGGCAGGGTCTCCTCGCACCAGGGCCTCAACCTCCCGGGCGCCGACGTCGCGCTTCCCTCGGCCGGCCAGGAGGACCTGGCCTGGGTCGACTTCGCCGTGGCGGAGGGAATCGATCTGCTCGCCGTCTCGTTCGTTCGCCGCGCCGAGGATCTCATGCCGGTGGAGCGGCGACTTCGCGTTGCCGGTTCAGACATCCCGTTGATCGCGAAGATCGAGAAGCCGCAGGCCGCCGAAAACGCCGACTCGATCATCGACGCCGCGGTCAGCGGGATCATGGTGGCGCGCGGCGACCTCGGCATCGAGCTGCCGCTCGCCCGGGTCCCCGTCGTGCAGAGGAACCTCCTCGCGCTCGCCGGCAAGCACTCCAAGCCATCGATCACCGCGACCCAGATGCTCGCATCGATGGTCACCTCACCGCGACCGACCCGAGCGGAAGTCAACGACGTCGCCAACGCGATCTGGCAGGGCACCGACGCGGTGATGCTCTCCGAGGAGACGGCGGTCGGCGAGCATCCGGTCGAAGCCGTGCGCGTGATGGACCGGATCGCCCGCGAGGTGGAGCCCGAGCTGCCCTACGGCGATTGGCTCCTCAACCGCGCCGCCACCGAGCCCGGCGACGTCGCCAGCTCGGTGGCGAGGGCCGCAGTCGGCTCCACATACACCCTGGGCCTGGCCGCGCTCGTTGTGCCGACGCGCAGCGGCAGGACCGCGCGGCTTCTTTCGGCGCATCGCCCGAGGGTGCCGGTGCTGGCGGTCTCGCCGCGCCCCGAGACGGTGCGACGGCTCAACCTGCTGTTCGGGGTGCAGTGTGTGATCGCAAAGGACTGGACGAGCCTTCGCGACCTGCTCGACGACTGCGCGCGGCTGGCTCGCGAGGAAGGCGTCGCGACATCGGGCGATCTGATCGCGATCACGGCCGGGCTACCTGAGCAGCAGCTCGGCACCAACCTCTTCGAGATCCACCGCGTCCCGTAACAACTAGTCGGCCGCGCGCTCGCCCGGGCCGGTCGATTCGGGCGCGAGGATGAATTGAGTGACGATCAGGTGCGCTGCCCGGCGACCGTCTCCGTGCTGGATGTCCACGGCGATGACGTGGGTAGAGCGACCCTCGTGCAGATGGCTTGCGGTTGCGATCAGCTCGTCGCCGATGCGACCGGCCGCGAATGCGTTCAGCTTCAGCTCGACGGTGGTGAAGTCGTAGCCCGCCGGCAGGTGACGGAAAGTTTCCCAGGCAGCGACGGTGTCGCCGAATCCAACCCAGACGCCGCCGTGGACAAGCCGGCCCGGATGCAGGTGGCGATCGTCGACGACCAAGCGCCCCACGGCCCGTTCGTCGTTGATGTCGACGGGCTCGATACCGAGGTCCGTGGGAAAGGTTCGCCGGTCGAGCGAAGCAAACCACTGGCGCAACGATTCGGCGGTGAAGTCCCTGTTGACTGAGGGCTCGCTCATCTAGCCCTTGAACGTCGAGCGGCCGTGGTCGCCGAAAGGCTCGTCGCGCTCGCGAACTGCCTCGCGGAACCCTGCCTCCGCGGCGCGCTGCTGGAACGCGAAGCCCTCCGGCGTGTGGCGGGCGATGCCGTCGAAGAACGTCCCGAGCACCTGGGTGGCGTGTAGGCCCTGCGCGTAGAGGGCCTGATTGACCAGGAGCTTGTGCATGACGAGCTGGTTGACGGGGACTCGCGCGACGCGCGCGAGGAGCGACTCGAAGCACTCGTCAAGCTGCTCGGCAGGCGCTGATTCCACGGCGAGCCCCCAATCGACCGCCTCCGTTCCCGAGAGGGTGTCGCCCGTCAGCAGCAGGCGCTTGGCCCGCGCGGGACCGACCCGAGACGCCCACAGCGCGGTTGTCGGCACCCCCCACACGCGGGCGGGCGGGTAGCCGATCTTCGCCTTGTCCTCGATGACCAGCAGGTCGGCGCACAGGGCCATGTCGGTCCCGCCGGCGACGCAGTAGCCATGGACTTTGCACAGCACGGGCTTCTCGGAGTGAAAGAGGCTCATGAACCCGCGGACGTTTCGGGACATCATCTGGAAGTCGACGACCGGGTCCCAGGTGCCCTGCGGGTCGTGATTTCGCGCCTGGACCAGGGGGTCGAGGGGCGAACCCTCCGCGCTCGACTCGGCGCCAAAGCCCTCCTGCATCCCCTCGGCCGACGCCACGAGGTCGTAGCCGCCGCAAAAGCCGGTGCCGTTACCCGCTAGGGCGATCAGGTGAACCTCGGGGTCGAGGTTGGCCCGCTCGACGCATTCGGCGAGCTCGCGAGGCATTTCGAGCGTGATCCCGTTGCCGCGCTCAGGGCGATCGAGCGTGATCCGCGCCACCCGGCCGTCGCGCTCGTAGGTCATGGTCCGAAGGTCGCCCACGCGGGCAGGCTATTTGGTCTAGCCGTTGCCGTCGACCCGCGAGATCAGCTCGCGCAGAGCCTTGACCTCATCGGCGAGAGCAGCGCGCCCGCGTTTTGTCGCCTGAAGCCAGGTCCTCGGCCGGCGTCCCTCGAAGCCTTTCTCGACCTTCACCAGACCGGCCTCCTCCAGCACCTGCACGTGACGGGAGAGGTTGCCGTCGGAAAGGTCCAGAGCGTCCCGGACGTAGCCGAAGTCGGCACGCTTGGCCTCCTCCAGCACGGCCAGGATTCCCAGTCGGACGCGCTGGTGGACCGTGTCGTCCAGATGGAGCGCCGGATGGGTCACGAGTGACCCACCTGAGGCGCCTGGATCCCGGCGCTCGACCCCTGCCGCCACAACGCGCGGCTCGCGGCGATGAAAATAAGGCCTTCGCCGATCGCGGCCCAGGTGTCGGCATTCGCCGGCGCCGCGACCGCGAGCGCCACGCCGAGCGCGATGACTGCGGTACCTGCAGCGCCCATGAACCGGCTGCGATCGAATGCCGCGATCACGACCAGGCCTACACCGATCGGGAATACCGGCCCCACGTCCGACGCGAGTCCCCGCGCGCTGAATCCCACGACTGTCGCGGCAATCACCATCCCGCCGATCACGACTGCGTAGAAGCGCTCGTGACGGTCGAAGACTCCGCTTCGCAACTCCAGCCGACGAACCAGCGTCATGGTCACGAGACAGCCGATCGGGCCGGCGAAGAGCCAGAAGATCCCGAGCGCGAGGCCGTCGCCGATCTGGGTGAACGGCGCGCTCAGAAGATTTGCGACCCCGAAGACCGCGAAGGGCGCCCAGCCCCACCGAAGCGACTTGCGGGTGCGTTCCCGCAGCGCCTCGACCTCGTTGAGCATCTGAATTGCCTGCTCGGACATCGCGTCTCCTTTCAATTAACTTTGCGACGCAAAGTGACTCTACCACAAACTACTTTGTGTTGCAAAGTGCGATGAGGTCGACAGAGACCGAAGGTCTCACTGACAAGATGGCGGCCATGGCCAAGAAAGAGGCGATCGAGGTGGACGGCCGCGAGGTGCGCATCTCCAGCCCCGACCGCGTCATATTCCCCGCGACGGAGCGCACCGCCGAGGTCACGAAGCTACAAATCGCCGAGTACTACGTGGCGGTCGGCGGCGGGATCATGCGCGCACTGCGCGAGCGTCCAACAACGCTCGAGAGGTGGCCGAAGGGTGTGCATGCAGGCATGACCATCTCCACCCGGGAAGGCCATAAGGGCGACGCCTTCTACCAGAAGCGTGTGCCGAAGGGAGCACCTGAGTACGTCGAAACGGCGCGCATTGAATTCCCGTCCGGGCGCCATGCCGACGAGGTCTGTCCCACCGAGCTCGCGGTCGTCGCTTGGTGTGCGCAAATGGGGACGCTCACCTTCCACCCATGGCCGGTACGGCGCGCCGACGTCGATCATCCCGATGAGCTGCGGATCGACCTCGACCCGCAGCCGGGCACCGATTTCGCCGACGCGGTCGAGGTCGCGGGCGAGGCCAGGTCCCTTTTGGAAGAACTCGGCCTGACCGGGTTCCCGAAGACGTCGGGCGGGCGCGGCATCCACATCTACGTCCGCATCGAGCCGTGCTGGACCTTCACTGACGTCAGGCACGCCGCGATCGCGTTCGGCCGGGAGCTGGAGCGGCGAATGCCCGGCCGGGTGACGACGAAGTGGTGGAAGGAGGAGCGGGGTCAGCGCGTATTCGTCGACTACAACCAAAATGCGCGCGATCGCACGATCGCATCGCCCTACAGCGTCCGGCCGAGGCCGGGGGCGCCTGTCTCGGCGCCGCTCGATTGGGAGGAGCTTGGCGAAGTCGAGCCCGGTGATCTCAACGTCGAGACGATGCCGGGCCGGTTCACCGACGTCGGTGACCGATTCGAAGGTATCGACCAGACCCAGCACTCCCTCGAGCCGCTGCTCGAGATCTACCAGCGCGACGAGGCCGAAGGCGAGGGCGACATGCCGTACCCACCGGACTATCCGAAGATGCCAGGCGAGCCGAAGCGCGTTCAGCCAAGCCGCGCGAGGCGGTCCGGTGAGGACCTTTAGGTCCGAAAGCAGCATGTAAGGACGGCGAAGCCGTCCGCAAGTTGTTCTGGCGAAGTGCCGCCCCCTCAGCTCTTAGCATGCCCGCATGCTCGCGACCTCCTATTACCTCCCCAACCACCTGAGCTTCTACAACCTTGTGCTCTTCGTGCACATCGCCGCAGCGGTCATCGCCTTCGGAGGGACGTTCGCCTACGGGCTGATCCAGGCCATCATCATGCGACCGGATGGTCGCCATCACGTCGCCTTCTGGCACCGCGTCCAGCATGAGGTCGCCCAGAAGGTCATCATGCCGGTCGCGACGATGGTCCTGATCGCGGGGATCTACCTGGTCGCCGCCGGCAACTACGGCTTTTCGGACGTGTTCGTGAGCGCGGGGATCCTCATCATCGTCACCCTGCTCGGCGCCGGTGGGGCGTTCTTCTCACCCACGGAGGTGCGCGCTGCTGAAGTCGCCGAGCGTGACATCGCGGCGGCGGGCACTGGCGAGGTCGTGTTCTCCGAGGAGTACAAGGGGATCGCGCGCCGCCTCGAGATGGTCGGAATCACTGCGAACCTGCTTGTGCTCTTGGCCATCTTCCTGATGGTCATCAAGCCGATCTGATCCGGCTGAGCGAGCTCAGGCGACGGCGGTAACCGGCTCTGTCGCCGGCACGATCCCCCGCTGGGCGCCGACCCACTCGTCCATCTCGAGCCAGCGCTCATACAGCCATTCGGCCCGGGCCCCTTCCCCTTCCGGAATCGATTCAGCGGGATGTCGCCAGAAGCGCACGCGGATCGTCGTGCCGACGAGCCGCCCCGCCCAGACATCGCTGACGTACTGAAAGCCGTCGAAGCCCACGTGGCCGCAGAAGACGACGTCGAGGTCCGGTCCCTCGTCCATCAGCGCGAGGGGCCCGCCGAGGCGCGGCGGCAACAGATTGCGAAGCCGCTGCGCCCAGGGGGCCATCTGCGGCTGGCGCTCGGCGATGATCTCCTGCGCGCGCGCCAGCTTTGCCGGCGTGTGGCGGGTGCCCTCGGGGTAGATGAGGATGCCCTCGTCACGGCCCATGTTTCTGGCCAGAGTTCGCAGCGCAGCGATCTCTCCCGCGGCGTCAGTCGAGCCACGGCGCACGTAGTAGGTCGGCGCCCAGCGCCCGCCGATGTCGATCGTCGGCAGGGCCTGCAGCTCGCGCTTGATGACGAATCGCATTCCCATTCCGTGCGCCCGGCCGACGATGGCGTCCGGAAGCATGTTGTCGATGATGCTGGCGTGGCGCATCATGATCACGACCGGGCCAGGGCCGGCCTGATCCAGGCCCTCGACCTCGAAGCGAAGGCCGAAGAGCACGCGAATCCCACCGAGGTGGCTGCCAGCCCAGCGGATCCGCAGGTCGTAGAGCCAGCGCCGGCGCCGAAGCGAGCCCCCTCCGAACGGGCCGCCGGTGAGCAGCCAGATCCCGAACAGTCCTGCTAGCGCCCGCATCTCGCCAAACAGAAACCACCACGCCATCGCGACCAGGCGCACTCCCACCCACGGCTTTCGCCGGCGCATCCAGAAGGCGAGGTCGACGGCGGCGGCGGCGAGCAAGACGACAGGGAACAGAACCGTGAGCAGAACGAACGCGACGATCTCGATCGCTATCCCCCTCACTCGGCGTCCAAGCCGCGAAGTGAACGGACCGTCGTCCGCGAACAGCGGACCGGGACCGACTTCTCCTACGCGCACAAAGTCAGCCTAGAGCGAAGCGCCGGCGTGGGGGCAAACCAACAAGGGGGTCAGACGCTTCACAAGACGCTCAAGTTTCGAGCTGGTCGAACTTGCAATCCTTGGGGTCCTTTTCCTCTCGCCAGCGCAGGATCTTCGAGCCATGGCGGATGCGCCCGGCGGCGACGTGGTCGAAGCTCACCTCGACGACGAGCTCCGGGCGCAAGGAGATCCACTCGAGCTCGCGGTCGGCGGCCCACCGGCTTGGGTCGGCCGAGCCGCGCTCGCCGGTCTCGTACGGCGCGAGCTCGCCGACGAGCTCGCGCTTGCGCTTGGCGGAGAGCCCGGAGGTGTGGCCGACGACGCGTAGCTTCTTGCCGTCGTAGAGGCCGAGGATCAGCGAGCCAACCGTCCCGTCCTCCTTGCCGGGGCGCCAGCCGGCGACCACGCAGTCGGCCGTTCGCAGTCGCTTGACCTTGACCATGCCCTTGCGCTCGCCGGGCCGGTACGGGGCATCGCACTGCTTGGCGATTACTCCCTCCCCGGAGCGCAGCCAGGGCTCTGCCTCTTCCACGGTTCGGACCAGCGGCGTCACCTCGACCGAGCCTGGGTCCTTGGACCCACCCACCAGCTTTTCCAGCGCTTCACGACGCGCCTCGAACGGGTCGCCGAGCGCTTTGCGCTTGCCGACCGCGAGCAGGTCGAAGGCGCGGTAGATGACCGGCGTCTCGACCGACAAAAGCTTGATGCGCGACTCGGCGGGATGGATGCGGTTCTGAAGCGCGTCGAAGACCTCGGCGCCATTTTCGCCCAGGATCACGAGCTCGCCGTCGATCACGTAGCTCCCGTCGGGGACGCGCAGCTCGGGGAAGTAGCGAGCCAGCGGCTTGCCGTTTCGCGACTGCAGGAAGAGCTTTTCGCCGTCGACGAAGGCGAGTGCCCGAAAGCCGTCGTACTTGGGCTCGTAGGCCCACTCATCGCCCTGCGGCAGCTCCTTGCGCGAGAGCGCGAGCTGCGGCTTGACGGGCGGTTTCAGCGGCAACGCCATGCTGGGCCGAGTTTGCCAGGCTGAAACGGCCGAGGCCAACAGGCCTTACCCGTGATCAAGGTGCGGACTGTCGCGCCCGGTTGGAGCTGCCCGTCTTGAGTGTTGCTGGGACCATCGCCAGGACGGCCAGCTCAACGGCGCGTTGCCGCTCGGCTTCGTCGCTGTCTGGTCCTGGGTCTGCGCGGTGGAGCTCGCCGACACCGATGTAGAGCGCGTAGGCGAGGCGGGCATGACGCGTTGCCTGCTTGGCTGGGAGCCCGAGGTCGCGGTAAAGGCGCTGCATGAACGCAAGCCGTGTTTGCGTGACGCGTTTGAGCACGGGCGCCACTCGCGGGTTAGACCCGGCGGCGAGCACCGACGCGTGCGCGTTGCCGCTGGCGGCGCCGGCGTAGGCGCCGCGCCCGAGGGCAGTTAGGCGCTCGTAGGGGTCGGGAATCGTTTCGATCGTCGCGATCACGTCGATGGTCTGGCGTTGCTCCCAGAGTCGCAAGGTTGCGTCGATCAGCTCGCCGCGGTTGGCGAAGTGCCAGTAAAAGCTCCCCTTGGTCGCATCCAGCCGGCGCGCAAGCGGCTGGATCGCGACTCCCTGAAGGCCGTCGCGCGCGAACGCGTCGAGCGCTGCTTCCACCCAATCGGATCGTGACAGGGCCATGTCGCCATACGCTACAGTATGGAACCTGCCATACTGCTGGGTATGGAAGGCAGCCGCACTCTACGGAAGGAACACGATGACGCTCGAAACGCTCCCGAGATCACATACCTCAAGGACTGAGACGACTGCCCGTCCAAACCACGATCCAACGACCGACAGCGTGTCTCGATCGCCAACCGGGCGGCGGGCCGCGTATGCGGCCTGCGCGTGGGCGGTCGTGTTCGGGGCGATCAGCTTCTACTGGGCCGCCGGCGGGAGAGTTGGCGCCGACACGATCAGCGCCGAGGTAACGCGGCTCCCGGGAATCGTCTTGGTGCTGTGGATCGTTGGCTTCGCGAAGGTGGTCGCTGCGCTGCTCGCCCTCGCGCTCGTCCGCGATTGGGGACGAGCCATACCTCGCCGACTGCTGCTGATCTCCGCATGGGCGACGGGCGCGGGCCTGATCCTCTACGGCGCCGTGCCGATCGCCGTGCGCGGACTGATGGCGATCGGCGTTATCGATACGCCGGCATCGATGCACGGGACCCTCGCGCGCTGGCATCTGTTGCTCTGGGACCCCTGGTGGCTGCTCGGAGGACTCCTTTTCGCCACAGCAGCCTGGCATTACGGCCGCGCACGAAACCCACGCTCATACAGTGCGCCTTCGAGGGCCAGCGTGGATGCTGCCCAATGCGTTGTCACTGGCGCTCGCCCGCCTGATCGCCGACGGCGCGGAGGACGAGCTCGCACTGCTCGCCGGATAGGCTGACGGCCAAACCCCGAGGAGGAGCGATGGAGGCCACGACTACCGGGCAAAGCGCCGAGGAACTCAAGCGAGACCCGGCCTCCTCGTTCGCCAAGTCCCTGTTTCTGGGCGAGATCCACGAGGAGATGGTCTTCCCGTGGCCCTCGCCCAGGCCAGAGGAGCAGGAGCGCATCCGCTCGTTGAACGCGGCGGCACGCGAGATCGGCTCGCGGATGGACCCGCGCGAGATCGAGGAGAAGCGCTGGCTCGGCGACGGGGTGATCAAAGAGCTCGGGGACGCCGGCCTTTGCGGGCTCTACGTCGACGAGAAGTACGGCGGCCAGGGGCTCTCGCAGACCGGCTATGCGAGGGTCTTCGAGACGTTCGCCCAGATCGACGGCACGCTCTCAATCGTGCTCGGAGTCCATCAATCGATCGGCTTCAAGGGGATCCACATGTTCGGCACCGACGAACAGAAGGAGCGCTTTCTCCCCGACCTTGCAGCCGGCCGCAAGCTTGCCGGGTTCGCGCTGACGGAGCCCGAGGCAGGGTCGGATGCCTACGCGATCCAGTCGCGTGCCGTGCAGCAGCCCGACGGATCGTGGGTGCTGAACGGCGAGAAGCGTTACATCGGCAACGGGTCGAAGGGCCAGGTCTTCACCACCTTCGCCCGCTGCGAGATCGATGGAAAGGACCGGCACATCGCCCTGATTCTCGAGAAGGGGATGAAGGGTTTCGAGGTCGGCGAGCGGTTCGACACGATGGGCCTCCGAGGCAACGATCTGCGCCGGCTCTACTTCAAGGACGTCAGCGTGCCGGCCGAGAACGTTCTTGGCGAGCCCGGTGAGGGCTTCCACATCGCCATGCAGATCCTCAACAACGGCCGGATCGGGCTCGGCACGGGATCCGTTGGCGCCGCCAAGGGCCTGATCGATCTCGCCATCGGCCATGTCAAGGAGCGCCGCCAGTTCGACCGGCCGCTCGCCGACTTCGAGCTCGTTCAGGACAAGATCGGCTGGATGGTCTCCTATCTCTTCGGACTTGAGGCGATGTGCTATCTGACCTGCGGCCTCGTCGACGCAGGCGTGGAGGACTACTCGCTCGAGTCTGCGATCTGCAAGGTGTCGGGGACCGAGTTCCTCTGGTACGCGGCGAACCGCGCCATGCAGCTCAAGGGCGGAGCCGGCTACATGAAGGACGAGCCCTACGAGAAGATCCTTCGCGACATCCGCATCTTTCCGATCTTCGAGGGCGCCAACGATGTCATGCGCGCGTTCATCGCCCTCTCGGGCATGAAGCCGGTCGGCGAGGAACTGTCGGGCCTCGGGGAGATCGGGCTGGGCGACCCGATCGGCTCGATTGGCGTGCTGGCCGACTACGTGAGCGGCCGCATCCAGCGCCAGGTGCGACCCGACCGGATCACGATGGCCCATCCGGACCTGAAGGAACACGCCGAGTCCGTCTCCGAGCAGGTCAAGGAACTGCGCAGTGTCAGCGAGGCGTTGCTTCGCAAGCACAAGAAGGAGATCCTCGAGCGCCAGTTCCACCAGAAGCGGATCTCCGCGGCGATATCCGACATCTTCGCCCAGATCGCCGTCCTCTCCCGGATCAGCTCCATATTCGAAGACCAGGGGGTGGAGCCCTCCGGACAGGAGCGCTACATCGCCGAGACGTTCTGCACCCGTGCGGCTCGGCGGGTGCGATCCAGCTTCAAGCAGATGGAACGCAACGACGACGAACGCGTCGCGGCGATCGCAAAGCTCGCATACAAGCGCGGCGAATACGGATACGCGCTCTTCGAGGACTGAGCGGGTGAGCAGCGGCCTCCCGGGCTCTGCCTCGATCGGGGCGGTAGATCTCGTCGTCCGCGACCTCGACCGCTCGCTCGACTTCTATAAGCGGACGATCGGCTTCTCCGAGCTCGGGCGCGCCGGTGGCGTGGCGGAGCTTGGCGCCGGAGACAGGACTCTCCTGCGCCTTCGCGGCGAGCCCGAGGCGCCGCCGCGGCCGCCCCACACGACTGGGCTCTTTCATTTTGCGATCCTCGTGCCGTCGCGGGCCGAGCTGGGCCGCAGCCTGATCCGCCTGGCCGAGTGTGGCTGGCGCCTGACCGGAGCCTCCGACCACCTCGTCAGCGAAGCGCTCTACCTCAACGATCCCGACGGGATCGGCATCGAGATCTACCGCGACCGGCCGCGTGATGAGTGGCCACGAACCGGCGAGACAGTGCAGATGGCAAGCCTGCCCCTCGACCTGGACGACATCGCGGCCGAACGCGATCCCGCCACCGCACTCGAGCCCCCGGTTGCGGACGGCACCGTGATCGGCCACGTCCACCTGAACGTCGCGGATCTGGGCTCGTCGGAAGCGTTCTGGTGCGGGGAGGTCGGCTTTGACGTCACGGTACGCACCTACCCCGGCGCCCTGTTCGTCTCCGCGGGCGGGTATCACCACCACCTCGGCCTCAACACGTGGAACGGCACCGGGGTGCCCTCGCCTCCGGACGGGGCTGTTGGGCTGGAGCGCTTCGAGGTTCGCGTGCCCGGGGAGGGCAGCGTCCGTGAAATCGTGGATCCCTCCGGCATGCGCGTGACCCTGCGGCCGGTCTGAACTACAAAGATCAACGTTTGCGTCAGAGTGAAAAGTGATCTGATTTGCCGATCAGCAAGGCTCAAACAGCGCAGAGGACCCTTTGCGACCGACTCGCCCCGCGTGACGCCGACTACGTAGCGGCGCGGGAGTCCGGTTGAACGCGCCGACCCGCGGGAACGTCGTCGTAACCGGCACCTCGACAGGAATTGGCAGGGCGGCGGCGCTGCGCCTGGCGAGTGAAGGCTTCTCCGTCTTCGCCGGGGTTCGCCGTGAAGAGGATGGGCACGCTCTTCGCAACGACGCGGGCGGCTCCGTCGAGCCGCTGCTCCTCGACGTGACCAGCGCCGAATCAATCGCCGCGGCCGCGTCGCGGATCGGCGACGCGACCGGCGGCGGGCTCGCGGGCCTCGTCAACAACGCCGGCGTTGCGGTGGCTGGGCCCCTGGAGGCGCTGCCGATCGAGGACTTCCGCCACCAGATCGAGGTCAACCTGATCGGGCAGGTGGCCGTGACCCAGGCGATGTTGCCGATGGTGCGTGCCGCGAAGGGCCGGATCGTCCTGATCAGCTCGATCGGCGGACGGCTTGCAACGCCGTTCATGGGCGCCTACCACGCGGCAAAGTTCGGGCTCGAGGCTGTGGGCGACTCGCTGCGCCAAGAGCTCGCGCCGTTCGGGATCGAGGTCGTTGTCGTCGAGCCTGGCACGATCTCAACCCCGATCTGGAACAAGGGGGCGGATCGGGCCAAGGAAGCTCGCGAACACCTCGCCCCGGACGCAGAGGACCTCTATGGCGCGTCGCTGGATCAGGTGGAAAAGGTCGCCCGGAGATCGAATGAGCGCGGAATCCCTCCTGAGAAGGTTGCGGACATCGTGCTTCGCGCTCTCATCACCAGCCGGCCGCGGACCCGCTATCAGGTCGGGCTCGACGCCAAGGTGGGAACGAGAATCCGCAGGCTGGCCGGCGACCGCCTGATGGATCGCCTCATCGCCCGCGCAACTGGCCTCTAGCAGCGCTCGCGGCGACCTTTGGCCGCCTTACCTGCTGCTTTCGGACCTAGCGGTCCTCAGTCTCACATTCGTTCGACAATCATCGCCTCGCCCTGGCCGCCTGCGACGCACATCGTCTCGAGGCCGACGGCGTGATCGTCGGTCTCCATGACGTTCAGGAGCGTGGTCATGATCCGGGCGCCGGTCATGCCGAAGGGATGGCCGAGGGCGATCGCCCCGCCGTGGGTGTTCATCTTCTCCAGCGGGATGTTGCACTCGTCCATGATCGGGATGACCTGGGCGGCAAAGGCTTCGTTCAGCTCCACCACGCCGACGTCTTCGATCGTCATCCCGGCTCGATCCAGGACCTTCTTGATGGCGCCGATCGGCGCCACCCCCATGTACTCGGGCTCGTTGCCCATCGTGGCGGCTGCGACGATCCGCGCGCGCGGCTGGAGGCCGAGCTCGGAAGCCTTCGCGTCTGACATGACGAGCACCGCGGCGGCGCCGTCGTTCAGCGGGCACGAGTTACCTGCGGTGACCCCACCGCCCCCGAAGGCCTCGGGCAGCTCGGAGAGCTTCTCGAGGGTCGAGCTGGCGCGCGGGCCGTCGTCTTTGGCGATCTCGTTGTCATCCTGGTCGTTGACAGGGACGATCTCGCGGTCGAAGAACCCGGACTCCTGCGAGCCGACAGCCAGCTCCTGCGAGCGCTGCGCGTACTTGTCCATGTCGGCGCGGCTGACCTCGTAGCGCTTCGCCACGTTCACTGCCGTCAGGCCCATCTCGATGTAGGCGTTGGGCTGGCCGTCGTTGCCCTGGAGCTTGGTGTTCTGGTCCGCCGCGCCGGCGGCCTCGGTGCGCTCGTTGTAGCGGCTGACCCACTCGACGCCGGCGGCGATGTAGGCGTCGCCTTCACCGGCCTTCACGGCGTTGGACGCATGCCGGATCGCATCGAGGCTGGAGGCGCAGTAGCGGGAGATCGTGACGCCGTTGGTCTCCTGCCCGAGCTTCTCCGAGAGCAAAACGATGATCCGGCCGATGTTGAAGGCCTGAAGCCCCTGCGGCATGCCGCAACCGCAAAAGACGTCCTCGACGAGCGCGGGGTCCACGCCAGGATTGCGCTCGAGCAGCTGGTCGACGACGTACGCGGCCGTCTCGTCGGGTCGGAGCTGGGCGAGCGAGCCCTTGAAGGCGCGCCCGATGGGGCTGCGGACGGCGTCGACGATGACTGCTTCGGGCATTCGTGGCTCCTTGGAAAGGGGGCGGGACGGGGCACGGCACGATAGAGCAGGGGAAGCGGCTGACGTCTCTTAGACTGGTGGCGTGGCGGAGACCGAAACCGGCGTACACCTCTCGCCGAACGAAGCCGCCGAGCTCTTCCAGGGCGGCTCGCAGGCAATCGATGTGCGCACGGATCCGGAGTGGGACGCCGGCCGGATCAAGGGGGCGCGGCACCTCGAGATGAACGAACTCACCGGCGCGGCCGCGTCGATCGATCGCGGCCGGCCGGTGGTGTTCTACTGCCGCACCGGCAACCGCTCGGGAATGGCCGCTGAGGCATTCCGGCAGGCGGGCTGGGATGCGTTCCACGTGGAGGGCGGTCTCGTCGCCTGGGTCGAAGCCGGACTACCGATCGAGCCTTCGGATGGCACGATCCCCCCGCAACCACCTCGCTGAGCGCGGGTCCGCAGACTCTGCGTTTGTCGCAAATCGCACGATCACGCCTGGCTTGCGTCCGCCCGGTGGGTTACGGTCGCCCACAGGCTACGGATGATCCGTGGCCTTACAGCGACGAGAGAGCAGCTCGAAAGGAGCTCATATGCCGACCGGATACTGCGTCAAGGAGCGCAAGAAGGTCGAAATCAAGGATCCGCAGCAGGTGACCATGAAGAACGGTCGCCCTGCGATCCAGGGGACCTGCCCCGACTGCGGCACGAAGATCTTCAGGATCGGGAAGACGGAGTAGTCAGGCGAAGATCCGGCCGGCCGCCCGGTGCAAGCCGGGCGGCCATTGCCGCCCGCAGGTTTTTTTAGACCACCGCCAATCCAGACTGGCGGCGCCCGTACAGGTAGCCCACGAGGGCCTCGATCACCGCAGGGTCGACTTGGGAGCCGGCGTTGGCGATCTGAGGTCATTGCGTGGTAGGCGTCGCAGGCAAGGATGATGCGCGCGCCGACCGGGATCTCGGTTCCGGCGATGGCGTCGGGATAGCCGCCGCCGTCCCAGCGCTCGTGCTCGTGGCGGACGATCCTCGCGATCACGCCCATTCCGGGGATCGCTCGCAGGATGCGCTCGCCGATCACCGGGTGCTGTCGCATGATCTCCCACTCGGCGTCGTCGAGCGGGCCGGGCTCGTTCAGGATCGCGTCGGGAACGCCAACCTTGCCGATGTCGTGAAGCAGCGCGGCGATCCGAGGGGGACCACTCGGAGTCAGTCGTCAACCGACGCCAGCGCCGCGACCGCCCGTCTCCCATCTCTTCCTCCACCGGCTCAAGCGCCGCGCCGGGGGGATGCACGCTGATCCTGCCGCCGCCGTGAGCGCGGGAGCGCGCGAGAATGGAGGACCGCCTGCAGTTGAACGCAGGTCGCGATTCGGGAGTATCACTTGCAGTGATGGGACGCTCTCGACACGGACGGCGCGGGTGAGCGTCGGCACGCTTCGCGACGACCGGGGGGTCCGCGAGGCGTACGCCGCACACGGGAGCGAGCTCTATGGCTTTGCCCTGCGCTCGCTCGGCGACCGCGGCCTCGCGGAGGAAGCCGTACAGGAGACCTTCGTCCGCGCCTGGCGGGCAGGGTCGCGCTTCGACCCCGAGATCGGCTCGCTTCGCACCTGGCTTTTCGCGATTCTCAGAAACGTCGTGATCGATGCGCGGCGCGCCCGCAGCGCCCGGCGGGAAAGCGCCGTCGAGGTTCCCGAGCCGATCGACGAACCACTGGAGCGCACCCTCATTGCCTGGCAGGTCGAGGAGGCGCTGCGGCGGATCGGGGAAGCCCATCGCGAGGTCATCGTCCAGACGCACCTCCTCGGCCGCCCCCACGCGGAGCTCGCAGCCGAGCTCGGCGTCCCGGAAGGGACGATCAAGAGCCGTGTCTACTACGGGCTGAAGGCGCTTCGCAACGCCATGGAGGAGATGGGTTATGACGGCTGACGACCACCGGCGCTGGCGCGAAGAGCTCGGGGCGTTCGTCCTGGGCAAGCTCGACCTCGACGAGCGGGCCGCGGTGCAGGCCCACCTCGACGGCTGCGCCGAGTGCCGCGCCGAGCGTGACCTCCTCTCGCCACTGGCCGAGATCCTGCCGCTCGCAGATCCCGCATGGCTCACCTCCACCCCGGTTGCACCGCGTGGTCTCGGCCGGCGGGTCGCCCGAAAGATCGAGGCAGAGCGTCGCGGCGTGCGGCGCCGCCGGCTTCGGCTCGCCGCCGGCTTCACCACGGCCACCGCAGCGGCTGGGACCGTCCTGGTGCTCGCGCTCAGCGCTGGCTCATCCGGACCGGACACCGAGGTCGCTTTCGCCGATGTCCCCCAGGGCGTTCACATCACCGGCGACCTCACGAGCCGCTCATGGGGTACGGAGGTGAGCGTGTACGTCGACGGCATCAGGCCCGGCACCCCATGCCGGGTTTTCCTGCGCGGCCCAAACGGCCCGGTCGACGCCGGCTCCTTCCGCTACAGCCACGCCGACGGGGTCGGCAGCGGGCTCAGCGCGGCGATCGACCTGAGCCACGCCCGCGCAATCGGCATCAGAGCTGGCGGCCGCACCTTCGTGGCACCGATCCCGTCGTCGGCCTGGCAGCCGGCTACGGCGCGTCGACGAAGCGGGTGAGGCCGCCGAGGACGCCAACGTAGGCGGACCCGTCGGGGCCGATGGTGACTGGGGCGTAGTTGTTGTTGTAGCCCAGGCCGGTGCCCGCGAGGCGGCGCCAGACCGTGCGGCCGGTCCGGTAGTCGAGGGCGGTCAGATACCAGGGGTCGTCGTTGCCGGTTCCGGCCGGCTTCGTATACGTGTAGACGAGGCCCGCTCCCAGGGAGAGCTTTGGCACCACCGAGGGCGCGATGACCTTGCTGTGCCACGCGACGTGGCAGCCCTTTCCGTCGCGATCGAGGTTCACCCGCGTGATTCCAGGCGTTGTGGTGCCGCCGCCGTTGGTGGTCGTCGGGCCGGTGTAGCCGTAGTTGTTCTCGACCACCAGCGAGCGGCGGCCGGCGACGAGCGACTGGTCGGTGTCGCTGGCTCCCTCCTCGAAGACGGGCTGCTTGCAGACCAGGCGCCCGCCGTCGCGACGGCCCCGCCGGTAGACGACAACGTCCATCGGGTCGGCGTTGTCGGTGATCGCCACCATGCCCCCGTTCATCAGGGTCGGCGTCGTGCCCGAGCCGTGCTCCGTCTGCCCGGGCTTCTTAATGCCAATGTTGGGATAGGTCCGCCGCCACGTGACCTCAGGCGAGCCACGGCGGCGGTCGAAGCGGTACATCGCCTTGTCGGTGACGATGAAGACGCCGGCTCGCCCGACCGCGAAGGAATTGCCGATCGGCGCGCCGGTGTCGAAGGTATGCACCTTCCCGCTGTGGCGGCCGATCACGCCCACCAGTCCGGCGCGCGTGGCGAACCAAAGATGGCCCTGCCAGTCGGGGAGAACCGAGATGATCGCGTCGCCGGAGTCGATCGCCGCCGAGAGGTCGAAGTCGTGCACCACGTGGAAGCCGGGAGCCGCCGTCTCGGCCACGACGAGGACGTGATGGTCGGTTGTCGGGATCACCGCGCGGTCGTGGCGGTCGAGATAGAAGTAGCCCCCGCCGGAGAAGTCCTGGAACGGGTTGATGCTCGGCGTTCGCAGCGGCAGCGGCATCGCCGCGAACACGTGAAAGGTCACCGGGTCGAGCAGGGCCAGCGTTGGTCGAAGGAGGCCGACGCAGACGGTGACGATCCGTCCCTGGCTGTCGAACGTGACCGAGCCGCATTCGGCCGTGAACATCGCCGAGCTCGTCGCCATGTCGATGCCGAGCGGGCCCGATCGCCGGTAGCTGTCTGTCTGGAACGCGTCGTCGTGGAGGTTCGAGCGGCCATTGGGGGCCATGAACGGATGCTGGGGAACGCGCTGGCCGCGGGCACGATGCGGCTTTGCCGGCTTGCCGACGAACTGGGGCACCCCTGAGCTCGCGGGATCACCGAGAATCGCCGGGGGATTCTCGCCGGCCACCTGAGCGACAGCCGGCGCGGCCCAGAGAAGCCCGAGGCCGGTGAGGGCTATGGCGATCCGACGCATGTGCCCCCGAGTGTGCCAAATGGTGCAAGCCGAGACCTAGTGGTGGAAGAATGGGGCGGTGGCCGCCGACACGCAGAAGCCGCTCGAGCTCATTCTGGCTCGCAACCTGCTTACGTGCCTCTCCACGCCGGCCTTCTTGGTCGACGGCGAGGCGCGCCTCATCTTCTACAACGAGGCCGCCGGTGCCCTCCTCGGACGCTCGTTCGAGGACTCCGGCGGGCGCATGGAGCCCTCCGAGTGGACTGCGGCGTTCGACCTCGGCGGCGCCGCCGGCGAGCCGGTAGCGCTCGAGGAGCATCCCCTTACGACGACCCTCCGCGACGGGCGCCCCGCTCACGCGGAGTTCACGATCCGCTCGCTCGGAGGCGAGGAGCACGCCATCGAAGCGTCGGGCTTTCCCCTCGTCGGCGCAGGCGACGCCGAAAGCGGCGCGATGATCCTCTTTTGGCCGCAGAACGGGAGCCAGCCGTGAAGCTGAAGGTCTGGGGAGCCCGCGGATCGGTTCCGGCCCCGGGACCGCAGATGAACCGCTACGGCGGCAACACCTCCTGCGTGCAGCTGACGCTGCGAAGCGGAGTCGAGCTGATCCTCGACGCGGGCACCGGGATCCGCACCCTGGGGCTGGGTCTGACCGCCTCGCCCACCGTCAATCTCCTGCTCACCCACCTGCACCTCGACCACATCCAGGGGCTCATGTTCTTCCCCCCTTGCTTCCGCTCGGATGCGGAGATCACAATCTGGGGTCCCGCGTCGCCGGAGGCCTCGCTGGAGAACCGAATTGCCCGTTATATCTCTGCTCCCCTATCGCCAGTTGAGATTCGCGAGCTTCCGTGCTCAGTTTCCTTCCTCGACACTCCGGCAACCGAATGGGAGCTCGGCGGCGCGACCATTCGCGCCGAGGCAGTCACCCATCGCGGTCCGACGCTCGGCTACCGGATCACCGATGGGGACGTCACCGTCTGTTACATCCCGGACCACGAGCCTGCCCTCGGTACTCCGCTCCGTGACCTCGACCGTGACTGGATCTCGGGGGTCGACCTGGCCTGCGACGCGGACCTGCTGATCCACGACTGCCAGTACACCGACGAGGAGTACCCCGACCACATCGGGTGGGGGCACTCGGCGATGGGCGACACGCTGTGCTTCGCCGACATGGTCGGCGCCCGCAGCCTCCTGCTCTTTCACCACGATCCCCTTCACCAGGACGAAGTGCTCGACCTCCTGCATTCCCGCGCGCAGGAGGAGTGGGGCGCGCTAGGCCACGACCCCGCCACCATCGCGATGGGGATGGAGGGCCGCGAGCTCGAAGTCAACGCGGCGCCTGCCGGGGCCAAGGCGAGCGTCAACGCTCCGCCTCAGAGCCTTTACCCCGCCGGTACAAACCCCGGCGCGGAAGTCTCGACCGGCGGATAAACACGCCGGCCGGCGCCGGGCTTACCTTCTCGAGATGAAGAAGATCGAGGCATACGTCCGCCACGAGGCGTTCGACCCGATTCGCGAGGAGCTGCTCGACCGCGGGTTCCCCTCGCTGACCATCGCCGAGGTCAAGGGCTCAGGGCGCCAGAAGGGGGTGGTCGAGCACTACCGCGGCTCGGCCGTGACCGTCAACGTGTGCCCGAAGCTGAAGATCGAGGTGGTCGTTGCCGACAGGGACAAGCCGATGGTCGTCGAGACGATCCTCAAGCACGCCCGTACCGGCGACGTCGGCGACGGCAAGATCTTTGTGTCAACTGTCGACGAGGCCTACCGCATTCGCACCGGAGAGGAGGGTGAAGAGGTCCTCCAGGCCCACGCGCCCTGGGAGATCCAGGCTCGTGACGTAGCGGCCCTTGGGCCGTAGCGAGTCAGGCAATGACGGTGCCAAGAACCCCCGCGTTCGCGACGTCGGTGAGCTCCCGGCCCCGACCGACTTCGAAGGCACCATCCACCGGATGCAGCTTCGTCACGAACGGCGAGCACCGCCGCTCACTGAGTGGCAGGCTCGACCGCGTTTTGTCCCGAGCGTTCACGGCTCCGCAGAGCCGCTTGCCTACTTGACGAAAAGCATCTCCGAGTACTTCGGCAGGGGCCAGAGGTCGTCGGCGACGATCTTTTCGAGGGCGTCGGCCGCCTCGCGGACGGTGGCCATCGCGGCGATCTGCCTATCGCGGGCGTATTCGGCGAGCTCCATGCCCTCGACGCCGTCCGGGTATTCGTTCGCGGAGGCCAGCTCGTCGAGGGCCTCGGAGAGGACGCTGGCCTTCTCGCGCGCGTCGCCGGCGAGGTCGGTCATCCCGGCAGCGTCGGCCGCCTGGATGTGGCGCATCGCAGCAGGCAGCAGCATCGTACGCCCGATCATCGCCGTCGTCTCGGCCTCGATGTTGACGCGGGTCGAGTACTGCTCCACCCA
This sequence comes from Solirubrobacterales bacterium, assembly GCA_038237625.1. Taxonomy (GTDB): domain Bacteria; phylum Actinomycetota; class Thermoleophilia; order Solirubrobacterales; family 70-9; genus JAWVFM01. The sequence continues at coordinate 24,406 of JBBRYM010000014.1, read as the reverse complement.
AACCTCGTAGCGCGACTCGAGCTCGCGCTCGGAGAGCACCTCGTAGTGCTCAAACGCGGCCAGCGTGGAGTCCGCAAGGACTTCGGGCAGTGCCTCGGGCGTCGTTCGCAGGTTCTTCAGCCCGCGCGTCTCCGCCTCCACGTGCCATGCCTCGTCGTAGTTATCGCCGTCAAAGCACACGAGCTTGTTGGCCTCATAGGCCTCCTTTGCGACCGCGGCGATCGCATCGCCCAGCTCGGCGCCGCCGCTGAGCCGCTCCTCGAGTTTGCCGGCGAGCTCGTCGACCGCCTCGGCGACGATCGTGTTGAGCACCGTGTTGGGGAAGGCCAGCGACGCGCTCGACCCCACCGCGCGGAACTCGAACTTGTTGCCGGTGAACGCGAACGGCGAGGTGCGGTTGCGATCGCCGCCGTGAAGCGGCAGCGGCGGTAGAACCGGGGTACCGAGAGCGAGGGTGCCCCCGCCCTCGAAGCCGCCTTCACCCGACCCGAGCTTCTCAAACGCTGTTTCGAGCTCGGCTCCGAGGAAGATCGAGATGATCGCCGGCGGTGCCTCGTTCGCGCCAAGGCGATGGTCTTGCCCGATCGAGGCGACCGAGGCCCGAAGCAGGCCCTGGTGCTTGTTGACGGCCTGGACGACCGCCGCGCAGAAGAACAAAAAGCGCGCGTTCTCCTCGGCGGTGTCACCCGGGTCCATGAGGTTGTGGCCCGTGTCGGTGCTCATCGACCAGTTGTTGTGTTTGCCGGAGCCGTTGACGCCGGCGAAGGGCTTTTCGTGCAGCAGGCAGACGAGCCCGTACTTGCGCGCCGTCGCCTGCATCACCTGCATCGTCAGCTGCTGGTGATCGGAGCCGACGTTGGAGTTCTCGAAGACTGGTGCGATCTCGTACTGGTTCGGCGCCACCTCGTTATGGCGGGTCTTCACCGGGACGCCGAGCTTGGCGAGCTCAAGCTCGGTCTCAAGCATGCAGGCGAGGATGCGCTCGGGAATCGAGCCGAAGTAGTGGTCGTCGAGCTCGTGGCCCTTAGGCGGCTTGGCGCCGAAGAGCGTCCGGCCCGTCGTCACGAGATCGGGGCGGTCGTAGTAGTAGTGCTCGTCAATCAGGAAGTACTCCTGCTCCGGGCCGACGGTCGTGAAGACGCGCGCCGGCTCGTCGTCGCCGAGAAGCCGCAGAGCGCGAATCGCGACCCGCGAGAGGGCATCCATCGAGCGCAGGAGCGGGATCTTGGTATCGAGCGCCTCCCCGGTCCATGACGCGAACGCGGTCGGGATGCAAAGCAGGGCGCCGTTGGGGTTCTCGAGCAGGAACGCCGGGCTGGTCGGGTCCCAGGCCGTGTAGCCGCGGGCCTCGAACGTCGCGCGAATCCCGCCGGTTGGGAATGAAGACGCGTCGGGCTCGCCCTGGATCAACTCCTTGCCGGAGAAGCTCGCCAGCGAGTGGCCCTTGCCGTCGGGCTCGAAGAAGGAGTCGTGCTTCTCGGCGGTTAGCCCGGTGAGCGGCTGGAACCAATGGGTGTAGTGGGTGGCTCCGCGCTCGAGCGCCCACTCCTTCATCGCCTCCGCAACCTCGTCGGCCAGCGAGGTGTCAATGAGCTCCCCGGCGCTCAGTGTGCGCTGGAGGTTCTCGTAGGTGCCTTTGGAGAGCCTTTCCTTTTGAACCTCCGCCGAAAAGACGTTCTCCGCGAACGGATAGCTGCGCTTGTCGGAAAGGTCGACCGGACCGCCAGTACCCCCGTTGGAGCTCCACTTTGCGGCGGTCACGTTCTGCTGGCGGATCTTGGTCACGGTTTCCTTGCGCCTCCTGGCGATCAAGGGCGCGCCGCCACGAGGCAACGCACCCAGATTCGGTTCGAGCTTTCGATTTCGAGGTCGCGAGCGTACCTGGCTCGCACCAAGAACCCCTTGTCCAAATGGAGAAGGTTCTCCGTTCGGGATTCTCCGCCTGTATACCGCAGTCGGCCGGGGCTGGGAGCCGATCGATCACCGCAATATGCGGTGATTTCCTTTAGCCCAATGCCTGCTTGCGAACCCGGTCGGCGGCGGCCTTGGCCTCCTCCTCGATGCTATCGCGAAGACGCGCCTCGGCCTGGTGCTTGCGCTGCTCGGCTTCCTTGCGGGCCTCTTGAAGAGCCCGCCTCGTCTCCTGCTGAACCTCTCGCTGCAGCTGCTGGGCGAGGGCGCTCGCGCGCTTTTCCGCCTCCTCGCGAGCGCGATCCTCGGCCTCGCGGCGAAGCCGTGCCTCCTCCTGGCGCAATCGGACCTCGAGCTCGGACTTGAGGCGGCGTTCCGTCTCCTCCCCGGCGCGCTCGGCGGCCTGCTCGGCGTCGCGCTCGAGGACCTTGGATTCGCGGGCCACGCGTTCCTTCGCCTGCTCGCGGGCCTGCTCCTCCGCCTCACGAGCCAGGCGCTCGACCAGCGTGTTGAGACGCCGCTCGGCCGCCGCTCGCGCCGCCTCCGCCTTTTCGCGAGCCTCCAAGGCCTCCTCTACGAGCTTTTCGGCCTGCGCGGCTCGTTCGGAGGCCGCCTGCTCGGCCTCGGCGGTCTTCGCCTCCGCCTTCCGCACACTCTGGCCGGCTTCCGTCATCGCTACTTCTCGAGACGAGGTCGCGGCCTCGCCGGCCATCGCGCGGGCCCTCTCCTCCGCCTGGTCGCGAAGGCGCTCGGCTGCATCGCGAAGCTTTTCCTCAGCTCGCGCACGAAGCCGCTCGCGCATGGATTGGACGTAGCGCCGGGCCTGCACCTCCGTCGCGGCAGCGTGCTCGCGCGCTGCCTTGGCCTCCTGCTCGGCGACACGCGCGCGCTCCGCGGCGCGGGCCCCCTCCTCCCTCATTTTCGAAATCTCAGCCTGAAGCTTGCGAATGTCCGCGGCGAGCTCGCCGACCACACTCTCGCGAGCCTCGGCAACCGCGGCGCTGACGTCCTGCGCCAAACGCCGGGCGTCATCTACCGACACTCCGTCATCGACAGCGCGCAGGCGCGGTTTCGCCTCCGGCTCAGGCGGCGCGTCGGCGGAGGGCTCGCCTTTGACTTCGGGTACGTCGGGCATGGGGATCCCCGGGCCGGTTATCGAGTTCGCCCGGAAAGGCGGATTGGTTCGAGACTATCGGAACAAGGCAGGAGAGAGCGCGGTTCAGAACCCCGGCGGCGACGGCAGCACCTGGATGGCGAGCTGGAAGGCGATCGCGGCGCTGAGAATGATCAGGATCCCCGCGATCACCACCCAGCGAAAGCGCGCAAGGTGACCGTAGCCTCCGACCACGAAGCCGATGCCCAGCAGCACGAGGTAGGGGCTGGTGTCGCTCGGCAGGACCGTCGCCAGCTCCATCGTGCTCAACAGTACGTTCTGGGGGGGTCGAACGGACGCTCGCAACTATCATCGGCCGATGGCTCGCACGCCTGAAAGCGCCGAAACGGTCGAGCAGGTCAAGTCTTCCCTCGCCGAGGTCGGCTACCTGGCCGACGAGTCCGCGGCTCTCGTCTCGTACCTCGCCCAGCAACTCGGCAAGCCGATCCTGGTCGAGGGCCCGGCCGGAGTGGGAAAGACCGAGCTTGCGAAGGCCCTGTCGAGGGCGACCGGCCGCAAGCTGGTGCGCCTGCAGTGCTACGAGGGGCTCGATGAGGCCAAGGCCCTCTACGAATGGAACTACCGCAAGCAGCTTCTGCGGATCCAAGCCGAGGCCACGTCGGCGAATCCCGGAACTCCGGAGCCTGCCGGCTCGACATGGGACGACATCTTCTCCGAGGAGTTCCTGCTGACGCGGCCGCTGCTGGAGGCGATCGCCGCCGAGAACGCGGTGGTCCTCCTCATCGACGAGATCGACAAGACCGACCAGGAGTTCGAGGCAATGCTCCTGGAGGTGCTGTCGGACTTCCAGATCTCGATCCCCGAGCTCGGCGTCGTCGAGGCACGCACGCATCCAATCGTCGTCCTCACCTCCAACAACTCGCGCGAGCTCACGGAGGCGCTCAAGCGGCGCTGCCTGTACCTGTGGCTCGACTATCCGGAGGTCGAGCGCGAGATGGAGATCGTGCGCCTGCATGCGCCCGAGCTCGATGCGCGGCTCGCGCGCCGGCTCGTGGAGGTGGTTCAGATGGTTCGCCAGCTCGACCTAAAGAAGCCACCGTCGATCGCGGAGTCCATCGATTGGGCGCGAGCGCTGCTGCTGCTCGGAGCCGACGACATCGACCAGGCGATCTTCGAGCGGACGATGAGCATCATCGTCAAGCACCGCACCGACATCGACCTCGTCGTCGAGCGGGTGGGCTTGAAGCTCTCGCCTGGCCTCGGCGCCGAGGCCGCCGGGTGAGCAAGCTTCCCGAGGGGATCGCAGCCCGGCTTGTGGGGTTCTGCGAGTCGCTTCGCTCCGAGGGCGTCGCGGTCGGGACCTCTGAGATGCTCGATGCCTTTGCGGCGCTCGAGGCAATCCCCTGGACGGGACGTGAGGATTTTCGCGAAGCGCTTTCGGCGACCGTAGCCAAGTCGCAGGAGGACCGGCGCGTCTTCGAGCTTGTCTTCGACCGCTTCTTCTTCCGGGAGGCGGAGAGCGAGGCGCTCGAGCGGGGCATCGGCGAGCAGAACCGATTCGACTCCGACGGGGCCGACTCGCTCGACCTCGACGCGCTGCGCGAGGCGATCCGGCAGGCCATCTTCGAGGGCAACGACGGGGAGATGCGCGACCTCGCCCAGCTTGCGATCGCCGCATTCGGCCGCCGGGGCGAGGGGTCGGGCGTCATCGGCGTCGACGTGCAGCGGATCCGGCGCGCTCTGGGCCTTCAGACACGGCCGCCCGAGGATGCTGGGGAGGGCCCGCCGCTCGACCGCGAGGGCATTGGCCGCTTCGAGCGCCATCTTCGCCGCGAGCTGGAACGCGCGTCGATCGAACGCGCCCAGCGCCTGCCGCCGTCGCGTCCCCTGGCCGAGCTCGACCGGGCGCTCCCCACGAGCCCTGCCCAGGATCTCGCCGCAGTCCACCGGGCGGTGGCGCAACTCCGGAAGCGGCTCGCGACACTCGGCCACGAGCAACGCGGCCGGCGACGGATTGCGGCAGTGGACGTGCGCCGCACCATGCGCGCATCGCTTGAGACCGGCGGAGTGCCGCTGCGGCTCAAGTACAGGCCCAAGCGCCCGCGGCGGCCCGAGATCTACGTGCTCTGCGACGTCTCCACCTCGGTCACTTCGGCGAGCGTGTTCTTCCTCTCCGTGCTGCATGCGCTCCACGACTCGTTTCGAAAGCTGCGCAGCTTCGTCTTCATCGAGCGCATCTCGGAGGTCACCGAGGTGTACGAGCGCGAGCGCGACTTCCGGTCGATCGCCGAGAAGATCAGCCGGGAGGGCGGGGTCGCCGACGTCTCCGGCTATACCGACTACGGCCGGGTCTGGCTCGAGCTCGGGGAGCTGATCGGCGACGACCTGGGGCCACGCTCGACCATCATCGTCCTCGGAGACGCTCGAACGAACGGGCGCGAGCCCCATGCCGACGTTTTTGGGCGTATCGCCGCGCGAGCCGGGCGGACGTTCTGGCTGAACCCCGAACCTCGTCTCTACTGGAACTATGGCGACTCGGTGATGGCCGCCTACGAGACCCGCTGCACGGCCGCGTTCGAGTGCTGGACCACACAGCACCTCGAGGCATTCGTGAACGTGATTGCGGGCGGGACTCCGCTCGAGCCCGCGCCCTGAGGGCTATCTGCCCTCAGGGTTGTTCTCGCGCCAGCGGGCGAGTGGGATCGCGAACCAGAAGTACCCGAAGATGAGAGCGGCGACCAGGCCGGAGGCGATCGCCATCGGCCGGCTGTACACAAAGTCGGCGATCAGGACGACGGCCGAGACCATTGCGAGCGCGAGGAAGGCGAGCCCCGCGATCGACCACCGGTTCGACACGAGCAGCAGCCGCTCCTTGTCGTGCGCACGGAAGTTGATGCGGTGGTAGGAGCTGGGCGCCATCAGCAGGACCGCGGAGATTGTCGTCAGCCCAAGCGTGACGAAGAAGATGTTCTTCTGGGTGTCGGTGGCGGCGCCGAAGCCGTTGGAGAACGGCACGGCGAGCAGGAAGGCGAAGAGCACCTGTACCCCTGGCAGGGCAACCCGTAGCTCGTTGAGCAGCTCGATGAGCTCCCGGCTGGTGCGCTCCTTCTGGCTCTCGCCGTCGCTCCCCTCAGCCACGCCAGAAAGGTGCCCGCCCCGGCAGCCCGCGAAACCTGGGGGGCTCTAGACTCAGCAGGGATATCAGGGGTGCTCGCGGGCAGCGGGCTGAGATAGCGCCTTCGGACTTCGCCCGGCGCTGACCCTCGGAACCTGTCGCGGTAATGCGCGCGGAGGGAGCATGACAACAGCGCTCGGGAGCCAGCTCGAGGAGAACCAAGCCGCCACGGCGAAAGCCGAAGCGGCGCCAGCCCTGGTGCTTCGCGGGTTGCGATTTGCCCACGGCGAGCTAACCGTCCTGGACGGGATCGACCTCGATGCCCGCGAAGGCGAGGTGATTGGTCTCGTCGGCCCGTCGGGCTGCGGCAAGACCACGTTGCTCGAGGTCATGGCGGGGCTGGCAGAGCCGCGGGACGGAGCCATCTCGGTGCATCACGCCGGCGGATCGCACGAGCGCCTAAGGCAATGCGCCTACATGCCGCAGAAGGACCTGCTCTTGCCCTGGCTTTCGGCCCTTGACAACGCCGCGATCGCGCTGCGAAACAGAGGGTCGTCGCGGGTCGAAGCCCGGGCCACCGCGTTACCGCTTGTCCAGCGCTTCGGCCTCGCTGGGTTCGAAGACGTTCGCCCGCACGAGCTATCGGGCGGGATGCGTCAACGGGTCGCCTTCGCGCGCACGGTCCTCGCCGGCAAGCCGGTGCTGCTCCTGGACGAGCCATTCGGGGGGCTCGATGCCATCACCCGCGCGGACATGCAGGAATGGCTCGCCGGGGCCCTATCAGCCGAGCAGACAACCGTCCTCGTCACCCACGACGTCGAGGAGGCGCTCTACCTGTGCGACCGAGTCGCGATTCTCTCCCCGCGGCCCGCGCGGGTTGTCTCCGAGCTGGGCGCGCCGCACCCGAGGTCCTCGGAGCGCACGGCCGCGGTGACCTCGGCGGAGTTCGTCGCCGCGCGGGAGCGGGCAATGGAAGCTCTCGGGGGGAGCGGAACGTGAGGCGCGCGCTCGCCCCCGCCCTGCTGATCGTGCTGCTTCTAGGCGCCTGGCAGGTCGCGGCGAAGTGGCACGTCCTGGCTGATGCCCTTTCGATCAAGCCCTACCTGGTGCCGGCGCCAACAGAGATCGCGTCGTCGCTTTGGAACGATCGCTCGCTGCTGGCCGACGAGGGGTGGGTGACCTTTCGCGAGGTGCTCTTCGGATTCGGCCTGTCGGTGCTCATCGGCTTCACGTTTGCGGTGGCCCTGCACCTGTCCGACACCGCGAGGCGAGCGTTCTATCCGCTGCTTGTGGGCTCGCAGACCATTCCGATCTTCGCCATCGCCCCGATCCTCGTGGTCTGGTTCGGGTTCGGCATCGGTCCGAAGCTCGCGATCATCACCCTGGTGTGCTTCTTCCCGATCACGGTGAATACGCTCGACGGACTGCGCGCCGTCGACCCGGAGCTGCCGAAGCTGATGCGCACCCTCGATGCCAGTCGCCGGCAAATTCTCGCCAGGGTCGAAATCCCAAGCGCGCTTCCTCGGTTCTTCTCCGGCGCCAAGGTCGCGGTTGCCATTGCGGTTATCGGCGCCGTTTTCGGAGAGTGGGCGGGGTCGGATTCCGGGCTTGGGTATCTGCTGATCCAGTCAAGTAGCCAGCTCGAGACCGCACGGGTTTTTGCGGCGATCACGGTGCTTTCGGCGTTTGCGATCGTGCTGTTCAGCGCGCTCGGTCTGATCGAGCGCCGGGTCGCGTGGTGGGGCGAGCGATGAGGCGGCTGGCTCTAGCAATCGTGGTCGCCGCGGCCGTCGTCGGCTCCGGCTGCGGCGAAAAGCCGGAGAGCGGCACGCGCGGAGCGTCGGACCATCTGTCGCTTGCGCTCGACTTCTACGTCAACGCCGATCATGCGGGGATCTACGAGGCCCTCGACCATGGCTACTTCGTCGATGCGGGGCTCGACGTCAGCCCCCAGGTCCCCTCGGATCCTTCGGCGCCTATCCGGGAGGTGGCGGCTGGACGGGTCGACCTTGCCATCTCGTACGAGCCCGAGGTACTCCTCGCGCGGGATCAAGGGCTCCCCGTGAAGGCCGTGGCGGCACTCGTGCCCCGCCCCCTCACCTCGCTCATCTCGACTCGAAGTGCAGGAATTCGCACGGTTGGCGACCTGGCGGGCAAGACGATCGCGACCGCCGGCATCCCCTACCAGCAGGACTACCTCGACACGATCCTTTCCCGCGCTGGGCTCACGTCGCCGGATGTCCACGTCGTCAACGTGCAGCAGGGGCTGCTGCCTGCGGTCATCTCCGGGCGCGCGGACGCCATGCTCGGCGGCTTCTCGAACGTGGAGGGCGTCGATCTTCGGTTGCGCGGGGAGCGGCCACGCGTCGTGCCCGTCGACCGCCTGGGAATTCCGAAATACGACGAACTCGTCCTGATCGCGTCGACCGACCGGCTTCAGTCCGATCCCCGCCCGATCCAGCTCTTCATCGCGGCGCTCGAGCGAGGGACACGCGCGGCCGCCGCCAATCCAGCGCAGGCGACCCAGGCGATCCTCGACGCCGGCAAAGGGCTCGATCCCCGGTTCACACGCGCCGAGGTCGACCAGACCCTCCCCCTCCTTGCACAGCAGGGGACGGGCAAGCCCTTCGGCTACATGGATCCGAAGCAGTGGCTGGCGTTCGCGCACTTCTTCGCCGACAACGGCGTCATCCAGACGGTCCCACCGATGGGCGAGATCCTGACCAACGATCTCCTGCCGGGCAAGGTCCCCTAGCCCACTTCTGGCGCGTTCCTTACCTGTGAGGTAGCTAAAGCGCCAGCAGGTACCGGCGAAGCACCGCCGCGCCAGAAGTGGCGATTCGCCCCTTTAGGCCGCCAGGCGCAGGGGTGGGCCCGCCGGGACCGCCAGGTGGTAATGCGACAGCGCCATCTCGCCCGCGAGCGCCCTGTAGGGCTCATAGGGCGCGAAGAACTCGTGGACTTCCTCCACGGTCGCGCGCCTTCCCAGCGAAGCGAGCCTGCCGACGAGCTTGACGTAGGCCAGATCCCCGGCTGGAAGCGAATCGGGATCGCCGCGCCCATTGACGCCGAGGCACTCCACTGTCCAGGGGCCGATCTCGGGGATTGCCAGCAGCCGCACGTCGTCCTTGGGATCGCTCGGATCCACCCGACCGGCGGCGATCTCTCTGGCCACCCGGATCATCGCCAGCGACCTGGCGGGTGAGAGGTCGCAGAATGCCAGCTCGGCAGGCGACCGCCCGGCAATCACTTCCGGGCTCGGCACGTCGCGCATGGGGCCGGGCAACGCGGAGAATCCGGCGACCCATTCACCGGCGAACGTCTTGGGGTCGAGACCTGGACCCCACCGGCGGACCATCCGCCTCTGGATCTCGCAAGCCCGCGAAGCTTCGATCAGCTGTCCCGTAATTGCCCAGACCAACGCCTCCCAGGCGACTGGCCTTCGCCGAGGTCGCCGCCACGGGCGCCGGTGGATCGCGGGGCCGATCAGGGGATCGGAGCGAAACCGCGCGTAGAAGTCGGAGAGGTCGTCGTCGAGCGAGAACGCAAAGCGCATCCGGCCGATCGCGTACTCGAGGTCAGCTGTGGCAACCGCTCCCGCCGCCCTCAGCGCCACCTCGCCGTCGCTTCGCTGCCACGCCGCGACCATGACCGGCCGTCCACGGACGTGGAGGGCCCTCGCGACCAGCCCTTGCCTCGTGCGCATCACGCCGTCTCCCCCGCCCGACCGCGGCAACCGCACGGGCGACGGCGGGCGCACCTCGCAGTCCATTACGCGCGGCCCCTTCACGGGGACCACCGTACGAACGCCGGAAGACGTCAGCGGTCGAGCAGGTGGACGTCGATCAGGAATGAGCGACTCGCAACCACGCCCGGAAGTGCGTCCTTCGCGCGCTTGCGAACCGAGCGCCGCTTTGGCTGAGCGACGGACTTCGCGGCGCGCATCGCGACTACGGTGGCAGCACCGGCGACGAGGCCTCCGGCCGCGGCGATCGCAACCGTCCCGACCTCACGCCCGGGAGCCATCTCCGTTCGGCTGGTCCGAACGGGAAGCGGGCGTGCCTCGCCAGCCTCGCCGGCGTCCTCGACCCCGGCCTCTTCGATTGCCTCGCCTTCCAGAACCTCCGCGCTCACCGTCGCCTGAGTCTATACACGCCCCTCGGCATCGTCTGGGGCCTCATCCTCGCCGGCTGAGAGATATCCGGGATTTGCGACCGCAAAAAGGCCGACGCCCACGAATCCCAGGAGGGCTGCCACCCCGGCAACCCTGGTGACGGTCACATCGAAGGCCAGCATCAGGCCCGCGCCCACTACGCCCAGCGCAATCGCCAGATACTCGAGCCGTCGTGCCGAGCTCATTCTTCATCCTTCTCGTGACCGGCGCCGACGATGGGCTTCAGCTCGGGATCCAGGCGGCCCGCGAGCTTCAGCCGAAACAAGAGGAGAAGCGACGGCACCAGCACGACGAATCCGATCGCCATCGAAGCGAGCAGCGCCTGCAGCGTCGCGCCGCCGGCCGCGGCCTGCTTGACCGTGAGCTGGCCGGGAAGGAAGTCCGGGCTGATCGCCACCGCGAGACCAACGACCATCGCCGCAACCGCCGAGGCCGCCGAGTAGCGGGCGACAGCAAAGCGTTCGGACCACACGAGCCCGACGGTCACCAGTCCAGTCCCGGCGGATAGCACGATCAGTGCGAGTCCCCAGCCGGTCATCAGGCCGTCGTACAGATCAGGGGCGTCCCCGTGCACCACCACCAGGCCCCCAACGGCCAATGCTCCCGCGACAACCGCCGCCCCAAGCGCTCGGACACGAAAGGCCGCGGCGAGGTCGTCGAAGCCGCCGGCCTGGGAATCCGCGGCGAGGAAGATCGCACCCAGATAGGCGCCGGTAGCCACCGCAGTGGCCCCGGCAAGGATCGGCGTGGGCCCGGTCCAGCTGGAAAGCGCGTCGCCGTTGCCCGCGGCGGGAACCTCGCCCGCAGCGAGGCCACCGAGCGCGGCGCCGAAGAAGAACGGCACGAGGACAGATGAGAGCGCGAACGCAGCGCCCAGCGCCCGCGCTTCGCCGACGGTCGCCGCCTCGCCACGCAGGGCAAATGCAGCCCCCCGGAAGATGATCCCCACGGCGGCCAAAAAAAGCGGGACCTGCAGCGTCGTCATCACCGGGCCGAACGCCTGCGGGAACCCGGTCCAGAAGATCACGAGAACGAAGATCAACCACACGTGGTTGGCCTCCCACACCGGCCCCATCGAGCGCTTGACCATCCCCCGCAGCCGGGCTCCGCGCTCAGCGCTGCCCGCGGTCAGGTCCCAGAACCCCGCCCCGAAGTCGGCGCCGCCCAGCACCGCGTAGGCGACGAGCCCGGCGATCAGCAGCGCCAGGGTCAGGTCGACCGCGGTCATTCGATGTCCTCGCGAGGACTGCCGGCCAGGCGTCGCAGCATGAACGCGGCGATCAGGCCGAGCCCGACGTAGATGATCGCCAGCGTCGCGTAGCCGACGGGAATTCCCGAGGCCCCGGTCACTGCCTGCGAAGTGCGCATGACCCCGTAGACCACCCACGGCTGGCGACCCGCCTCGGTGGTGACCCAGCCGGCGATGAGGGCGACCAGCGACAGCGGCCCCGCCGCGATGACCGCCCGGTAGAACCAGGGAGAGAGTGGCAGGCGCCGTCGCCTCCACCAGACCACCAGATATCCCAGGCCAAGGGCCGCCAGCGCCGTCCCGATCCCCACCATCAGCTGAAAGGAGTTACGCACCACGCCGACCGGCGGGCGATCGCGCGAGGGCACCGCGTCGAGTCCCTGAACCCGCGCTTTCGGATCGTGAAAGGCGAGCAACGAGAGCCCGTCGGGGATCGAGATCCCCCAATGGACCGAGCCGTCGTAGTAGACGCCTCCGGCGGTGATCGGCGCCCCGGACCGCGTCCTGTCGAGGCCTTCGAACGCCGCCAGCTTCGTCGGCTGGCTCTGGGCGACCGTCCTTGCAGCCCAGTCGCCAACCACCACCTGCGCGGGAGCGGCCAGGGCAGCAACCGTCACCGAGATCACCAGGGCCACCCGGTGGTAGCGGTCACGGCGTCCTCGGAGCCACGCGACCGAGTAAACCGAGGCTGTCAAGAAGCCCGCCACGATGTATCCCGCCAGGTACATGTGGGCGAGCTCGTGCCAGAGGTTCGAGTTGAAAAGGGCGGCGAAGGGGTGGACGTCGGTGACCTGGCCATGGACGATCGAGAAACCCGAGGGGTGGTTCATCCAAGAGTTCACGGCGATCACGAGGAGCGATCCCGTCATGCCCGCGACGACGATCGGCAACCCCGACGCCAGATGGGCCCGGGACGAAAGCCGGTCCCACCCGTACACGTAGATCGCGATGAAGATCGCCTCGACGAAGAACGACACCCCCTCGAGCGCGAACCCGAGTCCGAACACCTCCCCGAACTTGGACGTGAACCCGGGCCATAGAAGTCCCATCTCGAAGGAGAGGATCGTCCCGGTCACGACACCGACCGCGAACAGGATCAGCATCACCCGCGACCAGCGCTTTGCGACCGACTTGTAGACCGGGTCGCCCGTTCGGCGATGAAGCCATTCGCAGAAGAGCACCATCGCCGGGAAGGCGATGCCGAAGCACACAAGGGGGATGTGCACTGCGAACGAGAGGGCCTGCATCTCGCGGGCCTCGAGCAGGTACGGCTGATGGATCAGCGTCCAAGCCCCTTTCAGAGCGGTCCGGGGATGGTATTCCGAGCGGGCTGCCGGCCGGCTATGAGGCTGGCCCGAGGCTCTGCTCGTAGAGTCTGTAGGTCGATGCGATGGTGCCGCCCATGCCCTCCATGGCGCGGTTCATCGGCTCATTCGTCTCCAGGATCCAGCCCGTCTGCCCGCCCTTCTGGGGCATGTGCTCGGCCGTCTCGCGGTGCCGGACGTAGAGCGCCGCGGCGACGCCCAGGTGCTGGTAGTCGTTCTTCACGCCGAGGGCGAACACACGCACCCGGTCGATCTTGCGCCGTCCGGTCAGGAAATGCCACCAGCCGAACGGGAGCAGGCGGCCGTTCATCTTCTTCAGGACCTGGTTGAAGTCGGGCAGCGTCAACGCGGCGCCAACGACCTCCCCCTCGCGCTCGGCGATCATCGCCCATTCCTCGGAGAGGATCGGCTTGAGGTTCTTCGCTTGGAAGGAGACCTCCTCCGCGGTCACCGGAACGAACCCCCAGTTCGGCCCCCAAGCCTCGTTGTAAACCTCCATGAACCGAGCGATCTCGTTATCGAGGTCCGACTTCCGCATGCCGCGTACTACAACTCCCGCCCTCTCCGACTCCTTCGCGGCGGCCTCGATCAGCGGGTGGAACTCATTTCCGGCCGCGAGGTCGCCGAGCCACAGGTCCCACATCCGCATGTCCATCGCCTTGGCCAGCCCGAGCGCCTCGAGGCGCTCCTTGTAGTAGGGCGGGTGCCAGGGCTGGAGGATGATGGGATCGGAGTCGTAGCCGTCGACGAGCAGTCCGCACTCGTCGTTGGTGGTGAAGTCCATGGGGCCGATCATCCGCTCGCGTCCCTGCTGGGACAGCCAAGTCTTGGCGGCGTCGATGAGGGCCGCCGCGACGGTTGAGTCGTCCTCAAACTCGATGAAGCCGAACATGCCGTCGTTGCCGCCCTGATACTCGTCCCAGCGGCGATCGAGATGGGCGGTGATCCTGCCGACGACGCGGCCGTCGCGCTCGGCGAGGAAGAACTCGGCCTCGGCGTGGTCGAAGAACGGGTTCTTCTCGCGATCGAGAAACGACTTGCGATCGAAGATCAGCGGCGGCACCCACCGCGGGTGATCGCGGTGAATCTGGAAGGGCAGCTTGATGAAGGCGTTCAGGTCGCGCTTCGAGGCGACCGGACGCACCTTGACGTCTGGCACGGGCGAGGAACCTACACTCTTCGCCTATGAACCAGACCGCCCGCGCGCCAGTCGACGTCTTCGAGAAGGCCCGCACGCACGAGCGCTTGGAGCAGCTCGCGATGGCCAAGGAGGGCGACCTCCTCCCCTACTTCCGGGTGATGTCCAGCTCCGCCGGGCCGGTCGTCGAGATGGAGGGGCGCGAGACGATCATGCTCGGGTCCAACAACTACCTGGGGCTCACCGGCTCCGAGCGCGTGAAGCAGGCCGCGCGCGACGCCCTGGAGACCTACGGCACCGGGCTGACGGGCTCCCGGCTTCTGAACGGAACGATTCCCCTCCACGTGGAGCTCGAAAGCGAGTTGGCGCAGTTCATGCAGACCGACGACGCGATTGTCTTCAGCACCGGCTACGGCGCAAACGTCGGCTGCATCGGCACGATCCTCGGCCCCGGCGACACCGTCATCTGCGACTCGGCCGACCACGCCTCGATCCTCGACGGCTGCCGCCTTGCCGGCGCCAAGCTTCGGCCCTTTCGCCACAACCAGATGGACAAACTCGAGAAGATGCTCGACCGGGCGGCCGGTGATGGCGGCGGCGTGCTCGTGGTCGTCGACGGCGTCTTCTCGATGGAGGGCGACGTCTGCAATCTGCCGCCGATCGTCGAGCTCTGTCGCGCCTACGGCGCCCGCCTCATGGTCGACGAGGCCCACGGCGTGGGCGTCCTGGGCGCTCGCGGCGCCGGGTCGGCGGAGCTCTTCGGGCTGGAAGACGGGGTCGACCTGCGGATGGGCACGTTTTCCAAGAGCCTCGCCTCCTGCGGCGGCTTCATCGCGGGCCCCGCCGACGTGATCGAGTTCCTGCGGATTGCGAGCCGAGCATTCATCTTCACTGCCTCGGCCGTCCCCGCCGCCGTCGGCGCGGCGCTTGCCGCGCTGCGCATCATCCGCTCGGAGGGGCCGGAGCTCATGGCGAAGCTCCTCACCAACGCCGAGTACCTGCGAGCGGGCTTCCGCGAGCTGGGGCTGCGAGTCGTCGAGCCAGGCCGCCTTCCCGACGGGACCGAGGCGGCCACTCCTGTCGTACCCGTCATCGTCGGCGAGGATTGGCAGGCGGTCCTTCTCTGGAAGGCGCTCTACGACGCCGGCGTCTACACCAACGTCGCCCTTCACCCAGCGGTCCCGCCCGGCGGGGCCCTCCTGCGGACCAGCCTCATGGCAACTCATGAGCACGAGCACCTCGACCGGGCCCTCGCCGTTGTCGACAAGGTCGTTTCCGACTTCCCGGATCTACCCCGCTCGGAGTAGTTTCGGCTTGTCCAGATCCGTACGAGCGTTCCAGGTCGAAAAAAAACGTGCTCTTAGCGAACGAAGAGGGGCGAAACGGTCACCAGGTTGTTGCGCACTGGTGTCCGCTGGCTTAGGGTCCCGAGCGCCTTAGGAACCCTGGTGGCAGGGAGGCAGAGGGGGCAAGGAGATTTCTTGTCCACTCCGTTTCTCGAAGGCGACCCGATAGTCGCAAGGGGGCCGAGGAGAAGTCGTCAACCGTCCCATCGTTCGCTCGAAGGAGGAGTGAGAATGGAAGCTGCCGCCGTCGCGGCGACCCCGTCGATCCCGCAGTGCATGGAGGCCCTCGCACGGGCCAACAAGGTGCGCTATGCGCGTGCCGAGCTCAAGCGCAACATCGAGGCAGGCCGGGAGGACCCTGCCGCCGTCCTGGAGAGCTGCCCTTGGCAGGTCGAGAGCATGACCGTAGGCGAGCTGCTTCGCAGCCAGCGCCGGTGGGGTCGTACCCGCGCCCACAAGTTCCTCGTCCCGTTCGCAGTCCCAGAGAACCGCACCATTGGCCGCCTCACCGAGCGCCAGCGCAAGATCCTCGCGCACGCCCTCGCCGCCAAGCATCGCCCCCTGAGGGTCAGCTGAGCCGACCGCCCGAGCCCGCTTTTGAGCTCCGCTGATCCGAGGGAGGGGATCAGCGGAACTTGAAGCTCAGTCCCGACCGCCGCTGGAAGGTCCGGACAAGGAACCTCGCGCTGGCTCCGAACACGAGGAGCGCCAAGAGCAGCGCGACGGTGAGCGGAAGCCCCGGGGCCAGCACCGAAAGGCCGATGAGGACCACAATCGCGGGCGCACCGGCCAGAAGCGCGGTGTGGGACCGATAACCCGTGAAGTGCTCGCGGACGGAGAGTTCGAGGCCGCCGAGAGTCCCAAGCACGAGCCCCGCCCCGATCATGATCGTGCCCCGGTGACCCCGGATGACAAACCCCGCGACGAGCAGGATGATTCCGGCGAGGACGAGGAGCTCGACAAGCGGAAAGGGCGCCCACGGAGGCTCCGGACGCCGATCGGGATCACCCGTTCGGCGCCGCGCCGCGCGCCGCGCGGCCGCGCGCTCGGCTGCGTCTGAGGCGGCCCTTGCCTGCGACGGCGCATCGGCCGAGGGCTGTGGCTCCGAGGGATGGTCGGGGCGCCTGCCCTGTGCCTCGGCACGGCGGCGCTGACGACGCTTTCGCGATCTCTGGGCCAACTGGCTTAAGCGGTCCTATCGAGCTTGATCCGGATGGGCGCGACTGAAATCGCCGCGCCCGGAGGCTAACGGACAGCCCGAGGAGACCTTGACCCTCCACCAGCCCATCAGCATGCCAACCACGCCAAGCCGGGGCTCGGAGGTCCAGGCGCGACAACTAGGCTCGCCAATCTCGCGCGCGCTGATGCGAAGCCAGCGATAGTCCTCGGGCGCGGCGAGCATCGCTTCGAGGCGCTGGCGGTTGCGCTCCTCGATGCGGCCGCGGCGTGCGACCTCGGTCTCCGCATCACGCAAACGAAGCGCGAGGGCGTCGCGGACGTTCTCGAGGTCGGCGACGCCCAGCACCCGGGGACCCCCGGAGGCGGCCACCGTGAAATCGATCCCATGGCGAGGGAAGGCCACGGCAAAAAGCTCACCCAGGCGCCGCTCGAGCAGCGCGATCTGGCGGCGGAGCTCGTCGCGAAGGCGACGGTCGGTCGCATGGTCGGTGCGAAGCGACGGGAGCTCAGAAGCGCGGTGCGACCGCGTCTGCAACTCGAGGACTGCGTCGGGCACTGAGGCTCCCTTCAAAACCCTTGGACTTCCTGGCCGATTGTACTCGCAGCGCCCGCGTCCGGAGCGTAAACGGGGCCCGGGGGGACGCCCAGGGAGAATAGAGTCGCTGCGTGCAAGCCACGCACGACTACGTCATCGTCGGCGCCGGATCGGCGGGCTGCGCGCTCGCAGCCCGGCTCAGCGAGGACGGCGCCGCCCGTGTTCTACTGCTCGAGGCCGGCGGGCGCGACCGCTCGCCCAACATCAAGATCCCCGCGGCGTTCTCGAAGCAGTTCCGCACCAAGCTCGACTGGGACTACGCCACGGGACCTGAGCCCGGATTGGGTGGCCGGACGCTCTATGTCCCCCGTGGGAGGTCGCTCGGAGGCTCGAGCTCGATGAACGCGATTGATGTACGTGCGGGGGCGTCCACTCGACTACGACGGCTGGGCAGAGTCGGGATGCGTGGGCTGGGGCTACGCGGACGTCCTGCCGATCTTTCGTCGTGCGGAAGACAACCAGCGAGGAGCGTCCGACGTCCACGGCGCGGGAGGGCCGGTTGCGGTGTCCGACCTGCGCTCGCCCATGCCGCTGACCAAGCGATTCCTCAAAGCGGCCCAAGCCGCCGGAATCCCGTTCAACCCGGACATCAACTCGCCGGAGCAGGACGGCGTGACGATGAGCCAGGTCACCATCCGAGACGGCCGACGCTGTAGCGCGGCCGATGCGTACCTGCGCCCGGCCCGCCGCCGCTCCAACCTCGACGTGCGGACTGGCGCCCATGCACTCGGGCTGGAGCTCGAAGGCAACCGGGTAAAGGGGGTCCGCTAGCGCGATCGCCGTGGCGGGGAGCACGTCGCACTGACAGGCGGCGAGGTCATCCTGGCGGCCGGAGCCATCGGCAGCCCCCAGCTCCTGATGCTCGCAGGCATCGGGCCCGCGGACGAGCTGCGCCAAGCCGGCATCGAAGCGGTGATCGAGAGTCCCGAGGTCGGCCGAAACCTTCAAGATCACCCGTTCTTTTTGTGCTGCTTCGAGTCGACGGTTCCCGAAAGCCTTGCCGACGCCGAGAAGCCCCGAGCCCTGGCCGAGTTCCTGCTGCGTCGAAGCGGCCCACTCACCTCCAATGTGGGCGAGGCGATGGCGTTTATCCGCACGCGGCCCGGTCTGCCCGCTGCCGACGTCCAGCTCCTGTTCGGTCCCGCCCATTACCACGATCACGGCTTCGACACCATCGACGGCCATGCGTTCTCTATCGCCGCCGCGCTCATCACGCCTCGGAGCCGAGGCGAACTGCGGCTTCGTTCGGCTTCCCCCGACGACAAACCCGAGCTGGTCGGCAATCACCTCACCGACGCCGACGACGTGGCGGCGCTCATCGCCGGCTACCGGCGCATCCAGGGAATCGCCGCCTCAGAGCCCTTGGCCGCGGCGCGAGGCCGCTCGCTCGTCCCCGATCGTGAGCTCGAGAGCGACGAGGAGATCGAGGCGTTCATCCGCGAGGAGACGGAGCTCCTCTACCACCCCGTCGGCACCTGCCGGATGGGCTCCGATGAGAGCTCCGTGGTCGACCCTCAGCTGCGGGTGCGAGGGGTCGAGGGGCTGCGGGTGGCCGACGCGTCGATCATGCCGACGATCACCGGGGGGAACACGAACGCACCGACGATCATGATCGGGGAGAAGGCCGCGGACCTGGTTCGGGCGACGGCGTAACGGACCCTCGCGGCACAAGGCTACGCGCGGAGGATGCCGGAGGCCAGCCAGATGGCTTCCTCGACGGCGATGTCCGGCACGCCGCTGACCTGGATGGCCATGAGCGCCACGCGCCTCGTGCGCTTCGAGACCGCGTGGTCGGCCGAGTCGAGGCCGAAGAGCACGCCGATCGGCCGGCTTTCGTCGGCGAGGACCAGCGTGCCTCGCTCCAGGTCGGTCGCTCGCCCCGGCAAGCGCTCGCCCGCAACTGACGGGCGGATTCCCGGCCGACCCTCTAGGCGCTCGGCATCGAAGGCCCGCAGTGCGACTCCGGATTCCGCGATCGCGATGGTCAGACCGTCGACGACGAGGTTCTCCGACTGGAACCCGCCGCGCTTCATCCGCTCGAGGGCGACGTCCTCGACCGGGGTACGGTCGGCGTCGGGGTCGAGGCCGACGTGGCGGAAGAAGACGCGATAGGCCCACGGAATGGGCTGATGGCGCAGGTTCACGACCCGGCCGCCTGAGTAACGGTTGGCGAGCGCGGCGAGCTGGGTCTTCACCTGCGGCGGGCTCGAGCTCGGGGTGGCACGGACGAGCACGTAGCGCAGGTCGAGACCCGGGAACTCCTCGGTGAGCGTGGGATCGACCCATCCCGCCTCGGGGACCACCTCTCCCCCAGCTGGGAATTCCGTGCCGGCCTCGCTCATCGCGACTGCGCCGCCCGCGCCCGGGTCCTCGCAAGCAACGTGCGGACGTCTTTCGCGAGATGGGGCACCGTCAGGTCGTCGACCGACGAGCGGGCAAAGGCGAACGTCCCTCCCGGGTAGACGAACGCAACCGTCGGGCAGCCACCCACCCGGTAGAGGTCGGACACCGCGCCATCGCGATCCCAGCCGATTGGCACCCTCCAGCCATGCTCGGTGATCGCCTGGCGCAACGCGTCGCGGTCGTCGCGGACGTCGATCGACAGGAAGCCCATGCGGTCACCGTAGTGGCTCGCCACCTGATCGAAGGCGTCCTGGGCCGGTATGCAGCTGGCTCCCTTCATGAACCAGAAAGAGATCGCGAGCGGGCGGTTGAAGAAGTCGCAGATCCTGATCGCTCCCTCGGCGTTGATGTTGCACGCCGACGGCCGGCGATCGCCCGCCGGGCAGGGGTTTGCGGAGCTCGAGCAGTTGTCCTGGAACACGTTCGCGTCGCCGACCAGGTGGGAGCGGATGTCTGGAACCGCGAACTCGGGAAGCGCCTGGTTCGTGATGTCGGCGTTGACGCCGAGAAGCCCCGTCGGCGAATTGTTCAGGGTGTTGACGGTCGCGATCGCGATCAGCGTTGCGAACGCCACGCCGACGAAGATGATGTAGCGGCTCGACGAGCGCGGGCGCGGTGAAGCCGGCGGCCTGCCCGACTCGGCCATCAGCGGCGCGAAAGGCGGGCGACGAGGCGCCGCGGCCCCCGTGCCGGGCGGGGACGAGAGCGCTCCGGAAGGCTGAACAGCGAGCCCAGTCCGTCCTCGACGGCGACCAGCGTGGCCGGCAGGACGACCATCACCCCGGCGAGGGCAACCGCGAGATCGAGGACCGTAACGAGGCCGAAGTCGCGCAGCATCCGCACGTCTGAGACCGCGAGGACCGCGAAGCCCGCGATGGCCGTCAGAGCCGAGGCGGCCACCGCCGCGCCCGTGCGCGAGTAGGAGCGGCGGAGTGACTCGCCGAGGGAGTGCCCCGCCTCACGCTCCTCGTAGTAGCGAGAGGTGAGGATCACGCTGAACTCCGTGGCGATCGCGATCACAAGCGCACCCAGCGTCGCCGACAGGGGATTCAGCGGCAGGCCCACGGCCCACAGGCCAAGCGATGCCCATCCCGTGGCGAACACGATTGGAACCAGCGGCACGAGGGCACGCCGCACGGAGCGATAGATCGCGAGCAGAGCGAAGGCAACCGCGGCCAGCCCTGCGAGAGTGAGGAGATAGCGGTTGGAGTCGAGCTCGGAGTTCGCGTCCGCCGCGAGCACAGGCAGGCCGACGACGTTCGCCGTGACGCCCGGCGGTGGGCCGTTGGCGTCGCCCGGCGGATCGATCTGGGCGCGGATGTCGTCGATCAGCCGCTTCTGCTGGTCGAAGGGCATCACCTTGATGCCAAAGGCGATCACGGCGGTGTGACCGGGCCCACCCGTCTGCTGATTCACGTCGATGACCGCCTGCGAGAAGTACGTGGGCAGGAGGCGCAGGATCTCGCGAATGCGTGCGCGGGTCGGAGTCCCCTGCGTGGCTCCGAAAAGGTCAGGAAGGGCGATGGCCGGGCAAATCTGTGTCTGCGCCTCGCGACAGCTCGGGAACTCGCCGCCGAAGCCGTTAGCCGCAAGCACCCTGCCCTCGAAATCCTTCATCCACGTCAACACCGCCGGATCGGTCAAGTCGGGCGCGTTCACGGTCACGTCAACCTCACCCGAGACGCCAGTCGCGCGTTCGAGCTGATCGACGTCGTGAAGCGCAGGCAGGCTTGAGGGAACGAGCTGGCGCAGGTCGGAGATCACCCCTACCTGGGTTCCCGCGATCCACCCCCCGACGGCGAGCACCAGTGCAACGCCCAGCACCCGCCTCGGCACCGCAATCGCCAGCGCGAGGGTCGACCGCCCGACCTCTCCCAGCCGGGCCCGCACGCGCGCAAGCGCCTCCCCGCCCGGGCGAGGAATTGAGTATCCAAGCCGCGAAAGCGACCCGCCGCCGCGCCCGGTGAGCGACAGCGTTGCGAGCCCCAGCGTCACCGCAAGCGCGAACGCGACGGCGACCCCAAGCACCAGGAGCAGGCCGAAGCTGCGGACCATCGGGATCGGTGAAAGCAGCAACACCAGGAACCCGGCAGCGGTGGCGAGGGCAGCCGCACCGATCACCGGGCCGCCGGCCGCCGCCGCCTGCACAGCGGCGCGAACCGGCGACTCGCCTTCCTCGCGGCGCTCGGCAAAACGCGCCTGGAACTGGATCGCGTAGTCGACCGCCAGCCCGATCAGCACCGGCAGCACCGCGATCGACGCCATCGTCAACGAGCCACCGATCAGCGACAGGATCCCGAACGTGATCCCCGCGGCGCCTATGGCTATGCCCAGAGGCAGCAACCGCAGCGGCGGCCGGAAGACGAGCGCGAGCGTGATCGCCATCACCGCCAACGCCGCTGCCAGCAACACGAATATCTGGGTCGAGAGCTCCTTGGCGAGCCCATCGATGACCGTCGGGACTCCGCTCACGACATACGTTCCGTTCTTGAGGCGAAACTGCGGATCGGTGACCGCCTGGCGGATCAGGCCGATCGCCTGGTGTCGCTGTGCCTCAGTGAGATCGGAGCGCAGCCGCACGGAGATGAGGGCGGACCTCGAGCTCGGAAACAGGTAGGCGAAACGGGCCTTGGGAACGTGTCCGGTGAGGCGGCTGTCGAAGACCACGGAGCTGACGAATTGCGGATCGTTCAGGCTCGGCAGGCTGGTGAGCCCGTACCGCGTCGCAAGCGTCACCAGATTGCCCTGGAACGCGTCGTAGACCTGCTTCGCGGCGAACATTGCCGCTCTGCGCTGACCCTGCTTGTCGTATCCCTGCCGCTTGGCCCTGGCAGCGGCCGCGATGGCTTCGCTGCGAGCCTGCGCCGCGGCTGCCTGTTGCTGCTGGCTGTAGAGGCTCTTTGTTTGCTCGACGAACTGGTCGAGGAATGTGGCGGGCCCGTAGACCACGTGGGCGGGACGCAGCTGAGCGAGCTCCGCGCAGCCGGCGGGCGCAGGCTTGCCCTGGATCACCTGGCCTCCTGGAGCGTTGCCGGCGAGGCAACCTTCCAGCGCCAGCATCTTCTCGATGTCCGAGGTGAGCATGAGCTTGGCGAGGTTGCCTCGGACCAGGACCTCCACCGGATCATCGCCGAAGGTGCGATGAAACTGCTGGGTCTGCCCGTAGGTGCTCGAGCCCCTGTCGACGAGCGTGTCGACGCCGGCATCGGTCTGCAGGCGCAGCGCGGCGATCGCGCCGATAAGCGCGAGGAGAATTGCGGCGACCACAACGGGGACGGGCCGTTCAACAGCCTTGCCCGCCAGCCGTGCGAAGCGATTGCGCACGCTAGGAGGTTACGAGCAGCGCGCCCGGGGCGCGCTGCATCAGTCCATCGCTAGGGGACCGGTTACCTCGGCGTTGAGGAACTGCGAGACGAACTCGTTGTCGGAGTTGAAGAGCTCCTCCGACGGTCCCGACTCGACAATCCGGCCCTTCCAGAGCACCGCGATGAAGTCGGCGATGCGACGGGCGGTGCCGAGGTCGTGGCTGATGACCATGTAGCAGCCCTTGTTCTCCTCGTGGATCTCGCGGATTAGCTCGCACAGCAGCGCCGTGCGCACCGGGTCGAGGCCGGAGTCGGGTTCGTCGAAGAACACGATCGCCGGGTCGAGAACCAGCGCCCGAGCAAAGCCGGCGCGCTTGCGCATGCCGCCCGAGAGCTCGTTCGGCATCTTCTCCGTGGCGTGGCCGAGGCCCACCTCGTTGAGGCGCCCGTTGACGATCTCGCCGATCTCCTCCTCCGACTTGTCGGTGTGCTGGCGCAGCGGAAACGCGGTGTTGTCATAGATGTTCATCGAGCCGAACAGCGCGCCGTCCTGGAACAGCAGGCCGAACTTCTTGCGCATCTCGAAGAGCTCGTCGTCGGACATGTTCGGTACCGACTCGCCATGGACGAGGATGTCGCCCGAGTCCGGGTACAGCAGGCCGACGATCAGCTTGATCAGGACGCTCTTGCCCGTTCCCGACGGGCCGAGGACCATCGAGATCTGATCGTCGGGGATGCCGAGGTTGAGGCCGTTCTGGATGCGCGTCTTGCCGAACTGCTTGACCACGTCGATGACCTCGATAGCGTCCTCGCCGCCGTGGTCGCGCTTGGTCCCCGTGTGCCACTTGTACGGGTCGGACTCGGAGCGCTCGACGCCCGGGATCGTGTAATCGCGGTTCAGCTGGCCAAGCTCAGGCGCCGGCTCGACGTAGTCACTCGAGGGTGGCGCGGGTGCTGCCTCCTCGGCGTCGGCGGCGTCGGGGTCGTCGGCGTCGTCCTCGGGGATGTCGTCAACTTCAGTAGTGCTCTCGTCTTCAGGCATCTATTTCTCCTAGTTCAGCCGCCGATTGGCGCTCGCGGGTTCGCTCCCCAGAAGACGAGCGTCCCAACCATCCCGATGATGTGGACTAAGACGATGTTCAAGACCATCGACTTCGCGGTCGCGGTTCCCACACCGACCGGGCCTCCCGACGCGTTGTAGCCGTAGTAGCAGCCGACGAGAACGATGATGGTTGCCATCGCCATCCCCTTTATCAGGCTGAATATGAGGTCGGGCGGATTCTGGAACATCCAGAAAATCAGGAAGTAGCCGCCTGAGGAAACCTCCGCGATCTGCTTGACGACTGCCAACCAGCTCGCGAAATAGCCGATGCCGACCGCGGCCAGATAAAGGAACGGCAGCACGATCCATGCCGCGAGGAGCCGCGTCGCGCAGAGGAAGATCATCGGGTTGACGCCCATCACCTCGAGGGCGTCGATCTCGTCGGAGATCCGCATCGCGCCGAGCTCGGCGACGATCCCGGTGCCGACCTTGGCGGCCATCATGTAGCCG
>JBBRYM010000013.1:0-76165 GCA_038237625.1 Solirubrobacterales bacterium | reverse complement strand
GAACGAGGCCCGGGCCACTACCGCGACACGCCGTTCCCGGGCCAGCCCGGAACGGTCGGAATCGCCGGCCACCGGACCACCTACCTCGCCCCGTTTCGCCACATCGACTCGCTGGTTGCCGGGGACGAGGTCATGATCGCGATGCCCTACGGGGACTTCACCTACACGGTGCAAAGGCACGAGATCGTCGCGCCGACCAAGGTGAGCATCACCGATCCGGTGGGTTACCCGCGACTCGTCTTGACCGCGTGCCATCCGCTCTACAGCGCCGACGAGCGCTACGTGGTTTTCGCGAAGCTGACTCGCGAGAGACTGCGCCGCTAGAAATCCTGCGTCCGTTACTTACCCGGCCCGATTCCGCCGCTGCCCCCGCCGTTTCCTGACGTCGAGGTGGAGCCGGAGGTAGTGGTCGTAGTCGAGGTCGACGGCTCGGGCTTGGTGGTCGTGGTGTTGGAGCTGGTCGGCTTGGTCCCCTCGCCAACGAGGCGGTGATCCTCGCCGGACGAGCGCACCGCGACTTCATCGTGCAGGCCGACTTCGAGAGCGCGTTCGAGCGAGTCATCGCCGGTCTTCAGACCCGCAAGGTCATCACCGACCAAGAAAAGCGCGTGGTTGCCTGGCACGAGGCCGGGCATGCCCTCGTCTCCGAGCTGCTGCCGACCGTCGACAAGGTCCAGAAGGTGTCGATCGTGCCGCGAGGGAAGGCCCTCGGCTACACGCTCAATCTGCCCCAGGAGGATCGCTACCTGAAGTCGCGGGAGGAGCTGATCGACTACATGAAGGTGCTGCTCGCCGGCCGCGTGTCCGAGCAGATCACCTTCGGCAGGGTCACCACCGGAGCGGCCGACGACCTCCAGCGCGTCACCGCGATCGCGCGGTCGATGGTGTTCGACTACGCGATGGGCACCCAGATCCGCTCTCACCAACTCCCTGCCGATGACCACAGCGCCTCGGAGGCCATGCGCCGCACCCGTGACGAGGAGGTGCAGGCGATCTCTGAGGAGGCCTATCGCGGCGCTCACCGGCTGCTGATCGACCACCGCGACCTGCTCGACGAGATCGGCCAGCGCTTGCTCGACAACGAGGTGATCGAGCGCGAGGAGATCCAGGAGCTGATGGAGCACTCGAGCGTCTCGTCGAGCGCGACCGAGCGCCTGCCAGACCTCGACCCGCTGCCCCGGCGGGGCGCCCAGCCGGCCGAGGCCCTCGCCTCCAAGCCGCCAGCCGAGCTGCCGTAGCCGGCTCAATAGAATCACCGGTGTGTTCACCCTCATCGACCACGTCGGTGTTGCCGTCGAGGACATCGACGGCGCCCTCGGACTCTACGAGGGAACTTTCGGCATGCCCCTCGTTCACCGCGAGACCGTCGACGAGCAGGGAGTCGAGGCGGCCCTGCTGGACGTCGGCGACGGCCACATCGAGCTGCTTCGTCCCCTGGGTCCGGACACCCCGGTCGGCAAGTTCATGGAGCGAAACGGGGGCGGGCTCCACCACGTCGCCTACCGGGTGTCCGACATCGACGCCACGCTCGAGAAGCTCGCTGCCGAGGGCGTCGAGATGATCGACTCCCGCGCACGGGTCGGAATCCGCGGCAGCCGCGTCGCGTTCGTCAACCCGCGCTCGACGGGACGTGTGTTGACCGAGCTCGTCGAGCCGGCGGAGGTCCATTGATGGCTGAGCGCCGACGTGTCGAGATCGGAATGGGAATCGGGCAGGTGGTGAGCTCTCGCCTCGACGAGTCAGCCTTGAAGAACCTACGTGAAGCGGTCGAGTCCGGCGAGGGCTGGCACGAAGTCGAAACCGACGACGGTGTGCTGGTGCTGAACGTGAAGACCGTGGTCTTCATCCGCATCCCGGATCCCCACAGCTCGATCGGCTTCGCCCAGTAGCTGCCCGTTTCCCGGGCTGGGGCAGGGCGGGCCAGAGCGCCTCTTCGGCTTCGAGGACGACCCCTGCGCGAACCGCAACCGCGCTCCATAGCTGCGGCTTCGCCTCCTCCTGCTCGCTGGCCAACTTCAGCGCCTCTGCCAGCTTCGTCCACGCGGAGGCCGCGACCGCAGCGAGCTTCGCCTCCCCATATCCCGCCTCCTGGAGAAACCGCGAGTACATCAACCGAAAATTCCCGCCGCCCGTCCCGCGGCGCTCGATCACCTGATAGTTGAAGCGGGCGCACCACTGCCAGTCGGCGACGACCTCGGGCCACGCGCCCACCTCGGCGGCGAACTGGCGCAGGCCCGGCAGACCCTCGAAATCGCCCAGCGGCGGCTCGATCATCCTCCGGGCAGAGCTTTCAACTGCCGCGGGAATCGCAGGGGTGGGATCGAATCCATCCAGGTCGGCAACGGTGAACATGTGCCCGGCGAGCGGAAAGACAGGATGCTGAGCGTGCCGGGCCTTTGCGAGGCTCGCGAGTGTCGTCGTCTGCAGCTCCTCGAAGCCGGTGTCGGATAGGTAGGCGACATCCGAGTCGAATCCCGCCAGGACAAGGGCGTGTCCCGGGAAGTGTGCCGAGCGGTCGTAGTGGTCGAGGTAGTAGAGGTCCGAGAGCAGCAAGGCTGGCCTGCCGGCGGCGACGCTCGCGCGGGCTGCCTCCCAGCTCTGCTCGGGGTTCGGAAACGTCCGCTGCTCGATCGGCGCACCGGTCAGCTCCACGAACTGCTCCTCGAGCCGCGAGGTGCGCCCGTTGGTGAACCGCGAGGGCGACTGGCCATCCATCGGGATGAAGTAGAAGCAGGCCCCGGCGCCCAAGCCGAAGGCCATCTCCTCGGTGATATCCAGGCCGGCGAAGGTGAGCAGGTTGCGCAGCGCTGTCGAGCCGCAGTGGTTGCCGGGCAGATGCCGGAAGCCCGGCACCATGGTCACGCTGGAGCTCACGCGCGAAACTCTAGGAGGCTTTGAGCTTCAGATACTCCGCCCGCGCCGCGAAGGTCTCGCGCATCTGGTCGGTCAGCTCGCCCAAGAACTCGCGGCGATAGACGTCGTCGGTGAGCATCGAGATCGCGAAGTAGAGGCCGGTGAAGGCCGCGATTGCGCCCGCGACTCGCAGGAGCTCTTCGGTGATGACCCCCTGATGCCCAAAGACGTTCAGCTTCACCAGCTCGTGGGGCTGGAACGTCGGGCCGATCCACTCGTGCAGGATGTGGGTGTCGATCGTGAACACGCCCAGGGCGACGAAGAACGCTCCCACGACGACGCTCACCGTAAGCACCTGAAGCGACTGGCTCACGAACAGGACGAGTCCGACGTTCAAGCGCTGACGGCGTTCGAGCGGAGGCCCGCCCTCGCCCGCCTCACCCTCGAGCCGGCGCACCTCGCTCGGCAGGCGGGCCAGGAGAAAGGCAGCACCCAAGCCGACGAACAGGACGCCGAGGATCGCCAGCGTCCCGAAAGTGACGTGGCTGAACATCTGCCAGATCTCCTGGGTCAGGAAGAGCAGCACCGAGAACAGCATCAACAGCGGAATTGCGCGAGTGAGAAGCGAGAGGGAGGCAGCAAGCTGCCCGACGAGCCGGGCGAGCGCCCAGCGCACGATCGACGGCAGGCCGTAGCCGAAGGTGGCGTAGATCAAGAGCAGGATGAGCGCGTTTATCGACGCCGTAGCCAAGGCGCTCCGCCACTGACCCCCGAAGATCAGCGGCAGCAGAGCCGGCAGCAGCACGAACAGCGCAAGCTCGACCTTGCCGATTTCCTGCGGCACTGCGGTTGCGGGGCGGCCCCGGAAGCCGTTGATCGCCGCAACCACAACGAGAACCAGGCCGAGAGAACCAGCGATGGCCGCGACGTTTCCGGCAACCGACCAGTTGAGGTTGAGGGCTCCGAGCAGCTCCCCCACGAACACGAGCGTGATCAGGGGCAGGGCCCGGTTGAAGACATCGGTGGAAGCGGAGTAGCCCGATATGAACAACGGAAGCCCGGCGCGGCGAAAGCGGCGCTCGTATTCCGTGAGCTCGGCGGGGGCGGCCACAGCGGCCCATTTCACCCTGTCGAGCGGACGGCGCCTATCCTGCTCCGCTCGATGGCCACCTCTTCCACCGACGCCCGCCTCTTGCGGCTGATGCGCACCCGCGGGCACAGCCTGGCGGCCGAATCGGCCGCCAAGGCACTCGCCACGATCGGCGAATGGGGGGCCGTGTGGGCAGCGATCGGGCTGGCGGGGGCGGCCGCCGACCCCGCTCGCCGCTCGCGCTGGCTGCGCGGCGCCGCCGTCGGTCCGGGAGCTGTGGTCGCGAACTACGCGGTGAAACTCGCGGTTCGCCGGCCGCGCCCGAAGCTTCGTGGCCTGCCGCCGCTCGCAACGGCGCCGAGCGCGCTGTCGTTTCCCTCGGCGCACGCAACCTCCTCGCTCGCCGCGGCGACGGCGTTCGGGAGAGTTGAGCCCCGAACGCGCGTGCCGCTGCATGCGCTCGCCGCGGCGATCTGCATCACCCGTCCCTACCTCGGGATGCACTACCCGAGCGACGTGCTCGCCGGGGCCGTCCTCGGCATCGCGATCGGCGGGCTGGTCCCGCAGCTGGGTGAGCGATCGCTGGAGGAGCGCCTCATCGACCTCGTCGCCAGGGGCGAGGAGCTTTGAAGGTCGGCATCGTCGGCCTGCCGAACGCCGGCAAGTCGACGCTGTTCAACGCGCTCACGCGCGCCGGCGCCGAAACCGGCGACTATCCCTTCACCACGATCGATCCCAACGTCGCCGTCGTCAGCGTCCCAGACGAACGACTGGAGGCGGTTGCGAAGACGGTCCGCTCCTCGGAGGTGGTGCCGGAGACAATCTCCTTCCACGACATCGCCGGTCTCGTCCGTGGCGCTTCGGGGGGCGAGGGGCTCGGCAACCGCTTTCTCGCCGCCATCCGCGAGACGGACGCCATCTGTCACGTGGTGCGCACCCATCAATCCGGCGGAGTGCCGCATCCTGAGGGCCGCGTCGATCCTGCGGATGACATCGATCTGATCGAGACCGAGCTCCTCGCTGCGGACCTCGAGCAGGCCGAGCGCCGGCTGGAGCGGGTCGCCAAGCAGGCCAAGACCCTTGACAAGGCAGCGGTCGCCGAGCGCGACTGGCTCGAGGTGGTGGTCGAAGTGCTCGGGTCGGGCAACCCCGTTCGCGACGTCCCCGCGCCGGCGAGCGCCCCCGACGCGGCGCGGCGTCTGGGCGCTCTGACCTCGAAGCCGGTCCTCTACGTCGCCAACGTCGAGGAGGGCGAGCACGACGTCCCTGAGGCCGTCGCGAAGATGGCTGCTCGTCGCGGCGACGCCGCCGTTGCGATCAGCGCACGGGTCGAAGCTGAGCTTTCGGAGATCGACGATCCCGAGGAGGCGGCGGAGCTTCGAAGCGAGCTGGAGATCCCCGAGTCGGGGCTTGCCGTGGTGATCCGCACCGCGTTCGACCTGCTCGAGCTGATCAGCTTCTTCACCGCGGGCGAGGACAAGGAGGCGGTGGCCCATGCCCTCGAGCGGGGCTCCAGCGCCTGGGAGGCAGCCGGCAAGGTCCACTCCGACATCCAGCAGCGCTTCGTGCGAGCGGAAGTCATTGGCTGGAAGGAGTTGGTGGACGCCGGCGGCTACGCGGCCGCCCGTGATCGCGGCCTGCTCCGGACAGAGGGTCGCGACTACGAGATGGCCGATGGCGAGGTCATCACCATCCGCTTCTAAGTGACCGGCGGCGGTCTCGGCTGGGAGCTTGCCGCGGAAGACCGCAGCCATGTTCTCGCGCTCCTCGACCGCATCGAAGCTCCCGAGGTCGTCGAGCTCGGAGCGGGATCGGGCACCCTCCCCCTGGCGCACGGCGTCGCGAGCACGGGTGGCCGCCTGACCTCGGTGGAGCACGACGCCGCGTGGGCGGCCAGGGTTTCGGAGGAGCTCGCCGGCGCCGGGCTGGCGGAGATCGCTCGTGTCATCCACGCGCCCCTGCGCCCTCACCCGCTGGCCGAGCCCGGCGTGCCGTGGTACTCGCCGGCGGTTCTGCGGCGGCTGCCCCCTCAGATCGACCTGCTGCTCGTGGACGGCCCGCCCGCGGGGGAGCCGGGCACGGAGCTCGCGCGGATCCCGGCCCTTGAGGCGCTCGAGTCGAGGCTTCCTCCTTCCGCGGTTGTCGTTCTCGACGACATGCACCGCGCGGGCGAGCAGGAGGTCATCCAGCGCTGGCAGTCGTGCACGGAGTTCCGGTTCCGAGCGCTCGCGGGCGGGCGCATCGCTGTGGGCTCGCGGCCCGGGCGGTAGGTTGCCCTGCGTGAGAACAAAAGCGCGCTTTCCCGACGTTGCTCCCAGCGCCGGCCACTACGAGAGCTTCTACGTCAAGGCGACCCATCCCACTGGTCGCCGCGGAGTGTGGATCCGCCACACCGTCCATCAACGCCCGGATCAGCCCGCGGCAGCTTCGCTTTGGTTCACATACTTCGACGCTTCCGCCCCGAGCCCCCGAGCAGCGAAGGTCACCGTCGGCCCGGAGGAACTCTCGGCGCCTCAGGAAGCCTTCATCAGGATCGGCGACGCGATTCTCGCTCCCGGCAAAGCGACCGGCGCCATCGAAACGCCCGAGCTGGGCGCGGGCTGGGATCTGCACTTCAGCGACGGCGCCGAGCCACTTCACCACCTGCCCGCAGAGCGCCTTTATCGCACGAAGCTCCCGAAGACGAAGTTTCTGAGCCCGTATCCGGCCAGCAGCTTCGACGGCCGCCTCACGATCGGGGGCGAGCAGATCGACCTCACGGGTTGGCCGGGAATGATCGGTCACAACTGGGGCACCGAGCACGCCGAGCGCTGGGTGTGGCTTCAGGCTTCGGCGCTGGGCGGTCGCGAGGGCGACTACATCGACGTCGCCGCGGGCCGCATCAAGGTCGGCCGCTGGACGACTCCCTGGGTCGCAAACGGCCAGATCGTCCTCGACGGGGAGCCACTTCGCATCGGCGGCTTCCTCAGCGCGTACGGAACGGAGTTTGAAGAGAAGCCGAGCTCGTGCAAATTCACCCTGCCCGGCAAGGGTGTGCGCATTCGCGGCAGCGTTGAGGCGCCCGACCGCAAAGATGTGGTCGGCTGGGTCTACGCCGACCCCAAGGGGCCCGAGCACCACACGCTGAATTGCTCGATCTCGAACATGAGCCTCGACGTCGAGCGCCCCGGCCACAAGAGCACCCGGGTGGAGGTCGAAGCTTCGGGGGCGTACGAGTTCGGCTCCCGGGACTTCGAGCACGGCATCCCGATTCAGCCGTATCCCGACGGCTGACCTTCTGTCAGCAACCCGTTACGGGGTCTGACCCTCCAGTGACCCCGTTCAGGTTTTATGGCTGCGGCTGGACCGGAGGGCCGGTCTCGACCAGCGAGCGCACCGCGGCGACCTTGCCGGTGCCGATGCCACCGCTGCCGGTCCCGATACCGCCGCCGCCTCCACCGTGGTGATGGTGGCCGGCCCGCGATGCCGGGACGCCGGTCTCGTGCTTGCCGAAGCTCATCCACGAGTCCAGGAGGCCGAGGCGGGACTCGAGGGTCGAGCCCGTGACCTTGGTCGATCCGGACGAACCGACGACCCGCGCGTAGACGATCCGCGGAGACGTCCCGCGCTCCAGCACGTGGATCTTTCGAAGCCGGCCCCCAAAGAGCCCCGAGAGCCGCGACGAGATCGCGGCGTGCGACAGCGGAACCTTCCAGCGGTGCGCCGGCGAGATGTTGTCGTAGGGGTCGCGAACGCCCTTTAGGTAGGGAACCGGCGACGAGCCGACCCAGGAGTTCTCGATGTTCTCCGTGTGGCCGCCCGAGGTCGAAAAGAAGTAGGTGGTCGCGATCGCCCCCTGGTACTTGACCACCCTCCCCGCGGTTGCGCTGGCGGCACGGTTGGAGGCCGGCTGCTCGGTGTCCTTGCCGCCGTACACCTGGCTGCGAGTGTCGTCGTAGAGGTCAAAGGGCCCGGATTGCTTCGTCGCGAGGGCATAGGAGCGCGCGGCGACGGCCTGGGCGCGCAGCGCCTGCTGCGCCCAGCTCGCGGGCATCTCATTCGGGATCACGCCCTTGACGTAGT
Organism: Solirubrobacterales bacterium; assembly: GCA_038237625.1. Classification (GTDB taxonomy): domain Bacteria; phylum Actinomycetota; class Thermoleophilia; order Solirubrobacterales; family 70-9; genus JAWVFM01. The sequence continues at coordinate 68,160 of JBBRYM010000013.1, read as the reverse complement.
CCTCGATGCTCACCCGGTTGACGACATAAAGGCCCCCCGACTGGGACTCGGCGACGAGTTGCCCGCGGTAGTGGCCCTGGCCGGAGATGGCGACCGCGCCGCCCCCGCCGGCGCTGCCGTTTCGCCCGCAGGCCGTGATCGTGTGACCGCGGTGGTTGAGGAGCGAAACGCTGGAGCCGGAGTCTGCAAACGCGTAGCTCTTGCCCGGCGAGATCGACCGCCCGCACGCCTTGCGCGCGCCGCTGAAGTAGACGGAGGAGACCCCCGAGGTCAGCAGGACCTTCACCTTCGAGCCCTTGACCTTGCCGATGGTCGTATGCCGGTAGTAGTGATGGAGGATCTGCTTGTAGTCGCGCCCGTGCTGGGCGAAGCCGTACGCCCCGTACTGGCTGAGGCCGATGCCGTGCCCGAAGCCGCCGCCTCGAATCACCCACTTGGCTTCGGCCGAGCCCGTGAAGATGCCGCCCATCGCCAGCGACGCAGCGATCGCCGTGACGGCAGTGCCGGCACGGAGCCGGCCGCTTCGAATGTTGTTGCGGTGGTGCATCGGCTGCATCGCTAAACCCATTCGGCACCCAGCAAGGGTGCCTGAACACGGCACCGAGGCCTGCGGATGAAACGGCCCGGGTACCCTGCCCTCCGAGCAGGCTAGACCACGAGGAGATGGTGAAATGAGCGTTGCCGTGCACGAGCAGCCGGTTGTCAAGCAGGTCGAGAAGCGCCTGTTCATCGGAGGCGAGTGGCGCGACGCCGCCGAGGGTGGCACCTTCGCGGTGGAAGATCCGGCAACCGGGGAGCCGATCTGCGAGATCGCCGACGCCACGCCCGGCGACGCAACCGCTGCTCTGGACGCGGCCGTCGCCGCTCAGGAGGAGTGGGCCGCCACCGCGCCGAACGAGCGGGGCGAGATCCTCTGGAGGGCCTTCGAGCTCTTGAACGAGCGCAGCGACGACCTCGCCACGTTGATGACCCTCGAGATGGGCAAAGCCGTCTCCGAGTCGAAGGCCGAGATCACGTACGCCGCCGAGTTCTTCCGCTGGTTCTCGGGCGAGGCGCTTCGAATCGACGGCTACTACAAGACGGCCGGCAACGGCGCCAGCCGCGTCCTCGTCATGCGCCAGCCTGTCGGCCCCTGCTTCTTCATCACCCCGTGGAACTTCCCCAACGCGATGGGCACGCGCAAAATCGGGCCCGCGATCGCCGCCGGCTGCACCATGGTCATCAAGCCGGCGAAGCTGACGCCGCTTTCGATGATCGCCCTGGCCCAGCTCCTCGAGGAGTGCGGGCTGCCGCCGGGAGTGCTGAACGTGGTCACGAGCACGTCGTCGGGCGATGTCGCCAAGCCGGTGATCGAGGACCCGAGACTTCGCAAGCTGAGCTTCACCGGCTCCACCGAGGTTGGCCGGCAGTTGATCGCCCAAGCCGCCGACGGTGTGCTGCGCGTTTCGATGGAGCTGGGGGGCAACGCGCCCTTCCTCGTCTTCGAAGACGCCGACATGGACGCGGCGATCGAGGGAGCGATGATGGCCAAGATGCGAAACGTGGGCGAGGCCTGCACCTCGGCCAACCGCTTCCACGTCCATTCGTCGGTCGCGGAGGAGTTCGCGTCGCGCCTGGCCGAGAAGATGGGCGCGCTTAAGCTCGGCCCCGGCATCGAGGACGACACCGACGTCGGCCCCCTGATCGACGATGACCAGCGCTCGAAGGTTGCCGAGCTGGTCGACGACGCTGTCGCAAAGGGCGCCAAGGCCCTCTGCGGTGGCGGCGCGGTGGACGGCCCCGGCTATTTCTACGAGCCGACCGTTCTTGCCGAAGTCCCTGGCGACGCCAGGTTGCTTCGCGAAGAGATCTTCGGCCCGGTGGCGCCGGTAGCGACCTTCGACTCCGACGACGAAGCAATCGCCGCCGCCAACGACACCGAGTACGGCCTGGTGGCCTACCTCTACACCCGCGACGTCAAGCGAGCCCTGCGGGTTGCCGAGCGCCTCGAGACCGGCATGATCGGCCTCAACCAGGGCATCGTCTCCAACGCCGGCGCCCCCTTCGGCGGCGTCAAGCAGTCAGGCGTCGGCCGCGAGGGCGGCAACGAGGGCATCAACGAGTACCTCGAGACGAAGTACGTGGCGATCAACCCGTCGTAACCGGCCTAATTGACTGGTCGAGCGCCTCGGCGCGAGTGTCGTAGATCCGCGCGCCGCCGCTATTGCTCCTGGTCGGCTCCGGAGACGCTGTCCGCTGCGAGCCCGTCGCCGTGGCGATGGACGATTTTCCATTCGCCGTTTTCCCGGCGGTAGGCGTGAGTGACGCGCAGCCGCTGTGGAGACATTGGGCCACCGTCTCGCGAGACGGTGGAATGTTCGTAGCCAACCGAGTAGGCAACGTCGCCGCTGACGCCGGCGGCGATGAGCTCCAGCTCAAAGCGCTCACACTTCGAGAACTTCGAGGCGACCCATCGAAAGGTCTCGCTGACCTCCTCCCAACCGCTCGCGGCCACACCGAACGCACCGAGAACCGTCACCGGATCCTGGTGCGACCAAATCGCCATCCGCGGTTCGGGATCGCCGTTATGCAGCTCGCGGTCGGCGGCTTCCTGACGCGGCACGACCGTGTCCAGAAACTCCTGAAGCTCATTCATCTGGCCTCACCCTCCTCATCCCCACCGAAACCCACACTGGAGCGATCCTATCGCCGGTGCTCGAGCGGTCTGCTCGCCGGCTGCGGCGTCGAACCGCCGTTGCGGCGCCCTCAGGCCGGGCGGTACGCCAGATGCACCACGCCCTGGGTGAAGCCCTCCGCCTCAGCCAGCTCGAGCTTCGCCGACGTGCCTTTAGCGAACAGGCGCTTGCCCGATCCGAGCGCGATCGGGTAGACGAAGAGGTGCAGCTCGTCCAGCAGGCCGTCGTCGAGCATCGCCCTCACCAGCGTGCCGCTACCGCTGACGTAGATCGTGCCGTCGACCTGGTCCTTGACGGACTGAATCGCTTCGGGGCTGTAGGGGCCGACGATGGTGGAGTTGTTCCAGTCAGCGCTCACGAGCGTGCCCGATACCACGTACTTGGGCGACTCGTTCATGAACGGCGCGCCCGGGTCGTCGTCCGCTGTCCTTCCCGACCACGCCGGCGCGAACTCCTCGTAGGTCTGGCGGCCAAGAAGGATCGCCTTGCTCGTTCCCATCAGCCCGCTGACCGCGGCGGTCATGCCCTCGTCCCACGGATATTCGGCCGTCCAGCTGGGCGCCTCGAATACCCCGTCGAGACTCACGAATTCGTGTACGGAGACCGTGCCCATGCGCTCCTCCTAGCCAGCTTTCGTACTTCCGTCCAGTCCTCAGCCATTCGTGAGGCCTGGCCCTCAGAGCTGCCGATCAAACAGGCAGAGTGGGAAGCTCAAGGCGCAACATATCCACAAACGGGCGGCGTCTCGTCGCCGCCCTGGCGGGTCTCGCAGCCGCGGCGGCGCTCTCGTTGCCCGGCGGCGCCTCGGCCGGTCCGAGCAAGCTCCGCTACTACCACGGCACCGCCTCGAACGGCCAGTACCTGAACCTCACCGCCGGCCCGGACTCAGCGCTCGTCAGCTTCACCCGCCTGTGGGAGCGCTGCCGGCCCGGAGGGATCCATCTGCTCGTCAACCCGGCGATCCTGCTCAACCACGCGTTGCTCGACGGCGACGGCACGTTCTCGAAGACCCTGCACCTCGGCAAAGAGCTCACGAGGTACAAGGGAACGGTGCATGCAAACGCGGCGAGGGTGCGTGTCCATGACACCGGCAATCTGCTTTGCAACGGCACGGACATCACCTTCAAGCTCCGGCTCATTCACTAGCTTGACCCCTCCGGGGGACCTGCGAGCAATGCCCGACCGCCCACACGTCGCCCAGTGCCGCTGCTCCGCGGGGGTCGCCCTCGGGTCGGTCGTCGTCATCCTCGGCTTGGCGACAGCCGCCGCGGGCGCGCACGGCATCCGCGCCTACCACGCCGTCGCCGGTCACGGCCAGTACCTCAACATCTCGATCTCGGGCGACGGCGCGGGCATCTCGGCGGCTCGCATGCGCGAGCGCTGCCGGCCCGGCGGACGCCATCAACTTGTGGGGCCCAACTTTCTCGTACCCGGTCCGATCCCCGTGGGGACCGGCGGCCGGTTTTCGAAGCTGATCCAAAGAGGCGGAGCGAGAACTCGCTACCGCGGCTACGTGAACGGCGGCTCAGTGGTCCTGAAGGTCGTCGACTCCGCGGACTCCAAGTGCGATGGCGCCGCCCAGCGCTTCGTTGCGAGATTGATCAAGTGAGCGCAATCCAACTGGACGAGCTCTCGTGGCCCGCCGTGAAGGCAGCGGTCGCGGGTGGCCGCGACACGGTCGTCGTCGCGTTCGGCGCCACCGAGCAGCACGGCCACCACATGCCGCTCGCCACCGACGCCCTGATCGGCGATCACTTCGCCCGCCAGCTCGCGGAACGCCTCGAAGCCTTCTACGCCCCCACCGTTCGCGTTGGCTGCTCGAGCCATCACCTCGCGTTTGCCGGCACGTTGTCGATCCGTGACGAGACCTTTCACGCGATCGTCACCGACCTCGTCGCGTCGCTCGCGGGCTCGGGATTCCGGCGGATCGTGCTACTCCCCACGCACGGCGGCAACTTCGCGCCAATGGCCGCAGCCGTCGAGGGGCTACCTGGCGATGAGCGAAGCCTCGTCGTCGCTCTCACCGACGTCGGCGCCCTGCTGCAGATCGCGCAGGCCGGAGCGGACGAGCACGGGGTCCCGCTGAACGAGGGCGGCCTCCACGCCGGCGAATGGGAGACGTCGATGCTGCTCGCCATCCGTCCCGATCTCGTCGACATGAATTCCGCCGATGCGGGCTACACCGGCGATCCTGCGGAGGCGCTCCAGGGACTGTTTACGGCCGGCGTCGATTCACTCACCGACGTCGGCGCGATCGGCGACCCCGCGCGGGCGACGGCCGAGCATGGCCGCCGCTACTGGGAGATCGCCCTGCGAATCGCGACTGAGACGGTCGAAGCCGGCTAGCGCCCCGTCAGCATCCCGAAGAGGCCGCCACGCTCCTGGCGCTTTTGCAGGTAGCACTGATGGTACTCCTCGGCGCGCCAGAACGGCGCCGCTGGCTCGATCGTGGTGACGACGGGGTCACGGTAGCTCTGCTCGACGCGCTCAATTGCCTTGCGCGCCGCTTCGACTTGCTCGTCCGAGTGCGCGAAGATCACCGATCGGTACTGGAAGCCCACGTCGGGGCCCTGGCGGTTGAGCTGAGTGGGGTCATGGACGGTGAAGTACTTGGCGGCCAGCTCGTCGAAGCCGGTGCGCTCGGGGTCGTAGTCGACCTCGACGACCTCGGTGTGGCCGGTCTTGCCAGTGCAAACCTGCTCGTAGGTGGGGTTGTCGACATGGCCGCCCTCGTAGCCGACGGCGGTGTCGAGGACGCCCGGAAGCTCGCGAAAAGCCTCCTCGACCTGCCAGAAGCAGCCCGCTCCGAACGTCGCCTTCTCGGTCTTGGTCTGGGTCTCGTTCTCCATGCCCATTGGTCAGCTTAGGCGGCCAGACGTTACGCGCCGTCTGGAGCGCGCATGGCTGCGGGGCTCACCCGTGCGGGTGGGTCATGCCGTGATAGTCGAGGGCCTTGGCGAGGATCTCCTCGTCGACGCCCTTCTCAAGCGCCACTTCGCGCAGCGTGCGGCCTGAGTCGGCCGCCTCCTTGACGATCTCGGCCGCGCGGTCGTAGCCGATGTAGGGGTTGAGGGCGGTGGCTGCGGCGAGGGTTGCCTCGGCGTGGCGCTCGTTGGCCTCCAGGTTGGCCTCGATGCCCTCGATGCACTTGTCCTTTAGCAGGCGCGAGGCGGCCGCCAAGAGCTTGATCGAGTCGAGCAGGTTGCGGGCGATCAGCGGGACGCGCACATTTAGCTCGAACTGTCCCTGCGATCCTGCCATCGTGATCGCCGCGTCGTTGCCGACCACCTGGCAGGCGACCTGGATGGTCACCTCGGGCATCACGGGGTTCACCTTCCCCGGCATGATCGACGAACCCTTCTGAAGCTCGGGCAGGCGCAGCTCGGCGAGTCCGGTGCGCGGGCCTGAGCCCATCAGCGCGATGTCGTTGGCGATCTTGTTGAGCGAGACGGCGACGACTTTGAGCGCGCCCGAGAGCTCGACGAGCGCGTCGCGATTGGCCTGCGCCTCGAACGGGTCGGCCGGACCCGAGACGTCGAGCCCGGTGTCATCGATGATCAGCTTGCGAACCCGCGCCGCGAACTCTGGATGGGTGTTCAAACCCGTGCCGATCGCGGTCCCGCCGAGCGGGATCTGGCCCACGCGCTCCAGAGTTCCCCGCACGCGATCCGCCCCGAGGCGGATCTGGGCCGCGTAGCCGCCGAACTCCTGGCCGAGGGTGACGGGCACCGCGTCCATGAGGTGGGTGCGCCCCGACTTGACGACGTCCTTGAACTCCTCCGCCTTGGCACCCAATGACTCGCCGAGGTTGTCGAGCGCGGGCAGGAGCTCGCTCGTGACCTCGCCCAGCGCGGCGAGATGAACGGCCGACGGGAAGACGTCGTTCGACGACTGCCCCATGTTCACATGGTCGTTGCGGTGAACCGGGTCGCCGGCGATGCTGGCGATGACCTCGTTGGCGTTCATGTTCGACGAGGTGCCCGAGCCCGTCTGAAAGACATCGATTGGGAACTGGTCGTCGTGCTCGCCCGCGGCGATCGCATCGCCGGCCGCGGCGATCCTCTCGGCCAGGTCGGCGTCGAGCAGGCCGAGGTCGGCGTTGACCCTGGCGGCCGCGGCCTTCAGGCGCCCCAGCCAGCGGATGACCGGCGCCGGGACCGACTGCCCTGACACGGGGAAGTTGTCAACCGCCTTTTCCGTCTCCGAGCCCCAGAGCTGCTCGACCGTCTGCTCCATGGAGCGATTCTATTGAGCGGTCAGCGGCTCGGCTCGGGCGCCCTGAAACAATCCGGCGCCCGTGGCCGCTTTTCGCGAAGTCGATTCCAAGCAGGACTTTCCTGCGCTCGAGGAGGGCGTCCTCGAGCGCTGGAGGGCTCGCGAGGTTTTCCGGCGCTCGATCGAGAGCCGGGCCAGCGCGCCAGTCTGGAGCTTCTACGAGGGACCGCCGACGGCCAACGGCAAGCCCGGCTCGCATCACGTGCTCGCCCGCGTCTTCAAAGACGTCTATCCGCGCTACCGCACCATGCGCGGCTACCGCGTTCCCCGCAAGGCGGGCTGGGACTGCCACGGGCTGCCGGTGGAGCTCGAGATCGAGCGTGAGCTGGGGATCTCCTCCAAGGACGAGATCGAGGCCTTCGGCATCGCCGAGTTCAACGAGCGCTGTCGCGAGTCGGTGTTCCGCTACGTGGAGGAGTGGAACCGTCTGACCGAGCGGATCGCCTTCTGGATCGACCTCGACGACCCGTACGTGACGATGACCAACGACTACATCGAGTCGGTCTGGTGGTCGCTGCGAAAGATCTGGGACGACGAGCGCCTGTACCGCGGCCACAAGGTCGTCCCCTACTGCCCGCGCTGCGGCACGGCGCTCTCCTCCCACGAGGTCGCGCTGGGCTACCAGGACGTGGAGGACCCCTCGATCTACGTCCGCTTTCCGCTGACCGACGCCGACGAGTCGATGCTTGTCTGGACGACGACTCCGTGGACGCTGCCGGGGAACGAGGCGGTGGCAGTCGCCCCCGACGTCACCTACGTGCGAGCGCGAGTGGGCGAGGAGACTCTGATCGTCGCCGACGCCCTGGCTGAGCGTGTGCTCGGTGAGCAGGCCGAGGTGATCGACCGCTTCCCCGGCTCCGATCTGGTCGGGCGCTCGTACCGGGGGCCGGTCTTCGCCCTCACCGACCGCGACCCCGGCGAGTTTCCGGTGATCGGCGCCGGTTTCGTCACCACCGACGACGGCACCGGCCTCGTCCACCTCGCGCCGGCTTTCGGGGAGGACGACTACCAGGCACTCACCGCCGACGCGACCCGTCTCTACAACCCGGTCAAGCCGAACGGCACCTTCGACGACCGCGTCGTCGGCTTCGAGGGCCGCTTCGTCAAGGACCCCGAGGTCACCGAGGCCCTGATCGCGAGCCTTCGCGAACGCGGCCTGCTGTTTCGCTCGCAGATCTACCAGCACGCCTACCCGCATTGCTGGCGCTGCGACACCCCCCTCCTCTACTACGCCAAGTCGAGCTGGTACGTGAAGACCACCGAGGTGGCCGGCCGGATGCTGGCGGAGAACGCCGAGATCGGCTGGCATCCCGAGCACATCAGGACCGGCCGCTTCGGCAAATGGCTCGAGGGCAACCAGGACTGGGCGCTATCTCGCGAGCGCTACTGGGGGACGCCGCTGCCGATCTGGGAGTGCTCCACCGCCGGTTGCGAGGAGCGCTTCTGCGCCGGCTCGACCACGGACCTTCGCGATCGCGGCGGCGAGGTGCCCGACGACCTGCATCGCCCCTACATCGACGCCGTCGAGCTGAAGTGCGAGGGGTGCGGCGGCGTCATGCGGCGTGTCATCGAGACGATCGACGCCTGGTTCGACTCGGGGTCGATGCCGTTCGCCCAGTACCACTATCCCTTCGAAGGCTCCGATCTCTTCGCGGAGCGCTTCCCCGCCGACTTCATCTCCGAAGGGATCGACCAGACCCGCGGCTGGTTCTACTCGCTGCTCGCCGTCTCGACGCTGCTCTTCGACACGACGAGCTACCGCAACTGCGTCTGCCTGGGGCTGATCGCGGACCCCGACGGCCAGAAGATGTCGAAGAGCAAGGGTAACGTCGTCGACCCGTGGGAGGTGATCGACCGCTACGGCGCCGACGCCTTCCGCTGGTTCTACCTCACCGCCCAGCAGCCTTGGGCGGGCTACCGGTTCTCGGTCGACACACTCGGCGAGAGCGTCCACTCGTTCTTCAACACCCTCTGGAACACGTACCGAATCTGCGTGATGTACGCGAATGCGGAGGGCATCGCGCCGGCGGAGCTGGAGGGGGCAGGTCCCGCTTCCGAGCTCGACCGCTGGGCCCTCTCGCGCCTTCAGGCCACGACCGCCGAGGTCACCGAACGGATGGACGACTTCGACTGCACCTCGGCCGGGCGGGCGATCACGGCCTACGTCGACGAGTTGTCGAACTGGTATGTGCGGCGCTCTCGCCGGCGCCTTTGGGAGGGCGACCCCGCGGCGCTGGGAACGCTTCGCCACTGCCTGCTCGAGATCGCGGGCCTGATCGCGCCATTCGTGCCGTTCCTCGCCGAGGAGATTCACTCAAACCTCGCGGGCGGCGCGGCGGGCGAGTTCGGGGCGCGTCCCGATTCGGTGCACCTGCGCGACTTCCCCGAGCCGGACGCCGGGCTCCGCGATCCTGAGCTGGAAGAGGCGATGGCGGCGGTCCGCCTGACCGTCGAGCTGGGTCACGCCGCTCGCGCGCAGTCGCGCCAGAAGGTGCGCCAGCCGCTGCGACGGGCCGTGATCGTCGCCAACGACGCCGAGCGAGCGGCCATCTCGGCGCATGCAGGTTTGGTGACCGAGGAACTGAACGTGAAGGATCTCGACTTCGTCGAGTCCGAATCCGACCTCGTGACCTACGAGGTCAAGCCGAACTACCGCACGCTCGGGCCGCGCTTCGGCAAGGACATGCCCCTTCTCGCAGCGGCCGTCGCCGCCCTCGACGCGTCGCATGTCGCCCGCACCCTCAGCGCCGGAGGCCAGGTGGGCGTCAACGTCGGCGGCGCCGAGCACGTCCTCGACGCCGAGAACCTCCAGCTCTCGCTGACTCCGCTCGAGGGCTACCAGGTGGAGGCGGACGCCGGCCATGCCGTGGCCCTGGAGCTCGAGGTCGACGAGGAGCTTCGCCGCGAGGGTTTGGCGCGTGAGATCGTTCACGCCGTGCAGAACGCCCGCCGCGAAGCCGGCCTAAAGGTGAGCGACAGGATCGCCCTCACCTTCGGCGGCGACTCCGAGCTGGTGGAGGCAGCGCGCGAGCACGAGGCCTACGTCGCCGGTGAGACGCTCGCCACCTCAGTCACCTACGACGGGGTCGAGGGGGGGACCGAGGCGGCGATCGAGGGACTGACCCTGAGGATCGGCCTCGGGAGGGTATGAACTCCGGGGTGGCGCTCGGAGCCGACGCCAAGGCCGTGCTGGTGGCCGGCGGACTCATGTTTCTCTGGGCGCTGCTGCTCGGCGTCTGGAAGTACCGGCAGATGGTGACCGCCCCGGACGGGCTCGCCCATCCGTACGTCGACACGGCCCACAGGGCGGCGCTCCTCTACAGCTTTGCCTGCATCCTGCTCGCGGTCTTCGTCGAGCTCAGCAAGTGGAGCACCGCCGTCAACCTCGTCGCTGTCGGCGCCCTCATCGTCTTCTTCTATGCGGCCGTCGCGGGCTACGCGATCCACGGCAAGCGCCGCGACACGACGAACCAGTTCGTGGACCCGATTCCCGGGACCCACGCCTTCATGACGGCGCTGCTCGTCGCCGAGATCGGCGGCTTCATGGTCCTCTTCGCCGGCTTCATCGCAGGTCAGATCGTCTGAACGGGTGGGCCGCTTCGCGGCCCTACGCCAGCGCGGGCTCGAGCTCGGCCTCGAGGCGGCGCTTCGGCATCGCGCCGATCACGCGCTTGGCCTCCTGGCCGTCGCGGAAGAGAATGAGCGTGGGGATCGAGAGAACCTCGTAGCGGCCCGCCGTCTGCTGGTTCTCGTCGACGTTCAGGCTCACGATCTTGAGGTCGTCGCGCTCGACATCCATCTCCTCGAGGATGGGATGGACCACGCGGCAGGGCCCGCACCAGGGCGCCCAGAAGTCGACCAGCACCGAGCCCTCGGCCTCGAGAACGTCTGACTGGAAGGTGGCGTCGGATACGTCGGGGAGCTTGCCTGTCACGTTGGTCTCCTATCGAGAATGGTCTTGCTCAATACTATACATACTGAAGTAACGGAGCTCCAGCGGACGTTACGCGGCCCGGTTGACGGCACCTTGCCCGCAGCATATGGATTCATCGGCGCAGGCGAATCCGCATCATGGGGACCCGCAGGGCCGCCTCGGCGACGATCCGCCCGGTCATCTTCGACTCGCCGACGCGCCGGTCTCGGAACGTGATCGGCACCTCGGCGACACGGAACCCCGCGCGGATTGCGCGGTACGTCGTCTCGACCTGAAAGGCGTATCCGAGCGATTCGAGGCTGTCGAGGTCGATCTCCTCGAGGACCTCTCGCCGGAACACCTTGAAGCCTCCCGTCAGGTCAGCGACACGGACGGCCAGGATCACCCTGGCGTAGGCGCTGCCCCGGCGGCTGATGGCTCGCCGGGTCGGTCCCCAATCGCTCACGCCACCGCCCTCCACGTATCGCGAGCCCAAGACCAGGTCGGCGTCGCCGACGGCATCGAGCAGCCTCGGCAGATCGGCCGGATCGTGGGAGAAGTCCGCGTCCATCTGCCCCACGAGGCCAGCCCCGACGGCCAGCACGTGGCGAAACCCCGCCACGTAGGCAGGCCCGAGACCCTCCTTGCGCTTGCGGTGGAGAACCTCGACCTCGGTTCGCGCCGCGGCGATCCGATCGGCGATCTCCCCGGTGCCGTCGGGAGAGGAGTCGTCGACGATGAGCACCCGCGATCCGGCGGGCAGCTCTCGCAGGACGGCCTCGACGATCGCCTCGAGGTTCGCCGCCTCGTTGTAGGTGGGGATTACGAGCCAGACGGTCCGCCCGCCACGCGGCTCAGCCATCGAGTTCCGGCGGCATGGCGTTCGGGCCGTCGGGATAGAGCCTCGCGAGGGTCTCCGCGGTCATCTCGAGCGTGTTGGCGTTCTCGCGAGGCGCGCCGGCCACAAGCCAAAGCGCGTCCGAGCCGGTGTCGTTGAAGACCTGCCGGACGCTGTCGGGTTCGGCCAGGAGCCCCGAAAGCGGCTCCAGCGTGAGCAGCTCGTCGTCGATTCGCATCCTGCCGGTGCCCTCGAGCACGACGTAGAGCTCGGTCTGGTCGATGTGCCGGTGGCGCGTCGAGGCCTGACCGGGACGGAGGCGCCAGAGACGGCAGCCCAGGGTCTCGGCCTCGAGCTGCGAGGCCAGGTCCGTGTTGTCGATGCCCATCTGGTTGGAGGGCCGCCAGAAGGCGTCGACGGCGTGAAGCACGCGGTAGGCCATGGGCGGGCAGTATCGCTTCTGCAGTTAATTTGAACCTATGCGCAATGCCGAGATCGCCGACGCCCTCGCCGAGCTCGGCACCCTCTACGAGCTCGACGGCGCGGTCCGTTACCGCGTGCTCGCCTACAAGGAGGCATCGCGCGTGATCCGCCAGAGCCCGGTCTCCGTCTCCGAGCTGGCTCGCGCCGGGCGGGCGATCGAGCTGCCGGGCGTCGGCAAGACGCTTCAGGAGAAGATCGTGGCCCTGCTCGACACCGGTGAGATTCCCTCTGCGACCAAGCTGAAGGCCAAGTTCCCCGCCAGCCTGGTCGAGGTCACCCGGATCCCCGGCGTCGGGGCGAAGACGGCTCGGCTTCTCTTCGACGAGCTGGACGTCGCCTCCCTCGAGGAGCTTGGCGAGGCCGCCCGCACCGAGCGGATCAGGCACGTCAAGGGCCTCGGCGCCAAGGTCGAGGAGAACGTGATCGCCGCCCTCGAGCGACTCGACGCCGACGGCCCCGCCGAACGGCTGCTGCTGTCGCATGTCCTGCCGGCGGCGGCCGAGCTCACCGCCACCCTGCGCGAGCATCCGGCGTGCGAGGCGGCGGAGATCGCCGGTTCGGCCCGGCGGCGGGCCGAGACCTGTAAGGACGTCGACCTGATCGCCACGGCCGCCGACCCGTTGGCGCTGGCCAAAGTGCTCACCGGGCACCACCTGATCGCCCAGTCCGGCAGGTCCACCGCGTCGGGGGTTCACGCCGTCACGCACGCCGGCCTGAAGGTCGACCTCCGCATCGTCGCCCCCGATGCTTACGGAAACCTCCTGCAGCACTTCACCGGATCGGCCACACACAACGTCGAGCTGCGCGAGCGCGCGCTGGCGATGGGCGTCTCGGTCTCCGAGCACGGGGTCACGAACGTCGAGACGGGCGCCGCCACGCTCTACGCCACCGAGGAGGAGGTCTACGGGCGCCTTGGCCTCGACTACATCGAGCCCGAGCTGCGCGAGGGCCGCGGAGAGATCGCCGCCGCGGCCGAGCACACGCTGCCGGATCTCGTCGATGTCGCCGACATCCGCGGGGATCTGCACTGCCACACCACGCTCTCGGACGGCCGAAACTCGCTGGCGCAGATGGCCGACGCAGCCCGCGCCCGCGGCTACGCCTACCTGGCGATCACCGACCACTCGGCCTCCCACGGCTTCGGCAACCACGTGACGCCCAAGCAACTCGAGGAGCGAATCGAGGAGATCCGCAAGTGGAATGAGTCGGCGCCCCGCGGTTTTCGGCTGCTCGCCGGCTCGGAGGTGAACATCGGCACCGATGGCGGCCTCGACTACTCGGACGAGCTCCTCTCCGAGCTCGACTGGGTGATGGCGAGCGTCCACACCTCCTTCCGGATCTCCGGCAAGCGCATGACGGAACGGGTGATCGCGGCCGTCGAGAACCCGCTGGTCGATTGCATCGGCCACCTCACCGGCCGGCTGATCGGTCGCCGCGAGCCCTACGACATCGACGTCGAGAAGGTTGCCGCCGCGGCGGCCACAGCCGGGACGATGCTCGAGATCAACGGCAACCCCAACCGCCGCGATCTCTCCGAGCACCATGCGCGCCTTGCCGCCGACGCCGGCGTTCGCATCTGCCTCAACACCGACGCACATGGCGTGGACACGCTCGGCAACATTCTCTACGGGGTGGCGACGGCGCGGCGTGCCTGGCTCACCAAGTCCGAAGTAGCCAACGCGCGGACGTTCTCGCAGTTCCAGAAGCTCCGCAAGCCGGACCGGCGGTAGAGGGGCGCGGTTCCTCGGAAATCGATGAAGGAGGGCGAGCGGCCGCCCCACATCGAGATTTTCGCCCGCTGTCCTGCTTTGACCACCTATACGGTGGTTGAGTCAGCACAGCGCCGAGATTCCCCCGGACGCCCTGCGTCATTTCCTTGGCCACCCTGATCTCGGAGAGCGTTCAGGCTGCGGGCGGTGGTGGCGGCGGGTGGCCGGCGGGCATGCGATCGCGACCGAGCCCCGGCGTGCGGATCAGGCGCACCGGCTCGAGCACCGGAGTCGGCTCGACGTAGAAGCGCACGCCGTCACGCTCCTCGATGGCGGTGACGGCCGCTTCGCGGCTTCGTCCGGTCAGCGCCACCGCCAGCGCGTAGCCGGCTCCGATCGCGGGGACCTGGGGCCACAGCCAGGCGATGGCCCCGCAGACCACGGCGAAGGCGCCAACGGGCCACAGGCGCCCCAGCGCGATTCGGGCCGGAGGGACGTTGGGAAGCGAGGTGGTCGTTCGGGCGCCGGCCAGAGCGCCGCGTACCGCGTCCGCTGCGGCGGTGGCTCGGCCGAGGTAGAGCCCGGCGATGGTGGCGAGGACCCACCAGACGCCGGCGACGATCAGGGCGGTCTGGTTGGCGTCGTTGTGCGCGGCGACGACCGCAGTGCCCGCGAGCGCAGTCGCCACCGCCCCGGCCATGAGCACGGTGACGCGCAGGAGGTCGACGTACGGCATCTACGCGGCCCGGTTCTCCGCCAGGTAGCGCAGGACATCGAGGAAGCCCTCGGTCCCGTCGACGATGACATCGGTGCGCTCGGCCAGCCCGGCCGGCGCTTCCTCCGAGCCCACCCCGATCCGGGCAGCAGCTTCCAGCCGGCCGCTTCGAAGCAGCCAGCTGAGCGCCTGGAAAGCGTCGAGATCCGTGGCGTCGTCGCCGCCGAACAGGGCGAGCCTCGCGCCGCAGCCGCGAAGCAGCTTCGCCGTGGCCGAGCCCTTGTCGATTCCCGAGACCGGGCGAAGCTCGAGGACCTTCCGGCCCCACCTGGGAATGAGGCCGGCGCGCTGTGCCGCGTCAGAGATCGACAACGCCAGCGCTCGAGCTGCCTCCGGGTCTGACGCACGGCGCCAGTGAAGAGCTTGGATCGCCCCCTTGTCCTCGAGCATCAGCCCGCCGCGATCGAGGTCGGCGCTTTCGAGGGCGCCCACGAAGGCTGCGGCGGCGCCCGAGCGGCCGCCAACGGCCGGGTCCGCCACCAGCTCCGTCGCGCCGGGCTCGAGCAGCTCGAAGCCATGGTTGCCGGCATAGGTCAGCTCCTCCACGCCGACCATCCGGCGGGCGTCGGCGGCGCGGCGCCCGGAGACACAGGCAACCAGCAGGTAGCGGCGACTGAGCTCGGCAAGGACGTCACGCGCCGCCACCGGAACGGTGGCGTCCTCGGGTTGCTCGACGATCGGCGCCAGGGTGCCGTCGATATCGCAGAGGAGAGCCGTTTCGCATGGCCGCGCACGCAGCTGCTCGAGCAGGTCCGACAGCCCCCTCACCTCGTCCGCGGTCGCATGCACGCCTCTAGTATCGCCATGGTGGAGCGCGACCGACTCCTTCGTCTCGGGGCGATCGCAACCGCGGCGGGAGCGTTCAGCGGGCTCTTCGGCGTCGGTGGGGGGTCGGTCATCGTGCCGCTCCTCATCCTCTGGCTCGGGTATTCCGAGCGGGAGGCCACCGGGACCAGCCTCGCGGCGATCGTGCTCATCGCCGTCGTCGCGACCGGGATTCAGGGCATCTACGGAAATGTCGACATTGCCAAGGGGCTCTTCGTCGGAGTGCCGGCGGTTGCGGGGGTCGTCGCGGGAGCGGCGCTTCAGCAGCGCCTGCCGGAGCGCGCCGTATCGGGCCTGTTTGCCCTGCTTCTCATTGTCATCGCAGTCGAGCTCATCCTTCCCTGATGGACTACCTGCTCGCAGCGATCCTGGGCTTTGCCGGTGGCACCGTCGGCGGCCTGCTCGGCGTGGGCGGCGGGATCCTCTTCGTCCCGGCCCTCGCGATCTTTCTCAGCGAGCCTCAGCTTCGGGCCGAGGCGACGTCGCTCCTCGCGATCGTGCCCGTGGCGATCGTCGGAACCCAGCGCCAGCGCGGCTACGGCAACGTTCGCCTTCGCGACGGCCTGCTGATTGGAGCGCTCTCGCCGCTGGGCGTTCTCGGGGGTGTTGCCCTGGCCAATGCGATCCCACCCCGAGCCCTGGAGCTCTCGTTCGCGGCGCTCGCCCTGTTCATCGCCGCGCAGATGACGAGGCGCGCGATGCGAGCGCCGCCTACTCCAGGGCGCCCTTCACCGACGCGTCCAGCGCGTTGAGCCGGTAGAGCGCCAGCGCCTCCGGCGATCCGAAGCCGCCCCGGGCCGCCGTGCGCCCGGGTCCCGACTCGGGGCCGTGATGCTGAAGCACGCAACCGAGAAGCGCCAGGCGCCGCTCGGCGGGCAGGTCGCGAGCGGCCGCGCCGACGATCTCGGCGCCGATCGCCAGGTGCCCGAGCTGGCGACCCTCTTCGGAGAAACCGATGACCGCCCCGTAGGTGAACTCCCGCACCTTGCCGACGTCATGGAGGATGGCCGCCGCCATCAGCAGGTCGGAGTCGAGGCGCGGGTGGAGCTGGCATGTCTCGGCAACGAGCGTGGCCACCGCGACCGTGTGCTCGATGAGCCCGCCCAGGTACGCGTGGTGGGAAGAGCGGGTCGCCGGGGCGCGGCGAAACTCGGTCCACACCGGCTCGGTGAAAACGGCACGGCGAACGGTCGCGGTGAGCCCGGCGTCGTGAACCTCGCCCGCGAGATGCTCCAGGAAGCCCTCGAGCTCCTCGACCGAGCGGTAGGCGGCCGGCAGGAACTCGGCAGGGTCGTAGCTGCCCGGCGCCAGGCGCCGGACCTCGGCGAGCTCCGCCACGAGCTCGCCGCGAAAGCGCTCGACCTTGCCGCGGACCGCCACGGCGTCGCCCGCCTCGAAGCGCATGCCGATGCGGTCCGCGTCGCGGAACACCCTGGCCTGGATCGCGCCTGTGCGGTCCCGGAGCTCCAACGCGAGGTAGGTCGCGCCGCTGCGCCCCACCAGCCGGTCGCGCCGCACGCACGCGAAGCGGCCGGCGAAGCGCTGCCCGGGTCGCAGCTCGACGATGCGCGGCGCGGCAGCCTCGGGGGTCGATGCAGGGGGCGCACCCGGGCGCGGGAGAGCTTGAGCTTCCACATCCCGATGTTGATCGGAACCCCGGACGGTAGATTCAGTCGCAGTGGCCCAATCCGACTCCCTCATCTTCGACGGCGAGCTCCCCGAGCTTCGCTCGCCGATCCTCGTCGCCGCCTTCGCCGGCTGGAACGACGGCGCCGGATCGGCAACCTCGGCACTCACCGCCATCGCCTCCTCGCTCGAGGCCCGGCCGGTCGCCCACATCGATCCCGAGGAGTTCTACGACTTCCAGGTCAACCGGCCCAGCATCAGCCTCGACGAGGGGCAGACCCGCCAGGTCGGGTGGCCCGCAAACGTCTTCCTCGCCGCCCAGGCCCCCGGGGCCGAACGCGATCTGGTTCTGCTGAGCGGCATCGAGCCGAACAATCGCTGGCGTGGCTTCAGCGAGACGGTAATGGCCGCAATCGACCGACTGGAGGTCGAGATGGTCATCTCGCTCGGGGCGCTCATCGCCGACGTCGCCCACACCCGGCCCGTGCCGATCACCGGGCTCGCCTCCGATCCCGACCTCGTCGAGCGGCTGAACCTCTCCCGATCGAGCTACGAGGGGCCAACCGGCATCGTCGGCGTGATCCACGACGCCTGCCGGCAAAGCGGCATCGTCTCGGCAAGCCTCTGGGCCGCCATCCCCCACTACGTCGCCACAGTCCCGAACCCGAAGGCCGCCCTCGCGCTCCTGCGCCGCCTCGAGGCCTTCACGGGGATCGCGATCGAGGCGCCGGAGCTCGAGGACGCGGCGGGGCAATTCGAGGAGCAGATCACCCGAGCGGTCGAGGGCAACGCCGAGATTGCCGAGCTCGTCCGCCAGCTCGAGGAAGCCCAGAGCGAGGAGGACGTTGGTCTTGGCGGCGAGGTGCCGTCGGGCGATGCGATCGCCCGCGAGTTCCAGGCGTTCCTGCGCCAGCGCGGCGACGACCCGGAGCCCTCCTAGGCCTCCGAGGCCGGGCAGATCAGCCGGTAGTCGCACCAGGAGCAGATCTCGTACGAGGGGCGGGGCTCGAAGTCCTGCCCCTCGATGCCGCCGGCGACCTCCAGCACGGTGCGCTCGACGCGCTCGGCGTCGTCGGGCGCCGCTGGAACTGAAACGCGCTCGTCGTCGAGTATGTACCAGTAGGCGCCGCCCGCCGGCTCGACTTCCCAGGCCGCCCGAGCGCCGAGGCGGTAGAGGGGTATCTGCACGTCGTCGGTCAGCTCGATCGCCGCCTTCGCTCCGCCGGTCTTGTAATCGATCACCTCGTAGCCACCGTCGGGCAGGCGGTCGACGCGGTCGACGCGGCCCCGCAGCTGGTGCGGGCCGATGGCAAACGCGAAGCTGCGCTCGAGCCATACCGGCCGGGCCGCGGCGGTGGTGTGGTGCTCGTGATAGCGCGCGAGCGCCGCCACCGCGCGGTCGCGGTACTGAAGCTCATCGTCGGATGAGCCAAAGCCTGTCCGCCGCCAGCCTGACTCGAAGAGAGCCAGCAAGCGGTCGAGGCTTCCCGGTGGATCCAAACCCTCGCCCACGCCGGGGCGCCGGAGCTCCTCGGAGTGAAAGCGCTGAAGCACCTGGTGAATCAGGATGCCGAAGCGCTGGTTGATCGTTGGTTCCTGGGGGATGGAGAAGACTCGCGCGAACTTGTACTTGAGCGGACAGGTGCGGTACAGATCGATGTCGGAGGCCGAGAGGGCTAGGCCCTCGCCCCTGCGGGGGATGAATTGCTCGAGACCGGGCTCGCTGGCCGCCCCCACCAGCTCGCGCCGCGCGCCCGTTGCCGTCTCCTCGCCGAGGACGTACTCGTCGAGCGACGAACGGTCGAGCACGGCCCGCTGCTCGTCGGTCGCGATCCGGCGAATCAGCTCGTTGAGGCCGGCGAGGGCCTCACCGACGGCTTCCTCGCCCGGGCGCTGGATCAGGGCGGCGAGCTTCAGGAGCTCCAGGAATCGCGCGACTGCCCCGTTCACGTCTTCGGCGGTGTCCAAGCGCATCTCAGAGAGCGCCGATCCGGCCCGCCAGGACGCCTCGAGGACCTCGTCGCGCAGCATGCGGTAGGTGGAATGAAGGCCCTCGGCGGGGCCGAAGAGCTCCTCGACGTGGAGTTCCTCGCTCACACCCAGAGCCGCCGCGACCGCCTCGTACTCAGGCCCGGGTCCGGCGGGCCCCGTTGGCGACTCCGGCCATGACATCACGAGCGAGCGCCGCGCCCGGGTTGCGGCGACGTAGGCGAGCTGGGCGCGGCGGGTGGCCGCGAGCTCGGGGCCTGGCTGCGGGCGCTCGTCCTCCAAGAGCTCTTCCGGAACCCATCTCTCGCGCCAGGCCTGCGGCTCCAGGCCGGAGCGCCCAAGCCCCAGGACATAGACGTGATCGAGCTCCATGCCCTTCATCTGGTCGGCCTCGGCGATCACCGCCGCGCCGGCCGGAGGCGGGTTCGGGTCGCCGGCGTCGAGGTCGCCGGCGTCGGCCACGGCCGCCAGCTCGCGGATGAACTCACGAGCCGAGCCACTGGGCTCGCGCCGGGACCAGTCGGCAGCCCGCTCGGCGAGCCGCGCCAGGCTCTGGAGCCGTTCGGCCGTCTCCGGCGTGGCGGCGAACAGCCGATGACGCCGCACGCCAATCCGCTCGACGAGGCGCCGGACGAAGGCGTCGGGGCGCATCTGCTCCATAGCCGCAGCGGCCCCGGCGCGCAGCCGCAGGAAGGCGTGAATGCGGTCACGAGCCTCGGGGCCAATCTGGGGGCTCTCGAGCGCGGCCTCGAGGGCACTGACCATGTCGAGCTTTCGGCGCCGCGCGATCGTGGTGCAGCGCGCGAGGTCACCCGAACGCAGCTCGATCGGAGGGCGAGTGACGGCCCTCACGACCGCGGCGGCGTCATTCGAATCAGCAAGGAGGCGCAGCCAGGCGAGTGCGTCGCGAACCTCCGGCCGCTGAAAGAGCGCGCCGTCGCCGAGGAACCGGAAGGGGACGCCACGCTCCTCGAACGCGGCCGCGATCAGGCGTGCCTCGCGCCAGCCCCCGCCGGCGATCAATCCGATCCGCTCGGGGCGCACCTCACCTGACGCGATCAGCCTCTCGACGTCGCGAGCCGCGGCCTGAGCCTGTGCCCGCTCGCCCTCGCAGCGCCATAGCCGAACCTCGCCGGGATCCAGAGGCCGGGCGTCCCCCGCCCTGCCGAGGATCGCGTCGGCGGCGGCTGCGATTCCGGCTCCGAATCGCACCGGCCTGGAGAGCTCGATCGTCTCGCAGGCCGGATAGTGGCGGCGGAAGTCCTCCACCGCGACCGTGCCGGCGCCGCGAAATGCCCGTATACCCTGCGCCGGGTCGGCGGCGGCGGTCACGTTGTCGTCGACTGCGAGCAGGGAGATCAGACCCCTGTGCGCCGCTCCAGTGTCCTCGAGCTCGTCGACGAGGACGAACGGAAAGCGCTCGGCGATGGCGGCGCGAACATCGGCGTTCTCGCGAAGGAGGCGGCTGAGCTCGATCACGAGGTCGCCGCCGTCGATGCCGCCGCGCTCGCGCAGGATGCGGTCGTGGGCCGCGTAGAGCTCGGCGAACTCGAGCTCCCGGCCGGCGGCTTCGCGCCCCGGTGGGTCGTTCGCGCCACGAGCCTGCTCCTCGGCCCACTGTCGAAGCCTGCCGGGACCGATCCCCTCCCCTTTTAGCGCGTCGATGCGCCCCAGCAGCCTGGCGAGGAGCCCGGCGGGGTTGCCGCGAATCTCGTGGCGCCGCAGCGGCAGCTCGTCGACGCGGTCGAGAAGGATCGCAAGCCGGTCGGCGGCCGAGACGCGGACCACGAACGGATCGATCCCCGCCTCCAGGGCGTGCTCGAGGAGCAGCGACTCGGCGATTCCGGCGTACGTGTCGACCGCGAGCTCCTCGTGGGCCGGATCGACCCGGGCCTCGATCAGCGCGCGCAGGCCCGCAGCGCCCGCCCGAGAGGAGGTGAGGACGAGGATCCGGTCGATCGGCGTGCCGCGACGAGCGAGAGCGGCCGCTCGGCCGGCCAGCGCCTGGCTGCGCCCGCTGCCGGCGGGACCAACTACGAGAAGAGGGCCACTGGGGTGCCCGGCGACCTGCCGCTGCTCAGGCGTGGTCTCGCGGCGCCCGGGCGATTCCTCCATCTCACTAAAGCTACATCTGGGCGCTCAGTAGCCTTGGCCGATGGCTTCGCAGACGACCACGCCGATCGGCGACCCGACGATCCTGGGCCTCGGCGTCGGGCGCTGGCTGGATTCCTTTCGGCGGATGGTCGACGCCCAGCGCGAGCTCTTCGCCGCCTTCCCTTCGATAGCCGACCGAA
Organism: Solirubrobacterales bacterium; assembly: GCA_038237625.1. Classification (GTDB taxonomy): domain Bacteria; phylum Actinomycetota; class Thermoleophilia; order Solirubrobacterales; family 70-9; genus JAWVFM01. The sequence goes on along the minus strand of JBBRYM010000013.1, from coordinate 46,758 downwards.
CGGTCTACGAGGGCGTGGGGGAAGGCGGCGATCGCTCTCTCGCGATCGACCGTCGCTGTGAGGACGTGGTCTTCTCCGAGCTCGACGCGCTCGCCGAGGCTGGGCTTTTCCTCGTGGCGATTTCCGAGGAGCGAGGCGAGCTGGCCATCGGCTCCGGCGATGGAGCGGGCCGCGCCGTCATCGATCCGATCGACGGCTCGCTGAACGCCCGCAGGATGCTGCCCAGTCACGCGCTCTCGATTGCGATCGCGGATGGCGAGTCCCTCGCCGACGTGGCGCTTGGCTATGTCTACGACTTCGGAGCCCGCGAGGAGTACGTGGCTGTGCGCGGGGCCGGCGCCGCCCTCAACGGCGCCGAGCTGAATGCCAGCGGCCCCGGCTACGGGCTCGAGGTGGTTGGGATGGAGTCGGCAAAGCCCGAGCGTGTGGTGGAGGTTGCCAGGGTGCTTTCGGGACAGGCCTTCCGCATTCGCGCCGTCGGCTCGATCGCGATCTCCCTCTGCTACGTGGCGGGCGGGCGCTTCGATGGGATGCTGACCGGCAGGCCCTGCCGGTCCGTTGACCTCGCTGCGGCCCAGCTCATCGTGCGCGAGGCGGGAGGAGCGCTTGCGATTCCGGATGAAGGCCTCGAGGCTGGGCTGGGACTGGACGTTCGCTACCACGTGATCGCGGCGCTCGAGGAGGAGATGCTCGAACCCCTCGCCGAGGCTCAGCGCGCCGTCGACGCAATGGAGGCGCGCCGATGAGCAGCGAATTCGTCGACTGGAGCCTGGCCGAGCGCGTCGCAACGACGATGGCGGGCCCGACTCCAGAGCCGATCGGAAGCGAGCGTCCCTTCGGACCGCAGGCCGTCGCCGGCGCCTTCGAAGCTGCGCTGCCGCGCGTTGCGGCCTACACGGGACTTGTGCCGGAAACGCCCATTCCGGTGGGCGAGTCGATCGACCGTGCGGCGTGGGCGCGGGCGGGAATCACGAACCTGCGGGACCTCTCCGCGGAGCTCGAGAAGAAAATTAACGCCGGGCTGTCGCTGCCGGGGCCGCTGAACGGCGTCGTGCGAGCGGTCGCCGGCCGGGCTGCGGGCGCGGAGGCCGGAGCGGCCGTCGGCCTCATGGCGCGGCGCGTGCTCGGCCAGTTCGACATCTCGCTCGGCGAATCGCAGCGGATGCCGCGACTGTTCCTGGTGGAGACCAATCTCGAAGCCACGCACCGTGAGCTCGGGGGCCACGCGGCGGTCTTCCTCGAATGGATCGTTCTTCACGAGACCACTCACGCGCTGCAGTTCGGGGGCGTTCCGTGGCTGCGGGATCACATCGCCTCGACGCTCCGTGAATTGATCGAGTCCAGCTCGAACGGGATCGACGGGGCTCGGCTCGGTGCGCTGGCGCGGCGCCTGGTGACCTCCGATCCTCGCGAGACCGTGCGCAAGCTCCTGCGGGGCGAGGCAGCGCGCATGCTGGCCGGGCCGGAGCAGGCAGCGTTGCTCGACCGTCTCCAGGCGGTGATGGCGGTGATCGAGGGCTACGCCGAGCACACAATGGACCGCGCCGCTCCCGGGCGCGAGGCCGACCTGGCAGAGCTCAGGGCGCGCCTCGACGAGCGCCGGCAGTCGCGTGCCGGCCTGGGAGTTGCGATCGCACGCCTCTTGGGGTTGGAAATGAAGATGCAGCAATATCGGCTGGGCAAGGCGTTCTGCGACGGCGTCGTCGAGAAAGCCGGCCTTGACTGCCTCAACCTCGTCTGGAGCTCGGCGGAGGCGATGCCCACGGCGGACGAGCTCGAATCGCCCGCAGCTTGGATCGAACGCGTGGGCACCCTCGCCCGCGCCTGAACGCCTTCAGATCCCTCGCCGTTCTGTAACCCCCCACAAGGGCCAGAGTACAAACACCTGTTCGGGTTGATAGACTCGATATCCTTAGAAGTAAGGACATTAAATCCAAAGAACACAACCCATTCGAGAGGGGTTATTCATATGGCAACCGCCAACAAGACCACCGCCAACAAGACCACCGCCAACAACGCTTCCAGCGCCAAGACTCAGACCCAGGCGAGCGAGACCGCTTCCGACCGTGTCCGTCAGACCGCTGAGCGCGGCCTCGACGTTCCCGTTGGTGCTGCCCTCACCGTCGCCGATCGCGTCAACGAGATCGTCGAGCCCTGGACCTCCCGTACGACCGCTGAGCGCGAGCTGAAGAGCTTCCGCACCCAGGTCACCCGCGAGCTCAACCGTGTCGAGCGTCGTGGCGCCAGCGCCCGCCGTCGCGCCACGCAGCGGGTGCGCACCACCAGCAATCGCTTCGAGCGCGACCTCAAGCAGCGTCGCCGTTCGGTCGAGACCGCGGTCAAGCGCAACCGCACGCAGCTCGAAAAGCGCGTGCGCGAGGGTCGCACCCAGATCGAGGACAACCTCAAGAAGGCTCAGTCCACGGTTCAGGAGCGCGTCTCCACGCTGGTCTAGCACCCTTAGCCCGGTCGCCGCGCGAGAGGTTGGCGGCGCGCCGGAGGGATCTGCCCGCCGGGTGTGTTGTTGAGGGGCTTTGCCCCGAAAGCAGCAGGTAAGGGCGGCAATGCCGCCCGCAATGACATCTCGCGGGCAGACATAGCAACCTCTCCTCCCGACCAACGGGCCCATCATGGGCCCGTTGGTCATTTAACTCCGGCAGGTGCTCCGCTCTCGCCTGAAATAACGTGCCACGGCTCCGCCGCGGGCATTTTTTCGAGCTTCCGCGTCCGCCCTGCCGGGCTAGGGCGCGGCCCCCGGGAACACCTTTCACCAGCTTTGCGACAATTCGGGTGTGACACTCCCCACTTCGGACCAGGTAACCGACGCACTGCGCGCCGTCATCGACCCCGAGCTGCGGCGATCGATTGTCGAGCTCGGCATGGTCCGCTCCATCGACATCGGTGATGACGGCGGCGTCGACGTGGTCGTCTCGCTCACCACGGCCGGCTGCCCGGTCCGAAACCACTTTCAGCAGGCCGTCGTCGAGAACGTCGTTGTGCTCGAGGGCGTGACTCGCGTCGGCGTGGGCTTCGACGTTCTCTCCGACGAGGAGAAGACCGGGCTCCAGCAGGCCCTGGGCCGTAGCCGGCTGCCGCAGGGAGCCCTGGCCAAGGTGAAGAACGTGGTCTGTGTCGCCTCCGGCAAGGGTGGTGTCGGCAAGTCGACGATGACGGCCAATCTCGCGGCCGCGCTGGCATCCGAGGGCCAGTCCGCCGGCGCCCTCGACGCCGACGTCTACGGCTACTCGATTCCGAGGATGCTCGGCGTCGGCGGCCGCCCGCAGGTCAACCGCGAGCGCAAGATCCTTCCTCTCGATGGACCGGCAGGCGTCAAGGTCATCTCGATCGGGTTCTTCGTGGAGGACAACTCCGCTGTCGTCTGGCGCGGGCCGATGCTCCACAAGGCGATCCAGCAGTTCCTCGAGGACGTGGACTGGGGCGAGCTCGACTACCTGCTCCTGGACCTTCCCCCCGGCACCGGCGACGTGTCGATGACGCTGGCCCAGCTTCTACCCCAGGCGAAGATGCTGATCGTGACGACCCCGCAGCCCGCAGCGCAGACCGTCGCTGCGCGCGCGGCCGAGATGGCCGCGAAGGTCGATCTCGAGGTTTTCGGCGTGATCGAGAACATGTCGGGCTTCACCACGCCCGACGGCCAGCGCTTCACGATCTTCGGCGAGGGCGGCGGCCAACTCCTGGCCGATCAGCTCGACGTTCCGCTGCTGGGCAAGGTACCCCTCTCGGAGGAGCTTCGCGAGCACGCTGATAGCGGCACGCCCCTCGTGCTCGAGCGGCCCGACTCCCCCGCGGGGCAGGCGATTCGCGCCGCCGCGCGCGGCATCGTCGCGGCAACTCCTCAGGAGCTGCCGGTGATGCAGGCGCCTCCCCCGGTGGCGATCCCGGCCGGCGCCGTCAGCGGCACCGAGCTGCCCGTCGTCCAGGGCTAGAGCGACGGGCCTTCCGACCCGGACGCGCTACTTACCCGCGTAGTACTCCACGTTGATCGCGGTGTACTTGGACCACTCCTCGGGGAGCTGGTCCTCGGCGAAGCAGGCGTCGACGGGGCAGGCCTCGACGCACGCGTCGCAGTCGATGCACTCGTCGGGATCGATGTAAAGCTGCTCGACCGACTCGTAGTCGGGCTCGTCGGGGGTCGGGTGGATGCAGTCCACGGGACAGACCTCAACACACGAGTTGTCCTTCTGGCCGATGCACGGCTCGGCGATCACGTAGGCCAAGTCGGGCTCCCTTCCATCTCGTCGGTCTCGAAAAAGCTCGTCTTCAAGTTCAACGCCCGGCGGCCGTGCCGCACGGGCTGGCATGCATTCTAGGCGGATAACCTCCACGGCGTGATCCTGCTCACGGGGGCATCGGGGACGGTTGGCAAGGCCCTGCTGCCCCTGCTCCTCGAACGCGGCGAGACGGTGCGAGTGCTCGTGCGGGATCCCCGCAGGCTCGCCCGCCACCGCGTCGATGTTCAGCTGGCGCTCGGCGACCTGGCCGGCCTCGCCGACTCCCGTCTTCGCCGCCAGGCGTTTCGCGGGGTCGACAGCGTGATCCACCTCGCCGCCTCGATCCGCGACGAGGCGGGCGGCTCGGTGGAAGAAATCAACGCCCTGGGCACCGCCCGCGTGGTGCGCGCGGCCGAGCTCGCAGGAGTCGAGCGGCTCGTGTTCTTCTCGGCCATCGGCGCGACTCCGTTTCAGCGCACGCGTTTCTTCCGGGCGAAGGCTCTGGCCGAGGAGGGCGTGCGCGCCTCGTCCCTCCCGACCTCGGTGCTGGCGCCCTCGATCATCTACGACCGCGGCGATCCCTGGATCACCCTGATGCGCCGCCTGACCCTGCTGCCGCTGCTGCCGATCTCGGGCTCCGGGCGCGCCAAGTTCCAGCCGATCTGGGCCGGCGACGTCGCGCGCTGCGTAATCGGAGCACTCGATGCCGCAGAAATTCCGGAGCGCGTCGAACTTGCCGGGCCCGAGACCCTGAGCTACAACCAGATCGCGCGACTGATCGCGCGGGTCAGCGGGCGCGAGCGGCGCCTGGTGCACGTCCCGCTGAACCTGGTGCGAATGACCCTCAACGCCGCCCGCCGCCTCGCGGGCGAGGCTGTATTCGCGACCTGGGAGGAGGCGGAGCTGATGGAGATCCCGATGGTCTCGCCGGGTGGGCCGGCCGGCGCTCGCTCGTTGGGCGTGGAGCCGGCCCGCATGGCGGACGTTCTGAAACCCGTCGAGCCCAAGGTCTAATCGGCATTTGGCCGAAGAAAAGGGCCCGGCGCGAACGCCGGGCCCTTTTCAAGTCACTCGCCTGTCGCGGCGAGCGTAGCGCCGAAGCGCTGGCTACATCATGCCTCCCATGTCCGGCATGCCGCCGCCCATGCCGCCACCGTCCTTCTCGGGCGGCTCGGCGACGATCGCCTCTGTGGTCAGGATGTTCTTGGCGATCGACGCGGCATTCTGAAGCGCCGAGCGGGTCACCATCGTCGGATCGATGACGCCGGCCTTGATCAGGTCGCCGTACTCGCCCGTTGACGCGTCGAGGCCCTCGCCTGCCTTCAGGCCGCGGATCTTCTCGACCACGACCGAGCCCTCGAGCCCCGAGTTCTCCGCAATCTGGCGGATCGGCGCCTCGAGCGAGCGACGGATGATATCCGCACCCGTCTTCTCGTCGTTGTCGGTGAGACCTTCGGCGTCGATGGCCTCGGACGCGTTCAGGAGCGCAACGCCCCCGCCCGGCACGATGCCCTCCTCGAGCGCCGCGCGAGTCGCCTGCAGGGCATCCTCCACGCGGTGCTTTTTCTCCTTCATCTCGGTCTCGGTGGCGGCGCCGACCTTGACGACCGCAACCCCACCGGCGAGCTTGGCGAGACGCTCCTGGAGCTTCTCGCGATCGAAGTCGGAGTCGGTGTTCTCGATCTCCTGGCGGATCTGGTTGATCCGGCCCTCGATCTCCTTCTTCTCGCCGGCGCCGTCGATGATCGTCGTCGTGTCCTTGGAGACGACCACGCGACGAGCGTGACCGAGCTGGGCAACCTGGGTGTTCTCCAGCTTGAGGCCCATCTCCTCGGTGATGACCTCGCCACCGGTGAGGATCGCGATGTCCTCCAGCATCCGCTTGCGGCGGTCGCCGAAGCCGGGGGCCTTGACCGAGACGCCGGTGAAGGTGCCCCGGAGCTTGTTGACGACGAGCGTCGCGAGGGACTCACCCTCGACATCCTCGGCGACGATGACCAGCGGCTTGCCCGACTGCATGACCTGCTCGAGAATGGGCAGGAGGTCGCGGACCGAACCGATCTTCTGGTTGGCGATGAGGATGTACGGGTCCTCGAGCACAGCCTCCATCCGATCCTGGTCGGTGATCATGTACGGCGAGATGTAGCCCTTGTCGAACTGCATCCCCTCGGTGAACTCGAGCTCCATCCCGAAGGTCTGGCCCTCTTCGACGTTCACCACGCCGTCCTTGCCCACCTTCTCGATGGCATCGGCGATGACGTTGCCGATCTCATCGTCGGCCGCCGAGATGGCCGCGACGCGTGCGATCTGGTCCTTGCCGCCGACCTCCTTCGACTGCTTCTCGCGAAGCTGCTCGACGACCTGGTCCACCGCGGTCTCGATGCCGCGGCGCAGGGCGAGGGGGTTGGCGCCCGCGGCAACGTTCTTGAGGCCGTGGCGGACGATGGTCTGCGCGAGCAGCGTGGCCGTTGTCGTGCCGTCGCCGGCGACGTCGTTGGTCGCCGTGGCGACCTCGCGGACGAGCTGCGCGCCCTGGTTCTCGAAGACGTCCTCGAGCTCGATCTCGCGAGCGATCGTGACGCCGTCGTTGGTGATGGTGGGTGCGCCGAACTTCTTGTCGAGGACGACGTAGCGACCCTTGGGGCCGAGCGTCACCTTGACAGCGTTGGCGACGCCGTCAACGCCGGCCTGGAGGGCCGCGCGTGCTTCGGCGTCATACTTGAGCTCCTTGTGAGCCATGTGGTTTCTCCTTCTTTCTAAGTCGTGGACGTGGGGTCAGACGACCTTGGCGAGCACATCCGACTCGCGCAGGACGAGGACATCCTCGCCGTCGATCTTGATCTCGGTGCCGCCGTACTTCGAGTACAGGACCTCGTCGCCCTCGGCGACGTCGAGAGGCCGGCGCTCGCCGTCCTCGTAGGCGCCATCGCCGACGGCGATGACCTTGCCCTTCTGGGGCTTCTCCTTGGCGGTGTCGGGCAGGACGATCCCACTCGCTGTGGTCTCCTCCTCCTCGATTGCCTTGACGATCAGGCGATCGCCAAGCGGCTTCAGGTTCATGTGTGTACCTCCGTGCGTGCTGGGCACGCTCTGGTTGGTTGGATTCGTAGGTTCCTGGCACTCTACAGGTGAGAGTGCCACGTTCCCGCAGTGTAACCGGCGATCTAAGTCTGTTCAAGGCAGATTCGCTGTTTGAGCGTTCTGCTGAGGGGCCGGACCGCGCTTGGTTTAGTCGCTGGCGAGAAGCTCGCAGCCCAGGAGCTCGGCCAGCCCCATGCCTCCGTTGCGCATGACCCAGTCGTGGTTCCAGGCGAAGACGGGCTTTGCGACGGGCGCCAGCGCGTTCATCCAGAGCTTCGTGGTGTGCACGTTCCACTCGTAGATCACAGCCGTGGCGCCGTCGTCCTTGAACAGGCGCCAGCGCCCGACCCCCGCCAGCTCGCCCGAGGCCTCGCCCTCGAGCAGACGTGGGCGCTCGACCCGCGTCGTGCGCATCCGGAACTCGAGGTTGTAGGGAAGCTTCGAGCGCCACACGTAACGGCCGATCTGGCCGAGGCCGGCGGCGTCACCCTCTGCCTCGCGCTCGGCCTCCACGACCCCACGCCACCACTGAGGCCAGCGCTCGGACTCGTAGATCGCGTCCCACACTCGCTCGCGAGGAGCGGTGAGGACCCACGTGGTCAGGAACTCGTAGTCGCGAGCCATGCGGGCGAGAGGATCAGTTGCGCGAAGGGGTGCCGCCGTTGCCCATCTGGGAAGGATGCGACTCGACGATCTGCGAGAAGCGCACGACGGTGACCGTGTCGTCGGGCGAGATCTCGCGTCCGTAGATCTGCGCGAGAAAGCTCATCGTCTCCTCGACGCGGCGAAACTCCGGGTTGTCGTGCTCGACGTCCCGGGGCGAAAGCTCGCGAACGCGCTTGACCTCGACCTCGTCGATGCAGGCGGCGAAGATCTTCTCGCGAGGGGAATGCTGGTAGCCCACGGTGATCCAGACAACCTGCCCGCGCTGATACTTGCGCGACTTGTCGCCCAGCCGGATCGTGGCGGTCTTGCGGCCGCGCTTTAGCTGGTCGATGAAGGCCGTCGAGAAGAAGTTGAGAACGAGGAGGCCGCCGGTCATCGCTCTTACTGTACGACGAGCCCGGCGCTCTCGACTCCCTCGCGGAGCCGGTCGACGCCGAATCCATCCGCTGGGCCGAGGGCTCCGGCGCCCTTGAGGTCGCCTTCGGAGGCAGCGATCGCGCCCCATGCGAGCATCTCGAAGGTGAAGGTGTAGCCATTGACTCCTGCGAGCGTGGTCGTGGCAAGCGTCTTGCCGGCATCGTCGTAGGCGACCGCTGCGACCTGCGAGCGCGTCTGGGCCCGGGCCTGAAGCGACGGTCCGCCGGTCGAGCCCGAAGCGCGCCCGGCGAGCGCTCGCATCGCGCCCCGGCCGCCGGGAAGCGCGGCGACGCCCCCGTTGAAGGCCGCGGTTGCCTGCACCACCCTCGACAGAGATCCGAACCAGCCCAGGTAGGCGTTGACCTCGCGGAGATTCGGCGCCAACCGCGGCAACGCGAAGTGCTCGGATGCCCCAACGCTGATGCCCTGCCGGCGCTTGCCGCAGAGAACGAGAGCCCCGACGCGCTTTGCGGTTCGCTCGGTGACGATCTTGCCGCCGCGAAAGGAGAAGCTGGAATCTGCCATCGCCCCGAGGGTGGACGCCAGAGTTCCACCGCTCATCCCGCCCATGCCGCCGGCGAGCTTTGCGATCGGCGAGGCTCCGGCGGGTTCGCTCGGGCGGCCGGACACGAAGTAGCCGATGTCGACGCGTGCCACCCGCTCGCCGGCATCGCGCAAAGCCAAGGCACCGGCAAGATTGCCCGGCACGTAGTCGTAGCCGAACGCGGTCAACATGCCGATGCCCGCGCGCTCGGCACGCGGCCCGTACTCCTCGAAGACCCGGCGGATGAATCCCGGCTCGCCGGTGGAGTCGATGTAGTGGGCACCGGCGTCGATGGCCGCCTCGGCCGCGGCGGGACCCCAGCGGTTGAAGGGCCCGACCGTCGTCAGCAGCACGTCGCCGGCTTCGAGCAACGCACGAACCGAAGCCGCGCTGGCGACGTCGGCGACCGCGCTGTCGAGGCCGCCAAGCTCAGCCGCGAGGGCCTCGACCTTCTCGCGGGAGCGGCCGGCGACCACGGGGCGGGCGCCTCGATCCACCAAGGCCTCGACGGCCGCCCGACCCGTATACCCGGTGGCTCCGAAGACGACTATCCGTGCCGGCATCGAAGCCAGACTATCCGTCGAAGCCCTGCTCGCCGATCAGCGGCACGAACCGGCATGGGCCGATGACATCTGTTTCGAGGGCGCCGCCATCCGAGACCCGGTTGAACACGGTCAGCACGTCGACCCCGGGCTCCGCAACGGGGACCACGAGGCGGCCCCCAGGTGCGAGCTGTGCGATCAACCCCGGCGGGGGCGCCGGAGCGCTGGCGTGAACGGCGATGGCGTCGAAGGGGCCGCGGCCTTCGAGTCCCGCGCTGCCGTCACCAATCACGATCTCCACATTGCCGGCTCCAAGCTCGGCCAGAGCCTCCTCAGCGCCCTGTGCGAGCGCCGGGATGCGTTCGACCGCCATGACGTGCGCCGCCAGCCGCGCCAGCACCGCCGCCGAGTAGCCGGAGCCCGCTCCCACGTCCAGCGCCCTCTCATCACCCTGAAGCCGAAGTCCCTGGCAGATCGCGGCGACGATCCAGGGCTGCGAGATCGTCTGCTCGTGGCCGATTGGAAGCGCGCCGTCCTGATAGGCCTCGTGGCGGAGCGCCGGCGGGATGAAGAGCTCCCGCGGCACCGCCCCCATCGCGGCGAGAACCCGCTCGTCGTCGATCCCTCGACCCCGGAGCTGGTCGGCGACCATCGCCTCACGCCGGCGCTCGAAGCCGGCATCCGCGCTCATTGGCTTAGAAGATGTAGGAGCGCAACCGTCGTGGCTCGACGATCGTTACCCGGCCGCGGCCCACCCTGACCACATTTGCGCGCTCCAGGGTGGCCAGGAAGCGGCTGACGCTCTCACGTGACGTGCCGGCGAGCTGGGCGAGGTCGATCTGGTTCATCTTCAGGGTGACTCCTTCGCGGCCGTCGGGCACGGTCTCTTCCGCGACGAGCTGCAGGAGCACACCGGCCACCCGGCTCGGGACCGTCTGAAACGACTGCCGCGCCACGCGCTCGTTGGTCTCTCGCAGGCGTCGGGTGAGCGCAGCGATGAGCTTGGCTGCGATCTCGCCGTGATCGGCGATGACGCGGCGCATGTCGGCGGCGGGAAGAGCGAGGAGCTCGCAATCGGACAGCGTCTCGATGCTCGCCGAGCGCGTACCGCCGTCGAGCATCGCCAGCTCGCCGAAGATGTCGCGGGGGCCGAGCGTCGCGAGGGAGATCGCGCGGCCGTCGGAATGCTCGCGTGTGACCCGCAAATCCCCCTGCCTGACGACGTAGCAGGCGTCAGAGGTGTCGCCCTCGTGAAAGACGCGCACGCCTTTGGGGTACGAGCGAGGCACGGCGACGCGCGCCACACGCTCGAGCTCCTCGGCGGAGAGCTCGGAGAAAAGCGGGACGTTCGCAAGAAGTTCGGTGGGCCCCACGAGCGCATTATCGCCCGCGGCCAGGCGGTTGGCGCCGCCGAGCAATTGCTAGCGGCGCATTAAGGGGTCTGACCCCGTTTAGGTTTGGCAGCGCTCGCACCAGTACGTCGAGCGGTTGGCGTCACCCTGCCCACGTGAGCTGACCGGCCCGCCGCAGCGCGGGCAGACGCGGCCTGCCGGCTTGTACATGGTCGCTGTGCGACGGCCGGTGCGCAGGGTGGCGCGCATCACGCGCTCGCTCTCGGCGACGACGCGCACCGCCTCGTCGGGGTCGAGCTCGCCAACCGGCCGCCACGGGCTGATCCGTGCGCGAAAGCAGGCCTCGATGCGAATGACGTTGCCGACGCCCGCGATGAGGCTCTGGTCGAGGAGGGCCTCGCCGATCGCGGTCGTCGCCCCGGCTCGTAACAGGCGTCCCGCCGCCTCCTCACGATCGAACCCGGGCGCGAGGGGATCGGGCCCCAGCTGCGCGAGGCCGGGATCGTTTCGAAGCCGCGATTCGCTCACGAGCCGCAGGGTCTTGCCGCCCGCCTGCGAGGCGACCGCGCGGCCGGAGGCGAGGACGAGCCACGGCTTGCCGTAGGGAAGCCGTCCATCGGCGCGGATGAACCAGCGTCCGTTCATCCCCAGGTGGCTGTGCAGAGCAACCTCGTCGGAGAAGTGGGCGATCAGGTGCTTGCCGCGTGCCTCCACGGATTCGAGGGTCCGTCCGCGCAGCTCGGACGCCCGCGTATGCAGGGGGGAGCGAGGGCTTGGACCCTCGCTCCGCTCGATGGTCCTGCCGGCCAGGGAGATCCGCATGCGCTCCGCGATCCGGTGAATCGTGTCGCCCTCGGGCATGAGGAGTGCCCTAGACGGAGGCGACGAGGCGACGAGGCTGGCGGGCGAACCCGGCCTCGAGCAGGACGGACTCGAGCTCGGAGCCGATAACCGGCTCGCCGTCCACGCGCTCGATTCCCAGCTTCGGGACCAGGCCGCCGTGAGCTGCTTGCACCAGCGCCCCAATGGCCGCCGCCAGCTCCGCGCCCTCGAGCGGGGCAAGACGCAGGATGCCCCGTCCGCCCCGCTCGACGAATAGGAGCGACAGGCCGTCGCGCGTGAGGACGAAGGCGCCGGGAGTGCGGCTGGGGCGGCGGCCACCCTCGAGCTTCGGCCACGGCAGCGACGCGCCATAAGGGTTGGCGGGATCCGTTGCGGCGAGCACAAGGTGCTCTCCCTCCGGCGGCAGCATCGATCGCAGTCGCTCGATCGCCCCAGAGAGCGCGAATTGGGCGCCCCCCAGGCCCTCGACGAAATAACCCCTGCGCGCCGTGCCAAGGACCTCCAGGTTCGACAGCTCGCCGTAGAGGCTCGAAAAGCCGCCGGGGACGCCCTCGGCCAGGACCGATTCCCGGGTGACCACACCATGGCGCTCCAGCATCAACTCCGCCTGGGCGCGAAGCCGCGGGCCCGCCGCGGGCGCGCCTGCGAACAGCGACGCCGTGAGCGACCAGCGGCCCTGCACCGCCTCACCGGCGCCCGGGCGGTGGGAGGCGAAGCGTCTGCCGGCGCGCTGCCGGCTGGCGTTCACCGCTCGAAGGCGGCGGGCGCGAAGCGGGGCGAAGGCGTCGTTGGTGACCTCACCCGCCCAGGCGAGGTCCCAAAGCGCGCCGTGAAGCTCCCCGGCCGAAGGCTCCAGCTCGGCGACCAAATCGAGCCAGAAGCAGGCGCCCGCGGAAAGACGCTCGCGGATGAGGTCGTGGATCTCGCCAGCGGGGCGCTCCAGCTTGGCGTTCGCCGGAGGCGGCCCCGCGAGCCGCACGTCCTCGCGGAAGTAGATGGCGACCTTGCCGCTCGATCCCAGCGCCCCTGCGCCGATCCACACCAGCTCGCCCGCCGTCGAGAGCTTGTCGAGCCAGCTCGGGCTGTAGGCCCCCAAACGCCGGGGAAGAACGTCGCGCTCCCAGACCTCCGGGGTAACCGCCGCGCCCTGAAGGGAGACCAGCGCCTCGCGCAGGCGATCGGGGCCCGCTCCCGCCGGCCGGTGGGCGTCGACGTTTTGCCACTGCGGCAAGAAGCGGGCCAGCTCGACCTGATCGACTGCCTCGGCCTCCTTGCGAAGGTGGGCGAGGCTCGCCCGGCGTACGCGGCGAAGGACCTCGGCGTCGCACCATTCGCGCTCGGACCCGCCAGGCAGCAGCTCGCCGCGGACGAGGGCTCCCTCGCGTTCCAGCTCCCTCAGCGCCGAGGATGGATCGACGCCGTAGCGCTCCGCCGGGCGGGCGGTGGTGAACGGGCCATGGGTGCGGGCATAGCGGCGCATGAGCGCGGCCATGGGCGCCTCGACGTCTGATAGGTACGACTCCGGCAGGCCGGGCGGCGGCGGCACTCCCAGCGCGTCGCGGTACGTGCCCACGTCCTCCGCGGCGATCCAGCGCTTCTCGCCCGCGATGCGAACGGGAGCCGCGCGCCGCTCGGACTCGAGCTTGGCCAGCATCGACGCGGCGGAGTAACCGTCGGCCGTCCGCTCCTCGCATTCCGCCTCCGTCAGGTCTCCCAAGCGCCTGAGGATTTGCTGAAGCGCATCCCGGTCGCCGGCGCGCGCCTCGGACTTTAGGTGCTGCAGCGACTCCTCCACGTCTGACAGCGCTTCCGAATCGATCAGCTCGCGCAGCTCCTCCTGTCCCAGCAGCTCGCGCAGGAGCTCGCGGTCGAGGGCGAGGGCGGCAGCACGGCGCTCGGCGTTGGGCGTATCGCCCTCGTACATGTAGGTGGCGACGTAGTCGAAGAGCAATGAGGAGGCGAAAGGCGAGGCCGTCGGCGTCTCGACCTCGACCAGCGAGATCCGGCGCGCGTGAAGGTCGCGAAGGAGCGCCTCCAGCGCGGGTACGTCGAGGACGTCGCGCAGGCACTCGCGGTACGTCTCGAGGATCACGGGAAAGCGCGGGAAGTCCTTCGCCACTTCCAGGAGGCTCTGAGCGCGAAGGCGCTGCTGCCAAAGCGGGGTGCGCTTGCCGGGATAGGCACGCGGGATGAGCAGCGAGCGGGCGGCGTTCTCACGGAAGCGGGCGCCGAAGAGCGCCGAACCCGAAAGCTCGGCCACGACCATGTCCTCCACCTCGTCGGGCTCGATCAGCACCAGGTCGGCCGGCGGCGGCTCATCGGCGTCGGGAAGGTGGACGACGATGCCGTCGTCGGACCAGATCGCGTCCGCCTCGAGGTCGCGCTCTTCGCGGATGCGGCGTGAGAGCGCCAGCCCCCACGCGGCATGAACGCGGCCTCCGAACGGCGAGAGGACGCAAAGGCGCCAGTCGCCGATCTCGTCGCGAAAGCGCTCGACCACGATCGTCTCGTCGGACGGGACCACGCGTGTGGCGGCCTGCTGCTCGCGCAGATAGGCGATCAGGTTCTCGGCGGCGCGACGGTCGAGGTCGTACTCGCGCTCCAGCCGAGCCGGCTTCATCGAAACGGCCTCACGAGCGAAGGCGCCGATCGCGCGGCCCAGCTCGGCGGGACGGCCGATGCCGTCGCCCTTCCAGAACGGAACCGCGCCCGGCACGCCCGGAGCGGGGGTGACGATCACCCGGTCGCGGGTGATGTCCTCGATCCGCCAGGTGGTTGCGCCGAGCAAAAAGGTCTGGCCGGGCCGAGCTTCGTAGACCATCTCCTCGTCGAGCTCGCCGACGCGACGGCCATCGGGCAGGTGAACTCCGTAGAGGCCGCGATCGGGAATCGTCCCGGCGTTGGTGACGACGAGCTGACGTGCTCCCTTGCGGCCGCGGATCGTGCCAGCCGTGCGGTCCCAGACGAGACGCGGGCGCAGCTCGGCGAAGCGGTCCGACGGGTAGCGGCCGTCGAGCATGTCGAGGACGTTCTCTAGCTGGTCGCGAGAGAGCTCGGAGAACGACTCGGTGGCGGTGATCAGCTTCTCGACGGCGTCCACCTCCCACTCGATGTCGGCGCACATCGAAACGAGGTGCTGCGCGAGCACGTCGAGCGGGTTGCGCGGAATGATCGTCTCCTCGATGTCGCCGTCGCGCATGCGCTTGGCGACCACCGCGCACTCGACCAGGTCGCCGCGGAACTTGGGAAAGATGCGCCCGACCGAGACGGCGTCAAGCGTGTGACCCGAGCGCCCGATGCGCTGCAAGCCGCGCGTCACCGACTTCGGCGACTCGATCTGGATCACGAGGTCGATGGCGCCCATGTCGATGCCGAGCTCCAGCGACGACGT
Organism: Solirubrobacterales bacterium; assembly: GCA_038237625.1. GTDB lineage: Bacteria > Actinomycetota > Thermoleophilia > Solirubrobacterales > 70-9 > JAWVFM01. The sequence continues at coordinate 31,690 of JBBRYM010000013.1, read as the reverse complement.
CGCCACGAGGCAGGGAAGCTGCCCCGACTTCAGGAGCTCCTCGACGACCAAGCGCTCCTCATGCGCCAGCGAGCCATGGTGCGCCCGCGCAATCTCGACCATGGCGTTCTCTGCGTCGGCGCCCGAACCCGACGGGACCGGACGAATCCCGGCTTTGCCGGGATCACCGCTCGCTTGCGCTCGCTGGGAGGATCCCGGCGGAGTTGCGTGTTCTGTCGCCGGCAGCTCTTGCTCGGGCTCCTCGTTGGCCAGCTCGTTCAGGCGCTTGGCGATGCGCTCGGCGGCGCGGCGGTTGTTGACGAACACCAACGTCGAGGTGTGCTCGCGCACCAGCTTCAGGATCTCGGGGTAGATGGCGGGCCAGATCGACCGCGGATTGGAGGCGCCGTCGAAGCTGGCGGCGAGCTCGTCCTGCGGCTGGTTCGACGCCCCCGGGTCGCTCATGTCCTCGACGGGGACATGGATCTTGAGATCGAGCTCCTTGCGGATGCCTGCGTCGATCACCTCGCAGTGGCGTCGCGGGCCAACCAGGAACCGCGCGATCCGCTCGAGCGGGCGCTGCGTCGCCGACAGGCCGATCCGCTGCGGATCGGGGTCGCCGTTCTCGGCGACGAGATGGGAGAGGCGCTCCAGGGTCAGCGCTAGGTGGGCGCCGCGCTTGGACTGCGCGACGGCGTGGATCTCGTCGACGATCACCGCCTCGACGCCGCCGAGGATGTCCCGTGCCTGCGAGCTCATCATCAGATAGAGCGACTCGGGCGTTGTGATCAGGATATCCGGCGGCTTTCGCAGCATCGCCTGGCGCTCGCGCTGGGGGGTGTCGCCGGTGCGCAAGCCCACCGCCACTTCGACGTCGCCGATCCCGCGAAGCGGCGCGCGCAGGTTGCGCTCCACGTCGTAGGAGAGGGCCTTCAGCGGGGAGACGTAGACGATGCGCACGCCCAAGCCAAGCTCCTCGGGCTTACGTGCCAGACGGTCGATTCCCCACAGGAAGGCCGTGAGCGTCTTGCCGGAACCGGTGGGCGCGCAGATCAGGGTGTTGGCACCGCCGGCGATTGCCGGCCAGCCCTGCGTCTGCGCAGGCGTGGGCGCCTCGAACGAAGCCTCGAACCAGCGCCGCACGGGCGCCGAGAAAGGCTCTAGTGCTGGATTCGCACCTTGATTTCGATCAGTGGCCAACCGATCGACTTTAGCGAACGGCCTCGGCGGGCCACGAACGTCCCGCAGTCCACCTCATAGGGTGGAACCAGGGACGTTGATCAGCCCAGCGAGCGCCCGTACTGGCGCTCGTAATAGGAGCGGAACTCGCCCGAGCGGATCGGCCCCCACCAGGCCTCGTTTTCGCGGTACCAGGCGACAGCCTGCTCGATCCCTTCGTCGAAGCGAACCTGCGCGCTCCAGCCCAGCTCGTCCGCGATCTTCTCGGAGCCCAGCGAGTAGCGACGGTCGTGTCCCAGGCGGTCGGTGACATGCTGGATCAGGGACTCGTCGCGGTCGGTGAGCTCGAGGATCCGCCGCACGACGTCGATGTTGGGAAGCTCATCCGGGCCGCCTGCGTTGTAGACCTCGCCCGGCCTTCCGGACTCGAGGACGAGGTCGATTGCCGCGGCGAAATCGTCGACGTAGAGCCAGTTGCGGACCTGCATGCCGTCGCCATAGACGGGCAGAGGATCGCCGGCGAGGGCGTTCAACACGCACAGGGGAATCAGCTTCTCGGGATGCTGGCGGGGGCCATAGTTGTTGGAGGCGCGCACGATGAGCGCGTCGGCGCCGTAGGTCTCGTGGTAGGCGCCGACCAGGAGGTCGCCGCCCGCCTTCGATGCCGAATAGGGCGAGCTCGGGTGGATCGGTGAGGCCTCGGTGAACGAGTCCGACTCGATTGAGCCGTACACCTCGTCGGTCGAGACCTGAAGGTGGCGAATCCCCGCGTCGCGCGCCGCCTCGAGCAGGACGTAGGTGCCGAAGACGTCGGTCTGGATGAATTCGCCCGGTGCCTCGATCGAGCGGTCGACGTGTGACTCGGCGGCGAAGTTGACGATCGCGTCTGTCCCCTCGACGGCCGCTGCTGCCGCTTCGCGATCGGCGATGTCTCCCTGCACCGTCTCCAGGCGTGCGGAGTCGAGACCTTCGAGGTTCTCCCAGCGACCCGCATAGGTGAGCTTGTCGAGCACGCGGATTGTGTCGCGGGGGTGTACCTCCAGCCGATGGCGGACGTACGCGGATCCGATGAAGCCGGCACCGCCGGTGACGAGAACCCTCATGCGGCGGCTCCGGCGTGCTCGCGTTCGGCCATGTACTCGCGAAGGCCCTCGCGCCAGCTCGGCATCGCCGGGAGCTCGCCCCGCTCGCTTCGCAGCACCGAGTAGGCGGGCCGCGGGGCGGGGCGCTGCAGCTCGGCAGTCGAGGCGGAGAGCACTCTGCATTCCACTTCGGCCTGGTCGAAGATCTCCTGCGCGAACTCGTACCACGAGCACTGACCGCCGCCGGCCGCGTGATGGACGCCGTAGGCCTCGCCCTCGAGGAGCGCCACCAGCGCCTTGGCGAGATGGCGCGTGTATGTGGGGCAGCCCACCTGGTCGGACACAACCATCACCTCGGGCTGCTCGCGACCCAGCCGCAGCATGGTCTCAACGAAGTTGCGGCCGTTCACGCCGAAGAGCCACGACGCGCGGACGACGAAATGCTTCGGGTTGGCAACGGCAACCGAGGTCTCGCCGGCCTGCTTCGAACGGCCGTAAGCGGAGATGGCGCGGGTCAGATCGGACTCGACATAGGGCCTGCGTTTGCTGCCGTCGAAGACGTAGTCGGAGGATGGATAGAGAACCTTGACGCCGGCGCGCGCGGCCGCGGCCGCGAGGAAGGCAGCGCCCTGATCGTTGATCAGCATCGCATCCCGCTCGTGAGACTCGGCCCCGTCGACGTCCGTGTACGCGGCGCAGTTGGCCACAGCGTCGAAACTTGCGGCCGCGAGCGCTTCCTCGATGGCCGCCGGATCGGTGATGTCGAGCTCCCCGCGGGTAAAGGCGGCGACCTCGTGGCGTGCGGCGCGACATGCCTCCACCAGGTCCTGCCCGAGCATTCCCCCGGCGCCCGCGACCAGGATCCTCACGGGATCGTGATCTCCGAGTTGTCGCCGACGATCATCCGCAGAGTCTTCGGCACGGCGTCGCCGCGCTTGAGACTCACGTTGCGGCCGAGCAGGCTCGCTTCCAGGCGCGTCTGGAGGCCCACGACGCTCGCCCCGGCGAGCAGAATCGAGTGCTCCACCTCGCAGCGCTCGATGACAACGCCCTCGCCCACCGACGTATAGGGACCGACGAAGGCATCGGTGATGCGAGCGCCGGCGCCGATGATCGCCGGCCCCCGTACGACGGCATGCTGGAGGCAAGCGCCCGGCGCGATCACGACCCTGCCCTCCACCTTGGTGTCGTCGCTGAGGTCGCCCTCAATTCGCCGGGTTCCATCCTCGAGCACCAAGCGATTCGCCTCGAGCATGTCCGCCAGCTGCCCGGTGTCCTTCCACCATCCCGAGACGCGGTGGCTCTCGACCCGCTGCTTGCCGTCGATCAGGTGCTGGATCGCATCGGTGATCTCGAGCTCGCCGCGGGCTGACGGCTCGATGGCCCGGGCCGCGTCGAAGATCGACGGCGCAAACATGTAGACACCGACGAGCGCAAGGTCGCTGGGGGGGTCGACCGGCTTCTCGACGAGGCGGACCACGTCGGAGCCGTTCAGCTCAGCCACGCCGTAGTGCCACGGGTCGGGAACGGAGGTCAGCAGGATCAGGGCATCGGGGCCGGAGGAGCGAAAGGCGCCCACCAGATCGGTGATGCCGTTGCGCAAGAGGTTGTCGCCCAGGTACATGACGAAGGGCGAGTCGCCGATGAAGTCCTCCGCGGTGAGCACGGCGTGAGCGAGCCCGAGCGGCTCAGCCTGCGGAACGTAGGTGATCGTCGCGCCGAATTGCGACCCGTCGCCGACGGCCGCGCGGATCTCGAGGCCGGTCTCCGGCGCGATGACGATGCCTATCTCTGTTATTCCGGCCTGCACCAGGGCCTCGATTCCGTAGAAGAGAACGGGCTTGTTGGCGACCGGAACGAGTTGTTTTGCCGACGTATGCGTTATCGGCCGCAGACGAGTTCCCGCGCCGCCCGAGAGGATCAGTCCTTTAAGGCTCCCCAAGTCCATTGCCGCGGAAGAGGCTAGCTGGTCGCTCAGTAGGTTCCGCCAAGCTTGCTGTGATCCCAACTCGCCGTCCGCTGTGCGACGAATCGGATCGCCACTCGCTTTCGCGCCTGCGCCTCGAGCGCCGCCGCGGCGTCCTCGCCGAGCGACTCGAGGCCAGGCGCGTAGCGCAGGGTCAGCTCCTCGGCCAGGACAAAGACCGTGTCGTGGTCGCGGTGGATCTCGGCCCTCGCCTGGATCTGCACTCCCCGGAGCTCTGAGTACTCGTGCCCGGTCTCGATCAGGAGCGTCGCCCGCGGGTCGCGCTCGAGGTTTCGCACCTTCTGGGACTTGGCGTAGGTGTAGATCCATACCTCGCCGTCGCGCGGTACGTACCAGAGCGGCATCAGGTGCGGCCAGCCGTCCCTGCCGAGGCTGGCGACGGCGACTATGCGCTCGGAGTCGAGCAACTCCGACCGCTCGGCGTCGGTGAGCACGATCTCGTCTCGGCGCGACATGACCCGATTATCGAGCTCAGTCGCCCAGGTCGTTGGGAAGCCGGCCTTCGGCCTCGAGCTTTTCGAGATGCGCCTGCATCACTATCGCCGCCGCGGGCCGAAGCTCGGAGGACACGTCGGACCATGCCATCTCCAGCAGCTTCGCCCGCGAGCGCTCGCCGGAATCGAGCGCGGCGGCGAGGCGGCGCTCGCGGTCGAGGCGGTGCTCTATGTACTCGTCGAGCTTGGCCTTCGGGTTTGTGATCCATGGCCCGTGGCCGGGGCAGAGAAGGGTCGGCCCCAAATCGCGGACTAGATTCAGCGATTCCATGTACGCGGCGAGCGAGCCCCCGTCGGGGGGAACAAAGCTCGACCCGTGACCGAGCACGAGATCGCCGCAAAAACAAACGTCGCCGAGGGAGAGCGCAACGTGGTCGGCGGCATGGCCGGGGGTCGGCACGACCTCGAAGGGACCCACGGTCTTCTCCGACGTGACGGCATCCGCCGGCGGCGCGAGCGGATCGGCCTCGTCCGTGGTGCCGACCGATCCGAGCAGGATCGGAGCCGAGAGGAGCGGCGCGGCCTGCGAGTGGTCAGCGTGCGAGTGGGTGAGGAGGACTCCGGCGATACAGCCCTGCTGCTTCGCGGCTTCTTCGATCTTCGCGATGTGTCCCGGATTATTGGGGCCAGGGTCGATGACAAAGCGGCCCTCGCCCGCCGCGACGACGTACGTATTGGTGCCCTCGAGGGTCATCGGGCCCGGGTTGGGCGCGACGATCCGAACGATCTCGGGGTGGCCGGGGGCCGCCTCCACGGCCGGGACGCTAACCGCCCGAGGCCGCTTCGAGCACAGCCGCGCGTGCGTCTGCCGGCTCGAGGACGACGAGATCGCCCGCCCCGCGAAGGATCTCGCGCACGAGCCACTCGGCGGACCCGTAGGGGATCTCGACCACCACGGCGCCGTCGGAATGCTCCTCGACCACGGTGCGCTCCTCGCGCAGCCATCTCGCCCGCTCAGGCGACACCCAGACGCGGGCAACACCCGCGGTGCCGACCTCTCCGCGTGCCAGCCACTCCTGCTCGGCGAGGCGGTCGTCGATGCCGTCGCGCGGCTCGAACTCGTCGCCCGTGACGTCTGCCTCCTTGATGCGATCCAGGCGGAAGTGCCGGGTGTCCTCCCGAGCGAGGTCGTAGCAGCCGAGGTACCAGCCCTCGGGCCCGCTGACCAGTTGGTAGGGCTCGACCTCCCGCTTGGTGAACTGGTCCTCGTTCTCCTTGTAGTAGTGGAGCTCGAGCAGGCGGCGGTCGCGGATCGCCTCGTTGACGATCGATACGACCTCGGAGTCGTCGCTCCCAGGGGCGATCTCCAGGCCCTCCTCGGACGGGTCGTGACCGAGCGCGTCGACGATCTTCGTGCGGGCGCTGCCGAGCCCTGCCTCCGGCAGGTGGTCGCCGAAGAGGTCGATGGCGGCGACCAACGCCTTCGCCTCCAACGGAAGGAGGCGCGCGGGCCGGGCGAAGTTGTCGCCGTACGTATCGGGGTCGACCTCGATCTCGTCGCCGACGATCTCGGCGTAGAGGACGTATGTCCCGCCGCCGAAGTTGACGACGTTCAGCACCTCCAGGTCCTCCTGGAGCTCCTCGTGGCTGAGGTTCAGCTCGTCGGCCACCTCGCCCACGGGGATCCTCCGGTCCTCGCGGGCGGCGCCGATCAGGAGCCCCGCGAGGGTGACGAGGCGCGCGAAGCGCTCGGGGCGAATCACCGATTCGCCGCGGCCGTTGGAGCGCGAGCTTCCGTTGCGCGACGAGCGCGCGCCGTCGGCGATGGGGCGCGAGACGACCTTCGCGGTCTTGAAATCGGGGCCGTGGCGCTCGCGAAGTAGGTCTACGCGCTCGCCGGCCTCGGCGGCTAGATCCGGCGGGGCGATCAGGCCGGCGTTCTCGCGCCAGCCGAGCACCCACGAGATCAGTTGCCGGCGCGAGGCGTACTCGGTCTCATAAACCTCGCCCTTCCCCTTCGCCTTGTCGGAGGGCTTCGCCTTCCGCAGGCTTCCGAAGGTCCCGAAGTCGCGTTCGACGAGCCAGGCGATCCGTTCGCGCAAGAAGACCGCTGCGGTGCCCTCGATCTCGCCCATCTGCCAATCCGCTCGCGAGGCGTAGTCGCGGCGATCGAAGTTCTGGGGGGGCGTGAAGTCGTGCTCGGCCTTGCTCGCGTAGGAAACCTTGCCCCGTATCCGCGAGAGTCGAAAGACCCGCGCCGCGTCGCGCTCGTGGGCGTGGCCGATCAAATAGAACTGGGCGTCGCGGAAAACCAGGTGATACGGATCGACGACCCGGTCAGCGACGTCGCCGCGCTGCATCGTGTAGTAGCTGAACTCGATCGTCTTGCGGCGTGAGATCGCCGTCTCGATCTTCGCAAGGCGCTGGGAGAGCTCACGCCCGCCGGATGAGGGCTGAAGGCGCACGTCGATCGGCGCCGCCTCTCCGGGAGGCATCGGGTTGGGCCGGCCCCAGGAGACCTGCTGGAGTGCCAGCCGAAGGGGCTCGGCGTATGCGAACTCGCCGTCGAGCAGGCTGAGCGCCGTGCGCAGCGCCGCCAGCTCCGGGTCGGAGAACTCGATCCGCGGCAGGTAGTAGTTCTCCGGCGGCAGCGCGTAGAGCTCGGCTTCGAAGAATCCCTCCGACGGCTTCTGGACCTGGAGAGTGATGCCGAGGCTCTCGAGCTCGGCGCGGTCGGCATAGAAGCGCCGCGCGAACGCGTCCTCGTTCATCGAGCTGTACCCCTCGACCTCCTGCTTGATCTCGAGCGCCGACACCGGCCGGCGGTTCGCCATCAGGAACGAAATCAGCGAGAGCTGGCGGATCAGCTTCTCGGTGTCCTTGGCCATCCCAGCGAGAATAGAGAGAGCCGGGAGGTTCTCCCCCCGCCCAAGTTCGCAATTTGCGCCCTGCCCTGGGATACCCTGCGGGCGGATGTTGGGGGCCGACACCGCAATCAGCGGCATCATCAGACTGGTGACGACCGTGGGCGTCCTCGTCGCCGTCTACTTCCTGGTTCTCAAGCCGGTCCTGCATACGACCGAGTCGATCAGCCACGACGTCAACCGCAGCGTCAACCGAGCCACTCACGAGGCCAGCGTCCAGCAGCAGCGAGCGCAGGTCTCGGGCGAGCGCCAGCGAGCGCTCAGCTATGCCTCGAACGCGCTGGCCGGCAGCCAGCCCTGGTACCAGGCTTCGCGGATGCTCAGAGCCTGCGTGAGGCATGCGGGCAACGATCTGCGGAAGATGCACGCCTGCGCCAACGCCGGCGAGCATCTGACGAACCTCTTCTCGCCGCGCAACATCTCCATCTCCTACGCCACGAGCGTCGCCGCGCAGGGAAACTCGGCGGGCGCCACGAGCATCCGCACCTGCGTCGAGCGGGCCGGCTTCAAGCTGGTGCCGATGCTCCACTGCAAGGACCTCGCCACCAAGCTCCTCTTCGGCTGAGTGGAATGATCAGGCCGTGATCGTCAGCTCGCTCATGCGGCTCGTCGTGACCGTCGCGATCCTTGCGGCGGTGTACTTCCTGATCGTCAAGCCCGTCCTGAACACGACCGAGTCGATCACCCACGACGTGACCCATTCGGTCAACCACGGCCTCCACTCCGCCCAGAAGTCGTTCGACCAGGCGACGGGACAGAACAACAAACGGAACGGCGGACGCAAGAAGCAATGAAGGAGCCCACCTTCTTGGATCGTGCTTGCCAGAAAACAGGCGCTCCAGGCGGCCGGGCCATCCCTCATTGCCAGCTCAGCGAGGCTTGAGCTAACGCGGGCCGAAGTAGGCCGAGCCGTCGAGGGCGCGATCGAAGCGCGACCACGACTCGCCGTCCGGCAGCTCGCGCTCGATGCGGTCGAAGCTGCCGAGCTTGCCGCCGAGGTTGTCCATCGCGTGTACCAGCGTCGCCTCGCGTGTCGCGGGGACGACCGGAGACCCGTTCGCGTGGGTCCCATGGTGGCTCAGAATGATGTGCAGGACGGCCTTTGCGAGCTCGGGCTCGAAGCCCTCGATCCGCTCCATCTCGCGGCGGACCAGGTAGTAGCCGAGCGGGATCTCGCCGATCAGCTTGCCGGCGTCGGTCAGGTCGATGGCGAGGGGATCGTCGTTGTAGGCCTGGGTCTTGCCGATGTCATGGAGCAGGGCGCCGGTGACGGCGACATCACGGTCGATACCGGGGAAGGCAGAGGCGACCGTGCCGACGGCCTGGGCCACGGAGAGGCTGTGCTCGAGCAGCCCGTGCGCGTAGGCCTGGTGGTAGTACTTCGCCGCCGGCGCGGAGCGATAGCGCTGCCAAAAGCGCGACTGGGGGCTGAAGAAACGCTCGAGCAGGGCGCGCAGCGCCGGGTTCTGGACAGTGGCGACGAGGTCGCGCAGGTCGGCCTCGAGCCGCTCGACCGGGACGGGCGAGGATTCCATGAGGTCGGCCGGGTCGTATTCGCCGTCGGCGGCGGTGCGAAGCGTCCGAATGGTGATCTTGGCTCCGTACTGCGGGTGGACGCTGAACGGCCCCTCGACGACGACGACCGAGCCCGGGGCCGAGACCTCGAAGAGGGCGTCGACGTCCTCCCAGGCGACCGCCTCGACCGAGCCCGTGCGGTCGGCGACCGTCAGCTTCAGGAAGTCCTCGCCGTTTCGGCGCGACATCCGGGTGCGCTCACGTACGGCGAAGGGGCCGGCGACCCGGTCGCCCTCGGCGAGGTCGCACACGTTGATACGCGCGACCGGCTCGGCCTCGGCGAGCGGGGCATGGATTGCGAGCTGTGGCGAAGCCTCCATGACTCGATTCACGGTAGAGGGATGTCCGGACGTCGATTCACCCCCTTTGAGTCGGGTCCGCGGCTGCCGATCTGACAGCGAATGCGCCTAGAAAGGCTTCGAGTGCGGGGGACGGCCCATTGGCTCGCCGCCGTAGATCACTTGGCCGTGGGCGTCCTGGTAGGTCTGCCACGGAACCGTCGGGCGCTGGTCGACGCCCGGCTTCGAGAAGTCGCAGACGCCCTTGGGGAAGGTCGCCTGCAGGGTGGCCCACTCGGCATCTGAGAAGGTGGCCGTGTAGTCGCTTCGGCGCAGTGGCTTCAGCTGGCACTTGTTCGTGTCGGTTGTGAGGGCATCGCCGGCGACGGTGCGCGGCGTCCCGTAGACCGGGACTATCCCCGGCGGGCAGAGCCCGCTTGTCAGGCGCACGCCGATGCCACTCCAGCACTGGTCGCCCGCGTCCGCAGGCTTGTCAGCGATGATCTTCGCCGCCAGCGGGCGGCTGCTGTGGTCGCGGCGAACCGCGGCCAGCCAATCGTTCATCGCGGCAAGGCTGGTCTGATTGCACTTGGTGTCGCCGATGATCAGCGTCGGCCCTTCCCAGATCGACTGGTTGGCGTGGGTGCCGTTCTCGCGGTCGAGACGGTCGCGCATCGCGAAGGCGCGGTAGGAGTCATGAGCGGCGCCGGGATCCGGGCCGCGGCAGTCGATGATCGCCGTCCGGTCGAGGTTGTTCGCCTCGTTGATCATGCCGCTGCGATAGGCGCGCCGCAGGGCCGGGCGGTCCGCCTGGATCCGCTTCTTCGTCGGCTGGATATCGATGCTGAGGCCGCCGATCTTGGCGTTCAGGTCGACGAACTGCGCCGGCGTGATCTGCAGGTTCCGAAGCGCCTCGAGGCCGTACTGGACCCCCACGTTGTCGACGCCGACGCCGGCGAACCCGCGACCCAAGCTGCGCTCGATCGGCCCCCAGCGCTTCTTTGGCTGCGGACCGAAGATGTTGATCGCCGCATCCGCGATCGAGCACCTGACACCGTCGGGGTTGTACTGGGGGTCATAGCGCTGCGCGTCGGAGATGCCGCCGCAGTTATGGGTGGGAACGATCGCGTCGAAAAACCCGAGGTCGCTGGCAATCGCGTTGACGTGGGCGACGCTGCCCTCCACCGGGGCGAACTGGGTCGGCGACCAGGCGATGCCGCTGCCCCACCGCGACGGGTCCTCGAGGTACGTACGGAGGAGGTGATAGTCCATCACCTGCGTGGCGCTCGACCAGGCATCGGGGAAGGAGCACGTCGGGAGGATCCCCTGGTAGATGCCGGGATACGCGTTGGCGATCCACTGCTGGGCGAGCGAACCCCCCGAGCAACCGGTGCCGATCGTGAACTTCAGTCGCCCGTAGCGCTCGATGACGTGCTCCTTGGCGCTCAGCACCGATTCGGCCTGGGTGACGACGTTGCAGTTGTGGCCGCTGTTGTCGAGGGCCGTCGACATCACCACGAACCCTTTCCCGAGCGCGTACTGCGCGCCATCCGCGAGTGCGCCGGTTGGGATGCCGACCGGGAGGCCGAGGAGGTCGGCCGGGTTGAACTTTGTGACGCTGGGGGCGTTGCCGACCTCGTAGTCGATGTCGCAACTCGCACCGTGGGTAACGAGCAACTTGTGGTTGAACTGAGGCTGTGGGTGCAGCGCCGACCAGGGCTTGCCCGGCTCGAACAGCGTCGCGATCTTGTACTGGTCGCGGTTCTCGTAGCCGGTCTCGAGGCGGACGATGAACGGCACCGTCTTGCCGTTCTCGGTAGTCGTAGTCGCGACGTCGCCGGGCGGGTTGGCCGGGTCGTAGGGCTGCAGGTCCTTCTTGTTCGAGTCGGTCGACTTGTAGAGGTACGAGAAGGTCGGTCGCTTGTCGCATTTGGCGTTGCGGGCGCCGTCCTCACACGTCCACGGCTGGAGCTGGGGGCCCGAGAACACCGGGCCGCCGTTGGGGTGGTCGATGACCCGCAGGCTTGCTCCGCTGCCGTCGGGCAGCGTCGCCGTCAGCTCGTTGCGCCCGCGGTGAAGGCCCTTGACCAGTCCGATGAAGCCGCCACCGCTTCGCTGGAGCCGGGGATGGATGGAGGCGCCGTTCAGACGAAGGGCCGGCTCCGATCCCCCGCTGCGAGCGGGAACGTGGATCCTGACCAGGGCGCTCTTGCCCGAGACGAGGTCCGCCCGGTTGGAGAGGACCGTGATCTTCGTGGCTGCGCCCGCGCCGGCGGGAATGGCCAGCGCCGCCGCGGCCGATCCCACGAGCATCGCAATCGTGGATCTCGACCTCACCTTCCTGCACACGCCAGGCAGGCTAGACCCTAAGGTGCCCGGGGTGGCCGAGGGACTGGGCAAAACGGCGCCGCGCATCGCTCCGGGCGGGCGGCGGGAGATCGGAACGCTCAACTGGCTCATCGTCTCGGCCATCGGCCGGGCGACAGGGGGGCCGCCACCGAGGGTGTTCACCACTCTCGCCCGCCACCGGCGGCTCTTTCGCGCCTGGCTGCGCTTCGCCGGCCGGTTGATGCCCAGGGGCAGCCTCCGCAGGATCGACACCGAGCTCGTGATCCTCCGCGTCACCCATAACTGCGGATCCGAATACGAGTGGCGCCAGCACGAGCGGATCGGGGCCCAGGCCGGGCTCTCGGCGGAGCAGATCGAAGGGGTGCGGACCGGGGGCCGGGCGGGGTGCTTCTCAGAGCACCAAATGGCGCTGATCAGCGCCGTGGACGAGCTCCACGCCGAGCGGCGCATCTCGGATCCAACCTGGGCGACGCTTGCAGCCGGGCTCTCGGAGAGCCAGCTCATCGAGCTCTGCATGCTTGCCGGCCACTACGAGATGCTCGCCGGCACGCTCAACAGCCTCGGCGTCGAGCCCGACGAGCTTCCGGCTCGGCCGGGGCTGGCCACCCGGCTCATGGGTCGTTCCTTCGCGGCGCTGGCGCTCGCCCTCCTGGCCGGCTCGTCGGCGCCCGCGGCGCCGCGAGCCGCGGCGGCACTTCCCGAGCTTCGCGATACCGCCGGCCTGAAGGTGCTCTCCGAGCGGCGCCTGTCAGGGCGCCTCATCACCGCCAGCCTGCAAACAAGCGCCCTGCCCGCCCCCGCCAAGGTGCGCATCCTCTTTCCGGCCGGATACCGCGCGCATCCCCGCCACCGCTATCCGGTCCTCTACCTGCTCCACGGCACAAGCGGTGGGGCACCCGATTGGACGACCGTCGGCGAGGCTCAGAAGGCGACCGCCGGCAAGCGCCTGATCGTGGTGATGCCGGACATCGCCCTCGACCACGACGGCGGCGGCTGGTGTGCCAACTGGCCCAAGGGGCCCTACGCCTGGGAGACCTTCCACATCGACCAGCTCCTCCCCTGGGTCGATCGCAACCTGCCGACGATCCGAAACCGGCGAGGTCGCGCCATCGGCGGCCTCTCGCAGGGCGGGTTCTGCTCGACCAGCTACGCGGCGCGCCACCCCGATCTCTTCAGCGCCGCGTACTCCTACTCCGGGGCGCCCGACATCGCCTACGACCCCCCGGCGCGGTTGGGGAGCACGCTCATCATCAACGCCACCGAGGTGGGGCTCGACGGCGTGGCGCCGAACTCGATCTTTGGCGACCGGGTGAGCGACGAGGTGAACTGGGCGGCACATGACCCGGCGACCCTCGCCGAGAACCTGCGCGCCACCCGCCTCTACCTCTATACCGGCGACGGCTCGCCCGGCCCTTACGACTCGGCGCATCCCGTGACCATTCCGGGGTACTTCTCGAGCGCCGGCCTCGAGTCGCTCGTCCACCAGGACACCATCTACTTCCACAACCGACTCGAGGCACTGGGGATCCCGAGCTACTTCAACGACTACGGGGGCGGCACCCACACTTGGGGTTACTGGGCCCGCGACCTGCGCTGGAGCATGGGGCACGTGATGCACGACTTCAAGCAGCCCCGCAGGCGGCCGCGGCAGGTCACGTACACGAGCGCCGAGGACACATATTCGGTCTATGGCTGGCGAGTGCGCATGCAGCGCGACGCCCGTGAGTTCTCGACCCTGCGAGGGGCCCGGTGCCGCAGCTTCACGCTGTCCGGCAGCGGCTCGGCGATCGTCCGCACCCCGGCCTGCCTCGTGCCCAGGGGCCGCTACCGCATCAGCCTGAACGGTGATCACGCGAACTCGAAGCTCCGGTCCCGAGCCTCGAGGAAGGGGCGCCTGCGGATCGAGGTGCCCCTCGGTCCCTCGAATCCCTACCAGCAGTACACAGCCCAGGCCGACGCCGCCGGCACCGCCGTGTACAACACCCGCGTGCGAATCCACCGCGCCGGGGGCGCGAAATGAGCAGCCCGTCACTGGCCGGCAGGCGTGCCTTGATCACCGGGGCTGCCCGTGGGACCGGGGCAACGATGGCCAGGCGATCACGCCCGCCGACGACGCCCCGGCCCGATAAGGGCTAGGTCAGGCGCGCTCGGCGCGCGTCGGGCGATCGCAGGCCGTCGAGGATGATTCCCACATAGCGGTCGGTGCTGGCGAATGGCCCCTTGAAGGTCCCGGCGAGCGCGCACATCAGCATGGGGATGTCCTCGGGGCGCGCGTCGCGGCGGACCGCTCCCGCCCTCTGGGCTCGGCCCAGGACCTTGGCGACGAGGTCGAGCATGCCGACCGATTCAGCGGCCGGCTGCATGACCTCCGGCCGGGAGGTGAGCACCTGGGAGAGGGCCCTGTCCTCGGTCTGGATGCGAGCGGACTCGCGGATGAAGGTCTCGAAAGCAGCGCCGGGGTCGTCGATGTCGAGCGCGGCGTGGGCCACGTCGCGAAGGCGCTCGAAGCGGTCGAAGGCCAGCGCCTCGATCAGCTCGTCCTTGGTGCTGAAGTGGCGATAGACGGTGCCGACGCCCACGCCGGCATCGCGGGCGATGTCCTCCATCTGGGCTTCCAGCCCCTCGCGGGCCATGCGCTTGCGGGCGGCGCGGATCACGAGCTCGCGGTTGCGGCGGGCGTCGGCGCGCTGGACGCGTACGGGCGGTGTGATCGTCTCGGGAGGGGTCATTGCTTTCTCGGAGTCAAACGGAACCTTGCTTCCGGTTGTGTTACCATCCGGAACCGGAACTCTGGTTCCGATTGTACTCGCACCCCGGACGAAAGGCAAGCCATGACCGATTCGAGAACCGCCGAAGAACGACGCTGGATCGCGCTGATCCTGCTCTGCGTGGCCCAGTTCGTCGTCGTCCTCGACGCATCGATCGTCAACGTGGCCCTTCCCACGATCGGAGACGCGCTCAACTTCACGGAGAGCAACCTGCCCTGGGTGGTAAACGCCTACGTCCTCACCTTCGGCGGCTTCCTGCTGCTCGGGGGGCGCATGGCCGACCTGCTCGGCCGGCGGCGCGTCTTCGTCGGCGGCCTGATCCTCTTTGCGCTCGCGTCGCTCGCGGGCGGCCTGGCGACCAACTCCGGCCAGCTCATCGCGGCTCGCGCGGTGCAGGGGCTGGGCGCGGCGATCCTCTCGCCCGCCGCTCTTTCCATCGTCACCACGACCTTTCGCGACGGCTCCGAACGCAACAAGGCGCTCGGCGTCTGGGGCGCGGTCGCGGGAAGCGGCGGCGCTGCCGGCGTGCTGCTCGGGGGTGTCCTCACCGACGGGCTCGGCTGGGAGTGGGTCCTCTGGGTCAACGTCCCGATCGGGCTGGCCGCCGCCTTCATCGCGCCGCGGCTCCTGGCCGAGAGCCGGGCGGAGGGCGAGCGCCGCACCTTCGACGCGGCCGGAGCGGTCAGCATCACTGCCGGGCTTTCTGCGCTGGTCTACGCCCTCGTGGATGCCAACAACGCCGGCTGGGGCTCCTTCCGGACGATCGCCCTGCTCGCCGTATCGGTTGCCCTGATCGCGACCTTCGTCGTGATCGAGCTGCGCTCGGCATCGCCCCTGATGCCGTTCAGGATCTTCCGGATCCGCACGCTCACCGGGGCGAACGCAGTGGGGCTCATGGTCGGAGCGTCGCTCTTTTCGATGTTCTTCTTCATCTCCCTGTATATGCAGCAGGTGCTGGGCTATAGCGCGATCCACGCGGGGCTTTCGTACCTGCCCCTGGCAGTTTCGATCATCGTCTCGGCCGGAATCGCCTCGCAGATGGTGACCCGGGTCGGCTACAAGCCGGTTCTGGCGGCCGGGATGGCTTTTATCGCCATCGCCCTCGTCTGGTTCTCGCAGGTCTCGGCGGGCGGCAGCTTCGCCGCCGACATCCTTGGTCCCTCGCTGTTTGCCGCGGTCGGCCTGGGCTTCGCGTTCGTGACCACGACGATCGCGGCCGTCTCGGGAGTCGAGGAGCACGAGTCGGGCCTCGCCAGCGGGCTGATCAACACCACGCAGCAGGTCGGCGGCGCCCTGGGACTGGCGATCCTTTCGGCGATCTCGATCTCCGTCACGGGGACGTCGCGCGATCCCGAAGTGCTCGTCAGCGGCTTCCACGACGCCTTCCTCGCGGGCGCCGGCTTCGCCGTGCTCGGCCTTGTTGCGACGCTTGTCCTGATCAAGGGAAGCGACAGCCGCGCCCACACCGAGCTCGGCACGAACGCGGCCCTCGAGCCCACGGGGTAACCGTCCCGGCCGGCGTCGCCGGCCGTCGCCTGGTAGCAATGCCCGGGTGCTCGCCTACGTCTTCTGGCATCGGCCGCGCTCCGGCGCCGACCCGGCCGCGTACGAGGGTCACCTTCGCGAGCTGCACGAGCGCCTGAGCTTCGTCTCGGCGAGCTTTCGGCTCGCGAAGCTGCCCTTTGCGCCCGAGCCGGGCTACGAGGATTGGTACCTCGTCGGCGACTGGGCCGAGCTCGGCGAGCTGAACAGCGCCGCGGGCAGCGGTGAGAGCCGCGAGCCTCACAACGCGGCCGCCGGATTGATGGCCGCGGGCTGGGGCGGGATCTACGCCCTGGTGCGGGGCGAGGCGTCACCGCCCGCAGCGGTGCGATGGATCGACAAGCCACCCGGCGAGGACGCCGAGGCGTTCCTCGAGTCGCTTAGGGCGCCGGCGATCTGGCGGCGCCAGATGGTCCTGGGCCCGGCGCCCGAGCTCTGCCTGGCCGGCCCGGATGAAGACCCGTCAGGCCGCGAGCGGATCTAGCGGATGGTCGAGCTCCCCGAGCACGTCCGCCGGAACCGCGAGTCCTGGGACTCGTGGGCGCATGAGTACGTCGAGGCTGCCGAGCGAAACTGGGCGACCGCGGATGCGACCTGGGGCATCTGGGGCGTGCCCGAGACTGGCCTGCGAATGCTGCCGGACGACGCGAGCGGCATGGACGTCATCGAGTTGGGATGCGGAACCGCCTACGTATCGGCCTGGCTGGCTCGCCGCGGCGCGCGGCCCGTGGGGATCGACAACAGCGAGGCGCAGCTGGAGACGGCCAGGCGCCTGCAGGCTGCGCACGGGATCGATTTTCCCCTCCACCACGGCAACGCCGAGGATGTTCCCCATCCCGACGCGAGCTTCGACTTCGCCATCTCGGAGTACGGCGCCAGCATCTGGTGCGACCCATATCTGTGGATCCCGGAGGCTTCGCGCCTCCTGCGGCCCGGCGGGCGATTGGTCTTCCTCGCCAACTCCGTGCTGATGGCGCTCTGCGTCCCCGACAGCGAGAGCGAGCCCGCGAGCGATCGGCTCTTGCGCCCGCAGTTCGGGATGCACCGCTTCGAGTGGTCCGACGACGACTCGGTCGAGTTCCACCTCCCCCACGGCGAGATGATCTCCCTGCTGCGGGCCAACGGCTTCGAGGTCTCCGAGCTCATCGAAGTCCGCCCGCCCGACGGCGCCACCACCCGCTACCCGTTCGTCTCGCTCGAATGGGCGCGGCGCTGGCCCTGCGAAGAGGTGTGGAAGGTCCGCAAGCTCGCGTGAGCAGCCTACGCCGCCTTCGCGAGTGCGAGCGGATCCAGCCAGCACATCCCGCGCCGTGAACGTCCCGGAAACCCCCCTCCAGAGGGGGTATGCGGGACGTTCATGCGCAGGGCGATGGCGAGGGGCGGAATCGAACCGCCGACACCACGATTTTCAGTCGTGTGCTCTACCAACTGAGCTACCTCGCCTGGCGCGGCTAAGGCTAGCGGGGCAATCGCGCTCGGCGAAACCCCATCGCCGGCGCGGCGGGTATAGGGTCCGGGGCGGCACAGGACGAGAGAGGAGAGGTCGTGTTTGGTGCCGGGGCGCGACCGCTGTAGGCCGGGAGGCTTGATGAATCGTAGAGTCGTTGGAATCGCAACCTTGGCGGCGAGCGCTGCGCTCGTCGTGGCTGGATGCGGGAGCTCGGGCGGGAGCACCTCCTCCGGGGGCGGTGGCGGCACGATCATCCGCGGCACCATCGACCAGCCGATCAGCTACGACCCTGCCGGCGTCTACGACCTGCCCTCCTGGGACGGCATCGTCAACGTCTACCAGACGCTGCTGACGATTCCGCCGGGTGGCAACAAGCCAGAGCCCGATGCGGCCCAGTCGTGCGACTTCACGAACCCGACGACGTACAAGTGCACGCTGAAGTCGGGGAACGTCTTCTCCGACGGCTCGGCGCTCGACTCGAAGGACGTGAAGTTCTCCTTCGATCGCAACGTCAAGATCAACGACCCGCAGGGCGCTGCGTCGCTGCTCGCGGACATGAAGAGCATCTCGGCACCCGACAAGCAGACGGTGGTCTTCAATTTGAAGAAGCCGGACGCGACCTGGCCGTTTTTGATGACGGTGCAGTCGTTCGCGATCGTGCCTGCAGACGGGTCGAACGCCTATCCGGCCGACAAGCTTCAGCCGAGCGCTGACGTGGTGGGCTCCGGGCACTACACGGTCGCCCAGTACGAGCCCGGCCAGCAGACCGTCTTCCAGCGCAACACGAAGTACACGGGAAGCGACCCGGCGAAGAACGACACCGCGATCGTCCAGTACTTCGACAAGCCCTCGGCGCTCAAGCTGGCTGTCGAGCAGGGCGACGTCGACGTCGGCTACCGCAGCTTCAGCCCGACCGACTTGAAGGACCTGCGCTCGAGCGACGGCGTCAGCGTCGTCGGTGGGGCGGGCACCGAGATCCGCTATCTGGTCTTCAACCAGAAGCTCATGGCGGGCGACACCGACGCCCAGAAGCTGGCGATCCGCCAGGCGGTGGCGCAGACCATCGACCGCGCTGCGATCGCCAAGAACGTCTACGACGGCACGGTGACACCGCTCTACTCGATGGTCCCGCAGGGCCTCCAGTTCGCCACGACGGCGTTCAAGGACACCTACGGCGCGGGTCCGAACGTCGCCGCCGCCAAGAAGGCGCTGGCGGATGCCGGCGTCAAGACGCCGGTCGACCTCGAGCTCTGGTACACGCCGTCGCACTACGGCGCGGGCTCGGCCGACGAGTACGCCGAGATCCAGCACCAGCTCGAGGACTCGGGGCTCTTCAACGTCACGCTGAAGTCCACCGAGTGGAACCAGTACGACGAGGCGGCGCTGACCGACAAGTACCCGGAGTTCCAGTTCGGCTGGTACCCGGACTACCCGGACGCCAACGACTACACGGCGTACTTCTTCGCCAAGAACAGCTTCCTGAACGACGGGTACTCGAACCCGCAGATGGACAAGCTGCTGGCGCAGGAGGTTGCCACCACCAACGACACCGAGAGGGCGAAGATCTTCGACCAGATTCAGAAGATCTCCGCCCAGGACGTCCCGACGATCCCGATCTGGCAGGGCGGCCAGGTCGCCGCGGTTCGCGACGGCGTCACCGGAGTGCAGGACACGTTCGACTCGGCGTACCTGTTCCGGCTCTGGGTGATCAGCAAGGGCTAGGACAAGCGATACGGCGGCTAGCAACGCCGCCCGAGGCCGGAGGGCCGTAGATGCACGGACAAGGGACGTCGCTGCGCACGTACGTGCTGACGCGGCTGGCCCTGGCGGTGCCCACCGTCTTCGTCCTGCTGACGCTCGTCTTCCTGTTGATGCGGGTGGCGCCTGGCGATCCGATCAGCGCGGCGCTGGGCGGGCACGTCTCCCAGCAGGAGCTCGCCAAGCGCCGCCACGCGGCCGGCTACGACAAGCCGATCCTGGAGCAGTACGCCACCTACATGGGCGATGCGGTTACCGGCAACCTAGGCACGACGCTTACCGACCACCGCTCGATTGGATCGATCCTTTCCGAGAACGGCACCGCGACCTTGGAGCTCTCAGTCATCGCCTTCATCATCGCCCTGGCCGTGGGCATCCCGGTAGGCGTGCTTGCGGGACGATTTCGAGACACGCCGATCGACGTCGGTGGGCGCTTATTCGGAATCGTCGTCTACGCCGCGCCCGTCTTCTTCACCGGGTTTCTGGCCCAGCTTCTCTTCGGGAGCGCGCTCGGCTGGTTACCGACCTCGGGCCGGGTCGGCCCGATCACGGAATTCACGCTCGACAAGACGACGCACATCTATCTGCTCGACACGGTCATCGCCGGCGACTGGTCGGCGTTCTGGGACGTCGTCAAGCACCTGATCCTCCCCGCGGTCACCCTCGGGCTTCTGATCAGCGGAATCATCATCCGCCTGGTCCGGGTGAACCTGCTGCAGACGATGAAGGGCGACTACGTCGAGGCGGCCAGGGCGCGCGGGATCTCCGAGCGCCGGGTCGTCATGCAGCACGCCTTTCGCAACGCGCTGGTGCCCGTCGTCACCGTCGCCGGCCTTCAGTTCGCGATCCTGCTGGGCGGGGCGATCCTCACCGAGGAAACCTTCAACTGGCCCGGAATCGGCGGCGAGCTGGTGCGCTACCTCAACAACCGTGACTACATCGCCGTGCAGGGGATCATCACGGTATTCGCGATCGCGGTCGTGCTGATCTCGGTCGTGATCGACCTCGTCAACGCCTTCATCGACCCACGGGTCAGGTACGGATGAATCGCCGCCTCGACGGAATGCGACGCATGCTCGCCACCGTGCGCCAGACGAAGGGCGTGCCGAAGTGGATGCTCTACGCCGGGGTCGGGATCGTCGGCCTGTTCGTCTTCCTGGCGATCTTCGCGCCGATCGTGGCGCCGTACGGCTTCGATCAGGTGACCTCCGGAGGCGTTCGCTTCCCCAAGCAGGCGCATCCGGACTCGACGCATCTCTTCGGCACCACGGTCCAGTCCACGGACGTCCTGTCGAGGGTGATCTGGGGCTCGCGCACCGCGATCGAGGTCGTGGTCCTCTCGCTGATCTTCTCGCTGATCATCGGGGTCCCGCTCGGGCTCTTTTCGGGCTACATCGGCGGCAAGCTCGACCGCGTCCTCGTGCTGATCATGGACGCGCTCTTCGCCTTCCCCTATCTGCTGCTGGCCATCGTCATCGCGTTCCTGCTCTCCGACAAGATCGGTCAGGGCATCGTCACGGCCGCCATTGCGATCACGGTCGTCTACGTGCCGCAGTACTTCCGCGTGGTCAGAAACCACGTGATCAGCGTGCGCGAGGAGACCTACGTCGATGCGGCGCGAGCGCTGGGGGCGCCGCGGCGGACGATCATCCGCCGCTACGTATTCGCCAACGTGATTCAGAACGTCCCGGTGATCGCGACCCTGAATGCCGCCGACGCGATCCTCACCCTTGCTGCGCTCGACTTCCTGGGCTACGGCATCCAGCCGACGCAGGCAGCGGAGTGGGGCTACGACGTCAGTCGCGCGATCGACGACGCAGGCGCCGGCATCTGGTGGACGGGGGTCTGGCCCGGCCTGGCGATCGTCCTGCTCGTCACCGGTTTCACGCTCGTCGGCGAGGGGCTCAACGACGTCCTGAACCCGATCATCCGCTACCGCCGGATCAAGCGGCCCGAGATTCCCGCGGAGGAGACATCGTGAGCGGCGCCGCGATCCTGTCGCTGCGCGGCCTGCGCGTCTGGTACGGGACGGAGGGAGATCCCGTTCGCGCCGTCGACGGAGTCAACCTCGAACTGCACTCGGGCCAAACGCTCGGGTTGGTCGGCGAGTCCGGTTGCGGGAAGTCGACCCTCGGCCGCTCCGTGGTGGGCCTCCTGCCCGAAGCCGCGGCGATCGCGGGTGAGGTGAGCTATGAGGGCCGCGACCTCGCCGGCCTGTCGCCCAAGGAGATG
This sequence comes from Solirubrobacterales bacterium, assembly GCA_038237625.1. Lineage (GTDB taxonomy): Bacteria > Actinomycetota > Thermoleophilia > Solirubrobacterales > 70-9 > JAWVFM01. Next base: position 10,153 of record JBBRYM010000013.1, on the reverse strand, counting down.
CGCGCCCTTCGCGGCCCTGACCTCGGGCTGATCTTTCAGGAGCCGATGACGCGCCTGGACCCGCTGGTCACGATCGAGCATCACTTCCGCGAGACCATTCGCACCCACGAGCCCGGGATCGACAGGAAGGAGGTCCGCCGGCGCTCGCTCGAGGCCTTGGCGGGAATGGGCATTCCCCCCACCCGCTTCGAGCAGTACCCGCACGAGTTCTCCGGCGGCATGCGCCAGCGGATCATGATCGCGCTCGCCCTGGTGCTGAATCCAAAGGTTTTGGTGGCCGACGAGCCCACCACCGCGCTCGACGTCATCGTCGAGGCACAGATCCTCGGCATCCTCGCCGACCTGCGGCGAAACTTCGACACCGCGCTCCTGCTCATCACCCACAACCTCGGGATCGTCGCCGAGGCGTGCGACCGGGTGGCGGTCATGTACGCCGGGAAGATCGTTGAGGAGGGCGATGCGCGCGACGTCTTCGCCAAGCCGGCGCATCCATATACGCGCGAGCTCCTGCGCTCGACGATCTCTCTGGAGACGACTGGCCTTCACTACATCCCGGGCGCGCCCCCCAACCTGATCGACCCGCCGCCCGCGTGCCGGTTCCACCCCCGCTGCCCGAGTGCGATGAAGGTCTGCGCCGACATCCATCCCGTCGAGGTCGCTCCCAGCCCTGGCCGAAGAGTCTCGTGCTGGCTGCACGGCCCCGAGGGACAGATCCCGCCCGGGGGCACGGCGCCGCTCGAGCGCGGGGAGATCGCCCTGGCGGAGGAGGCGTGATGGAGTCCGTAGTCCGGAGTCCGGAGTCCGTTGAGGCGGAGGCGCGGCCGTTGCTGCAGGTGCGCGGCCTCAAAACCACGTTCTCGCTTCGCGGGTCGTTTCTCGATCGGCTTCGCGGGCACGATGCCGGCGTGGTGCGAGCGCTCGACGGCGTCGACTTCGAGCTGCGCAAGGGCGAGGTGCTGGGAGTCGTCGGCGAGTCGGGATCGGGCAAGACAACCCTAGGCCGCACCCTCCTCGGCCTCGCACCTGCCTCGGCGGGCTCCATCGAGCTCGACGGCGAGGAGATTGCGGGCCTGTCGGAGAGCAAGATGCGCCCGCTTCGGCGCCGGCTTCAGATCGTCTTCCAGGACCCGCACGCATCGCTCAACCCGGCGATGACGATCGGGGCGCTGGTGGCCGATCCGCTGCGCTTCCACGGGCTGGTGAACGAGGCGCAGGCGCTTCGCTCGCGGGCTGCGGCTGCCCTGGAGCGCGTGGGCCTCGCGCCGGCGGAACAGTTCCTCGACAAGTACCCGAGCGACCTTTCGGGGGGGCAGAAGCAGCGAGCCGTGCTGGCGCGGGCGATCATTCTCGACCCCGACGTCCTGGTTGCCGACGAGCCGGTGTCGATGCTCGACATGAGCGTGCGGGCCAAGATCCTGGAGCTGATGCTCGCCCTGAAGGACGACCTCGAGCTCACCTACCTCTACATCACGCACGACCTCGCGACGGCCAAGTTCTTCTGCGATCGCATCGCGATCATGTACCTCGGCAAGATCGTCGAGATCGGCCCCGCCGCCGAAATCTACGCCGACCCGAAGCATCCCTACACCGAAGCCCTCCTGCGTGCCATCCCCGAGCCCGACCCGCGTCGCAGCGTGCCCCGCGACCTGCCCCGCGGCGAGGTACCCGATGCGGTGATGCCGCCCCTCGGTTGCTCGTTTCATCCACGCTGCTTGAAGGCGTTCGAGGTCTGTGGCTGGGAGAGCCGCGACCTGCGCACGCTGCTCGAATCGCGCTGGACCCAGATGTCCGAGCCCGAGTTCGAGGCCGAGCGTGCGCTGATCGGCGACCTCGACGCGCTCGACACGCCGGCGACGGAATGCGTGCTCCCCGCCGCTTCCGGCCAGACCGGTGACGAGGTCAAGGGAATTCTTGACTCGCTTCGGGCACAGGAGCCCGACGACCCGTTCTGGACCGGGGTCGAGACCGTCCAGAGCGAGCCCCGCGGCATCCGCGTGACGTTCCGCAAGAACCTGGCCCCGCGCGACCTCGAGCAGGGCAACGCGCGCGTGCGCTGCCACCTCTACGACGACGAGGCGCTGGCGCTGGCGAAGTCCTCCCCCGCTAGCCGCTGAGGCGCTTCTCGAAGCCGACCAGATGGAGCCTAAACTTCGGCTCCCACTTGGCGCGGCCGTCGAGGGTCCAGCCCTGGGCGACGTAGAAGCCGCGGGCGGGAGCGTCGCGCGGGGTCCACAGGCGCGCCGTGTGAAATCCCCGGTCGCTCGCCGCCGCCTCGGCGAGTGCGAGCAGGTGCGCCGCGATGCCCTGCCCCCAGCGCCGGGGCTCGGTGAACACCGCATTGACGTGGGCGATGCCCTCGACCGCCGCGCCACTCTCGGTCTCCGCACGCCGCCAAGCCACGATGCCGTCGAGCGCGCCGGCTGAGTCGAACGCGCCACGCGAGAAGCGATCGGGCCTGTCGAAGAAATCGGCCCAGCGTTCGCCCTCGGCGTCGGCGCCGGGCGGGGTCCACTCCGCCGCCCACTCGGCGTAGGTCGCGTCGCAGCGCTCGACCAGGGCGACGATGGCCGGGATGTCCGCCGGCGCCAGCTCGCGCTCTTGCAGGTCGGCGGGCAGCGGGCTCACGCCAGCATCATCCGCATCAGCTCAAGCGCTCCTGCCTTGTGCAGCGGCTCGTTGAGGTTGCCGCACTTGGGGCTCTGAACACAGGATGGGCACCCGCTCGCGCACGGGCACTCGCCGACGAGCCGCGCAGCGTCGCCCACGAGGTTCGGGAAGCGATCGAACCCTCTTCGCGAGATCCCGACCCCGCCGGGATGCCCGTCATAGATAAAGATCGTCGGACGGCCGGTCTGATAGTGGATGTTGGTCGAGAGCCCGCCGATGTCCCAGCGATCGCACATCGCCAGCAAGGGGAGGACGGCGATCTGCGAGTGCTCGGTGGCGTGCAGCGCTCCGAGGAGAACCTCCGACGGCAGGACGGTGGGATCGGTCATCGCGTCGGGCAGGACGTACCAGAGCGCCTGGGTCGGGATGTTCGACTCGGGGAGGTCGAGCGCGACCATGTCGACGACCGCATGGTCGGACAGGCGCTTTCGCTGGAAGGCGATGACCTGCTCGGTCACCGACACCTCGCCGAAGCAGAGCGCCACTCCGCAGACCTCGACGGTCTCGGCGATCTCCTCGATGAACACCTCCGTCTCGCGACGGGGCTGCGTGTACCAATCGCCCTCGAACGCCTCGACCATCGCCCTGCGCCCGTCGACGTCGAGCTCGCGCACCTCGTAGCTTCGCCCCAGGTGCAGGTAGACAGCGCCCGGATGGACAGTGGTGAATGCGCGTTCCGCTTCCACGAATCCGAGCATCTCTCCGGACGCCTGGTCGACCACGGCAACCGAGTCGGGCGATGCCGAGCGCAGGGCGATCTCCCCGGCGGGAAATCCCGGCCCCCGCGGCAGGTAGCGGCCGTCGCGGCCAATGCGAAGCTCGCCGGCGCCCACCAGCGCCTCGGCACGCTCGCGCCAGCGCGGCCCCAGGATCTGGTCATCTGCATCCGAGAGCGGCGACTCGAAGGCAGCGGCCAGCGTGTGGGCGAGCTGAATGCGCTCGTTTTCGTGGTCGAGGATCGCCGCTTCGACCGGGCGCTCGAGAAACTCGTCGGGATGGCGGCAGAAGAACTGGTCGAGCGCGTCCTCCCCCGCGACATAGAGGGCGATCCCCTCCGTCCGCCGTCCGGCCCGGCCCCACATCTGCCGCAGGCTCGCGACGGTCCCGGGAAACGTCGCGCAGATCGCCGCGTCGAGCTCGCCGATGTCGATCCCCAGCTCCAGGGCGTCGGTGGCGATCACCGCCAGGAGCTCCCCCCCGGCGAGGTTCGACTCGATCTCGCGCCGTTGCTGCGGCGTGTAGCCGGCCCGGTAGGGCGCGATTCGCGCGGCCAGGTCGCCGCGGTCCATGCTCTCCAGCCGCATGCGGACGAACCGCAGGATCAGCTCGATCCCGCGGCGGCTGCGAAGAAAGCAGATCGTCCGCATGCCGCCGACAACGAGGTCGGCGACGAGGTCGGCGGTCTCCGAGAGCACGGAGCGGCGAGTCTGAAGGCGCTCGTCGATCACCGGCGGGTTCCACATCGCGATCCGCTTGCCCGCCCGGGGGGCGCTGTCGGAGTCGATCAGCGAGAACGGCCGGCCCACCAGGCGCTCCGCAAGCTCGTCGGGGTTTGCGATCGTCGCGGACGCGAGCACGAACCTGGGATCCGATCCGTAGATCGCGGCAACCCGGCGTAGGCGCCGCAGGACGTTGGCCACGTGCGAGCCGAACACCCCCCGGTAGGTGTGCGCCTCGTCGACGACCACCCAGCGCAGGCCGTGCAGGAAGTCAGCCCACTGCTTGTGGTGGGGGAGCATGCTCATGTTCAGCATGTCCGGATTGCTGAGGATCAGGTTCGAGCGCCGGCGGATGGCCGGGCGATCCTCGCGAGGAGTGTCCCCGTCGTAGATGGCCGGGCGAGCTTCGCGCAGGCCGAGCTCCAGGAGCTTTCGAGCCTGGTCCTGGGCCAGCGCCTTGGTCGGGTAGAGGTAGAGCGCGCGAGCGTTGTGGTCGGCGACCAGGGCGGAGAGGACGGGGAGGTTGAACGAGAGAGATTTGCCGGAGGCCGTGCCGCTCGTGACGATCACGTCCCCCGCCTGGGCGGCCGTCAGCGCCTCGGCCTGGTGGGAATAGAGCGTTTGGATTCCCGCGCGTGCGAGGCCCTCGCGAAGTGCCCCCGGCACAGACCGCGGAATGGGCGCGTCGTCGGCGTCGCGCGGGTCCACGGCGCTGACAGCCACCAGCCTCCCGTCGGAGCCGGCATCGGCAAGCGCCGACCAGGCGGCGTCGATGGAACCGGTTCGCCCCACTGTGGCCATCGACTCAGGCCTCCGCGGCGACCGGCCGTGTGATCGCCTCGGCGACCCGCAGGGCATCGAGTCCGGTGCGGTCGTGCAGACGAAGGATCTCGGCGCCGTCGGCCACCGCCAGCGCCGTCGCGGCCAGCGACGCGGCTTCCCGCTGCGTCGGTCCGACCCGCGCCTCCCACGAGCCGGCGAGGACGGCGCCCAGGAAGTCCTTGCGCGAGAGCGCGAGAAAGAGCGGCCGGCCCAGCTCACGGAGCTCGGGCAGTCGCCCGAGGATCTCGAGGTCGTCGCCGGTGGAGAGGTCGAAGTCGAGCCCTGGATCCAGGGCGATCTGCTGCTCGTCCACCCCGAGGTCGATCGCGCGCTCGATCCGTCTCGCGAACCATGCCTTCAGGTGCGCCACGGGATCGCTGTAGCGACGGGCGGGGCGATCGATTCGCGGCGGGCCCTCGATGTGCATGAGCACGTAGCCGCAACCCACGGCGCCGATCATCTCGAGCATGGCGTCCTCGCCGCCGCCGATGTCGTTGATCGCGGCGGCGCCGGCGTCGACCGCCTGGCGCGCAACCTCGGCCGAGAACGTGTCGCCGCTGATCGGCACACCGGCTTGCTCCGACAGTCCGGCGACGGCTGGAATCAGCTTCGCGGCCTCCGCCTCGGGCGAGACCGGCGGGCCGCATCGCGCCGCCACCGCCCCCACGTCGAGGAGGTCGAACCCCTCCTCCACCAGGCGCAGCCCGTCGGCGACCGCCTGCTCGGGCGTGGCGCTGCGGGCCTCTTCGAAGAACGAGTCGGCGGTGACGTTGACGATGCCGGCAGCGAGCGCGGGCGGAAAGCGCAACTCGCCGCCTGAAATCCTCCAAACGCGCTCGGTCTCCATGCCCGGCTACCGTAGCGAGCGGCTTTGGCACTTCGCTGCGTTTACACCGACCTCGACGGAACCCTCCTCGGCCGCTACGGCTCGCTGTTCGCCGATGCGGAGGGCAACTGGTCGACGGCGGGAGTCCGCGCGATCGAGGCATGCCATCGGGCGGGCCTGGAGCTTGTGATCATGTCCGGGCGGCGCGAGAGCACGGTGGGCGCGGATTCGCGGCTCATCGGGCAGACCTCCTACATCTACGAGGCCGGTTGCGGGCTGGTGATCGACGGCGAGCGAACCCTGCTCACCGGTGAATGGCGCCACGACGAAAGCGGGACCCCGGCAGAGCAGGTCGCCGCTGCAGGGATCCCCGACCTCCTCTTCGCCGCCTTCCCCGGGAAGCTCGAGTGGCACGCCCCGTGGCACACCGGTCGCGAGCTCTCCCATCTGTTTCGAGGGGACGTCGACGTAGAAGCAGCAAACGCCCTACTGGCAGAACGCGGGCACGACGACCTGCGCTTTCTCGACAACGGCGCGATCTCGAGGCCCATGGAGGGAATCGAAGTGGTCCACGCCTATCACTTGGTTCCGGGCGGCGCCAGCAAGGCCAATGCGGTCGCGTTCCACGCCCGCGCGCGCGGCTACGCCCCCGAGGAAGCCATCGCCGTCGGCGACTCTCTCGAGGACCTCGACGTCTCCGCCTCCGTGGCCCGGTTCTTCGTCGTCGCGAACGGCCCGATGCGCGACCAGGCATTGCGAGAAAGCCTGTCCGCTTACCCGAACGTGACCGTCACCGAGGGCGCCATGGGCGAGGGCGTCTACGAGGCGATCGTCAGCACCCTCGCCCAACGAGACACGGTCTAAAGTCGGCGGGGATGTCCGCCGACACGGCCACTGTCGCCGAGGAGGAGTACCTCCAGATCATCTTCTGGCTGGAGGAGGCCGGCCTGCCGATCACCGGGGCAAACATCGCCCGGGCGATGCAACTCTCGGCGCCGACCGTCCACGAGATGATCGGGCGCCTGGAGCGCGACGGCTACGTCGAGCGGGCCGCCGACAAGACCCTGTCTTTCACCGGGCAGGGGCATGACCATGCCGCCGCGATCGTCCGCCGTCACCGCCTGATCGAGCGCTTCCTCACCGACGTCCTCGGCATTCCCTGGGACGAGGTCCACGAGGAGGCCGAACGGCTCGAGCATGCGATGTCGCCGGTGCTGGAGGAGCGCATGCTCGCCGCGATCGGCGATGCGACCACGTGCCCGCACGGACATCCCCTGGTGGAGGGGGCGCGCGAGCAGGGCGCGCTGCTCGCCGACGTCAAGCCGGGCGCGACCGTTCTCGTATTGCGCTTTGAGAACGAGGCCGAGGAGCTCCTCCACTACCTCAAGGAGCGCGGCCTTCGACCCGGGCTCGAGGCGAAAATCGATACGTCGGAGGCCGAGGAGGTGGTGTTGAGCTCAGCGGACGGGCGCCACACCGTTTCGCGAAGCGTCGCGGAGACGGTCTCGGTTCGAGCCGACCCGGCTCCCCCGCCGCGCGCGCCACTGCCCGAGCAGCTGGTGATCTCCAGCGACCGCTACGGCCGCTGAACCACCGAACGTCCCTGGGACCCGCTTGCAGGCGGGCACGCGGGACGTTCGAGGCCTGCCCCTGGAGCTGGATCTAGGTGAGGCTCGGCGCGTTCGCGGCGTCGAGTGCCCGTGCGATGCGGGAAACGCCCTCGCCGATGCACTCCGCGGGAACGCTCGCGAAGGAGAAGCGAAGGCTCGAGCGGCCGCCTTCGATGAGGAAGTCCGGCCCGGCGACGAATGGGGCTCCCAGCTCCGTCGCGGCCTCCAGAAGGGCGACCGTGTCGACGTCGTCGGGCAAAGTGACCCAGAGGAAGTAGCCGCCGCCGGGGGTCACGAAATCGGCTTGCGGGAAATGCTCGTTCAGGGCGTCCACCAGTGCATCGCGGCGCTCGCGAAGCGCGGCGCAGACCACCTCGACATTGCGCTCGAGGCCCCCCGAGCGGCAGAGCTCGTAGACGATCGCCTCCGCGAGCATGTTCGGCGAGATGTAGGTCTCGTTGGCTCGCTTGGCGAACGTCGCGATCGTCCCGGATTCGCCCGCCAGATAGCCAATCCGGACGCCGGGGCTGACCGTCTTCGAAAACGAGGACGCGTGGATCACCCGGCCGCTCTCGGCGAGCGAGAGAATCGTTGGCAGCTCCTCCCCCTCGAAGCGGATCAGGCGATAGGGGTCGTCTTCGAACACCGTGAAGTTGCGCTCCGAGGCCAGGGCCGCGATCCGCTCGCGCTTGGCCAGCGAGAGCGTGCATCCCGCCGGGTTGTGAAAGTTCGTGATGAGGTGCGCGAGCTTCACAGGGGCCTGGTCGAGAGTGCGCTCCAGGGCGCCGACGTCGATCCCGTCCTCCTCCAATGGCACCGGAACGAGCTCGACCCCACGTCGCTGGAGCAGAAGCAGAGTGCGGTCGTAGGTCGGCTGCTCCACGACGACCCGGTCGCCCGGCTCGAGGAAATGCTGGAACAGGAGAGCCGCGGCCTCCATCGAGCCGTTGGTCACCATCACCTGCTCGGGCGAGATGTCGTGTAGGCCCGCGATCCAGGCTGCGAGCTCGGGATGGCCGCGACCGGTCCCGTAGGAGAGCGCTCGCTCCCAGTCATCGGCGAGGGCCTTTGCGGCCGCCTCGCGGACCAGCTCGTGGGGCAGGATGTCGGCGCTGGGAGCGCCGCGGGCGAAGCTGATCACGTCGGTGGCCACGGTCGGTCGAGTATAGGAGCGGCCACGGAGTCGAATAGGCTCGGATCGTGGCTCAGATTCTCAGCCCCGACGAGGCTGCCGCGCGCTTCCAGGCCTCGGACACCATGGGGATGCCCCTGGCGACCGGGCAACCGGTCCACCTGGTCGAGGCACTGGGGCGGCGCGACGACTGGTTCGACCTCAAGTTCTACTCGGGCCTCCTCGTCGTCTCTCCCGAGGTCTTTCAGAAGCAGGCGGTCCACTATCTGAGCGGATTCTTCGGCCCGATCGAACGGGCGCTGCGAGACATGGGAGCCAACATCAGCTTCGCCCCGTCGGACTTTCGCGGCTTCGAGCCGCTGATGAATGCCCTCGCGCCCCGGGTGATGGCGACGGCGGCGGCGCTCCCCGACGACTCGGGGAACGTGAGCCTCTCGTTGCACGCCGGGGCGTTCATCGACGAGCTGCGCCGCGCCGGCGCCGACCCGGCCCGCCAGCTCGTGGTCGAGACTAGTCCCAGCTTCCCGCGCACGCTCGGGGTTCCGCCCGAGCATCCGCATTCGCTCCACGTCGACGAGATCGACATCCTCGTCGAATCGGACGCCCAGCCGTTCGCCTTCCCGGACGCCGAGGCATCGGAGGCCGACCGCCTGATCGCCGAGCACGCCCGGCGGTTCGTCACCGACGGCGCCACCCTCCAGACCGGCATCGGCGGCGTTCCGTCGCAGATCGCGAAGCTCCTCGCCGAGGGCGACGGCGGCGACTATGGCATCCACTCCGAGATGTTCACGACCGGGCTCATGCACCTGCACCAGTCGGGGAAGGTCACCAATCGCAAGGGACTCTACGACGGGTTCTCGCTGTCGACCTTCGCCGGGGGCACCGCCGAGCTGTACGAGTGGCTGGACGGCAACGAGGAGGTCCGCTTCCTGCCGGTGGACATCGTCAACGACCCCGCTGTGATCGGCCGCAACCGCAAGATGATCACGATCAACGGCGCGCTCGCGGTCGACATCCAAGGGCAGGTGGTGGCGGACACGATCGCCGGCAGCCAGTACTCCGGAATCGGCGGGCACGAGGACTTCGTCTCCGGCGCCGCCCTGAAGCTCGAGAACCGCTCGCTGCTCTGCCTTCCGTCCACGGTCACCATCCGTGGCAAGGTGCACTCCCGGATCCTGCCGACGTTTCCCGACGGCACAGTGATCACCACCCCGCGCCACCAGATCGACGTGGTCGTCACCGAATACGGGGCGGCGGAGCTTCGCGGCAAGACGATCCACCAGCGCGGAGACGAGCTCGCCGCGGTCGCCCATCCAGACTTTCGCGAGGAGCTCCTCGAGGCTGCCGAGCGGGCATCGCACGGGCGCTCGCCGTTGGAGCATCTGACGCCCGATTAGGCCGGGACGACCACTGATGGCGGCGTGGCGGGTGGCAGCCGGCCGGAGCCTCAGCCGATCTGTTCCGCCAGCTCGACGATGATCCCCTCCGGACCGCGGACGTAACAGACCCGATAGATGTCTTGGTAGTTCTCCACCTCGCCAACGAGCTCCCCGCCGCGCGCTCGCACGCTGGCGACGGCGGCGTCGATATCGTCGACTGCGAATGTGACATGGCGGATGCCCGGAGTGTTCGCCGGCGCGTGCCGGTCGCCGCCCCG
>JBBRYM010000012.1:0-95619 GCA_038237625.1 Solirubrobacterales bacterium | reverse complement strand
TCTCTGTGGTGCGCCGGCGCGCCGTGGGGGTGGTCCCAATACCCCGCTCGGGGGCGCGCGGCGGGGGGCCCCCCCGCCTCCGGATGCTTGGCTTGCGCTAGCGCCTACGCCTGGGTGGATGCGGCGCGGGCGGCGCCGAAGGCGATCACCCGGGCGCGCGGGACCGCGAGAACCGGCGACGAAGCCGTCTCGATCGCGTAATCCGCAGTGGCGCTCAGCTGGACGGTGCCCTCGGGAGCGCCATCGCGCGAGCCGACAACCAACAGGTCGACGGGACCGTTGCCCGGCTCGGTGACGGTCGCGCCGAGCGAGGCGGCCAGGCCACCCACGGTCTCGCCCGGGGCGCCGTCGCCAGCCTCGGCGAGCACGCCGATGCTCTGGATCTGAAAGCCGGCGCGTGAGCGCAGGCCAGCCGGTGCGAGCGCCACGGCGAACTTCGAGCCGTCGAGAAGGTGTTGGGCCGAGGTGCCCGGAGCCACCGAGCCGGCCGCCGTCCGGTACTCGGAGCCGAAGACGACGACGTCCGCGGACTCGCGGGTCGCGAGGTCGCGCAGGCCGTTCGGGGTGCTGGCATTCAGCTCGACGTGCTGCGGAACCTGGGGGCGGTCGATCTCGAGCGCGCCCTTTCGCAGGAGCTCCTTGGCGTGAGCCTCTTCGCCGTCGGCCGCGGACGTGTGCGTGACGTACGCGAGCGCGAGGTCACCGCCCGCGGCGGCGAGGGCGTTGCCCAGGGCGAGCGCATCGCGGTCGTTGTCGGTGCCGTCGTAGGAAACGATGATCTTGGCTGCCATTTCTCTTGCCTCCAGTGGTTGAAGTCTTTTCTTCTGGATGATTCGAAGTCATGGTCGCGCTTTCCTGCTATCAGCGCAAGTACTATTACTAACGCTGGAAATCAGTACAGCTAATGCTTAGCGTTCCCCGTCTCAAGATCCTTCGTGAAGTCGTCGCCAGCGGCTCGTTCTCGGCCGCCGCCGACTCGCTCTCCTACACCCAGTCGGCTGTGTCGCAGGCCATCGCCGCCCTCGAGGCGGAGACCGGGACCGTCCTGCTGGAGCGGGATCGCCGGGGCGTCCGCCCCACCGCGGCCGGCGCCGCGCTGATCGAGCACGCCGAGGGAATCATCAGCCGGCTGGAGGCCGCTGAGGATGAGGTCGCCGCGATCGCCGACGGCCGGCGAGGGCGCCTTCGAATCGCGTCGTTTCCCACCGCCGGAGCGACCCTCATCCCGCTCGCCGTCGCGACCTTTCGTGACGCCCACCCTGAGGTGGAGCTGAGCCTTGCCGAGGGCGAGCCGGAGGAGATCGCCCCACGCCTTCGCGCGGGCGACTTCGATCTTGCCCTGCTGTTCGAGTTCGTCGGCGGCGGTCGGCGGCTGGTGTCAGGAGCGCAACGCGTGGAGCTCCTCGACGACCCGATGCGGCTGGCGCTGCCCGCCGGGCACCCGCTCGCGGAAAAGCGCAACCTGAAGCTCGAGGACCTCCGCGGCGAGGCCTGGGTCCAGACCTCGGCGGCGAGCCCGTGCGCGCGCCATGTCGTCCGCTCCTGCCTGGCGGCCGGGTTCGAGCCGACAATCTCGTTCGAAAGCGACGACTATCAGACGGTCCAGGGGCTGGTGGCCGCGGGGGTGGGGGTCGCGCTGATCCCCCGGCTCGCGCTCACCAGCGTACGTTCGGACATCGTCGTTCGAGAGCTTGGACGGCGAGGCCCCGTCCGCAAGGTGCTCGCCGGAACGCACCGTGGCCGGGGCTCACCGCCGGCCGAAGCGATGCTCGACGTGCTGAGGACGGTGTCGCGGGCCTACAAGTACGCGGAGGGCAGCACCGTCCCAAGCGCGGCCTGAAGAGGGCGCGAAAAGGCAATAAAGGAGGGAGCCGCGAAGGATCGAGAAAGTCGTTTGCAGTCAGCTTGCGGGGCGCGAAATCCACCGTATGGGTGGAAAACCGCCCTGGACCCTCGAGACCGCCGGTGCTGGTGTCCCTCATCAGCCTAAATTTCAGGAGGGCTGCGATTCGCCGGCGAACCGCATCCCTACACGAACACGGGCCGGATCCTCGCGGACCCGGCCCGTGGCTTTCACTCGTTCTCTTTGCCCTATGCCTGGCCCACCGCGCCCAGCGACGGGACGTCGGCGGGATAGACCTCGTGACCGTGGACGGCGATGTCGCCCTCCTCCATGTCCTTCTCGTCCATCCGCAATGGCACGAACACGGCGATCAGCTTGAGGATGATGAAAGTCATCACCCCGCAGAACACGATCACCCAGAGTGCCGTGAGGAACTGCCATTTCAACAGCGTGAAACCGCCGCCGAAGATGAGCCCCGATGCTGACGAGCCGAACGCGGTGACCATCGCCGAGTTGGCGAACACGCCCGTCAGCAGGCCGCCCAGCAATCCGGCGAACCCGTGGGTGTAAACCACGCCCAGGGTGTCGTCGACATTCCGGAACGGAGCCACGCGGCTTAGGTAGTTGTACGCGAGGTACACCACCGTGGTTGCGATCAGCCCGATCGCGATCGCGCCCCAGCCGTTGACGAAGCCGGCCGCCGGGGTGATGGCCACGAGTCCCGTGATCATCCCGTTGACCGATCCGATGAGGCTCGGTTTACGCCCCGTGGCGTAGTCCAGGCCGACCCACGAGAGGAACGCGATCGCCGCGCAGAGGTTGGTGTTGACGATCGCTGCCGACGCGTCGGCGTTGGCCAGGTAGGGGTCGCCCCCGTTGAAGCCGTTCCAGCCCATCCAGAGCAGGCCGGCGCCGACGGCAACCATCGCCAGGTTGTTAGGCGCGTCGATCTCGCGGTCGCGCTGGAGGCGCGGACCGATCACCGCGGCAGCGACGAAGCCGGACACGCCCGCGGCGAGATGGATCACGTAACCACCCGAGAAGTCGAGCGCGCCGTGCTGGGCGAAGTAGCCACCGCCCCAGATCAGGAAGGCGTTGACCACGTACACGACGCTGATCCAGATCAGGACGAACGGGATCCACGCCTTGAAGTTGATGCGGCCCAGAACAGAGCCCAGCATCAGGATCGGCGTGATCGCCGCGAAGACGAACTGGAAGTACGCCAGAGTCGACTGCGGGAACGCGAGCTTGCCGAGGTCACCCAACTCGGGAATCGTTCCCTGGTGAAGCAGCGCTGAGCTGTCGAGAATCGGCCCCGGCTTGCCGACGAAGTTCCCGAAGAAGCTCGCGCCGTCGGCCCCGAAGATATGGACCGGGCCGCCGAAGCCCATCTTGAACCCGTAGAGAAACCAGGCGACGAGGACGATGGCGAAGGCGATGAACGCCATCATCATCGAGTTCACCGACCATCTCTTTTGCATCACGCCGCCGTAGAGGACGACGAGTCCAGGCAGGCTCATCAGGCCGACGAGGGTGGCTGCGGTCATCTGCCAGGAGTTGTCTCCCGGACTAAGCCAATGCATAGGGCAGAGGTTTCCTTTCCATTCGTGGGCAGGAATCGCGACGCGTGAAATGCGCACAAAATCGCCTGCCCGGTGGCGTTGCGGCTTGAAGGTTGCCCGTGGGCATTCCCGCTGGGTACGTACAGGCGTCCAAAGATCGGCCGGGCGCCTTCGCCGCCATGTCTAAAGCCCCCGCTGCGACGAGTAAATTCGGCCAACCGGGCCCCGCCGCCGCCTTGTAGTCGAGCCGTTAACCTCGCCGGCCATGCCGATGGAGGGACAGTGGCGCCGGACCAACACGCCGCTTTACACGCTCACTACGCGCGAGCGGGTCGTGGCCATCATCGCCGCCGCGCTCACGGCGCTCGCGATCCTCGCGATCGTGCTCGTGAGCGCGGGCGACAGCAGGCCGGCGCCGGGACCGGGATGCATCCGGGTCAACGTCCCCGGCGTGATGGGCGCCCTCGAGGTCAACGCGTGCGGCCGGCGGGCCAGGCACCTGTGCGCTGACCGCGCTGGTCAGGACGACCCCGGCTCACTGGCGATCGAGGAGAGCTGTCGCGAGGCCGGCGTCTCCTCTTAAGCGAACGTTGTTTCAGTGAGCTTCGTCGGCCGCGTGGGCCGGCGGGCGCGACTCCTCGGCAAGCGAGGTGATCTCAAGGACGCCCCGGGAGGCCTCCTCGAGAACCTCCGTCGCCTCCTCCGCAGAGCGCGCGTAGAGCTCGACCAGCATGTGGACGACGATGCGGTCTTCATCGTGCTTGTGGAAGCGCACGTGGGTGAAGAACTCACGCGTGCCGGAGTCGCCGAAGGCACCGTAGGTGAGGCTGTCCGCGGCCTCGGGGCCCGAGCATGCCTCGATCAGGTCCTGGTCGACCGCGACGGTGCAGGAGGCAACCCAGGGAGTGCCCGCGACCATCCGCTCCCAGCGGTCCTCGATCGGGACAACCCGGCCCTCGTCGAAAGTCAGGTGCGGCTGGTCGTGCATGCAGTCGAGGCACTGGACCACCGCCTCCTGGATCTCCTCGACGCGTTCGGCGGCCTCACCGCTGCTGGGATCGACCTTGAGGATCGCGTCGTAGTGGACCTGGGCCTCCAGGCGCGTCGACCAGCAGCGATAGCAGCGCAGCCAGGCGGTTCGATCTCCATTGACGCCCTCCATCCGCTATCCGGAGCGTAGCTCGCCGGGCAGGAGTGAAAGGGTGACCATGTCGCGCCGCATGCCCTGGATCTCCTGGTAGGAGCGCTGCAGGCCCTCGCGCCGGAATCCGACGGCGGCAGCAACGCGCAGGGATGGCTCGTTGGCCGGCTCGATCTGCACCTCGAGTCGCTGGGCCCCGAGATCTTCGAACAGGTACGCCGCCAGCAGCCTCACCCCACGGGCTGCCACCCCGCGTCCACGTGCGTGCGGATAGACGAGGTAGCCGAGTGCCCAGCGCGCGGGGTCCCCATGATTTCGCCTGGCGCCCACGCCGCCCAGCAGCTCGTCCGTCTCCGCGTCGGTGATCATCAGCGGCAGCGCGGAACCGTCGGCGATCTGCTGCGTGCTCTCCTCAAACCAGGCGGCCGCGTCCTCGGCCGAGTAGCCCTCGCGCACGGTCGTGTAGCGCTGGATATCGGGATCGTTCAGGGAGGGCACCATCGTCTCGGCGTCGGCCTCTGCCTGCAGGCGCACGCGAACGACCCCGTCCGAGAGCCCTTCCACCGGGAACCCGATGGGCTCGTTGCTCAAGCCGCCGAGCCGGCGGGGGCCGCGTCGCGGTCGCGCTCGGCGACCAGGTCGGCGATTTCGCCCATGATGCGGTTGAGGTCGAAGTCCTTGGGCGTGTAGACCCGCGCCACCCCCGCGTCCGCGAGGAACGGGGCATCTGCGGGAGGAATGATGCCGCCGACGATCACCGGCGCCTCGACACCCTGCTCGCGCATCAGGCGGACGGTCTCGGGGACCAGCTCGCGGTGCGAGCCGGAGAGGATCGACAGCCCGACCACGTCGACATCCTCCTCGTTTGCAGAGGCGGCGATCTCGGCGGGGGTGAGGCGAATCCCCTGGTAGACGACCTCCATGCCGACGTCACGCGCGCGGACCGCGATCTGCTCGGCGCCATTGGAGTGACCGTCGAGTCCCGGCTTCGCGACGAGGATCCGGATCCGGTGGCCGATCGCCTCCGAAGCCTGCTCCACCTTCTCGCGGGCCTGCGCGAGCAACTCGGCGTCGGCGTTCGACATGGTGGCGCCGACGCCGGTGGGACCGCGGTAGTCGCCGAAAGCTTTCCGGAGCACTCCGGCCCACTCTCCGGTGGTCGCGCCCGCCTTGGCAGCGGCGATCGTGGCGGGCATGACGTTGGCGCTCTCGTCCGCGGCCGCCTTGGTGAGATCCTCGAGGGCGGCCTCGACGGCCGCTTCGTCGCGATCCGAGCGCCAGCGATCGAGCGCTTCGATGCACTCGCGCTCGACCTCGGGATCCGGAGTCAGGATGCCTCCGTCGGCGCCGGCGGTGAGGGGTGAGTCCTCGGACTCGGTGAAGGAGTTCTGGCCGATGACCCGCAGCTCGCCGGACTCGATACGCGCAACCCGCTCGCGATGAGAGGCCACGAGCTGGGCCTTCATATACGGGACCGCCTCGACGGCGCCGCCCTTCTCGGCCACGACGGCCATCTCCTCCCGGGCTCCCTCGCGAAGCTCGGCGACCAGGCCCTCGACGACCTTCGAGCCCTCGAACACGTCGGGGTAGTCGAGGATGTCGGTCTCGTAGGCGAGGATCTGCTGGATCCGAAGGCTCCATTGCTGGTCCCAGGGGCGAGGCAGCCCGAGGGCCTCGTTCCAGGCCGGAAGCTGGATTGCGCGGGCGCGGGCGTTGCGGCCCAGCGTCACGGCGAGGGCCTCGAGGACGATCCGCGGAACGTTGTTCTCGGGCTGGGCCTCGGTGAGCCCGAGTGAGTTGACCTGCACGCCGTAACGCATGCGCAGGAGCTTTTCGTCGGTCACGCCGTAGCGCTCGCGGCCCAGCTCCTCCCACAGCTCGGACATCGCCCGGAGCTTCGCGTGCTCGGAGATGAAGCGAACGCCGGCGTTGACGAAGAAGGAGATTCGCCCGAAGACCTTTGGGAAATCCGACTCGGAAACCTGGCCTCGGGCCTTGACCTCGTCGAGCACGGCGATGGCGGTCGAGAGCGCATATGCGATCTCCTGGATGGGCGTCGCGCCCGCCTCCTGGAGGTGGTAGCTGCAGACGTTGGTCGGATTCCAGGAGGGGATCTCATTGACCGCGAACGCGACGGTGTCGGCGATCAGGCGCATCGAGGGGGCGGGGGGAAAAGCGTAGGTTCCGCGCGAGAGGTACTCCTTGATGATGTCGTTCTGAGTCGTGCCCTTGAGCGCCGCGCGGTCGACGCCGTTCTCCTCGGCGACTGTCACGTAGAGCGCCAGAAGCCACGCCGCCGTGGCGTTGATCGTCATCGACGTGTTCATTTCGTCGAGCGGGATCTCGTCGAAGAGGGCGTGCATGTCGCCCTTGTGGGCAATCGAGACGCCGACCTTGCCCACCTCGCCGCGGGCGAGGACATGGCCGGGGTCGTACCCCGTCTGTGTCGGTAGGTCGAAGGCGACGGAGAGGCCCGTTTGGCCCTTGGCGAGGTTGCGGCGGTAGAGCTCGTTGGAGCGCCGGGCGTCGGAGTGCCCGGCGTAGGTGCGCATCACCCACGGTTTGTCGGGCTGCTCGAGGCGGTGCTCGCTCATGGGGGAATTGTAAGTTGAGAGACGATGCCGAACCTGATCGACGTCATGCATTTGGGCCGCGACCGGGTAATCGGCGCGAATGAGCTTCCGGGCGGGCTGATCGTCGACCCGGGCCCGACGACGTGCCTCGAAGCGCTCCTCGCCGGCTTGCGCGAAGAGCCACGGGCCCTGCTTCTGACGCACATCCACCTCGATCACGCCGGAGCCTCGGGCGTCCTCGCCCGGCGCTTTCCGAAGCTTCGCGTCTACGTCCACGAGGTCGGGGCGCCACACCTCGTCGACCCGGCGAAGCTACTGGCAAGCGCCGAGCGGCTCTACGGCGACGACATGGAGCAGCTGTGGGGCGAGATCCTGCCAGTTCCCGAGGAGCGGGTCGTTGCCCTCGGCGAGGCCGGTGAGGTCGGGGGGCTTCGCTACGCGCACGTCCCCGGGCACGCGAGCCATCACGTGGCCTACCTCGACGAGTCCACCGGCGATGCCTACACCGGCGACACGGCGGGCGTGCAGATCCCTCCGTCGGGCGTCACCGTGGCCCCGACGCCGCCTCCGGACATCGATATCGAGGCGTGGCTGGATTCGATCGAGCTGATCCGTTCGTGGCATCCGCAGCGCGTCTGCATCACTCATTTCGGAGCCCACCCGGCAGACGAGCAGCTCGACGCCACCCGCGAGTCGCTCAGCAAAGCGGCCGAGTGGGCGCGCGCCGGTGATCGCGACGCGTTCCTGGCTGCGCGGGCGAGGTCGCTCGCCGCAGAGGGGGACGAGGTGATGCAGCGCGCCAACCAAGCGGTGCCGGCGGAGCAGGCCTGGCTCGGTCTCGAGCGCTATTGGCGCAAGCGCCGCGAGCGGGAAGGATGATCCAGCGCCGAGCCGCGCGGCGCCCTCCGACGGGAGACATGGCTACCCTCCGAGCCGTGATGAGAGCTTCCACACGGAGGCGCCTGGGAATCGCTCTCGCGCTCGCGCTGGCCGCCTGCGCGGCGCTGGCGGCGCTCGCCTACGGCGTCGTGATCGTCTACTCCAACGATTTTTCGTCCGCCCGCGACAGCCAGCAGCTCTCGCGCGCGGAGGGCTCGCACTGCACCCGGGAGGTCAGGAAGGGCAGCCTCGTCGTCACCGTCAAGCGCGGGGTCGAGGTCTGCGGCTACTACCTGCCGGTCGAAGGCGACGCCAAGCAGCCCGACATGGACATCCAGGCCCGGATCAAGCTTCAAAAGCCGAGCTCCGACCACATCAAGAAGCACGCTTTCGTTGGCGTCGCCGTGCGCGCGGGGGGCGACACGCGCTACGAGTTCAGGATCTTCCCCAAGGGTGGCAAGTTCCTGCTCAAGCGCTCGCCGCGGGAAGGCAGCTTCAACACGGATGGCCAGTCGAAGTTCATCAAGCCGCTCGACAGCTTCAACCGGCTGGAGCTTCAGGTCTTCGGCCGCGAGGCAAAGGCTTACGTCAACGGCAAGCGCGTCGCCGACGTCAAGGACCCCAAGCCCGGGGACGTCAAGGGCCGCCGCGTCGAGTTCGTGGTGGGGAACCTCCACAAGACCGACAAGAACCTGACGGCCCGGGTCGACAGTGCCGTGGCCGGCGTCCCCAACCCCTGATTCGCCGGGTCTGACCTCCGGCACCGAGACCATCGAGCGACCGCGGACCCGGCCTCCAGGGCCCGGCCTCGGGGGCAGTTGGAGCGTGATCGTCCTCAACGACGACCACAACACCTTCGACCACGTCGCGCGCTCGCTGGCGAACGTCGTCCCGGGGATCAGCCTCGACCGTGGCTACGCCCTCGCCGACCGCATCCACCACACTGGCCAGGCCGTGGTGTGGGCGGGTCCGAAGGAACCCGCCGAGCTCTACTGGGAGCAGCTGGAGTCCGCGGGCTTGACGATGGCCCCACTCGAAAGCCACTGAACCCAAGAGGGGATCAGACCCCTTCATGTTTCCTAACAATCAGAGGTGGCTGAGCTCGGCTACTCGGCCGCGGTCTCGGCGACGGCCGTCTCGTCGGATGCGTTCGCTGCGGGGTCGGCGTCCGCGGTGAGCGAGTGCCAGTTCGGCAGCAGAGGCTTGGCGTAGTAGTTGAGAGCCTTCCCGCGCAGGATCGCGATCTCGTCCGAGGCCCAGTAACGCTCGAAATCGTCCTTGTCCTCCCAGATCGACACTTGGCGGAAGTGCAGCGGGTCGTCGATGTTGCGGGTGACGAACGACGCGCTTGCGCCGAACGCGAGCGCGCGGTCGAGGGCCGGTCGCCAGATGTCGAACCAGCGGTCGGCTCGAAACGGCGTGACGTGCCAGTCGATGTAGTTGACGTGGGCCACTGGGGCGCGATCCTACCTAAAGGGGTCTGGCCTCTTTAAGTGCAGTTGCGTATCAGGCGCCGACCTCGGCCCAAATCGCGCCGGGGCCGTCCTCGTGCTTGCCCTCGTCGTTCGACGTGGCGCCGACCCGGATTGTGATCTTGCCGGCGTGCCGGTTTTCGTGCAGCATCTGATGCGCCTCGGGA
Organism: Solirubrobacterales bacterium; assembly: GCA_038237625.1. Classification (GTDB taxonomy): domain Bacteria; phylum Actinomycetota; class Thermoleophilia; order Solirubrobacterales; family 70-9; genus JAWVFM01. Next base: position 85,982 of record JBBRYM010000012.1, on the reverse strand, counting down.
ACGCCCTCGAAGCCCATCGCCTCGGAAAGCACCGGGCGGACCTTGCCCTCGGCCATCAGCTGGTTGGCTCGGGTGCACTCGTAGGCGTTGGCGAAGTGCGAGCCGAGGATCTCCTTCTGCTTCATCCACAGGTAGCGGACGTCGAAGTCCAGGGTGTAGCCCGAGGTGGCACCGCAGATCACGACCTTGCCGAACGGTTTCACCGTAAAGACCGAGGTCGGGAAGGTCGCCTGGCCGACGTGCTCGAAGACGATGTCGGGCGCGTCGCCGAGGATCCCCTTGACCTTCTTGGCAAAGGCGCGGCTGACGCCGAAGCGCTCCTTTTCCTCCTCGGCCGACTCGCCGCCGCGGCGCATCATCCCGCTGAACTCGTTGCGATCGATGTAGTCGGCGGCGCCGAGCTGCTTGACCAGCGCCCCCTTTTCGGCTGAGGAGACCACGCCGACCGCGTTGGCGCCGTTCGCTGCGCAGAGCTGGGTGGCGAACACGCCGAGGCCGCCGGCCGCGCCCCAGATCAACACGTTGTGCCCGGCCTGCAGCTTGCAGCGGTTCATGAGCATCCGGTAGGCGGTGAAGTAGGTCAGGCCGTAGGCCGAGGAGTCGACCCAGGAGAGGTTGCGCGGCTTCGGCAGCAGCTGCTGAGCCTGGACCTTTGTGAACTGGGCGAACGATCCCCACGTGGTCTCGTACCCCCAGATCTTCTGACTCGGGGCGGCCATCGGGTCGAGGCCGTGGACCTCGACGTCTTCGTAGGAGGCCTGGTTGCAGTGGATCACTACCTCGTCACCCGGCTTCCACCGGGTCACGCCCGGGCCGACTTTCCAGACGACGCCGGATGCGTCGGAGCCGCCGATGTGGTGACCGAACTCCGGGTGGTCCCCGTAGCCGAAGACCGAAACCGGCTTACCGAGCGAGGCCCAGACGTTGTTGAAGTTGACGCCTGCCGCCATCACCCGCACGATCACCTCGAACGCGGCGGGTTCAGGGATCTCCACCTCCTCGAGCTGGAACGCGTCCGTCGGCTCGCCCTCGCGCTCTGCGCGGATGACCCAGGCCGCCATCGTCTCGGGCAGCTCGCCCGGCTCGACGTCGAGCTTCGAAACCTCTGCAATGTCTACGGCCACGGTTCTCCTTTGGAATGGGATCGAGAGCGCGTGCATCGTAGCCACGCAGGCGAGATCCCACGCCAATGTCAGGTTTCCGTCGGGGGCTACGACTACCTTCGTGAGTCCTCATGGAAGCTTCGAAAAAGCCACAGCTCCCTCTCGACGAAGCAGTCGACGGCACCGTGCGCGCGCTCGACGACCGGATCGTGATTGAGCAGCTCACCGTCGTCGACGAGCGGGCCGCCCGGGTCGTGCGCGAACGCGCGGAGACCGGCCAGCGCCCCGCCGAAACCGTGGCGAAGGCTGTCGAGATCGGAGCGCGCGTCCTCGACAGCGAGGAAACGGCCGCGAACGTCGACTACGTGCGAGCCGAGTTCGGCCGCCACGCAGACGAACTGCGAGAGCGCCTCGTCAGGACCTTGGAGGCCGGTGACGGCCAACTCGCCGAGCGTCTGGCCGCCAGCTTCGATGCCGGTCGCGAGGGCTCGGTTCCCCACGCGATCGAGGCCAGGGTCACGACCGCGCTCGCAGAGCAGCGCGAGGCTCTCCTCAAGCTTTTTTCTGCGCAGGAGGGTGCGAATCCCCTCTTCGATTTCAAGGACGCGATGGTCAAGGTTTACCGCGAGCTCGGTAACCGCCAGCAGCAGGAGGGCGAGGAAAACCGCAAGGTAATGGCCGAGCTGCGGCGGGAGCTGCTGGAGCTGAAGGAGCGCACCCATGCCGACGAGCGCGTCGCCGAGGCCGAGCAGGCGGGGACGCGGAAGGGCTTCACGTTCGAGGACCGCGTACACGAGGCCGTCGCCGTGATCGCATCGACGCGCGGCGATTGCGCGTCGCACACGGGCGGCGAGGCCGCGGAGGGCGGTGGCAAGAAGGGGGACACACTCGTCGAGCTCGGCGCGGCCGAAGGCCCGGCGCTGGGGCGAATCCTCTTCGAGGCCAAGGACAAGAAGCTCTCTCAGAACGACGCGTGGCGGGAGCTCAACGACGGCATGAGCGTTCGGGCCGCCACCTTCGGCGTCCTCGTTGTCGCCGGCGAGGAGCGTGTCCCTGCCCGAACCGAGACGCTCACCGAGTACCAGGGCAACAAGCTGATCGTCGCGGTCGATCGCGAGAACCCCCAGGGCCTCGCTCTCGAGGTCGCCTACCGGCTTGCGGCCGCACGCGTGGCGATGGCGAGGGATCGCGACCTTCGCGTGGACGCCCTCGAAGTGCGCGACACGGCCGCGGACGCTCTGGCTCTCCTCAAGCAGGCACAGGCGATCAAGACCACACTGAGCCACATCAACACCAGCTCTGATAGGGCGCGCGCCGGCCTCGAGGAAATGGTCGAATCCCTGCGATCGAAGCTCGAGCGGATCGACGCGCTCGTTGCCGAGGCCGAAGCCGAGTAAGCGGCTCCGCGGAGCCGCTTACGGCTGCAGCAGCTGGTTTTGAGAGGTGTTGCGGGCGGGGCCGATGCTGAGCGTCGCGGGCTTCACACCGGTCACGCCCTTGGCGATCGCCTGGTAATGGCCCTTTTCGAGGGTTGTCTTGATGGTCGTCACGGCCTGGGGCTGGATCGTTCCGCTTTCGGCCTGAGTTGGTCCCTTGATCGCGAAGATGGCGGGGTCGCTGGTGAGGTTCGCGACCGTGATCACGGTGATCCCCGCGCCGAAACGGTCGGGCGAGATGTTGACGGCTTTGGCGCCGATGCTCGCGGTGGTCTCGTAGGGGATCGCCGCGCGTGGCTGGTTTGCGAAGTCCGATGCTCCGCATCCGCCGATGCCAATGCCTGCGAGCACGACGACGCATGCGGTCATCTCCGCACTCCTCCGGGGGCGCAAGGCCGGCGACCTCATGCGAGGCGAACCCTAAATCATCCGGCGGCCGCGAGAGGCGCTATCGCCGATCGGTGAATGGCAGCTCGACGACTTCGGCCGTGATTCTCTCGTCCCCGACCACGACGGTGACCCCTGGCTCAGCCTCCCGGCGAAGGATCGCGAGGGCGATCGGGCCCTGAGCGGGGGATAGAACCGCCGTCCCGATCGACCCCACTTCGCGCTCGCCCACACGGACCGGATCACCCCGGCGGGCGGGCGCGTTGAGGCGCAGTCCTCGCAGCAGCCGGTTCGGACGGCCCCTGTAATGCAGGCGCGCGAGTGTCTCCTGGCCGATGTAACAGCCCTTTGTGAAGCTGACGGCGCGTTCGACGAGAGCCGCTTCGGCGGGCATTGTCGATTCACTCATGTCGTGGCCGAAGCGCGGGCGTCCGGACTCGACGCGGACGATCTCCGCCGCCTCCTCCGAGACCTCGGCCACCCCCGCCGCTTCGAGCGCCTCGGTGACCGCGTTGACGTCCTCGCCCGGGATCATCAGGTCGACGCCGATATCCGTGCGCACAGCGAGTACGGAGATGCTGCCGACCCGGGCCTTCGCGTTGTCGTGCTCGTGCGCGAGCGGCGCCACCCCCGTGAGGCTGAAGGCTGCGGGCCCGATCACCGAGACCACCCTCACGTCTGGCTCGGTGATCTCGACGTCGCTGCCGACCTTGTACAGGTTGAAGTGGCCGAGGACCGCCGCCCCGCGGTCGATCTCCGAGCCGAGGGCGAATTCCTCGGCGTCGAGCCGCAGGACTCTGAGGTCCGACTGCATGTGGCCCTTGCGGTCGAGGAGGGCGGCGTAGCAGCCCTGGCCGGCGGAGAGCGCCTCGACGTCGTTCGTGAGCTGTCCCTGTAGGAGCTCGGCGGCATCGCGCCCGCGAAATCCGATGGCGGCGCGCTCGCGCGGCAGCCACCCCGCGGCCTCGCGCAGCTCGCGGTACTGGCCGTCGATCTCGATCTGCGTTGCTGCTTCCACGCGTCCCGATTCTACGAGCCACGCCGACCGAGTCGGAATCCAGGTTTAGCGTCGTCTAAACTTTAATTTTGTCATGGCGCACACGAGAACCTCCAGCAAGGCCAATCCCGCGGAGCGGCGAAGCAGTCCGGCCAGCGAGGCGATCGAGGATTACACCAAGGCCATCTACGGGCTCTCGCAGCGAGCCGACGGACATGCGGTGGGCACTACCGCGCTGGCCGAGCGGCTCGGCGTCGCGCCATCGTCCGTCACGGCGATGCTCCGGCGTCTCGACCAGATCGGCTTGGTCGTCCACGAGCGCTACCGGGGCGTTCGCCTCACTCCCGCCGGGGAGCAGCTTGCGCTCGAGGTCATTCGCCACCACAGGCTGATCGAAGCTTTCCTGGCGGAGGCCCTCGGGATGCCGTGGGATCTGGTCCACGACGAGGCCGAGGTGCTCGAGCACTACATCTCCGAAGACCTCGAGCGGCGAATCTCGGCGCGGCTGGGCGATCCCCAGATCGACCCGCACGGGGACCCGATTCCGTCCTCCGATCTCAACGTCGCGGCGGATCAGACGATCCCCCTTTCGCAGGTCCCTCTTGGTCGTCCCGCCCGCTTCGCCCGGGTCTCTGACTCCGACCCCGAGATCCTCCGTTACCTCGACGAGCTCGGGATTCACCCGGGGCTGGTCCTGAAGGTGGCGGGAGTGGAGCCGTTCGGTGGTCCGGTCCGAGTGCTGGCGGCGGGCGTCGAGCACCGTCTTGGCTCCGAGCTCGTGGAGAAGATCAGGGTCGAGCTCGCGTGAACCGGATGCTCGAGCAGGCGATCGGCACGGTGGTCGAGCCGGCGCCGCGCGTCGAGGATGTGCTGCCCGGTGAGGCGGCCGTCAACGAAGCGGCACGACGCTCGCTCGAGGGCCACACCAAGGGCATCCGCCGGATCTGGCCGTTTCTGGGCCCGGCGTTCATCGCCTGCGTCGCGTACATAGATCCGGGGAACTTCGCCACGAACATCGCCGGCGGCGCCAAGTTCGGGTACCTCCTGCTGTGGGTGGTGGTCGCGGCGAACTTGATCGCGATGGTCGTCCAGACCCAGTCCGCGAAGCTGGGGATCGCCACGGGCAAGAACCTGCCCGAGCTCTGCCGCGAGGTGTTCAGCCGCCGGACATCGCTCGGCCTGTGGCTGCAGGCGGAGATAGTCGCCATGGCGTGTGACGTCGCCGAGGTGGTGGGAGCTGCGCTTGGGATCAACCTGATCTTCGGAATCCCACTGTTTCCGGCGGCGCTGATCGCAGGGGCGGGAGCCTTCGCGATCCTCGGGCTCCAGCGAGCGGGCCACCGGAGGCTCGAGGTCGTAATTGCGGTCATGGCCGGCGTGGTGCTCCTGTCGTTCGCGGCGGAGATGTTCTACGCGAACCCGGACGGTGGACAGGTCGCGTCGCATCTCTTGAAGCCAGGCTTCAGCGGCGCCGAGAGCATCCTCCTGACCACCGGAATCATCGGCGCGACGGTGATGCCTCACGTGATCTATCTGCATTCGGCGCTCACTCAACGGCGCGTCGTGGGGCGAAACGACGACGAGCGGCGGAAGATCCTGGGCTTCGAGCGCGTCGACGTCGTGATCGCCATGACCCTCGCCGGCCTCGTGAACCTCTCGATGATGATCATGGCGGCGGCACTCTTCAGCGGCACGGGCTTTTCGGGCATCGACTCGATCGAAGGCGCGTTCAACGGCCTTCGCGACACCGTCTCCAGCCACGCCTCGACGATCTTCGGCGTCGCCCTCATCGCCTCCGGGTTCGCGTCGTCGTCGGTCGGAACCATGTCCGGGCAGGTCGTGATGCAGGGATTCATCCGTCGCCAGATTCCGATCTTCCTGCGGCGGGCGCTGACTCTGGCGCCGGCGCTCATCATCATCGCTATCGGGGTGGCTCCAACGCAGGCGCTGGTGATGAGTCAGGTGGTCCTTTCGTTCGGGATCCCGTTTGCGCTGATTCCACTCGTGGTGATCGCTCGCCGCCGCGACGTCATGGGACAACTCGTCAATCCGCCATGGCTGACGGCTCTTGCGAGCACCCTCGCCGGGCTGATCATCGCCCTCAACGGCTTCCTCATCGTCCAGCTCTTCGTCGGCTGAGTAGGCTTGCCGTGATGGCACTGGCAGCCGACTTCGAGTCGATCGTCGACTCGCTTCCCGACGACTGGACCGACATCTCGCTTGACCTCCGCCTCGCCGACGAGGAGCGCTACGTCGACGCGGCCACGATCCTCACCCAGATCAACGCCCAGCCCTACTCGCAGGCCGACTGGCATTTCCGCATCAACATCGCGCATCGCTTCGGGCACGCCGCCGCCGCGGAGTCCGTCGCCGGCACGCTGGCGCTGCTCGATCAGGAGGGCATCGAGGGCCAGATCAACGTCCGCGAGTGGAACGAGGGCCGCGCCGAAGTCGTGCAAATGTGGGGGCGCCCCGAGTCCGTGCGCCGCGACTTCAAGGCCCGCCGCACCCTCTAACTCGCCGATCACTTGTGGGCGAGTTGGGGAAGGGGGCCGGGGTCGAACCGCGGATCGATGACGTGAGCGAGAACTGGGGGTTTGCTGACGATCCCATGCGCCGCCTCCCATTTCGGCCACTGGCCGATCCAGTCGGCCGCGCCCATTTCCGTGAAGCTGACCGCGGGAATGAATGCTTTCGCCCCCTCCAGCGCGTCGAGGGCGGCCGCCTGGTCGGCGCGGTCAAGTCCCGGGTTGCCAGCCAGCAGATCGTCGAGCGCGCCCTGTCGATGGCTCAGGGCGTAAATGGTCCCCTCCCTCGTTGCCCTAACCACCTTTCCGACGAGCGCGCGGTTGGAACTGAGCTCGTGACGGGTTGTGGTGAGCACCAGCTCCGGATACCGCGGCGCCCCGAAGTCGTCGACTCGGAACGTCCGCACCGGCACGCCCTTGCGCTGGAGCGTGACCGCCTCGGCGTTCCAAAACGCCGTCGCCGCGTCGACCTTTCCGGCGGCGAGGTCGGCGACCGCGTTGAAACCGATCGTCACGCGGTGCACGTCCGCCGCAGCCAGCCCCGCCCACGCGAGCACCGAGTTCAGGACTGCATCGTCTGAGGGCAGCCCAGTGACCCCGATCGTCTTGCCGGCGAGATCAGCGGGCGTGCGGATCGCGCTGCGGTCCCCCGCGATCACCGCCGCCAGTGGGCGCTCCACGATCGGCGCCACGCCGACGAGATGAAGTCCCTTCTCGTCGGCGATGGCCAGGTCGTGAATGTCGAGGACCGCGAACTGCGCCCGCCCGGCCTCGAGCAACTTCGGCGCGTCGGTGGAAGCGGTCGGCGCATGAACCGTCAGATCGACGCCCCGCTTGGAGTAGAAGCCCTCGCGCAGCGCCGCGTAGATCCCGGCGTGCACTGCGTTTGGGGTGAAGTCGAGGACCAGGGTCGCCTGCTGAGAGGCGCCCGGTTCAGCGCCGCTCCCCGAGCCGCAGCCACCGAGGCCCGCGACGGCGAGGGCGGCCGCCAGCAGCGCAGCGACCGATCTCATGTCTCGCGGCGGACCCTATCGAGATAGGCTCGAGGAGCTGATGGCCGGAAACGTTGCCGACGAGCTCCTCGCCTTCATCGAGATTCCCAAGGGGTCTCGCAACAAGTACGAGTTCGACGAGTCCATCGGCCATGTCATCCTCGACCGCTTCCTGTCGTCCTCCACCGTCTACCCGACCGATTACGGCTACCTCATGGGCTATCTGGGTCGCGACGGCGACCCGCTCGACGCCATGGTCTGCGTGTCGGAGCCGACCTTCCCCGGCTGCGTGATCCCGGTGAAGGCGGTCGCCCTCTTCGTGATGCAGGACGAAAAGGGCGAGGACGACAAGATCGTTTGCGTGCCCAATCACGACCCCGGCTGGAACCACGCGGAGACCATGGACGACATCCCGGCGATGCTCCAGCGGGAGATCACCCACTTCTTCTCCATCTACAAGCAGCTCGAGGGTAAGGAGGTCACCGTGGAGGGCTGGCGTTCGCGCGAGGAAGCCCTCGAGGTGATCGCCGACGCGAAGCAGCTCCAAGAGCAGCGCGACGCCGAAGGGTAAGCACTAGACTGCCGCCCGCCGCTCGCCGACCCAGGCGGGCGCTGACTTCAACAGGAGGTGGACCAAGTGCAGGATCGAGGACTGGCCGCGTATATCGCCGAGCTCGTCGGCACGCTGATCCTTGTTTTCGTGATCGGCACCGTCGTGACCCTGTACGTCGCGACCAGCCCGACTGCGCAGACCGGCTCGGACTTCGCAGTCGTTGGACTCGTCCACGGCCTGGTCCTGTTCGCCCTCATCGCCAGCCTCGGCGGCGTGAGCGGGGGGCACTTCAACCCTGCGGTCACGTTTGCCGCGGCGCTCCTGCGGCGCATCGACCCCGTCGACGCGATCGTCTACATCCTCGCCCAGCTGTCGGGCGGCGTCCTCGGCGCCCTGCTCGTCAAGGGCCTCTTGCTCGACGAGGGACGCGCCGGTCACTACGGCGCTGCTGCGGTCAGCCCTCTCCTCGGCGGCAACTTCCAAGGATTCCTCGTCGAGGGGATCGGCACCTTCCTGCTGGTCTTGGTTGTCTGCGCGGTAGCCCTCAATCCCCGCGCTCGCCGCGAGTGGGCCCCGCTTGCGATTGGCCTCACGCTCGGCTTCTTGGTGATGGTCTTCGGCCCGCTCACCTTCGCAGCGGTCAACCCGGCCCGGTGGTTCGGCCCGGCGCTGATCGGCAACTCGTTCGGCGGCACCTGGCCGTACGTCGTCGGCCCGATCGTGGGCGCCGCGCTCGCGGCGATCTTCTACCGGTTCGTCGTTGCCGGCCCGCAGTTCGCTGCCGGGCCCGAGCCGCCGACGACCGATGCCGACGCGATCGAGAACGTCGTGGCCGACGTCGAGACGGCCGTACGGCCCAAGAGGTAGCCACGAGATCAAGGGACATATCGCCGCTGCGCTAGCGTGAGCGCATGCGGCGCGTAACCTTCTCGCGCAACTTCACGCTCTCGCTGTCGCGCACCTGCCGCTGCTACTGCAAGTACTGCTCGTTCGCCACGAGGCAGGCTCACCTCTACAGCCCTGAGGAGGTGGAGAAGCGCCTCGACGAGGCGGGGCGCCGAAACGCGAAGGAGCTCCTCGTCCTTACCGGCGAGCTGCCCGAGGGCAACCCGGAGGTGGCGCGGCGGCTGGCCGACTACGGCCACGACGACTTCGTCTCGTACGTGGTCTGGACCTGCGAGCGCGCACTCGAGCGGGGACTTCTGCCGCATACCAATCTCGGGGTCCTCAGTCGCGAAGACCTCGCTCGCCTGCGCGAGGTGACGGCGTCGCAGGGCCTGATGCTGGAGTCGACGAACCCCGACCTCATCGTCCATCAGGGCTCGCCGACAAAGCACCCGGCCAAACGGCTGGCGACGATCGAGGCCGCCGGCGAGCTTCGGATTCCGTTCACCAGCGGCATCCTCGTCGGCATCGGCGAGAGCGAGCAGGACAGGATGGAAGCTCTAGCTGCCCTGGCGGAAGTCCAGGCAAGGCACGGCCACATCCAGGAGCTGATCCTCCAGAACTACGTTCCCCACCCGCGCTACTACGGGCGGGAGGTGGCGGACATCGCCGACGACGCGTCACGCAAACGCTGGGAGGGCGGTGTGGTCGCCGAAAGCGTCCCCGATGCCCCTTCATGGGCCGATCCGATCTCCCTCACCGACATGACCAGGCTGGTCGAGGAGTGCAAGAGGCTCATGCCGGACGTTGGGATCCAAGTGCCGCCGAACCTCTCGGACTGGTGGGTGGATCTCGTCGAAGCGGGTGCCACGGATCTCGGGGGATTGTCGGCCAATGGCGACCACATCTCGCCCGAGCATCCGTTCCCGAGCCCGCATCAGACGCGCAAGCGGCTGTCGCCTCTCGGGTACGCGCTCACCGAAAGGCTCTGCGCCTACCCCCGGTACCTGGACCCCGGCTGGATGGAGCAGGGCGTTCTCGACGTGGTGAAGCTCAAGTACTGGAGCTTCATTCCCCGAAACGGCTCGGGCGGAAGGCGCCGCGAAGCTCCGCCCAACCCCGAGGTCGCCCCCGCGGCGATCGAGAAGGGCAGAAAGGGGGAGATGCTGAGCGACGAAGAGCTGACCGCGCTCTTCGCCGAGACGCGGCCCGAGGTGATCGAGGACATGCGCACGGCCGCTGACGCGCTTCGCGCCGAGCTCGCCGGCGACACCGTCACCTTCGTCGTCAACCGCAACATCAACTTCACGAACGTCTGTGTCGTGGGCTGCGCGTTCTGTGGGTTCGGCCAGGGCAAGCGCTCGCCTGACGCCTATCTCGTCAGCGAAGACGACTTCCAGGCCCGAATCGACGAGGCGGTTTCCTTCGGCGCGACCGAGATCTGCATGCAGGGCGGGATCCATCCGGACTACACGCTCGAGCACTACGGACGCTGGCTTCGCCTTGCCAAGGAGGCGGCGCCGCAGATCCACCTCCACGCCTACTCGCCGATGGAGATCCACTTCATGTGCGAGCGCTCCGGACGCTCACCCGCCGCGGTGTTCGACTACCTGCGCGAGCAGGGCCTTGGATCGACGCCGGGGACGGCGGCCGAAGTTCTCCATGACGGAGTCCGCCAGCGCATATCACCGAACAAGCTCCCGGTCGCGCGCTGGGTGGAGATCATCGAGGCCTGCCATGCCTCGGGCCTGCGATCGACATCCACGGTGATGTTCGGCCACATCGAGGAGCCCTCCGAGCTGGCCCGCCACATGCGGGTGGTTCGCGAGCTCCAGGAGCGAACCGGAGGAATCACCGAGTTCGTCCCGCTGAGCTTCATCCCCTTCAACACGTTGCTGGGGCGAACCCACGGAGTTGAGGAGATCTCCCGCGAGGAGAACCTCAAGCACACCGCGGCGTTCCGGCTCGCCCTCGGCCGCGAGGTAAAGAACCTCCAGGCCAGCTGGGTGAAGATGGGCCTCGACGCCGCCACCGAGAGCCTGCGCTGGGGCGTCAACGATCTCGGCGGGACGCTGATGGAGGAGAACATCTCCCGCATGGCCGGCTCACAGCACGGGGTCCGCCTCGAGCCCGAGCAGCTGATCGAAGCCGCCCGCCGCGCCGGGCGCACCCCGGCTCAGCGAACCACCCTCTACGACATCGTCGAGACCTACTAGGAGCTCGCCGGCGGCGTGTAGCCGCGGTACAGGACCCAGCTCGCAGAGGCCACCGCGATGGAGAAGGTGATGATCGGGACCCAGGCGCCAAGCACGCCGTCGACCGCGAAGACTCCGCTCGTGCAGAAGACGACGCCGAACGCGAGCGGCTGGGTGATCGCCGAGAGCGCAGAGAAGCCCGCGACCGGAGCCGGCAACGCGCCGTGGCGATAGCCGGCGATGGCCGTCGCCGCCGAGAATGCCGTGAAGGCGGCGGCGCCCGGGCCCGCGACCAGCGCGCCGAAGTCGTTGAGCGCGCGGGTCAGGTTGGGGTCGACCTCTTCGGGGCGAAACGCGGCCGTCGCCACGCCAGTGAGCCCGACCATCAACAAGCCTGCTCCGAGAAGCCCTCCGCCGTACGCGATCGATGCCAGGCGATCGGTGGCGCCCTCGGCCGTCGCGATCACCGTGCGCAGGCTGCCGAGAAACCAGATGAACAGGAAGATCCCGACCGAGACGACGGTGAGGCCAATCTGAATCCGGGTCGCGTGCTCCGCCATGAACCCGCCCCAGTCCCGTCCAGCGGCGTCATAGCCGGGAGCGCCGTTGGCGATCAGGCCGAACCCGACGATGAAGGCCACGACTGCGAGCATTCCGGTCGCCGCGCCGCGGCGTGCATGTGTGTCATCCGTCATGAGCGGAATTGTCTGCGGCTCGTCGGACAGACTCGCAGGACGCGAAAATGCCAGGCATGAGAGCGATGATCCTCCGCGAGCAGGGGGCCCCGCTGGAGGAAGCGGATCTGCCAGAACCCAAGCCCGAGTCCGGCGAGATCCTGATCGCCGTCGGGGCCTGTGGGGTCTGCCGGACCGACCTGCACATCGTCGCTGGCGAGCTGACCGAGCCGAACCTGCCCCTGGTTCCCGGGCACCAGGTTGTCGGCGAGGTCGTCGCGAACGGCGAGGGTGCCGAGCGATTCGAGCCCGGCGCCCAGGTCGGATTGCCCTGGCTCGGCTGGGCGTGCGGCGAATGCGGCTACTGCCGATCCGGTCGCGAGAACATCTGCGAGCTGGCCAAGTTCACCGGCTATCACCGCGACGGCGGCTACGCCGAGCGGGTCACGGCCGACGAGGCCTTCGCGCTGGCGCTTCCCTCCGAGCCGGACGACCTCCACATTGCGCCGATGCTTTGCGCCGGCCTCATCGGCTACCGGGCGTTGCGCGCCTGCGATGACGCCAGCAGAATCGGTCTCTACGGCTTTGGCGCCGCCGCCCACGTCGTCTGCCAGGTCGCCGCGCACGAGGGTCGTCGGGTGTTTGCCCTCACCCGCCCGGGTGACGACGAGGGCCAGGCCTTCGCCCTCGAGCTCGGCGCCGAGTGGGCGGGTGATTCCGAGGCCGGCCCTCCGGAGCCGCTCGACGCCGCGATCATCTTCGCTCCGGTGGGAGCGCTCGTCCCCGTCGCTCTTCGAGCGATCGCTCCCGGCGGCGCCGTGGTTTGCGCGGGGATCCACATGAGCGAGATCCCCGCCTTTTCCTACGACGTCCTGTGGGGTGAGCGGACGCTGCGCTCAGTGGCGAACCTGACGCGCCGCGACGGGATCGAGCTGCTGCGGGTCGCGCCGGACGTCCCGGTCCGAACCGAGGTCAGCGCCTACCGGCTTGAGGACGCGAATGACGCGCTGGAAGACATTCGGACGGGTAGGCTGCGCGGCGCCGCTGTGCTGTCGATCCGAGGAGGAACCGGTGGCTGACGTGACCGCGAAGAAGATCAGCGAGCTCGAGGCGAGCATGGGCGGAGGCTTCAAGCACGCCGGCAGAGATCTTGGCCTGACCGCTTTCGGTATCAACGTCATCGACATGCCGCCGGGCTTCAGCGATTACCCCAACCACGATCATTCCGAGAGCGGCCAGGAGGAGCTCTACATTCCGGTCTCCGGCCGAGCCGTGCTGGAGACGGATGGGGAGCGTCACACCCTGGAGCCCGGCGTGATGATCCGCGTCGGTCCCGGCCAGAAGCGCAAGATCATCACCGAGGACGAGCGAGTGAGGGTCATCGCGATCGGCGGGACTCCGGGCAAGGCCTACGACGCCTGACCGGCGCCCGGGACCGGCTCAGCTGAAGAGGTCGTCGGCCGCCCGGCGCCGCAGCGCCGCCGCTCCGGGGCCGTCGTCCTCGGTCACCCAGGCGCCGAGGCCGCGCACCAGCACTGCCGGCACCCCCTGGACTTTGTCGCGCACGAGGTCGGCGCACGCCGCCACCTCGTCGGCGATCCCGATCTCGGTTGCCGCGAGCTCACGTCCGTCGCGGTCGGCGCGCCCGCGCCAGTCATCGAGGGCCACCAGACCCGCGCACCCGATCGCCACCTCGACCTGACCCCGCCGCCACGCCCGTCCGAAGCTGTCGGCGATCACCACGGCCGGAGCCTTGCCCGTCGCTTCGCGAAGCTCTGCGCGGATGCGCCGTGCCGACGCATCGGGGTCCTTCGGCAGGAGCGCGACGGCTCTCGCACCGGGAACGTTGGACGAATCGATGCCCGCGTTCGCGCACACGAGGCCGTTCTTCGTGCGGACGATGAGGACGCCACGCTCGGCGCGGATCACGGCGCTGGCTTCCCCCAGGATCAACTCGACAATTCGCGCGTCCTTACCGAGTTCGCGGGCCAGGGCAGCCGCGCGGTCGCTTGGGACCACCGATCCCAGTTCGATCACGCGCCCCTCGCTCTTCGAGACGATCTTCTGCGAGACCACGACCGCGTCTGAGTCGCGCAGAGGCTCGAGCAGGGAGCCCGCGACCAGCTCGCCCACTCGGTCGCCCTCTGCGATCTCGGGCAGCCCCTCGATCGCGACCGCCCGAAGCTCCGTGCTCATGTCGCCGCGAGCACGGCCGCCGTGCGGCGTGCCCGGTCCGGCTGCGCTTCGAGCAGGGACCTGAGCTCCGCCAAGTCCTCGGGCGTGTCGAGGTCGAGCGCAAGCGACGGAACCCCGTCCACCGCTCCCTTCAGTCCGCGAGCGCCGGCGAGCTCCAGGTGCCGGCCGCGACTGCCGGGGCCGAAAGCCGGCCCAATCGCGTCCGGCGGCGCCAGGATGAGCCCATTCGTGCCGGAACCGTGACGGTCGGGGATCACGCCCACCCGGCCGGGCTCCGCTCGCGCCAGGGCGGCCTCGAGCTCGGCGGGGTCGAGAAGGGGGCAGTCGCCCGGAAGCAGGGCTGCGCACTGCGCTCCCATTGCCAGAGCCCTGACGATCCCGATCGTCGCCGCCTCTGAATGCCCCTGATCGACCGGGTCGCGAAGGATCTCGAGGGGTGTCGTCATCCGCTGCGACTGGGCGAGCGCCACACGCTCGGCTCGCCGCTCGCCGCTGACGACGACGATGCGTTCGACACCCGAAGCCCGACCGATGGCGCCGAGGACGTCGGCGAGCATCGCTTCGAGGAGCCGATTGCGGCCGGGTTGGTCGAGGGCATTTCCCAGCCGCCGCTTGGCGTTCGCAAAGCGCTTGACCGGCACGATCGCCGTCGCCCTCATCCGTCGGGCAGCGTGGCCGCCAGCTCGAGAACGCGCTCGGCGAGCGCGCGCCTCCCGTCGGCGCCGTCCATCCGGGTGGGACAGATGAACACTCCGACGTCGGCTGGCGGCGGCTCCGGGTCGTCGGGGTCGGTCACGATCACGTCGAGCAGGCCCTCGTAGAGCGAGGCGACCCCGGAGGTCGTACAGGGCCTGCCGACTGCGGCCATGCATGCCTCGGTGGGCCCCTTGAGCGAGCGCCCGCCGACCAGCGGGCTGACGGCGATCACCGGGGCCCTCGCGGCGATCAGGGCCTCGCGGATGGCCCGAACCGACAGGATTGGACCGATCGAGATCACCGGATTCGAGGGGCCGATGACGACGGCATCGGCAGCTGCGATCGCTTCGAGCGCCTCGGGACACCCATCGGCGGCCTCGACGCCGTCCAGCGCGATCTCCTCGATCGGCGTCTCATGATGCTCGACGATCAGCCACTCCTGAAGCTCGCGCCAGCCGGCTGCGGTTCGCACCCGCGTGCGCACGGGCTGTTCGCTCATCGGGACCACCGATGCCTTCACGCCCAGGGCACGGCAAACCTGCGCCTGAGCGCCGGCAAGCGTGCCCCCCGCCGCGAGAAATTCCGTGCGGTAGAGGCAGGTCGCGAGGTCGCAGTCGGAGAGCTGAAACCAGCCAGGAGCCCCCAGCGTCTCCAGCCGCTCGTGCACAGTGAAGCTGTCGTCGCGAATTCCCCAGCCGCGCTCCTCGTCGATCGCTCCGGCGAGCCAGTAGGTGACGAGGTCTGGGTCGGGCGAGACGTGGAGCCCGTGGGCCTCGCAATCGTCCCCCGAGTTGGCAATCACGGTGAGCGCGTCGCCGACCAGCTCCTGCATGCCCGCGGCCAGCTTGGCGCCACCGGTTCCTCCGGCCAGCAGGGCGATCCGCGAAGGCCGGCTCAGGTCCAAGGGCTCGGCGCGGGCAGGTTCGTAATCCGGACGCCCGCATGAGTCTTGTAGCGCGAGTTGATCGAGATCAGAAGCGGCGTCAGCTGCTCGACGATCCGAGACATCTCGAGGAGACCCGCATTCACGGTCCGCAGCCCTTCGATCAGCTCGATCAGCTCGGCAACCCGGGCTTTGTCGGCCTTGCGGTCTCCGCAGACCAAGACGTCCTCATCGAGCTCGGCCTCCGGGTCGGAGAGAGTCGTCGCGCTGATGCTGTGCAGGGCGGAGACGACGTTGACACCCTCGGGAACCATCTCCTGCGCCTGCTCTGCGGCCGAGCCCTGCCATACCCCCAGCGAGCGGGTCGCCTTGCCGCTGACCGCAGCCGCAAGCGGGACCGTGCAGTCGACCAGGATCTGTCCCGGCTCGAGTGCCCCGCGCAGGTTGTTCAGGTTCTCCGACTGCGCGCGGAACGGCACCGTCAGGAAGACGATCGGGCCCTGCTTCGCCGCCTCGCCGTTCTCGAGGCCCTGCGCCTGGGCGCCTGGGGCGAACTCGCGAAGGCGGGACGCCGTTTCCTCGGCTCGGTCGGCGCTTCGCGATCCGATCACCACCTCACGGCCGGCGAGGGTCAGCCGGAGGGCAAGTCCGAAGCCAAGTGCTCCGGTTCCACCAACGATGGGGATCGGCTGCTCGGGGGCCATGCGCGGCGCAGTCTAAGGACCCGGCCCATATGCTCCCCCGCCATGCGGTTCGAGGGACGCAAGGCGCTTGTCACCGGAGGCGCCGGGGGCATTGGCGCCGCGACGGTGCGCCGGCTTGCCGCCGAGGGCGCCGAGGTCTGGGTGGCTGATCTGAACGATGAGGCGGCTCAAGAGGTCGCGTCCGAGACCTCGGGTCACGCCGTGCACCTGGACGTCGCCGATCCCGAATCCGCCCAGGCGGCTGTCCGGGCTGCCGGCGGCACGCTCGACATCCTCATCAACAACGCCGGGATGGACGAGTTCGGGTTCTTCGGTGAGACCGATCCCGGGCAGTGGCACCGGGTTCTCGCCGTGAACCTAGTGGGCGTCCTCGCATGCACGCACGCGGCGCTTCCCGGTATGCGCGAGGCCGGCTACGGGCGGATCGTGTCGACCTCGTCGGAAGCGGGCCGGGTCGGGTCGAAGGGCTCGGCCGTTTATTCGGCGGCGAAGGGCGGGGTGATCGCGTTCATGAAGGTCATCGCCCGCGAGTACGCGCGCTACGGCATAACCGCCAACTCGATCGCCCCCGGCCCGATCGAGACACCGCTTCTGATGGCCGCCGCCGACTTCGGCGACATCGGCGAGAAGATCCTGGAGAACATGCGCGCGGGCACGCAGCTGCGCCGGCTCGGCCAGCCCGAAGAGGTGGCCGCGGCGCTCGCGTTTCTCGCGTCCGAGGAGGCTTCGTACATCACCGGCGAGACGCTCGGCGTCTCCGGCGGCCTCGGGATGGTCTGAGCGCACCGTGCCTCTCGAGCCTGGAATCGAGCGCACCGACAGCTTCACAGTCGAGGACAGGCTCGTCACCGACGTGGGCGGGACCATCGGCGCCCGCGTTCTCTCCACGCCCGGGATGATCGGGATGATGGAGCGCACGGCGTCGATACTCGCCTTCGAGAACCTGCCGGACGGCAAGGCCACCGTCGGGTTCGAGGTCTGCATCAAGCACGTCGCCGCGGCGCTCGAGGGGGCGGAATGCACTGTTGAGGTGAAGCTCCGCGAGGTCGCCGATGAGCGCAAGCTTCGCTTCGACGTCGAGGTGCGCGAGGGCGAGCGCACGCTTGGCGTCGGCACCCATGAGCGCCGGGTGATCGACGTGAGCTCGCTCGCCTAGGACCGTGCCGCGCTCAGCGCGGGATCGGGTACCAGCGCCCACCCTTGGCGGTGAACATCTGCCCGGTGCCGATCATGAGGTGTCTCGAGATCATCCGGGGCGCGACACTCAGGCCCCGTGCGATCTCGGCCGCCGAGGCGCCGGGATGGCGCTGGAGGTACTCGTGGATGCTCTCGAGCTCCACTTCCTCGCTCCAGGCGTCGATCTGCCCGAGCCGTCCACCCGTCTCGGGCGCGGCGAACAGGGTGCCTCGCATCAGCGCGGAGGCGTCTATAACTACTGAATCGAACATGTGTTTGCGAGGCTAGGAGGCGGTCCGGACGGAAGAATCACCTTGCAACTAGCCTTGCATTTATGAGCGCGATGCCCCAGCGCGTGCGGATTCGCGAGGTCGGGCCCCGCGACGGATTTCAAAACGAGCCGGAGGTCATCCCGACGCCGGAGAAGGTCCGCCTGATCGAAATGCTCGCCGCCAGCGGCCTGGAGCGCCTGGAGGTGACCTCCTTCGTGCGCGCCGACGTGATCCCGCAACTCGCCGATGCCGAGGGGGTCCTCGAGGCGATCTCCCGGCCGGAGGGGGTCAGCTATTCCGTTCTCGTTCCGAACGAGCGCGGCCTGGAGCGAGCGCTTGCGCACCGATCGCGCTTCGACGAGGTCAACCTCTTTCTCTCCGCCTCCGAAACCCACAACCGCAAGAACGTGAACCGCGGGGTCGCCGAGTCGCTGGCGGGCATCGCGGCGACGATCGCGACCGCCAGAGCCGAGGGACTTCGATGCGAAGGCGTAATCTCAACCTCGTTCGGCTGCCCCTATGAGGGCGAGGTTCCGGTCGAGCGAGTCCTCGAGCTCGCCGGCAAGCTGGCTGCGGCCGGATGCGAGGAGATCGCCTTCGGGGACACCACCGGGATGGCGAACCCGCGACAGGTCGGGGAGTTCTTTGCCGCGGTGCGAAGCGAGCTCTCGGGGGTGGAGTTGACCGCGCATTTCCACAACACCCGCGGTCAGGGCCTGGCGAACGCGCTGGCCGCCCTCGAGGCGGGGATCGACTCGTTCGAGTCGTCGTTCGGCGAGCTCGGCGGCTGCCCGGTGCCCCCGGGCTCGACCGGCAACGTCTCCACGGAGGACCTGATCTCGATGCTGCACGAGATGGGCATCGAGACGGGCGTGAGGCTCGAGGCGCTGCTGGAGGCCTCGCGCGCCGCGCAGCAGACCCTCGGCAAGCCGCTGGGCGCCCATCTGCTTCGCGCGGGCCCCGTGGACTGGCACAGGTAGGTCCGCGGCGTGAAGAGCGACGCCTTCGTCAACGCGGTCGAGTCGATGAACACCGAGGCGGTTCCCGACGTTCTCGCCGAACACGTCGTCTTCAAGAGCCCTGTGGTCTTCAAGCCCTATGAGGGCCGCGAGCTCGTCAGCGTGATCGTCACCGAGGGCGCGATGAAGGTCTTCTCGGACTTCCGCTACACCGATCGCTTCGAGCAGGACGACTCGGCGGTCCTCGTCTTCGAGGCCCGCGTGGGGAATCGCGAGGTCCAGGGCATCGACATGCTGCGCTTCGACGCCGAGGGGCGGGTGCGGGAGCTGACGGTGATGGTCAGGCCGATGTCGGCCGTCCATGCCCTCGCGGAGGCCATGGGCCGTGAGCTGGAGCGCGCCGGCGTGGCGCCGTAGAGCGCTACTCGCAGGCGGAGGGGCCGGTGGTCCCGCTGCACGTTGTGAGTGCGCTGAGCCGCTGCGCGAGGCCGGCCTGTTCGCTCAAAAAGGACTGCGTGTCGGCGACGTTCTGCAGCTCGAACGGGTCGGTGTCGAGGTTGTAGAGCTCGCGTTCGAGCCCGTAGTCGACGTAGAGGCGATCCGGAGTGCGGATGGCCTGGTAGGCGAACGGGCCGCCGGCGAACTGCGTGTTGATCTCGGCGAGGACGCCGCGGTCGGCGGGGAATGAGCCGCTGCCGCCGAGGATGGAGCGCATGCTGCGGCCGTCGAGCACGCGGCAGTGGCCGGCGTTGTTGCACGGTTCCGGGTTGCCGGCGTAGTCGAGCAGCGTGGGTGCAATGTCGGTGTTCGACACGACCGCGGTCGAGGTCCCGGGCTGCGCCCCTGACCGGAAGGCGGCGGGAACCCGCACGGCGAACGGAACCTGCAGCCCCGGCTCGTAGGGGAGGACCTTGCCTCGAGTCAGCCGATGCTCGCCAAAGTAGTAGCCGTTATCGGAGAGGTAGACGACGATCGTCTTGCCCAGCTCGCCGGTGCGCGCGAGCTCATCGCGGATCTTCCCGATGTCGGTGTCGGTCGCGTGCACCGTCGCCGCCGTGCAGCGGTACCTGCGGGTGATGCGGGCCGCGGCTGCGTCGTCCAGAAGCCCCATGCCGCTGACCCACGGCGGCTTGTCCGAGACGTCGGCCTCGTTGAAAGACGGGTCCTGGGGAAGCGGCAGGTGGGCAAAGGCCGTGAGCTCCTTGCGTCCCGGCGGCTTCGGAGCGACGCGAGGGCAGGAGATCGAGCGCTTGCCCGCGAATCCGTTGCCCGGGGCGTCGTGGGGAGCGTTGTATGCGAGCCACAAGAAGAACGGCCGACGGCGGTGAGAGGCCGAGTCGATGAAGTCGCGGGCTGCATTGGTGAAGACGTGCGTCGAATAGTCGTGGTGCAGGAACCCGAACTGCAGGTGCTTGCCGTCGTCGCTGACGCCGTAGTTGTAGTAGCCGGGATGGCCGTCGTACGAGAACCAGCGGTCGAACCCGGGCGCGGGGGTGGCCCCCTGGAGGTCCGTGTAATGGTTGAGGAACTTGCCGACGAGCGCCGTCGCGTAGCCGGCGCGGTGAAGCCAGACGGGCAAGGTGGTGTGCTTGTCGCGCAGCGACCCGTAACCGGGATCGTTGGAGAAGACCCCGTTGTTGTGCGGGTACTGGCCGGTCAGGACGCCGGCCCGGTCGGGGCAGCACAGGGGCGGAGCCGCGAGCCCGTTGGAGAAAAGCGTGCCGCCCCCAACGATCCACGAGAACGCGTTGGGCATGATCTCGGCGTTGAAGGTGTTATTCGCCTGGTCGTCGACCTGGATGACCAGGAAGTTGGGCTTCGCGCGGGCCTGCGCCCGCACCGCGCCCGCCAGCGCCGAGAGCGCGAGCAGCACCAGGCAAACGGCCAGCAGGACAGGACCCCTCGAGATCCGCCTGTTCACGAGCGGGGGCAAGCCCAAAAGGTAGCGGAGACCTTTCGGGGCCGGGCCGGATACGCTGCCGGGCCGCGTGGAAGCTTTAAACGAAGAAGGGAAGGCATGGAGCTGAACAGGGTTGGGGTCCTCGGGGCGGGCCTCATGGGGCACGGCATCGCTCAGATTTGCGCGCAGGCGGGTTGGGACGTGGTGCTGCGGGAGATCGATCAGGAACGCCTCGACGGCGGCGTCGCCAAGATCGAAAAGCAGCTTGCGCGAGCCGTCGAGAAGGGCAAGGCCGAACAGGCCGATGCCGACGCTGTGCGGGCGAGGATCTCGCCGACTCTCGACTACGCCGACCTGGCTGACTGCGACCTCGTGATCGAAGCGATCACCGAGGACCTCGAGCGCAAGCTCGAGATGTGGCGCGAGGTTGAGGCCGTTGCCAAGCCCGATGCCTATTTCGCCACCAACACCTCTTCGCTACCGGTCGCCGAGCAAGCCGCCGCCACGTCCCGCCCGGACAAGTTCCTCGGACTGCACTTCTTCAACCCGGCTCAGGTGATGCCCCTGCTGGAGGTCGTTCGGGCCGACGGCACGGCCGACGACGCCTATGACCTGGGGTTTGAGGTCGGCGAGAAGCTCGGCAAGACGACGGTCGCAGCCCGCGACAACCGCGGGTTCATCGTCAACCGGCTGCTCGTTCCCTACATGCTCGACGCCATCCGCGCGCATGAGCAGGGCGTCGGCTCGGTCGACGACATCGACACGGGCATGAAGGCTGGGGCGAGCCATCCCATGGGCCCGCTCACCCTGGCCGACTTCGTCGGCCTCGACACCCTCGCGTCGATCGCCGCGGTGATGTACGAGGCGTATGGCGAGGAGCGCTTTTCCGCGCCTGCGACCCTGACCAAGATGGTGGGCGCCGGCGACTACGGGCGCAAGTCCGGCCGTGGCTTCTACGACTATTCGGGCGACTCTCCGGTTGCAACCGATCCGGCCGCCTGAAGGGCCCAGCAATATGAGCGATACTTAGGGGCCCATGGCGGACTTGGACGATTACGCGGGCGAGTCCCTGTCGGAGCCCGACCCCGCGCAGCAGATCGACGCGCCCACGGACGACGCGGCAGGCGTCCTGGAACAACTTCGCTCCGCCAGCTTCGCCACCGGGCGCCGCGGCTACGATCGCCGCCAGGTCGACGAGTTCCTCTCGCGTATCGCTCGCCGCATAGAGGTGGAGTCGAGCGCCTTCGATCCCGATGTCGTCAAGCGTCGCCTCCAGGAGGTCGGGGAGTCGACCGCTGGAATCCTCACCGCTGCGGAGGAGACCGCGCGAAAGCTACAGACAGACGCGAGCAGCGAGGCCGAGCGCCTGCGCTCGGAGGCTCGGCAGTTCGCCGAGACAGCCCGCGAGAAGGCGACGGAGGAAACCCAGCGGCTGCGCACGGAGACCACGCGCAGGTCGGAGGAGATCATGGGGGCAGCCGAGACGCGCGCCGAAGAGCTGCTGGAGCAAAGCCTCGAGCGCCGCCGGGTTCTCGACGCCACAATCGAGCGGTTGGTTGACCGCAGAGCGCAGATTTCCAACAGGCTCCGCGATCTCTCCGCTGAGCTTCGTGACATAGCCGACGAGGGCAGCGAGGTCGAAGATGAAACGACCGACGAGGCCGAGCCGGTCGCCGATCCTTGGCCACGCCGTGAAGCGCCGGACTTCGAGGGGGATGACGAAGAGACCTCAGTTCGCCGTGCTCCGGGCTTCGATTCCCGCGGCTGACGGCGCATCGCCGTGAGCGACATCCGTCGGGGTTCCAGCTTGGAGGCCGCGCTTTCGTCGGCATACGCCGGCGGCCCGGAGCGCCATCACGAGAAGACCGAGCAGCAGGGAAAGCTTGCGGTCCGCGATCGTGTCGCTCGTCTCGTCGACCCCGGCTCGTTCGCCGAGGAGGCCCTGCTCGCGAACTGGGAGCAGGAAGGCTTGGGCGCCGACGGCGTCGTGACCGGCCTCGCACTCGTCGGGGGGCGTCGCGTGGCCCTGATGGCAAACGATCCCACCGTCAAGGCAGGCTCGTGGGGCCCGAAGACCGTGGAGAAGATCCTTCGCATCCAGGAGCGGGCGCTCGTCCTGGAGGTTCCGCTGATCTACATGGTGGACTCCGCCGGCGCGCGCATCACCGACCAGGTACGGATGTTCCCCGGTCGTCGCGGGGCGGGCAGGATCTTCTACAACGAGGTGAAGCTCTCGGGCCGAGTGCCGCAGATCTGCGTCCTCTTCGGGCCGTCGGCAGCGGGAGGCGCCTACATCCCCGCTTTCTGCGACGTCGTGATCATGCGCGACGGCAATGCCTCGATGTACCTGGGCTCACCCAGGATGGCCGAAATGGTGATCGGCGAGAAGGTCTCGCTCGAGGAGATGGGTGGAGCGAAGATGCACACCGGCGTGTCCGGCTGCGGGCACTTCCTCGCCGAGACGGATGAGGAGGCCATCGACACGGCCCGCCACTACCTCTCGTACATGCCCGGCAATTGGCGCGAGCCTCCGCCCCAGGGGCCACCGGCGGAGGCCGTCGAGGGCCCGGCGGTCGGAGAGGTCGTCCCGGAGGACGAGAAGACCGCATTCGACATCCGCGACCTGATCGCAGCGGTCACTGACAGCGATTCGTTCCTCGAGGTCCATGCACGATGGGCAAAGGAGCTTGTCGTCGGCTACGCGCGCCTCGATGGTCGGGTGGTCGGCATCGTCGCCAACCAGCCGAAGTTCAAGGGCGGCGTGCTCTTCGTCGACTCCGCGGACAAGGCCGCGCGCTTCATCTGGACCTGCAACGCCTTCAACGTCCCGCTGCTGTTCCTCGCCGACGTGCCCGGCTTCATGATCGGAACCGAGGTCGAGCGGCACGGGATCATCCGCCACGGGGCGAAGATGATCTCCGCCGTCTCCGAGGCAACCGTCCCGAAGATCTCGGTGATCGTGCGCAAGGCGTACGGAGCAGGCCTCTACGCCATGGCGGGCCCGGCGTTCGAGCCGGACTGCTGCATCGCCCTGCCCACGGCGTCGATTGCCGTCATGGGCCCCGAGGCCGCAATCAATGCGGTTTTCTTCAACCAGGTGCAGGCGATCTCCGACGAGCGGGAGCGCGCCGAGTTCGTCGCGCAGCGTCGGGAGGAATACGCGGCCGACATCGACATCCTTCACCTGGCGTCGGAGCTCGCCGTCGACGCCGTGATCGAGCCGGACGAGCTCCGCGGCGAGCTGGTCCGGCGGTTCGCGATGGCCGAGTCCAAGGACCGTCACTTCACCGAGCGCCACGGTCCGATCACGCCCGTCTGAGAGGGCCTTTAGCCGCCGGCGCTACCGTTTGTGGCATGCGCCCCGCCGTGAAAGCGCCTGCTGTCGCCGCCCTTGCCTGCGCGGCCGCATTTGTTGTTCTGCTCCTTCTGGCCTACGCAGTGGCGCCGTTTCCCCATTTTGACGTCCTGGCCCTCAATGGGTTCGAATCGCTCCGCGGACCCGTCGCTACGCCCACCCTGGAGTTCATTTCCCATACCGCGGACCCCCTGCCCCTTGGGGGGTTTCTCCTGGGACTTGCCGCTATTGGCCTGATGACAGGTCGCCGGCGCCAGCTCGCGGTAGCGGCCTTCGCGGTGGCCGGGGCCAACGTCACCGCGCAGATACTCAAAGTCGCTCTTGCTCACCCGCGCGCTCGTCCCGAATTCGCCAACCTGCTCGGCGACGCAGCTTTTCCGAGCGGCCACGCCACGGCGGCCATGTCAATGGCGCTCGCCGCCGTAATGGTCGCGAAGCACCGCTGGCGCCCCCTCGTCGGAATCGCAGGCTGCGCCTACGCCATGTCGGTCGTCGTCGCGATTCTCGTCCTCGGTTGGCACTACCCAAGCGACGTCCTGGGCGGGCTCCTCGTCGCCGCCGGGTTCGCCTTCGGCGCCGTCGCGGCTTCGCGCGCGCTGGCGGGGCGGGACACGGAAGCGACTTCGATCGAGGCCCTCGCCGGGTATCTGCCGTCACGACGGATCTTGACCGTGATCGCCGGCGCGGGCATGGGCGTTGGCCTCGCTCGCGCCACCGACCTGGCCGCCTTCGCCTCCGGTCACACGAGCGCTCTCGCGTTCTTGGCGTTCGCCGCGGCCGCGTGCGTGGCCCTGACTCTGTGGGCTGGCGCACTGGCCGACCGCTAGAAGCCGAGCGCACGCCAATCTTGAGATGCGCTTGAGATGAGCGGCGTATCCTCAACTCGATGTCGCGTCTTGCGCTTCTCGGCGGTCGGTACCTCCTCGGGTTGGACATCGCGCAGGGGGGCGAGCGGGTGGACGTCCCCGTGGGCGATCAGCGAGTCGCCGCCATCGAGTTCGAGCGCTATGTGGTCCTCTCTCGCCACGGCACCAGCGACTATGTGCTGCCGCACCGAATCGACCATGGCGCCCACCTTCGTGCCCTCCGCGAGCTCGGTTGCAGCCGGGTCCTCGCCATCGGGTCGGTGGGCTCCCTCCGGCCCGAGATCGGGGTGGGGACGCTCGTTTGCCCGGACGACTTCATCGCCTTCGGCCCCAGTCCCACGATCTTCGGGGGCGAACGGGCGCACATCGTCGCGGCGTTCGACGATCGCTGGCGCCGCCACGTGCGCCGCAGCTGGAAGGAGTGGGGAAACGCAGAGCTTCGCGACGGCGGCGTCTACTGGCAGTCGGCCGGGCCGCGCCTCGAGACCAAGGCCGAGATCTCGCTGATCTCACGGGCGGCTGACCTCGTCGGGATGACCCTTGGTTCGGAGTGCACCGTGGCCTGCGAGCTGCACATGCGCTACGCCGCGGTCTGCATGGTCGACAACCTCGCCAACGGCATCGCCGACAAGGGGCTCACAATCGAGCGCCTCGAGGCCGGGCGTGCGGCGAACGAGGAGCTCTTGGGCTCGGAGTTGCGCGCCGTCGTGCCGCGCCTCGCCGAGGAGGTCTCGGCCGAGGATCGGGTGCTCGACACCGCCGAGCACCTGCCCAAGTTCCACCGCGAGCACGCGCCCAGCGAGCCGATCGGCTAGCCGCCGGCGCCTGCGTGGCGCGATAATCAGCGTGTGAGCGGACTCACGGTCACCGGCGCGACCCTCGAGGGTCGTTCGGTGGGGGTTCGCTGCGAAGACGGCCTGATCGCGGCAATGGGCGCGGACCTCGAGCCCCAGGCGGGGGATGAGGTTGTCGACGCTGCGGGACTGGCGCTCGTGCCCGGGCTCGTCAACGCGCATACGCACGCCGGGATGACCCTCTTTCGCGGCTACGCCGACGACCTCCCGCTGCTGGAGTGGCTCGAGGACCACATCTGGCCGGTCGAGAAGCGCATGGACGACGAGGACGTCTACTGGGGCACTCGGCTCGCCTGCGTCGAGATGATTCGCACCGGCACTACCTGCTTCTGGGACATGTACTGGCACGCCCATGCCGCCGCCCGGGCGGTCGAGGACGCCGGCATACGCGCCGTGACCGCCGCTCCGCTGATCGACGACTCCGACGAGGGCAAGTCCGAGCGAGCCTGCGCCGACGCCGACCGTAGCCTCGCCGAGATCGCGGCCGCCGGCGGCATGCTCGCGCGCGCCGGGTTTGCGCCGCATGCGATCTACAGCGTCTCACCGCGATCGCTGCGTTGGGTGGGGGAGAGGGCAGCCGAGCTCGGCGTTCCTGTCCAGATCCATCTGTCCGAGACCGAGCAGGAGGTCACAGACTGCGTGGTGGCCTACGGCGTTCGCCCCGCCGTCCACCTCGACTCAGTGGGCTTGCTCGGCCGCCAGACAGTGCTGGCTCACGGCGTCTGGCTCGACGAGGAAGAGCTCGATTTGATCGCCGAGCGCGGCGCCACCGTCGTCACGAACCCCGTCGCGAACATGAAGCTGGCCGTGGGCGGGATCTTCCCCTACCTGGCGGCACGCCAGCGCGGGGTGGAGATGGGACTCGGGACCGACGGGCCCGGCTCGAACAACTCCCTCGACCTGCTGGCCGACGCAAAAGCGTTCGCCCTCCTGCAAAAGCACGCGGCCCGGGACCCCGCGGCGGTCACCGCTGGAGACACGCTGCGCCTTGCCACTGGCGGGATGTCGAAGCTTCTTGGAGGGGGCGAGCTCGTCCCCGGCGCGGCCGCTGATTTCATCCTCGTGCGACGCGATTCCCCCGAGCTCAGCCTCGGCTCCCTCGACGCAGGCCTGGTCTACGCAGCCTCGGGAGCGGTGGTCGACTCGACGGTCGTCGCCGGCCGAGTGCTTATGACTGGCGGTGTCGTGGACGGCGCGGACGAGGTGGTCGCTCGGGCCCGCGAGCGCGCCGACCGCCTGGGCTTGCGCTAGCGAGGATTACTCGGGCCAGAAGTCGTCGACGCGCTCGGTGCTCTCCTGAGCACCCTCGTCGAGCGTCGAGAACAGCAGGAGCTCCGCCTCGGAGTCCGTGTCGTTGTGGATCGAGCGGTAGGCGTCGCCGCCGATGCGAACGGCGGTCTGCGGGGCTGCCTCGAAGACGTCCTCATCGATCTTGAACGTCACCGTGCCGGAGATGACGAAATAGATCTCCTCCTGGCTCGGATGGCGGTGGCCGTAGGAGCCCCGGCCGCCGGTTCCCGGAGGCATCGAGCGCCAGCTGAACGACACCTGCTCGTTGCCAAGGGCCTGGGTGTAGTGGCGCATCTCGCCATATCCGGGCCACTCGGCCATGAAGTCAATGGCGTCCTCGCGGCCGGTGACGGTGTAGTCGCTCACTGGTCGCCCGGGTCGGGCTCGAGATCCTCGCGGCCGGGATCCTGACCGTCTTCGCCCTCGTCGTACTCCTCGTCGCCCTGCTCGAGCGCGGTCTCAGAGACCGAATCGGCGGCGCCGGGGTGGTAGCGGGTCTGGAAGGTCTCGAGGGTCAGGTCGAGAGCGTTCTCGTCAACGGGAACCTCTTCGGAGATCCGCACCCAGTTGGCCCCCTCGTAGGCCTCCATGTTGAAGATCTCCCGGTCGATCGAGGGGGAGTCGTCGACGATGACGACGACCTCGGTCTGCGGGTTGAAATACGTACCCGGGCGGACCAGGAGTTCGTCGAGCTCGACGAGGTGGCTATCGGGCTCGGCGCTCATGCCCTGATCCTATAGAGCGCGGCGCACGGGTCACTGACCCAGATTCTCCAGGTCGCGCAGCTGGCGCTCGACCTCCGCGTCGACGTCCAGGGGCTCCTCGCCACGACGGATTCGGCGATGGTTGCGGGCAACCACGAGATCGCGAACCTCGTTCCGCAGGCCAGCATCGAAATGCACGCCTGGTCCCGGGGCTTCGAGCAGGCGCTTGAGCTCGGCGTCGACGTCGAGAGGAGCCTGGCCGCGGGCGCTCTGCCGGTAGGCCTTGGCCTCCAGCATCTGGCGGATCTCTGCCTCGCGCGTAGCCGGGGAGGCCGGGGCGATGCCGCCGCCGGAGGACGCGACAGGGTCGTGATCCATGCTAAATGCGCCCTTGCCGATCTGGTCGAAGACGTTACGGGCCCCGAGCACAAAGCTCAGCAGTCCCAGCGGGATCGCCGTGGCAACGATGATCAGGATCACGTCGCCGTTGGAAACCGCCAGGGGCACGGTTCAAGGGTACCCGCGACCCGGCTCCCGATCACCGACGCTCCGCTATCCTTTTCGGGTATTGACTGACTAGTCAATCGGTTTTTCTCGACTTCCAAGAAGACTTTCGAACAAGGAGCGCCTACCCGTGGTCGATTTCACCCTGACCGACGAGCAGAAGGACCTGCGCGAGCTCGCACACAGCTTCGCCGAGAAGGAGATCCGCAAGGTCGCCTGGGAGTACGACCGCGAGGGAACCTGGCCCCAGGACATCATCGACAAGGCCTGGGAAGTCGGCCTCATGAACACGCACACGCCCGAGGCCTACGGCGGGCCCGGCCTGGACTACCTCTCGGGCTGCGTCATCGAAGAGGAGCTCGGCTGGGGCTGCTCCGGGATCGGCACGAGCCTGACAGCCAACGGCCTCGCGTCGGCGCCGGTCATGCTCGGTGGCTCCGAGGAGATCAAAAAGCAGTACCTCGGAATGCTCACCGAGGAGGTCAAGCTGGCTTCGTTCTGCCTCACCGAGCCGGATGCCGGCTCCGACGTGTCAGGGATGAAGACGACGGCCGTCAAGAAGGGCGACAAGTACGTCATCAACGGCTCCAAGTGCTTCATCACCAACGGCGGCTATGCCGACTGGTTCACCGTCTACGCGAAGACAGACAGGGAGGCCGGCCACCGCGGCATCAGCGCCTTCGTCGTTCCCAAGGACGACACGGTGATCGTCGACAAGAAGGAAGACAAGATGGGCCAGCGGGCCTCGAACACCGCGACCATCACGTTCAACGAGACCGAGGTCCTCGCCGAGAACCTCCTCGGCGAGGAGAACAAGGGCTTCAAGCTCGCGATGATGACGCTCGACCGCACCCGCCCCGGCGTCGCCGCGCTGGGCGTCGGGATCGCCCGCGCCGCGTTCGAGTTCGCCGCCGAGTACTCGAAGGAGCGCGTCCAGTTCGGCGTGCCGATCGCCATGCACCAGGCGGTCGCGTTCATGATCGCCGACATGGCGACCAAGGTCGAGGCGGCCCGCTTGCTCACCTGGCAGTCGGCCGTGCTGCTCGACCAGGGCAAGCGCAACACGCTCGCGTCCTCCCACGCGAAGCGCTTCTCGGCCGACAGCGCGATGGAGGTGACCGTCGACGCCGTCCAGGTCTACGGCGGCTATGGGTTCATCAAGGATTACCCGGTGGAAAAGCTCATGCGCGACGCGAAGATCATGCAGCTCTACGAGGGCACGTCGCAGATCCAGCGGCTCGTCATCGCCAAGGAGGTGCTGCTCGGTCGCAACGTGGACGAGCCGCTTCCCGAGCAGACGCCGCAGGAGACCGAGGTCGCCAAGCAGCAGTCGGAGCAGGCAGCGGCGGTCGCCTAGCTCACCGCGCCAACCCTGCCGGGGCGAGCCGCCGGGCATTCGTTTGGCGGACAGCTCCGCGTCCTGCATCGCACCCCTCTCGCATCCATGCTGCGAAGGTCCGCCAACCGAACGCCCGACGCTTCGCCCCTGAAGTGAGCGGCGCGCCCGCTGGCGGCCTTGACCTAGCCCTGGGGGCTGCTGCGGTTCGGGCGGACCGCGATCATCAGGCCCACCAGGTTCAGGATGATCACGCCGAGCACGATCGCGCTGGCCCAGCCGTCGATCTCCTGGGCGGCGTAGTAGACGCCGGCGCCGAGGATCAGGGTCGAGATGACCGCGTAGATGGCCATGCCGCGGCCGGAGCGCAACTGGACGCCCGTGCTCGGGATGCTCAAGTCGATGCGCTCGAACTGGTTGCGGTCGGTTACCTGCATGTTGGCCATCCGGACTCTCCTCGATCGGGGGTGCACCGCCGAGGCTACGCCGGGTGGCGCCTCACGTACGTGACGTGGCACACATTGAGAGCTTGGGTCGCCTGCCGAGACAGCTCGTAAACTCGCGCGATGGCCAAGGCCCGCCGAAGCCGACCGGAGCCTTCGCCCGACGCCGTCACGCGGGCCGCGCGAGCAGCGCGCGAGCGCGGGGCGGTGGAGTCCCCGACTGAGAAGGCGCGTGGTGGCGGGCGGTCGATGGACGTGTTCGGCGGCGAAATCCGCCGCCGGGACGTATTTCCGCTTCTCGTCCTGCATTCGATCGCCCGTGAGCCGGGCTACGGAAACCGCCTGATCGAGGAGATCGAGGCCATCACCGAGGGAATGATCTCAGTCAACCCCAACACCATCTATCCCCTTCTACGAGAGCTGGAGGCTCGTGGCATGATCCAAGGACGCTGGGAGCACCCGGATCGCCGCACGCGCCGCTACTACTCGATCACCGCCACGGGCCGCAAGGAGTACAGACGACTGCTGGCCGACGTCGAGCCGTTCCTTGACTCGATAATCCGCTCGGTTGGCCTCATCAAGAGCGAGATTTACGGCGATGGCGACGGTTAGCGAGACGGTATCGATCGCGGCGCCGCTCGGCGAGGTCTGGGATCTCTACTTCGATTCGCGGCGCTGGCCGGCCTGGGTCGATCAGTTCGCTGCGATCGTGACCATGGACGCCGCGTATCCCGCTGCTGGCACCAGCCTCGTCTGGCGCTCGGGTGGCGCCGGCCGCGGCGAGGTCCGTGAGCGCATCCTGGAGCACGATCCTCAGCGCCGGCACCGCATCGAGTTCTCCGATCCAGCCTGCCGCGGCGAGCTCGTGAGCACCTTCACCCCGACCGACGAGGGGACCTCGGTCAACCTCGAGATGTCCTACGAGCTCGTCTCTGGCGGCATCCTCTCGAAGGTAAGCGACGCATTGTTCGTTCGCTCCCAAATGAAGGGATCGCTCGGCCGGACTCTCGTCGGTTTGCGAGCGGAAGCCGGCGGCGAGTAGCCAGATACGCTGCCCGCCCACGCAAATCCCTGGATCGGAGGAACGGTTTGTTCGTATTCAAGGCGGCCGTCGTCGGCGCCGGAACCATGGGCGGCGAGATCGCCCAGGTAATCGCTTCGGCAGACGTCCCCGTTGTGCTCAAGGACGTCAAGCAGGAGTTCGTCGATCACGGCCTCGACAAGGCTCGCGAGCTCACCAAGGCCGGCCTCGACAAGCTGGTCTCGAAGGAGAAGATCACCCAGGAGCAGGCCGACGAGCAGCTCGAGGCCACTATGGGACGGATCCACGGCACCCTCGACTACGCCGATTTCGGTGACGTCGACTTCGTCATCGAGGCGGCTCCGGAGAAGATGGAGATCAAGCGCCAGGTCTTCGCCGAGCTCGACGCCGCTACCCCGGGCCACGCGATCCTCGCCTCCAACACGTCATCGCTTTCGATCACCGAGATGGGCGAGGCGACTTTTCGCCCCGACAAGGTCTGCGGATTTCATTTCTTCTACCCGGCCTCGGTGATGCCGCTGGTCGAGGTCATCGCCGGAGAGGACACCTCCGACGAGACGCTTCAGGCGGCCTCCAACTTCGCCCAGGCGATCCGCAAGCAGGCGATCACATGCGAGGAGGTCCCGGGCTTCGTCGTCAATCGCATCCTCAATTCGGCCGTGGGCGAAGTCTGGCGCGAGCAGGAGGAGAAGGGCCTCTCGATCAAGAAGATCGACGATTCAGTGGCGGCAGCCAAGACCGCTCCGATGGGCCCCTTCATCCTCGGCGACCTGCTGGGCCTCGACACCATCGTTCACGTCGCCGAGCACCTCCACGATGCATACGGCGACAGCTTCTACGTCCACACGGGCATGCAGAAGCTTGTTTCCGAGGGCAAGCTCGGGGCGAAGTCCGGAGGCGATGGCCTCTACAAGGACGGCGAGCCGCAAATCTCCGGCGACGGCGACCCTCCCGAGAACCTGAGCGAGATCTTCACCGCCAAGGCGCTCGTGGAGGCCTGCCTCATCATCGAAGAGGGCGTCGCCCACGTGCGCGACGTCGACCTGGGGATGATGGCGGGCGCCGGAATGGATCCTCGGCGTGGGATCTTCCCGCCGTTCATGCGCGCCGACGCCGACGGGCTCGACGTCACCCTCAAGCGCCTCGAGAAGCTGGCGTCGGAGCGCGGCGAGCGCTTCGAGCCGCCAAGGCTGCTGCGCCGTTTGGTCGCGCAGGGCCGTCTCGGAGCGGCATCGGGCCAGGGGTTCTATGCCTATCCGCAGGCCGACGAAGGTGAGCAGACCGAGACGGTGAAGGTCGAGACTCGCGGCGACGTCGCGATCGCGTGGCTGGCGAACCCGCCGATGAACGCGATCTCGCCGCAGGTTGTCGCTGACCTGGGCACCGTCTGGCAACGCCTGGGCGAGGACGGCGAGGTAAATGCGATGGTGATCTGCTCATCGATCCCCGTCGTGTTCTCCGCCGGGGCCGATATCAAGGCCTTCACTCAGACCGACCCGGCCGAGGGGGCGAAGGTCTCGGCCGGCGGGCACGACCTCCTGCGCTCGTTCGGCACCGGCCGCATCGTGACCATCGCGGCGGTCAACGCCCTCGCCTTCGGCGGCGGCTGCGAGCTGGCTATGGCGTGCGACTTCCGGATCGCGGCCAACTCGGCCGTCTTCGGACAGCCCGAGATCAAGCTCGGCCTGATTCCGGGCTTCGGCGGGACCCAGCGGTTGCCGCGCCTCGTGGGCGACGCCAAGGCCCTCGAGATGAACCTCGTGGGCGACGCTATCTCCAGCGCCGACGCGCTGCAGCATGGCCTCGCTCAGCGCGTTGTCCCCGACCACGAGCTGTTCGACACCGCCCTGGCGTGGGCGCGCCGGCTCGCGGGCCAGGCGCCGGTGGCCGTCGAGCAGATCAAGCAGGTCTCGCACGAGAGCGACCTCGACGAGGGAATCGAGGCCGAGAAGGAGGGCTTTGCCAAGGCGTTCGGATCCGAGGACGCCAAGGAGGGGATCGGAGCATTCCTCGGCAAGCGCGCGCCAACGTGGCAGGGGAAGTGAGTCAAGATTCCGTAGTCCGTGGTTCGGAGTCCGTAGAGGCGCTTGCTGGGCTCATCCGGGAGTCCGAGTCCACGGTCGCGCTGACCGGGGCGGGGATCTCGGTGCCCTCGGGCATCCCCGACTTCCGCAGTCCTGGCACGGGGCTCTGGACGAAGGTCGATCCGATGAAGGTGGCGCACATCGACGCGTTTCACCGCAACACCGCCGAGTTCTGGAGCTATTACCGGCCCCGCTTCGAGCAGCTGGCCGAAAAGAACCCGAATCCCGCGCACGAGGCCCTGGCAACGCTGGAGGAGCGCGGCCTTCTCGAGGCGGTGATCACTCAGAACATCGATCGCCTGCACCGCAAGGCGGGCTCCCGCCAGGTCATCGAGGTGCACGGGTCGATCGCGACGTCGAGCTGCACGACCTGCGGGTGCCGCTACCCGCTGGAGCAGGTCGCCGGGCTCTTCGAGGAGGACGGCGTGGCGACCTGCCGCGGCTGCATGGGCAAGGTCAAGCCCGACGTTGTCCTCTTCGGCCAGCTGCTCCCGGAGTCCGCGATGCACCGCGCGCAGGAGCTCTCTGCGAACGCGGACCTCTTGATCTGCGTGGGCAGCTCGCTCGAGGTCTATCCGGTCGCGTCGCTCCCTGAGCTGACCCTCGAAGCCGGCGGCAAGCTGGCGATCGTTACCCGTAGCGAGACGCCCTACGACGATCGTGCCGAAGTCCGTCTGAATGGCGATGTGGTCGACGAGCTCGGCGCCGTGCTGGCCGCCCTTTAAAGCAGCGTCGCCGTGTCGAGACCGCAAGCCGTCGTCTTCGACCACGATGGCCTCCTCGTGGCGACTGAGGAAGCCTGGACACGGGCGGACACGGCGCTTTTCGCAGCCCATGGCCGCGAGTTCACCATCGACCACAAGCACGCCGTCGTGGGAACCTCGGTGGCAGTCGCAGGGCCGCTTCTCGAGGACTTTCTCGATCTCCGCGGTCACGCCGATGAGCTGGTCGCCGAGCGCCACCGGCTGGTCATCGCCGAGGCAGAGACCGGGTGCGAGCCGATGCCGGGGGCGGTCGAGATCCTCGATGCGCTGCAGGAGGCCGGGACCCCCATGGGGCTCGTCTCGAACTCCATACGTCGGTTTGTCGACGCCGCAATGAAGGGAGCCGGATTGTCAGGCCGGCTCGAGGTTTTGCTCACGCCAGACGACGGGATTCCCGGCAAGCCCGGGCCCGAGCTCTATCTCGAGGCCTGCCGGCGGCTTGGCGCGCAGCCCGAGATGTCAGTCGCGCTCGAGGACTCCCAACCCGGCGTCGCGGCGGCGATAGCAGCGAGGATGACGGTGGTGGGGATACCCTCGGTGCCAGGCGTCGAGCTCGAAGGGGCGGACTTACTGGCTGACTCCCTGGTAGCCCCGGAAGTCTGGGAAGCCGTCGGCCTTTCCTAGCTTGTCCCGTCAACGTCGCCATAGCGACGTTGAGTGCACAACCTTCTCAGCCGCCCAATATTCGCCGGCGGCGCACCACGCGCTCGGCGACGCGCAGCATCCGTTCGAGCTCATCCTCGGTCATCGTCTTTCCGTGCGCCGCTTGCGCCAGAGCCTGAGACTCGCCCTCGAGCGTCGCCAGGTCCTCGTCCTCCTCGACGCTTGGGCTTCGCGGGGCCGCCGCCAGCGCCCGCACCGCCGCATCGAGCTCCACCACTGCCTCCCGCAATCTCCCCGCATCGAAGTCGGCCCGCGCTCGCAGCAAATGCGTCTCGTGCGCGCTGACGCTGTCGTGCCCCCCAAGCGCCCGAGCCACTCGTTCCTGCGGGCGCAGCGCGTCAACGCGACGCTCGCGCTTCTCCGACGGTGGCACCTCGAGCGCCTTCGAGAACTCGCCGCCGGCGAGCGCGTCGCCGTTGCCGTAGCCCACGCGGACCGCGAGCGCACGCTCCGGCGAGACATCGGGGACGAACGAGTCCTGGGCGGCGGCTCGCTGGGCGTGCAGAGCGCGGTTGATGACGCGCACGCCGTCGGCGACCTCCCTGTCGAGGGCCTCCGGGTCCTTCTCAACCCCCGCGAGCCAGGCACCCGCGTCGAGCTCCTCCTCGAATGGCCTGGCCCACGCGACGGTCAAGCGGGAGATCTCGACCGACGGTGCGGCGCCGTCCGCCTCGAGCGGCTTTTGGCGCGCGCGGCGCCGTCGCTGCGGGCGGCCGATGGGCGCGTCGAGCGCCTCCACCACGAGAACTCCGATCGGCTCGCCGTCCGCCCCGCCCGGTGGGCGGACTGGGTAGCGGCCTACGGCCAGCCCGTAGCGGCTGGTCAAGTCGAGTTGGACGAAGGGGAGAATCGGCGCGCCCACGCGCCCTCCGGATTCGTCAGTCGCCTGCGCGGGACGTCTTGCTCGACGTCTCGAGCGAGAAGCGCGAGGGCTTGGTCGGCACCTTCGGGTTGCGGATCTTGGCGATGCGCCCGATCAGGCGCTTCCACTGGCCCGGCTTGAGAAGAGAGTTGAACTCGCGCGACGTGGACTGCGATGCGTTCGCGCCGTAGCCGACGTCACCCGGCACGGGCGCGTAGCCGACGTGAATGTGGTCGTAATGGTCGGCGAGGGAGAAAGAAGGCCCGCCGAGGTCCATCAGCGAGATGACCTGGTGGGGCGCCATGTTGCCCTGGAGGGCAAGCAGCGTCTTGATGACGGCCTCGGTGATCGTCCCCGGCCCCTGGTTTCCGACCATCGGGATGCCGTTGACCTGGGCGATGTCCATGGCGTCGCCGTAGTAGTGCTCGGACACATAGCCGGAGGTCGTGTACTTGGAGTGGCCGCACCGAAGGGCGGTGATCGTGAGGCGGAAGCCGTTGTCGGCCAGGTATTCCATGGCCGCGAGGATGCGGCGGTCGATCTGGCCGGTCTGCACGTCCTGTCGCCCGCACTCGTAGATCGACAGGCGCGGATCGGCCAGCACCTGGCGCTCGAGTTGCTGCTTGGAAGCCAGCAGGGCCTGCGTGATGCTGGTCGCGGTGAAGGGGTTGCGCCCGGCGGCGCGGTAGATCGCGGTGTCCTCGAGGAGCTTCCAGCCGTCCAAGATCGGCTTGGGGTCGATGCTGGGTGCGCCCTTGCCGGCCGGGCGAATCGCGAAGTTGAGGTGCGGCGCGAGAGTTGTCGCCTTGCCGATGCGGCCGAGCACGGTGCCGGCGACGACCTGTGAGCCCTTGCGAAGGCTGCGCAGGTCCATCGTCTTGCGGTTGTAGCGAAGGACGTCGCCGCGGTAGGCCTGGATCGACTGGAACTTCGGGCCGTTGCCGGGAAGGCTGTCGAGCTGGCCGGACAGCCCGGCGCGATCGACGTTGTGCCGGCGCTGGGGCAGCGCGTAGAGCCGGCGCCGGAGGTCCTCGGTGTTGCGCGGCGCGCGGGCCTTCGGCTTCGACTTCACCTTGATGGTTCCGGCCTTGCTCGCCGCCTTTGGTCCCGACGCGACGCCGTTGGAGCCTGCGCTCGCGGGCGCCTTGGGGGCGTTGTCGCCCGTGGGCTTCACGAGCTTGAAGTCGGCGGCAGTGAGCCTGCGCTGCTTCGGCACCGGGTAGACCTTCGAGACCTGGCCGAGCTGAGCGTATGTGAAGCGGTTGCCGTAGGCGTCCGCGAGGATGACGTAGTTACCGAGTCGCTTGGAGTGGCCGACGTCCTTGATCGTTCCGTCGTTCACGGCAACGACCGGGGCGCCGGCGCGCGAGTAGATGTTGATCCCGTGGCGGGTCGGCGAGCTCGAGACCACGTCGGCGACGTTGCCGGTGACGCCACGGCGCGGCTTCGCCCGGCGGGCGGCCTGACGCTCGGCGAGGTCGTCCGCGTAGCGGGACTTGGCGGCCACTGGGAACCGGTCGCCCTCGGTGAGCCCAGTCAGCGAGCCCACGAGGTCTTCGGGGAGGTTGCCGTACTGCTTGGCGTAGAGGACAACCTCATCCACGTACCAGGACGCGTGGTTGTAGGCGAAGATCGCACGCTGGATGTCGGTGTTGCCGCCCGCAGCGCGCAGGTACCGGGCAGCGGCGCAGATGGCGTCAACCGGGTTGTAGGGATCGGCCCGGCCGTCGCCGTTGGCGTCGACGCCGTATGCCTTCCAGGTCGACGGGATGAACTGCATCCAGCCAACCGCGCCCGCAGTGGACACGTTGAGATTGGTGCCGAATGCGGTCTCGATGCGGTTGATGGACGCAAGGACCTCCCACGGGATCCCGTACTGAGTGCCGCAGGCCTGGTAGATCGGCAACAGGAACGGCGGTATCGAGAACTGGGAGATGACGAAGTCGGGGACGCCCAGCGGAGCGGGGCCGAGGTTGGCAATCGTCAGGCCAGGGTTCGAGTTGGTCGGGACGCCGTTGGGCGTGCGAGGGGCGGATGGGGGCATGGGTGCGTTCGGACTCGTGTTGGCGTGACCGCCGGCGCTGTGAGTTGACCCGCCGCCGCCGGTGGGGTTGGAGACGGGCGGGACGCCATTGCCCTGGCCGCCGCCGCCGACGGTGCCACCGGTCGAGCCGCCTCCACGGGTCTGGCCGCCGCCGCCCGGATGAACGCCGGTCGAGCCCGTCGAGCCCGTCGGGCCGGTCGGGCCCGTCGGGCCGGTGGGGCCGCCGCCGCTGCGAGGCGGGGGCGCCCCCGCCTCGCTTGGGTCGAGCGGCCCGGTGCAGTCGGGATCGGCGAGGTCGGTGAGCCCGTCGCCATCGTCGTCGCGCAGGTTCGAGCACTGCGGGAGGGAGCCGATGGGCGGCAGGCTCTGCCCGCTGGGAAGATTGACCGACACCCCGCTTGAATCGGTGGTGATGACGGAGGAGGCGCTGGCGACGGCGGCTGCGATCGCGGCTGCGATCACGGCGATTGCCGCGATGACGAAGAGCTTTCTTCCTGAGCGTCCCATTTGCTTCTACGGCGTCACAAGCGCCTCGCGAGCATGGCCGCGAGGCGATCTCCACTGGACCATGCGAAACCTACTTGTTCTCCAGGCGGTTTGCAATGTAGAACCGGTGCTCTGAGCGTACTCGACCGATTGGCCGCGGCGCAGGCGTCGATCGTGCCTACGAGTCCCATCGGCAGCCTGCGTACCCTGCTTTACCCGCTAACCTCGCCATCCAGCCGCCTCGTGCTCAACAACCCTATGACTGAAGACTCCGGCATCCGCGCCCGCGGCGAAGAGGCCATCTCCGAGCTGGCTCAGGCGCTCCTCGAGAATCCGCTTCTGGGCTCGGCCCTCGGGCGTGCCGTCGGCGCGGGCGAGCGTGCCGTCCAGGCCCAGCGCAGCGCCATGGGCGCCCTCAACATCGCTTCGAGCGCGGACGTCGAGCGGCTGGCCCGGCGCCTGCGCTCGCTTTCGGACCGCCTCGAGGCCGTGGAGGATCGCCTTGACGACATCGCCGACGACGTGGCCGCCCTTCGAGCCGCGCGCGAGGCGTGAACCGCCCTGAACCCACGGCCTCCGAGCGAGGCCTGGGCGAAACGCTTCGCAGCGCGATCGAGAGCACGCTCGCGGCGGCTGAGCGCTCCGCGAAGGCCGGCTCCAGCGCGATTGCGGGCGGGCGTAGGGCCGAGCTCCTCGACGAGATCGTTCGCCGCGGCCGCGAGGCGCGGGACGAGGTGACCCGCCGCGGCCAGGAGGCCGGCGCGGAGCTGACCAGGCGGGGCCAGGAGGCGGGGGCCGCCATCGAGCGCCGTGGTCAGGAGGCTCGCGGAGAGATCGCCAAGCGCCTCGAGGTCTTGGAGCGCAGGCTGGCGTCCATCGAGGAGCTGCTGGGGACCGAATCTAAGTCTAAGCCTGAGGGTTAGACATGGTTACCAAGCCGCCGGTGGGCGACCCCCCCGGCGAACAGCACGTCGCCGCCGCCGAGCTGCTCGCCGACTTCATCAAGGACGTCCGCGTCGGCATCGAAGATGGCCTGGGCCCCGCTTCCGCAACCGACGCTGCCGCCGCGACCCTGCCCGCCGGCCTGCGCGACGCGGTCGAGGCCCTCGTGCGCGCCGCCACGGAGGAGTCGAGGCCCGATCCCTGGGGGTTCGACGAGGCCTACGCCGAGGCCGCATACCCGTTCGCCGACCTGCTCTACAGGTTCTGGTGGCGGATCGAGGCAGAGGGAGCCGCCAACGTTCCGGCGCACGGCCGCGCGCTGCTTGTGGCGAACGACTCGGGTTCGCTCTTGCCGTTCGATGCGGCGATGGTGTCGGTTGCGCTGATGAAGGGCCATCCGCTGCCGCGCTGGCCGCGGTTTCAGGTGTCGGACTGGCTCCTGTCGCTGCCGCTGATCTCGACGCTCGTGCGCCGGCTCGGGGGCGTCGGGGCCGCGCCGGCGCTCGCCCGGCGCTTGCTTCGCCGCGATGAGATCCTGATCATCCACCCCGAGGTCGGCCGCGGTGCGGTGAAGCCGTTCTCGGAGCGCTATCGCCTGCGCTCGTTTGGTCGCGGAAGCTTTGTCGAGACGGCGCTGGAAGCGGGGGCACCGATCATCCCGGTCGCGATCGTGGGCGCCGAGGAGATCTATCCGAAGCTCGGTGAGAGCAAGCGGCTTGCGCGGCTCACCGGCGCTCCGCACGTGCCGATCACTCCGACGTTCCCCTGGCTGGGGCCACTCGGCCTGGTTCCGATGCCCTCCAAATGGCGCATCGAGTTCTGCGAGCCGGTCGACTTGGCTGGCCTGGGCCCCGAGGCCGCGGGCGACCGATTGACCCTGATCGATGTGGCCGAGAGCGTCCGCACGACCCTGCAGGCCAGGCTCGGCGAGAACGTCGCCAAGCGGGGCCCGGCCTACTGGTAACCGGATCTCCTGGCGGTTTCGGGAAATACACTCCGAGACGGGAGCAAGAGGAGTGACGGCCATCAAGGAAGCCAGGCGGGCGCAGGTGTATTCCAGCTCCGCTCAGTTCGCGCGGATTCTCGACCTGGCTCTTCGCAAGCTCGACGGCGACGAGCGCTCCGGCGCGCTGATGCGGGCCAGCGGTATCCGCATCCGATTCGAGATCCCCGACGTGGCCTGCGTTCTCAACGTCGCGAGCGTTCCAAGCGGCGAGCGCCACATCCGGTGGGGATTCGAGGACTCGGACGGGTGGAACCCGCGGCTGGTGATGCGCCTGGATTCGGAGATCGCCAATCGCTTCCTCCAGGGTCGCGAGAGCCTTGCGATCGCAGTTGCGAGGGGTCGCGTGAGGGTGGACGGGGATCCCCGATTCACGCTGCTTTACATACCGGCACTGCGGTTGCTCGTCGATCCCTACAGGGCCGCCGTTCGCGAGGAGAGCCCCGAGCTCGCCGTCGAGTGACGGGCCCTGAGGGACCGTCCCCGGTGGGGCTTGACGGGGGCTGCGCCCGGGCGTAGGCTGGCACTCGGAGAAATTCAAGGCCAGAGTGGGCCGGCCATCCGCCCTTCGGCGACTGGGGCGACGGCCGGAGCGCGAGGCGCCAAAGGCGCCGAAGGCCGACGGTGCGGGCCGACAGCCCGCCGAGCGACGGGGCCCGACCCCGTCGCTCCATTTATGAGCTGAGGACCTTTAGGTCCGAAAGCAGCGTGTAAGGGCGGCGAAGCCGTCCGCAAGTAATTCCAGGGAGAACCACTCCCCTGGGTCGTTAGTCGACCCCAACTAAAATCACCCCCTTGGCCGAAGAGGCAATTTCGCTTCAGGAGGCCGCGGAGCTCGCGGGGGTCTCCACCTCCACGCTTCAGCGCTGGGCGCGCGCGGGCGTGATCCAGCTGCGTCGTGGCAACTGGACTCGTGCGGCTGCGGTTCAGGCCCGGGTGGTGGCGCGCATGCGCGAGCGCGGGCATACCCTCGAGGAGCTTCGGGCCGCGGGCCGCGAGGGGAGGCTCTCCTTCGGCTTCATCGAGGACCTCCTGCCTGCGACTGGCCGCGACTACACCCCTGCCGAGGTCGCGGAGTCGGCCGGGATGGAGGAGGCGCTCGTCGAGCGCTTCATGCAGCTGCTCGGAACGCCGACGACCCGCGAGCGGAAGCTGACGAGCCAGGACGCTGAGGCGATGGAGCGGATCGGCGAAAGCCTCTCCGCGGGCATCCCTCTGGTGGCGCTCCTGCAGTTGGTCCGCGTCTACGCGCAGTCCATTCGCAGGATCGCCGACGCCGAGGTGCGGCTGCTCCATTTATACGTGCACGAGCCGCTGATCCGCGGGGGCGCGTCGGCTCCGGAGATCTCCGAGCAGATGGAGGACCTGGTCAAGACGGTCCTGCCGCTCTCGTCTCCGCTCATGGAATACGTCCACACGCGTTATCTGCGGTTTTTCATCGAGCAGGACGTGGTCGGCCACATGGAGGCCGAGCTTGCCGGATCGCGCCAGCTCGGGCGGGTCCAGATGGCGTTTTGCTTTGTCGATCTCACCGGCTTCACCCGTTACACCGAGGAGGAGGGCGACGAGGAAGCGCTGGATCTCGTCGAGCGCTTCGTCGAAACCGTGGAAGCCACGCTCCCGGTCGAGGCGTCGATTGTGAAGACGATCGGCGACGAGGTGATGATCGTCTCGCCCGACCCGATCACGTTGACCGAGTGGGCGGTCGGCTTCCTCGCGCTGTTCCCCTCCCGTCCCCAGCCGCGCGTCGGCCTGCACTACGGCCGTGCCGTCTATCGCGACGCCGACTATTTCGGCGGCGAGGTCAACCTGACTCATCGCGTCGTGGCCCGTGCGCTCGGCGGAGAGGTCCTGGTCACAGCGGCGGTGGCGGACGCGGTCGGGACCTCGGGATACATTCGGTTCGACCCAATCGGCGAGGTCGAGCTGAAGGGCTTTCCGCAGCCCGTCGAGCTCTTCGTCGCACGAGCCCGCGAGCATGAACCCGAGCCACGCGAATTCGAGGAGTGAGTCTCGCTGGCACCGACTACGCCGAGCACCGTAGTGCTCGACGCAGCCGCGCCGAGCACTAACATCGCGCCGCGATGCTCGCCAAGGAGGAGGCTCTCGAGCGGCTTGCCGGCGCGGTTCGCCGCAGCGGGCTGGTCGACGCCCATTCCACCGGGGTGGTGATGGTGTCGGGCGGCGCCGACTCCGCGTGTGCTGCGGCGGGGGTCGCGCGCGCATTGGGGGCCCCGAACGTCCACGCCCTGCACGTCAACTACCGGCTTCGCGAATCGGCGGACCAAGGCGAGC
Organism: Solirubrobacterales bacterium; assembly: GCA_038237625.1. Lineage (GTDB taxonomy): Bacteria > Actinomycetota > Thermoleophilia > Solirubrobacterales > 70-9 > JAWVFM01. Next base: position 43,909 of record JBBRYM010000012.1, on the reverse strand, counting down.
GAGTCGCCCGCGCTCTCTGCGGGGCCCTGCGGATCGACCTGCACGTCGAGCGCCCGACCCTCAGCCAGGGCAACCTCCAGGCGCTCGCCAGGAGCGCCCGCTACGAGGCGGCGGAGCGGCTGCGAAACCGCACTCGTTCCGACTGGGTCGCCACCGGGCACACCCGCAGCGATCTGGCGGAAACCGTGCTCTACCGGCTGGCGGCCTCGCCCGGGTCGCGTGCGCTACGGGCGTTGCCCGCGCGCTCCGGCCGGGTCGTTCGCCCGCTGCTCGCAATGTCACGAGCCGAGATTCGGGCACTCGCTACGGCCGCCGGGCTGCCGTTCGCCGACGACGAGAGCAACGAGGCGCCCGCCTTCGCCCGCAACCGCATCCGGGCAGAGGTCATTCCGGTGCTCTCTGAGCTGAGCCGGGCCCTCGAGACCAACGTCGCCGAGACCCAGGCGGAATTGAACGAGGAGGCGGAGCTACTGGAGCGGGTGGTGCTGGAGGCTCTGGGCGAAGCGGGCGCCGGCCCGGGAGCGGTCGGCATCGAGGCCACGCGGCTCGCCGAGCTCGAGCCCGCCCTGCGACGACTTGGCCTGCGGGCGCTGGCCGAGCGTGCGGCCGGAAAGGCGGTGGCGATGAGCCGCGAGCGCGCGGCGGAGATCCTGCGTCTCGGCAGCTCTCCCACTGGCGGCGTGGTGGAGCTGGCCGGGGGCGTTCGCGCGATTGCCGAGGCCGGCACCATTCGTTTCGAAACGCAGAGCCTTGCCGACGCCGCCCCTGCCCCGGCGCCGGCCGCGATGGGAGTCCCGGGAACCTGCCGCATCGGCGACTGGGAGGTTCGCGCCGAGCTTCATCCCGCGCCGGTCGAACCCGCGGGCCCGGCGCTCGCCACGCTCGACGCGGCGGCGGTCGGCGATCGCCTCGAGGTCCGCACCTGGCGCGACGGCGACACCATGAGGCCGCTCGGGCTCGGGGGCACCAAGAGCATCCAGGACGTGTTCACGGACGGCGGAGTTCCCCGGTCCGCGCGTCGCGAGATCCCGATTGTCTTCGCTCGAGGGCGGATCGCCTGGATCCCGGGGGTTGCCGTGGGCGAAGACTTCAGGCTCTCGCCGGAGTCAACCGAGGTCGTCGTCCTGTCCGCGCGCCCGGATCGTGCCGGAACCTGAACGCGAGATCGGCGAGGTCCTCGTCCCGGCGGAGGACCTCCAGCGGCGGGTGGTCGAGCTGGGCGCCGAGATCAGCCGCGACTACGCAGGTCGTGACCTGGTCCTCGTCGGGGTGCTGCGCGGCGCGGTGCTCTTCCTTGCCGACCTGATGCGCGCGCTGGAGATTCCGTGCGAGGTGGATTTCATGGCGGTTTCGAGCTACGGCTCGGCCACCGACTCCTCCGGTGTTGTGCGCATCCACAAGGACCTCGATTCCTCGATCGAGGGTCGCGACGTCGTGATCGTGGAGGACATCATCGACTCCGGGCTGACCCTCCAATATCTTTTGCGAAACCTGCAGGCGCGCGATCCCAGCTCGCTCGAGGTGTGCGCGCTGCTGACGAAGCCCGAGCGCCGGCGCGTCGATCTGCCGATCAAATACGTGGGCTTCGAGATCCCCAACCGCTTCGCGGTCGGTTACGGGCTCGATTACGCCCAGCGCTACCGCAACCTCGGCTTCGTTGCGGCGCTCGACGAACCGGCCTGAGCAGGGGCTTTCGCAAGCTCGGAGGGGACTTGGGCGGGCATGCTGCCCTGGTACGCTGATCCGAGGCTGCGCGGGCAACGAATCGATCTGCGCATCCCCGAAACCGAAGGACGCGAGCCAGAGACATGAGGCGACTTTTCCGCAGCGCGCTTTTCCCGATTCTGATCGTGGTCGCGCTCGCGTTCCTCGCACAGCGCCTGATCAACCCGCCCTCCTCGACGACTCCGCCCACCTACGGCGAGCTCTACGCCGAGATCAAGCACAAGCCGCAGGCCCTCAAGTCGGTCACACTGCAGACGAAGACGAACACCGTCGACGTCGAGCAGACCGACGGCACCACGTTCTCCACAGGCTACCCGCCCGACAGTGGCCAACAGCTGGCCAACCTGCTGACGCAGCAGGGCGTCGAGACCAAGGTCGAGGGCACCGGCGGCTCCAGCCTGTTCTCGATCCTCACCTACATCCTGCCCTTCATCCTCTTCTTCGGGTTCTGGTTCTTCCTGGTCAACCAGATGCAGGGAGGCGGCTCCCGCGTGATGAGCTTCGGCAAGTCGCGGGCGAAACGCATGTCCGTCGACGCCCCGAAGATCACCTTCCGCGACGTCGCGGGCGTCGACGAGGCTGTGCAGGAGCTTCAGGAGATCAAGGAGTTTCTCGAGAACCCCAAGCGCTTTCAGGCGCTGGGCGCCCGGATTCCCAAGGGTGTCCTCCTCTACGGACCCCCCGGAACCGGCAAGACGCTGCTCGCGCGCGCGGTCGCCGGCGAGGCGGGCGTTCCGTTCTTCTCGATCTCCGGCTCCGACTTCGTCGAGATGTTCGTCGGCGTCGGCGCCAGCCGCGTGCGCGACCTCTTCGAGCAGGCCAAGCAAAACTCCCCCTGCATCATCTTCATGGACGAGATCGACGCCGTCGGCCGCCATCGCGGCGCCGGCATGGGCGGCGGCCACGACGAGCGTGAGCAGACGCTGAATCAGCTGCTCGTCGAGATGGACGGCTTCGAGATGAAGGACAACATCATCCTCATCGCCGCGACGAACCGGCCGGACATCCTCGACCCGGCCCTGCTTCGCCCGGGCCGCTTCGATCGGCAGGTGGTCGTCGACCGTCCCGACCGCAAGGGCCGCAAGAGGATCCTCGAGGTGCACACGCGGGGCAAGCCCCTCGCCAAGGAGATCGACCTGGACGTGCTGGCCGGCCAGACCCCCGGCTTCACGGGCGCCGATCTCGCCAACCTGATCAACGAGGCAGCCCTGCTGACCGCCCGCACCTCGCAGCGCGAGATCACGATGCACGAGCTCGAGGAGGGGATCATGCGTGTGATCGCCGGCCCCGAGAAGAAGTCGCGCGTGATGTCGGAGAAGGAACGACTCATCACGGCTTACCACGAGCTCGGCCACGCGATCGTCGGGCACACGCTGCCCAACTGCGATCCCGTCCACAAGGTCTCGATCATCTCCCGCGGGCAGGCCCTCGGCTACACGATCTCGCTGCCAACGGAGGACAAGTTCCTGACCACGAGGGCGGAGCTCACCGACACGATGGCGATGACCCTGGGCGGCCGCGCTGCCGAGGAGATCGTTTTCTCCGAGATCACCACGGGCGCTTCGAACGACCTCGAGAAGGTCACCGAGACCGCGAAGCAGATGGTCATGCGCTTCGGGATGTCCGAGCGCCTTGGCCCGAGGGTCTTCGGCCATGACCGCTCGATGCCGTTCCTGGGCCGCGAGTTCTCCTCCGAGCCCGACTACTCGGACGAGATCGCCCGTGAGATCGACGACGAGATTCGCCGCGTGGTGGAGGAGGCCCACCAGACCGCGAAGGACATCCTGAACGGTCGCCGTGACGCCCTTGAGCGCTTGTCGAAGATCCTGCTCGAGCACGAGACGATCGACGCCAAGCAGTTCGTTGCCCTGCTCGAGGGCAAGGACGAGGCCGAGGTCTTCGAAGCCGACGACTCAGAGGCCGAGGCCCCGGCGGTCGACGCCGAGCCTGAGCGCAAAGGCAGCGCGACCGAGGGCGCAAGGCCGGTGCCGCGCCCGCGCCCGGGCTTCGAAGGCGCCTGAGCTCCCGGGCCTGCGCGTCCCTCGAAATTCACTGAGGGTGGCCGGCGCGGCGGCTTCGGGGAGAGGTTGCGCACTTATGGTGGCCATTGCCACCGGAAACGCACAAGCTCCATGAAACGGCCGCAATGAAGCTGATGGGGATCGTCAACGTCACCCCCGACTCGTTCTCGGACGGGGGGCTCTACCTCGACGCCGAGGCGGCGATCGAGCACGGCCGGCAGCTCGCGGGCGATGGCGCGGACATCCTCGACATCGGCGGCGAGTCCACGAGGCCTGGCGCCGTCGAGGTGAGCGCGGAGGACGAGATCGCCAGGACGACCCCGGTCATCGCTGCCCTCACCGAATTCCAGGAGCCGCGTCCGCTGATCTCGATCGACACGTCCAAAGCACCGGTCGCAGCCGCCGCCCTCGACGCCGGCGCCACCATCGTCAACGACGTCACCGCTCTTCGCGGAGACGTCGATCTCGCCGACCTCTGCGCCGACCGCAACTGCGACGTGATCCTCATGCACATGCTGGGGACGCCGCGAACGATGCAGGACGACCCTCGCTACGAGGATGTTGTCGACGACGTCAAGGCGTTTCTCGCCGAGCGGATCGAGCACGCCATGATGCAGGGCGTCGCAGAGGAGCGGATCTGGATCGATCCCGGCATCGGCTTCGGCAAGACGGTCGAGCACAACCTCGAGCTCACCCGGCGCCTCGGTGAGCTGCGCGAGCTCGGCCGCCCGGTCGTCTTCGGCAGCTCTCGGAAGAGTCATCTGGGCACCATCACTGGCCGGGAGGTGGGCGATCGGCTTGGGGCGACGATTGCATCAAACGTCCTCGCGATGCGCGCAGGCGCCGACGTGCTCCGCGTGCACGAGGTCGCGGAGCTTCGCGACGCCGCTCTCACCGCCGACGTCATCCTCGGCCGCCGCGAATGGCAAACCCGGGCGAACCACTAGGTTTCTCGCCGTGGAGCCCGACCAGCCTGAGCAGCCCCACACCGAAACCTCGGTCGAGGTTGCGCTACGCGGCCTCTCGATCTACACGCACCACGGGGTCACTGAGGCCGAGCGCGAGATCGGCCAGCGGCTCGCCATCGACGTCACCTTCGACGTCCCCTCGTGCGATGCGACAGTCACCGACAGGGTGCAGGACACGATCGACTACGGCGAGGTCGCCGACATCGTGGCCCTCGCCGCCACTGAGCGCAGCTATCGCACCCTGGAGCGCCTCGGCCAGGTGATCGGCGAGCGCCTGCTGGAGCGCTTTGGCTCCGAAACGGTCCGCGTCCGGGCGGCAAAGCCGGAGCCGCCCCTGCCGCTCGCAATCGACGAGGTCGCAGTCGAGGTTGTCCAGGAGCGTGGGTGGGGACCCGGCGACGACGACGGGGAAGAGGAGTGAGGGGCTATCTCGGCCTTGGCTCAAACGTCGGCGATCCTCCCGCCAACCTCAGGGCAGCCGTCGACGCTCTCAACGAGCACGGCATTCACGTAGGGAAGGCTTCGTCCACCTATGTCACTGAGCCGGTGGGCGAATTCCTCGAGCAGGCGGATTTTCTCAATGCGGTTGTCCGGATCGAAACCGACCGAAGCCCTGACGATCTCCTCGACCTCTGCAAGGCGATCGAGGCCGAGATGGGGCGGATGTTCGGGGGCCCCCGCCACGGCCCGCGGGTGATCGACATCGACCTGTTGCTGCTGGGGGATGTCGAGATGGAGACGGAGAGATTGCGGCTGCCGCACGCCGAGGTGACGAGCCGACGGTTCGTCCTGGTGCCGTTGCTGGAGCTCGATCCGGAGCTGGCGCTGCCCGACGGGACCGATCTCCGCGAGGTGCTTGCGGGCTTGGGCGATGAGGGGCGTGTGGAGCTTGCCGGGACCCTGGAGTAGGGCTAAGCCTTTAAGGCTTCGAGCCACTGCGCCGGGAGAATTGGCGGGACCTTGCCGGGGTAGTCCGGGACCACACGGGTCGCGAGTTGCCCGGCCGGCCGGCTCTCAATGAAGGGCCGGAGGTCGTCAAGGGTCATCAGCAGCCGTACGCTGGTCGAGATCTGAAGGTCGGCCGCGTTGGGCGGGTCGGCGCCCAGCACTCCCTCGGCGATCCAGGCGTCGATCTTGTCGAGATAGCCGGGGAGCGCGGCGAGGTCGGCCCTGACGTTCTCGTCGGTGGCCTCGTTGAAGCGCGCCGACATCGCAACCACCGGCGCCGCCGTGGCCATTGCGACTTTGAGCGGGACGCCAAGCTTCGCGCCCTGCGAAAAGCTCTCCAGCGGACCGCGGTCGCGCCGAAGCGCGTTCCAGAGAATCCGCCGGGCCGGGGCCTGGAGGCTCTCGTCCCCCCAGCGCTCGGCGTCCTCCACCTTGCCGCGCTCGACGTGGTCGGCCGGAAAAAGCGGAGGGTCCGGGATCAGCCGATCGAGCCCACGAGAGATGTCGCGGGAGCCCTGGATCCGCTCACCCTGAATGCGCAACGCGGGCACGGTGACGCCCGGAAAGCGCGCCGCTCGCAGCACGCCCTTTGAGACCACCGGGACGAGGTCGATGCGGCGGTACTCGACGCCCTTGCGCTCGAGCATCAGCCGCGCGGTCATCGCAGGGTGAGAACCGGGGATCACGAAGAGCGTTGCGCGGTCGGCCATGGGTGCTGCAATCGTATGTTGTTGAGAATGCTTCTGGCGATCGACGTTGGCAACACCCAGACCCACGCCGGCGTTTTCGACGGCGACGAGCTTGTCGAGCACTGGCGCTTTACGACCGAGTCCGAGGCGACCGCGGACGAGCTGGCCGTGCAAAACGCCGGCCTCCTCGGCCTGGGAGACCGCAAGCTGGCCGAGATGGATGCGGCCATCGTCTCGTCGGTCGTCCCGCAGCTCACGCCCGGATATGCGTCGATGTGCGAACGCTATGTCGGCGCCGGGGAGTGCCTGATCGTGGGGCCTGGCCTACGAACCGGCATGCCCATCCGCCTCGACAACCCCCTCGAGCTGGGCGCAGATCGCCTGGTCAACGCCGTCGCCGCCTACGACCGATTCGGCGACGCGTGCGCCGTCGTCGACTTCGGCACCGCGATCACGTTCGACGCGGTCTCGGCCGACGGCGAATACCTGGGAGGCGTGATTGGCCCCGGAGTCTCGATTTCGATGGAGGCGCTCGCGGACCGCGCCGCCAAACTGCCGCCGATCGAGCTGGGCGAGCCGCTCGGCGAGCCGGGTAGCGTGATCGGGCGCAACACGGCGCAGAGCCTGCAATCGGGCATCATCTACGGCTTCGCCGGGGCCGTGGACGCGATCGCCCGCCGGGTGCAGCGCGAGCTGGGTGAGGACACCAGCTTCATCGCGACCGGCGGTCACGCGGGGGCGATCGTCCCCTACTGCGAGATGGTGAACGAGGTGGACGATCTGTTGACGCTCACCGGGTTGAAGCTCATCTGGGATCGGAATGCATAAGCCCCCGCTCACATCCCCCTTCCGCATCGGCGACGTCGAGATCGCCAACCGCATCCTGCTCGCGCCGCTGGCCGGCATCGGCAACTGGTTCGTTCGCCTCCAGGCCCGGCGGTACGGCGCCGGCCTCGCGGTCTCCGAGATGGTCTCGAGCATCGCCATCCAGCGCGGCAACCATCGAACCCGCACCGAGATGCTTCGCATCCACCCCGACGAGCACCCCGTCTCGGTGCAGCTGTTCGGCCCCGACCCGGGCGCTCTCCGTGAGGCAGCAGCAGCGGCGGTGGGGGCCGGCGCGGACGTGATCGATCTCAATATGGGCTGCCCGGTGCCCAAAATCTTCAAGACCGGTGCAGGCGCCGCCCTCCTCGAGCAACCCGACCTGGCGATCGCCCTGGCAAAGGCGGCGGGGGAGGGGGCGGACGGGCGCCCCGTCACCGTGAAGCTTCGCTCGGGTGTCCGCGCCGGCGAGCGCTCCGGGTTCGATCTCGCCCTGCGACTGACGGCCGAGGCGGGAGTAGCCGCGATCGCCTTTCACCCGCGATCCGCAAAGGCGCATCACAGCGGGCGGCCCGACTACGACCTTGCCTATGAGCTCGCCGGCCGTCTCGAGGTCCCGATGATCATCTCCGGCGGCCTCGCGACGGCCGAACGGGCGCGCGAAGCGTACGAGCGCTCGGGCGCCGCGGCGGTGATGCTCGCTCGCGGCGCCCTCGGCAATCCCTGGATCTTCGCCGAGCTGACAGGCGAGCGGCAGGAGCACCCTGCCCCCGAGGAAGTGGTCGAGGAGCTTCTCTGGCTCATCGACCGCGCCGAGGAGCACTGGGGCCCAGAGCGCGCTGCGCGCAACCTCCGCAAGCTCTACCCGCCCTATCTCGCGGGTCTCGGGCTGCGAGGGCGACGCGCCGACGCGTTCATGCGGATGCCAACGCTCGACGACGTTCGTGACGCCCTTTGCGATGTCGCCGACGCCGGGGTCAGACCCCCGGCTTTCGCGGCCTGAAAGCGCGCGATCACAAGGAGTCTGACCACACGTTTGCCCATGGGGTCTGACGCCACGTTTCGCGGCACACCCCGTCGCTATAATCGCGCGCCCTGCCCGATCCGGTGAGCGCCTGACGGTGCCCCGCCTCGGGCGTTTTGTTCGTAAGTGTGTGTCGTCGGGCTTCTCGCCGGTCGACCGAGGAATGAGGTTTCCGCAAGTGGCGCGCGAATCGTTGATCACCCAAGAAGGGCTGCAGAAGCTCCGCGAGGAGATCGAGTACCTGTCGACCGAGAAGCGGCGCGATGTCGCGACCCGCATCAAGGAAGCACGGGAGTTCGGTGACATCTCCGAGAACTCCGAGTACGACGATGCCAAGAACGAGCAGGCGATGCTCGAGCAGCGGATCTCCCACCTCGAGGAGCGCCTGCGGCGTGCCACGGTCATCGACGAGTCGCACGTCGACACGGACGTCGTATCCGTGGGCGCAGTCGTCCACGTCAAGGACCAGAAGTCGGGCGAGTCGCGGAAGTTCCAGATCGTCGGCAGCACAGAGGCCAACCCCGCCGAGCAGAAGCTCTCCAACGAGTCCCCGATCGGCAGGGCTCTGCTCGGCAACAAGCGCGGCGACATCGTTACGGTCGACGTCCCTCGTGGGCCGAAGAAGAAGCTCAAGATCACCAAGATCGAGACTGCCTGAGCCAAGGCGCCCCGGGCGCTTGCCGATAGGGTCGCGGGCGTGAGTTCCGACGAGCCCCACCTGGTTGCCGAGAGGCGGCAGAAGCTCGAGCGCCTGCGCGCGGCGGGAGTGGATCCCTTCCCGCATTCCTTTCCCGGGAGGGTCGAGATCGCCACGGTCCGTGACGCCCACGACGGCCTCGAAGCGGGTGAGGAGACCGGCACGACCTACCGGCTCGCCGGCCGGATCACCGCTCGGCGCGGCCACGGGAAGGCCGCCTTCCTCGACCTCCTCGACCGCTCCGGGTCGATTCAGCTCCACTCCCGTGCCGACGCCCTGGGCGAGGAATCTCACGAGGCGCTGGTGGACCTCGACCTCGGCGACATCATCGGCGTCGACGGCACCGCTTTCGCCACCAGGCGCGGTGAGCTCTCAATGGCGCTGACCGGGTGGACCCTGCTTGCGAAGAGCCTGCGGCCCCTGCCCGACAAGTTCCACGGCCTCGAGGACACCGAGACCCGATTGCGCCATCGCGAGCTCGATCTCATCGCCAACGCGGACGCGCGGGAGCGCTTCGAGGTGCGCAGCAACGCGATCGCCGGCGTGCGGCGCCGCCTCGACGAATGGGGATTCCTGGAGGTCGAGACCCCGGTCCTGCAACCCCTCTATGGGGGCGCTCTGGCACGGCCCTTTACAACTCACCACAACGCGCTCGACCGCGACCTCTACCTCCGGATCGCTACCGAGCTCTACCTCAAGCGGTGCGTGGTGGGCGGCATCGAGCGCGTCTACGAGCTCGGCAAGGACTTCCGCAACGAGGGCATCTCCCCCAAGCACAACCCCGAGTTCACGATGCTCGAGTTCTACGAGGCGTATGCCGACTACAGCGACACCGCCGAGCGCCTCGAGCAGCTGGTCGCCGCCGTCGCCGAGATCACCCTCGGGACTACGAAGGTCCCGTTCGGCGACAGCGCCATCGACTTCACCCCGCCCTGGCAGCGCCAGACCCTGCGCGACTCGATCCTGGAGCGGACCGGAATCGATGTCGCTGAGCATCCGACGCGCGAGGCGCTGGCGGCGGCGATGGGCACCGAGCCCGATCCGCAGGAGGGTTGGGGCAAGCTGGTCGATGGACTGCTGTCCAAGAAGGTGGAGCCGGAGCTCATCCAGCCGATTTTCATCCTCGACTATCCGGTCGAGATGTCTCCATTCGCCAAGGCACACCGCTCGGAGCCAGGCCTCGTCGAGCGCTGGGAGGCTTTCGCGGGGGGGATCGAGATCGCCAACTCCTTCACCGAGCTCAACGATCCCGACGAGCAGCGACGCCGCTTCGAGGCTCAGCGTGCAGAGCTCGCCCGTGGCGACCAGGAAGCCCAGCCCTACGACGAGCCATTTATCGAGGCGCTGGAGCAGGGGATGCCGCCGACGGGAGGGGTGGGCCTCGGGATCGATCGTCTCGTGATGCTCCTGACCGGCGCACCCAACCTGCGCGAGGTCATCCTTTTCCCGGCGCTGAAGGAGGAGCGGTGAGCGAGGAGTCTGCGCAGGTGGCAGGGGCGCGAAGGCAGGGCGATCCCTACCTCCTCTACAGCGACGCGGCCGGGGCGGAGCGCGTGCTCTCCCTGCTCGACTCATGGACTCGCGTGACGATCGGCCGCGGAATGGCTTCAGACGTGCCGCTCGCATGGGACGGCGGGGTTTCCACGGTGCACGCCACGCTCGAGCATCTCGGCGACGACTGGATCTTGATCGACGAGGGCCTTTCCCAGAACGGGAGCTTCGTCAATGGGGAGCTCGTGGCGGGGCGGCGCCGGCTGATCGACGGCGACGAGTTGCGATTTGGCGAGACCCCCGTGCGCTTCCACGCGCCGTTTCAGATCAGCGCCGCCACCGAGATCAACCCCCGTCCGGCCGTCTAGAGCGCCAGCTTTCCCGCAGCTTGCGGGACGCGACCGCCACGCAGGCGCCATGCCTGAAAGGCCGCCGAAGGCCACCGATATACTTTGGCCTCGCCGTAGTCGAAGAACCGGAGGTCTAATCCGTCGGCACCCAGAAGCCGAAACAGGGGATGAGGCAGCCGGCGAGCGCGCGTCCCTCGAGGCGGAGAAGGCAAGTAGGTAATCAGTGTTCGAGCGATTCACAGAGAGGGCCCGTCAGGTCGTCGTCCTTGCGCAGGAAGAGGCCCGGAACCTCAAGCACAACTACATCGGCACCGAGCACATCCTCCTCGGCCTCTTGCGCGAGGAGGAGGGGCTTGCGGCGCGCGTGCTCGAGTCGCTCGACATCACCGTGGAGCGGGTTCGCGCCCAGGTGGTGCGCATCGTCGGATCCGGCGAGGAGGTCACCTCCGGCCAGATCCCGTTCACTCCGCGTGCCAAGAAGGTCCTCGAGCTGGCCCTGCGCGAGGCGCTCTCGCTCGGCCATAACTACATCGGCACCGAGCACATCCTCCTCGGCCTCGTCCGCGAGAACGAGGGCGTCGCGGCCCGCATCCTGCTCGACTTCGACGCCGACTCCGAGAAGATTCGCAACGAGGTCATCCGGATGCTCTCCGGCCCCGGCGGCCGCCGCCAGGGCGCCGGCGTGGGCGGCTCGGGCGAGGGCAAGAAGTCCTCGAAGCTGCTCGACCAGTTCGGCCGCAACCTGACCAAGCTCGCCTCCGACGGCAAGCTCGACCCGACGATCGGCCGCGACACGGAGATCGAGCGGATCATGCAGATCCTCTCCCGCCGCCAGAAGAACAACCCCGTTCTGCTCGGCGAGCCGGGCGTCGGCAAGACCGCCATCGTCGAGGGCCTGGCCTCGCGGATCATCCGCGGCGAGGTCCCTGAGCTTCTTCGCAACAAGCAGATCTACACGCTCGACCTGGCCGCCCTGGTTGCCGGCTCCAAGTATCGCGGCGAGTTCGAGGAGCGCCTCAAGAAGGTGATGAAGGAGATCACCCAGCGCGGTGACATCGTCCTCTTTATCGACGAGCTTCACAACCTGGTCGGCGCCGGCGCCGCCGAGGGCGCCATCGACGCCGCCTCGATCCTGAAGCCCGCCCTCGCCCGCGGCGAGATCCAGACCATCGGCGCGACGACGCTCGACGAGTACCGCAAGTACCTCGAGCGCGACTCCGCCCTGGAGCGGCGCTTCCAGCAGATCAAGGTCGACCCGCCCTCGATTCCGGACACCGTAAAGATCCTCGAGGGCCTGCGCGAGCGCTACGAGGACCATCACCGCGTGACGATCACGGACGACGCGCTGCTCGCCTCCGCCGAGCTCGCCGACCGCTACATCTCCGACCGCTTCCTTCCCGACAAGGCGATCGACCTGATCGACGAGGCCGCGTCGCGCATCCGCATCCGCTCGATGTCCTCGCCCCCGGTCTACCGCGACCTCGAGGAGGAGATCGAGGAGACGCGCCGCGCCAAGGAGGCTGCGATCGAGGCCCAGGAGTTCGAGAAGGCCGCGAACCTCCGCGACTCCGAGCGCCAGCTCACCAACAAAAAGCGCGAGCTCGAGGACGAGTGGCAGACGTCCGAAGGCGGCGAGCGCCCGGAGGTGGGCGAGGAGGAGATCGCCGACATCGTCTCGATGTGGACCGGCATCCCCGTCTTCAAGCTCACCGAGGCCGAGACCAAGAAGCTTCTGCGCATGGAGGACGAGCTGCACAAGCGCGTCATCGGCCAGCACGTCGCGATCGAGGCGGTCTCGAAGGCGATCCGCCGCTCGCGCGCCGGGATCAAGGACCCCAAGCGGCCCGCGGGCTCGTTCATCTTCCTCGGCCCGTCCGGCGTCGGCAAGACCGAACTCGCTCGCACGCTCGCCGAGTTCCTGTTCGGCGACGAGGACTCGATGATCCGCATTGACATGTCCGAGTACATGGAGAAGCACGCGGTCTCGCGCCTCGTCGGCTCACCGCCGGGCTACGTCGGCTACGACGAGGGGGGCCAGCTGACCGAGGCCGTGCGGCGCAAGCCCTACAGCGTGCTCCTGCTCGACGAGATCGAGAAGGCACACCCCGACGTCTTCAACATCCTGCTCCAGATCCTGGAGGACGGGCGGCTCACCGACGCCCAGGGGCGCACGGTCGACTTCCGCAACACGATCGTGATCATGACCTCCAACATCGGCGCCAAGGACATCGCCAAGAACGTCAGCTTCGGCTTCGGGATGTCCGACGAGATGGGCGCCACCTACGAGCAGATGAAGGAGCGGATCATGGGAGACCTGAAGAAGGTCTTCCGCCCCGAGTTCCTGAACCGGATCGACGAGGTCATCGTCTTCCACAAGCTCGCGCGCGAGGAGATCAAGCAGATCGTCGACCTCCTGATCAACCGCGTGAAGACCCAGGTCGCAGAGCACCAGCTCCAGCTGGAGCTGACCGAGGAGGCGAAGGAACTGCTCGCCGAGCGCGGCTGGGACCCGGCCATGGGCGCCCGCCCCCTGCGGCGCGCGATCCAGCGCTACATCGAAGACCCGCTCGCCGACGAGGTGCTGCGCGCCGGCCCGATGGAGTCGGGCACGACCGTGCTCGTCGATCGCGACGAGTCCGGCGACGAAGCCGACCACCCGCTCAGCCTGAAGCTGGTGAAGCCGCGCAAGCGGGTTCGCAAGAAGGCCGAGAAGGAGCCGGTCGCGGTGGGCGCCGCTAGCGACGAGGACCCCGAGGGCGCTGAAACCGAGGGCGATCCCCAAGCTCCAGAAGCGGACTGATCACGTTCTCACGCCCCGGGCGGCGGGGGCCCGAAGAAGGCCTTGCGGACGTCGAGATCGAGGCGATCCTGCCGATCGAGGCGGTGCAGGGCGGGATGGACATCGTCCCGGAACCCTCGATGCAGCTGGACGGAGACGAGAACCTCCGGGAGCGCACCGCACGCGGAGTCATCGTCAATTCCGGTTTCCAGATCGGCTTCGCAGCGATCGGCCTTCTGCAGCGGTTCGCGATCGCGGCTTTCCTGACGAGAGAGGAATACGGAACGTGGGGCCTCGTCCTGAGCACGCTCATAACTCTGTCGTTCTTGAAGCAGGTCGGCATCTCGGACAAGTACATCCAGCAGGACGAGCCAGACCAGGAGTTCGCTTTCCAGAAGGCATTTACGCTCGAGCTGGTCTACACGACTCTCTTCTGCGTGGTCATCGCAGTGCTGCTGCCCCTTTACGCGCTTGCCTACGGACGCTCCGAGATCCTGTTGCCGAGCCTGGTCCTGGCCCTCGCGCTGCTCGCGACGGGTGTGCAGGCCCCCTTCTGGATCTTCTATCGCCGTATGCAATTCGTGCGGCAAAGGGTGCTGGAGGCGATCAATCCCGTGCTCAGCATGGCGGTGACCCTCGGCCTGGCGATCGCGGGCGCCGGCTATTGGAGCCTGGTCATCGGAATGTTGGTGGGCAGCTGGACGGCGGCGATTGTCGCGCTGATCGCCTGTCCGTACCGGCTGGCGCTGCGGATCGATCGGGGCACGCTTCGCGAGTACGTCGGGTTCTCCTGGCCGCTGCTGCTCGCGGGCGGCAGCGGCATGCTCATCGTCCAGGGGACGCTCATGATCGGCAACTACACAGTCGGGCTCGCGGGTATCGGCGCCATCGCCCTGGCGTCATCGCTCGCGGTTTACGGCCAGCGCGTGGACGACGTCATCGGCCGCACGATCTATCCGGCGGTCTGCGCCGTGAAGGATCGCCGCGAGACGCTCTTCGAGACGTTCAGCAAGTCCAACCGCCTGGTCATCCTGTGGGGCCTGCCGTTCGGGGCGGGCATGGCGCTGTTCGCTCCCGACCTGGTGGACTTCGTTCTCGGAACGAAATGGGAGCCGGCCGTGGCGCTGCTGCAAACGATCGGGCTGCTCGTGGGACTCAATCAGATCGGGGTGAGCTGGAATCTCTTCAACCAGGCCGTCGGCGATACGCGCCCCGTGGCGGTGAGCGGGATCGTCGCCCTCGTGACCTTTGCGCTGGTGACCGCCCCCTGCATGATCCTTTTCGGCCTGACCGGCTACTTGGTCGGTATGAGCGTCAACACCGGCGTTCAAATAATGCTGCGGGCGTACTACCTGCGCCGGCTCTTTCCCGAGTTCCGGCCCATCGCCCATCTGTTCAGGGGGATTGCTCCCACGCTCCCGGGTGTTGGGGCCGTGTTGTTGCTCCGCTTGGCGTACTCAGGCGACCGCACGTTCGCCCTTGCAGTCACGGAGTTCGCGGTCTATCTCGTGATCACCCTGGCCGCCACCGTCTACTTCGAGCGGGGGCTGCTGGCTGAGATCGCCGGCTACCTGCGACGAGCCAGGTCCCAGGCCGATTCATTTTCCGAGAGCACGGCGGGGCTCCCGGCCTAACGCCAGCCCAGCGTCATTTGACGCACTCCCCTCGCCTGCGGCGTTTGGCGATGGACGAGATCCGCTACCTATGGTTGCGTTTCGCGTCCATCGCGGGGACGGGGGGGCGTAGCGTCCAGGCGGGTTCTTACTCTCATTGCCTTGGCCAAGCCATCGCGATACGTCTGCCAGGAATGCGGCCACGCCTCGCTGGCGTGGTCGGGCCGCTGCTCGGGCTGCGGCGAGTGGAACACGCTTGTCGAGGCGCCCGAGGAGCGCTCCACGCGGGCGGCGGGCGGGCGGAGCCGCCGAGCTGCGCCTGCGCGCCCCACGCCGCTACGCGACGTCTCCGCCCCGAAGGTCGACCGCCGCCTGACCGGCATCGCCGAGCTCGACCGCGTGCTCGGCGGCGGCCTCGTCCCCGGCTCTCTGGTTCTCCTTGGCGGCGCGCCTGGGATCGGCAAGTCGACCCTCACGGGCATGGCGCTCGGAAACCTCCACGCTGCGGGTGCCAAGGTCCTGTACGTCTCCGGCGAGGAGTCGGTCGCCCAGGTGAAGCTGCGGGCCGAACGCCTCGGAGCTTCCGCCCTTGGCGTCCCGGCAGTCGCTGAGACGTCACTCGAGGCGGTTCTCGCCACTCTCGAAGCCGAGCGTCCCGACGTATGCGTGATCGACTCGGTGCAGACGCTGCACGCCGAGGCGATGACGGGCGCTCCAGGTTCCGTGGGCCAAGTGCGCGAGTGCGCGGCAGCGGTCATGGAGCTCGCCAAGCGCCTGGACATCGCGACGATCCTGGTCGGCCACGTCACCAAGGAGGGTGCCGTCGCCGGCCCACGTGTGCTCGAGCACCTCGTCGACGCCGTGCTCTTCTTCGAGGGCGAGCAGGAGCGCAGCTACCGCACTGTCCGTGCGCTCAAGAACCGCTTTGGCGCAACCAGCGAGGTTGGTGTCTTCGAGATGCGGGAGGGCGGCCTCGTGGAGGTCGCCGACCCCTCGGCCCGCTTCGTCGGCGAAGCGACGAGCGCGCCGGGGTCGGTCGTTCTCGCCTCGATGGAGGGCAGCCGCCCGATCCTGGTCGAGGTTCAGGCTCTGGTGGCACCAACCGAGATCGTGCCGGCGAGGCGTGTCGCGACGGGGATCGATCGCAACCGCTTGGCCATGGTCCTCGCGGTCCTCTCCCGCCATTGCGGCGTTTCGCTCGGATCGGCAGACGTCTTTGTCAACGTGGTCGGCGGAGTTCGGGTCGACGAGCCCGGAGCGGACCTGGCGGTCGCCCTCGCGCTCGCCTCGGCTCACCGCGGAGAGGCCTTGGCCGACGAGTCGGGGCGGCCGCTTGCGTGCTTCGGAGAGGTCGGCCTCACCGGGGAGCTTCGCCACGTCGCCCATGCCGACCGGCGGGTCGCCGAGGCGCTGAAGTTCGGGCTCGGCCCCGTGGTGGCGCCCCAGGCGGGAGAGAGCCTTCGCGGGCTCGCGCCCGCCGCCACGCTGCGTGAAGCCCTCGGCGGAAGCCGGACCGCGCGGTCCCGCCGGGCTGCCTAGGCCGAGGCGGACCCAGCGCGCGCGGCGGGAGCTGCTTCGATCCGGGCGACGGCCTCGGCGACTGTCGTTGCCCCGTCACGCCGGGCGAGCGCCTCCCGCATCCTGGATGCGCCGGCCCGTATCGACTGGTCGCCGAGGACGCGGGCGATTGCCGCCCGGAGGACATCGACCGGTGCATCCCGGCGAAGCGCGACACCGGCCCGAGCATCGACGACACGCGCGGCGTTGTCGGGCTGGTCGCGGCCGTCGGGGATGCAGACAAGTGGCACCCCCGCGGCCAGGGAGGCATTGACCGTTCCCCAGCCCGCGTGTGTGACCACCAGCGCAGCGTGGGGAAGGACAGATCCGTGGGGAACGAACCTGGCGACTCGGGCATTGCCGGGCACGCGCAGCTGCGAGGCATCGAGCGCCGGCCCGGTCGTCAAGAGCACGCGGGCGTCCAGGCCTTCAGCCGCGTCGAGGGCGCGTTGGGCGAGGTCGCCCTGATCCATGTAGCTCGTGCTGAAGCTGAGGACAACAAGCGGATCGATGTTCTCCGCGTGCCAGGGAGAGCGCCACTCCTCGGTGAAGGGCTCGAAGGCCGGCCCCGCGAATTCGACATTCGGCGGTAGATCTGCACGGCTTGCGAAGTCGAGCTCGGGCGCGGTGAGGACGAAGACACGCTCGCAGCTCAGAAGCTGGTCTCCCCAACGGCGAACCGGCGGCAGGTTGAGGGGCTCGCGGATTTGGTTCAGGCGCCGAGTGACCGGCCGGTAGAAGCGCTCCGTCACCGATCGAGCAACGGCCTCACGAAGTCGCCCCGGGATGCCGGCGGCTGGCCTCAGGCCGCTTCCCAGCGGGGGCGCGCCCCGGGCGGGGACGGGGTATGGACAGTGGACCAGGACCATCGCCGGCGTCTCCGCAGCTTCGGCGGCAACCGCCACGCCGAGGAGCAGCCAATCCAGCAGCACCACGTCGGGTGCCCAGGAAGCGATCAGCTCGGCCGCCTCGGCGGCGGCATCCGCCATCGGAGCGACGATACCGCGGTCGCGCATTCTCGCGGCGGCGCCAAGGGGTGTTTTGGCGGCCCAGTCCTTCACGGGATCGGTCTCGGGCTTGCCCAGATCCATGTCGGGGAAGGTCCGGCGGAAGGGGACGAGCTCGGCGCCCGTGGCCTCGATTCGCTCCCGCGCGGCCTCGTGCGCCAGCGCCCGGACCTCGTGGCCCTCCTCGACAAGCCGGCGCATCACGGCGAGCTGCGGCGGGGCGTTGCCGCTGAAGGCGATCAGTGATTGAAGGATGCGCATCCGCAAGGACTCTGGATCAGAAGCGTTCCACGGACGTTCCAGTCGCCGAGTCGGCTCCTCGGGCGTGTTCGGTCACGAAATCCCTGACGGCGGCGATCAGGCTCTCCACCTCTTCCGGACTTCCGAGGTACGGAGGGTGGCACGACCCGGGCAGCTCGATCAGCCGAGCTCCAGGGATGTGCTCGGCAAGGAAATGTCCGTAGCAGGGCAGGACCATCCGGTCGCCCTCTCGGTGCAGAACGAGCGTCGGAAGGCTGACCTGCGGCAGGAGATCACGAACGTCGGTCTCCAGGACCGCTTGCAACCTTCGCTCGACGCTCGCGGGCGAGCCGGTGGAGCGCTCGAAGACCGCCCAGGCCCGCCGCTGCGCCTCGTTGCCGGCGAGCCCTGGCGTGAGGAACTCCGTCATCCCACCCTCTCCCCAGCTGAGCTCTACCTCTGCGAACCGCGCGAACGCCGCGCCGATCCTTTCCTTTTGCTCCCAGAGGTACCCCGGCTCCGGGAGGACCTTGGCGAGGGCTCCGTAAAGGATCAAGCCCCTCACTCGCTTCGGCCGGTCTTGGCCGTAGCGAATCGTCACCGGCCCGGCTTCCGAGGCGCCGAGCAAAACCGCCCCGCGTGAGCCCACGGCGTCGAGCACGGGGTCGAGGTCCTTCGCCCACTCCTCGAGCGACAGCGCCCCGTCAATCGGATCCGAGGTCCCAGTGCCCGACTTGTCGAGCGTGATGACACGGGCAAACGCCGCGAGGGCGCGAAGGAAACGCCGATAGGCGGGGTCGGCCCACTGCAGGTCGAGATGGGACATGAATCCCGGCACGATCACGAGGTCAACCGCCGCGTCGCCCATCACCTGATAGGCGATCTTCAGGCCGTCCTCGCGGCGGGCGTAGCCGGTCGCGGGCTCTGTCTCCGTGTCGGGCCCGCTCGAATCCGTCTGCGCGAGGACCCACATGTGCAGGGCGCCCATCTTGACGCTGGGCGTGGTGCCCAGCTCCTCACGCAGAACGCTCCGCAGCCGCTCATATGTCCGCACGGCCTCGGCGACGTTGCCCATCGCGGCCTGAGCTCGCATGAGAAGTGAATAACCCGCCTCCCGAAGCGGCGCGAGCTCCACGAGCTGCCTGGCCGCAGCCTCTGCCTCGCCTTCCCGGTTCGGCTGCCCCAACCGGGCTGACGCCAAGAGCTCGAGAGTCCCGATCCGCAGCTCCTCCAGCTCGCGGGAGCGCTGATCTGCCCAGTCCGACTCTTCGCCGGTCCAGAAACCGGAAGCGACGAGGTCGACCGCCTCCGCCGCGAGCTCGCCCGCGTCATCTGGACGGCGGGCCGCAAACGCCTCTCGCGCGGCCTGCGCCTGTCGCTCCGCCACCTGGACGTCCACCCAGGTCTCGTCGGGAAGCGCCAGCGCGATCGGGTCGCGCCCCTCGACCGCTTCGGCGCCGATGCAGCTACGAACCTCGGTAAGCAGCTGGCGAAGCGCTGCCTCGCGAGCGCCGGAAGGCTCGCCAGGCCACAGGAGCTCGATGAGCTCCTCCCGGCGCATGGGACGCGCGCCGTCGACCATGAGGGCCAAGAGCTCCCGAGACTTGCGGCGGGTGAGGCGATCGTCGACCCGCACCCCATCGACTTCGACGCGCAACCCGCCGCACAGCCAGATCCGAAGCCCGCCCACGCGGCCGAGCGTACCTCAGGCTCGAACCGCTGGAACGTTCCTGGAACGACTCGGTCGTAGCGTCGCGGCTGCCGGTGTAGGGCCGGCGAGGCAAGTCAAGGAGCACGGGAATGTCCAGAGTCAGCGCCCACATCCGCCACAACATCTGGGGCATCCTCGCCCTCTACGTCGCCCTCGGTGGTGTTGCCTTCGCCGCCAGCACGGCACCGAAGAACTCCGTGCTCTCCAGGTCGATCAAGAACGGTCAGGTGAAGAACGCCGACCTCGCCTCGAATGCCGTCAACTCCGCGAAGGTCGCCAACGGGTCTCTGTCCGGCGCGGATCTCGCCGCCAACTCGGTCACCGGCCAGCAGGTGGACGAGTCTTCGCTCGACCCAAGCGTGGTTCAGAAGCGAGTCAGCGGCACTTGCACCGCCGGCCAGGTCGTAGCGGCCGTGAACCAGGACGGCAGCGTCGCCTGTGCCGGCAGCGGCGGCCCGCCCTCGGGCGCCGCCGGGGGAGACCTCACGGGCACTTATCCAAACCCGACGATCGGGGCGGGGACGGTCAATTCGGCGAAGATCGCCGACGGGACGATCGCCGCGGGTGACCTCGCTGCGGGCTCGGTTTCGGGTGGTGCCGGCGGAACGGTCGCCGACAACTCGTTGACCGGCGCCGATGTGCTCGAGTCAAGCCTCGACAGCTCGCTACTTCAGTTCAGGATCTCCGGCGCGCCATGCACCGCCGGCCAGGCGATCACAAATGTTGCCGCGACCGGTGCGGCGACGTGCGGCACCACCAGCGGAGGCGCCCCGGGCGGCGCCGCTGGTGGCGATCTGGCGGGGACCTATCCAAACCCGACCATCGGCGCCGGCAAGGTCACGTCGGCCAAGCTCGCGACCGCGGCAGTGGGCCCCCCTCAGATCGGCACCCTCCCGGCGGTGGCCGCGGTATCAACCGGGAGCTTCAATTGTCCCGCGGTCACAGAGTGCGGCCTGCAGCTGAACGGCGAGGACTTCGACACCTCGAACATGCACAGCACGAGCAGCAACACCAACGTCCTCATCGCGCCCATAGCCGGGTTCTATCACTACGACGCTGCAGTGGACATGCAGGCCCCCAACTCAAGCCAGACGTGTCGAATCTCTGTTTCAATTACCTCGACCGCTGAATTTATTACGGGGACCACCATGCCATGCGGCGGCGGTTTGTACTACGACCCGATTGTGACTACCTCCGGGCTGGTGCATTTGGCAGCCGGGGATTCCATCTCGGTTGCTGGCATCACTAGCCACGCAACCGTGATCGGCAGGGAAGGCCGCTTCGACATGAACTGGGTCGGTCCGTAGCCTCGGCTTGACAATCCCCATCCCGACCTATCCAGACGGGATTTGGCGCGCTGCGTGATTCCAGGGGGTTTGCCAACATTCACCTTGGAATGCCGTCGCACGTCGGGGATGAGCTGAACGAGCTGGAGGCGCGGCTCGACCCTCGGCTCCTCCGGGCCCTCGACGTCGTCTCACCCGGCACGGCCCTTCGCGAGGGCATCGACAACATCCTTCACGCCCAGACTGGCGGGCTGATCCTGATCGCCGACACCGACGAGGTGTCTTTCCTCTTCTCGGGAGGCATCAAGCTCGACATCGACTACACCCCGGCGCTGCTCTACCAGGTGGCGAAGATGGACGGGGCGATCGTGCTGAACGCAGACGCCTCGAAGATCGCCTGGGCGAACGTGCAGCTGATGCCGGATCCGACCATCCTCTCGATGGAGACGGGGACACGGCACCGCACGGCCGAGCGCGTCGCCAAGCAGACCAAGGCGCTCGTGATCGCGGTCTCGAGCCGGCGCGATGTCGTCTCTCTCTACGTCGAGTCGATCAAATACATCCTCGTCGACATCCCCACCGTCCTTTCCAAGGCCAACCAGGGCCTGGCCACACTGGAGAAGTACCGGGCACGGCTCGACCAGATCTCGATGCGCCTGACCGACCTGGAGCTCTCCGGAACGACCACGCTTCACGACCCCCTCACGCTGCTGCAGCGCGCCGAGCTCGTGACGCGAATGGCGGCCGAGGTCGAGCGCTACATCATCGAGCTCGGCAACGAGGGTCGTCTCATCGAGATGCAGCTGGAGGAAACCGCCGTCGGGGTCATGGCGGAGCGGGCCGCGCTCGTGCGCGACTACGCGACCGTCGACGAGGAGCATGAGCTCGAACGCACGCTGCTGGCCCTCGCGCGACTCCCTCACCGTGAGCTCCTCGACTTCGGCCGGCTCGCCGAGCTCTTGGGCTACGACCGCAAGACCAACACGCTCGACTTCCCGGTCGCTCCGCGCGGCTACCGGGCGCTGGCAGCGATTCCCCGCCTACCGCGTCTGGTCGCGCAGAAGGTCGTCCAGAGGTTCGGCGACCTCGAGGCCATCCTGGCGGCGTCCGACGCCGAGCTGGCCGAGGTCGACGGCATCGGCGAGGCTCGGGGGCGAGAGATTCGCGAAGGGCTTCGCAGGCTTCAGGAGGTCGACTTCGTCGACCGCTACGCGTCAAGTTGACGGCCGCCGCCAGGTGGCCGTCTCAATGTAAGGAGGCACACAATCCCAGAAGCAACCATTGAGGAGACGCTGGACATCGAGCATGAGCTCGGCCCCGTGGAGTGCGAGTTCCAGACGGGCGACAACGTCGTCTATCCGCACCACGGGGCTGGTGTCGTGATCAAGCGGGAGTCGAGAGAGCTTCTCGGGGAGAAGCGGGACTACCTGACGATCAAGATCCTTCACAACGACATGACGGTCATGGTCCCCTGCGAGAACGCGCACCGGGCCGGACTGCGGCGGGTCATCGACGAGGAGCAGGTCAAGCGGGTCATCGACGTGCTCACCGGCGAGATGTCGGACATGCCGAAGAACTGGAACCGGCGGTTCAAGCACAACCGCGAGAAGATCAAGACCGGCGACGTCTACGAGCTCGCCGAGGTGGTTCGCAACCTCGCGATCCGCGAATGGGAGAAGGGCCTTTCCACCGGCGAGAAGCAGATGTACACGCGCGCCAAGAAGATCCTCGCCTCTGAGTTCATGTACGCGCTGGAGAAGGACGAGGATGGCGCCGAGTCCTACCTGGACGACCTTCTGGCGGAGCGCTTCGGCGCCACTGCGGCCGCTGTCTAGCGGCGACGACAGCACAAGCGCGACCGCGATCGTTGCGGCCGCCGGTTCCGGGGAGCGTCTCGGAGCCGGCGGCCCGAAGGCCCTCGTCGGGGTCGCAGGCCGGCCAATGCTCGACTGGTCGCTCGCGGCGCTGACTGTCGCGGCGGGAATCGGCCGGGTGATCGTCGCGCTGCCCGCGGGCGTCGACCCCGACCTGCCGGAGGGGGTGACGCGGGTCGACGGGGGCTCGACGCGCGCAAAGTCGGTCGCGAACGCCCTCGAGCACGTGGACGCGGAGATCGTCGTCATCCATGACGCGGCACGGCCGCTCGCGACATCTGAGCTGTTTGAATCTGTGGTCGAGAAGCTGCGCTCGCGCCCCGACGCCGACGGCGTGATCGCCGCGGCGCCGATCGCCGACACCGTCAAGCGCGCCCGCGAGCCGCGCGACGACCGGGGCGAGGTGGAACGGGGCGGCCCGTCGATCGCAAAGACCGAGAGTCGCGATCACCTCTGGGCCGCGCAGACGCCGCAGGCATGTCGCACCGAAAAGCTTCGCGAGGCCTACGCCGCCGACCCGCAGCGTGTGGCCGCCGCCACCGATGAGGCGATGCTGATCGAGAAGGCCGGCGGCAAGGTCCTGATCGAGCCCGCGCCGGCGTCGAACCTGAAGGTGACGACCCCTGAGGACCTGCGGATCGCGGAGGCGCTGCTCAGCGCCCGATGAGGACCCAGACGAGCGCAGCGGCGAAGGCGACCTGGCCGAAGGTGAGCGCGGTGCCGAAGTTGGCGGCCCCGAACAGCGCCGCGACGGCGGTTGCTGCGGCGAAGGCGCCGAGGACGATGCCGAGGTCGCGGAGAGTCGTTGACACGTCTCATCTAGCGTAGGGGGAGTGCTCACCGATTACCACGTCCACCTGCGCCCCGACGACGATCACGCGCCGGGATTCGACCGGGCGTTTACCGCCGAGAACGTCCAGCGCTACCTGGAAGCGGCCGAAGCGGCGGGGATCACGGAGCTCGGTGCCTCGGAGCACATCCACCGCTTCACGCAGGCCCTCGAGATCTGGAGCCACCCCTTCTGGGAGGAAAACGCCCGCGACGACATCGATGCCTACTGCGGGTTCATCAGGGAGACACCGCTGCGTCTGGGCATCGAGATGGACTTCGTTCCGGGGACCGAGGACCGCACGCAAAGCCTGCTCGACCGCTGCGGCTTCGACTACGTGATCGGTTCGGTCCACTTCGTGGGCGACCGGGCAATCGACGACGAGGAGTTCGATATCTGGGCGACGGGCCGAAGCGCGGAGGCGATCTGGACGCGGTATTTCGAGATGGTCGCCGAGGCCGCCCGCTCGGGACTCTTCGATTTCCTGGCCCACCTCGACCTCGTGAAGAAGTGGGGTGGGGCGCGACCGCTGCCCGAGCGCGACCTGCGGTTCTACTACGAGCCCGCCGTGGAGGCGGTCGCGGAAACCGGCGTGGCGGTCGAGGTTTCCACTGCGGGGCTCCGCAAGCGGGTGGGGGAGATCTATCCCTCCGAGGCTCTCGCCGAGATGCTCGTCGAGGCTGGCGCGGCGTTTGTCCTGTCCTCCGACGCGCACATGCCCGACGAGATCGGCCACAGCTACGATCGCGCGGTGGAGGCGATGCGCGGCTGGGGGATCGAGGAGGTCGCGACTTTCACCGGGCGCTCGCGAAAGCTGGAGCCCTTGGGATGAGGGTCGGTATCGGCTACGACTCCCATCGATTCGCAGCGGGAAGGCGCCTGATCCTCGGCGGAGTGGAGATTCCCGCCGAGCGCGGGCTGGAAGGACATTCGGACGCCGATGTGCTCACCCACGCCGTGATCGACGCGGCCCTCGGCGCAGCAGGACTCGGCGACCTTGGAACACACTTTCCCCCGAGTGAAGAGCGCTGGCGCGACGCCGACTCCATCGACCTGCTGCGGATCGTCGTCGGGATGCTCCCGGGCCCCGTCACCAACGTCGACGTGACCGTGATCTGCGAAGAGCCGCGGCTCGCCGATCATCGCCAGGAGATGGCGCGTGAGCTCTCGGAGGCGCTCGGAGCGCCGGTGAGCGTCAAGGCCACGACCAACGAGGGGATGGGATTCCTCGGGCGGGGCGAGGGGATCGCGGCCATCGCGGTTTGCCTGATCGACGCTTCGGGCACCGAATAGGCTTGGGGCCATGGACCCGCTCTCGACTGTTCGCCGGCTCTCCGGGCTGGACCGGATCGCTCGCCTGAACGTCGGCAAGCTCGGCGCCCTGGGCGACGTCCCCTGGGTGATGAAGGACCTTGCCGAGGTTGGGATCCTGCACCCGATCCGCCCAGACAAGCTGGGCAGGGTGGTGCTGGAGCTACGGCGTTGGGGAACATCGCCCGCCGCCGCCATAGCTGCGGCCGCGATCGAGCGCGGCGACGATCTGGGCCTAATCGACGAGCTCGGAACGCTCGGCTTCGACGAGATGAACGAGCGTTCGAACCGCCTCGCCAACGCCCTCCTTGACGACGGAGTGAAGGCCGGGGACGGGGTCGCGATCATGTGCCGAAACCACCGCTGGTTCGTGGACGCCACCCTGGCCTGCGCGAAGATTGGCGCCAGCGTTCTCTACATGAACACCGGCTTTGCCGGCCCCCAGTTCACCGGCGTGGTCGAGCGCGAGGGCCCGCGCGCGCTCATCTACGACGACGAGTTCACGGAGCTGCTCGCGGAAGCTCGTGAGGCCGGAGGCAAGGACCTGCGCTGGTACGTCGCCTGGCACGACTCAGATCGCGGCGAGAACGCGAAGGACACAACGGTGGAGGACCTGATCGAGGGAGGCAGCACGGACACTCCCTCCCCGCCGGAGGATTCCGCGCGCTTCATCATCCTCACCTCGGGCACGACCGGCCTTCCCAAGGGCGCCCAGCGAAGCGCTCCGGAGAACCTCGGCGCGATCGCGGCGATGCTGTCCAGGCTTGGCCTGCGCGCCCGCGAGACCACGATGATCGCCGCGCCGCTCTTTCACGCGTGGGGGTTCTCCCACCTGCAGATGTCGCTTGCGCTCGCATCCACCACCGTCGTCCAGAGCCGCTTCGACCCCGAGGGAACCCTGAAGGCGATCACCGAGACCGAGGCGAGCACGCTTGTCGTGGTGCCCGTGATGCTCCAGCGGATCCTTCAGCTGTCGGAGAGGACCCTCGACCAACACCCCCTGCCGAGCCTGAAGGTCACCGCCGTCTCCGGCTCGGCGCTTCCCGGAGAGCTGGCGACGAAGTGGATGGACCGCTTCGGCGACAACGTCTACAACCTCTACGGCTCGACCGAGGTGGCCTACGCGACCATCGCCAGCCCCAAGGACCTGCGCGAAGCGCCGGGCACGGCCGGCCGCCCCCCGCGCGGGAGTGTGGTGAACATCTACGACTCCGAAGGTGAGCCCGTTCCGACCGGCAAGAGCGGACGCATCTTCGTCGGCAACGAGCTGAAGTTCGAGGGTTACACCGGCGGCGGCGGCAAGGATGAGATCGACGGCCTGCTGTCCTCCGGCGACGTCGGGCACTTCGACGACGAGGGCCGCCTGTTCATCGATGGCCGCGACGACGAGATGATCGTCTCCGGCGGCGAAAACGTCTTTCCGCGCGAGGTGGAGGACCTCCTCTCCGATCACGAGCACGTCAAGGAAGCGGCGGTCATCGGGGTCGACGACGAAAAGTTCGGCCAGCGTCTGAAGGCGTTCGTGGTAACCGACGGGTCCGAAGTCTCCGAGGACGACATCCAGGCGTATGTCAAAAAGAACCTGGCGAACTACAAGGTCCCACGCGAGGTCGAGTTCCTCGATTCCCTGCCGCGCAACGCGACCGGCAAGGTCCTGAAGCGCGAACTGACCTGAGACGCGTCTCTCTAGGCGAGGGCGCGGTTTCGCGCCGCGGCGTCGGCCCGAAGCTGCTCGTGCTCGACCTGGCGCTTCAGCTGCTGGAGCGTGCGCCGCAGGTGGGCCGACAGGGGCGGTGCGCTGATGCGCTCGGCGAGCATGCCGGAGATGCCGCCACCGGCGACGCCGTAAGCGAAGCGAAGCTCGGCGCGGGTGCGCCCGTCGCTCAGCTCGCGAAGGCGCCAGCGCCCGCGCTGGTCGATTCCGGTCACCGATGACCACGCCATGTCGCGCGGCTCGCTGAACTCCACGACCTCGACCAAGCCGCCGACCTCTGTGGCGCCGACCCGGATAAGCATGCGGTAGCGGGCGCCCAGGCCGCGGTCCTGCGGGCTGTCGGACGCGACTTCCCAGCGGGTCACGCCCGACATGTAGTCCAGTGCGCGAGAGGGATCGGTGACGTAATCCCAGACCAGTTGCGGCGGAGCGGAGATCGTGATCGACTCGTTCAGCCTCATCCGATCACCGGGAAGCGCCGCTCGGCGGACAGCGCGTCGAGGGTGTCCTGCATGACTCGGGTCACGTGGTCATACACCTCGTCGAGGTCGGGGTCGGAGCCGAAGCGCTGCTTGATGTCGATGGGTGGCAAGACCTCGCTCGTGATCTTGGCCGGCAGGGGGATGCGCGGCAAAAAATCGCCGATGTCGAGACCCCACGGGGGCGCGATCAGGATCGGCAGAACCTTCAGGCGAAAGCGCGTGTCCAGGCGCAGCAGGCGGGCGAGCCAGTCGCCCCGGCTGAGCCACAGGGCGGTTTCCTGGCCGCCGATCGTGACCACCGGGACGATCGGAACCTCGCGGTCGAGGGCGAGGCGGATGAAGCCCTTACGGCCGCCGAAGTCAATCTGGTTGCCCCGCCAGCTGGGCCGGTGAACCTCCCAGTCGCCGCCCGGGAAGACCAAAACGGCGGCGCCGGCGTCGAGGGCGCGCTTGGCGTTGTCGTGCGAGGCGGCGACGGTGCCGAAGTTGCGCAGAAACGGCCCGAGCGGGGATGCCAGCACCAGATTGTGCGCGAGCTGGTGGAAGCGGCGCTCGACGCCGAAGAACGTCGTGAACGCCAGCGTGAAGGTGATCGTCTCCGGGGACATGTTGCCGCCCGTGTGATTGCCGACGAGGAGGACAGGTCCCTCCTCGGGGATGTTCGCGAGGTTGCGGACCTCGGCGCGGTACCAGATGCTCGCGAAGAGCCAGGAAAGTGGAAGGTTCTCGCGGATGTAGTCGGGGTCGCGATCGTCGAGGTCGGCCGTCAGGCGCCGCGCCATGTCGCGCGCCGCTCGCCCAGCCAGTCCCCCCATGAGCCCCGCGCCGGCTCTGGCGGCCCGGTAGCCCACGCGGCCGAGGCCGCCGGCGGCTGCGCCGAGCGATGCCGGCCTGCCGTTTGCGGAGCGGTTGCCGTTGGACGAGCCGTTGCGGCTCGCCTGCTCGGGGACGCTCGCCGGTTCAGCCATATGCCGATTCTACGTCCCCGGATGCGGCCAGGAGTCAGACCGCTTGCGCGAGGGGCTCCGCCCTGGTGGCGATCGGGTGCGCCGCAACGTGCTCGCGAATCAGGCGATTCGCCTGTTCGGGGAGCTCGATCTGGGGAACGTGGCCGCACTCGGAGAGCACCACGTGGCGTGCTGCAGGCAGGGCGGCCTCGACGTGGCGCGCGAACCCAGCGGGAACGAGGCGGTCGCGATCGCCCCAGACGAACAGCGCGGGAGGGAGCAGGCCCTCCAAGCGCTTCCAAAAGCCGTCCTCCCCCCACGGGCGGTCGAGGTAGATGCTGCGCGCCGCGGCGAAGAACGCGACGCGTCCAGCCCGGGAGCGATACGTGCGGCAGAACTCGTCGGCCACGACGTCGGCTACCGCTGGGTCGAGCCGCTCGGGCCGTGCGAACATCGCCCAGAGCTGGCGGCGGACGAGCTCAGCCCGCATCGCGTGCGGAAACGAGGCGAGCTCCGGGCGCAGGAGCTTGACGAGCGGCGCGAGCTCACGCTTGCGGCGAAAGGCGACGGCCGGCGCCAGCAGCGACAGCGAGGCGACGCGCTCGGGGACGCTCAGCCCCACCTCAAGAGCGACCCTGCCGCCCATCGAGTTGCCGACCAGGTGCGCGACCTCCAAGCCGTGGGCGTCCATGTAACCGAGGACGGCGCGGGAGAAATATGCGGCGTCGTAGGAGGCGCGCGCCGGTTTGGAGGATGAGCCGAACCCGGGCAGGTCGATCGCATGCACGGTCTGATCGGGCGCCAGGGCCGAAATCGTCTCCACGAACGAGCTCTTGTTGCCGCCCAGGCCGTGCAGACACACGATGTGCTCCTCCCCCCCTCCGGAGAGCAAATGCGAGAGCGTGCCGGCGCCGGTTGCCGTCTCGCCGATCTGCACGAGCGGGGGGCGGCCCCCGGGGAGCGAGAACATCCCCTCGAAGCCGACGGCGAGGTCGAGGTCCCCGCGCACGCGAAGCCGCCGCGCCGAGAACGCGTCGAGGCCCGAGAGCCGACCCTCGCGAAGAGCGATCCAGGTGGCCGCGTCGGTGACGATCACCACATCGGGATCGCGCATCGGCGTGTGGCGGACCTCGCAGCGCGAGTCGCGCAGGCGCACGTGCCAGGTGCGGCCGACGTCTCCAAGCCGGATCTCGAACGCGGCATCGAACCCCGGCTCGGCGCCGAGATAGCGATCCGGAAGCGTCGCGAACGCCTCTGTCACCCGCTCCCTCAGGCGGGCCCTTAGCGACTGTCCCGTCATGGGCCGCGAAGGCTAGCTTCCGGACCAGTCGAGCCCACGGCCAGCAGGGCGAGAAGGCCGCAAATAGCGGTCCACAGTGCGTCCCGCTTAGGATCAACCGGGTGAGCGAGGTGCGAATCCACGACACCCTCAGTGGCCAACTGCGGCCGATCGAGCCCGGCAACGACGGCTCGGTCGGCATCTACGCCTGCGGGCCGACGGTGTACTCGCGAATCCACGTTGGCAACGCCCGGGCATTCGTGACTCCGATGCTCCTGGCCAGGTTCCTGCGCCGCGCCGGTCTCGGCGCGAAGGTCGCGATCAACATCACCGACATCAACGACAAGATCTACATCGCCGCTCGCGAGGCGAACATGGGCTCGGCCGACCACGCGCGGGAGATGATGCGCCTCTACGTCGAGGACACCGACGCGCTCGGCCTCGGGCGCCCGGATGCTGAGCCTCTGGCCAGCGAGACCATCGATGAGATCGTCGATCTCATCGGGGCGCTCGTCGAGCGTGGCAACGCGTACGAGTCGGGCGGCGACGTGTACTTCCGGGTCCGCAGCTTCGACGCCTACGGATCGCTTTCCAACCGCGATCCCGCCGACATGGATCAGGGCGACGAGGCGGGCAGCGCATCGCTGAAGGAGGATCCGCTCGACTTCGCCCTCTGGAAGGCCGCCAAGCCCGACGAAGACACCGCGTGGGAATCGCCGTGGGGGCCGGGCCGGCCCGGCTGGCACATCGAGTGCTCGGCGATGGCCGAGCGTGAGCTGGGGGTGCCGTTCTCGATCCACGCAGGCGGCGTCGACCTCGTGTTCCCCCACCACGAGAACGAGATCGCCCAGACGGCGGCCGGCCGCGGGGAGCCTCTCGCTCGCATTTGGATGCACAACGGCATGGTTCAGACGGGGCCCGAGGCGAAGATGGCCAAGTCGGAGGGCAACGTCTTCGGGCTGGCTGAGGCGATCTCGCGCTGCGGGGCGGAGGCGGTCGTGGACTTCCTGATCTCCGGCCACTACCGCCAGCCCCTGGCTTTCTCCGAGGAGGCGCTCGACCAGGCGGTGGCGCGCACCGAGCGCTTCCGCGACTTCTTTCGCTCGCAGCCGCAGATCGACGGTGAGGAGGACGCGCGCGTCAGCGCAGCCCGAGCGGAGTTCAACGCTGCCCTCAGCGACGACTTCAATACACCGAAGGCCATGGGCGCCCTCTTCGCGCTGGTGCTCGGCGCGAACAGAGAGCGCGTGGCGGGGGCTCGCGAGGCGCTAGCCGAGATGCTCGACGTCCTCGGGCTTGGTGGACTCGCCGACGAGGACCAGGTGGCCGACCCAGAGGCGAAGCGCATGCTCGCCGAGCGCGAAGAGGCGCGCGCGGGCCGTGACTTCGCCCGCGCCGACGCGCTGCGCGACGACCTCGCGGCGCGCGGGCTGGAGATCCGCGACACGCCCAGCGGCCCGCGCCTGGTTCGCCGCTGACCAGCGTGGAGGGTGGTTCCGAAATTGTCTACGGACGCCGGGCGGTCGCCGAGGCCGGCCGGGGTAGGCGCCACGTCAGGCGCATCATCACGGCTGACGAGGCGAGCGCCGACGAGCTGACCCGCCTGGCCGGGTCGCCCGACCACCAGGGCATCGTGGCCGAGGTCGATCCGTACCCCTACGCCGATCCAACGACCCTTCTGCGCGACGACGACGCCCTCGTCGTGGCCCTCGATCAGGTTCAGGACCCCCGCAACCTCGGCGCCATCTGCCGCGCGGCGGAGGCGGCGGGCGCCACCGGCATCGTCATCCCCGAGCGCAGGGCGGCGTCGATCACTGCTGCGGCGGCGAAGGCATCCGCAGGAGCCGTCGAGCACATCGCTGTGGCGAGGGTCCGAAATCTCGCCGACTGGCTCGCGACGGCGAAGAGCGACGGCGCCTGGATCTACGGCGCCGAGGCCGGCGCGGAGTCGCCGTACACCCAGGCCGACCTGACCGGCCGCGTGGTGCTCGTGGTCGGCAGCGAGGGCGAGGGGCTTCGCCGGCGGGTCGCCGAAAGCTGCGACCTCCTGCTCTCGATCCCGGTGCGGGGGAGCGTCGGCTCCCTGAACGTGGCGGCTGCCGCGTCGGTCCTGCTCTTTGAAGCGGTTCGCCAACGCGGCCATATCTCGCCGGCGGGGAGGGCCGGCGATCTCTAGCAAGGCCTGCGGACGCCTACTCAAAACTGCAAGGGAAATTGCATCCGGGCCGGCCGAGGTTGACATAGCTCCGCCCAAGCGGATAGCATTGCGCGCATAAGGGTGAAGTAAAGGTAGAGGTCAAGGCTGCCGATACGCTCATCCAGAGGAGAGGGCGCCTAGGGGAGGCCGCGGCGCCACCAAATTCCATCCGAACAACGGAGGACCAGGTGGCCATACCTACCCAGGATCTCGCACTCAGCACGGCTGCGCCCGCCGGCGTCGCCATCGCCCGCAAGCCTCGCCCTGAGGCTCAACCGGAGATTGAGGATACGTACCTCGTCGCGCTTGCGAAGAAGGGCAGTGCCGACGCCTACGAGCGCATCGTCAAGCGCTACCGCGGATTCGTGCGGCTGAAGGCCTCGTCGTACTTCCTCCTCGGCGGGGAGTCGGAGGACCTCATCCAGGAGGGCCTCGTCGGCCTCTATAAGGCGATCCGCGACTACCGCACCGACCGCGAGTCGAGCTTTCGCAACTTCGCTGAGCTCTGCATCACCCGTCAGATCATCACCGCCATCAAGACGGCCGGCCGCAACAAGCACGCGCCGCTGAACCAGTACGTGTCGTTCGCGCAGTCCCCTGCAGCGTCGGTCGAGGGCGAGGCGACTCTCGAGGACGTCCTTCCGGGGCCGGGAAGCGACGACCCTGCGGAGCAGGTGATCGCTCGCGAGGAGCTGGCGAGCCTGGTCTCGTGCCTGTCCAGCGCCCTTTCGGACCTCGAGTCGGAGGTCCTGGCTCTCTATCTGGACGGCTCTTCCTACGAGGTGATCGGCGAGCGTCTCGAGTGCGACACGAAGACGGTCGACAACGCCCTGCAGCGTGTGAAGCGCAAGGTGACCCAGCACGTGGCCGGCCGCGACGGGCTGCTGTAGGACTCACCCTGCTCTCGGCGGTAGATTCGTGAGCGCGCCCGCCTAGCTCAATTGGCAGAGCATCCGCCTTGTAAGCGGAAGGTTCTCGGTTCGATTCCGGGGGCGGGCTCTTGGCCAAGGCTCGCCGACCCGATCTTGCGACGCTCCCCGGCGGGGGGGAGTTCATTTGGCGCGACGGCGAGCGCACGATCGTCGTGCGCGAGGGCGCATTCGCTGATGCCGGCGACTTGATTGCCGGCGCGGGGTTCAGCTCGTTCGAGCTGCTGACCACGCCGCGCGCCCTCGCCGACACTCCCCTCGAGCTGGCCGGGCGCGCCAGCGCGGTGCATGAAGTTCAACGCGGGCCGGTGGGCTCCACGGCGGCGGCCCTCATCGACTCCGTGCGCAGCGACGAGCTCGTCGCCCTCGGCGGCGGCCGGGTCATCGACACCGCAAAGGCGATCGCCGCGGTCCGCGGCGGCCGGGTGGCCGCGATCCCCACGACCCTGTCGGGCGCTGAGATCACTGCGATCCACCGCCTGCCCGACGGGCACTCTGCGCCGCGCTTGGTCCGCCCGGCCCTCGCGGTCTGCGATCCCGGGCTCATGACCGGCCTGCCCGAGGCCGAGCTGCGAGCCAGCGCCATGAACTCGCTTGCTCACGGGGCCGACTCGCTCGCGACTCCGTTCGCCAACCCGGTGGCGACGATGGCAGCGCTGCGCGGCGCCGAGCTCATCGCGAAAGCACTCGACCAGACCGCTGCGAAGCGGGACGCGACCACGCTCGTGGCGGGGTCCGTTCTCAGCGCGTGGGCCCTCGATTCCGCGCTCTTCGCCCTCCATCACGTGGTCTGCCAGACGCTGGTCCGCATCCTCGGGACGCCGCACGCGGAAACCAACGCAGCCATGCTCCCGAGGACCATTGAGGCCATGCTGGATCGGGCGCCCAAGGCGATGGCCGCGCTCGCGAACGCGCTCGGGTGCGCGACGGGAGATCTCAGCGCCCGAATCGAAGGCCTCGCGGGGGGCCGGCGGCACCTTTCCGAGCTGGGCGCGCGCGAGCAGGACATCGATGAGGCCCTCGACGGGATTCTCCAGCGCGCCGAGCTGGCGATGACCCCGGCTCCGCCCGACCGCGACGAGCTGCGGCGGTTGATCGAAAACGCCTGGTAACGGTGGTAACCAGCCAGTGAAACCCGTGTAGGCATGGACATGGATGCGCAGCGCGTGTCCGCGCCGCCGCGTGCGGACTCGGTCATCAGCGACGAACGCTTCGAGCGCTTCCATCGCTATGCGCGCGAGCGGGGTGTCAATCCCGTTCTCTACTTCCTGGCCCGGCTCGTCCTCGTGCCGGCCTTCCTCATCTGGCTGCGCCTCGGCCGCCATGGGCGTGAGCACGCCCGCTTGAAGGGCGGGCTCATCGTCGCCGCCAACCACCGCAGCTTCCTCGATCCGTTCGTGATCGCCGCCTCGCTGCCGTGGCGCCGGCGCATCCAGTTCGTCGCCAAGGTCGAGCTCTTCGAGCCGCGCTTTCAGGGCTGGCTGCTCTCCCGGCTGGGCGCCTTTCCGATCCGGCGGGGCCAGTCGGACGAAGAGTCGATGACCACCGCCAAGCTCGCCCTCGAGCGCGGCGGCACCGTCGTGATCTTCCCGGAGGGGACGCGTTTCAGGCAGGGGTCCCTGGGTCGCCCGAAGCGTGGCGTCGGGCGCCTTGCCCTGGAGACCGGAGCCTCGGTGCTGCCCGTGGCCGTCATCGGCAGCGAGCAGGTGCGCCGTGGCTGGCGGATCCGCCCGCGCAAGGTCCGGCTGCGAATGGGCCAGCCGATGACATTTCCCCAAACCGAGCACCCATCGCCGGGACTCGCGGCCACCGTTACCGAGCGGATCTGGCCGAACATCGAGCTTCAATGGGAGTGGCTCGGGGGCCTGCCACCACTTCGCAAGGCGGCCGTGATCGGCGCCGGCAGCTGGGGCACCGCCATCGCGGTGCTGCTCGCCAAGGGCGGGGTGGAGGTTCAGCTGGGGACGCGGACGGCGGAGAAGGCGAAGGAGCTCGCCAAGGCTCGAAAGAACGAGCGCTACCTGCCCGGCGTGGTCCTGGACGAGGCGATAACCGTCAAGCGCGCCGCGGACATCGAGCTCGCCGGGTGCGACCTGGTCTGCCTCGCCGTGCCGTCGAAGGCGCTGCCCGCGGCCGTCGGGGGCCTCGGCGACCGGGTTGGCACCCGGGCATCGGTGCTGCTGCTGAGCAAGGGGTTGGTTCAGCCACTCGGCGCCCTTCCCAGCGACTACGTCTCCGAGCGCGTGCGGGCCCGGGCGATCGCTTCGCTGGGAGGGCCGGCGCTGGCGCGGGAGGCAGCCGGGGGCATCGCCGCGCTCGTCCTGGGCTCTTGCGACCCGGACCTCCGTGTTCAGCTCGGCGACGTGTTCGAGCGTGCGGGACTCGTCTGCGAGCGCACCGATGACGTGATCGGGGTCGAGACCGCGGGCGTCGCGAAGAACGCCGCGGCCCTGGCCGCGGCGGCTGCCGCTCCTTTCGGGCTCAACGCCGCCGGCATCGCCGCGGCGCGCATCTGGCGCGAGTGCGTGGCCTGGGCCGAGGGCCGCGGGGCGCAGATCGAGACTTTCACCGGCCTCGCGGGCGTCGGCGACCTCACCGCCACGGTCCTGGCGCCAACGAGCCGCAATCGCCAGGCCGGCGAGCTGCTCGCTCAGGGAGTGCCGGCCGATCGCATTCCGGGGCGGATCGGCCAGGCATCGGAGGCCTTGGACACGGTGCCGCTGCTGGCGGAGGCCGTCGTTGGCGCTGGGATCGAGGCGCCGGGGCTGCGCGGATTGCGTGCGCTGATCGAGGGTGAGCTGACCGCGTCGGACTGGGTCGACGAGCTGCGCCGGGCCGAGCGCGAGCGCCGGGCAGCGTGACGGAGGACGATGATCATGCGGCGAATAGGCTTCAGAGGTGAGCGAGGAGACCGCGACGGCGAGCAAGGCGGAGCTCGACCACGCGTTCGAGGAGCTTTACCGCGCCCACCTGCGCGACGTCTACTCGTACTCCTACTACCGGGTGGGCAACCATCACGACGCCGAGGACATCACCGAGCAGACGTTTCTGCAGGCGTACCGGCATTTCGAGCGCGCCCGCCGCGAATCCGACGGCCGGCCGCTGCGCCCCTGGCTGATCCGCATCGCGCACAACCTGGCTTCGAATCTCCACCGCGACCGGGGACGGCGTCCAGAGGCTCCGCTGGACGCCGTCGAGCCACCCTCGCATCCGCACGACACCGAGAGAATTGCGGAGGGCCGCGAGGAGTTGCGCTCGCTGATGGCGAGCATCGAGACCCTCCCCGAGGACCGGCGCGAGGCGCTGATCATGCGGTTCTCGCTCGGGATGTCGAACCGCGAGATCGCCCGCGCCCTCGGCCGCACCGACGGCGCCACGAAGGTTCTGATCCATCGCGCCATCAAGCAGCTCTCCGAGCAGATGGAAGCCGATGACCGTGCCTGAGCGACATTTCGACCTCGAGGGCCTCCTGGCCGACGCGCTGGCCCCCATCGAGCCTCCCGAGCGCCTTTCCGCGCGGGTTGAGTCGACGCTGTCCGCGATCACCGAGCAGGCCGCCGCCGAGCTGACGAGCTGGGCCGAGGAGCTCGAGCAGACCGAGCTGGAGTCGCTCCGCGATCCTCGCAACTGGGTGCGGCCCGTCGTCGCCGTGGCTGCCGGAACCGTCGCCGGCGGTGCCTTGGTGGTATTCGAGCTCCGCCGTCGCCGCCAGCCATCCGGCCTGAGGGCAGCGGCTGAGAACGTCCTGCGCTCTGTCCGCTAGCCGGTCCGTATACGCGCGCGCGCCGGTGCGGCCGGGGTCGCGGCGCCGGCCCCGAGTCCCAAGAGCCCGAGCAGCAGATGAAGGAAGTTGTCCTCGGTGTTCACCGGGATGATCCCCAGCAGGTTGTGGCCCGGCCCGAGGATGAACCCGTACACGGCGAGAACGACATAGAGGAGGCCCAGGGCCAGCGCGTACTGACGAGCCGCGTAGCCGGCCACGGCCAAGCCGAGGAGCCCGCTCGCCAAATGGAAGATGTTGTGCCAGCCGTTGACGGCCAGGATGCCGAGGACGTCGACGGAGCGATCGTTGCCGAAGACGTCGTGCCCCGACCCGAAATGCCCGTTGTAGAAGAATCCGAGAAGGCCTCCGATGGCCAGCATGCCGCCGACGAGCGTCGCGTAGAGGCGGGCGGGAGTTGCTCCTTGCACGGCGAGGAATCTACCCGCCGAGTGGCACTCGGTGATCCAGAACCGCCGTCCGGGCCGTAGATTTGATTGAGACTATGGCCTCGAAGCTCTCACGTGCAGCGCTGGACCGCCTCGGCGACGAGGAGCTGATGATCCTTGTCGATCGCAAGGATCCCGACGCGTTCGAGCGCTTTTACGACCGCCATTCCGGGGCCGCCTTCTCGCTAGCCCATCGGATCGTCGGCGATCGTGTCCTGGCGCAGGACGTGATCCAGGAGGCGTTTTTGTCGGTCTGGCGCTCGCGGGTTCCCTACGACTCCGCTCGCGGCAGCGTGCGCAGCTGGACCCTCGGCATTATCCGCAACCGCTCGATCGATGCCCTGCGGCGGGGGGCTTCGCCGACCCGCAAGCTCGACCTCGACGACGACGCGGTCCTCGAGGGACGGCCCGCGGCTGAGATGACCGACTCGGAGGCGATTCGGCGGGAGATGGCGGGACGAGTACGGGGCGTGCTCGGAGAGCTGCCCCGAGAGCAGTCGCAGGTGATCGCGCTCGCGTACTTCGGAGGCTTCAGTCAGTCCGAGATCGCGGAGATGCTGGGCGCGCCACTTGGGACCATCAAGGGCCGGATGCGTCTTGGTCTCGAGAAGCTGCGCGCCGCGCTCGCCGAGAGCATGGGGGTGGAGAGCGTGATCGAGGCCCTGCCATGAACGAGGCGGACCCGCGTCGCGACGATCTCACCGCCTACGCGCTCGGCGCGCTGGAGCCCGGTCCTGCCGCCGACCTTGAGGAGCACATCGCCGGCTGCGGTGCCTGCCGGGAATACCTGCGATGGCTTCGCCCGGCTGTCGAGCTCCTACCGGCCTCGGTCGAGCAGCTTCGAGCGCCGCCCGCGGTGCGTAAGGCAGTCCTGGCCGAGGTTCGGGCCGATGCCGCCCGTACCGCTGGAGCGCGGCCGCGCCTGCGGCAACTGAGCTTTGGCGGGTTCGCTCTCCGGCCGGCGATGGCCTTGGGGGCGACGCTCGCCCTCGTTGTGGCAGGGGTTGGCGGATATCTGCTGCACGGTTCCGGTAGCGGGATCCCGCATTCGGTGGTCGGCGCCCGGCCGACGGCGGTCGCAAGTCCCGGCACCGTCAGAGCATCGCTCGAGCGCGTCGGCGACTCCGGGATCCTCGTGGTCGACCGCATGCCGCCCTTGCCGCGCAGGAGTGTCTACGAGGTCTGGGTCCAGCGGGGCGACATGGTGAGGCGCGCGAGCACATTCGTGCCCAACAAGGACGGGACGGCGAACGCAGCCGTGCCCGGGCCGCTCGACGGCGCCTCCGCGGTTCTCGTCACCAAGGAACCGCGGGGAGGCTCGATCGCGCCGTCCACGGTCCCGCTCCTACGCGCCCCATTGAACTAGCCATCTAGATTCCCTGGCGATGGCCACGTGCTACCGCCACTCCGGCCGCGAGACGCGCGTCTCTTGCTCCAGCTGCGAGCGCCCGATCTGCCCGGAGTGCATGACCCCGACTCCCGTCGGCATGCGCTGCCCGGAGTGCGCGAGCCAGACCACCAACGTAAGGCGGCTGGAGACGGGGATCAGCGCCTCGCGATCGCCCGCCACCTTCGTCCTCATCGCGATCAACGTCGCCGCCTTCGTCGCCGAGCTCGCCTTCGGCGGCGCCACCACTCTTGGGTTTGGCGGGAGCGGCGGGAAGGTCATCAACCACTTCGGCATCAACGGCCCGCAGATCGCCGACGGCGATGTCTGGCGAATCCTCACCGGTGGCTTCCTCCACCTCGGGCTCCTGCACATCGCCTTCAACATGTACGCGCTGTACATCCTGGGTGGGATCCTCGAGCCGGGCATCGGCACTCCCCGCTTCGTAGCGCTCTACTTCGCCTCGCTCCTCGCGGGATCGGCCGGCGCCCTGATCGCGGACCCGCACACGACCACGGTCGGGGCCTCGGGAGCGATCTTCGGGCTGATGTCCGCGACGTTCATCATCGCCCGCCGGCGCGGACTCGGCGCCCTGTCTCAGCAGATCGGCTTCTTCATCCTGCTCAACCTGTTGTTCTCGTTCTCGGTCTCCGGCATCTCGATCGGCGGTCACCTCGGCGGGCTGGCGGGTGGCGCCATCGCGGCGTTCGTGATCGTCGCGGGAGAGCGGCGCGCCCGCTCGCTCACTCTGGAGCTCGTCGGCCTCGGCCTCATCAGCGCTGCGGCGATAGCGATCTCGCTCGCGGTGGTCTGAGCGATGAACGTCCCGTAGTCCCCCCTATAGGGTGGTATTTGGGACGTTCGTCGTGGGGAGGGGGGCGAACCCCACGCTCGGGGGTGCCTCCACGAGCTCCGGGTGCAGCAGATGCGCGAGGAGCTCCACGCCTTCGACCAGCCGCGGCCCTGGCCGCGAGAACGAAGCGGCTGCATCGACAGCGAAGACGGAGGAGACTCGCAGCGCCGCGAGCTCTCCTCGGTGCTCCTCGGCCTCGGCCAGCGCCTGCTCGACGTAGTACCCGCACGGCATGACGACCGCGACGTCGGCCTCCAACTCCGAGAGCTCCGCCCACTCCACGATCCGCGACCGCTCCCCGGCCACGCCGGCGACGTCGATCCCTCCCGCAATGTCCACCATCTCGGGCACCCAATGCCCGCCCACGTACGGAGGATCCAGCCACTCCAGGGTCAGCGCCCGAGGCCGCGGGGCGCCACGAACGGCCTCCGTCACTGACTCGAGCCGCTCGCGGAGACCACGAGCCAGCGTCGCCCCTCTCCG
Organism: Solirubrobacterales bacterium; assembly: GCA_038237625.1. Taxonomy (GTDB): domain Bacteria; phylum Actinomycetota; class Thermoleophilia; order Solirubrobacterales; family 70-9; genus JAWVFM01. Next base: position 4,484 of record JBBRYM010000012.1, on the reverse strand, counting down.
CTCATCCCCACATGCCTCGGCGAGGACGACGAGGTCATCGACCACCTCCCGAAGCGTCCCCGGATCGAGCGAAACCACCCGAGCCCGCCCAGGCAGACGGGCCGCCACGTCGCAGACCTCCTCATAGGAAACCGCACAGACGGCGCACAGCTCCTGGGTGACGATGAGGTCGGGATCGAGCGCAGCCAGCGTTGCCTCGTCGAGGGTGTACAACGCCCGCTTTGCACCGGTCAGCTCGCGCACCTGGGAGTCGATTTCGCCGGCCGTGAGCCCCGGCGGCAGGACGCTCGCCGTCAGCCGCGGCAGGCTGGTCGCACCCGCCGGCCAGTCGCATTCGTGCGTGACGGCCACCACCTCGTCGCCGAAGCCGAGCTCGAAGAGCGCTTCGGTCGCCGACGGAACCAGGCTCGCGATGCGCATCGGCCGGACTATAGGCTTCGCCCAATGGACCTCCTGAACGAAGACGAGATCAACTCGCGGCTCGCGACTCTCGACGGCTGGGAGCGCTCCGGCGGAGCCATCGCCAAGACGTTCGACCACGGCGATTTCGTGGGCTCGGTGAAGTTCGTCGACGCGATTGTCGCGCCGGCCGAGGAAATGAACCATCACCCGGACCTCGAGATCTCGTGGAGTGAGGTGAAGGTTTCGATCACGAACCACGCTGCAGGCGGCCTCACCGCCACGGACTTCGAGCTCGCCAAGAGGATCGACGGGCTCGCTTGAGCGCCCGCGAGGACGTCCGGATCGATATAGCCGGGGAAACCCTCGGCGGCTGGCTCTACCGGCCCAGCGATCGAGCGACGTCCACTCCGTGCGTGGTGATGGCGCACGGCTTCGGCGCGCTGAAGGAGGCGCGCCTCGACGCCTTCGCAGAGCGCTTCGCCGGCGCCGGCTACGCCGTGCTTGTCTTCGACTACCGCCACTTCGGCGAGTCGACGGGAAAGCCGCGGAACCTCGTCAACATCGGCCGCCAGCACGACGATTGGGGCGCCGCCATCGCGTACGCGCGCAGCCTTGACGGCGTCGACCCCGAGCGCATCGTCTTGTGGGGTCGTCGTTCTCAGGCGGCCACGTGCTGGCACTTGGAGCCCGCGACGACCGCATCGCGGCGATCATCGCCCAGGTTCCGCACGCCCACGGGCCTGCGACCCTGCGCGCCGCGGGGCCAGTACGGCTGGCGAAGATGACTGCGGCGGGGCTTCGCGACTCGATCCAGGGCGTCCTCGGCCGCGACCCCTATTACATCCCCATCGTCGGGCCTCCTGGAACGCTTGCGGCGATGGCGACCGCCGACGCCCAGCCTGGATATTCGGCCCTGTACCCAGACGGTTTCGCGTGGCGAAACGAGGTCCCGGCGCGGATCGTCCGGCGCATCACGACCTACTCGCCCGGGAAGGTGGCCGCCGACATCGCGTGCCCCCTCCTTGTTCTCGTCGCCGGGGACGACGTCGTCACGCCGCCCGAGCCCGCTCGCGCCGCCGCGAGGCGGGCGCCCAGGGGCGAGCTCGTCGAATACGAACGCCTCGGCCATTTCGACGTCTACGTGGGTGAGCCGTTCGAACGCGCCGCCGGCCACCAGCGCGCATTCCTGGCGCGCACCGTACCCGTCTAGATGCGCATCGTTCACATCCTCGGCACCCGGCCGAACTTCGTGAAGATGGCGCCGGTCATCGCCGCGCTGCGCGATGAGCTCGGCGCTGATGCGAACCGCATCGTCCATACCGGCCAGCACTACGATCGGGCGATGTCGGAGGTCTTCTTCGACGAGCTTGGGGTGCCCGAGCCAGATCACCTCCTGGGCGTCGGCTCGGGCAGCCACGCAGAGCAGACGGCACGTGTAATCGAGCGCCTCGAGCCGGTGCTCGAGGCTGAGCAACCAGACCTCGTGATCGTGCCGGGAGATGTGAACTCCACCCTGGCCGCGGCCCTCTGCGCCTCGCGCCTGGGCATCGACGTCGCGCACCTGGAGTCAGGCCTGCGGAGCTTCGACCGCACGATGCCGGAGGAGATCAACCGCATCGTCACCGATCATCTCGCGCGAGTTCTCTTCCTGCACTCCGACGAAGCCATCGAGAACCTGGAGGCGGAGGGGATTCCGGCTGAACGGCTGAGCTTCGTCGGCAACACGATGATCGACACGCTGGTGGCGCTCGAAGAGCGGTTCCGGGCGCGCGAAGCCGCTCGCGGCCTGGGCGCGGAGCCGGGCGCCTTCCTCCTGGTGACGCTGCATCGCCCCGCCCTCGTCGACAGCCCCCTGCTGGGCGCAGCGGTTGAGGCCCTGGAGGAGGTGGGGGCGTCGCTGCCGGTCCTCTTCCCGGCGCATCCCCGAACCCGGAAGATGCTCGCGGGGAGAACACCCGCCGGGATCGAGCTGATCGAGCCCGTCGGCTACCTCGATTTCCTCTCGCTCGAGGCGGACGCCGCCGCCGTCCTCACCGATTCCGGCGGCATCCAGGAGGAGACCACCTACCTGGGCGTTCCGTGCTTCACCCTGCGCGACAACACCGAGCGCCCGGTCACCGTCCGTGCGGGAACCAACACGCTGCTCGGCCTCGATCCGGGGCGAATCGCGGAGATTCCCGGCCTGTTGGCCGCCCGGGCGGGCAAGGAAACGCCGGAACCTCCGCCAAAATGGGATGGACGGGCCGCCCATCGCATCGCTCGGGTCCTCGCGGATTGGTAGCTTGGCGGCCCGTGCAGCTCCCAAGCTTGATCCCGCGCGACCGGGTCTTCTTCGACCTCTTCCACCAGGCGGGGCAGAACACCCTGCGAGCGGCTCGCCTGCTCCACCAGATGTTGCAGACCTGGCCCGACTCGGCTGACCTCTCGCGCGAGATCCTGCTCGCGGAGCAGGAGGGCGACAAGATCACCCACGAGATCATCCGCCGTCTCAACACGACCTTCGTCACGCCCCTCGATCGCGAGGACATCTTCGGATTGGCGGGCCAGGTCGACGACATCGTCGACGACATCGAAGAGGCCGCGGACTTCCTCGGCCTCTACAAGATCGAGGCGCCGATGGAGCAGGCTCTGGGCCTGGCCGATGTCCTCGTGCGCTCGTGCGAGCAGCTTGCCGAGGCGCTGTCGAAGCTGCGCGGATTCGAAGACCTGGAAGACCATTGGATCGCGATCCACAGCCTCGAGAACGAGGGTGATCGCCTCTCGCGCGATGCGGTCGCCTCGCTTTTCGCCAACGGCATCGACCCGATGGTCGTGATCCGCTGGAAGGACATCTTCGCCGTGCTCGAGCGCGCCATCGATGCAACCGAGACGGCAGCGCACATCCTCGAGGGCATCGTCATCAAGAACGCCTAGGGCTCAGCGGGCGGGGCACCTTGCACAACGACGTAGTCCTGGTGATCGTCGTCGGTACCGCGCTGGCGTTCGACTTCACCAACGGGTTCCACGACACGGCGAACGTCATCGCCACGTCCATCTCGACTCGCGCCATGTCGCCGCGGGTGGCGGTCGCGTTCGCGTCCGCGCTGAACTTCGCCGGGGCATTCCTCTCGCTCGCGGTCGCCGCGACCATCGCGAAGGACGTGGTGGACGCCGCCGAGATCACGCCCCTGATCGTGTTCGCGGGCCTGGTGGGAGCGATTGCGTGGAACCTCATCACCTGGTATGTCGGGTTGCCGTCGAGCTCCTCGCACGCCCTCATCGGAGGCGTGGTGGGCGCCGCGTTCGCGGCCGCGGGGGCGAACGCGGTGCTCAGCGACGGGCTGCTGGGGAAGGTCCTGATCCCCGCCCTGATCGCGCCGGTCCTGGCGTTCGTCGTCGGGCTGATCGGGATCTTCTTCTGCTACAGGATCCTGGGCCGTCAGCGCCCCGGCCCGGTCACGCGTGGCTTTCGCTATGGCCAGGTGCTCTCCAGCGGGTTGCTCGCGCTCGCGCACGGGACGAACGATGCCCAGAAGACCATGGGAGTCATCACCCTCGCGCTGGTCGCAAACGGCAACATCGCCGCCGACAACTTCCACGTTCCTACCTGGGTCGTCATCTCTGCCGCAAGCGCGATCTCGCTCGGCACCTATATGGGCGGGTGGCGCATCATCCGGACGATGGGCACGCGCATCATCAAGATGGACGCCGCCCAGGGGTTCTCCGCTCAAGGAGCGGGAGCGGCCGTGATCCTCGCCTCTTCGCATTTCGGCTTCCCGCTGTCGACCACCCACGTGATCTCCGGTGGCATCATGGGCGCCGGCGCCGGCAAGCGCTTCTCGGCGGTGCGCTGGGGCGTGGCCGGCAACATCGTCGTCGCGTGGTTGCTGACGCTGCCGTCCGCCGCGGTGATCGGCGCTGCTGCATACGGGGTTTCCCGCGCCTTCGGCACCGGCGCGCTCGGTCCCGCGATCGTGGTCGGAGTCGGGCTCGTGCTCCTGGCCTACGCCTTCATGCGGCGACTGCGGCAGGCAACCGCAGTCCCGGTGTGATGGCCCCGCTCTCACACCTCGCGACCGTCGTCGACACCAAGGCGCTGTGGC
>JBBRYM010000011.1:0-96740 GCA_038237625.1 Solirubrobacterales bacterium | reverse complement strand
GTCTTGGTAGTTCTCCACCTCGCCAACGAGCTCCCCGCCGCGCGCTCGCACGCTGGCGACGGCGGCGTCGATATCGTCGACTGCGAATGTGACATGGCGGATGCCCGGAGTGTTCGCCGGCGCGTGCCGGTCGCCGCCCCGGCCCGACGGAGCGTGAAACTTCGACAGCTCGAGCCGTCCGTGGGCATCAGGGGTCTCCAACATCGCGATCTCCGAGCGGACGCCCTCGAGACCCACCACGCGGTCCACCCAACCGCCCTCGACCGATCCCTCGCCCTGCAGCTTGAGTCCGAGTTCGACGAAGAACGCCGTCGCGGCGTCGAGGTCGTCGACCACGATGCCCACGTGATCCATGCGTTCGATCGTCATGCGCTCGACGGTAGCGACTCGGGGCCCACAGCTCTAGGTGGCCGGCCGCCGATCGGTCGCGTTCACAACGTCCGTGGGCAGGACAACTAGCTGCCGGCGATCTCGGCCGCGATCTGGGCGGCCTCCGTCGGCGAAGTGCCGACGCGGACTCCCTGGGCCTCGAGCGCGTCCTTCTTTGCCTGGGCGGTGCCCGACGAGCCGGAGATGATTGCGCCGGCGTGGCCCATCTGCTTGCCGGGAGGGGCCGTGAAGCCCGCGATGTAGCCGACGACGGGCTTGGAGACGTTGGCTGCGATGAAGTCCGCCGCGCGCTCTTCGGCATCGCCGCCGATCTCGCCGACCATCACGATCAGCTCGGTGTCGGGGTCGGCCTCGAAGAGGGTGAGGACGTCGATGAAGTCCGAGCCGACGATCGGATCGCCGCCGATGCCGACGATCGTGGAATTGCCGAGCCCCGCCTGCTTCAGCTCGTTGCCGATCTGGTAGGTCAGGGTGCCCGACTTGGAGACGACGCCGATCTTGCCTTGGTCGAAGAACTGGGCGGGGATGATTCCCACGTTCGCCTTGCCGGGCGACAGAACGCCCGGGCAGTTGGGGCCGATCAGGCGCACCCCCGCTTCCCTGGCCCGCCAGTAGGTGGGGAGCATGTCCATCACGGGGATGCCCTCCGTGATGGCGATAACGGTCTGCACGCCGGAGTCGATCGCCTCGTTGATCGCCGCCGCGGCGAAGCGCGCGGGTACGAAGATCATCGACGTGTTGGCGCCCCGCTCGTCGACGGCGTCGGAGATGGTGTCGAAGATGGGCACGCCGTCGACGTCCTGACCCCCCTTGCCGGGAGTCACGCCGGCGACCAGGTCGGTGCCGTAGTCGCGATTGCGCAGCCCGTGAAAGCTGCCCTCGCGGCCGGTCAGGCCGCTGACGACGAGCTTTGTTTCGGTGTCGATGATGATGCTCACGAGGAGCCTCCGGCCAGCTCCACAACCTTCTTGGCCGCGCCCAGCATCGTCTTCTCCTGATGGAGGTTCGGGAGGCTGGCCTCGTCGAGGAGGCGCAGCCCCTCCTCTGAGTTGGTCCCGTCCAGGCGCACCACGAGAGGCACCGTGAGATTGACCTGCTGCGAGGCCTCGATGATCCCCTTTGCCACCTCGTCGCAGCGGGTGATGCCGCCGAAGATGTTAAAGAGGATTGCCCTGACCTTGGGGTCGGAAGTGATCACCTCGAGCGCGTCGACGATGGCCTCCGCCTTGGAGCCGCCGCCCGCGTCGAGGAAGTTGGCAGGCGCTCCGCCCGCCTGCGCGACCACGTCCAGGGTCGACATGCACAGCCCCGCGCCGTTGCCGAGGATCCCGACGTCGCCGTCGAGCTTGACGTAGGTGATGCCCTTCGCCTTGGCCATGGCCTCCTGCGGATCCTCGGCGGAGGTGTCTTCGAGCTCGGCGAGCTCGGGATGGCGGAACATCGAGTTGCCGTCGATCGTGACCTTCGAGTCGAGGGCCATCACGCTGCGGTCTGCGGTGACGATCAGCGGGTTGATCTCGATCAGGGTCGCGTCCTCGGTGGTCGCGACCTCGTAGAGCTTCACCAGCATCTCGGCAACCCCGTTGCGGACGTCGTCGTCGATGCCGGCCTCGGCCGCCAGCTCACTTCCGATCTCGGCTGTCATCCCCTCAGCCGGATCGAGATGGCGCCGCACAAGGGCGTCGGGGTCGGACTCCGCGACCGCCTCTACATCCATCCCGCCCATGCGGGTGACGATCGCCAGCAGCTTCTTCTCGGAGCGGTCGAGGATGATCGACGCGTAGTGCTCGGCTGCGATGTCGGATGCTGCCTCGACCCAGAGCTCGTGGACGGTGAAGCCCTTGATGTCCATGCCGAGAATCGCGCCGGCGTGCGTGCGGGCCTCGGACTCTTCGTTTGCCAGCTTGATGCCGCCGGCCTTACCGCGGCCGCCGATGCGGACCTGAGCCTTGATCGCGCACGGGTAGCCGACGTCGTTGGCGGCGGCAACCGCGTCATCCGCGCTCGTGGCGTGCCTGCCGTTGGGCACGGGAACGCCGTGACGGGCGAAGAGCTCCTTGCCCTGATATTCGAGCAGATCCATCGGCGCGGCAGCCTACCCGAGGCCCATCCTCAGAGGACGGCCCGGGTACGCGGGCCCTCGTGCTCGACGACCCAGAGGTGGATGGGCAACGGCCCGGAAAACTCGCTGGGGAGGAAAAGGCTCGGCTGGCGGAGCATCCCGCGACGTGCATGCAGGAGGGAATCCTTAACGCGCACGGTTCCCGTGCTGAGCGCCCGGATCTCCATCGCCGCCCCGAACCTACTTCAAACCCCCGGCGCCGGGAATGGCGCCCCCTTGCCTACAATGCCGCGCCCGATGGCCCTTCCTGCCCTCAAGACCATCCAGTGGGTTACCACCGATTGCTACGGCACCCTGGTCGACTGGGAGAAGGGCCTCGCCGACGCCTTCAAGCGGGAGGCCGACCGCGATGGCCTCTCGATCGACACCGACGCGCTGGTCAAGCGCTTCCTGGAGGTCCAGGCCGAGGTCATGGCGGGCTCCTACGAGCTCTACGCCGAGGTCATGCGGCGGGCCGGCGTGAAGGTGGCCGAGGAGATCGGCTGGCGCATCGAACCCTCTCGCGCCCAGTTTCTGCCCAACGGCGTCGCCGACTGGCAGCCGTTTCGCGAGTCGAACGCCGCGATGGACCGCCTGTCGGGTCGCTACGAGGTGGGGATCGTGTCGAATGTCGACGACAAGCTGCTCGGGGTATCCCGCCGGCACCTGCGGACCGAGCTCGACCTGGTCGTCACCGCGCAGCAGGTCCGCAGCTATAAGCCGGATCCCGCGCACTTCAAGGAATGCGCGCGCCGGATCGGCGGCAAGAAGGGCTGGGTGCACATCGCTGCCGGTTACGACGCCGACGTCGCGCCGCTTCTCAAGATGAACGTGCCGGTGATCTGGGTCAACCGCCACGGCGAGAAGCTCGAGGGCCGCAAGGCGCCCTCCGCCACCGTCAAGACCTTCAGAGAGGCGGCCAAGAAGCTCGGTGCCGGCGGCTGAGAGGCCGCCGCCCCGCGACCTCGCCGACGAGGCGATGCTCGCGCGTGCGCACCAGCGCTTCGCGGCGGATCACCGCCGCCCCGTGAGCTCCGGCAAGGGGGGCGCGCTGCCCAACCTCGTCGTCATCGGAGGGCTCAAGTGCGGGACCACGAGCCTGCACCACTACCTCAGCCTCCATCCCGAGATCGCCATGTCACGGCCGAAGGAGCTCAACTTCTTCGTCGCCGAGCTCAACAACAGCCTGGGGCCCGGCTGGTACGCGAGCCATTTCGACCCAGCTGCGAAAGTTCGCGGAGAGACCTCGCCGCACTACACGGCGCGACCGCGGCTGGAGGGCGTCGCCGGCCGCATGCACCAGCTGATTCCCGGCGCCAGGCTCATCTATGCGGTGCGCGACCCGATCGAGCGCCTTTTGTCGCATTACCTTCACAACGTCGGCGGCGGCTACGAGTCACGATCGCTCGACGAGGTCCTGGCCGAGCCGTCCAGCGCCTACGTCGACCGCGGCCGCTACGCGTACCAGCTCGAGCCCTACCTCGCAACGTACGGGGCCGACAGCGTCGCAGTCGTAACCCAGGACGAGTTGCGCCAAGAGCGCGAGGCGACCATGCGGCGGCTCTATTCGTTCCTGGGCGTGGGCTCCGGCTTCACCTCACCCGAGTTCGAGCGCGAGTGGGAAACCGGGTCGGCCAAGGGGCGCGGTGGCTTTCGCGTCATGGACCGTGCCGTGCGCCTGCCGGGACTGCGCGCCCTCGATCGCGGCTTCGACCGGCTGCCCGAGTCGCTGCGCTGGCGCGTCGAGCGCATCGTCCACGACCCCGACGGCGGCGAGGCTCGCAAGCCCGTGCTCTCCGAGGCCCAGCGCGAGCAGCTGACCGCGATCTTCGCCCCCGATGTCGAGCGTCTCTCCGAGCTCACCGGTCAGGCCTTCGGCTGGCTCGGCGGGGCGTAGCCTTGCCGCTGTGTCGGCAAGCAACATCGAGCTCTCCCGCACCGTCTTCGAGCTCCTTGCCCGGGGCGGGGTCGATGCCGTGGCCGATCGCTTCGACGACGAGTTCGAGTTCACCACGCCCCCCGGCCTGGCCAGCGAGCCCGATACGTACCGGGGGATCGAGGGCGTGAGGCGGTGGTTCGCCTCCTTCTACGAAGCGATGGACGAGGTGCGGATCGACCCGGTCGAGTTCGTCGACGCCGGGGAGGACAGCGTCGCCGTCCAGTTCCGCCTCATCGCCCGCGGCAGGACCACGGGCATCGAAGCGTCGCAGGATGCCGCGATGCTGGTGAGCCTTCGCGACCAGCTGATCCTGCGCTTCCAGATCGTTCCGACGCTCGAGGATGCCCTGGCCCTGGCGCACGAGGAGGTGCCAGAGTGAAGATCGCGATCGCTGCCGACGAACGGGTGGGAGTCGCCGACGCCCTTGTCGCCGCCCTGCGCGAGCGCGGGCATGAGCCGCTCCTTCATGGAGCGCTGGCCGACGGCGAGCGCGCCGATTGGGCCTGGGCGAGCGAGGCGGCCGCTCACGCCGCCACGGCCGCCGGGGCACGCAAGTGGAACGACGCCAACACGCTTGCGCTCAGCCTGCGCTCCACCTCGGATGCGGAGCTCGCCGAGATCCTGGATGCGTGGTTCGCCTCAGAGCCGAGCGCAACCGAGGATGATCAGGCCAACATCGCGCACGTGGAGGAGATCTCTTGATCCGGCGCCTGTTCCCTGACGTGTCCGACACCACGATCGCCGAAGCGGTCGCATCGCTCGACTTTGTCGCCGCGGCCTCGCTCGAGCGGCCATATGTGGTGACGAACTTCGCCCTCACCCTCGACGGTGAGGCCACGATCGCCGGGCGCTCCGGGCCGATCGGCACCGACGCCGACACCGAGCTACTCGTGGGACTGCGCACCCGCGTCGACGCCGTGATGATCGGCGCCGGCACGATGCGGGCCGAGCGTTACGGCCGAGTGATGGGCGACCCCGCCAAGCGCGAGCGCCGCGAAGCGGAGGGGTTCTCGGCCCATCCGCTGATGGTGATCGTCTCGGGCCGCCTCGATCTGCCCTGGGACGCGCCGCTGTTCACCGAGGGGCAGGGAGAGGTTGTGATCCTCACCACGTCTGACGCTGATCCGCCCGACACCGTAACCCCGGTGCACATCGAGCGCCACGAACGAAAGATCGACCTCGCGGCAGCGCTCGCCGACCTGCGCGCCAACCGGGGCGTTCGCGCGCTGCTCAGCGAGGGCGGCCCGCATCTGCACGGGCAGCTGATCGAGGAGCGCTTGGTCGACGAGCTCTTCGTGACCCATGCGCCGAAGCTTGCCGGCGGCGGCGGGCCCGGGCTTGTGGTCGGCCTCTCGGAGGCCGAGCGCCGGCTCGAGTTGGTCTGGCTCATGGCAGAGGTCAAGTCGGGCGAGCTCTTCGGCCGCTACCGGTTCGGCTGAGCGACGATCAGGGCGACGCCGGCATCAGGCCGGCCTGCTCGACGCGGCGCTCACCGCGGCGCAGCATCCGTAAGCCGAGGATCGTGGCTCCCAGGATCGCCGAGGCTCCCAAGCTGACCTGAACGGAGAGGATGCCCTCGGGCGTCCAGTAGACGTCGCGCAGGTCGAGAAGCAGGGCGGCCTCGTCGAAAGTGAGGCCGACGCCGACCCCGAAGGGAACGGCGAGCGCCTGCTCCAGCGACTCGTCCTGGGTCACGAGGCCCGCCCCGCCGGATGCGAAGGCGATGAGGATTCCCGGCACGAAGTGGTGGATGTGCCGGCCGGCGACGTTGACGTTGCCCAGCGGCCACCAGCCGCCCCTCATCCCGGCCGTCGACAGCCGCATCAGGGCGAACCCACCGACGAAGCCAGAGAGCATGTTGAAGAGGATCGTCTCGCCGCGCGAGGCGGCGCCGTAGCCCTCGACCAGGACGTTCACCGCGTCCTGGGTTGCGACGCCGGCGGAGGCGATCGCATACTCCGCCGTGTCCAGCGGCCCGGCCTCCGGGTCGATCTCCTTCGCCCGCCGGCGGGTGAGCTTGACGAACTCACCGGCAAGCACCGTCCCGGCCGTGGCGACCGCGGACGCGGCCAGGGCCAGCGTTACGCGGTCGTAGCGGCGGCGCTTGCGACGTCTGGGGAGCACGATCTGTCCCATGATCGCGCTCGCACCCGACGCAAACAGAGGCACTCTCAACCTAAAGGGGATCGGATCCCAGTTGGGGGTTTGAGGACCCTGTTGCGGGTGTGCCTAAAGGCGGACGAGATTGGCGGCGGTGATGCCGCGCGTCACGCCCCGGAAGTCCAGGACCAGGGCGGCGTCGGACACGACCTGCTCGTAGTCGATCCCCGGGTGCGCGGTGACGATGCAGACGATGTCCGCGTCGCCCACCGCCGTGCCGAGCTCAGCCGAGTCGAGGCCGAACCCGGGCAGCTGGGAAACGTGCGGGTCGTGGTAGGAGACCTCCGCTCCGCGTTCGCGAAGGAGCTTGATGATCTTCAAAGCCGGGGACTCGCGCAGGTCGCCAACCCCCGCCTTGTAGGAGACGCCCAGAAGCAGCACGTCGGAGCCGCGAAGGGGCTTGCGGACGTCGTTGAGGGCCTCCTCGACACGCTGGACGCAGAAATGGGGCTGCGCCTGGTTGAGCTTTCCGGCGAGCTCGATGAACTCGGTGTAGAAGTCGTGCTCGCGCGCCTTATAGGCGAGGTAGAAGGGGTCAACCGGCAGGCAATGGCCGCCCATTCCGGGGCCCGGCTCGAAGCGCATGAACCCGAAGGGCTTGGTGGATGCTGCGTCGATCACCTCCCAGATGTCGATCCCGAGGCGGTGGCACAGCATCGCCATCTCGTTCACGAGGGCGATATTGACCGAGCGGAAGATGTTCTCCAAGAGCTTCGAGAGCTCGGCGGCCTCGAGGGTCGAGACTTCGACGACCTCGTCGCAGATCTCCCGGTAGAGCTCGGCGGCGCGCTCACGACAGGCGTCGGTGAGGCCGCCCACGATCTTGGGCGTGGTGCGGATCGTGTAGTCGGTGCGCCCCGGATCGATGCGCTCCGGCGAGAACGCCAGGTTGAAGTCGCTGCCGGCGGCGAGACCCGACTCCTCGAGAATGGGCTTGAGGCGCTCGCGTGTGGTCCCGGGATAGGTCGTGGACTCGACGACGACGAGCCGTCCCTCGTGCAAGACCCGGGACAGCGCTCCGGCGGCGGCGACCAGATACGAGAGGTCGGGCTCGCGATGCCCGGTGAGCGGGGTGGGAACGCAGATGATGATCGCGTCGCACGCGGCCAGGGCGCGGTACTCGTCGCTGGCGGTGAACTGCGGAGCGAGAGCCCGCAGACGCTCAGACGGGATGTCCTCGATGTCGCTCTCGGAACGACGCAGGCGCTCGACCCGTTCGCTGTCGGTGTCGACGCCGACGACCTCAACCCCGGCCTCGGCGAACGCAACGGCGAGCGGCAGGCCGACATAGCCCAGACCGACGATTCCAACCTTCATAAAGGCCAGTTTATGGCCGGGGCGCTGAGGGTCAGAGCCGGTCGCGCTCGCCTGGTGCGGGGGTTGCGGCCAGCGATTCGACGATCGCAGCCGCCGCGTCAACTGGCTTTGCGGGCACGACCGCATCGGCCAGAAGCGAGGCGATCCGCGCGGCGGCACCCGGTACCGGCTCGATGGCCTCGACGCGAAACAGGGGAATCTCCAGCTTGGTCGCGACGAGGGCGGCCGCGAGGCTGTGGTCGTCATCGCCCGTCAGCACGACCCCGTCGGTGGGCTCCGCCGTCAGGGCAGCTTCGGCGTCCCTGAAAGCGCTCGCCATTCGCTCGAGCGGTGTTGCGCCGGAGGGCGCGGAGAGATCGAGGCGAGCCACGGTGGCGTCGATTGCCTCGAGCGAGCGCTCGAGATCCGTCACCGCCTCGTCGCCTTCCCGACCGGCCACCAATGTGATGCGCATGCCTGAAAGCCTGACCGAATTCAGCGCGAGGCGCGATTTCGGCCCAAGAAGAGCGGGTATTGCGCCGATCGGATGATCGTGACACCGATGTACCAGATAGGATCGTTCCGATGAGGCGGCTGCTCGTCCCCTGGAGCCTCGGCGTCGGCGCCGCACGGCACCTCGCCTGGTACTTGAGCTACCACGTCACCGGCGAGACCCGCGCTCGCGACTGACCACGCCGCCCCGGCGGCGTCCGCGGCGCTCTTTACCGTCCGCGTCGTGGTGTTCTCGACACCGCCGGCCTGACCGAGAACCTGCACTCGGCTGGACGAGCGAGCGACCGGGCGCAACCTGGGAGCAGGCGCTGCCGGGACAGCCCCGGACCGCCCTGGCAGCTAGCCCGCCGGCTCCCCTGTCCTCTCGGACTCGACAACGAGCCCGCAATACGCGAACGGCCCGCCTAAGCGGGCCGTTCGACGCGTGTGACGCTCAGTCGATGCTCAGTGGTGCCGGTGGTGTCGGGACACGTGGCGCCGAGCAACGATCCTGGCGCGCCTGAAGTCCGACGTTGCGAACGGGACCACCGCAACCCCGTTGAGGAACGTGAACACGACCTCAATCCGGTAGGTGCGCCCTCGGCGGACCGCTCCGACCAGACGCTTCGGGCCAACCCGGGTGAACTTGGTCGTAGGCCGAAGATTGGCATTGCGGACCGCCTCCGCGACCGTGTTGCCCGTCTTCGCGCTGATCAGGTTCGCCGAATAGGTGGCCGTGTTGCCGGTAACCGACAGCAGATTGGTCGTATTGGAACGCCGGCGCATCACGAACGTGACGTTCTTCGAGCGCTTGCCCTGGGCACCGTTGTAGGTGAACGGGGCGCTCGTCCAGGTGACGTCCGTCCTCGCGGCGACGCCCGTAAGCGATCCGAGCTCCGTGTGCTCGTAAGTACCAGGCGGCCCTTTGACGACCGTGTTCGTCACAGATGGGCAGATCAATGTCTGCAGGCAGATGCCTGAGTGAAGTGTAGTAGCGCCCCAACCGCCGGGCTCGTAGCCGGTTCTGAGCGTCGCCGCGCCGGCCGTCGAGGCCAGTGCGAGGGCGCACGCCGAAACGAGAGTCGTCGCGAAACCCAGACGCCTGAAGGAATGATCCATACTCATACTTCCGTCCTTAATGGCCCATTCCCGGCGCCCCGGCGGCAATGACCCAACCCAATCCCGTGGTGAGGCGCCCACGAACGTTACCCGAACGGCGACAAGTTAACCAATAGCCTATCCGTCCACGCTGCAAAAGTTGCGAAGGTCACATGCGCGTCCTGCCCGCTCGAAGGGGCTTGCGCAGTCGAATAGTGTCCGCGGGCGATGAGCACCGTCCGCGAGGCCACTCTCGATCTATTTCGCCGCCACGGCATGACGACGATGTTCGGCAACCCGGGCTCCACGGAGCTGCCGATGCTGGCGGACTTCCCCGACGACTTCCGCTACGTCCTCGGCCTCCAGGAGGCGGTGGCTGTGGGCATGGCCGACGGCTACGCCCAGGCGAGCGGCACCGTGGGCCACGTCAACCTTCACACCGCGCCCGGCCTCGGCAACGGAATGGGCGCAATTTTCAACGCCCAGGCCAACCACACACCGCTTCTCGTCACCGCGGGCCAACAGGCGCGAGAGCTCGTGACGCTTCAGGCCAACCTCACCAACCGCGATGCGACCCGCATGCCGTACCCGCTGGTGAAGTGGAGCTACGAGCCGCCGCGGGCCGAGGACGTACCGCTCGCACTCGCGCACGCGATTCATCTGGCCTCCTCGCCCGCGAAGGGACCTGCCTTCGTGTCGATTCCGATGGACGATTGGGGGAAGGAGGTCGATGACAGCGCCGCACAGGCTGCGATCGATCGTTCGGTCAGCACGGTCGCCGGGCCGGATCCGGCCGCGCTCGACTCGCTGGCCGCCGCACTTGAGGCGGCTGCCAACCCCGTGCTCGTGGCAGGCCCCGACGTCGACGCCTCCGGAGGCTGGGATCTGGCCGTCACCCTCGCCGAGCGCCAGCGCCTGCCCGTCTTCGCCATTCCCGCCCCGGGAGGCGGGCGCCTCGGGTTCCCCGAGGGTCATCCGCTCTTCCGCGGCTGGCTGCCGCCGGCGATCGGGCCGGTCTCGGAGACGCTCAAGGGCCACGACCTCGCCGTTGTCGTCGGCTCTTCGGTCTTCCCCTATTACCCAAACATCCCGGGGCCCCTGCTGCCCGAGGGAACGACTCTGACGCAGATCACCGCCGATCCCGACGAGGCCGCGCGAGCGCCGATGGGCAACGCGATCATCGGCGACGTCCGACTCGCCCTCACCGGCCTGCTCGAGCGCGTCGGCGAGTCGTCCCGCGACCCTGGCAAGCCGCTGCCGGATCCGACGGCGGGCGAGGAGCAGGACCCTGTCACTGGGACAGCGGCGATGCACGCGCTGGCCCAGGCCTTCCCAGACGACGGGATCGCTGTCGTCGAATCGCCCTCCTGCACCCTCGCGCTTCGCAATCAGCTGCGGATCTCGAAGCCCGGCAGCTACTACTTCGGCGCCGGCGGCGGGCTGGGCTTCGGCCTGGCGGCCGCCCTGGGTGTGCAGCTCGCGCAGCCCGATCGGCCTGTCGTCTGCGTGCTCGGCGAGGGCTCTGCCCAGTACGCGATCACCGGACTCTGGACCGCCGCTGCCTACTCGATCCCGGTCACCTTCTTGGTCCTTCGCAATAGCGAGTACGCGATCCTCAAATGGTTCGCGTCGATCGAGGGCGTCGGCGGCGCGCCCGCGCTCGACCTTCCGAAGCTGGGATGCGTGGACGTTGCCCAGGGCTATGGCGTCCAAGCCCGCGAGGTCTCCGGGGGGCACG
Organism: Solirubrobacterales bacterium; assembly: GCA_038237625.1. Lineage (GTDB taxonomy): Bacteria > Actinomycetota > Thermoleophilia > Solirubrobacterales > 70-9 > JAWVFM01. The sequence continues at coordinate 85,526 of JBBRYM010000011.1, read as the reverse complement.
ACGGGCTCGTCGAGGCCCTTCGCGATGCTGTCGGTGCGGACGAGCCCCGGCTCCTCGAGGCACCCGTCGCGCCCGGGATGTGGCTCTTCTAGAGCCTCCACGCCTGCGGCCGGCCACCTCGGGCCCAGCCCGGGACCGCGCTCCCGACTGGGTCGCCGGGGGCACGCCGCAGCCGCTTCGTCACGACCTCGAGGCCCTAGTGGGTACCGACCGCGTGCTCGCGCGGCCGATCGACCTCGTGCGCTACTCCTCCGACGCCAGCCCCTACCGCCTGCTGCCCAAGGCCGTGGTGATGGCGCGCGACGCGGATGACGTCGCCAAGGTCTTCGCCTACGCCCGCAGGGAAAGCGTCCCCGTCACCCTTCGCGGCGCGGGCACGAGCCTCAACGGACAGGGCCAGGGCGCCGGCATCCTGGTCGACGTCCGCCAGAGCTTCGGCGGGATCGAGGTCCTCGAGGAGGGCGCGAAGGTGCGGGTGCGGCCCGGGACGATCCTTGGCCACGTCAACCGGGTGCTGGCGCCGTATGGGCGCAAGCTCGGTCCCGACCCGGCCAGCACCGACATCGCCACGGTGGGCGGCGTCATCGCCAACAACTCGGGTGGAATGCGCTGCGGCACGACCCGCGACTCCTACTCGACGATCCGCTCGCTGGTACTGGTGCTGACATCGGGAACGACCGTCGACACCGCGACGCCTGGCGCGGAGGAGCGCTTTGCCGAGGCGGAGCCCGAGCTTGCGGCGGAGCTTCTGGCGATCAGGGGCGAGATCATCGCCGACGAGGAGCTGACCTCGAGGATCCGGGCGAAGTTCGAGATCAAGAACACCACGGGCTACCGCCTCTGCGCCTTTCTCGATGCGTCCACCCCGGTGGAGATCCTGCGCCGGCTGGTCGTCGGCTCAGAGGGGACGATCGCCTTCGTCGCCGAGGCCACCTTCGACACGGTGCCGAAGCCCGCAAAGACGACGCTGGCGTGGCTTCACTTTCCCGACGTCCCGAGCGCCGTCGCCCCAGTCAACGACCTCGTGAAGGCTGGCGCGACGGCCGTCGAGCTGATGGTCGCCCCGGCGCTGATCGCCGCGGGCTACTCCTTCCCCGGAGCGCCCGAGTACTTCAAGGAGATCGACCCGGCCTCCGCCGCCCTGCTGGTGGAGTTTGGGGGCGACGACGACGTTGAGCTCGATGCCAAGGAGAAGCAGGCGAGCGCGATCGCGGGCAAGGGTTTGATCCGTCCCCTGGAGTTCACGCGCGATCCCGAGCGCGTCGAGCTCTACTGGCGGATCCGCGAGGGCCTGCATGGCCTGGCCGGAAAGCTGCGCCTGCCGGGAACGGCGCTGATCGTCGAGGATGTCTGCGTGCCTCCGGCGAGGATCGCGGAGGCCACCGAGGACCTCCGCGCCCTGCTCGCCGCGCATGGGTTCCTGGCGGGAGCGGCGGGGCACGCGTCGGCCGGGAACCTCCACTTCATGCTCACGCCGGACTTCGCCAAGCCCGAGGACGTCGAGCGCTACGAGGCGTTCATGGAGGGTCTCGTCGACCTGATCCTGGGCAAGTACGACGGTTCGCTGAAGGCCGAGCACGGCACCGGGGTAAACATGGCGCCGTTCGTCGAGCGCGAGTGGGGAGCGAAGGCGACGGAGCTGATGTGGAGGGTCAAGAAGGCCGCCGATCCCGATGGCGTCCTCGCCCCCGGCGTGGTGCTAAACCGCGATCCGGGCTGCCATCTGAAGAACCTCCGGACCACGCCGCCGATCGAGGAGGAGGCCACGGCGTGCGTGGAGTGCGGGTTCTGCGAGCCCGTGTGCCCCAGCCGCTACCTCACCACCACGCCCCGCCAGCGAATCGTGATCCGGCGCGAGATGGCCCGTCAAGCTCCCGGCTCACCCGTCTACGAGGCGCTGGTGGCCGACTACGAGTACGACGCGCTCGAGACCTGCGCCGCAGACGGCTCGTGCCGGCTGGTCTGCCCGGTCGGAATCGACACCGGCAAGCTTGTCAAGGGCTACCGCTCCGAGCAACACAGCGACCGCGCCGAGCGCGTGGCGCTGGCGCTGGCGAAGCGCTGGGCCGCGGTCGAGCGCTCCGCTCGCGGTGGGCTGCGAACGGGCAACGCGATCGCCAAGGTGGCCGGCGACGCGCCCGTTCGCGGGCTCTCCCGGGCGACGCGACAGGTGCTCGGGCGCGAGCTCGTTCCCGAGTGGGGCGAGGCCATGCCCAAGGCCGCAGCGCCGGATCTCCCGAAGACCGCCCGCGAGGGTGCGGTCGCTGTCTATCTGCCCGCGTGCATCAACCGGATGATGGGCGCACCCCGCGGCGGAGGTGCCGGGCCAAGCCTGCCGGCCGCGCTGGTCAAGGTTTCCAAGCGCGCCGGGATGCCCGTGTGGATCCCGCCGGATGTGGCGGGCACGTGCTGCGCCACCCCATGGAGCTCCAAGGGCTTCAGGCGCGGCCAGGAGTGGATGGCTCGCGAAACCGTGGAACGTTTGTGGCGCTGGTCGGGCGAGGGTGCGCTACCGGTCGTCATCGACGCCAGCTCGTGCACGCTCGGCCTCGCGGCCGAGGTGGTCGACTCGCTTGACGACAAGGGCAAGTCGCGCCACGCGAAGCTCCAGATCCTCGACTCGGTCACCTGGGCAAGCCGCCTACTCGGCAACCTCGAGGTTTCGGCGAAGCTCGGATCGATCGCGGTGCATCCCACTTGCTCCACGCGCCATCTCGGCCTCGCGCCGGAGCTCGCGAAGCTTGCCGGCGAGCTCGCGGACTCCGCCGTCGTCCCCCGCACTTCCACCTGCTGTGGCTTCGCCGGCGACCGCGGGTTCCTGCATCCCGAGCTGACGGCGAGCGCGACCGTGCCCGAGGCCCTGGAGCTGGCGGGTCAGTCCTTCGACGCCTACATCTCCACCAACCGAACCTGCGAGATCGGCATGGAGCGGGCCACCGGTGAGCGCTACCGCTCGGCGATCGAGGTGCTGGAGGAGATCACGAGAAGCTAGGAGCCTTCGGCTTCTCTCTTTAACCCGTCGGTTGGATCTTTCGTCATCAGGTCCTCGACGATCCCCATCGCCGGCCCGCGCAGGAGCATCCCGAGCATCCGGCCGGGATCGCCGTCGAGCGAGAAGGTCGCTCGCGTGCGCCCCGCGTCGATCTCCTCGAAGCGCCAGCCGCCCGTCAGCGATTTCATGTCGCCCTTCTCCTGCTCCCAGTCCATCCCCTTCGGCGGGTCGTATGTGAAGCGAAGTCGGGTGCGGACCTTCTTGACCTTCGCGTCGGTGACCTCTTCCACGAGGATCGCCCGGCCATGATCGTCGGTCTCGAGGACGTCGATCTCCACGACCTGACCTCGCCAACGCTCGGCCCCGGGGACGTCGGCGGCGATCTCGTAGACACGGTCGAGGGGCGCGTCGATCTCGACGGTCCGGCTGGTCTGGATCCTCGGCATCGGCCGCTGACCTTACTCCTGCCCGGATGTGCGAATCGGTATACACGGGGGCGTGACCCCTCAGGAGGCCAAACCGGCGAGCATCGAGGTCGAGGGGCTCGTCCGGGAGTTCAAGAAGGGCCCGCGGGCCGTTGACGGCATCGACCTCTACGTCGCGCCGGGAGAGATCTACGGCTTTCTCGGCCCGAACGGCGCCGGCAAGTCGACGACCGTGCTCATGCTCACGACGCTGCTGCCTCCCACTGCTGGAACGGGCCGCGTCGCCGGCTTCGACATCGTTCGCGAGGGGCCGAAGGTGCGAACCCAGATCGGCGCCGCCCTCCAAGAGGCGGCACTCGACCCGTTCCTCACCGGGCGCGAGCACATGCGTCTGCAGACCGCCCTCCACGCGGTGCCCAAGGCCGAGCGCGGCCCACGCGGCGACGAGCTCCTGGAGCGCGTGGGGCTGGCCGACGCATCCGACCGCCGCGTGGGCGGCTACTCGGGCGGCATGAAGCGCCGGCTCGACCTCGCCCTTGCCCTCGTGCACCGCCCACGGGTCCTCTTCCTCGACGAGCCCACCACGGGCCTGGACATCCAGAGCCGCACGGCCCTCTGGGACGAGGTGGCACGGCTGGCGGCCGACGACGGCGTGACGGTGTTCCTGACGACGCAATATCTGGAGGAGGCCGACGTGCTGGCCAGTCACCTAGGGATCATCGACAACGGGCGGATCGTCGCCGCCGGGACGCCTGCTGAGCTGAAGGGTGAGATCGGTCGACCCACCGTGGAGGCCGTGCCCCGCGATCCCGAGCAGCGCGAGCGCGTCGCCGCGGTGTTCGACCGCTTCGGCGAGCGGGTGACGGGCTCTCCGAAGGCGGTTGCGGTCAGGCTGGGCGGCTCCGACGCGAGCCTTGCCGAGGTCGTCCGGGCGCTTGACGCAGAGTCGCTCGCCGTCGACCAGCTCCAGATCCACGCCCCTACCCTCGACGACGTCTTTCTGGCGAAGACCGGCCGCTCGCTGGAGGGCGCCGGCGAGGAGGAAGGGCCAGCGGAGCTCGCGGCCGCCTGATGGGGAGCTCGACTGTGGCCGAGGTCGGAGTCCTTGCTCGCCGATCGCTGACGAAGACCCTGCGGCGTCCCGCCCAGGTTGTTCCCGCGTTGATCTTTCCGCTCTTCATGCTGGCCGTCAACTCCAGCGGCCTTTCCGACGCCACCAACCTCCCGGGGTTTCCCACCGACTCCTACCTCACCTTCGCGCTCGCTGTCCCGTTCATGCAGGGGGCCCTGTTCTCGGTGATGAACGCGGGAACCGACCTGGCCATCGACATCGAAAGTGGGTTCTTCAACCGGCTCGCGCTCACCCCACTGCGGGGCGTCGGGATCCTCGCCGGGATGCTGACCGGCGTCATCGCCCTCGGCGTCGTTCAGGCAACCGCCTACCTCGCTGTGGGCCTTATCGCCGGGGCGAATCTCGCGTCCGGCGTGGGCGGCGTGCTCGTCATCTACGCCCTGTCGATCCTGCTGGCAGCCGGCTTCGGATCGCTGGGCGCCTTCGTCGCCCTGCGCACCGGGACCGCCGAGGCCGTCCAGGGGATGTTCCCGCTGTTCTTCGTCTTCCTGTTCATCAGCTCGATGAGCCTGCCACGCAACCTGATTCAGACCGACTGGTTTCGCGAGATCGCCACCTACAACCCCGTCTCGTATCTGGTCGAGGGCATCCGCTCCCTCCTGGTCACAGGCTGGGACGGCGAAGCGCTGGCCTTGGCCTTCGGGATCGGCACCGCGATCCTCGTCATCGGCCTGGGCGCGGCCGGCTCGGCTCTTCGCACAAGGCTCGTGCGCACGTGAGCGCGCGGTTTCGGTCCACTGCCGGCGGCGTCGCCTGGCGGACGCTGCACAAGATGCTCACCAACCCGGCGTTCCTGCTGCCGTCGCTGATCTTCCCTTTGTTCTTTTTCACCGCGTTCGCGGGTGGCCTCTCGGCGATCTCGAACGTTCCGGGTTTCACCTTCCCCAGCGGCTACACCGCTTTTCAATTCTGCTTCGTCCTTTTGCAGGCCTCGGCCTTCGGCGGCGTCTTCACGGGCTTCGGGATCGCCGGGGATTTCGAGATGGGCTTCAGCCGGCGCCTGATGCTGGCTGCTCCCAATCGGCTGGCGATCCTGGTGGGCTATGCGATCGCAGGGCTGTCACGCGCCTTCATGACCATGGCTCTGCTCTTCGTCGTGGCGCTGATCGCGGGCATGCAGGTCGACGGCGACGGCTTGGACGTGTTCGGGATGATCGCGCTCGCCTGCCTCGTGAACCTCACCGCGACGTTCTGGGCCGCCGGCATCGCCATGCGGATCAGGACCATCCAGGCGATGCCGCTGATGCAGCTGCCGATCTTCCTCATCCTGTTCATGGCCCCCGTATACGTCCCGCTGAATCTCGTACGCGGCTGGGTCAGCGCCGTTGCGCCGCTCAACCCGATCACCCTCCTGCTCGACACTGTGCGCAGCCTGATCTCGGGCCAGCCCGACCTCGTCCTTGCCGCCTTCGCCACGGGCATTGGCCTCGTCGCCACCTTCGGGATCTGGGCGGTTCGCGGCCTGCGCAAGGCGGAGGTAGCGGGCTAACACCCCCAAGCCCCTGTCTACCATCCCGACCGATGAAGATCGACCAGATCCTCTCGAGGCCCGAGCCGTGCTTCTCGGTGGAGTTCTTCCCGCCGCGGACGCCGGAGGCGGTGCCACAGCTTTACGAGACCATCGAGGCGCTGCGTCCGCTGGAGCCCGCATTCGTGTCCGTGACCTACGGGGCGGCGGGTTCTACGCGGGACGGCACGGTGGAGATCACGGAAGAGCTCGGCAAGAGCTCGGGGCTGGAGGCAATGCCGCATCTGAGCTGCGTCGGCGAGACGCGCGAGGGTTTGGTCGAGATCCTCGACCGCTTTGCCGCCCTGGGCGTCGACAACATTCTCGCCCTGCGCGGCGATCCGCCGCGCGGCGAGGAGAACTTCGTCGCGCCCGAGGGCGGACTGAAGAGCGCGACCGAGCTCATCGCGTTCATCCGCGAGCGCTACGACTTCACGATCGGCGGCTCGTGCTTCCCGGAGGTGCACCCCGAGGCCGAAGGCCCCGAGGCCGACCTCGAGTATCTGAAGACGAAGGCCGACGCGGGCGCCTCGTTCCTGATCAGCCAGCTCTTCTTCGACAACCAGGTCTACTTCGACTTCGTCGCGCGCGCACGCGAGGTCGGCATCACCGTGCCGATCATCCCCGGCGTGATCCCGATCGCGAGCTACGGCCAGGTCTCCCGTATCTGCAAGCTCTGTGACGCCTCGATCCCGGCGGAGCTCGACGCGGCGATGGCCGCCTTGGGCGGCGACGCCGAGGCCGAGGCGATGCTCGGCATCGCCTACGCCGCGCGCCAGTGCGAGGAACTCCTCGCGGCGGGCGCACCTGGCATCCACTTCATCGCTCTCAACCGCGCCCCCGGCACTCGCGCCGTGCTCGCTGCCCTGCGCGCCTCGCGCCCGTGGGAGCGGGCCACGGTCGACTGAGGCCGCCGGTTTAGCCTTCAGGCGCGTCCGTACACTCCACGCGCATGCCGGCATTTCGTCACGCGCGGCGGCGCATCGCCTACCAGGTCCACGGCGAGGGCGACCACACGCTGATCCTCATTCACGGCCTGCTCATGAACGGGCGCATGTACGACGCCCTCGCTCCCGAGCTCGCCTCACGCGGCAACCGCGTCATCACCGTCGACCTCCTGGGCCACGGGTCCTCAGACCGCCCCGACGACCTTCGCGAGTATTCGATGGCCCAGTTCGCCGACCAGGTCGCCGCCCTCATCGAGCATCTCAAGCTCGACCGCCCGGTCGTCGGCGGCACCTCGCTGGGTGCCAACGTCAGCCTCGAGCTGGGCTCGCGTCATCCGGATGCGGCCCGCGCGCTGTTCATCGAGATGCCCGTGCTCGACAACGCCCTGCTCGCCATTGGCGCCATCTTCCTGCCGGTGATGTTCGCGCTGCGGTTCGGGCGTCCACTCCTCGGGGGCCTCTCCCGGGTGGCGAGCCGCATCCCCCGCACCCATCATCTGGTCGACATCGGCCTCGACACGGTGCGCCAGCGGCCCGAGCCGTCGCTCGCGGTGCTTCAGGGCCTTATGTTCGGGCGGATCGCTCCCCCGCGTGACGAACGCAAGCAGATCAAGCTCCCGGCGCTCGTGATCGGGCATCCTCGCGATCCCCTGCACCCGTTTTCCGACTCCGACGCCTTGGTGCACGAGATGCGAAACGCCCGCTTGGTCGACGCCAACTCGATTGTCGAGTGGCGCCTCAATCCCGGCCGCCTGAACGACGAGCTGGCGGCGTTCCTGGACGAAAGCTACGCGAAGCCGGCGCGAGCGAAGCGGCCAAAGAGCGCCGCCAAGGAATCCGCGGCTTGAGACGGGCTTGATCGCCCTTCGCTAGCCTGGCCGCGCATGGCCAGCCGCAAGGACGACAAGGAGCGCCTGCGCCAGGAGCGCCTCGCCGCCGAAGCACAGGAGAAGCGCGAAGCGCGCCGGCGCACGATCCTCGGTTACGCGGCGGCGGGGATCCTGACGGCAATCGTCATGGCGGGCATCATCGTCGCGATCACCAAGGGGGGCAGCAACAGCTCCGGCAGCACCCAGGGCAGCTGCTCAGAGCCCAACGCCCACTTCGATTCGACGACGGGCTTTCAGAACGGCGTTCCCTGTGACACGCGCCAGGGCACGCCGCCCCCCGCCGTGAAGGTTGCCGACCTGCCGACGGCCGCCAAGGACGCGGGCTGCACGCTCGCCCTGAACCTCCCCGACTATGGCCACAAGCACATTGATGCGAGCACGAAGGTCACCTACAAGGGCGAACCCCCGACTTCCGGAAACCATTCCCCGAACCAGATGGCCGACGGCGCTTACAGCCAGGAGCCGGATCCCCGCAACTTCGTCCACTCCCTCGAGCACGGGCGGGTCGAGTTCGAGTACTCGCCGAACCTTTCCGAGTCCGATCAGCTTGCGATCAAGGGCCTGTTCGATCAGACCCCCGGCGGCGTCCTGATGTTTCCCAACAGCCAGCTCACCGGCGCCGTTGCGGCAGCGGCCTGGCGTAACCGGATGAACTGCCCGAAGTACGAGGGATCGAAAACTCTCAATGCGCTCGCAGACTTCCGCGAGAAGTTCCGCGGCATCGCGGGTCGCGAGACCGTGCCGTTCACTCCATAGCCCACGTGGCTCGACTGGCGCTCGTCACCGGTGCGTCGAGCGGCATCGGCGCCGCGACAGTTCGCGCGCTGGCGGGTGCCGGGTTCGACACGATCGCCGCGGCCCGGCGCCTGGAGCGCTGCGAGGAGCTCGCACGTGAGGTCGGCGGGAGAGCGCTCGAACTCGACGTGACCGACCAGGGCTCGGTCGACGCTCTCGCCAGTGAGATCTCCGAGCTCTCGGTCGTGATCCACTCCGCCGGTGGGGCGCTTGGCCTGGAGCCCGTGGCCGAGGCCGACGACGAGCACTGGCAGGCGATGTACGACACGAACGTCCTCGGCGTCATGCGTGTCACCCGAGCACTGCTCCCCGTCCTGAGGCAGGCGGCCGATGCGCACATCGTGGTGATCGGCTCCGTGGCGGGCCAGCAGGTGTACCCGGGAGGTGGCGGCTACACAGCGGCCAAGCATGCCGCGAATGCCGTGGCACGAACCCTGCGCCTCGAGCTGCTCGAGGACGGGATTCGCGTCAGCGAGGTTGCGCCCGGCCTGGTGGAGACGGAGTTCTCGCTGGTTCGCTTCGGCGGCGACGCGAAGCGCGCCGAGGGCGTCTACCGCGGGTTGGACCCGCTGCGCGCGGAGGACGTGGCGGAGCTGATCGCGTTCATCGTCACCCGCGCAGCCCACGTCGACATCGACTACGCCGTGATCAAGCCGACGGCGCAGGCGAGCGCGCTGATTACCCACCGCCGCAGCGAATAGCTCAGACGCGGTAGGCGGGGAAGAACTCGCCTGCAGCCGAACTGGGCGCGAGCCGCTCGTAGGCGGAGGCATCGCAGACCACGCGGTGCACGCGAAACGGCGCGGTCGCATTGGCAAACCCCCGCTTGAAGCGCTCGAGGCCGTCGCCGGGCACGAGGCCGCCGCCGAGGTTCAGCGCCAACGCCTGCTCGTCGGCCAGGTCGAGCATCGCCACGACGAGGTTCTTGAATGGAGAGTCCTCCCTGGCGGCATCGGCGGTGCCGCCGAGGAAGTAGTGCAGATGGCCGTCGCTGCGCGCGGCGATCGCCCCAGCGGCGACCCGGAGGCCCGGTGAGCGTGCTACGACGAGCCAGGAGTCGTGGAACGACAGGACCCCATCGAAGTACGACGGGTCGAAGAAGTAGCGCTCCCTCGCCTCGGTGACCCGCATCGTCTGGGTGTAGGCGGCGTGGAATCCCGCCCGGTCCTCCCCGCTCGACTCGGGACCGCGGATCGTCTCGACCGCATAGCCCTGGCGCTCGGCGGCGCGGATCTGCTCGGCGAGCCGCGGACGGATGCGGCGCGGCTGCGAGGGGTCATGGATCAGGACGGTTCCAATCTCCTCGGGGCCGGCGAGGAGCGGCGCGCCGGCGAGACGCTCGCGCGCAAACAGGCTCACCAGGCCCGTGGCGGACCAGTCGACCTCTGCCGGCGGGACCCAGCCATCGGGCAGCGACGCCCCAGGGTAGCCATAGGCGGACACGCTGTCGCGCAGTCCCCGCCCTCCCGGTACCTCGCGGACGGCCACGGCCATCGACGCGATCGCATCGCCGACCTCGAGCCGCAGGCTGTGCGTGATGCCCTCCGCCCGGTGAAACTCGGCCGAGCGAAAGAGCTCGTCAGCTTGCGCGCTCGCGCCTTCGTCGGCGACGAGCTCCGCCCGCGTCGCGACCCGCTCAGTCAGCGGTGAGCTCCCAGCCGGTGAAGTCCTCGGGCAAGAGGCCCCAGACCTCGTTGTCGATTGTCTCGTCACCGCGACGGATCGCGCTTCGCATGACTCCCTCGCGGCGGAAGCCGAGGAAGGTGACGACCTTCTGCGCGGCGCGGTTGGTGGCCGGGATCTCGGCGTGGATCCTGTGCGCACCGAGCTCGTTGAAGCCGTGGATACATGCCTGGCGCTCAGCCTCGCGCGCGACGCCGCGGCCCCACGCGGCCGGCTCCCCGACGAGAACGGCCAGCTCGGGGCCGGTCTGGCGGTCGAGGCCGAAGAGAGCCACAAACCCCATCGGTTCGGGCGCCCCGTCGAGCAGGATCGCCCACTTGCGGTCGCGGCTGGTGTCCATGGCGCGCTCGACCCAGCCGGCGGCATCCTCCTCCGAGAACGAGTCGCGGCTGCCAACGAGGTCGGCCGTGACTCGCTCGTCGCTGAACCAGCGACGAACCGCCGCCGCGTCGGCCGGCTCGAAACTGCGGAGCTCAACTGGGGCAGGGCCCATCGGTTCAACCGTAAAGGCCGTGGCCGGTCAGCAGCAACCGGGCGGTTCGGGCGATCACGCGCAGGTCGAGCGCCGGGGAGCGGTTCTCGACGTAGAAAACGTCGAGCTCGATGCGCTCCTCCCAGGGGATGCCGGCGCGGCCGTTGACCTGGGCCCAGCCGGTCACGCCGGGGCGGACCTCCAAGCGGCGGCGCTGGCGCGAGGTGTAGCCGGCGACCTGCGCGGGCAGGGTCGGGCGCGGACCGACGATCGCAAGGTCACCGCGAAGCACGTTCACGAGGTTCGGCAACTCGTCGAGCGACAGGCGGCGCAGGATCCTGCCGACCCGGGTGACTCGCGGGTCGCCGGGCTTGACGGGCGTGCCCACGCCGATTGGATCGGCGCCGGGATGCATCGTGCGGAGCTTCAGAAGCTCGAACTCGGCCCCACCGAGGCCGGCGCGACGAGAGCGGTAGAGCACCGGTCCCTTCGAGTCGAGCTTGATCGCGATCGCTGCGATGAGCAGGACGGGTGAGGCCAGCACCAGCGCCACGGAGGCGATGGCCAGATCGAGCGCGCGGGGCATCAGCGTGCCCCCTCGGCGCGCTCCCACGTGACCGGAACCCCGTGGCGCAGGTAATCCCAAAGCCCCAGCGCGCTGGCTGCGGTGACCGCAAGGTAGTAGCGAGGAACCTGAAACGGGCGAAGCGGCACGAGCGTCGCCAGCGTCGCCGCGGCCAGCACGGCCAGCTGTGCCGTGAGGGTGACCGCATAGATCCAGCTGTCGCCCAGGAGAGCAAGGTTTGCGGCCAGGACGATCAGGTGAAGAAAGGGTGCCGCGTAGCGCAGTCCGCGGTGGGAGAGGATCTCCAGCCAGTAGCCGAACGGATAGCCGCGAGGAGAGAGCATGCGGTGACGCAGGATCGTCGCCCACGATCCTGCGTGCATGCGCCGCTTGCGCGCGAATTCCCCGGCGAGCGTGGAGGCGAGTGATTCGTGGGCGGCGGCATCGGGCTCGTAGACGGCCCGCAGTCCACGGCGGGCGAGCTCGAATGGAAACGAGATGTCCTGCCCGCGCCCGGGCTCGAGCGCGATGTAGGCGTCGCGGCGCACGGCGTTGATCGCCCCGTTGCCGGCGGTGACGCCCGCCAGGCGGGACTCGCGCTCACGTACGGCCATTTCGTAGCGCCAGTAGAGGCCCTCCTGGTTCTCACCGCCGGTCGGGCCGAGTCGAAGCTGCCCGCATACGTACCCCACGCCGGGGTCGGCGAGCCTCGCGACGAGACGGCTAAGGGCGTGGGGATCCCACGTCGCATTTGCGTCGGCGAAGGCGAGGACCTCGCCGCGGGCGCGCTCGACGGCGGCGTTAAGCGCCGCGACCTTGCCGCCGCGGGGTACTCCGAAGGCAACATCGGCTCCCGCCTTCGCCGCCCATTCCAGCGTGCGGTCGGTCGAGCCGTCCGAAACGACAATGACCTCCAGCCGCTCGCGGGGATACTCGAACGCGAGGGCCGAGCGCATGAAGGCGAGGATGCTCTTTTCCTCGTTGTGGGCGGCGACGATGAGGGAGACCACGGGCAGCGGGTTCGGTTCGGCGGGGGCCCTCTTACCGGCTCCACGCAGCCCTGCGATGAGGGCGAGCGCGAGGGGATACCCAGCCATCGCGTAGAGGAGCAGGGCGGCGGCGGTCCAGAAGACGACGGCCACGGCGGTCACGCCGCCTCCAGCAGGTTCGTGTACAGGGCGATGGTCTGGCCCGCGATCGTGTCCCACGAGTACGGGCCGGCGGCGGCGGCGGCCGACCCGCGCGCCAGCGTCTCGCGCAGCCCGGCGTCTGTCAGGAGCTCTGCGAGCGCTCCCGCGAGCGCCCGGGGGTCGTTCGGCGGCACGATGGCGCCCGCACCGGTCGCGGCAACTTCGGCGAAGCCGCCGACGTCGCTCATCACCACCGGCTTGCCGAATGCGAGCGCCGTGTAGAGGACGCCGGACTGCTCGGCGTCGCGGTAGGGCAGAGCCACGACATCAGCACGCCGGAAGTAGGCGGGGAGCTCGGAGTCGGCGACGAAGCGCTCGACAAAGCGGATCGTGGACTTGGAGCCGGCGGCGCGCTCGCGCAGATCGCCGATGGCCATCCCCAGAGGCCGTCCGACGATCCAGAGCTCGGCATCGTCGATCTCGCGGAAGGCGTCAATCAGGACGTCGATGCCCTTGTAGGGTCGGATCAGGCCGAAGCAGAGGATCACGGGCCCGTCGACCTGCGCGAGCTCGGCAGGCAGTCGCTGCTCGTCGGGCAGCCGCGTCAGGTGGTCGAAGGCGCCATGAGGGATGACGTGGACCCTTTCGGCCGGGACCCTTCCCTCCTCGCGCAGGAGCGCGGCGCCGTACTCCGACAGCGCAACGACCGCGTCCATCCGATCGATCAGCCGCCGCAGCCCACGGGCGGGACCGCCGTGCCAGGCCTCGCGGCGAAGCCAGCCGTGGGGGGTGAGGACGCGTGGGCGACGAGCCGGGAGCAGATGTGCGTCGATGCTCGGAAACGTGAGCCACTGGTAATGGGCGATGTCGGCGTCGATCCCCTCGCGTCGCAGCCGCCGCATGTCGGCGAGGTGCTCGAGCGCCTTCACAGCCTGGCGGCCACGGCGGTCCACGCGCTGGGCCGAGCGGTGGTAGAAGGCATCGGTGACCCGGTAGCCCTCCGGCGCCGGCACGGGGCCGTGGACGAAGTGGCTGGTGATCAGCTCGACATCGGCTCCGGCGCGCGCGAGCGCGGCCGCAAGCGAGCGGTCATAGGGCGGCGTATAGGCCGGTGGGTCGACCAGGGCGACGCGCATCGGGGAGGATTCTCGCCGGGATGCTCTCCTATTGCATAACCGCCACCAACGCCCGCGAGGCCGCTGTCGCCTGCGTCGAGTCGATCGAGCGCACGCACCCGGAGGAAATCGAGCGCGAGATCGTGGTGCTCGACAACGCCTCCGAGGACGGAACTGCCGCGGCGCTTCGCGATCGCGGTGGGGTTCGGGTGCTCGCCCAGGACCGCCGTGCGGGAGCGGCCGAGAACCGCAACGTCCTGCTGCGGGAGGCTCGGGGCGAGCTCTGCCTGCTGCTGGACGAGGACACGGAGCTTCGGGATGGGGCGGTGGCGGTGCTCGTGGCGGCGTTGGATGCTGATGAGGGGGCAGCGGTCGCGGGTCCGCAGCTGGTGTATCCCGACGGTTCACCGAGTCCCTGTGCCTGGCGCTTTCCCGCGGTCGGCACTGCGGTGGCGCAGCTTTTGTTCCTAGGTGGGGCGTTGATCACCGAGAGCGGCGGGGGCGGTGTTCGGAAGGTGGGCTGGGTTCAGTCGGCCGCGATGCTCGTGCGGCGCGAGGCCGTGCTTGCAGTTGGGGGCTACGACGAGGGGTTCTTCCTCTACTCCGACGAGACCGATCTCCAGAAGCGATTGCATGACGCGGGGTGGCGCGTCCTGCACCTTTCCGCCGCCGAGGTCGTCCACCACGAGCAGCTCTCCGCAGCGGTCGACGCGCGCCGAATCGTCCAGTTCCACCGCGGGCGCGACCTCTACATGCGAAAGCACCACTCGCGAGCGGCCGTCCTGGCGTGCCGAGTTCTTTGGTCACTTTCGTACCTGCCGAGGGCGCTGATCGCCGCCGTCCGGCCGGGCCAGAGACCAGGCACATTTCTCCTGCACGCCCGTCAAGCACTGAGGCCGGCAAGCGGCGAGGGCATTGCCGAGGCGGCGGCATCCTTCAACGCAGACGATGGACGAGAAACGTTGCCGTAGGTTGCGTTTCTCGTCCATCGCGTGCCGACATTACTGTTGCCGGGTGCGCTGGTTTCGGGTTTTCGCTCTCGTCGTCCTCCTCGCCTTCCTCCCCGGCTGCGGAGGATCCGGCGACGCTGCAGCTGTTTTCGGACCGCCCAAACCGAAGCCGCCACACGTGCGGAACGCTCTGAAGCAGATGCGCCATACGCGTCCGCCGACGATTGGCGACGCGACGAGGCTGATCGCTGCGAATGTTGACGTGCCGGTCAGGCTGCCCGCCGACCTGCCACACGGGACATCGCTCAACAACCGCCCGGTCCACGTGAGCCGCAAGACCGGCTCGGCTCAGCTCGATCTTTTGCTGGCGAACCACAAGACGCTCACGATCCAATACGGCAACGCGGGATTCGACGGCTGCGGACCCGTCCATCCCCGGGCGGTTCACGTTGGTCCCTATCACGCCGTGCTGGACGACTACCGGCTGCCGAGCGGCTCCCCCTATGCGACGGTCGTGTGGCCGGCAACTCTGAAATCCATGCAGGGGGACTACGCGATCAGCGGCTCGGTCTCGGCCAAGATCGCCTTGCGCTTCGCCCGGTCGATGGCAAAGGACCGGACCACACCGGGCCGGCCGCAGCAGCGTCCCGGCTGCTAGTGCCGCCGTAGGTCTCGAGTGATAATTTCCCGAGGCTGGCCAGCGGGCAAGCGGGGTAGGGATGACTTTTCGGCCCAGGGCCATCGGCCCCCGACGCCGGGAAGATCGACAAGGTCGTGCTGGTCCGCAACACCGCGCTCACGCACCTCGTCGGGCGATCGGCGCGAGGTCGACCTGCCGGTCGTCTCACGTGATTCGGGCTCGGTCACCGTGGCTTCGCCGCCGCGAAGCGCGGTCGCGCCACCGGGCCCGTACATGCTCTTCATCGACGCCAAGACCGGCAAGGGCGACGTCCCATCGGTCGCCAAGCAGCTCTTCGTCCGCTAGCCGCCACCGGAGTGAGCCGACGCCCGAGTGGCTACGTTCGTATCCGGCGGCGATGCAGGCGGGTAGCCCTCAGCGGGCGTCCTCGTCGCGCGCGAGCGCCTCGAGCACCTCGGCGTCGTCCGGGCCCTCGTCGCGCTGCGCACCCCGGCGGATCGCGGCCAGCCTCGCGCGGATCGCACCCGGAGAGACGAGGCGCATCGCGGCCTCGCGCTCCTCGCCGGTGAGAAAACCGCCCAGCCAAAGCGCAATGGGAAACGCGGACCACAGCAGCGTGCGCAGGACGAATCCCGCCGCACCGGCCGTCGGTGTGAACGCCTCCGCGCCGCCCACGATCGCTGCAGACAGGGCGATCAGCACCGCCAGCCTGCCCCACTCGTACGGCACCGGGAACAACCGGCGGGTCAGAAGCCAGGTGACCAGGAGGATCGCGAGGTAGCTGGCGACGAGGGCGATGCCGGCGCCCACGATCCCAAGCGATGGCACCAGCGCCAGGTTCAGCCCGACGTTGAGAACGGTCCCGGTGATCGTCGCGGGGAGGCTCAGCTCGGTGCGATTGACCCGCCCGAGGACGATCACCTGCACGAGGTAGAGCGCGTAGAGGCCCACCCCGGTCGCGAGCAGCCCCACCGCCTCATGCGCCCGGAAGAAGTCGGGAGCCGCGAGGAGCCGTGCGATCCAGCGCGAGAAGAGCCACAGCCCGGTGGCGGCGAACGCGCAGATGGCGGCGAACCAAGTGAACACGAGGGCGTAGACGCGGCGGGCTTCGTCGTCGTCGGCGATCGAGTAGGCGAGCGGCGGCCAGGCGAGCTGGAGACCCCGCGCCAGCACCCCCATGCCCTGGGCGAACTTCACGGCGAGCGCGTAGATGCCGGCCTCGGCGAGGCTGGCCCGGCGCACCAGGATCAGCCGGTCGATGAAGCTGAGCGAGTAGAGCGAGAGCTCCGCGGGCATGGTCGGCAGGCCGAACCGCGCCATCCTGCGAAGCAGGCCACGATCGGGCAGAAGCGACAGCGAGTGCCGTTCGGCCGCGAGCCTCCAGACGATGAAGGGCACCGCCGTCGAATAGGTCGCTGCCACGAGCCCGTCCGCCCCCTGTCCGTTCACGACAACAAGCCAGATGGTGACCGGGATCGTCACGAGGACGTTGGCGATCGTCATCCCGAAGAACAGCCGAGCGCGCTCGGCGAGCCGAAGAAGCGCAAGGACGTACTCCCAGATGGTCAGCGTCCACAGGCCAAGGACGGCGAGCCGGGCGAGTCCCGGATCGGAATGGCCCAACAGCGCGACCGAAATCGGATCCGCGAACGCCAACGCGATTGCCGCGGCGACGGTCGACGTCCAAAGCAGCGCCGCGAAGCCGGAGGCGAGCACCTCCCTGCGGTCGAAGTCGTCGCGGTAGTAGAACCGCAGGATCGCCTCGATCATCCCGAAACGGATGACGATGCTGGCGACGACAACGCTCGCGATCATCACCTCCGCGGCGCCGTAGTCGGACGGGCTCAGGTGCCGCGTGTAGAGCGGCAGCAGGAAGACCGCGATGAGCTTCGAGCCGATACTGGAGGCCGTGTAGGCGGCTCCGGTCGTCGCCAGCCGGCGCAGGTAGCCCATCGCTCAGGCGGGTGCGGGCTCCGCGAGCGGATCCGGCGCCCGGGGTGCGATCAGGCCGAAGGCGAGGATCGCCCAGGTCGCCGGATCTTCGAGGAAGCTGGCGTAGCCGAGCGAGTGCACGAGCATCGCGACGAACAGGGCGACGAGCGTGACCCTGACCGCGGAGCGCCGCGCTCCCCCCGAGAGCAATGCCACGAGCGAGGCTGCAAGCAGCGCGCCGTAAGCGAGCAGTCCGATGGCGCCCTGCTCCGCGGCCACCTCGATCGGCGTGTCGTGGGAGACCGTGGTCTTTGCCTTCTCGATCCGGGTATAGAAGGCCTGGCCGAACGAGCCTGAGCCATAGCCCCAAACCGGGCGGTCGCGAGCCAGGTCGAGGCCCCCGCGCACCAGGCTCGTGCGCCCCGCGCCCCCGCTGGAGACCTCGGTGCCGCTGGCGCCGAACGCCGCCGCGTACATGGCGCCGGCGAGTACGGCCGCCGCAATCGCCGCGATCGTGACCCTCGCTCCCAGGCGGGCCCAACCGATGACCACGAGCCCGGCGAGCAGCGCGGCAAAGCTCGTCAGCGAGAAGCTGAAAGCGAGGGCGACGAGCATCAGCGCCGCGGCTCCGAGGGCGGCGAGCGCGCGAGAGAGCCGGCCTTCCCAAGCCAGGTAGCCCGCCAAGGCGGTGATGGCGAGGGCGAGGTAGCGCCCGAAGATGTTGGGATCGCGGAATAGCGAATTGACCCGGAAGTAGATGTGGAGCGCGTTCTCGGCGCGCAGGTCTGCGTTGAGGATGAGACCGCGAGTGGCCATCTCCACGATGCCGATCACCCCCAGGACTACACCCAATCCCGCAACGACGATCAGCGCCTGCCCCAGCATGCGGCGGGTCAGGACTGTGTCTTCGAGCAACACGAAGAGAGCCGCGAACGGCACGTAGAAGAACGCCGTCGTCTCGATCGCGTTCTGAACGTCGAGCGAATACATGGCCTGCGCCGCGTAGAGCAGGAGAATGAGTGCGAGCAGCCGGTTGACCCACGCGGCCGCCCCTTCTCGCCGGCTCACGTCCGCCCCCCTAAGCGCGCCGGGCACCGCCGCCACGAGGCCGGCGGCGATCACCAGGTAGAGGGGCAGCAGCAGGCTCGAAGTCTGGCCGCCGATGTCCAGCGGAACGCGAAGTGGAAGCGTGAGAAGCGCTGCTCCGACGAAGAGCGGCGGATGGCGCCGAAAGACCAGCGCCAGCACTCCGATTCCCGCCAGAACCGCAAGGGCCGCGGCCGCGGCGACAGTGGGATGGCCGCGAAGCGACATGAGGCGCGGCGTGTCCCAGACCTCGCCGCCGATGAGCGCCACAGCGGCGATCAGGGCGACCGCCAGCGCAGCCGCCCTTACCCGCCGCCGCGCGGCCACCAGCCCAACCGCCGCGCCTCCCAGAGCGGCAATCAGGCCAAGTACCTGGCCCGCCGAGGCGTTCAACTGCCCTGCTCGGGCCGCGTGCAGGGCTCGCCGACGTGGATTCGCTGGGCGATCCAGAGCATGTTTCGCCCACGCTCCGGCAGGTTCACGCGCAGCGCGTAACGGCCGCGAGGTGCCTTCGAACCGGCGTCGGTGCGACCGTCCCAGGTGAGCGCCACCGGTACGTTGGCCTGGATCGGCAGATCGGCGTCGAGAATGCGGGCGGGCGACAGCCCCTGGCCGACGATCGAAACCTCGGCGTGAGCGTCGCTGTAGCGAGTGAAGAAGCGGATGTGGGCGACCGGGTGCGCCTTCGAGCCGGGCGCGACCCGGCAATCAAGTCGCTGCACTTCGAGGGCCAGGTCAGAGGTCTTGAAATGAAGGACCCCGACCGCCGTCGCGGCGGCGGCGGCACAGAGAACGCAGAAGAGAGCCACCCCCGCCGGGAGCCGGCGGATCAAGGCTTCGCCCGGTCCGCGCCCGCGATCACCACCACGTCCGCCTGAGGTGCCAGGCCGCGAGTCTCGGCGTCGATCGGCTGCACGGGGGTGACGCCCAGGACGTGCGCGACCTTGCCTGCGGCCGCCTGCTGACCAGGCCCGAACATCACGACGGTCTGCTGGTAGGGCTTGCGGGTGTCGGTGACGGTGTCGAGCTTGAAGCCGCTTGACGTGACGTTGTCGGCTTCCCTGCCCGCCAGGCCGGGGGTCGAGGTCCCGTTCAGGACGGCAACGCTGATGTCGGCGGGTGCGATGGCGCCGGGCTTGGCGTTCCGAGCCCCGGCCTCGTTGCCGCCGCCAAGCAGAGCACCCGACGCGACGAGAGCGCCGACCCCGATCGCGACCGCAGCGAGGCCGACTACCGCGAGCACCCGTGGCTGGGTGACGCGGACCGCGAAATGGCGCCACCGCGGGTGCGGCAAGAGCGCCTCGCGCTCCATCGTCAACTGCTCCAGTGCCGGGCGCTCGGAGGTCGGTGAGACGCCCGCGGGAACCCGCATCGTCCCCGTCTGAAGGCGTTCTCCGGGCGGCAGCGGGGTGATCTGGCCAGGGTCGGTCGTGGGCTCGCGCAAAGCGACGGCGGGAAACTGCCCGGTCGCGACGAGGACCTGCTCGAGCTCGACCTCGGCCCGGTCGAGAAGCGCCTCGCTCGCCGCGATGTCTTTGGCGGGGTGGTCAGGTGCGTGCTCGCGCAGGGCGCGTAGCCGCAGGACGTCTCGTCGCTGGGAGAGGTAGAGGGGGAGGAGCAGGATCGCGCCGACGAACGCGGCGAGTGAGATCAGGTCGGGGATGCGGTGCAGCGACACGGCGCCTCACCCTCCGAACAAAGCGTCGTCGACGCCGACGACGAGTGCCAGGGGAGCGCCGTTGACGATGGCCTGCACCTCGGAGCTCATGGGCTGGGTGCTCATCGCGCCGAGCTTCTTCTTGGCGCTGGCAGCCAGTTGCGCCGCTGCGGCGCTCTGGCCATGGGCGTAGAGGACCGTTGTCTTCGCGTAACTGTGAGGTGCGTTGGTGACTGCCCCGGTGAGGTAGCCGGCGGGCTTCACAACCTGCGCGAGAACCGTGTGCGCCAGACCCGGCTGGCCGGTGACGCCCTGCTCCTGGGATCCATTCAGGACGGCCACCTCGGTCTTGCCAGGCTTGGGTACGCCAGCGTGCGTGGCGGCGGGCTCGTTGGAGCCACCGAGGCCAAAACCCCCGGTGATCACTCCCGCCGCCACGGCGAGGGCCACAAGCACCGCGAGGAGGATGCGCGGGTCGACCGGCGAGCGGCGGTCGAGCTCGCGGTAGGCCGGGCCGAAGCGCTCGGCGAAGCGCTCCCCGATCCCACGGAAGAAATCCCCGACCCGCCCGCGTAGAGGCTCACGCTCCGGGACGACCGTTTCGCCGCGCGCCTCAGCGGCTGTTCCGGTCGCCTCGGCGGCCTCGGCGGCGCGCTCGGGCGCACGCCCCGCCCACTCGCGCAGCCGTCGCACCTCGCGAGCCTGCAGGAAAACGAGCAATGCGAGCACGGTCAGCGCACCGAACGCGGCCACGCCGAGGTAGGGGCCGATGCGATCGATCAGGTGCATGCGGTCATCTTCACTTGAGTGTGCCCGCGCGGAATCGGACCGCAGCCGGCTGCTTGCTTGCTGCTTGCCGCTCTGGCGGCGGTGATCTTACGTGGCGAGGCCGCCGCAGCAGCGTCCGCTAGGGCCGCGAGGTCAGGCCCCGGCGTCGACCATGAAGCTCGCCATGGTCGCCCGATGCTCCGCCACCACCTCGACAGTGCGCACAGCAAGCCCTGCCTCATCGCCCGACGCGACCAGCCGATCGAGCCGCTCGAGGGCCTCGGCCACCCAGTTGGAGTCGAGGGGAACCGTGCGGACGGCACGCACAATGCGGTCGGCGGTGGTGGGCTCGGATCGCTCCTCGTCATTCAGGAGCTCCTCATGGATCTTCTCGCCCGGGCGCGGGCCGACGATCTCGATGGCGATGTCCGCCTCGGGCTCGTAGCCGGCAAGTCGGATCATGTTCGCCGCCAGGTCCATGATCCGCACCGGCTCGCCCATCTCCAAGACAAAGATCTCGCCCGAGACGATGCCGAGGTTTGCCGCCTGGATGACCAGCTGCACGGCCTCGGGAATCGTCATGAAGTAGCGCGTCATCTCGGGGTGGGTGACGGTCACCGGCCCGCCGCGCTCGATCTGGCGGCGGAAGATCGGCACGACGCTCCCCGACGAACCCAGCACGTTTCCGAACCGGACGGTGACGAATCGGGTGCCGGGATGGCGGACTCCGGCGGACTCCACGACCCACTCGGCCATCGCCTTGGAGGCGCCCATCACGGTGCGGGGGTTGACCGCCTTGTCGGTCGAGATGAGGACGAAGCGCTCGGCGCCCGCGACCGCGGCGGTCTCGGCGACGATCCGCGTGGCGATCGCGTTGTTGCGAACGGCCTCGAGCGGATTCTCTTCCATCAGCGGGACGTGCTTGTACGCCGCCGCGTGGAAGACAACGTCGGGCTTGAAGCGCTGCATCACCTCGAGCATCCGGTCGCCCTCACGGCAGTCGGCCAGCACCGACTCGAAGCGCGTGAAATGCCATTTCTCGCTCATCTCGCTGTCGATCTCGAAGAGGTTGTCCTCTGCCTGGTCGAGCAGGACGAGCAGCTTGGGGTGAACGCGCGCGATCTGACGGGAAAGCTCGGATCCGATCGAGCCACCCGCCCCCGTCACGAGCACGATCCGGTCGCGCAAGTAGGCGCCGACCCTGTCGAGCTCCATCACAACCGGCTCGCGCCCTAGGACATCTTCGACCTTGACCTCGCGAAGCTGGCGGGTGAGCTGGACGCCGCCGCGAAGCAGCTCGAACACGGTCGGCAGCGTGCGCACCGGGATATCGCGCTCGCGACAGGCCGTGACGACCTTGGCGCGAAGCGTTCCGGGCGCCGACGGAATCGCGATCACCACTTCGTCGGGAACCCGCTTGTCGAGGACCGGCTCGATGTCGTCGGTCGTGCCGAGGACGCTCACCCCGGCGGCGCGCATCCCCCGTTTGCGGGGATCGTCGTCGAGGAAGCCGATCGCCCTGGCGCCGAGGTTCGGGTTCAGGTGCATCTCGCGCACGACCATCTGTCCGCCGGAGCCGGCGCCGATCACGAGGATCCCGCGGGCGTCGCGGCGGGAGCTCCGCCGGGGTCGCTCGGCCACCATCCGGACGGCCAGCCGAGCGCCTCCGGTGAACATGAAGGTAAAGATGAAGTCGAACACGATCACCGAGCGCGGCAGGCCGTCGCCGAATGGCCTGGCGAGCACGAACACCGCCACCAGCAGGGCGCTGGCGAACGCGGCGGCCCGGATCACCGGCCAGAGCTCGGGCAGGCGGAAGTAGCGCCACCAATCGCGGTGCAGGCCCAGGATCTCGAAGACGCACGCTTTGCCGAGCGCAACGAAGGCGACCGAGTGCCAGAGCATCGTCCAGTAGCGCTCGGGAATCCCGCCCGGCGTGTCGAGGAACCGCAGGCGAAACGCGAGCGCGAAGGCGCATGCCGCCAGCAGGGCATCGGCGCCCAGCTGCAGCGCGCGAGTTCGGTACACGGGAAACGCCCGGGACAGTCGCGTCATCCCACACAAGTCTAAAGGCGGCTCCTGGGCCGCTGCATGCGTTCGGCCCTAACATGGGCCGTCGCTCCCATGCTCATTCCGGGCGACATCCTCGACCCGGTGGTTAACTTCGCCACCGACTTCATCAACTCCGCCGGCCTAGCCGGGGTTTTCGTGCTGATGACGCTCGAGAGTGCCTGCATCCCGATCCCGAGCGAGGCGATCATGCTCTTCGCGGGCTTCAGCGTCTCGCAGGGCGATCTGACATTGCTGGGGATCGTGGTCGCCGGCGTCGCCGGGAACGTGGTGGGTTCGCTGATCGCCTACGCGGTGGGCTACCTGGGGCGGATCGAGCTGCTGGAGCAGAACCGGTTCATCCACGTGAGCCCCGCCCAGCTGGCACGAGCGGATCGCTGGTTTGCCGAGCGTGGCTCGGCCGCCGTGTTCTTCTCGCGGATGCTGCCGATAGTCAGGACGTTCATCTCGCTCCCGGCCGGGGCGGCCCGGATGCCCGTCTGGCGCTTCACCGCCCTCACCCTCGCGGGCAGCATTCCTTGGGTCCTGGCTCTCGGGATCCTCGGCCGCGAGGTCGGCGATCGCTGGGAGACCTGGCGCACGCACCTCCATTACGTCGACTACGCGATCGTGGCGCTCGCGATCGTGGCGGTTGCCTACTACGTACTTCGCCGGCGGGGCGCTTGGGAGCGGACGAGCCAAGGCTGAGCTCGGCCGAGGCGGCTGCGCTCGGGGCCATCCAGGGGCCCACGGAGCTTCTGCCCGTGTCGAGCTCCGCTCACCTCGCCCTTACGCCCTGGCTTCGGGAGTGGAGCTGGCGGCGCGCCGACCCGGAGTCTCGCAAGAGCTTCGAGGTAGCGGTCCACGCGGGTGCTGCGGCGGCGCTCTTGATCGGCCAGCGGCGGCAAATCGCTTCGGAGCTGCGCGAGTTCGATACGCGGCGGGCGCTCGTGGTGGCCCTTTCGTTTCTGCCACCGGCCTTCGTCGGTTACCGCTTCGAGCGGATCATCGAGGAGCGCTTTGGGGGGCCGCGCTCAACCGCCATCGGCCTCCTCGCCGGCGGAGCGGCAATGGTCGCAGCTGATCGCTCGCCCGCTACCCGTGGTCCTGGCGAAGCCGGCGCGGTCGACGGCCTGGCCCTGGGCGTGGCGCAGGCGAGCGCGCTGGTTCCGGGCGTCTCGCGCAACGGAGCGACGCTCACAGCAGCGCGCTGGCGCCGCTTCACGCGAGCGCAGGCGAACCTGCTCTCCCGCACCGTGGCGCTGCCCGTCATCGTGGGCGCGGCGATTCTGAAGGGCGTACGGCTTCGCCGCCGCGGCATCGACCCGGCGCTTCGGCGCTCGGTTGTCGTCGGCGCGGGCGCCGCTTTCGGGTCCACGCTCGCTTCGCAGCGGCTGATCGCCCTCGTGGAGCGCGACCGCGCCCTATGGCCGTACGCGGCCTACCGCGCGGCGTTGGCGTCCGTGGTGTTGCTCAGGGTCCGGCGACGGCGGCCTTGCTGACGGCCGCCTGCAACCCTGGCACCCGGCCGATCAGTCCTCGTCGCCGCGCTCTTTGATCTTCTCGTCGAGCTTGTCCATCACCGCCGGGTCCGCCAGGGTGGTCACATCACCGAGCTCGCGTCCCTCGGCGATGTCGCGCAAAAGGCGGCGCATGATCTTGCCCGAGCGCGTCTTCGGCAGCTCGTTGGCCCAGATCACCCGCTTCGGACGCGCGAGCTTCCCGATCCGCTTGGCGACGTGCTCGCGGAGGTCCCCGATGAGCTCGTCGGAGCCCTCGGCGTCGCCACTCAGAGTCACGAAGGCGCACACCGACTGCCCCGTGTCGTCGTCGCTCTGGCCGATGACGGCGGCCTCGGCGACCTTGGGGTGGGAGACGATGGCCGATTCGATCTCGGCGGTGGACATCCGGTGGCCGGAGACATTGAGAACGTCGTCGACTCGCCCTATCACCCAGAAGTAGCCGTCGGAATCCTGCCGCGAAGCATCGCCGACCAGGTAGGTCTCCTTGCCGAACTTCTCGAAGTACGTCTCGATGAAGCGGTCCTTTTCGCGGTAGAGAGTCCGCAGCATCCCGGGCCACGGCCGCGAGAGCGAAAGCAGGCCCTGGGTATCCCGGTCGAGCTCCTCACCCTCCTCCGAGCGCACCGCGGCGGCGAACCCCGGCAGCGGCGTACCGGCAGAACCGGGCTTCATCGCCTGGGCGCCGGGCAGGGTCGTGATCATGATCCCGCCGGTCTCGGTCTGCCACCAGGTGTCGACCACCGGGCAGCGCTCGCCACCGATGACCTTGTAGTACCAAAGCCAGGCTTTCGGGTTGATGGGCTCGCCGACGGTGCCGAGGATGCGAAGCGTGGACAGGTCGTGACTGGAAGCGTGCTCCGCCCCCCACTTCATGTGGGTGCGAATCGCCGTCGGCGCGCAGTAGAGGATCGTTACGCCGTAACGCTCAACGATCTCCCACCAGATGTCCTTGGCCGGGTAGTCGGGAGCGCCTTCGTACATCACCGAGGTCGCGCCGTTGGCGAGGGGGCCATAGACGATGTAGCTGTGCCCGGTCACCCAGCCGACGTCGGCCGCGCACCAGTAGACCGAGTCGTCCTGGAGGTCGAACACGTTGGCGTGCGTCCACGCCACCTGCGTGAGGTGGCCGCCGGTTGTATGGAGGATGCCCTTCGGCTTCGCGGTCGAGCCTGAGGTGTAGAGGATGTAGAGGGGATGCTCGGCGTCGAGCGCCTCGGCCGGGCACTCGTCGTCGGCCGCCTCGAGCGCCTCGTCGTAGTAGACGTCGCGAGCTTCGTTCATTGGGCAGTCGCCACCGGTGTTGCGGACCACGACGATCGTCTCGAGAGTCGGCAGGTCCCCCATAACCTCGTCGACCTGGGACTTCACGGGGGCCGTCTTGCCCTTGCGGCGAGCCTCGTCGGCGGTGATCAGCGCCTTGGCGTCGGAGAACTCCATCCGCTCGCGCACGGCCTCGGGAGAGAACCCGCCGAAGACGACGTTGTGGGGAGCTCCGATACGCGCGCAGGCGAGCATCGACACGACGACCTCGGGGATCATCGGCAGGTAGATGCCCACCACGTCTCCCTGCCCGATGCCGCGATCCTTGAGGGCGTTCGCGAGCCGCTGGACGTCGGCGAGGAGCTCGGCATAGGTGATGTCTCGCTCTTCGCCCTCTTCCCCGCGCCAGTGATAGGCGACGCGGCCGCCGTTGCCCGCCTCGACGTGGCGGTCGAGACAGTTGTACGAGGCGTTCAGCTTGCCGTCGGCAAACCAGCGATAGAAAGGCGGGTCCGAGTCATCGAGCGCCTCCGCCGGCTCGGTGTCCCAGTCGAGGAGCTCCTTTGCCTGGCGAAGCCAAAATCCCGGCGGGTCGGCCTCGGCCTCCTCGTGAACCGAGCTGTCGGTGATCCGGGCCCTGGAGACGAACTCCCCCGGCGGATCGAACTTCTCCACCTCGAGGAGCTCGCCAAGGGTCTGCTCCAGATCGCCGCTCGTCGCGTCAGTGCTCGCCATCGCTCACCTCCATGCCGCGTCATTTCACCCATTGCGCCGCCGAGGCGCTCGGCTCACCTGCCCTTTTCACCTACCCGCGTGCGAGGCAGAAAAACCCGGCGGTCCGGGCGGTGCGATTGAATCCGCCCGATGGCGCCCGGCAACCAGCCCGACGATGCATACGCGGGCCCCGGCGTCGACCAGAGCCGCGGCGACAAGGCGGTGGCCGCCCTGGTGGCTTCGCTGCGCGGGGCGCAGCTGGGGTTCTCGTCTCGCCAGGTGCATCTGCCGGGCCACTACGCGAGCATCATCCGCCTCGATGAGCGGACCGGACTGGCGATGTCCACCGACACGGTCGGCACGAAGATGATCGTTGCCGAGCGGCTCGGGCGCTTCGACACGATCGGCATCGACTGCGTCGCAATGAATGCCAACGACGTTGTCTGTGTTGGGGCCCGCCCGCTGGCGATGCTCGACTTCGTGCTCTGCGCCGATGCCGACCCGGAGGTCTTCTCGGCGCTCGGCGAGGGTCTGGCGCGCGGAGCCGAGCTGGCGGAGCTGGAGATCACCGGCGGCGAGGTGGCGCAGGTCGGCGAGATCGTCGCGGGGCACGAGCTCGGCGGGACCTGCGTCGGTCTGGTCGCTCTCGACGCAATCGTCACCGGCGAGCGAATCGACGTCGGCGATGCGGTCATCGGCCTCCCTTCATCAGGACTTCACTCCAATGGCTACACGCTGGCGCGCCACGCGCTCGCGAGCGTCTCGATGGACGACGAGCGACTCGGGCGGCCGCTTGGCGACGTCCTACTAGAGCCGACCGAGATGTACGTGCGAGCGGCTTTGGCCTTGCTGGAGTCCGCGGTGGACGTTCGCGGTCTCGCCCACATCACCGGTGGCGGCTTCGACAACCTCCTGCGACTCGGCGACCACGTCGGCTTCGAGATCGACGACCCGCTGCCGGCGCCGCCCGTGTTCGGCCTGATCGCCGAGCTCGGGCGGGTCGATGAGGAGGAGATGTACGAGGTCTTCAACATGGGCTGCGGCTTTTGCTGCGTCGTCGCTGCGGCTGATGAGGAAGCGGCGCTCGGGGTATTGCGGGAGCACTATCGAGAAGCGAAGCGCATCGGACGGGCCACCGGGCCACCTTCGGCAGTCCGCCGACTCTGACCGGGCGCAACGCAGCTCCCAACAAGGCAGATTCCGGCCGCCGTCGTCGAAAGTAGCCCGTTGATGACCGAGGACTTCAGATCCCCGCTGCAACACAGCCTCATCGGGACGGTCCTCTCGGGGCGCTACAAGCTCGACTCCAAGCTCGGCAGCGGTGGCATGTCGACCGTGTATCTGGCGCGCGATGAGACCTTGGAGCGCTGGATCGCGGTGAAGCTCATGCACCGCGAAATGTCGGACCAGCCCGATCAGCTCGAGCGCTTCCGGCGCGAGGCGCGGTCCGTCGCGCAGGTCTCGCATCCAAACGTCGTCTCCGTGATCGACGCGGGCGAGGACGGCGGCTATCCCTACATCGTCTTCGAGTACGTCGAGGGAGAGACGCTGAAGCAGCGGATCGACCGCCTCGGTCGCCTGCCCCTCGACGAAGCGGCCGCCTACGCGATCGAGGTGGGGCGGGGCCTGGCGGCCGCGCACGTCAACAAGCTCGTCCACCGCGACGTCAAGCCGCAGAACGTCCTGATCGACCCCGAGGGGCGCGCCAAGGTGACCGACTTCGGCATCGCCCGCGAACTCGAGGCCGACGGGCTGACGAAGACCGGGCGCGTGCTGGGCACGACCGACTACGTCTCGCCCGAACAGGCGATGGGCCAGGGCGTCGACGCCCGCTCGGACATCTACTCGCTCGGCGTCCTGCTCTACGAGATGCTCACCGGCAGCGTGCCCTTCGAAGCCGACTCGCTCGTGGGCGTCGCGATGAAGCACGTGAACGAGCCGATGCCCGATCTTCAGGAGCGCCGCCCCGATGCCTCCTCAGCCCTCGCCGCCGTGATCGAGCGGGCGACGCTGAAAGATCCGAAGAAGCGCTACGCCGACATGAACGCGATGCTCGCCGAGCTCGAGGGGGCGCTGGAGGTCGAGGTTTCCCGCTCGGGAACCGCCCACGGTCAGGCCACCACGGTGCTCGACAGCGTCGGCGAACGCCGCCGCCTGCTGCCGAGCCGCAAGGCTTCGCTGGCGGGGATCGTGCTCGTGCTGGCCGGCACCGCCGCGGCCCTGCTGATCGCGGGGCTCACGGGAAGCAAGGACCACCAGGCCTCTACCGGATCGGCAATACCGAGTGGCGCTGCGATCCGGCTCACAAACGCCGATGCCTTCGATCCCTCCGGCGATCCCCCCGGGGAAGAGCACAACGCAGATGCGCCGAACGTCACCGATGACAACCCGAGCACGACGTGGGCGACCGAGACCTACACAACCTCCGCGACGCTCACCGAGTCCGCGAACAAGCCCGGCGTTGGGATCTGGGTCGACGCCGGCAAGTCGGTTTCGGCGCGGACGATGCAGATCACGACGACCGCCGGGGGCTGGAAAGCCGACATCTACGGCTCTGCAAGCTCCGCGGCCCCCGCGTCATTGGCGGGCTGGGGTGATCCGATCGGCAGCGTCGACAGCGGCTCCACGGATCAGCAGGTTCAGCTCAACGACACGCACCCGACCGAGTTCTACCTGGTCTGGTTCACGCGCCTTTCGCCCAATGCCACCCAGTCTCCCGAGGGTGGCTTCGGCGGCTACAACGTCCAGGTCAAGGACATCAAGCTCTTCAGCTAGAACTCGAACGAGCGCTCGCGCTCGTGGCGCTCGAGGGCGAGGTGGACCAGGCGATTGACGACGTCCGTGTAGGGAACGCCGCTGGCTTCGAAGAGCTTGGCGAACACGCTCGTCTCGGTGAAGCCGGGGATCGTGTTGATCTCGTTGACGATGACCTCGCCGGCGTCGGTGACGAAGAAGTCGCAGCGCGCCAGGCCGCTCGCGCCGACCGCCTTGAACACGCGGGCAGCCAGCTCGCGCACGGTCGCCACCAGGTCGTCACCGAGCGGCGCCGGCACGACGAGCTCCATGCCGCCCTCGTCGTACTTGGCGGCGTAGTCGTACCAATCGGCGTGGGCGACGATCTCGCCGGGCTGCGACGTCTCGGGCTCTTCGTTGCCCATCACCGAGCATTCCACCTCGCGGCCGCCGCTGTGGGCCTCGATGATCACCCGTGGGTCGTGGCGCAGCGCGAGGTTCACGGCCTCGTCGAGCTCGCGTTCGGGGCCGGATACCCTGGAGATGCCCACGCTCGAACCCAGCCGGGAGGGCTTCACCCATAGCGGCCGCCCCATCGCCGCCGCGTGCTCGCGCCAGCCCTCCTCGCCCACCTCGCAGAAGTCGACCTGAGGGATCCCGTGGAAGGAAAGCAGGCGCTTGCAGACCAGCTTGTCGATGGTGACCGCCGCCGCGAGGACCCCCGGGCCGACGTAGGGGACGTCGAGACATTCGAGGAGGCCCTGCACAGTCCCGTCCTCACCGAACGGCCCGTGCAAGACGGGAAACGCAACGTCACACTCGAGGAGGCCTCCAGCGGCGCGCAGCTGGATCTCCTCGCCCGCCTCCAGCCAGCGTCCGTCGCGCTCGATCAGGACCTCGACGACGTCGTGCCCGGCGTCGCGCAGGCCCTCCGCCACCGAGTGCCCGGAGCGCAGCGACACCGGATGCTCGGAGGAGCGGCCACCACTCAGGACCGCGACCCTCATCCGCGGCGGCGCCCGAAGTGCGGCTTGGCGGGGGTCGTGGTGGTCGAGTTCGTTGTGGTTGTCGTCGAGCTGGTCGTCGGCGGAGGCGCGACGAAGTGGCCCACGGTGAGGATCACCTGGTCGGTGGGGAGAGCCATGCTGCCGCCTGGTGGCGCCTCATCGATCACGTGACCGGCCATCGCCTGGTCGCTCGTGTCCTGCTTTTGGACGACGATGTTGCCGGTCACGCCGTGGCTCTTCAGGGTGGCGATCGCATCCGCCTTGGGCTGACCCACCACGTTCGGGAGGACGATGGTCCCAACACCCTTCGAGACCGTGATCACGACGGTCGAGCGCGGCGCGACCTGCTGGCCGCCCGAGGGCGTCTGGCTGACCACCTGCCCGACGGGCACGTCGCTGTTCTCCCGGGTGATCCGGGGCCTGAGGTTCAACTGGGTAATCGCCGCCACCGCGTCGGCCTGCTGCTGGCCCACCACCGAGGGGACGGAGACCAGGTTCGCTCCCCTGGAGACGGCGATCGTCACCGTCTGGCTGCGAGAGGCCAAGGCCCCGCCGGCCGGCTGAGTAGAGATCACCCTGCCCGCGTCGACGCTCGATGAGTACCGCCGGCCGATCGTGAAGCTCTTGAACCCGCGAGCCCTCAGCTGCTTCTCGGCTTCGGCGAGCGTGAGCCCTGCGAGCTTCGTGGGAATGGTCGCCTTGCCGAGGCCCGTCGAATAGGTGATCCGGACCGTGGAGCCCTGGTCGGCCTGGACTCCCCCGCTGGGGAACTGTTCGAGGACCTGGCCGATCTGTGCCTTGCTGGGGGTCGGAGTCGGCAGGACCTTGAAGCCCGCCTGCTCGAGCTGCGCAGTTGCCTCATCCTGCTGCTTGCCGACGACCCCTGGAACCGTCACCTGCTTCCCGTCGCCGCCGCTCAGCAACAGGTAGAGCACCACGGCGATGAGGACAAGCAAAGCCAATCCGGCGGCGATCAGCCGGTTGCGCGTCCAGAACCCCTCCTCCTCCACCAGCGGCGGCGGAACCGGGTCATTGACCGGCGGCTGGGTCGGTGCCGTGGTGGAGACCACGGCGGGCACTGTTTGGGCGAAAGTCGCTGTGTCGGTGGGAGCACTGCCTGGATCGGCCTCAACGGCGGCCAAGCCCGCGAGCATCTCGTCCGCGGAGCGGTAGCGGTTGGCCGGCTCCTTCGCGAGCGCTTTCAAGACGACGGCGTCGAGGGCGGGCGGGATGGTCGGGTTGATCTCACTTGGCGGGCGCGGCTGCTCGGACACCTGCTTCAGGGCGATCGCGACCGGGGTGGACGCATCGAAAGGCACCTGCCCGGTGAGCGCCTCGTAGAGCACCGCGCCGATCGAATAGAGGTCGGAGGCAGCCGTCGTCTCGAGCCCCTGCGCCTGCTCCGGTGAGAGGTACTGGGCGGTGCCTAGCACCGAGCCCGTCTGGGTGATCTCCGAAGGCCCTGCCCGGGCGATTCCGAAGTCGGCGACCCGCGCGCGACCCTCACGGTCGACGAGGACGTTCTGAGGCTTCAGGTCGCGATGGATGATTCCCCGCGAGTGAGCGAAGCGGGCGCCGGCGAGCACCTGCCGGACGATCTCGATTGCCTCCCCGGCGGAAAGCCCGCGCGTGATCAGATCCTTGAGCGACGCCCCCTCGACGTACTCCATGACGATGAACGGCCGGCCCTCGTGCTCGCCGCGGTCGTACACCGAGACCACGTTGGGGTGCTGAAGCCCCGCGGCTGCCGCCGCCTCGCGGCGAAAGCGCTCGACGAACTGCTGGTCCTCCGCGTAGCGCTCGAGCAGGAACTTCAGCGCCACCCGGCGCTTCAGCATCTCGTCGTCGGCGCACCAGACGTCAGCCATTCCGCCCGCGCCGATGCGGCGCACGAGGCGGTAGCGGCCGTCTACCAGGGTGTCGGGTGCGAGCGGGTTCATCCGCCGCTCGCGATGGCCGCTTCCATCACCTTGGTCGCAATGGGGCCGGCGACCTCAGCGCCGAAGCAGCCCGCGCAGCGCTCGATCGTGGCGGCAACTGCCACCTGCGGGTCCGATGCGGGCGCAAACGCGATGAACCAGGGCTGGTGGACTCCGAGCGCCGGGTCGCCGATCTCCGCGGTTCCGGTCTTGCCGGCAAACGGGGCGCCGCCCACGGTGAGGCCGGCAGCGGTTCCCTCCTGGGTAACCCTGGTCATCATGTCGGTCAGCTGAGTTGCGGTTTGCGGCTTCATCACGGTCGACTGCGCCTGCGCCTTCAGCTCCGAGAGCGTTCGCCCGTCGGGGTCGGTCACCTTCTGGACGAGCGACGGCCTTTCGAGGACGCCACCGTTGGCGACGGCGGCGGCGACCTCCGCCATCTGGAACGGGGTTGCGAGCATCGTCCCCTCGGCGCCGCCCTGACCGATCGCAACGCGCCCGACGTCGAACCCGCTCGTGACGAGGTTGCCGCTGGTGTTCAGCGGGCCGGAGGCCGTCATATCGGTGTCCGGCAGCTGCGCCTGCGGGTCGGAGTAGAAACCGAAGCGCTTCATCATGTCGACCATTGGGCCGGGGCCTAGCTTCTCGCCGACCTGAGCAAAGTAGGTGTTGACCGAGAAAGTGAGCGCCGTTGTCATGCTGATGTCGCCGAACTGCTCCCCGTTCGAGTTGGAAAGAGGGGAGCCGCTGATTGTGATCGGCGAAGCTCCCGAGAGCACCGTGTCCGGCGTGAACTGGCCCGAGTCGAGCGCCGCGGCGGCGGTTACGACCTTCATGGTCGAGCCCGGCGGATAGCGGCTCTGCACGGCCCGATCTACGAGGGGAGCGGCCTTGTCGCGGTTGAGCTTCGAGTAGGTGCTGGTGTTCGCCACGGCGTTGGGGTCGTACGGGGGCGTCGACGCCATTGCGAGCACGGCGCCGGTGGTCGGATTCAGGGCAACCACAGCGCCGGCGCCATTGGATCCAGCCGTGCTGGCATTGGCGGCGTTCAGGGCGTCCATTGCCGTCTTTTGGACCGTCGAGTTGATCGTGAGCGCCACGTTGTCCCCCACCTGAGCATGACCGCGCAGCTCGTCGAGGATGGAGGAGAACTCGTTGGAGCTTCCGACCAGCGAGTCGTTGAGCGAGCTCTCGAGCTCGCTTTGCCCGACCTGGATGTAGCTGTAGCCGACCGGGTGACCGAACAGGGAACCGGTTGGGTAGTCGCGCACGTAGATGGGGTTGGCGCCGCCACCCTGGGGCTTTGACTCGGCGACCAGCTGGCCGTCGGCGGTGGTGATGTTGCCGCGCTTGATCGTCTGCGTCTCGATCAGCGGCCGGTGGTTCAGCGAGTTCTGCTTGAGCGCGTCGGCGTGGAAAACGGCCCAATACGAAGAGAAGCCGATCAGCCCGGCGAAGAGCAGCAGGATGAACCCGTAGATGCGGACGATAGGGGCGTTCACGGGTAGCCCATCTCGAGGTCGGGGGGCGGGGGCGGGGCGGGGCCGAGCTCGAATGGCTGGACGGGGCGCCGCGCGCGGTCGGAGATCTGCAGCAGAAGCGCCAGCAGGACCATGTTCGCGATCACCGAGCTGCCGCCGAAGGAAACGAACGGCATCGTCACACCGGTCAGCGGGATCAGCTTGACGACGCCGCCGATGATCACGAACGCCTGGAGCGCGAAGACCGCGGTGAGGCCGGCGGCGAGAAGCTTGGAGAACCCATCGGGCGCCATCACGGCAGTCTTGAACCCGCGGGCAGCGATCATCGCGTAGATCACGATCACGCCGACGCCTCCGAAGAGGCCGAGCTCGGAGACGATCACCGCGTAGATCTCATCGGTATGAGGGGCGGGAAGGATCGAGCCGCAGTCGGGGAAAGCCTGGACGCAATGCGGCGCGAAGGGGCCGGTGAGCTTCAGCAGGGAGCTACCGAGGCCCGCTCCGAAGAGGCCACCGTCCGCCTGGGCGAAGAGCGACTGCTGCACCTGGCCGGCCCCCGAGGGGCCGTGCTTGGCGAAAGGGTGCAGCCAGATGTCCACGCGCTCCTGCACGTGGGCGACCGAGTGCGAGACGAAATAGGTGCCAACCAGAAACAGCGCAAGGCCGGCCAGGACGTAGGAGAGCCGGTTCGTGGCCACATACAAAAGCGCCAGGAACGCACCGAAGAACATCAGCGAGCTGCCGATGTCGCGGATGACGAAGAGCAGGAGCATCGCCGCGCCCCATACGGCCAACAGCGGCCCGAAGTGCTTGAGCGGGGGGATCGTCAGGCCGAGGACTCGTTTGGCGCCCACCGTTAAGAGCTCGCGGCGCTCGTGCAGGTAGCTCGCCAAAAAGATGACGATGCAGATCTTCGCCACCTCGGCGGGCTGAAATGAGAGCGGGCCGGCGTTGATCCCGAGGTAGGCGCCGTTTACCTGCGAGCCGATGCCGGGCAGGCGCGGCGCGAGCAGCAGGCCCATGCCCGCGAGGGCGATGAGATATCGGTACCGCTCCAGCACCTTGTAGTCGCGGAGGAAGATGATCGTCAGGGCCAGGAGCACCGCGCCGGCCACGAAGATCGAGGCCTGCTTGAGCGCCAGGGCATCGTTGATCCGGTAGAGGATCACCAGGCCCACCGCGGCCAGCAGGGCGCAGAGGGGGAAGAGGTACGGATCCGCGTAGGGAAGCCGGGCGCGGATGAAGAGGTGGACCCCGAGGCAGACGGCCAGGAAGTAGCCCCCGTAGATCACGCTGAGGTTGGAGATGTGGTTGCTGTTGACGATCAGCACCGCCGTAAAGCCGGCGGTGATGAGAACGGCTACGGGAATCAGTGCGAGCAGCTCGCGGTTGCGAGCCTTCACTTGTGCGTGCCCCCGCCCCCACCCTGGCGGCCCCCTCCGCCGCTGCCGCTGCCGCTCTTCGCGACCTGCGCGCCACCGGGGTGATGACCCGCTACGACACCGCTCGTGTTTCGCCTGGGCGGCGGGTTGCCAGCGCTGCGTTTGCGGACGGCCGGCGTGCGTGCCGCCTTGACGAGGTCGTCGAGGAGGCTGACCGCGTCGCCGTGACCGCGCAGCGTGTGGTCGGTGGCTCCCGGCTGGCGATCCGCGGGCAGCGAGCTCACCTGGATGGGCGCCGCGTACTGCTCGGAGTAGAGGTGGATGCCGAGGGGCAGGTCGTACGGAAGGCCGCGATAGAGGGCGAGCCTGCCCGCGGAATCCGACCCGAGGAAGTAGACCTGGCGGATCCCGTAGATCCCGCCGGCGAGCAGCGCGGCAACGATCACGAGCGGGACGAGAATGCGCAGCGCGAGCCGCCGGCGACGGGAGGGACGCCGGGAGGACGGAGCCTGCGAGGCGCGGCGCCCGGCCGCAGAAGACGCAGCGGCTCGCTCGCGGACGGCCTGGCCGCTGAGGCCTTCATCGGCAGCCGACACCCCCACGAGGGTCGCCGCCTCCTTGTCGGGCCGCGGCTTCACGGGAGCGCGCCCGACGGGAGCCTTGTCGTCGTCCGCCCGGAAGGCGACGGCGGTGATGTTGTCGCGGCCGCCGGCCATGTTCGCCTCGTCGATCAGCGCGGCGACGGCCTCCTCGAGGGTCGGCGATGAGGCGAGGATCCCCGTGATCTTGTCCTCCTTCAGCATCGTCGTGAGGCCGTCGGAGCAGAGCAGGTAGATGTCGCCCGGCTTGACGCGGTAGGTCATGGTGTCCACCTCGACCTCGGGCTCCGGGCCGAGCGCGCGGGTGATGATCGAGCGCTGGGGGTGGTCTTCGGCCTGCTCGTCGGTCAGGCGTCCCTGGCGGCGAAGCTCCTCGACGAGCGAGTGGTCCGATGTGAGGAGCTTCAGCTCGCCGTCGCGGTAGCGGTAGGCGCGGCTGTCGCCGACGTGTGCGAGGCTGAGCTCCTCGCCCTCCAGCATGGCGGCGGTAAACGTGGTCCCCATGCCCGAGCGGCTGGCATCCGCTTGGGCAAGCTCGTGGATCTTGCGGTTTGCCTCCTCGGCGATCGTGCGCAGGTAGGCCTCGGGCGAGGCGTCACCGCGCTCGGCGGACTCGGCGGACTGGAACGAGTCCGCGGCGATGCGCGAGGCGACCTCTCCGGCCTGCGCTCCGCCCATGCCGTCGGCCACCGCGAACAGCGGGGACTGGGCGAAGAACGAGTCCTCGTTCGCGGCCCGTTGGCGCCCCGTATCAGACCGATGCGCCTGCTCGACGATCTGTAGCACGTGCGCCGGCTACCCGTCTCCGGGCAGGTCGAGCTCGAAGCGCATTTCGGTGTCGCCGATCCGGACCTCATCCAGGTCGCTCAGCGCCGCCTCCCCGGCGAGCTGCGCGCCATTCAGGAATGTGCCGTTTGTGGAGTTCATGTCCTCAACGTAATAGGTGGCGCCG
The DNA here is from genome assembly GCA_038237625.1 of Solirubrobacterales bacterium. Taxonomy (GTDB): domain Bacteria; phylum Actinomycetota; class Thermoleophilia; order Solirubrobacterales; family 70-9; genus JAWVFM01. The sequence goes on along the minus strand of JBBRYM010000011.1, from coordinate 49,221 downwards.
CGAGAGTAGATGCGAGCATGGATACCCGATGCGAAGCGGTCTTCGATCCTCACATCGGCCTGCGCCGAGCGGCCGATCGTGAGGCCGCCGAAGAGGTCGAATCGCTCGCCGGGCGTCAGCCCCCCGCCCGTGACGACCACCAGGAACGCATCCGTCGCTGCCGACCGTCCTCCGGGCCCGATGGGATGAAATCCCGTCGCCTCGGGCGCGGGGCGCCCGCCGGTGGTCGTGCGGCGAAGCTCCCGCAAAGCGCTGCGGGCCACCCAGAGCAGGAAGAGGTAGAGAACCGCGAGAAACGCGAACTTCAGCGCGACCGCGATGGGCTCCGTGTTGCTCACTGTTCGATGTCGAAGGTGAACCGGGTCGTACCGAGCACCACCTCGTCGCCGGGCGAGAGGCGCGAGCGGTCCACCAGGCGGCCATTGACCTTGACGCCATTGGTCGAGCCCAGGTCAACCACCTGCCAGTCGCCGTTGGAGCTGCGACGAAGCTCGGCGTGGCGGCGCGAGATGTTGGGGTCGTCGAGGACGCAGTCGCATTCCCGCGAGCGGCCCAGCGCGGCAACCGGCCCCTCCAGGACGTAGCGTCGATCCGCGAGGGAGACGATCGCCTTCGTGTCGACGAGCCGCTCCTGGGGGCGGCGCGACTTCGGCCGCTGCTGCTTGGGAGGCGCCGAATAGATCATGGTGTGGCCCTCCTCGCCCTGGGAGAACCCCTCGCCGCCACGCGCCGGCGGGTTGACGAGCCGGGTCTGGATGCCGAACTCGCCGAGGCGCAGACGCTCGTCCACTTTGAGCTCGATCTCGGGCCTCGTCAGCAGCGCGTAATCGTTGCGGCGGGCGTGCTCGAGCAGGTATGCCGAAAGCTCCTGCCCGAGCGAGCGCTCATAGCCCTCGATGCGCTCGTGGTCGGAAGTCGAGAGCCACACCGTGTACTGGTTGGGCACATAGGTGCGCGAGATGGAGGCCGTGCGGTGGGCGTCCATCTCCTTGGCCAGCTTGCGCGCGATCTCAACCGGCTGAACTTGCGACGAGAAGGCACGGCTGAACACACCTTCGACGAGGCTCTCGATGCGCGCTTCGAGATTTCGCAGGACGCTGATGGCTCGTGCTCCCTCGGCGCGGGACGGGGCCCGGCGCTGCGGGAATCCTAGGCGCCCGGACAACCGGGTGCCCGGGTGGGGGTCAGCCGAGCGCGGGTGCCCGGAGCTCGCGGGGCCTGAAACCAGGGCGGGCGATGAGAACCGCCGCGAGAGCAGCGGCGAGTGCGCCGATCAACGGCGACGGCGACACGGCGGCCAGGTCGAGGCCGCGCAGGCCCGCGTCGAGGCCGGCGCCCCAGAGCAATGCACCGAGCAGGGCGATCGGCAGGTGCCGGGCGCGGGCGATTGGGCCGATGGCCCAGGCGGCGAATGCGAACAGGGCGGTGGCGCCCAGGCAGGCAGGGTCGAAGAGGGGTGCGATGACGCCACTCGCAGCGGCATCGGCGGAGTGCGACCAGCTGTGGGCGGCGCGGGTCGAGAACGACATGCCCGGGCCCGCGCCGATCGCCAGCGACCCTGCCGCCAGCCACAGCCACCCGAGCGCCCCGAGAAGGGCTCGTTCACGGCCACGGTCACCTGCCGCCGTGAGCGCCGGAGCGGCAGCCCCGAGGCCGATCGCGGCCAGCGGGACGGCAAGGGGTGCAAGCGACGCGCGCCAGAGCGGGTCGGCTACGAGCAGCGCTGGGAGGGCGAGCGCCGCCAAGACCAGGGCGGCGCCGGGGAGCCCGGCCGGCACGGCGAGTGCGGCGAGGAGCCCGGCCAGCCCAAGCGCGGGAAGGAGCTTTCCCGCGCTCCAGGGCGCGCCCCGACCGGCTTCGCCGCCGTCGCGTGCGGGGACGCAATGCTCGCCGTCGAGCTCCTCGGCGCAGCGCTCGAGCACGGCTCCAAGCTCGGAGAGGGACGGGCGGTCGGCGGGGTCGGAGGAAAGGCAATCGTCGATGATTTCGACCAGGAGCTCGGGAAGGTCGGGGCGAACGGCGCGTAGCGACCGCAGCTCCGACCCGATCAGGCGCGCGGTCGCCGCCGGCGTCCGCCCCGCGGCCGGGTTCTCGCCGGACCAGCACTCATACAGCGTCAGCGCGAGCGAATAGACATCGGAGGCGCCGCCGGCCTCCAGGCCTTCGGCCTGCTCGGGAGACATGTACGCGAGCGTGCCCACGACCTGCCCGGTCGCGGTGAGGGGAGCTTCGCCGGCGATCGCAGCTATGCCGAAGTCCATGAGCTTCGCGTGGGGCGGGTCGAGCGAGAGGTCGACGACGATGTTCTGCGGCTTGACGTCGCGGTGGATCACGCCGCGCTCGTGGGCATGAGCGAGGGCCCCGCACACCTCGACGCCCGTCCAGGCGACTTCGCGGTCGGTGATCTCCCCGAGCCGTGCGAGGGCGTCCAGCGAGTCGCCGTGAGCCAGCTCGGAGACGAGAATCGCCATGTCGCCACGGGCTCCGAACTCGTAGAGGGTGACGATCGACGGGTGGTTCAGCCGCGCGGCGGCCTTCGCTTCGCGCAGGACCCTCCCGGTGTCGGCGCCGTAGATCTCCTTGAGCGCCACCTCGCGCTGAAGGCGGGTGTCCATAGCGCGATAGACGGTGCCCATTCCCCCGGCGCCCAGTCTCTCGACGAGGCGAAAGCGCTCCATCGCGAGCTCGCCGACCATTCCTCGCTGCACTTCGACGACGCCAGCGCCCTTCCTGCCTGGCGGGCGGGTTAGGCTCCGAGGCAGGGGTAATACTGCCCACGCAGAACAGCACCTATCTAGGGAGCTGGATCTTGGAATTCCTCGACGAGGAACAGCCTTACGCGCCGCGCCGTGCGCCCGCCCCGCGGCGCCGCGTCCCCGACCCGCAGCAGCTCCGGGCCCGCCGGCTCATGGCGCTCGTGCTCGGCGTCGTCGTGCTCATCCTCGTCATCCTCGGCGTCAAGGGCTGCCTGGACGCCCGCAAGCAGCGCAGCCTCGAGAATTACGCCTCCGACGTCACCTCGCTCGTACGGTCGACCGATCAGCTCTCCAAGGACTTCTTCGACGAGCTGGGCAACCCCGGCGCCAGTGGCCTTGGCCTCACCCAATCCCTCGACAACATCGCCGGCGGGGCGGAGGGGTTGCTCCAGCGCGCCGAGCAGCTCTCGACGCCGGGCGAGATGCAGTCCGCGCAGGCCAACCTCGTCCTCGCCTACCAGCTTCGGCGCGACGGCCTGAGCGGGTTCTCCGCAGCCCTGGCAAGCGGCGCGGACAAGGGCGGCAACCCCAAGGACGCCACGTCCACCGCCGTCTACCACCTGAAGGAGATCATCGCGGGGGACGTCCTCTACGTCCACGCCAAGGCTGCCATGGACCAGGTCCTGGCCGATCAGAGCATCACCGCCAACATCCCCGAGAGCGTCTTTATGCAGGAGCCCACGCGCTGGCTCGACCCGACGCAGATCGAGCCGCTGTTCGCAAGCGCCGGAGGGTCTGGCGTAACGGGCTCGCCCTGCCCGCCCAAGGCGACCTGCGGGCTCGGGATCACCGCCACTGCGATCGGCGGCATCGCGCTCAGCACGACGGCGCCGGTCACGGTCACCGGCTCCAGCGTCGACGTCTCCGTGCAGAACCAGGGCACGGTCAAGGAGTCGGCGGTTCAGGTCAGCGTGCGGGCGCCTGGAAGCTCATCGCAGACCAAGACGATTCCCTCGATCGACCCGAATGCGACGAAGACGGTCACGCTGCCGTTGAAGCCGGCGCCGGCGAGCGGCAAGACGGTCAAGATCGACTTGAATGTCACACCGGTGCCCGGCGAGCACGTCACGACCAACAACAAGGCCAGCTACAGCGTCACCTTCGGCTGATCGTCTAATTTCGGGCCGGTGAGAGTCGCCTACCTCGGCCCCGCCGGGACGTTCAGCGAGGACGCGTTGTTAACTGCCGGCGGCGGTCGCGTCGAGCGGGCTCCGGCCGCGACGGTCCACGACGCCATCCAGGCGGTCGCCGGGGGCGAGGCCGACCTCGCGCTGGTCCCGTTCGAGAACTCGATCGAGGGCTCGGTGCGAGCAACCCTCGACGCCTTGGCGTTCGACGGCGAGGCGGTCACGATCGTTGGCGAGCACGACCACCCGATACGTCACAGCCTGATCGCGCGCACTCCGCTCGAGCCCGACAGGATCGAGGCGGTCTTCTCGCACCCCCAGATCCTCGCCCAGTGCGCGCGCTTCTTGCGCGAGGAGCTTTCGGGGGCGGAGGTCAGGGCGGCGGCGTCGAGCGCGGAGGCAATCCGCACCGTCAGTCGCGAGGGGGCTCCCTGGGCGGCGCTCGGCGCGAGCTCCGCGGCTGCCCTCTACGGCTGCACGGTCCTGCGCGAGGGCGTCGAGGACGAGGGCGACAACGTCACGCGGTTCGTCTGGGTGGCCCCAGCCGGCTCGCGCGCAGAGGGTCAGGGGGCGTGGCGCACCTCGCTCGTGTTCTCCGAGCTCGGCGAAGACCATCCGGGAGCGCTCGTGGACGCCCTCTACGAGTTTGCAAATCGCCACGTCAATCTCAACCGGATCGAGTCGCGGCCGCTTCGTCAGGGACTCGGCCGGTACATGTTCTTCATCGACATCGAGGGCCCGTTGGACGACCCGATGGTGGCGGAGGCGGTTGAGGCCCTACGCACCAAGGCCGAGACCGTGCGCGTCCTCGGCAGCTATCCGATCGCTCCCGAGGCCCCAAAGCTCGGCGACTGACTGGGAACGCTCCCCGGAGCCGTAGAATTTGCTCACCATGGCGAGCGTGGCGGGCCTCCGAAGCAGCAGGGTCCTGGTCTTAAACGCCAGCTACGAGCCGATCAACGTGTGCACCGTCCGGCGCGCGGCGGTGCTGGTGCTGAAGGAGAGGGCGGAGGTGCTTGAGCGCGGGGAGGGCGCCCTTCGCTCCGAGCGGATGGCGATGGCTCGCCCGTGCGTGATCCGGCTCATGCGCTACGTGCGGATCCCGCGCGACGTGCACCGCCGCAAGATCACCCGCAAGGCCGTCCTGGCGCGCGATGCCTGGACCTGCCAGTACTGCGGCCGCGAAGCGCACACCGGGCTGACGGTGGACCACGTGATCCCCCGCAGCCGGGGTGGGACGTCGGTCTGGGAGAACATCGTCGCCTCGTGTGCTCCCTGCAACCGCAAGAAGGGGAATCGGCTTCCTCGCGAGGCTGAGATGCACCCGAGGACCAGGCCCAGGGTGCCTGGGCCAACGGTCTTCATCCAAATCGCTTCTCCGCGCGTGCCCGTCGCGTGGACGCCCTACCTGCCGCAGTTCGCGGCAGCCGCCTGAGCGTCGGTCCTCAGCAGCGCTTGCTGATCTGCCCCTCGGCCCAGCCCGAGTCGGGAGCGCGATCAAATGGCTGACATACGCCGGTCACCGCGTACCACCGGTAGTTATTCGGGAGCCCGATCGGCGCTGGGTTGAAGGTGATCGACGCGCTGTGCTCGCTGGTGACATTGAGATTGGCCGGGACGGAGTTCCCCGTGTAGTTCTCTGCGGTATAGCCATTGTTGGCCGTCCCGAAGACGTCGAACGCCTGCGGGTGCCGGGGCCTCTTGAACGCGAACCCCGGCGACGTCTCAACTCGCTTGAGCGCGGCGTCGATCGAGCCCTTGACGTGAATCGTCAGCTTCACCTTGTTTCCCGACATTCCAGCGCTTGCCCCGGTGATGTCAACGTCGTGCTTGGTGGTTGCACCCGACGGCGAACCGGACACATCCCCCGCTGGATCGTCGACCGTCGTCGTGGCGGCGAGCGCCGTCGCCACACATGCGGCCGAAACGATGATCCCGGCCGATGCGAATATCCGCTTCCGAAGCCCCATGACGCCTCCTGCCATTTGCGCGTTTCTCCCTTCGAGCGATCCTAACAACGACGAGAGCCCCAGGCGCCGGATGCGCACTACTCGGGCGTCGAGCTGTTCTCCGGAAGCTCCAGCATTGCGTCTTCGACGCCTTCGGCGTCCGCCGCTCCGCTGGACTCGACCACCAGGGCGACGGCGCTCACGCAGTCGTCCTCCTTGATGTTCATCACCTTGACGCCCTGGGTCGCCCGGCCCATCTGCGAGATGCCGCCGGCGTTGGTGCGCTGGACCATGCCGTTCTGGGAGATAAAGAGCAGGTCCTGGTGCTCGCGGACGATCAGCGCTCCGGCCAGGCCGCCCTTGCGCTCGACGAGCTTGATGGTCAGGACGCCCTTGGTTCCGCGCCCCTTCACGGGGTACTCGGCGACCGCCGTGCGCTTGCCGAAGCCGTATTCGGTGACCACGAACAGCTCCGATTCGTCGCGGGCGATGTCCATCGCAAGCACGCGGTTCTGGGTCCGCCCGACCTTGCCGGCGACGTTCATCCCCTTGACGCCGGTGGCATCGCGGCCCATCGCGCGCACGGCCTTCTCGGAGAAGCGCGAGGCATGGCCGGACTTCGAGACCAGGAGGATGTCGTCCTCACCGGAGGTCAGGCGCACCCGCACCAGCTCGTCGCCGTCGCGGATCTTGATCGCGATGATGCCGTCGGCCTTGATCTTGGTGTTGTAGGCGAGGAACTCGGTCTTCTTGACCTGGCCCTTGGCCGTCGCGAACACCAGGAACTTGTTCTCCTTGAAGTCGCGCGTGGGGATCACGGTCATGACCTTCTCGTTCTCGCGCAGCGGCAAGACGTTGACGAGCGCGCGCCCCTTGGCCGTCCGCGAGCCCTCGGGCAGCTCGTAGACCTTGAGGCGGTAGACCTTGCCACGGTTGGTGAAGAAGAGCAGGTAGTCGTGGGTCGAGCAAATGTGCAGGTGCTCGATGTAGTCGTCGTCCTTCATGTCCATTCCCATCACCCCGATGCCGCCGCGGCGCTGCTGGCGGTAGGTGGCGAGCGGCAAACGCTTCGCGTAGCCGGAGTGCGTGATCGAGATGACCATCTGCTGGTCGGCGATGATGTCCTCGATGTTCATGTCGCCCTCGAAGTGGGTGAGCTCGGTGCGCCGCTCGTCGCCGTAGCGCGTCGCGATCTCCGAGAGCTCGGTGGTGATCAGGGCGTCGATGCGAGCCGGGTCGCCAAGGATCGCCCGCAGCTCGCCGATCTTCTCGAGCAGTTCCGCGTGCTCGGAGCGAACCTTCTCGGACTCGAGCGCGGTCAGGCGCTGCAGGCGCATGTCGAGGATCGCCTGCGCCTGGATCTCGGTGAGGCCGAAGGTGTTGATGAGCCCTTCACGCGCGTCGTCGGGGTCGGCGGAGGCGCGAATCAGGTCGATGACGGCGTCGAGGTTGTCCAGCGCGATCAGGATTCCCTCGAGGACGTGGGCGCGGGCCTCGGCCTGGCGCAGCTCGTGCTGAGTGCGGCGGATGACGACCTCGCGCTGGTGCGCCACGTAGTGCTGGATCAGCTCCTTGAGGCTCAGGGTCCGCGGCACGCCGTCGACCAGCGCCACCATGTTGACCCCGAACGAGGTCTGCATCTGCGTGTGCTTGTAGAGCTGGTTGAGGACCACCGCGGCGGGGTCGCCGCCGCGCTTTAGCTCGATGACGAGCCGCATCCCCGAGCGGTCGGACTCGTCGCGAAGGTCAGAGATCCCGGTGATCTTCTTGTCGCGGACGAGGTCTGCGATCTTGGTGACGAGGCCGCCGTCACCGCCCTTCTTGACCATGTACGGAAGCTCGGAGACGATGATCGCCTCCTTGCCTCCGCGCAGCGGCTCGACGTGCGCTCGGCCGCGGATCTTGATCGAGCCACGGCCCGACGCGTAGGCGTCGCGGATGCCCTCCATGCTCATCAGTCCGCCGCCGGGGAAATCCGGGCCCTTGACGTGCTCCATGAGGCCGGCGAGGTCGATGTCGGGGTTCTCGACGTACGCCTGGGCCGCGCCGATCGACTCGAGCAGATTGTGCGGCGGGATGTTCGTCGCCATGCCGACGGCAATGCCGGCGGCGCCGTTGACCAGGAGGTTGGGGAAGCGGCCCGGTAGGACCAGGGGCTCCTGCTGGGACTCGTCGTAGTTGGGCCCGAAGTCGACGGTCTCCGCATCGATGTCGCGAAGCAGCTCGGTCGTGAGGCGGGCGAGGCGGGCTTCCGTGTAGCGCATCGCCGCAGGTGGGTCGTCGTCGATCGACCCGAAGTTGCCCTGGCCGTCGACCAGCGGGTTTCGCAGGGAGAAGTCCTGCGCCATCCGGGCCAGCGTGTCGTAGATCGCCGAGTCCCCGTGCGGGTGGTACTTGCCCATCACCTCGCCGACGATGAAGGCGCACTTGCGGTAAGCGCGGTTGGGCTGAAGCCCCAGGTCGTGCATCGCGTAGAGCACCCGGCGATGGACCGGCTTCAGCCCGTCACGGACGTCGGGCAGCGCGCGGCCGACGATCACGCTCATCGCGTAATCGAGGTAGGACGAGCGCATCTCGGTGGTGAGTTCGCGCTCCTCGATCCGCCCGGTCAGGGCCTCCAGGCCTCCACCCTCCATCAGCTGCTGACCTCGCTAGACATCGAGGAAGCGCACTTCCTTTGCGTGGCGCTCGATGAAGTCCTTGCGGGGCTCGACCTTGTCGCCCATGAGATCAGTGAAGAGCCGCTCGGCGAGGCTGGCGTCCTCGACCGTGACGCGTTGAAGCGTGCGCGTCGACGGATCCATGGTCGTCTCGCGAAGCTGCTCCGCGTTCATCTCGCCCAGCCCCTTGAAGCGCTGCATTGCCACGCCGTGGCGCGCCAGGTCGAGCACGGCGTGGCGCAACCCCGCGAACGAGTCGGCGCCGGCCTCGCGGTCGCCGAGGACCACGTTGAACGGCGGCTGGCCGACCTGCTTGAGGAGGTCGGCGTGGACCTCGACGAGGTGGCGGTACTCCGCCGACCCGAACAGCGAGGCCGACAGGGAGTGCACGCGCGCGAGGCCGGAGCGGCGATGCACCGCGCGGACCTGGAGCTCCTCGGCGGACGAGCCGAGGAGCCGAGTCTCGTAGGGCTCAGCTTCGGGATCGTCGGCCTCGACCAGCTTCTTGGTCGCGGCGAGGGTGGCCGCGCCCTCGTCGAGGATGCGTGACTCCGACAGGAAGTTGACGGTGTCGTGCCCGAACTCGGCGCGCAGCGACTCCGACCAGCCCTCGTACTCACGCAGGCGCCTGTTGAAGCGCTGCCAGCGCGAGGTGGTCAGCTTGTGCTTTTTCCCGGCCGCGTCCATGACCTCGAGCTTCTCGAGCTTCTCGCGCAGCAGCAGCTCCTCGAGCTCGGACTCCTTTTCGATGTAGGTCTCCGTGCGGCCGCTCTTGAGGCGGTAGAGCGGCGGCTTGGCGATGTAGATGTAGCCGTTCTCGATCAGCTCCGGCATCTCCCGGTAGATAAAGGTCAGCGCCAGCGTGCGGATGTGGGCCCCGTCGACGTCGGCGTCGGTCATGAGGATGACCTTGTGGTAGCGGGCGTCGGCGATGTTGAACTCCTCGCGGATTCCGGTGCCGATGGCGGTGATCAGGTTCTGAATCTCCTGGTTCATCAGGACCTTGTCGATCCGCGCCTTCTCGACGTTGATGATCTTGCCGCGCAGCGGCAGCACGGCCTGGGTGTTGCGGTCGCGCCCCTGCTTCGCCGAGCCGCCTGCCGAGTCGCCCTCGACGATGAAGAGCTCGGCGAGCGAGGGATCGCGCACGGTGCAGTCGGCGAGCTTGCCGGGGAGCGTCGAGTTCTCGAGGGCTGACTTTCGCCGCGTGAGGTCACGGGCCTTGCGCGCCGCGTGCCGGGCACGGGCGGCGTCGACGGACTTCATGAGGATCCGGCGGGCATCCGGCGGGTGCTCCTCGAGGTACTCGCCGAGCTTGCGGTTGACGGCCTCCTTCACGAGGCCCTCCACCGGCGGGTTGCCGAGCTTCGTCTTCGTCTGGCCCTCGAACTGCGGCTCGCGGAGCTTCACCGAGATCACGGCGGTCAGGCCCTCGCGGACATCGTCGCCGCTGAGGTTCTCGTCCTTTTCCTTCAGCAGGCCCTTCTGGCGCGCGTAGGCGTTGAGCGTCCGCGTCAGCGCGGCCCGGAAGCCGGATAGATGCGAGCCGCCCTCGTGGGTGTTGATGTTGTTGGCGAAGCTGAAAACCGACTCCTGGTAGGACGAGTTCCACTGCATGGCGACCTCGACGGCGCCATCGGAGGTTTCGGAGTCGAAGAAGATGACCTTGCGGTGCAGGGCATCGCGGTTCTCGTTGAGGTGGCCGACGAAGTCGACGATGCCGCCCTCGTACTGGAAGGTCTCGCGCTCGCCCGAGCCGCGCTCGTCGACCAGGTCGATGCGCAGGTTGCGGGTGAGGAACGCCGTCTCGCGCAGCCGCTCGGAGAGCGTCGCGTAGTCGAAGTTGACCTCCTCGAAGACCTCGGCGTCCGCAAGGAAGGTGATCGTGGTCCCGGTCTTCTTGGAAGCCTTGCCGCGCCTGAGGTCCGCCTTGGGCTCGCCGCGCTCGTACTCCTGGCTCCACTCGTAGCCGTCGCGCTGGATCTCGAGCGTGAGTCGCTCCGAGAGCGCGTTGACGACGGAGACGCCGACGCCGTGGAGGCCGCCCGACACCTTGTAGCCGCCGCCTTCGCCGAACTTGCCGCCGGCATGGAGCGTCGTGAGCACGACCTCGGCCGCCGGGCGCTTCTCCTCGGGATGCTCCTCGACCGGGATGCCGCGCCCGTCATCGATGACCGTGACCCTGTTGTCGGGGTGGATGGTGACCTCGATGCGGTCGCAATGTCCCGCGAGCGCCTCGTCGACGGAGTTGTCGACGACCTCGTAGACCAGGTGATGAAGGCCGCGCGGCCCGGTCGAGCCGATGTACATCCCCGGGCGCTTGCGCACGGGGTCGAGGCCCCGGAGGACGGTGATCTCACCGGAGCCGTAGGCACCATCGGTGGCGCTTGCCGATTGCGACTCTGGGGCGGCCGTGGGGGCCTTCTTCGATGCGGGCGTGCCGCCCTTTGCAGCCAACTAGCGGTGCTTCCTTCCGGGTCGATTCACGAGAAACCCCGACCACCGGATCTCCGCAGGTGTGCTGCGCGGCGACGATTCGGGGCGTCGTCCAAGTTCACATAAGGATACCAGGGACGGCCGCCGGAAGGAAGGTGGTGGTGTGCCAAAACTCCTGCAAATCGCGTATTAAAGGGCCAGCTTTGCGACAGGTTTTTCGCAAACACCGGCCTGCGCGCCCGAAAAGCTAGTGCTGTTCGTGACGAGCAGCATCCGCGGTGAACCGCAGCGCGTGCACCGGCCGATCGAGTCGAGCGTTCAACCGCTCCAGTATCTGCGGGCCCAGCAGGTCCAACTCCTGGGCCCAGGTCGCGGAGCGGCAGGCGACCGTGAGCACCCCGTCGCGCTCGGCGACGGGAATGGCCTCGGCCGCCGCCCCGGCGCCCACGGCCCCTGGCCACGCCAGCTCGATTGCCGCCAGCGGGGTCTTGGGTGCGCTCGACGCGCGGATGCGCCCGACTGCGTCACCGAGCGCACGGGGGCGGCGAGCCCTCATGCGGCTGCCTGCGTGGCGAGCCCGACCTGAGATCCCGCCCGGAGGGCGATCTCGGCACGCTCGACGCCCGCCGGAAGCTGGCCGGGCTCGGTGGCGGTGATCACGGCCTGCCCCCCCGCCTGCAGGCGCTCGGTCAGGAGCCGGCGCCGGTCCGGGTCGAGCTCGCTCATCACATCGTCGAGCAGCATGAGTGGCGCCGTCGAGCGAGCCACGATCAGCGCCTCGCGCTCGGCGAGGAGGAGGGCGAGGAGGGCCATCCGCTGTTCGCCCTGCGAGCCGTAGCGCCGAACCTGGTGTCCAGCGACGATGAGCTCGAGGTCGTCGAGGTGGGGCCCGTGCGTGGAGAAGCCTCGCGCCAGATCCGCGGCGCGTCGGTCGCCGAGCTCGGCGGCGATCCCGGCGGCGTCAGCCGCCTCACAGCGCGGGCGATATGCCACCCCGAGGGGCTTCGGGAGTCCCAGCTCGCTCGCGATCGCGGGAAACTCACCGGCCAGGGCAGCCGATGCGGTTGCCCGGCACTCGACGAGCTCGGCCGCCGCCTCGGCGAGCTCGGCGTCCCACGCGTCCAGCGAGTCGGGGGCGCCGCCGCGGGATCGGGCGAGCAGAGCGTTGCGCTGCGCAAGCGCGGCGCCGTAGCGGCGGCGGCTGGCCGCGCGAGCGGGCCACAGCGCCGCCGCGAGGCGATCGAGATGGCCACGGCGGGCGCTGGGAGGGCCCTTCACCAGCGCGAGGCGGTCGGGAACGAAGATCGCGAGGGGCGGGCGGGCGTCGAGCACACGGGTGCCGGGGTCTGCCCCGTCGAGCAGATGCCGGCGATCGCCGGCCCTCGTCGCCGACCACAGAAACAGCCGCGCCTCGCCGCCGGCCTCGATCTCGGTCTCGACCCGGGCGAGGTCCTCGCCGAAGCGAATCGCCTCCCGCTCCCGCCGGGTGCGAGTGGAACGGCCCGTGAGCGACAAGACCAGGGCCTCGAGAAGGCTCGACTTGCCGGCGCCATTGGGCCCGTGCACCAGGGTGACACCGGGGCCTGGCTCAAAGCAGGCGTCGGCGAGGTTGCGGACGCCGCGCACGGTTACCCGCAGAACGGGACGAAGCGAGGGGGCCGAGCTCATTCCGCCCTCAGGCGTTAAGGCGAATCGGCATCACGAGGTAGCTGAAGTCCTCGCGGCCGGCGGGCTGAAGAAGGCCGGGACGCAGCGGTGAGCTGAGCTTCACGACCAGCTCGTCTTCGTCGATCGACTCCACGCCCTCGACGAAGAACTGCGGGTTGAACGCGATCTCCAGGGGCTCGCCCGTGTAGGGGGCCGGCATTCCCTCGGACGCATCCCCAACCTCGGGGGTCTCCGCCGCGACGGTCAGCTCGGCCTCGGCGAAGGCCAGGCGGATCGGGACGTTGCGCTGGGCGAGGTTGGCGATCCGCCGGGTGATATCGAGGAGCTCGTTGCGGGGGAGCTTCACCTCATGCTCGAAGGAATCCGGGATCAGCTGGCGCCAACTCGGGAACTGCCCTTCGATCAGCCGCGAGGCCAGGGTCACCGCGCCGGCCCTGAAGACGGCCTGGTTGCGGCTGAGAGCGATCTCGACCTGCTCCGCGCCCTCCTGGGCGATGATACGGGCGAGCTCGCGAAGCGCCTTCGCCGGCACATTGGCCTCGACCTCGAGGGGGACGTCCTCGTCGAGCTCCGAGTGCTTGACGCTGAGGCGGTAGGAGTCCGTCGCGACCATCGTGAGGGACTTGCCCGAAGCGGTGAAGAGGACCCCCGTCAGCACCGGCCGGACCTCGTCTCGCGAGGCGGCACGGGCGACCCTCTCGATCATCTCGGCGAGCGTTCCGGCAGGGAGCAGCGCCGGATCTCCCTCGACCGCCGGCAGCGTCGGGAAGTCCTCGGCCGGCAGGGTCTTGAGGTGAAAGGCAGCGCCGCCGGCGCGGAGCTCCACGTCGCGCTCCGCGGCACGGTGCTCGAGCGTCGCGGTTCCCTCGGGAAGGCTGCGAACAACGTCGCCGAAGAGGCGTGCCGGCAGCAGGACGTTCCCCTCTTGCTCGACGTTCACCTCGGAGCTTTCGCGAGTCAGGGACATCTCCATATCGGTGGCGCGGAGAACGAGGGTGCCGGCCTGCGCGGTCATCTGGATTCCCGCCAAGGAAGGCAGGGACGTACGAGTCGACACGGCGCGACCGACGAGTTGCACGCAGGCAACGAGCTCTTCGCGAGATAACGAGATCTTCATGTTCTTTGAACCTTGCATCTTTCTAGGTGGATCAGATGTATTCACGCTGTTGGGGAAGTGGGATCGCGTGGTGGAATTGGCGTGGCCAATGGGATTGCGGGTGTTGGCTCGTCCTGGGGAGAGAGCCGGGCGCCGGGGATCTCTCCCCTCTGGCCGCTGCGCACTCCCAGCGTACGGCGCACGGTGTTGACGGCGAGGGCGGTCTCCGAGCCGGGCTCGATTCGAGCCTCGACCGCCTTGACGGCATAGGCGACTGTCGAGTGGTCGCGGCCGAAGGCCCGGGCGATCTGCATGAGGGACGCCTCAGTGAGATCACGCGCCATGTACATGGCGACTTGGCGCGCGTGCGCAACCCGCGGCGACCTGTTGGACGAAAGTAGGTCCTGCGGCCGCAGGCCATGAGCGTTCGCGGCCGCCTCCTGGACGGCGGCGATCGTCGGCGCGGTGCGATCCGCTGCCTGGGTCGCCTCGGTGGCCTTGAGGGCGCGGGCGACCAGGGAGTTCGTGAGTGGCTCCGCGAAGAGTGAGCCCAGCGCCGCGACGCGGGTCATCGCCCCCTCCAGGCGCCGCACGTTCGTGGGCACCTGTGAGGCGATGGCGGCCAGGGCGCTCGGCTCGCCCAGCTCCAGCGGCAGGTCGCTCACCATCCGCCACAGAAGCGCGAGGCGGGTTCTGAGGTCGGGAGGGTCGAGCTCGACGGTCAGCCCCCAGTCGAAGCGGTCACGAAGGCGCTCCGCGAGCTGGGCGAGCGCCTGGGGCGGGCGATCGCTCGAGAGGACGATCTGCTTGCCGGCGGCGTGCAGAGCGTTGAAGGTGTGCACGAACTCCTCTTCGGTCTTCGGCTTGTCCTCGAGCATCTCAACGTCGTCGATGAGCAGCGCGTCAACGTTGCGGTAGCGCTCCTTGAAGCGCGCGGGCCCGTCGAGGCGCAGCGCGGTCACGAATTCGGTTGTGAAGCGCTCGGCCGTCGTGTAGTGCACGGTGAGGCCGGGCTGCTGCTCGCGCATGTAGGTGGCGATGGCGCCAAGCAGGTGGGTCTTGCCGAGGCCGGGGGGGCCGTGGAGGAAGAGTGGGTTGTAGGCCTCCCCCGGCAGCTCCGCAACCGCCAGCGACGCGGCGTGCGCCAGCCGGTTACCGGGGCCGATGACGAAGCTCGCGAAGGTATGTGCCGAATCGACCGGAAGCGAATCGTGTGCGACCGCCCACGGCCCCGCCGCCTGCGCGGGAGCCCCACGCTCCACGAAGAGGAGCCGCTCGACGCCGTCGATCTGCTCGCGGGCCAGCGCACGGATCCGCTCGCCGTAACGGCGCTCGACCCACGTGAGGGTGGAGCGCGGGGCGGAGAGGACGAGCTCGCCGCGGCGAAGCGCCTCCGCGCGCAGCGGCTCCAGCCACAGCTCGAAGGTTTGGGCAGGCAGGTCCCGGCGAAGCGCCTCGCGGACGGCCTCCCAGGACGAGCCCAGATCGTCTGGAAAGCTTGACTCGGCCAAGGCCGGCGATCATAGACTCGGTAAAACGCTCCTCCCGGGGGTCTCGCGAGCGCCCCGCGCAATTCGCGGAGAAAACGTCTCGGCGAACTCGGGAGCGTCCGGGCGACGGCGATCCAGGCCGGCGATGCGCCCCCGCCGTCACCTATACTGGCCCGCCCCCGAGCCCGGCCCGGCCGCCGTGCCGGCGAGACGAGACCCTTGAAGCGGACCTATCAGCCGAAGAAGCGAAAGCGCGCCCGCACGCACGGATTCCGTGCCCGGATGCGCACCCGCGGCGGCCGCGAGGTCATTCGCAGGCGCCGTCGCAAGGGCCGCAAGCGGCTCACTCCGTAGCGAGATGAGCTGATGGCACCCGGTTCGAGCCGAAAGCGCGCCCGGCTCTCCCGCAGCGGCGACTTCGACCGGGTCTACCGGGAGGCCAACTCGCACGGCAATCGCTTCCTCGTGGTCCACGCCTTCCCACGCCCGGGGGGCGAAGCCGGCGAGGACATACGGCTCGGCATCTCAGTCGGCCGCAAGGTCGGCAACGCTGTACGGAGAAACAGCGTCAAGCGCGCCCTTCGTGAGGCTTTCTGGGCGCATGCGGACGTCCTCCCCGCCGCGCACGACTTCGTGCTCGTTGCCCGCCCCGATGCCGCCGATCTCCTCGAGCGCGAGGGCAGCGACGCCTTTGCCGCCCAGCTCGGCGAGCTTCTCGAGCAGGCCACTCCGGCCGGGAGCGTTTGACGTGAAACGGGTCGCCGCCGCGCCGCTCCTCCTTCTCCTCGGGGTCTATCGGCGATTCGTCTCACCGGCGCTACCGCGCCGCTGCCGCTACGAGCCGACCTGCTCCGCCTACGCAGAGCAGGCGATCCGCGAGCTCGGGCCGATCCGGGGCTCGATCACCGCCTGCTGGCGCCTGCTGCGCTGCAACCCCTTCAGCAGGGGCGGTATCGACGAGCTGGCTGACCGCAGGCTTTTTCGCGACGCTGAGGAGCACGGCCACGAGGCGACGGTCTGATGCCCGTTCTCGCCTACATCTTCCCGATTCAGCAACTCGTCGACGCGTCGGACTCGATCATCAAGTTCTTCCACGACTCGGGCCATCTCTCGTGGGGCATCGCGATCATTGCCCTCACCTTTGCGATCCGCCTGGCGGTGCTGCCGCTGTCGCTCAGCGGCATCCGCTCGATGCGCCGCCTGCAGCTGCTGGCCCCGCAGCTCAAGGAGATCAACGAGCGCTACAAGTCGGATCCCGAGCGCAAGCAGCGCGAGTTGATGGCCGTCTATCAGAAGAACAACGTCAACCCGTTCGCCTCCTGTCTGCCCTTCATCGTCCAGATCCCGTTCTTCATCGCGATCTACACCCTGCTGCGCAGTTCGACGTTCGTGAACGACGTGACCAGCAGCGGGACGAGCCAGTCGTTCCTCTTCGTCAAATCGGTGATCGAGAAGCCGACTGGGGCCGAGGCGGCGATCCTGATCGTCCTGTTCCTGGTCACGACCGCCCTCAGCCTGCTCTACACGACGGCGACCAACCCCGCGGCCGCGAGTGGCGCCCAGCGCTACATCTTCCTGCTCTTTCCGGTGCTGTTCGCGCCCTTCATCGCCGGCCAGGCGGCCGGCCTGGGCGTCTACTGGATCGCGACCAACGTCTGGAGCCTCGGGCAGCAGATGGTCGTCCAGCGTCTGATTCCGGCGGCGCCTGCGCCAGCTCCGGAGGAGGCGAAGGCCGCGAAGGCCCCACCGCCACCCCCGCGCAAGAAGAAGCGCCGCCGGTAAACCTGCTGAGTTACGAGTTGATCCCGCATACCGACGACAACTCGTAGTTCGCCGCTGGTCAGGCCGCGGGCGTAACGGTCCTGCTTCGGGATTCGCCGCCTCGACGCTGATTCCTCTTTCGCCTGCGTACACTCGCGCCGCGATGGAGAGCTCCGGCCCGGTACCCGACACCCTGCCCGCGGAGCCCGCAGCCCGCGTCGAGGCGATCCTCAATGCGATCGCCGACGAGATGGACCTCGACGCCGAGGTCGTCGTCGAGGAGAGTGGGGAGGAGATCTCGGCCCGTTTCGAGGGTGAGGATCTCGGCCTCGTCATCGGTCGACGCGGCCAGACCATCGACGCGATCCAGCTCATCTGCTACCGGGCGGCGTTCCGCGACTCCGAGGACCGCAAGCGGGTCTCGGTCGACGCGGCGGGATACCGCTCCGAGCGCAAGGAAATCGTGGAGCGCCAAGCCGAGCGAGCCGCCGAGCGGGCCCTCGAGACCGGCAAGGAAATCGAGCTCGAGGCGATGAGCGCCACGGAGCGGCGCATCGTCCACCAGGCCCTCAAGGACCGGCCGGGCCTCGAGACGTTCAGCGAGGGGACCGAGCCCGAGCGTTGCGTAGTGGTCGCGCCGCTCGTCAGCGATGGCGGCTGAGGGGCAGAGCCCCGCCGTCACTGCCCAGCTCGAGCTGCTCGTCAAGACACTCCTCGATCCGCGCGCGCCCACGACGGTTCGCGATCCCGCCGAGGCGTGGAAGGTTCATGTCGCCGACTCCCTGAGCGTCCTCGAGATCGGCACCCTCGACGGCGCCTCGACGATCGCTGACATCGGCGCCGGGGCAGGCTTTCCGGGACTTCCCATCGCCCTCGCCATGCCGGCCGCGCGGGTCGAGCTGATCGAGGCGACCGCTCGCAAGTGCGAGTTCATTCGCCACGCGATCGACGTGGTGGGCATCGTGAATGCCCGGGTCGTCAACGCGCGCAGCGAGGAATGGGCGGCCGCACCGTCTCCCGAAGGCGGCCGCGAGGTATACGACGCCGTGACGGTGCGGGCGGTGGGTCGCCTCGCCACCGTCGCCGAGCTCGCCTCGCCGCTGCTTCGGGACGAGATGCCCCTCGTCGTGTGGAAAGGACGCCGAGACGCGGGGGAGGAGGCTGAGCTCGAGCGTTCTGCCGAACGGCTTTCGATGCGTCCCGAGCGGGTGGTCCCGGTGGGCCCGTACGCCGGCAGCGAGCACCGGCATCTCCACGTCATCCGTAAGGCCGGCGCCACCCCCGAGGGCCTTCCCCGCCGGCCCGGGATGGCGAAGAAGCGCCCGTTCGGCTCCTCCTGACCCGAGCGCCGACTGCGAGCCCGCGGTCCGCTGCGGGCGCTAAGGTCGCGCGCGATGGGTGCCGTCTACGCCGTCGCGAACCAGAAGGGCGGTGTGGGCAAGACCACCACCGCGGTCAACGTTGCCGCCGTGGCCGCCGCGGAGGGGCGCCAGGTGCTGCTCGTCGACCTCGACCAGCAGTGCAACGCCACGGTTGCCCTCGGCCTCGAGCGTGAGCTTCGTCCATCCGCCTACGACTGTCTGGTGGGGGAGACCTCGGTCGCCGAGGCGGCACGGCCGGCCGGGCCGGACAATCTTTGGGTCGTTCCGGCCAGCCGTGACCTGGCGGGGGCATCGGTTGAGCTGCCTCGGATCGACGGCTTCGAATCGCGCCTGCGAGAGCGCCTCGGTCCCGTGCGCGAGCGCTTCGCCCTCACGCTCCTGGACTGCCCGCCCTCGATCGGGCCGGTCGCGGTGAACGCCCTCGCTGCTGCGGATCGCGTGCTCGTCCCGGTGCAGGCCGAGTACCTGGCGCTGGAGGGGCTCGTCGAGTTCCTCGGCACCCTCGACCTCGTTCGGCGCAACCTCAACCCGAGCCTCGTTACGACCGGCGTCGTGATCACTATGCATGACGAGCGCACCCGCCTCGCCCAGGATGTGGAGCGGGAGCTCCGCCAGCACCTTCCCGAGCTCGTGTTCGACACCGTCATCCCCCGCAGCGTCCGCGTGGCGGAAGCCCCGAGCTTTGGCATGCCCGTCATCGACCACGCTCCCGGCTCGCGCGGCTCGGATGCCTACCGCGAGCTCGCCCGGGAGCTGGTCGAGCGAGAGGACGCCGGAGGGGTGAACGTCCACCGCATCGCTAGTAATGGCGGCTCCGATAACCCTCAAGCAAAGGTAGAGGCTTATGAATAGCAGAGGAATGGGGCGTGGTCTGGCCGCGATCCTCCCGCAGCCTGGCGATGTGGGCGAGCCGCGCCTTCGCGAGATCCCCGTGGGAATGATCCGGCCCAGCGCCGATCAGCCGCGGCGGCACTTCGACGAGGAGAAGATCAAGGCGCTCGCCCTGTCGATCGCCGAGGAGGGACTGATTCAGCCGGTGATCGTGCGGCCCCTTCCCGACGGCCGCTACGAGCTGATCGCCGGCGAGCGCCGCTGGCGCGCGTCCCGTGAAGCCAAGCTCGAGACGATCCCAGCTCTCGTCCGCGACGAGGAGGGGCTGCGCCAGCTGCAGATTGCCTTGATCGAGAACGTCGCGCGCGAGGACCTCAACCCGGTGGAGGAAGCGCGCGCCTGCGCGACGCTGGTCGACGAGCTCGGCGTCTCCAAGGAGGAGCTGGCGCGACGTCTCGGGCGCAGCCGCCCGGCGCTCTCGAACCTCATCCGCATCCTCGATCTACCCGACGAGGCGCTCGAGCTCATGGAGTCGGGCGAGCTCAGCGAGGGCCACGGCCGGGCCATCCTTCAGGTTGCCGGCACGGCGGCCAGGAAGGCCCTCGCCCGTGATGCCGCCCACGGCGGTTGGTCGGTGCGCGAAACCGAGCGGCGCGCGAAAGCCGGGGCACCCAAGTCTCACCCGCGCGTGGTTCCCCATCCCGACCAGGAGGAGATGCTCGCCCGCGCCGAAGACACCCTGGAGTCCGCCCTGGGCCACGGCGTGAAGGTGCGCGCCGCGCGGAAGGGCATCCGCGCCGAGCTCCACTTCGACGACCTCGCCGAGCTCGATGCCTTCGCGCAGCGCGCGGCCGGTTCGAGCAGCTAGGGCGCGAGCCGCTCGATCTGCCACCCCTTACCGGCGCGCGAATAGCGGAAGCGGTCGTGCAGTCGGCCCACCTGGCCCTGCCAGAACTCCACTGACGTGGGTCGCAGGACGAACCCGCCCCAGTTCGGCGGCCGCGGGATCGGTCCGTCGCCAAAGCGCGCCGCGATCTCGCCGATCGCCGCGTTCAGGGTGTCGCGAGACTCCAGCCGGGCGCTCTGGGGCGAGGCCCATGCCCCGATCTGCGAGTCGGCGGATCGGCTCGCGAAGTACGCGTCGGACTCCGACTCCGGCAGGCGCTCCACCTCCCCGCGGATCCGAACCTGCCGGTCGAGCTCACGCCAGTAGAGGACCAGCGCCGCCCGCCCGTTCGCACGCAGCTGCTCGCCCTTCGCCGACTCGAAGTTGGTGAAGAAGCGAAAGCCTGCGGCGTCGAATCCCTTCAGCAGCACCATTCGCGCGTCGGGCCACCCGTCGCCGTCGACCGTCGCGAGGGTCATCGCCTCCGCCAGTGGGACCTCGGCAACGGCGAGCTCCCACCAAGCGGCGAACTGCTCGATCGGGTCGTCGGCCAGCCGCTCGCGCCGAAGCGGGGGCATGTCGGGGCGCCGGGGCACGCTGCCGAATCTACCGGCGCGAATCGAGTGGGCGATCCTGGACTCGAACCAGGGACCTCCTCATCAGAAACGCCGCGGCGAAAGCGGAAGAGACGGCGCAAACCGCATAGCTAAGCGGTTTCCGTGGCTTCGTTTCGTCGAACCTCCCGGCTGGCGATTACCGCAATTTAGCGAGAAAGCGGCGGCATTTGGGCAGGGTGTGCGGCTCCCTGCTCATTGCCTTCCCGTGTGCCGGGTGCTTCTCGCCTTGTCGACCTCAAAACCGTTTCGGGCCACTTCGGTCCGACGAGGGTTCGAATCCCTCCCCCTCACCTCATAGGTCCAGATTCGGGGCAGTCGCGCCTGCGAGAGCGCCGAGGCTCAGGTCGCCCCGATCGCAAACTCCGTTGGAGACCGCTCAAGACCGCTGGAGTCAGGCGGCGACGATCGCAGCGGGAGCGAGGTTGCTCGCCTAAGAGCTCACAAGCTTTTCAATTAGCAGCGCCGTTCCGACGGCAACCAGCGCGAGCCCCGCAGATCGTTCCACGGTTTCGCGTGCCCTCTCGCCAAGCCTCGCTCCGAGGCGAACACCGAGCTGCGAGAGGACCACAGCTTGCAGCGCGATCAAGACGAGGACCGGGGCGAGGCCGAGGCCAAGCACCAATCGTGAATCCGATCGCCAACTCGTCCAGGGCGATGGCGAGGCCGAGGCTGACGATCGCAAGGCCGTGCGCAGTCGCAAGCCGGTCGACCTGATCTCCCTCTCCTTGCTCGCCGCCCAGGAGAGTGAACAGCCCCAGGACGAGAAGGATGGCGATCGCTGCGTAGTCGGCTGCCCCGCCGACGGCGGCGCCGAGCGGCGCCCCGACCGCGAGACCGAGGAGAGGCGCGGCGGCTTCGAGGGTGGGAAACAGGACCAAGACACGCCGTCTTTGAGCACGATCGATGCCGGCCACTCCCAGAGCTGCGCAGATTGCGAAGGAGTCGAGCCCCAGCGGCACGACGAGAGCGATGACCTTAAGCACGGATGCCGGAGTATCGCGCTCGGCGTGCAGCGGTGAGCGCGGTCACGGGCGCCCTGGACCCGCGCTTTCGTCACAATCTGGCGATGTCCCGACAGGTCCTCCAGCGCTGGCGCCTCGTTTTCAAGGTTGCTCCGTACGTCCTGATCGCCGCCTTGATCAAGGTCGGCCTCGACGTCCTCGGCTGGGAGCCGATCCCCCTCAGCCCCCTCTACACCGGCCTCGTCGGGGCGACGATCTTCCTGCTGGGATTCCTGCTCGCGGGCACGCTCGCCGACTACAAGGAGTCCGAGAAGCTCCCCGGCGACCTTGCCGCCAGCATCGAGACGATCGCCGATGAATGCCTGATCCTCTACAGCGACAAGCAGGCCAAGCCCGCCGTTGATTGCCTGCGCTCCCTCCGTGGCCTCGGCGCCTCACTGATTGATTGGTTCTACGGACGGGTGGCGAGTTCAACCGTCTTCGACCGCATCAGCGGGCTCAACAGCTCGTTCCTCGCGTTTGAACCGCTCACCCAGCCGAACTTCATCGTCCGGCTCAAGCAAGAGCAGAGCGCGATCCGGCGAATGCTGATCCGGGTCGAGACGATCCGTGACACCTCCTTTGTCGGTGCTGCCTACGTGATCGCCGAGATGGCAACCTTCCTCCTGGTCGGCGGCCTGCTGCTGACGGAGATCGGCCCGGACGCGGAGGAAGTCTTCCTCGTCTCCACTGTCGCGTTCCTGTTCGTATACGTGATCGCTCTGATCCATGACCTCGACGATCCGTTCGAGTTCAATCTCAATGGCTCCGAGAACGGAGCCGCTGAGGTGTCTTTGCGCCCGATCGAACGCCTCGGCGGCCGCCTCGACGCGGCGATGGAGCTTCTCGGCAAGACGTCCTCGGATGAGCCGCTTGTAGAGATGAACGACACGGGCGAGTACACGACGAGCTGATCGATGTCACGTAAGGCCGCGTGGCGGCGAGCTAGGTCCGCGTCGATGGCGAAGCTCGTTTTCCTCGCCACCCTCGCCACCCTCGCCTTCGTGGTCTACATGATCGCCTTCAGGGACCCCACCGAGGCCAGCGTCGAACGAACGATGACCGCGCAGTTCGGCTATCAGGGGGCGCAATGCGAGGAAGTGGCGACGCTCGATAGCGAAAGTGTCTTCCGCTGCAGCCTGAGCCGCCAGAGGGGGGTACCTGGGTCGCGGACCACGATCCGCTGCTACTGGGTCGACGCGGACGGCTATGTGAACAAGGGTTCCTTTGAGCCCTGCCAGGGCCTTTGACATAGCTCGGATCGAGGTGCCGGCCCGCTCAGCCGTGGAGGAAGCCGATCAAACCCAAGGCGATGCCGCCCAAGCTGTAGAGCCCGAGCGCGTGTCGGAACCAGTTGACGCCGTGCGCGAGCTCCTCATACGCCCAGACGGTCATCGCGACCGCGGCGGCCGCCTTGGCAGCGACCTCAACCGAGCCAGCCACGGACATGCTCACCACGCCGGCCACGAACGCTATGGCCAGGGGCGCGTTCGGGAACTGGGCGAGCGTCAGCCCTTTGACCTTCAGCGAGAGCGAAGCCACCCGTCGAGGCAACGACGATGTCGCCCTGGACTTGGGTTCGACCTCGACCGAGAGCCAACGGCTTCGCGGGTCGATGCCAATGCGGAGCAGCAGCTTGCCCGCTCGCGTCAGTTGACCGTCAGCGTTCCGGTCATCCCCTGTTGCTTGTGGTGGTCGAACGGGCAATAGAAATCGTACTTGCCGGGCTTTAGCGTGACGGTATCGGTGGAGGTGCCACCCGGCTGGACGAACGAGCCACAGGCCGCAAAGTCCGACCAACGTGCGCCGGAGGATCCTGGCCCGGGCTATCGAGCGCGCGAACGAGTCGCGAGCGGAGCGGGATCGCCCGCCCCTCCCCCAGGGTCTGACTCCCCACTCACTGCGTCGGACCTATATCTCCTTGCTGTTCGCGATCGGGGAGGACGTTCCCTACGTGATGCGCCAGGTCGGGCATTCGAATCCGACCGTGACGCTCGCCGCCTATGCCCAGGTCATATTCCGTGCGGAGGGCGAGCGGAGGCGCCTGCGCGCGCTGGTGGAGGGCTCTGATTGGGCAGGAACGGGCAGGGAGTGGCCCGAAGAGAGTCGTGAACGCGTCGGCCCGCCAACAGCGGTGGTGGGAGAAACGCCGCAATTGCAGGGGACCGACCGAGTGGGCGATCCTGGACTCGAACCAGGGACCTCCTCCTTATCAGAGAGGCGCTCTGACCGACTGAGCTAATCGCCCGCGCGGGCCGATTCTAGATTGCTCATTGCGCGCCCGCCCGCTCAGTGGCAACCTTCTCGATCGCGTCGAGGGACTGCTCGAGCCAGCGGTTGAAGTAGCTCGTTCCCATCACCCTGTCGAACACCTTGAATCCGAGGGCCTTGGCGTCCATGCCAGCGCGGCCGTCGACGAAGGTGCCGCCCTGAGCGTCGGTCAGGTCCATCTGGACGAACCCGCCCGTCTTGACGCAGCGGATGTGGAAGCAAGCCGGGTCGTCGAAATCCTCGATCTCGAACTGGCGCTCACCCTTGCCGAAGGGAACCTTGATGACCTCGCGGTACTGGCAGCCCTCGGCGATCTGGTCGCACTCGACCTCGATCACGCCCGGCCACCACTCGGGGTGGCGCTCGACGTCGGCGATGAGCTCCCACACCACCGTTCGAGGGGCCGCGATGAAGGTCTGCCGGCGTGCGCCTGACACGGTCAGGAATTCTCGCACCCCCGCAGCGGGGAGGCCTGAAGGGCGCAGGTATCATCACTGGCGGGCCCCGGCCCGGGAGATTCTCGTGCAGCAGATGCAGATCTACGGCGTCAGTTTCGACATGGTCGGCAAGCAGCCGATCGTCTTGCTGAAGACGGTGGACGGGAATCGGTTTCTCCCGATTTGGATCGGCCACCCCGAGGCCGCCGCCATCCTGATGAAGCTGCAGGGCGCCTCGACTCCCAGGCCGATGACGCACGACCTGCTCTCGGACATGCTCGAGCAGTTCGATGCCAAGTGCGAGCGCGTTTCGGTGACCGAGCTTCGGGACAACACCTTCTACGCGTCGATCACCATCTCCGTGAACGGCGGAACGCTCGAGATCGACTCCCGCCCGTCCGACGCGATCGCACTCGCCGTCCGCACCCAGGCGCCGATCTTCGCCGCCGAGGACGTGATCGAGGAGTCGTCGATCGAGTTCGAGCACGAGGTCGAGGACACCGAGGAGGTCGTCGAGAAGTTCAAGGACTTCCTCGATCAGGTCACGCCGGAGGACTTCGCGGCCGACGAGTAGGCCGCCGCCGCGCCTGTGTGCGCAATGTCACATATGCGATCGCCCTGCCGGGGGAACCTCGGTCTGAGAGCGTGAGCCGCAGCGATCTCCCCCCCGGCCCCTCGTACCCGGCCCTGTTCCAGGGGCTTGGGCAGTGGACGCGGCCGCTCGCCTACCTCGAGCAATGCCGCGCCAAGTACGGCAACCGGTTCACGATCCGGTTTCCGTTCACCGAGCCGTTCGTGATGCACGCCGATCCGGCGCATATCAAGGAGATCTACACGGCGCCGCCGGACGTGCTGTGGCCAGGGGAGGGGGCACGCGTTCTGGAGCCCATAGTCGGCGCGCGCTCCGTGATCCTTCTCGATGGTGACGCGCATATGACCCAGCGCAAGCTGATGCTGCCCGCGTTCCACGGCGAGAAGATGGAGCGGCTGCGGGCCCTGGTCCAGGAGGTCACCGAGCGCGAGATCGCGGGGTGGCCGCCCGCTCCGACCCTTCATCCCCTCTTTCAGGCGCTGACCCTCGAGATCATCCTGCGCGCCGTCTTCGGCTTCGACGACGGCCCGCGCCTCGACTCCACCCGGGCGGCTCTCGGGCGGCTGCTCAAGTACGGCGACAGCCCGCTCACCCTGATCCCGGGCCCTGCCGGAGAGGACACCCGGACGCAGGAGGGCCAGGACTGGGTGTTCCGGATGCTGAACCGGGCCGGGCCGCTCAAGGGCTTTCTTGACGTGCGCGCCGAAGTCGACCGTCGGGTGTTCGCGCTCATCGACGAGCGGCGGGAGGCGAGCGAGGGCCGCGACGACGTGCTCTCGATGCTCCTCGAGGCACGGCATGAAAACGGTGCGCCGATGTCGCCGGAGGAGATTCGCGACGAGCTCATGACCCTGCTCGTCGCAGGCCACGAAACCACTGCCACCACACTCGCGTGGGCATTTGAGCGACTGGCGCGAGAGCCCGCGGTGCGATCGCGGCTGACCGAAGAGGTCTCCTCCGAGGACGACGGCGACTACCTGACGGCCACGATCCAGGAGACGCTTCGTCGCCGGCCGGTGCTCCCGAACACGGCGCCGCGCGCCGTCAAGAAGCCGATCGAGGTCGGGGGCTGGTCCTACCAGCCCGGCGCCAGCCTCGTTGCGAGCTCCTACCTGGTGCATCACGACCCAGACATCTACCCCGACCCGTACGCCTTCCGCCCCGAGCGCTTCCTCGACTCGCCCCCGGGCACCTACACGTGGATTCCGTTCGGCGGAGGCCGACGCCGCTGCTTGGGAGCGAGCTTCGCGATGCTCGAGATCAAGGTCGTCCTCGCGAGCGCACTGCGGGCCTTCGAGCTCGGCTCGAACGGGGCGGCCCACGAGCCGCCACGCCGGCGCAACATCACGATCCGCCCGGGCGGTGGGTCAAGCGTCCGTCTCACTCCGCGCGTCGACGCGAAGGCCCCCGCGCCGGCATGACCGCGGCGGAGACCCGCCGGATGCTCGACGCGGCCGGCCGGCGCCTGCTCCTGCTCGGATGGGCGGCCGGCTCGATCGGGGCTGCGATCGTCTTCATCTCCATCGGATTCCTGATCCCGGTGTTCTTCGACCCGGCTCAGCAGGAGTCGATCGGGCGCGAGAACCTCCCGTTCCTCGTGGCGGTAGTGATCCTCGGCGGATTGATCCTGACGCCCATACTCGCGCGTGGTTGCCGGCGCGCATTCGACTGGATCGATGAGAATCGCGAGCCCTCCGTGGCCGAGCACCGCCGGGCGCTCGGGTTCCCGGTGTGGATGGCCATCGTCAACGCGACGGCTTGGATCCTGGGCGCCCTGGCGTTCGGGGCCCTCAACCTCCACCACGGCGCCGGGTTCGCCGGCGTCGTCGTCGCGGCGATCTGGCTCGGGGGCGAGACCACCACCGCCCTGATCTACCTGCTGACCGAACGCATCGTCCGCCCCCTCACCGCCATTGCGCTTGCGGCTCGCCAGCCCGAGCGCTCCGCCGCACTCGGCATCCGTAACCGCCTGCTCTTCGCCTGGAGCCTCGGGACGGGGGTCCCGGTCCTCGGGGTCTTGACGGTAGGCGTCGTAGGCGTCACGAAGACGGGAGTTCAGCCCGAATACGTCGGCGCCGCCTGCGTCTTTTTGGGTTCTGTATCGATGCTCACCGGCCTGCTGGCCACAATCGTCACCGCCAAAGCGATCTCCGACCCCATCACCGCTGTGCAGGATGCGGTTGCCAGGCTTGCTGCCGGCGAGCTCGACGCGCAGGTGACGATCGACGACGCCAGCGAGGTGGGCGTTCTGCAGGCTGCTTTCAACCGGATGGCCGAGGGCCTTCGCGAGCGGGAGCGCATCCGCGACCTGTTCGGCCGCCATGTCGGCAGGGACGTCGCAGCGGCGGCCCTGGCCGGCGGCACGCGTCTCGGCGGCGAGGAGCGGGAGATCGGAGCGCTCTTCATCGACATCACCGGCTCGACGGCGGTCGCGCTCGCGATGCCGCCGACGGACGTGGTGCGCTTGCTCAACCGGTTCTTCCACGTCGTCATCGAGGTGGTCGAGCAAAACAGCGGCTTCGTGAACAAGTTCGAGGGTGACGGAGCGTTATGTGTCTTTGGTGCTCCCGCGCCAAGCGACGATCCAGCCGGCCAGGCGCTGTGCGCGGCACGCACGCTCGCGGCGCGCCTTGACCGCGAGCTCGCCGAGGTGGGCTACGGCATCGGCGTCTCCGCGGGCCGGGCCGTCGCCGGAAACGTCGGTTCGGAGGACCGCTTCGAGTACACGGTCATCGGCGACCCCGTCAACGAGGCATCGCGACTGTGCGAGGTCGCGAAGCAGCGCGATTGGATCGTGGTCGCCTCGGCAACCACTGTCGACCGGGCGGGCGAGCGCGAAGCCGAGGAATGGGAGAGCAGAGATCGCGAGATCCTTCGCGGGCGGTTGGAGGCCACGGGGCTTGCGGTGCCGCGCCGGCTTCGCCAGGCCAGCCAGGTATAGGGCAAAGAGCCTCGAGCGGCGCTCCGGCCGCCTTCCGCTAGCACGGCGTCTGCCTAGCGCGCCGCCAGCGTCCCGCGGTGGGCGTGAGCGAGCTCGAGGGTCCGGCCGACCAACTCCTCGAACTCGATGCCGGCGGCCTCGGCCGCCATGGGGAAGAGCGACGTGTCGGTTAGCCCGGGGATGGAGTTCACCTCCAGGACCTGCGGCCCACCCGGCCCCAGGATCAGGTCGACCCGCGCAAATCCCTCACAGCGGAGGGCTTCCCAGGTGCGCGACGCGACGTCGGCGACCGCGGCATCCTCGCCAGGCTGCAAGCGCGCGGGACAGGTGAACTCCGTGCGGCCGATCTCGTAGCGCGCTTCGTAGCTGTATCGATCCTCGTCGGTGGGAGTGATCTCCACCGTCGGCAGAGCGTGCCCGTCGAGCATCGCGACCGAGAGCTCGCGCCCGTCGACGTGGCGTTCCAGCATCACGTGGTCGTCGTAGCTGAGCGCTGCCAGCATCGCCGCCGGGACGTCCTCGCGCGCGGCCGCAAAGCGAACTCCCAGGGCCGAGCCACCCCGCCCGGGCTTGACGACCAAGGGGAAGCCCAACGCAGCCTCGATCTCCTCGAGGGTGTCGGCAGCGCCGAGGTCGCTGAAAGCCGTCGCGCTGAACGCCACCCAGTCTGGAGTCGGCACACCGGCCTCGCGAAGGTCCTGCTTGGCGGCGGGCTTGTCCATCGAGCGCCGGCAGGCCGCCACCCCGGGCCCCGTGTACGGGATGGCGAGGATCTCGAGCAGCTCCTGGACCGTCCCGTCCTCGCCGTCGGCGCCATGAAGAGCGACGAAAGCGGCGTCCGGACCCTCCGTCTTAAGGGTGCGGACCAACTCCGCCCCGGCGTCGATCGAGACGACCTCATGTCCCAGCCGCGCGAGGGCATCCTCCACCCGCGCCCCGGAGCGAAGCGAGACCTGGCGCTCGAGCGAGCGGCCTCCCTTGAGAACGGCAACCTTCACGCGTCCCCCTTGCGAAACGGGATCACGTCGCCGCCTCCTGGAGCCTCCGCCTCCGGCTCGCTTGCGGACACCGCCCGGTGTCCGGTGAACGTGCCGTACAGGCTCACCTGCTCGGCTACCACCCGGCCGATCCGGCGAATCCCCTCGCGGAT
The DNA here is from genome assembly GCA_038237625.1 of Solirubrobacterales bacterium. GTDB lineage: Bacteria > Actinomycetota > Thermoleophilia > Solirubrobacterales > 70-9 > JAWVFM01. The sequence continues at coordinate 20,170 of JBBRYM010000011.1, read as the reverse complement.
CTCCTCCTCGTTGGAGCCGGAGAAATTGAGGCGCATCGAGCTCGCCCCGCTGCCGTCGACGAAGGCGGCGGCCCCCGGCACGAACGCGACGTTCTCGCGAAGCGCGCGGGCCAGTAGGTCGGAGGTGTCGATGTAGTCCGGGAGGGTTGCCCAGACAAAGAGGCCGCCCTCCGGCCGGGTCCACGTCGCCCCGGTCGGAAAATGCCGCTCCAGGGACTCCAGCATCGCATCACGCCGCGAGCGGTAGAGGCCGATCAGGCTCTCGACGTACTCGCGCCAGCGCCCTGCGGCGAAGAACTCGGCGACGAAGTACTGGGTGAGGGTCGAGGTGCAGAGATCGGTGGCCTGCTTGCCCAAGACGATCTTCTCCATCACCGGCGGCGGCGCGAGGATCCAGCCGACGCGGATCCCAGGCGACAGGATCTTCGAGAAGGTCCCCAGATAGACCACGTAGTCGCCGCCGTCGAGCTTGTAGAGCGGATCCTGCGCCTCGCCCTCGTAGCGCAGCATCCCGTACGGGTTGTCCTCGACCACGAGCACTTCGCGCTCGCGGGCGAACTCCACCAGCGCCCGGCGCCGCTCGGCCGACAGGGTCACGCCGGTGGGGTTCTGGAAGGTCGGGACGGAGTAGATGCACTTTGGCCGCCGGCCCTCGGACTCGAGGGTGTCGATCGCAGCCGCGACCTCGTCGATCCGCATGCCGTCTTCATCCATCCCCACCTGGATCACCTGCGCCTGATAGCTGCAGAAGACAGGGACGGCGCCCGGATAGGTCGGGCCCTCGCAGATCACCGCGTCACCCGGGTCGATGAGGGTCTTCGCGATCAGGTCGATCGCCTGCTGCCCCCCTGTCGTGACCAGGATGTCCTCGATCTCGGGGTGCATGCCCTCCACGGCCATCACCTGCGCGATGCAGTCCTTGGTGCGCTCGAAGCCCTCGGTCGGCCCGTACTGAAGGGCCGCGGCCGAGGATTCCTGGGCGATCCGGGTCATCTGGGCCGCGAAGGCCTCCGGCGGAAACGTCGAGGTGTCGGGTAGTCCGCCGGCGAGCGAGATCACCTCGGGCCGGGCGGTGATCGCCATCAGGTCGCGCATCGCCGAGGAGCGCATGACCTGGGTGCGCTCGGCGAAGAGGCCGGCGTAGCGCTCGAGATCGCGCGCGGAGGTGTGCGCGCGCCGCTGCGTCGGGCGAGCTGCGTCGTCGCGGGGCGCGCTCCTGTCGTTGGGCTCGGCCATCGCGCCTAGTGTGGCGGAAGGCCGTTCACGTCGTACCCGGCGTGCCCGTGGAAGGCCGAAGGTAAGCTGGGATGGGTACGAACGAGGCTTCTGGCGCTGATCTCTGTCGCGGCCCTGGGGCTGCCGGCCGGCGCCTCGGCGGCGTCCTCTCTCTACCCCGGCCCCGGCCCGCGCCCCGGCCCCGACATCCTCTACCGAAAGCCCGCGAGCTCCCCCCAGCTCGCGAACGGCGGCGTGTGGCAGGCGAAGCCGACGCTCGTCTCCGGCACGAGCGCCTACCGCCATGGCGAGTTCCTCTATCAGGACTACCTCTACGACGACCACGGCGCCCGGGGGACGCGCCGGGACTCAGGCGACCCGCGATCGAGCGGCGATAGCTTCTCGCCCCCGAACGGCACCTACACCTACCCGACCGATCCGGCCTACGCGGGGAACGCGGCCGACCTTGTGGAGCTGCGAGCCAAGCCCCTTGCCAAGGCGACGGCCTTCCGCATAACCCTCAATACGCTGAAGGATCCCTCCCTGGTGGCAACGACCATCGCGATCGGCGGCTCCGCCTCGCCACTTGCGATGCCGTTCGGCGCCAACACGAGCGCCCCGGCGAAGCTCTTCCTCACGGTCCACGGCAAGAAGGCGATCCTCGAAAGCGCCGCCTCGGGCAAGCGGGTCAAGCCCGCGCCAGAGGTCGCGATCTCCGCTCGCCGTCGCCAGATTCAGGTGACGGTCCCGCATTCGGCGTGGAACCCGGGCAAGCGGCGGGTTCGGCTGGCGGCAGGCGTGGGCCTGTGGGACGAGTCCGCCAACTCCTACCTGATCCCCGGCGACTCCGCCGACGCGACGACTCCGGGCGGCGCCTCCGGCCTCTCCGGCCCATCAGCCTTCTTCAACGTCGCCTTCCGCTACGCCGAGCCCTGGCCCGACCTCACCGACGCCGGGGGCGTGGGCGCAGTCATCAACCCGGCCTGGTGGCGCGACAAGGCTCAGGCGGCGGCTCTTGCGAGCGGCGATATCAGTCCCTTCCACGCCAACGTGAACTTCGGCAAGCTTGCCCACGACGTCCGCGACCTCGGCCGGGGCAAGCCATGGGGCGTCCCGCGAAGTGGCCCGATGGACCGCATCCTCGCGAGCCATTTCGAAACCGAGCAGGGGACCGACTACTCGACGAACTGTGGCGGGCCGACCGAGTGCAAGGGCGAGCTTCGGGGACGCCTTCAGCCATACGCGATCTATGTCCCCCACGGCCCACCACCGGCCCGCGGGTACGGATTGACGTTGCTCCTGCATTCGCTTGGCGCCAACTACAACCAGTTCGCAAACTCGCGCAACCAGTCGGAGTTCGGTGAACGCGGCTCGGGGTCGGTCGTCATTACGGCCGAGGGCCGGGGCCCGGACGGCTGGTACTACGGACAGGCGGGCGCGGACACGTTCGAGATGTGGGCCGATGCCGCGCGCCACTACCGGTTGGACCCGGGTTACACCGCCATCGCCGGCTACTCGATGGGTGGTTACGCGACCTACAAGTTCGCCACGCAGTACCCAGACCTCTTCGCGCGGGCACAACCCACGGTCGGCCCGCCGGCAGACGGGATCTGGATACCTCCGGCGGATCCAGTCCCGGGTGGGGCCGCATCGAATACCAACCGGATGCTGGCTTCGGTGCGGAACGTTCCCTTCAAGATCTGGGATGGCGCCCTCGACGAGCTGGTTCCCTTGCCGGGACCCAAGGCGCAGGCGCAGACGTTCGACGACCTCGGCTACCGCTATCAGTTCGATGTCTTCGCGCCGCCGGTCGACCACCTCCTCCTCGCCGCCAACGACGAGTACGCCCCCGCGGCCAAGTTCCTGGGCTCCGCACGCGTTGATCGCAACCCGTCCCACGTGACCTACGTGGTCAATCCGACGATGGACTTCAAAATGGACGGCACGGTCGCCGACCACGCCTACTGGCTGTCGCACCTGAAGCTCCGCGACGCGAGCGGCGCCGCCCCGCTCGGGAAGATCGACGCCCGCTCGGAAGGCTTCGGAGTTGGAGATCCGCCTCCCCACCCGACGTCGCATACCTCCGGGGTCCTGACCGGCGGCAACGTAGGCCCGCTGACCTATGCGGAGCAGTCCCGCGACTGGGGCAAGGCGCCGAAGGCGCCGAAGCGCGACGTGCTGCACATCGCCGCGACCAACCTGCGCAGCGCGACCGTGAGCCTCACCCGGGCTCACCTCGACTGCGACGCAAAGGTCAAGGCGCAGAGCGACGGCCCCCTGGCGATCCGCCTGGCCGGCTGCGCCCGCACCGTCCACGTCGACTAGGGCGAAAGCCGTCCAGAACCGGCTCGGTAGCCTGCGCCGGATGGATTCCACCTTCATCTCGGCCTGCGAAGGCGTTGGGCTCGCGCTCGGCGCGGGATTCGTGGGCGGCGCTCTGGCCGGCGCGCAGGAATCGGCGCGACGGGTGCTAGCTGTCCTCGCGGCCGGGGGCGCCGCCGCCTTGTTTGCGAACGCGCTCCACTCGTCGGGCCACCCGCTTTGGCCGGGGTTGATCGCCGGGCCGATCTGCGCTGCCTTGGCCTTCGCCCTCGCGGCGTCGGTCGTAGCCGGCGCGTCGCGAAGGCAGGGCGCAGGCGCGATCACGCTTGCGGGCTACGTCACCTTCGCCGGCTTCGTGGTCGCGGGCCTGGCGCTCGTGGTCGCACCGGTCTCGCTGGCGGGCCTGGCGCTAGTCATCGCTTTGGTTCTCGCCCGGCGCAGCCGCGAGCGCCGCAAGCACGAAGGTCTCAGAGTCCTGCGCTGATGGCAGCCCGTAATTGGAGCGGGCGCAAGCTTGTCCTGGTGATGGTGGATGCGCTTCGGGTCGACATGCTGGAGCAGGCCGTGGCCTCGGGGGCGGCGCCCAACTTCGAAGAGCTCATCCACAGGGGCTCCCTCGTCCGCGACTGCGTTTCGACGTTTCCGTCGGTGACCCCGGTGGCGAGCTCGGAGATGACGACCGGACTGCGCCCGGACGGCCACGGGATCAGCGCCGTGAACTGGTTTCACCGGGTGGAAGGACGCTACGTGGAGTACGGCTCCTCGTTCGAGGCCACCCGCGCCCTGGGCCTGATCCGCACTCTCTACGACATCGTCTACGACATGAACATGGCGCACCTCTCCGCCGAGGCGCAGACGGTGTTCGAGGTTTTGGGCGACGCCGGCGTACGCACCGCCTGCACCCCGTTTCTGATCTACCGCGGCAGGCGCCGTCATGAGATCGGCTTGGAGGGGCTGATGCGCCGCGTCGCCCTCGCCGCGAGCTTTCGCCACGCGGTCTGGGGCCCCGACGAGCTCTTCTACGGCGAGCTGTACTCGAGTCGCAGGGTCGCCTGCAAGCCCACCCTCGCCCGTCCCGGAACGCGCGACGCGTACTCGGCCTGCGTCGCTCGCGAGCTGGTGCGCGAAGACCTCTACGACTTCCTCCTCTTCTCGCTTCCCGACAACGACCACCACTCGCACGCGTTCGGACCAGCGGCCACAGAGGATTCGATCGCTCTGGCCGACGCCGCCTTCGGGGAGCTGGTGCAGGCCAACGGCGGTATGGACGAATTTCTCTCGAGCCACGCTGTGATCCTCCTGGCCGACCATGCCCAGACCGCGGTTGAGCGGGAGCTCAACCTGATCGAGGCGCTCGGCTCGAACTGGCGCGTCTTCACCCCGGCGGAGGAGCCGGGGGCCGAGCCGGAGATCGCCGTGAGCCCGAGCGCCAGGGCGGGCTCGGTCTACGTGCTCGCCAAGGGCGAGCGCTTCGCGGCGGTCCACGCCGGGGTACGCGAGGACCTCGCGGAGCTCGACGACGTGGACCTCCAGGCGTGGCTCGCCGACGACAAGGGGCGACCGCTCGAACGGACCGCGCTGCGGGATGGCTCGCGTGACCGAGTGCAGGCCGTCGTCGAGCGGGCCGGGGCCCAGCTTCGGTTTCGCCCCGGTGACGCCGTGCGTGACCTGCGCGACGCAGGCTGGGAGTTCCACGGAGACCGGCGCGTCCTCGACGCGCGGGTGGAGGGCTTGGAGGTCGTCACCCCCGACTACCCCGACGCCTTCGGCCGTCTCTGGGCAGCCCTCAATGCTCCCCAGGCCGGAGACGTGCTTATTTCACTGGCCGAGGGCAGCGAGTGCGTGGACTGGGGAGGGGCCTCGCATGCCGGTGGGGGCAGCCACGGCGCGCTCGCGGCGGGCGATTCGCTCGGCCCTCTCCTCGCCGTGGGGGTCGAGGGCTTCGATCCCGATGCCCGGCGGCAGTGGACGATTGCCGACGCGGCGGGCTTGGTCCTGGGCCACTTCGGGCTCGCGATGCCGAAGGACGAGGAGGGGACGAGTGTCCTCGCAGCCGCGCCCTGAGAACGTGCCGGCGCCGAGCCCTGGGCCCGCTGAGCCACGGGAGTCGGGTGTCATTGCCGCCGCCGCGGCGAGCACGTGGGAGATCATCCGCCGGGTCCACCTTGGGACCCGCCGGCCGCAGAACTGGATCCAGCTTTTCAAGTTCGGCGTCGTCGGCGGCTCCGGCTACGTCGTCAACCTGATCGCCTTCACGGCGCTCGTGAAGGGTGCCGGCGTCCATCACCTCTCCGCCGCGGTGGGCGCCTTCTGCGTTGCCGTGACCAACAACTTCGCCCTCAACCGGATCTGGACGTTCCGAGGGTCAGAGGGCCACGCGGGCTTCCAGGCGGCGCGGTTCTTCGGGGTGTCGCTCGCCGCGCTCGCGATCAACCTCGCCGTCCTCTACCTCCTGGCCGACGTGGCGGGTCTCGGGGACCTGCCGGCGCAGGCGATCGCGGTCGCCACCGCAATGCCGTTCAACTTCCTCGGCAACAAGCTCTGGACATTTCGATGAGCCGAGCAGGGCTCGCGGGGGCTCTTGCGGCCGCCAGCGTCGCCCTGTTCCTGCCCTCCGGGGCCGTAGCGGCGCACGCCCCCGTCCACAAGCTCACCAAGGCCGATATCAGCGATATCGCCAGCCACGCGCCCGACGTCCAGCACGAAGAAGCCGCCAACGGCAACCTGGTCCCGTCGCCGACCCTGAAGAACGGGCGGTGGGAGGTCGGCTTCTTCAAGGGCGACCGGGAGCTCGCCCTCGAGATAGTGGATGCCGAAACCGGGGCGATCCTCGAGTCGTGGACCGGCTATCAGGTCGCGTGGAGCATGGCCCGTGGCTATCCGGGAGCGTTTGGGCGAAAGGTCAATGCGCCCTACGTGTGGCTGCCGCTGTGCGCCTTCTTCCTGCTTGGGCTCCTCGACTACCGCCGACTCGGGCGCATCGCCCATCTCGACCTGGTCGCGGTGCTCGCGTTCGGCATCTCCCAGTACTTCTTCAACCGGGGAAACATCGGGGTCTCGGTTCCGCTGGCTTACCCAGTCCTGCTCTACATCGCGGCGCGGATGGCGTGGATCGGGTTCCGCGGCAAGGGGCAGACGCTGCGGCCGAGCCTCTCGACCTCCTGGCTCGCCATCGCCGTCGTGTTCCTGATCGCGTTTCGGGTGGCGCTGAACATCGCCGACTCCAACGTGATCGACGTCGGCTACTCGGGGGTCACCGGGGCCGACCACGTGACGCACGGAGAGCCGATCTACGGAGCCGGACAGTTCCCCGACGACAACTCCTACGGCGATACCTACGGCCCGGCGAACTACTACGCGTACGTCCCGTTCGAGCTGGCGCTGCCGTGGTCGGGAAACTGGGATGACCTCCCCTCCGCCCACGCAGCGGCGGTCGCCTTCGACCTCATCACCATCGCTGGCCTTTTCCTGATCGGCCGGCGGATCCGCCCAGGTCCCGAAGGAATCCGCCTCGGCACGATCCTCGCCTTCGCCTGGGCTGCCTGTCCCTACACCGCCTACGCGCTGGAGTCGAACTCCAACGACGAGCTGGTCTCGGCGTTCTTGGTGGGCACGCTCCTGCTCATCGACTCCCCGGTGGGCCGCGGCGGCATGGCCGCAATCGCCGGGCTGACCAAGTTCGCGCCCCTGCCGCTCGCGCCCCTGCTCGCAACCGGGGTACGCGATGACGAGAGCCCGCTTCCCGGTGGAGCGTGGCAGCGGCTGCGCGAGGTGGCGCTCGGCCGCCAGACCCGGCTTTTCACGATTGCGTTCGTCGTGATCTCAGCGTTGCTGCTCGCAGGCCCGGCGATCGACCCGGGCCTCGGTACGTTCCTGGACCGAACCATCGGCTCGCAGGCGAACCGCAGCTCCCCCTTCTCGATCTGGGGGCAGGATGCGAGCCTTGGCTGGCTGCGAGATGCGGTGGGCGCCGCCGTTGCGGTCCTTGGCGTCGCCATCGCCTTCGTGCCGCGCCGCCGCACCTTCCGTCAGGTCGCGGCCCTGGCGGCCCTCGTGATGATCGGCGTCGAGCTGATCCTCAAGCACTGGTTCTACCTCTACATCCCCTGGTTTCTGCCCTTCCTGCTCCTCGCGCTGGTCATCGGCGAGCGCAGCTCCGACGCGCCCGGAACGGCTACTCCTCTGCGGGCTCGATGATCTGTTCGATCGAGCGGGCGAGGCCGTCGCCGCCGACCTCGATCGCCACGGCATTCACCCAGACGTCGCCTTCGGCACCCTCGAAGCGAACCGGCATCTGCGTGATCATCCGCTCCAGCACCTGATCGTGACGCGCACCGAGCACGCCGTTTCGCGAGCCGGTCATGCCCGCGTCGCTGACGAACGCCGTGCCGCCCGGAAGGACGCGGGCGTCGGCCGTGGGGATGTGTGTGTGGGTGCCGACGACCGCCGCGACCCGGCCGTCGAGGTACCAACCCATGGCGACCTTCTCGCTGGTCACCTCGGCGTGGAAGTCGACGAAAAACGCATCCGCCCTTTCCGACAGGCGATCGAGAAGGGCATCGGCTTCGGCGAACGGCGAGCGGGCAACCTGCAGCGTCACCGCGCCGCTGAGGTTGATGACGCCGAGCCGCGCGCCCGCCACGTCAACGATCACGTGACCGCGGCCCGGGTTCTGTGCCGGATAGTTGGCGGGCCTGATGACCCGCTCGGAGTTGTCCAGGAAGGGATAGATGTCGCGGTGGCGATAGACGTGGTTGCCCGTAGTGATGACGTCGACGCCGTTGCCGAAGAGCTCGTTGGCGGTGCGCTCGGTTATGCCGACGCCGCCGGCGGTGTTCTCGCCGTTGGCGATCACCAGGTCCGCAGAGAACCTGTCGCGCAGGCGGGGAAGGGCCGCAGCCAGGCCCTGACGGCCCGGCTTGCCGCATACGTCGCCAAAGAAGAGCAGCCTCATCGCTTACTCATAACGGGGCAAGCCTAGACCGGCGCCGCCCGGGGGATAGCGTTCAGTCGATGAGCGAGCAGGCGAGCGCGGCGATCGAGGTCCGCGACGTGGTCAAGCGCTTCGGCGGCCGGGAGGCGCTTCGGGGCGTTTCCTTCAATGCAGCCCGCGGTGAGGTGATCGCGGTCATCGGGCCCAATGGCGCGGGCAAGACCACGCTGCTGTCAATTCTCGCGGGCATCAGGCGGCCCGACTCGGGCACTGTCTCCCAGCCCCCCGGCGAGGTCGGATTCGTCCCCCAGCAGGCCGCCCTGTATCGTCGCCTGACCGTCGCCGAGAACCTGCGGCTGTTCGCGCGTTTGGAAAAGGTCCCCGACGTGGAGGGCGCGGTGAATCGGATGCTCGAGCAGACGAGCCTCGCCGAGCGCAGCGACGACCAGGTCGCCACGCTCTCGGGCGGCAACCAGCAGCGCGTCAACATCGCCATCGGCCTTCTGGCGAAGCCGGCGGCTCTGCTTCTCGACGAGCCCACGACCGGCCTCGATCCGCGCCAGCGCGAGCGGCTGTGGGAGTTCGTGCTTGCCCTTGCCGGCGCCGGCACCACCGTGATCTTCTCCACGCACAACATCGCCGAAGCCGAGCGCTACGGCAACCGCCTGCTGGTCCTGGCCGATGGCGAGTCGCTCTTCGACGGCTCCCCCTCCGAGCTCCACGCCGCCGCCGGCGGCTCGGACAGCGACTTCGAACGGGCCTTCGTCGCCTTCCTCCGCCAGAAGGGCCACTGATGCGCTGGCTCTTGCTCAAGGACCTTCAGATCCTCCGCCGCTCGCCGCTGGTGACGGCCCTGCTCGTGATCTACCCGATCGCGATCGCGGTGCTGATCGGCTTTGCGCTTTCGCGCGGGCCCGAGAAGCCGCGGGTCGCATTCCTGAACGAGGTTCCCACCGGCACGCCACTCAACCTCGGCGGCAAGAACTTCGACGTCGTCGGCGCGCGGTCGGAGCTCTGCGACAAGATCGACTGCATTCCGGTTTCCAGCGAGCAGCAGGCCCGCGACATGGTCCAGTCCGGGGACGTCCTCGGCGCGCTGATCCTGCCGCCGGATCTCGTCACCCGCCTCGAATCGCTTGCGGGCCTCAGCCCCCAGCAGCCCTACGTGCGGGTTCTGGTGAACGAGGAGGACCCGGTCAAGGCTGGTCTGGTTGACGACCGCATCAGCTCGCTCGTTACAAGGGCAAATCTGAAGATCTCCAAGGCGGTGGTCGGCACCGCCGCCAGCTACCTCGACCTGATCGTCAACGGCGGCAACCTCAGCCTGCTGGGCCAGACGATCGACATCCTCGGCCTGTCGAAGGCGGGAGGCATCCTGCACGCGATCGCGGCGGAGCTCGGGCCCCACGACCCCTTTGCCCAACCCCTCCAGCAGGTCATCACCTTTTCCCGCCTCGCTGAGCAGAACCTGAACCTGGCGAAGCCACTCCTGCGCTCGGTTGCCCACCCGATCGCCGTCCGCAAGGACATCGTCTCCGGATCGCCCCCCAGTCTCGACACCTTCGCCATCGCGGTGGCGGCAACTTTCACGCTGATGTTCGTGACCGTCCTGCTGGTCGCCGGTTCCCTGGCGCTCGAGCGCGAGGAGAATGCATTCGCGCGGCTCACCCGCGGACTCGTTGGACGCTTTGCGCTGCTGGGCGAGAAGATCGCCCTGGGCGTTGTCGCCTCGATCGCGGTGACACTCGTGATGCTCGCGGGGCTCTCCATCTTCGTCGAGGTCGATTGGTCGCGGGTGGGACTGTTCTTACCGGCGATCGTCCTCGGTGGCGCAGCTTGGGCGGCCTTCGGCGCAGCGATCGGCGCCGGGGCGGGGGAGGTCCGCGCCAGCTCGCTGCTGGCATTCATGGTCTCGCTGCCGATCGCCTTCCTGTCGCTGGTGCCGTCCGGGACCGTCAGCGCCGGGCTCTTCCATGCGCTCGAGGTGGTTCGGGCGCTCTTTCCGTTCCACGCTGCCGAGACGGCGCTGTCGGCCGCGCTCGACCCAGCCGCCTCCGGCCTGGGCCCCGCCCTGGTGCACCTCGCGGTGCTGGCGCTCGCCTACACGGCGCTTGCGCGGGTGGCGCTTCGACGGTTCTCGTGAGTTTCGGGCCTAGAATTCCCCCGGTGAGCTTTCCCGCCACCCGCCTGCGGCGCCTGCGCCGAACCCAAGCGCTCCGCGATCTCGTGTCCGAGACCGAGCTCTCGTCGAAGCATCTGATCCAGCCCCTCTTCGTCGTCGCGGGAGAAGGGGTGCGCGAAGAGGTCCCTTCGATGCCCGGCATCGAGCGCTTCTCGATCTCCGAGCTGGTCGCGGAAACCACCGAGCTTCAGAGCGCCGGGATCGGAAGCGTCCTGCTCTTCGGGATCCCCACCGTCAAGGACGACATCGGCTCGGGCGCCTACGACGACGAGGGCGTGATCCAGATGGCGGTGCGAGCCCTGAAGGAGGCTCATCCTGAGCTCGTGGTGATCACCGATGTCTGCCTTTGCGAGTACACCTCGCACGGACACTGCGGGTTCGTACGCGACGGCGACGTCGACAATGACGTCACGGTCGAACTGCTGGCCAAGACCGCGATCTCTCACGCGGAGGCCGGCGCCGACGCGGTCGCGCCCTCCGACATGATGGACGGGCGGGTCGGCGCGATTCGCTTCCAGCTCGACGAGGAGGGGCATCCCAACACCGCAATCGTCGCCTACAGCGCCAAGTACGCCTCCGCCTTCTACGGCCCGTTTCGCGAGGCGGCGGAATCGACGCCGGAGTTCGGCGATCGCCGCAGCTACCAGATGAACCCCCGCAACGCGCTCGAGGCGGTCCGCGAGGCGAAGCTCGACCTCTCCGAGGGCGCCGACATGGTCATGGTGAAGCCTGCCCTGCCCTACCTCGACGTGATCCGCCGCGTGAAGGACGAGACCGGAGCGCCGCTCGCCGCCTACCACGTATCGGGCGAGTACTCGATGCTGAAGGCGGCCGCCGAAAAGGGCTGGATCGACGGCCAGGCAGCCGTGCTCGAGTCGCTGATCGCCATTCGCCGCGCCGGCGCCGACGTGATCGTCACCTACTTCGCGAAGGAGGCGGCGCAGTGGCTTCAGTAGGTGCTGCGCGGCCGAAGCTTCGCTCTCGCAAAGGCGGCGCTGCGATCCCCCTTGACGAGAACGACAAGCGGCTGATGAACCTGCTGCAGTCGAGCTTCCCGCTCGGCGAGCATCCCTTCGCGGCGGTCGCGAAAGCGGCCGGCCTCGATCTCGGCGAGACCATGAAGCGAACTCAGCGGCTTCTGGACGAGCGGATCATCCGCGAGATCACCCCGATCTTCGACACCCGCGCACTCGGCTACTCCTCGATGCTGGTCGCGGCGAAGGTCGACTCCGACAACCCGCACCGCGCCGCAAAGATCATCAACTCCCATCCTGGCGTCTCTCACAACTACCTGCGGACCCACGAGTTCAACCTCTGGTTCACCATCGCGACGCCACCCGACTCCGAGCTCGGGCTCGGGGGCACCCTCGAGGTCCTCCAGGATCTGACCGAGGCGGAGTCGATCCGCCAGCTCCCGACGCTGACGCTCTTCAAGATCAACATGAACCTGGAGATGGAGGGCGGGACCGACGCGCTCGCCGCGGTCGCCCAGGCCGCGCCGCCGCGTGAACTGGAGGCGCAGCCGTATGACGAGTGCGACATCGCCGTCATCCGCGCCCTCCAGGGTCCCATGGCCGTCGTCGAGCGGCCATACGACGAGGCGGCCGCGGAGGTTGGCATGACGACTTTGGAGCTCCTCGGCCACCTCCAGGGTATGGTCGAGCGCAAGATCCTGCGCCGGGTCGCCGCCATCCTCTACCACCGCCGTGCCGGTTTCTCGGCCAACGGCATGGGGGTATGGCGGGTGTCCGAGGAGGAGATCGCCGAGGTCGGTGGGCGGATGGCAGCCGTCCGGGGGGTCTCCCACTGCTACCAGCGACCCACGTACCCGGATTGGCCGTACTCGGTGTTCACCATGGCCCACGGGCGCTCAAAGGAGGAGTGCGACGCGGTCCTCGACTCGATCGCCGACGAGCATGGCCTCCATGGCGAGGACCGCGCGGTCCTTTACTCGTCAACCGAGTTCAAGAAGATCCGCCTGCGCTACTTCACGGACGAGTACGCCCGCTGGGAAGCCGAGCACGTCGGCGCCGTAGCCGGTTGACGCTCGACACCCGCACCTCGGCCGCGATCTACGCCCGAGCAGCGGGGCTGATCCCCGGCGGGGTCAACTCGCCGGTTCGCGCGATGCGCTCGATCGGGCGCGACCACCCGATCTTCGTCGATCGAGCCGAGGGCTTCGAGCTGATCGACGCCGACGGCCACCGCTACGTCGACTGGGTCTGCTCATGGGGGCCTTTGATCCTGGGGCACGCCGACGAGGGCGTCCTCGACGCCGTGCGCGAGGCCGCCGGGCGTGGCACCACCTTCGGCGCGCCGACCGAAGGCGAGGTCGAGCTGGCGGCGGCGGTTTGCGATCGTTTTGCGAGCATCGACATGCTGCGCATGGTCAGCTCGGGAACCGAGGCGACCATGAGCGCCATCCGGCTCGCGCGGGCCGCAACGGGCCGGGACGCGGTTCTCAAGTTCGCCGGGGCCTACCACGGGCACGTCGACGGGCTCCTCGCCGAGGCCGGGTCGGGCCTCGCGACCTCGGGGATCCCGTCGAGCCCGGGGGTGACGGCGGCGCAGGCCGCCGACACGGTGGTGGTGCCCTGGAACGACCCGGCCGCGGTCGACGCTGCTCTGGCCGAGTGCGGGTTCGCGGCGATCATCGCCGAGCCGATCCCGGCGAACATGGGGGTCGTTCCGCCCGAGCGAGGCTTTCTCGAGCATCTACGAGTCGGCGCCGACGGCAACGGAGCTCTCCTCATCTTCGACGAGGTGATTTCGGGCTTTCGCGTCGCCCGCGGCGGCGCCCAGGAGCTCCTCGGGGTCAGGGCGGACCTGACGGTCCTCGGAAAGATCATCGGCGGCGGGCTCCCGGCGGCAGCCTACGGGGGCCGGCGCGACCTGATGTCGATGATCGCCCCCGCCGGCGACGTCTACCAGGCGGGGACGCTGTCGGGCAACCCTCTCGCCGTCGCTGCCGGGCTCGCGACTTTAGAGCGGCTCACACCCGGGGCCTACCAGCGGCTGCGTGAGCTCACCAACGCCCTCGCGTCCGGCCTTCGCGACGCTCTGGCCGGCCACGCCGTGCAGGTGGTGTCCGAGCCGGGGCTCGTGACTCCGTTCTTCAGCGCGGAGCCGGTCCGGGACTTCGCCTCCGCAGCCGCCTGCGACCTCGACGCCTACGCCCGTTTTTGCAGGGGCCTCCTCGAGCGCGGGATCTATGCCCCGCCCTCGCAGTTCGAGGCGTGGTTCGTCTCCCTCGCACACGACGAAGCGGCAATCGAGCGAACTGTCGACGCCGCTGCCGAAGCGCTGGGCGCCTGACCCCGTAGCCTCGCGCGCTCATGTCGCCACCCGAACAGGCGCTCATCACCCTGGCAGCCGAGCTGCGAGCCGACCGCTCCGTCATCTCTCCCCACGTGCGCGAGCCCACCGAACCGCCCGCTCTGGGCCTCCTGGTCGCGGCCGGGCCTCGGGCTGCGAGCGACCCCGCCGACTACGCCCGGGTCGTCGAGAGCGTGCGCGAGGGTTACCTGCTGCACTACGGGACGCCGCGGATCATCGCCACATCCGACCGTGACCTCGCGCTGCTGGCCGGCGACTACCTCTACGCGAGCGGTCTTTCGCTCCTGGCGTCGATCGGCGACGCAGAGGCGATCACCGAGCTCGCCGATCTGATTTCGCTCTGCGCCCAGGCCCAGGCCGGCGACGCAGACGCCGTCCCGGCCCTGTGGCTGGCGGCAGCAGTCGCCATCGCCGCCGGCTCTGCGCCCAAACACGCGGAGGCGAAGGCGGCGCTGCGCCGGGGCGACGCCGCGGGCGGCGATCTGTGGGCCTGGGCCTCGTCATCAGCGGCACAATCCGGTCTCGGCGAGCAGCTTGGCGCGGCCGCCGAGGCGGTAGGCTTCGCGCGCTGAGCGCCCAGGCCGCCCACCCGGACGGCCGGCCTCGATCAGATCGACTTGGCAGATCCTGCTGACAAGACCAACGGCAAGGCCGGCGACGGCCCCGTCCAGCCGGACCCCGCCGGCTGGTACGAGGGCGAGACGGTCACGCGGCGGCGTGTCTTCACGATCGCCGGCCAGGCGCTTGGGGGAATCGCGGGCGCCGGGGTGGCGCTACCGGCCATCGGCTTTGCGATCGCCCCGATCTTCGACCGTCCCGAGGAGACCTGGGAGGCCGTGGGCCCGCCCAGCCGCTTCACGCAGCAGACCTACACGCCGGTCGTCTTCACCCTGGTGCCCGGAATCGGCGAGGCCGGCAAGACGACCGCCTACGTCCGGGCTGCCGACCCGTCGCCGCCGTTCAACGAGCCCGAGGGGACGTACGTCGCGATCTCCACGCGATGCGCCCACCTGGGTTGCCCGGTTCGCTTCGTCGAGGCCGCCGGCAACTTCATCTGCCCGTGCCACGGCGGCGTCTACGACTTCGAAGGCAAGGTACTCGGCGGCCCGCCGGTGCGCCCGCTCGACCGCTTCCAGACCCGTCTTCGGCGCGGCCAGGTGGAGATCGGGCCCCGCTACAGCGTGACGTCGAGCCTCGAACCCGTTCGCGCCCGCGACCCGGGCGAGTTCACGGGCGGCATCTGGGACATCCTCTACCCGCCGCGCCCCTCCACGGCGCCGGCTCCGTAGCCGATGCCCAAGCTCCCGATTCCAGCCGCCCTTCGCAAGCCCGCCAAGCCGGGCACGGGCAACGGCAACGGCGCCGCCGACGGCAGCGCCACCGTTGAGCGACTGAAGGAGGTCCCCGCCGATCTGGTCGGGTGGGTCGACGAGCGCATGGGCGCCAGCGGCTTCCTCACGGGGATGCTCTACCGCAAGGTTCCCAAGGGCACCAACTGGTTCTACACGCTCGGCTCGGCGACGATGTTCGCCTTCATCATGCAGGCCCTCACCGGCGTCTTCCTGGCGATGTATTACACGCCGTCAGCCACCCAGGCCTACGGGTCGATCACCCACCTCACGAACGACGTCTTCCTCGGCGAGTTCGTGCGCGGGATGCACAAGTGGGGCGCGAGCGTGATGATCATCCTGATCTTCCTGCACATGGGGCGAACCTTCGTCTTCGGCGCCTACAAGTACCCGCGCGAGCTGAACTGGGTGATCGGGGTCGTGCTCCTCATCCTCACTTTCGTCATGGGCCTCACCGGGTACCTGCTGCCGTTCGACCAACGCTCGTTCTGGGCCACGGAGGTCGCCAACAACATCACGGCGACGGGGCCGTTAGTGGGGCCGTACCTGGCCGACTTTCTGAGAGCCGGCAACGAGATTGGGGCGACCACGCTGCCTCGCTTCTACGCGGTCCACATGCTGCTCGTGCCCGGCTTGATCATCGGGCTGATCGGCGCGCACCTCTATCTCGTGGTCAAGCAGGGGACGACGGCGCCGCCCTGGCTCTCGGGCGAGACCAAGCCGAAGTCGCTGCGCCAGAAGAAGGTCTAGGGGATGAACCAGGCCGAAAAGGAGCAGTACCTTCGCGAATACGAGGTCCTGAAGAAGAAGGGCAAGCCTTTCTTCCCCTACGCGATCACCAAGGACTCGGCGATGATGCTCATCGTCTTCCTGGTCATCGCGACGATGTCGATCGTCCTCGGTGCCGAGCAGGGCCCCAAGGCCGACCCGACCACCACCACCTATATCCCCCGGCCCGAGTGGTACTTCTTCTTCCTCTTCGAGGTCCTGCGCGTCCTAAAGCCGCCCTATCTCGTTCCGCTGGCCACCATCGGGATCCCGACGGCCTGCATGGTGCTCCTGCTCCTGTTGCCGTTTTACGACCGGGGCCCGGAACGGCGTCCCGAGCGCCGGCCGATCGCCATGACCGCGATGGTCCTGACGATCATCGCGATGGCCTTCCTCACCTACGAGGGCGCCAACACCGGCTCGACGAACGAGATCGCGCTCGCGATCCCGGGAGTCCAGGGGGGCAGCCCCGACACGGCGCAGCACCCGGACGAGGTCGCGAAGCTGACGGACGCTCAAAAGCAGCTGGTCGCGGGACGCCAGGTGGCCGCCCAGTCCGGCTGCCTGGCCTGCCACAAGATCGGCGAGAACGGCAACGCCGGCCCCGGTCCGACGCTCACGCACATCGGCGCCCGGATTCCGCGCGAGTCGATTCTGCGCTCGCTGAAGGCGGGCCCGGGGATCATGCCCTCGTTCACGAACCTGCCCCCGGAGAAGATCAAGGCACTCGCCGACTACCTGGCTTCCCTCAATTAGGAGGGTCGAGTGACCGCCGGCACCCGCCCCCGGCCCGAGGCGGACCCGTTCGCCGGTCAGGTCAACCGCATGTTCGACCGCATCGCGGGCGTCTACGACCGCATGAACCACGCGATGACCGCAGGGCTCGACCGCCGCTGGCGCGAGCGCGCCGTCGACCGGCTTGGACCCCTGGAAGGGGCCCGCGCGCTCGACGTGTGCTGCGGCACTGGCGATTTGGCGCTCGAGCTGGGCCGGCGGGTTGGCGCGAGCGGAAGCGTCGTCGGCTGCGATTTTTCCGAGCCGATGCTGGACCTGGCCCGCGAGAAGGGCGCGAGCGCCCCGAACGTGCGGTTCGAGTGGGCCGACGCGCTCGCCCTCCCCTACGACGAAGCGACCTTCGACGCGGTCACCGTCGGGTTTGGCGTTCGCAACTTCTCCGACCTCGATCGTGGCCTCGCCGAGCTGGCTCGGGTGCTGAAGCCCGGCGGCCGGCTGGCGATCCTCGAGATCACGCAGCCTCGCCGCCCGCCGCTGTCCTGGTTCTTCGCACTGTGGTTCGACCGCATCGTTCCCCTGCTCGGCACGCTCGCGGGCGACCGGGATGCCTACTCGTACCTGCCCGAGTCCGTGAAGCGGTTTCCGGGCCCATCCGAGCTTGCGGCGCGGGTGGACGCAGCGGGCTTTGCCGACGTCGCCTACCTGATCCTGGCCGGCGGCATCATCGCCATCCACACCGCGTCGACTCCGGGGTCATGACACGCTCGGCGATCCCGCCGCCGGTCACCCAGGTCCTCGATTCCGCCGACGCATGGCTGCCGCGCCGGATGGCGGCGGTCGAGGAGCGCCTGCGGGCGAGCATCGCCGACGCCGGCGGGGGCCTTCGAGACGACGCGAGCGCCACCCTCGAGGCGGGCGGCAAGCGCCTTCGCCCGATGCTCGTCCTCCTCTGCGCCGGCCCGTCCGCGAAGGAGCCGGCGGTTGCCGCCGCGGCCGCCGTCGAGTTGGTCCACATGGCGACCCTGGTCCACGATGACATCCTCGACGACGCCCCGCTGCGGAGGGGACGGCCAACGGTGGTGGCGACCTCGGGTGCCGAGCAGGCACTTGCGGTCGGTGATCTGCTGTTCGCCCGGGCGTTCTCGGAGCTCGCCGGCGCCGGGAGCGGTCCCGGCTCGCAACGCCGGATTGAGCTCCTCGCGGGCGCCTCGGTGGGACTCGCTCTCGGCGAGCTTGCCCAGCGTGCCGATGCTTTCGACCCGGCGGTGGAGACGGATCGCTACTTCGAGCGTTGCCAGTTGAAGACGGCCCGGCTGTTCGAGTGCGCCTGCACCATCGGGCGGGAGGATCCGGCTGCCGATGGTGCGCTCAAGGCTTATGGCGCCGGGATCGGCCTTGCGTTTCAGCTCCTCGACGATGTGCTGGACGTGTCGGGCCCCGCGGAGCGGACTGGCAAGGCTCGGGGAACCGACCTGCTCGATGGGACCGTGACCCTGCCACTCATCATCGCGCGCGAACGCGACCCCGAGCTCGCGGCGCTCGACCTTCGCGAGCTCGGTGCGCAAAGCGCCGAGAAGGCCTGCGACCGGATCGCCGCCACCGGAGCGCTCGACGACGCGCGCGAGCGGGCACGTAGTGAGGTGAGGGATGCGAAGGCGTGTCTCTCGGGCGCAGCGCTGGAGCCCGACCAGATCCGTCTGCTGGAGCTGGTGGCTGACGGCGTGGTGGAGCGCTACTCGTAATGTTGAGCTGAGCCCCCGTTAACGGGTCCGACCCCTTAACGGAACGGAACGCTAAAAGTCCTCGGGCAGGATCAGGTCTGCCGTGAGGGCCATCGCGAAGCGCTCGATCTCTTCCTCCATGTTCGCCCGCGAAAGAGCCTGCAGGTCGGCGAGGATGGCGTCGTTCCCGAGGTCGAGGACCTCCTCGAAGCGATCCACAACGTCCTGAGGATAGATTCCGCAACCGATCCACTCGCAGCTCGGGCAGCGGAGCTCGACCGCCCATTTGCGGGAGGTCGTTGGGGACCAATCGATGGGATGGACGAGCTCGCCGGCGCACTCGGGGCAGATGTGGAGGGCCACCTCCGTGCGGCGCGGGGATTGTGTCGTAGCGCTGCCGGCGAACGCGCCGGGGCCGATCTGGCCAGGGGCGGGGTACGCGTGCGGGGTATGTCCCTCGCGGCTCTCCATCTCACCTGCCATATCGGCGGGTGGACCCCACGGCTTTAGGGGTCGGCCCTCAGGTCCGGCTGGGGGTTTCGGCGGGGCTCGCGGGTCCGCCCTCGTAGCGGGATTCCGTTGCCTCTCGCTGGCCTTGGTAGTGGCTTCCCAGGTCGGGGTGCCCGTACGGGCGCTCGGCCGGAGCATCCAGCGTCATCAGGCTGAGTTGGGCAATCGGTAGTCCAGGCCTAAGCACGATCGGGACGCTGTTGAAGTTGGTGATCTCGAGGGTCAGAGTCCCGCTGAAGCCGGGATCGACGAAGCCCGCCGTGGCGTGGCAGATCAGTCCAAGCCGGCCCAGCGAGCTCTTTCCCTCGATCCTCGCGACGAGGTCATCCGGCAGCTCAACCAGCTCGACCGTGCGGCCCAGGACGAACTCGCCTGGGTGGATGACGAATGTGTCCTCACCGCCCACCTCGACGTGCTCGGTGAGGTCTTTCGGTGGGTTGGCCAGGTCGATCGTCTGGATGCGGTGGTTGTGAAAGACGCGAAACGATGGCCCGAGCTTCAAGTCGACGCTGGCGGGCTGGACCATCTCCGGGTCCCAGGGGTCGATGCGCACGCGTCCCTCCCCGACCAGGCGGCGGATCGTGCTGTCGGAGAGGACTCCGCTTGTGCTCACGGGCGCAGTCTGCCAGTTCGATCGGCCCAATCAGATGGCAAGCCCTGCCCGATACCATCTGCCGAGATGCCAAACGTTGGACCTCTCGAGTTGGCCGTGGTTGTCATCTTTGCCCTGATCATCTTCGGGCCCAAGCGGCTGCCCGAGCTCGGCAAGTCGATGGGCAAGGGGATCCGGGAGTTCCGCGCCTCGATCTCGGGCAATGACGACGATGATGACGATGACGATTCGCCCAAGATCGAGCCCGGCGAGCACGCTGCCGAGCCCGTCGAGGGCGAGGTCGTAGAGCCCCGCCCCTAACGCATGGCCCGCCTAAAGGCGGCCGAGTTCGAGGAACGGCTCACCCTCGTCGAGCACCTCGACGAGCTGCGCACGCGGATCATCGTCTGCGTGATCACGCTGACGTTGACCTGCGCGCTGTGCTTTTGGCAAAACCACGCGCTGCTCGACATCGTCAACGCGCCCCTTCCCACCGACATCAAGCCG
>JBBRYM010000010.1:0-100587 GCA_038237625.1 Solirubrobacterales bacterium | reverse complement strand
GCGGGTCCGAGGGCAGCGTTAGCGTGAACCTTCATCCGGGTCCTCCTTAGGTCTGTGGCGTTGAACACCACAAGCCTCTGGGTGGACCCGGATGGCTTTTCAGCTGTTCACAACGTGTGTGGGCGGCTCACCTAGACCGCCGCACCATCCGCGCCGCCTGCTTGCCTACGCGCGCGATGCGAGTCTCCGTCGCTTTCTACGTCGTGCTCGTCGCCGTGTTCTTGGCGACGGCGATCGTGGTTGGCGCCACGCACCACTGAGCCGATGCCGTTTCTTCGCAGAAACTCGTTGGCGCTCGTGCTGGCGGCGCTGTTCTTAGTCTCCGTAGGCGGGCAGTCCTACACCGGCTGGAAGTCCTACGACGAAGATCAGCGCCCGCACCACGGCGCAACCATCAGCTACCCGCGCTACGTCGTCTCATCCGACTTCTACGACAACGTGATGTCGAACTGGCAGTCGGAGTTCCTGCAGATCTCCCTATACGTGATGTTCGCCGTGTGGTTTCGCCAGCAGGGGTCCGCCGAATCGCGCGATCCAGACGATCCGATCAGCGATTCCGACAAGGAGGAGATGCTCGGCAAGTACCTGCGCGAGAACTCGCCGAAGTGGGCCCGGGCGGGCGGCTGGAGGCTCCGGATCTATCAGAACTCGCTGCTGATCTCGATGGCGATTCTCTTCTTCGGATCGTGGTTCGCGATGGCGGTGGCCCAGCACAACGTCTACAACCAAAACCAGCTCGACCATCACCAGGCGGCGGTCAGCCTTGCGGGGTTCTTCGGCAGCGCCTACTTCTGGAACGAGACATTCCAGAACTGGCAGTCGGAGTTCCTCGCGGTTGGCGTGTTCGCCGTCGCGACGATCTATCTGCGCCAGCGGGGATCGACCGAGTCGAAGCCAGTGGGCGCTCCACACGAGAAAACCGGCTCCTAGGACCGGCCTCCTCGAGGGTGTCCGCTTCGTCGAGCATCTGGGGCCGGCGGAGCGGCGTGGTCCAGTACACGATGTTTGATCCTCGGCCCTCCGGGCATCAGAGGGGAGGAGGTAGGAATAGTGATCTCGCAGACCACCCCGCCGGATCCGGTCGTGCTGAGTCTTTCGGCCCAGGCCGATAGCGTCAGCCAGGTTCGCCACGAGGTCCGCCACTTCGTCGAGCATCTGGGGCGGCGTAGCGAGGAGATCGAGCTTGCGGTCAGCGAGGCGGTGGCGAACGCCGTCCAGCACGCCTTTCGCGGACGCGATGCCGGGACGATCGAGGTCCGCTTGGACCTCCTCGTACCCGACACGCTCATGGTCACCGTCGTCGATGACGGCGATGGAATGTCACCTGACCCGCACTCGATGGGCCTGGGCTACGGCTTGGCGCTCATCGGCCGGCTGAGCGACGGCTTCGAGGTCAACTCAGCAGGCGGGGGCGGCACCGAGGTGCGGATGCGGTTCGGGCTGGGGCCGAGAGCAGCGTCCCCTGAAGCTCAGCCGTAGCCGCCGGCTGAAATATCTCGAAAACGGTTTTCGATGCCACTTTTAGCTGGCAGCGCCTCTAGCCGCGACGCCCGCCCGACCCTCGGATGGCCACGAGAATGATGATCAGCCAAAGCAGCGCTCCTCCGAAGAGGGTTGTCTTGACGAAGCCCTGCCAAGCCGAGCAGTTGGGCCAACAGTCGGTGATTCCGTCGGCGTTGTGAAAGCCAGTGGAGATCGCAATCACGTCGAAGGTGACGAGGGCTCCAGCCACCACCACCAAGGCGACGAAGAGCCGGCCGAACCTGTCGTGCCTAAGGCCCGCGAAGGAGATCCCCATTCCGAGCGCAGCGAAGACTGTGAGCGCGATGATCGTGGCGAGGTCCATCTGACCCAATACCCCGCCGACTCTGTCGGTTTCCTCGCGAGCCGGGTCGGGACGGTTTCTCTGGTCGCCCGCGGAGGCCCGAAATCGAAGCCCTCGCCGTAGATCTGGCCCTACAAGCGGAGGGGGAGGGATTCGAACCCTCGTCGGACCGAAATGGCCCGAAACGGTTTTCGAGACCGCCGCATTCAACCGCTCTGCCACCCCTCCGAGTGGTGCGGGGGCGAAGGCTAGCGGGCGAGCGGGGAACGACTTGGCGAGTTCGGGCTACGCGTCGTACACCTGCAGTGGCTTGCCGAAGCCGGGTTTCGAGCCATAGCCGTAGACCTTTCCGGTTTTGGGGAGGCGCCCATGGATGGATGAGCGCGAACAGGGCCGTGGAATGACGTGCTGCAGACGCTCGGAGAGCTTGGGGTTGTTATCGCGCGGCGCTTGAGCCCCACGGGCGAGGTGGGGCGGCTCCCGGCGACACGCCGGCGCGAGCCCGGGCGCGCGGTCGCCTGGGCTCCATCGGCGACAGTTTCCTACCGACTAGTAGGATTCGCCGGGATGAGCGCCAACGGGCACGCGCCGGCCGAGCACCTCGACGTCCTCGTCGTTGGCGCAGGGATCTCTGGCATCGGCGCCGGCTATCACCTGCAGGAGAAATGCCCTGACCGCAGCTGGGCGATCTTCGAGGCGCGCGATTCGATCGGCGGCACCTGGGACCTCTTCCGCTATCCCGGCATTCGCTCCGACTCCGACATGTACACGCTGGGCTATCGCTTCCGGCCCTGGGCCTCGGACAAGTCGATCGTCGACGGCTCCGAGATCCTCGATTACGTGCGCGACACGGCGAGCGAGAACGGGATCGACGAGCGCATCCGCTTTGGCCATCGGGTGGTCGCGGCGGAGTGGTCGAGCGCCGAGCAGCACTGGGAGGTCGAGGCCGAGCGCACCGACACCGGCGAGACGGTCCAGGTGACCTGCAGCTTCCTCTTCTTTTGCACCGGCTATTACCGCTACGACGAGGGCTACACGCCGAAGTTCGAGGGGATCGGGCGCTTCAAGGGCCAGGTCGTCCACCCGCAGCACTGGCCCGATGCGCTCGACTACGCCGGCAAGCGGGTGGTGGTGATCGGCAGCGGCGCGACGGCCGTGACCCTCGTGCCGGCGATGGCGGACGACGCGGCCCACGTGACGATGCTCCAGCGCTCCCCCACCTACATCGTGGCCCTGCCGGGAGAGGACCCTCTCGCGCGAAGCCTTCGCCGCTTTCTCCCCGAGCGGGTCGTGTATCCGATCGTTCGCTGGAAGAACGTGCTGATGACCACCGGGAGCTTCATCGTCGCGAGGCGCCGCCCGAAGCTCGCCAAGGCGCTCATCCGCCGCGGCGTCGAGCGCCAGCTGCCGCCGGGCTTTCCGACGGACCCGCATTTCCGCCCCAAGTACAACCCGTGGGAGCAGCGCATGTGCCTCGTTCCCGACGGCGATCTCTTCAAGGCGCTCGGCGACGGCAGCGCCTCGATCGTGACGGACACGATCGAAACGTTCACCGAGACCGGGATCAAGCTCGGCGCGGGCGAAGAGCTCGAGGCCGACATCGTCGTCACGGCGACGGGCTTGAACCTCCTGCCGCTTGGCGACACCGACCTGGTGGTCGACGGCGAGCCGGTGAAGCTGCCTGACACGATGGGCTACAAGGGAATGATGCTGAGCGGCGTGCCGAACATGGCGGTATCGCTCGGGTACACCAACGCCTCGTGGACGCTCAAGTGCGACCTCACCTGCGAGTTCGTGTGCCGCGTGCTCAACCACATGCGCGAGAACGGCTATACGCAGGCGGTGCCGCTGAACGACGATCCCTCGGTGTTGCCCGAGCCGTTCATCGACTTCAACGCGGGCTACGTGCTGCGCTCGATCGACAACTTTCCGAAGCAGGGCTCGCGGACGCCCTGGCGGCTGCATCAGAACTACGCGCGCGACATCCTCGACGTTCGCCACGGCAAGCTCGACGACGGCGCGCTGGTGTTCTCACGGGCTCGGGTGAGCGCCACGCCGAAGGCGCCCGCCGCGGTCTGAGCCCACCCCCCGCTCGCTATCGTCAGCGCCCCCGGAGAGGTGACCGAGCGGCTTAAGGTGCACGACTGGAAATCGTGTGGGCGGGTTAAACCGCCTCGTGGGTTCGAATCCCACCCTCTCCGCTCCAAGGGCTCGATGCCGAGGGCGTTCGAGCCCTGAACTTCGAATGCGGGCGAGCTGGTCGGCATATGACTCGCCGGGCTGTTTGGATCCGAGGGGTTCGAATAGCGTCACAGCAGGGCTGCTCCGCCGGGGCGGGGATTGTGTCCCTCCGCGATGCTGGCGACCCGCTACTTGATCCCGACGACCATCGAGTCGGGTCCGACCAGTGGCTCGACATAGCTGTCGCTGAAGCCGACCTCCTGCATCCACGCCTGGCAGTCAGAGCCTGTGTAATCGAAGCCGCCCGGGGTCTCGATCAGCATGTTCAGGCTCATCAAGAGTCCAAACGCGTTCTGACGCCGATCGTCGTCGATGATCGCCTCATAGACGATTAGCGCGCCGCCGTTGGGCAGCGCGTCGTAGGCCTTTTGCAGCAGAGCCCTCTTCTCGTCGAGATCCCAGTCGTGCAGGATGTGCCCCATCACGAGCACGTCGGCATTCGGAAGGGGGTCGGCGAAGAAGTCGCCGCCGGTGAAGCTCAGGCGTTCCTCCAGCCCGAAGCGAGCGGCGTAGTCATCGAAAATCGGCCCCAGGGCGGGAAGGTCAAAGCCGCCGCCGCTGATGTGCTCATGCGCCAACGCGACCTGAACGGGAACGGCTCCCTCCGCGCAGCCTATGTCGATCACGCTCTGGTGCTTATCCCAGGGAAACTTGGCCGCGATCGCCATCCCGGCGCCGACGCTGATCGCGCTCATCGCCGCCGCGAACTGGGCCAGCCGCTCGGGATCGGCGTACAGCACGTCGAAGAAGCTCTCGCCACCCCCCTTCGCCTCGTTCTGCGGATCTCCAGTCTTAAGACCTTCCGTCAGCGACCCCCAGAACGGATAGAGGCGAGCGTTGGCCATTTCCAGGATGCCGCCCATGTACGAGGGCTTTGCGCGGTCGAGAAAAAGGTCGGTTGCCGGCGTATTGGCGTACCGCCCGTCGTCGCGCTCGAGCATGCCCAGCGCAACCAGCGCGTCGAGGAAGTCTGTCGCGCCCCTCGCGTGAAGGCTCAGGCGCTCGCGCAGGGCGTCCCCGTCGAGCGGACCCGCTTCGGCCAGTTCCGAGAAGACGCCCAACTCGACGGCGCTGAGCATCGTTTTCGACCCCCAAAAGCCGAAGCCCAGCTGCATGATGGCGTCGGGTGTCAGCTCGATCGGCGTCGCGTCCGCTGTGCTCATCGATGCTTTTCCTTTCCCAGACAACCCACTCGGTCGGCAACCTAACGCAAGCTCTTCATCCGAGCGAGACTCGTGTTGCTACCCCTGTGGGCTAAGCGCCGTCATCAATCGCGCCAGCTCTGCGGGCCGCGAGAGAAAGGGTGAGTGACTTCCCGGCAGCACAGTCGCCTCGACGCCGAGCCGCTCGCGGGCCGCGCGGATACTCCATCCAGGGTTGACGAGCCGATCGTCGGAGCATGCGATGTACGAGCACTCGACCGCGGGCAGGCTGTCGAGCGGGCAAGGTTCGTCATATGGAGCGAGCGCCTGTGGCCTCAACTGGTCGTATGCCCATCTCGCCGAAGCCTCGTCGCAGTCTCCGAAGAGCGTGTTCCACGCTACGTCGAAGTCGACCCAGCTTCGTCGACCCAGGTCGTCGGGCTCGCTCAGCCCGGCGGCGCGGCCGGGCGCGAGCATGTCTTGCTCTCGCTTCAACTGATCAGCGAAGCTCAGGCCCGGCGCGGCGAGCACCGCACAAACAAACATGAGGCGATCTACCGGCAGCTTGGTCGCAGCGATCGGGATCGTGAGACCGGCCAAGGAGTGGCCGACCAGGACGAGGTCTTCCTCGCCCGAGAACGCCGCGACGACCCGATCCGCGTAGGTGGCGAATGTTTCGCCAGGATCCTCGCAGGGCAGCTCAACCGTGACGACGCGGTGCCCGAGCCGCTCGAGCTCTGGCTCCAGATGTGCCCAGCACCATGCTCCGTGCCACGCGCCGTGGACCAGCCCAAACGTCGTCATCTCAGTCGATCCTACGCCCGCCGCAAGCCTTGAAGCCGACATGGCTTCGCATCCCGAAGCCGGCCTGCAAGCTCGTTCGTAGGCGGGACCTAGTCCGGCGACGCGGCGGCCAGCCGCTCGAACAGCTCGTCGCGAGTGGGGCCGGGCGTGTTGAAGCCCATGTAGCCGAGGTCGCCGCGGGGGTTGAGGATCGGCGCGTCCATGTGGTCCACGCCCGCCGCAAGCTCGAAGTAGCGGCAGTAGTAGATCGAGCGAGGCGGCATTCCTCACTACTTCCAGCCGCATGCCTTCTTGCCTAGCGGCCGGCGCGCGCTTTCGGACTGGGCGCCGGACGTCCTCCGGACCTGCTGGACGCCGGCGCGGAGGAGCAGGACCTCGCCCTCAAGCTCCACGGCGAACGCCAGCCCGGCGACGAGGATCTCGTGTATCTGTGGGCGCGCCGGCCGCTCATAGAGTGGGCGCTGAGGAGCGCGGCCGCAGCCGAGCCGGCGGTGCAGCTGCGCGCCGGGATGAGTGTCGGTGGTCTGGTCACGGACGACGAAGGCTCGCCGCGCGCAATCGAGGTCGCCCTCGAGGCCGGCGAAGTGGGCAGGCCGACATCGAACAACCCCCGGGGGGAGAACGTCCCGGAGTCCCACGCTCTAGGGGGGTATGCGGGACGAACGTTTGATCGAGTTGGCCGCGAGACAGTTCAACCGGCTCTCTCGGCAGCAGCTTCTCGAACTAGGGATCGGCCAGCGCGCCATTGAGAGGCGGGTCACATCCGGGCGCTTGGCGATCGTCGACCGCGGGGTGTACGCCATACCTCCGGTGCTAGACCACGATGTTTGGGGGCCCCGCATGGCGGCCATCCTCACGGCGCCCGACACCGTCCTCAGTCACGGGAGCGCCGGGGCGGCGGGCGGGTTCTGGAAGCACCACCTGCCGTTCGAGACCGTCACTCGTCCCGGAAACGGGGGTCCACGTCGCCATGGCGGGGTGCGCGTCTATCGCAGCACGGTCCTCGCGGATGACTGCACCGCGATCCGAGGAATCCCGTGCACGACGGTCCCGCGCACCGTCCTCGACCTTGGACGCGTCGTGGGGATGCGCAGCCTGGCGACGGCAGTGAGGGAGGCCGTTCGTCTCGAATTGACCACAGTTCACGCCCTGGCCGACTGCGTCGGTCGCCATCATCGTCGGCCCGGAACTCGCCGCCTTGCAGGCGTCCTTGCTCGCTATTCGGGGCTTCCAATAGAGCGGGCGCGCAGCGGTGCCGAGGTGAGGGCCATGGAAATCCTGCGAAACGCAGGACGGCCTCTTCCGGAGCTCAATGCTCGCCTCGCCGGCGAGGAGGCAGACCTCAGCTGGGGCTCCTTGCGCCTGATCATCGAGATCGACGGCGCTCCGTTTCACCTCGACGTCGGCGAGGACGCCCGCAAGCAGGCCGCGTGGGAGAGCCATGCGTGGGCCGTGCGACGGCTTCCAGCCGAGGACGTCTACGAGCGCCCCGACCGCCTCCTCTCATTAGCGCCAATCGCCGCCTGAGCCAACCGAACGTCCCAAAGTCCACCGCATGCGGTGGACTCCGGGACGTACATGGGTGGGGGACCGCCGCTTCGGGTTGCGCCCTCGCTGCGGCTTGCCCTCGGGCTTGTGGAGGCCTTAGTTCGTGGGCTGGGGGACGATGCGGATGTAGGGCTTGGGGGTTTCCCAGCCCTCCGGGTAGCGCTCCTTGGCCTCGTCGTCGGAGACCGAGCCGGCGATGATCACGTCGTCGCCCTGCTGCCAGTTGGCCGGCGTGGCGACCTTGTGCTTCGCGGTCAGCTGGAGCGAGTCGACCACGCGCAGGATCTCGTCGAAGTTGCGGCCTGTGGTCATCGGATAGATCAGGACCAGCTTGATCTTCTTGTCCGGGCCGACGACGAAGACCGTGCGGACGGTCTGGTTGTCGGCGGGAGTGCGCTCGCCGGCGTCGCCCTCGGTGTCGGCCGGAAGCATCCCGTAGAGCTTTGAGACCTTGAAGTCGGCATCGCTGATGATCGGGTAGTTCGGCGCCGTGCCCTGCACATCGGCGATGTCCTGGGCCCAGCCCTCGTGCTTGTCGAGCGGGTCGACCGAGAGGCCAATGATCTTCACGCCGCGCTTGTCGAACTCCGGCTTGACGTTCGCCATCGTGCCGAGCTCGGTCGTGCAGACCGGGGTGAAGTCCTTCGGGTGCGAGAACAGGACGGCCCAGCCGTCGCCGATCCAATCGTGGAAGCTGATCGGACCCTCGGTGGTCTCAGCCTCGAAGTCGGGTGCGGTGTCGCCAATCGTGAGAGCCATTGATCTGTCTCCTCGGGTGATCGGGGGCTAACCCCGATACTGGATCGGGTTTCACCCAATACTGACACCTCGCCCACCTCGGCGGCTCCCGCGAACGCCGGTCAGGACTTTGGGGGAAGCGGAACGAACCCGGAGGTCCGGCGCACGTACTCGGCATAGCCGGGACGGCGCCTGCCGATGCTCTTCTCGAGCAGCCCCTTGCCGCTGACGCGGATCAGGAGAATCGACATGACGAACGGGCCGATGGCGGTCCACCAGGTGCCTCCGGCACTCAGCGCCACCAGCCACAGGCCCCACCACACGCAGAAATCGCCGAAATAGTTGGGGTGACGCGTGTAGCGCCAGAGGCCTCGATCCATCACCTGCCCGCGGCTTAAAGGGTCGCGCTTGAACGCCGCCAGCTGGGCGTCGCCGATGGCCTCGAAGGCCAGTCCGATTCCGAAGAGGAGAACGCCGGGAAGCGCGACGAGGGTGATGTCAGCTACCCGGCCCGCTGCAGCCTGGATCGGCAGCGAGACCACGAGCACCAGCAACCCTTGGAGCCCGAAGATCATCACCAGCGACCACGCGACGAAGCCGTCGCCCTGTCGCGCGCGCATTGCCGCGTAGCGGCGGTCTTCCTCGGGCTCGGCGAGCTTGCGGCGCACCAGATGCCACCCGAGCCGGATTCCCCACAACGCCGTGAGGCCGGCGAGCAGGAACCTGAGCTCGGCACCGTCCTTCCCCGCGAGCAGGGCGACGGCAGCGACGATCACGAATGCGGGGCCCCAGACCGGATCGACGATCGAGGCGTCGCGGCGCCTGACGCTCTCCGCCCACGTGGCGAGCATGAGGACCGCGATCGCAGCCGCGGCGATGAGGGTGACGGTCACCATGTGGGACTACGCATCGGAAACGCTCTCGGATCGTATGATCCGCCGCCATGGGGGACGTAGACGTTGGCGACATCGCGCCCGACTTCACCCTCGAGGGCACCGAGGGACCGTTCACGCTGAGCGAGCACCGCGGCGAGCGGGTCGTCCTCCTCTTCTACCCGGGCGACGACACCACGGTCTGCACGAAGCAGTTCTGCGCCTACCGCGACGCCTCGGCCGACATGGGTGAGCTCGACGCCGCCTTCGTCGGCATCTCCACGCAGGACGTGGACTCGCACGAGTCGTTCAAGTCGAAGTACGGCCTGACGACGCCCCTTCTGGCCGACCCCGACGCCGAGGTCGCCAAGGCCTACGGTGTGTTCGCGAAGCGCTTTGGCGTCGCCAAGCGCACGGTCTTCGTGATCGACGCTGCGGGTCGCATCGCGCACAAGCACTCGAACCCGATGTCGCTCACCTACGACGGCGTCGACGAGCTGCGCGCCGCGCTCGAGAGCGTTCCGCCGATGGCCGCTTCCTAGTCGATGAAGGTCGACGCGGGCGGCTACGCCCCGACGGTGACGGCCGCTGCCGAGGCGGCGATGGCCGCAGAGGCCGGTGGCTTCGACGGCTGGTTCGCGGTCGAGACCCAGATCGACCCGTTTATCGCCTGCGCGCTGGCCGCTGAGCGGACCGAACGAATCCAGATCGGCACCGGCATCGCCGTCGCGTTTGGACGTAGCCCCTTGACGATCGCCATGCAGGCCGACGACATCCAGCTGCTCTCGGAGGGCCGCTTCATCCTCGGGCTCGGCTCGCAGATCAAGCCACACATCACCAAGCGTTACTCGATGGAGTGGTCGAAGCCGGCTGCGCGGATGCGCGAGCTGATCCTTGCGGTGCGGGCGATCTGGGAGTCATGGGCGGGCGACGGATCGCTCGACTTCCAGGGCGACTTCTACACCCACACGCTGATGACCCCGTTCTTCAACCCCGGGCCGAATCCACACGGCAATCCCACGATCATGCTCGCCGCCGTCGGCCCGCTGATGACCCAGGCTGCGGGCGAGGTGGCGGACGGCCTGCTGGTGCACGGGTTCTCCACCGAGCGCTACGTGCGCGAGGCGACCCTGCCCGCGCTGGAGAAGGGCTTAGCCAAGGCTGGACGCACGCGGGAGGGCTTCGAGATCACGGCCCCGGCGATGGTCGTCGCCCGCGACACCGAGGAGGAGATCGCCGAGGGCGTGGCCTTTGTCAAGCAGCAGATCGCTTTCTACGGGTCCACCCCTGCCTACCGCCCGGTCCTGGAACTTCATGGCTGGGGCGAGCTTCAGGAGGAGCTCAACGCGATGACCAAGAAGGGCGAGTGGGACCGCATGGCGGAGCTGATCGACGACGAGATGGTTAAAGCGTTCGCCGTCGTTGGCACCCCCGAGGAGGCCGTCGCCGAGCTTCGCCGCCGCTACGGCGACGTCGCCACGCGCGTGACGTTGACCCTGCCCCCCGAGGCCGACCTCGCCCGCTGGGGACCTCTCTTCGACGCACTGAGGGAGGCCTGACTTGATCGCGCTCGTCACCGGGGCATCCGCCGGCATCGGCGCCGCCGCCGCGCGGCGCCTCGCGCGCGAGCCCGGCGCCAAGCTCGTCCTGGTGGCGCGCCGCGAGGATCGCCTGCGGGAGCTGGCGGCAGAACTCGGCGAGGCGACCGTAATCGCGGCGGACCTGACCGACCCCGAAGCCCCAGCTCGGATCGCGGCCGAGGTCGAGACCGAGCACGGCCGGCTCGACCTGCTCGTCAACAACGCCGGCGCTGCCTGGCGCGGATCGTTTGCCGAGAGCGGCCACGCCAACATCGCCCGGCACATGGAGCTCAACTTCGACGCGGTTGTCCGTCTCACCCAGGCCCTTCTTCCCCTGCTGCGCGGCTCGGCTCCCAGCGCGATCGTCAACGTCGCCAGCACGGCCGGGCGGGTGTCGCGGCCGCGCTCCGGCGCCTACTCGGCGAGCAAGTTCGCGCTGGTCGGCTGGACCGACTCCCTCCATCAGGAGGAAAAGCCCCACGGAGTGCACGTGGGGATGGTGCTGCCCGGATTCGTGGCGACCGAGGGATTTCCGCAACGCGAGCTGGTCGAGCGTCGGCTCACCAGGTGGATCGTCTCGACCCCGGAGAAGGTCGCCGAGGCGATCGTCGACGCCGGGCCTGGGGGCAAGGCCGAGCGATACGTCCCGCGTCCCTACTGGCTGGCGGCGGTGCTGCGGGCGCTGGCTCCGGCCCTCGTGCGCCGAGCCACGCGGGCGCAATCGATTACCCCGGACACAGTGGAATCGACCGATTCGCGGTTGGTGGACGACAAACGCAAAGATACGTAGCGTTTCGCGTTCATCGCCAGGTGGGGCGGCGGGGCGGGGTTAGCGGCGCGAGGCGAAAAACTCGCGCAGCAGCGCGGCCGACTCCTCCGCCAGGATGCCTTCGGCCACCTCGGGGCGGTGGTTCAGCCGCTTTTCGCCGAGGACGTCAAGAACGCTCCCCGCCGCACCGGCCTTTGGGTCGGCCGCGCCGTAGACCACGCGCGGCAGCCGCGCCAAGACGATCGCCCCGGCGCACATCGCGCAGGGCTCGAGGGTGACGTAGAGGCTGCCACCGGGAACCCGCCAGCCCCCCAGCTTGGCGGCTGCCTCGCGTATGACCAGCACCTCGGCGTGCGCCGTGGGATCGCCCCGGAGCTCGCGCTCGTTGCCCGCGCTCGCCAACACCTCGCCACCGTGAACCATCACTGCGCCGATCGGCACGTCGCCGTGCTCGGCGGCCCGCTCGGCCTCGCGGAGAGCCAGGCGCATGAACTGTTCGTCCTCGGTAGGCAAGTGCACAAGTATCGACACTCCCCCGCCGAGGGGGAGGGGTGGGTGGGGGGCGACTTTGGCGGTGCTGGCGTGTTAGAGAGGTGCGCATGAGGCACCGAAGGCAGGCGATCCAAACCGCGCTGGCGTTTGCCGGCGCGCTCGCGGTATCGGCGCAGCTGGCAGCTGCGGCGGCTGCGTTGCCCAACGACCCCGGGCAGGAGCAGGTCGCGGCCGGCTGGGCGAAGGATCAGTGGAACTTCGGGCCCGCGCCGATAGGCATCGACGCGCAAGGCGCCTGGAGCAACCTCGGGGCCGCGGCGGGCGCCGGCGTGACCATCGCGGTGGTCGATTCGGGCGTCGCCTACCGCCGCAAGGGCGCGCGCTTCGCCCGCGATCCCGACCTGTCTGTCTCCACGTTCGTCGCCGGGCGCGACTTCGTCGACCACGACCGGATCCCACTCGACGAAAACGGCCACGGCACCCACGTCGCCTCAACCATCGCCCAGGCAACGAACAACTCGATCGGCGAGACGGGGCTCGCCTACGGGGCGTCGATCATGCCCGTACGAGTGCTCGGCAAAAAACGGAGGGGGCACGCCTCGGACATCGCCGGCGGAATCCGTTGGGCGGTCAGGCACGGCGCCGACATCGTCAACCTGAGCCTCGGCTTCGGCCCCTCGATCTCGAGTTGCGCGCAAATCCCAACCGTCTGCAAGGCAACCCGCTTCGCGATCCACCGGGGCGCTCTGGTCGTCGCCGCGGCCGGCAACGACGGTGGGAGCTCGCCGGAGATGCCCGCGGCCGCCCCCCACGTCCTCTCGGTCTCGGCCTCGACGGCACAGGGATGCCTTGCGGCGAGCTCCAACCTAGGGGCGCGGATGACCGCCCCCGGAGGGGGAACCTGCAACGGGCAGAGCAACTCGATCATGCAGTTCTCGATGAAGCCGGCCGCCGTCGCCGCGGGCAACTACAAGCAGTTTGGCTTCGTCTCCATGAGCGGCACCTCGCAGGCCGCCGCCGAGGTCTCGGCCGCAGCGGCGCTCGTCATCGCAAGCGGAGTGGTCGGATCCCACCCGCGGCCGCGCCGGGTGGCGAACCGCCTGCTCGCATGCGCAACGCCTGCGACAGCGTCGTTCGGAGCCGGAATCCTGGATGCCGCCCGGGCCACCGCGCCCGGGCCTTGCTAGCCGCTCGTACGAACGATGTAGACGCCGCAGGGGGCGTGGTGGGAAACCTTGTTGGGCACGCTGCCCAGCAGGAAGCGCTTGGCCCCGGTCATTCCCTTGTTGCCGACGACGATGAGGTCCGCATTGACCTCCTCCGCAACGTCGAGGAGGGCATCGGCGGGATCGCCCTCGCGCGGATGCGCGTCGGCGTCGACCCCGGCCTTCTCGGCCTCGCCGGCAGCTGCGTCGAGAACCATGTTCACCTCGGCGCGGGGGCCGAACTCGTGTTGAACATCGCCTGGAATCTCAGCGGAATCCTCGACCCCAGAGGCTCCGGGGCCCGAGGCGTATGCGCTCACGATCGCGAGGCTCGCCCCGGTCGCCTTGGCGAGATCGATCGCCTCCTGGACGGCGTTCGTGGCCGTGTCGGAGCCATCGGTACCAACAACGATTCGCTTCAGCAAGGCCCTACTCCTCAGTCTCGCGCTATGGACCGGCGCATACTAACCCGCACAGAGAGGGCCTACACCAGCTTCGTGATGGCAATCGCGATCGAGGCCACGAGGCAGGCGACGAGCACGAACATGGAGATCCGCCAACTCATGGGCATGAGGCATAGATTAGGTTTCGCGCCATGGCAGCCGTCGAGACCGTCACCGGGCCGGTTGATTCCTCCGAGCTCGGCCGCATCCTGGCCCACGAGCACCTTCTGGCCTTCGACGAAGCGGTTCACGCTCAATGGCCGCACGTCGGCACCACCAAGGAGCCACCGCCTCACGTCGTCGCGCCCGGCGAAGAGTTCGAGGTGGCGGTGGAGTGCGCCAACGACGTGCTGGCGCACGGGGTCAAGACCATCTTCGACGCGACGGCCATGCTCCTCGGCCGCGACGTTTCCTTCATGCGCCGCGTCGCCGAGGAAACGGGACTTCAGGTCGTCGCGTGCACCGGCATCTACACCTACGACCACCTCCCCCACTTCTTCCAGCTTCGCGACGCCGACCAGATGGCCGAGCTCTTCGTGCACGACATCACCGAAGGCTGTCAGGGCACTGACATCAAGGCGGCCTTCCTCAAGTGCGCTGCCGACGAGCCGGGCATCATCGAGAACATCGAGAAGGTCCACCGGGCCGTGGCCCGCGCCAGCCTTCAGACCGGAGCGCCGATCATGGCCCACTCCCGGCCCGCCTCGAACACGGGGCCGCGCCAGGTCGAGATCTTCCTCGAGGAGGGCGTTGCACCGGAGAAGATTCAGATCGCCCACACCGGCGACACCGACGACCTCGACTACATCGACGGGCTCCTTCAACAAGGCGTCTACGTGGGCCTCGACCGCTACGGGCTCGACATCTTCCTGCCCACCGAGAAGCGCAACGCCACCACGCTGGCCCTGATCGAGCGCGGGCACATCGAGCGCATCCTGATCTCCCAGGACTACTGCGCGACGATCGACTGGTATCCCCCGGATACGGTCGCCGCCATGCTGGCCGCGCCGGGTCTCCTCGACGACTGGTCGATGACGATGATCTTCGACAAGGTCTTTCCGGTCCTGCGCGAAAACGGGGTAAGTGACGAGCAGATCGAGTCGATCCTCACCGACAACCCGCGGCGCTGGTTGACGGGCAGTTAGCTGATCCGCCACGCCGACCCCGAGCGCGACGCCGCTGCCTGCGCGGCGATCTACGCGCCGCACGTCGAGGGCGGGATCGCATCGTTCGAGGAGGTGGCGCCCGAAGCTGCGGAGATGGCGCGCCGGATCGAGCGCTGCGCGGCCACCCACGCATGGCTCGTCTGCGAGCGCGAAAGCGACGTCGCGGGCTACGCCTACGGCGCTCCGCTTCGCGACCGGGCGGCCTATCGCTGGAGCGTCGAGGTTTCCGTGTACGTCGCGGAGAGCTTCGCCGGCCGCGGCGTGGGCCGGGAGCTCTACACAGCGTTGTTAGCGCTGCTCCGCAGCCAGGGACTGCGCATGGCGGTCGCGGGGATCACCCTGCCTAACGACGCCAGCGTCGTTTTGCACGAGAGCCTTGGGTTCCGGCAAATCGGCGTGTTCAGGAAGGTCGGCTGGAAGTCCGAGGGCTGGCGGGACGTCGGCTGGTGGCAGCTGGACCTCTCCGGCGACGACGGCTCTCCAAGGGAGCCCCTGCCTCCCCAGCGGCTGGGCGACTAGCGGACGTCGTCCTCCGGGACGAAGCTGATTCGCCCATTCGTCTCGAGAACGCCGAGGCGCACACGCTCCAGCGATTCGATCTGCTGGAGGCGCGCCTCGGCCTCGATCTCCTCGAGCGTCACCCGCTCACGGCGAGCATTGGCGCCGATCACCTGGCCGTGTTCGACGAGGACGACGGGCCGGCCCTCCAGAGCCGGCCGGAGGGACGGGAAGCGGAAGTTCACGTACGCAAGGCCGGCGGTCAGGAGCGCGATCGTTCCAAGCACCAGGGAGGCTCCCGTCACCGACTCGTCGTTTTGCGTGACGCCCTGCTGCACGAGGTCGCCGATGACGACCAGGAGGATGAGGTCGAAGGGCTCCATCGACGAGAGCTCGCGACGGCCGACGATCCGGGTCAGGGAAAAGATCAGGACGAAGGCGAAGACGCTTCGGATTACGAGGTCCATGCGCGCCTCACGGGAAGGTCACGACGTTGCGGTCGACGCTGGCCAGAGGCCTCGAGCCATCGAGCAGCGTGGCGGTCTCGGTGCGGCTGCCCACGTTGGTGGGATTGACCGACCATTCCAGGTAGACGGCGGCGGTCTTGCCGCCCCCAAGCTTGCCGAACAAGAAGCGGACTCCGTCTGCCCCGCGCGCCTCGCTCACGGGCGCCGGCTGGATCGAGTTCAGGGTCATCGACTCGAACCACGGATCGCTCAGCTCGAGCACCGGGTGGCGGAGCGTATGGTCGGCGCTGAAGCTGACACGGGTCTGGAAGATCAGCCCGCCTCGCAAACGCGTCGGCGTCGAGACCCGAAGGGTGGCCCCCTGCGCGCTCGCGCTGCTCTGGGACGGCCGCTGCCCGAAGACGTTGAAGAGGCCTGCGATCAGGAACGCGGAGAGGGCCGCCAAGCCGAGCCGCCGAAACCAGACATGGCCGGCGCGTCCCCCGAGGTCGAGGTCATACCCGGGATCGAGATGGCCAGGGAGATCCGTGATTCAAACCAGGTTCGGAGCGGGGGCTCAAACCCCTGCCGGCTCGGTCTCACCGATGCCGCTTGATGCGTTCACAGGTCGCGTCGACCCGGTCGTGGCGGCCGACGTAGGCGACGTCCTTCCCGGCGCCGCAGTGGACGACGTCGTGCCCTCGTCCCAGCCGCGCCCGGACGACGTCGTCGCCCGCCCCCGCTGAAACGCGGTCGTTCCCCGGCCCGCCCTGGATGCAGTCCGCCCCGGACCTGCCGGAAATGCGGTCGTCGCCTCCGGCGCCGAGGATGCGGTCCGGGCCGGCCGTGCCGCGGAGCACGTCGGAGTGCGGGGTGCCCGTTATCAGGTTGGAGCACCGTTTCGGCGGCGGCGGATTCGGCGGACCGCGGAAGTCGACGTTCACCGGCCGGCCGACGTTGCCCTGCTCGTCGACGGCACGGATCGCGACATAGCGCTTCGCCTTGGCCGGCGGGTCGTAGGCCTGCTTCGTCGCGGGAGCACGCGGGGCCGGGGCCCC
This sequence comes from Solirubrobacterales bacterium, assembly GCA_038237625.1. Taxonomy (GTDB): domain Bacteria; phylum Actinomycetota; class Thermoleophilia; order Solirubrobacterales; family 70-9; genus JAWVFM01. Next base: position 83,760 of record JBBRYM010000010.1, on the reverse strand, counting down.
GCCCAGGGGCGTTGCGGCGGCGAAGCTCGCCGCGGTGATCGGGTGATTCGAGGTGACGATCTCGTAGGCGTGGGCAGTGCCGCACATGAGGTCGTCGCCCGGAGCACGGAAGGAGATCACACCCCCGGACACCGATGCGCCCAACGGCTTCCCCGGCAGCGTCGCGTCGCGCCGGACGTCGCCGGAGCTCGCGTTGTCGTGGTGAAAGCGCGGCCAGGCCGAGGGCGAGCACGCGGGCGCCGAGGTCGTGAAGGCGTTGATGTAGCCCGAGCGGGTGAGGCCGATGACGACCTTGTGCGCGGCGGCGTCGCTGTCGAGCGTGCCGAAGCTGCCGATGGTTGGGTTGGCGATCGTCCAGTCGGAGCTCAGCTTGGGCCAGCCCGAGACCTCGGTCCCCGCGGCGGTGAACGCGTTGAAGTCCATGCTCGCCGTGCCTTCGAGCGTCTCCTGGCCCGGGCTCGACGGGTCGATGTCGGCGATCGACGGCCCGGTGAGGAACTGCAGGTCGTTGACCGGCTGCGGGAAACCCGGGCGCAGGTTGCCACCACCGCTCACCGACCAGACCCCGAGGAAGTCCTGACCTGTGGGCTGATACTCCGGCAGCGCCACGTCGAGGGCGCGGCCGAGGCCTGCGGCCGGCGCGACGAAGCTGAGCCCGGTGCCGTCGATATTCGCGAAGGCGGGGCTGCCGACGGCGGGAACTATCGGGCGGTCGACCTGCGTGGCCGACGCCGAGAAGTCGGTCGCCAGCGGGATGTCGTGCCCGCCCGCGGTCCCATAGCACGATGCGCCGTTGGCCCCGAAGACGTACGCCGCGCCGTTGTTGGCCATCGCGCCGACCTTCGGCCCGGAGCCGCCGCCGCAGCTGCCGTCGGCGATCACCGGATACCCGGTCACGCCCTCGCCGACGTCGGGGAGCAGCTCGGCCTTGACGATGCCGAGCTTGGCGGGCCAGCCCGGCAGGAACGCGTCGCCGTCACCCGGGTGCGCGTTGCCGTCGGAGTGGATCGCGTAGAGGCGCGTGTTGGCCGTGTCCAGCGGGATGTCTGGAATCGAGTCGCAGGGGCTGCCGCACGCCGACTTGAACGCGGACAGAGCCTGGCCGAGCTGGTCGAGCAGGTTGAACGACGACGTGTTGGCGGGGGCGACGTTCCAGCCCCCGTCCTGCGAGGCTCGGTACTCCTCGTTCGTGCCCACAACGATGTCGGGCTTGCCGTCGCCGTCGAGGTCGCCCACGGCAGGGGTGTCGACGATCGCGCCGTTCATCAGCGCACCGGCGCCGCTCTTGAACGTCACCTGGTCGGTCTTCGGGTGGACGGCCTGGACCTTGGACGGGTCGACGATCAAGACCGGGAAGCCGGCGACGGCGGAGCCGTCGGCGTGCCAGGCGTAGACGTGGCGATCCATGCCGGCCGCGATGATCTCCTGCGACCCGTCTCCGTTGAGATCGGCGAGGACCGGGGAGCTGATGAAGCCGTGCTGGGTGCGATTCGTCTCGCCGTGGCGCGAGTTGACGAACGGCGCCAGCGGCTTGCCCGAGAAGGCCGGCTTCGAATGGGCGCTGAAGACGCGGGTGCCGTCGGCGCGCCAGCCGTAGACCTTGCCCTCCAGGTCGGCGGCGTAGACCTCCGGAACCCCGTCCCCGTTGGCGTCGCCCACCGCAAGCGACGCGAGGATCGCGCCGCCCTCGTTCGTGGACACCTCGCCCGAGTTGTACGCCCGCTCGGTCGAGTGGTTGGCGACCATGCCGGGGACGTCGCCGCGGACAGGCCATCCCGGAAGCTCGGAGCCGTCGGGCTCGATCGCGTGGACGAAGCCGTCGGCGCCGGCGACGATCAGCTCGGCGCGGTTGTCGCCGTTGAGATCGGCGAGCACCGGCGAGGACTCGCCGTCGGACGTCCCGGGGCCGGCGGCGATCGCCCCCCGACGCAGGCCACGCGGGAACCCGGGCAGCGTGGTGGCATCGTGGTGCAGGTAGGCGGCACGCCGGTCGTCGCCCGTCATCGCGACGCCATGCTGGGTCGAGTGAACGAGGACCTCGACGGTGAAGGCATGCGGGGCCGGGTTGGGCCGCCCGTTGCCGTCGAGCACCGACGCCTGCGGCTCCGGCCCCGAGAAGTTCGTTCCCGCGGGGAATCGCGAGCGCAGCTGGGCGAGGCCGATCTGAGCCAGGGACCCGTCGTGCTCAGCCGCGTGCGCGGTCGAGCCGTCGCAGAATCCATTGTTCACCGGGGCGAAGTCCCCCGGCGGGGTCGCCGTGGTCCGCGAGTTGTTGGGGTACTGACCGGGCGCGACCAGCACCTCGCAGGTGTAGCTCGACCCGCGGGCGTAGACGTGACCGTCGACCTGGAGGGAAGTACCGGTGGAGTCCACCTGCTGGAACCACTGGGGCGAGGTGATCTCGGCCTCTGGCGGGATCTTCGCCCCGGCCGGGCTAACCGGATCGGAGAGCACCGCGGAGACGGCACGGAACATGTTCACGCGCCCGTAGCCGTAGAACTGGTCGGGTCCACGACGGGCGGGATACGACTGGAAGACGCCGGGCGGAACGAGGGGACGATTGAGGTCGACCTGAAGCTGCAGCGCCCGGTTGGGATCCGTACATCCCGGAAGCGCGACCGGGGAGCACGAGGGCTCGTTGGCGCTTCCTGGCGGCGTGCCGGCGAAATCGATGTCGTCGGCCTGCGGCGTCCCGCCGATCGTCCCGGACGCCATCAGCTGGCGCACTTCGTCGGGAGTGATCACGCAGGGCTGCCCGTTCGTGCGCAGGCAGTCCGATCCCGGATAGTTGCCGAGGGCCCCCCGCGCCTTGGCGTTGAGCGCCGCCGAGTAGATGAGCCCGGCCATTCCCGCCGCCAGCCCGGTGGCGTTCGACGAGCAGCTCGTGGAGGGGATTGCGAGGGTGACCTTTGCGTTGAAGTTGGTGCAGCCGTTGAAGGCCGTGTACTGCTGGTCGGGCGCAGGGATGGCCCCGGTGGTCACCGAGTTGACGAGGATCACATGGGGCAGGCTCGAGGGCCAGTTGTTGTGCTGGGCAGCCTCATCGGCCGCGGACGCGATCACGGTGACGCCGTGGCGGAACGCGTAGTCGACGGCCGAGCGGGAGAGGGTGGAGTTGTCGATCGCCCCCAGGGCCTCTTGGACCACCGAGACGCCGTTGTCGGTCGCATACAGGACCGCAGCGGCAAAGCGGTTGACGTCGGCGATGAAGCTCTCTCCCACCCGAAGCGGCAGGACCATGCAGTTGGGACATGACCCCAGCTGGCCACCGTTGTTGCCCTCGGAGGATGAGTCGCGGGCCTCGCCGGTTCCGTGCCCGTACTGGACGTCGTCGAACGGATCGTTGTCGTCGTCGACGAAGTCCCACCCGGCGATGTCGTCGACGAACCCGTTGCCGTCGGCGTCGGTGCCGTTGGAGAAGGCGATGATGAGGTCCTCGGGAGTCAGAACCCGCGCGGGGCCGTTGCGCCTTGGATCGGAGACGAGGACCGCCTTCACGCGGGAGTCGCACGCGTAGTCGTCGATGTTGAACACGCCGTCGCCGTTGGCGTCATGCGCGCCCGAGAAGGCCGAGCAGTTGTTCTGGCCGGGATCGGAGATCGCCGTCGCGAGGTCGTGGAGTGGCGCAGGCAGCTCGCCGCGGTTGAGGTGGACCTTCAGCCGCAGGTCCGACATCGCCTCCGCGTCGTTCCATTTGATGCCCGAGTCGAGCACCGCGATCTCCACGTCGGGGCGGCCCGTCGTGAGCTTCATGGCCGTGGGCGCGGAGGCGTTGGCGTCGAGGAGGTGCGCGCCGCGGACGCCGCCGAGCTCGGTGGGCCGTGCGTTGTCGATGCCGTTAGCGGGATCCGGCGTCGCCGCGAACTTGAAGGTGTTGCCGTCGCCGCCGGAGTCGTTGGGGACCGTGCTGCCGAGATAGAGATCCGTGTAGTTGTGGGGGTTGCCCCCTGCGCGGGTCAGCGGAAAGGCGCCGAGCGCGGGCGCGGCGGCCACCGCCGCCATCACGGCCACTGCAAGGGTGACTAGCGCTGCCCGGCCCCTCATGGATGCCTGCGGACCTTCTCACAATTCTTCACCCGGTCGCGCAGCCCGGCGAGCGCCACGTCGCGTCCGGGCCCGCAGTCCAGCCGGTCGTGACCGCGCCCCAGAGCGTGCAGGACGTCGTTGCCCGGGCCGCCGCCGATCCGGTCGCGCCCGAAGCCGCCGCCCAGGCAGTCGTTGCCGCCGCGCCCGTGCAGCCGGTCGTCGCCGGCACCGCCACGGATTCGATCCGAGCGTGGAGTCCCCCGCAGGACGTCGGCGCCGGGCGTGCCCGTGATGACGTGCGAGCAGCGGGCGTGGTGCGGCGGCGGGCGGGGGCCCGAAATGAGCACGTCGCGCAGGAGAGCCCAGTTGCCGGCTTCGTCCCGGTAGAGGACCGCCAGGTGGCGCGCGTGGCCGAGCTGTGCTCCGGTGAAGCTGGAGCTCACGGCCGAGCCGGCCGGGCCGGCAGCCGCCTGGTCGGCGATCACGCGCCCGTCGCCGGGCGCGGTGATTGCGTCCTTGGAGGCCAGCACCTCGTAGCGCGCGGCCTGCCCGCAGAGCCAGTCGTCGCCGGGCGCCGTCCAGCCAAGTGTCGCCCCGCCGCCGCTCGTCGCCGTGGCCTTCAGGTCGCGGACGGTTCCGGGCGGCCGGCCGTCGGCGCCGTAATTGGCGGTGCCGCGCTCGTCGTGGTGCCAGGTCCACCACTGATCGTTGGAGCCGGAGCAGGCCGGTACGTTCGTGGACCAGAGGAACGCCCAGCCCTCGCGGGTGACGGTTGTGACGTCCAGCTTGCCGTCGCCGTTGGCGTCGCCGATCGCGGGCGTGGCCTCCAGCCAGCCGCCGGTGAACTTCGGCCAACCGGCGGCCTCCGATCCGTTGGCGCCGTAGGCGTGGAGCTGGTACAGCCCGGTTCCGATCAGGGCCTGGCTGCCCGGGCCCGGGCCCGAGACCCGAGCGACCGCCGGCTGGGTGACGAGCTGGAAGTCGTCGGTGGCGCGCGGGTATCCCGGGACGGCGAGCCCCGTGCTCGCGTTCCACGCCTGGACGACGTGGCAGAAGGGCAGGTTCTGGTTGATGGCCAGCAGGTTGGCGGCGAGGTTGGCGGTGCCGCCGCCCTTGATGACGTCGGGCGTGCCGGTGCCCGCGAGGTCGCCGATCGAGGGATAGTCGGCCAGGTTGATGATCGGGCCCTGGTCGGGGCAGTTGGCGGCGGCATTCTGGTAAGCGCTGACCGTGGCACCGGCGCCGTTGACGATTCGCCCTCCGATTCCGGTGCCGGCCGAGACCGAGACCTCGTCCTTGCCGTCGCCGTTGACGTCCAGCACCGCCGCGTCGTGGCCGGGCAGCAACAGCGGCAGGAGGCTGCCGGCGGCCACGCCGACCGTCACGGGCCAGCCCGCGACGGGGGTGCCGTCGCCGTGGAGCGCGTACACGGGGTTTGACCCGACGCCCGCCGAGAGCAGCTGCCCGAGCAGGTCCAGCGGGCTCGACGGCAGCTGCGGATCGCCGGGGATCACCTCGTTGGTGGCGATCACGACCTCAGGCCTGCCGTCGCCGTTGAGGTCGGCGATCGCCGGCGAGTTGACAATCTCGGCCCCCGCCGCGCCTGGGCTTGAGAGCTTCACCGGCCAGCCGGCGAGTGGCTGGCCGGAGCCGTCGAAGGCGTAGACGTGCTGATCGAGCGAGCTCGCGACGATGTCGAGATTGCCGTCGCCGTTGAGATCGGCGAGGGCTGGTGAGCCGAAGAAGCCGCGCTTGATGTGGTTGGAGCTGGTGATCGCGCGGTCGGCCGTGTTGAAGCACGGATGCGGAGCGCCGGGCTTGCACGGATCCGACAGGGTCGGGTCGATGCGGGCCGGGAAGCCGGGGACCACCGACCCGTCCAGGTTCCAGGCGTACACGTGCTCACCCGCGGTGGCGACGATCTCGGCCTGATGGTCGCCGTTGATGTCGCCGATCGCCGGCACCCGAAGCGACTCGCGCGGAGTCGGCAGCGAGGCGGGAAGCTGGTGGCGCCTCGCCAGGGCAGTGGGCTCGGTCAGGACCGGCTGGCCGTTGTTGAAGCTCTGAACGGGGGTGCCTTCGGAGTTCAGCGCGTAGAGCTTCCCCGAGGACGTCGCCATGAGGACGTCGAGCTTGTTGTCGCCGTTGACGTCGTAGAGGCGCGGCGAGGTCTCGCCGCCCGTGCCGGTGACGAGGCGCTTCGGGTCCGAGCCGGCGCCCAGCGGCTGCGGCCAGCCGCTGAGGTTGCCGTCGTCGTGGTAGGCGAACAGCGTCTTGCGGTAGCGGCCGTAGTTGGCGGCATCTCCAGCCTCGTGGACCGTCAGCCGGATCTGGAACGCATGGCGCTCGGGATCGGGATTCGGGTAGGGGTCAGCCGGCCAGGCGCCGTCCTTCACCGCTCCGGCGGGGCGGCCGGCGTCGTTGGCCACCTCGCCGTTGCAGCTGCCCGCGAGGTGGGTCAGGAGCGCCTTCGAGAGCACGCCCAGCTTGCCGTCCACAGGGCCGGTCCCGGCGGCGCCCGGAATCGGGTGAAAGCTCGAGTCGGGGGCGTCCTGGCCGCAGGCATAGTCGAGCTGCCACGACCCCACGCCGGCAGCCGAGTGCGGAGCGGCGCCGTAGCCCGTGACCGGCACCCCACCCGCGCCCACGCGATCGACGTTGATGGGCGTGAACCAGTCCGGTGAGTTGATCTGGGCCTCGGGCGGAATGCGCCCGTCCTTGATGCGCTGCATCGCGGCGGCGAGGTCCACCCGCCCGTATCCGAAGTGCGGGTCCCAGCCAGGATTTGCCTTGTCGGGCAAGCCCACCGACCCGGTGTTCTGGGGCAGCACGTCCTCGGCGGTCATCGTCAGGAGCTGGCGGGTCTCGTTGCCGCTGACTCCTGCGGGAAACCGGGTGCCGGTGTAGCGCTGGCGGGCGTAGGACTCCAGCAGGCCGGCGACTCCCGCGGACTGCCCCGTGTTCACCGATCCGGTGCTGCCCATCAGGACGATGTCCGCCTTGCCGCCGTACTGCGTGAGGTTGGAGTTGCGAAAGAAGCTCGTCGTCACCGGCTGGAGGGTGGGCGTGATGCCGATTCCGGCGAGCAGGGCCAGAAGCTGCTGGCAGCCGGCGGCGAATCCCGGCACGTTGGGCAGATCCGGCAGGCCCGGCAGCCCGCCCGGCCCCGAGCAGGTCTCGTTCGGAGCGGTGTCGGGGAAGGCGCCCGCCACGTAGATCGCCTCGTTGTAGTTGGTCGGATAGTTGTGGTTGGCGCTGTTGATGTCCGAGGAGACCTGCATCAGCGCCATCCCCTTCGAGTCCGCGTAGCGCACCGCGCTGCGGGCGAACTGCGTGTTGGTGAGGCCGCCGATCGCGCCCTCGGCGACGTCGGCGCCGTTGCCGGCGGCGTAGGTGAGCGCGGTCGCCCAGTTGTCGGTTGGCGCGACGAACGTGTCCCAGATCCGCAGCGGCATCAGCTGGCAGTCCGGGCACATCCCCGTATCGCCCTGCCCGTTGTTGGTCTGGCCGACGGCCTCCTTGGCGCGGCCGGTCCCGTGCCCGTTGGCGCTGCAGCAGCTGGAGGCGTCGAACGGGTCGTTGTCGTCGTCGAAGAAGTCCCAGCCGGCGATGTCGTCGACGTAGCCGTTGCCGTCGGAGTCGGTGCCGCTGGAGAAGGTCGCGATCAGGTCCGAGGCATCGAGGATGGAGTCGCCCTCGCTGTCCCCGGCGGTGATGGAGACCCTCGGGTCGGCCGCGTAGTCAGCGACGTTGAAGGCGCCGTCGCCGTTGCAGTCGTACACCGAGCAGGTGCGGGCGTCGGCGTGCTGGGGCTTGGGCAGCTCGCCTTTGTTCAGGTGCACCTTGTTGACCAGCTCGGGGTCCTGCCAGCGGATGCCGGTGTCGAGGACCGCAACGGTCACGTTCGGGCTGCCAGTCGAGTACTTCCAGGCGGTGTCGGCGCGGATGCCGGCGATCTGGGCGCACTGCGGGTCGCCTGCGGCGACGTTGGCCGCGCGACCCTGAGCGTCCAGCTGCGAGCAGTCCGCGTACTGGGTGGCGCCGATCGAATGCGGCACGAGCGGGATCTGGTTGGCCGAATCGGGGCTGAATCCGAAGGGACCGAACTGCTCGGAGAAGTAGCTGGTGCAGCGCGGCGGCGAGGTGTCGGCGTCGTCGGCCTCGCACGGGTCGAACCCCGGGTCGTTGGGAGCGTTCAGGCGCGGGCTCTCGGCGGGATTCGAGCCCGGGAACGCGGCCACGGCCAGCGACGGCGGCGCCAGGAGGGCGACGATCGTCACCGCAAGCACCCTGCGCCTCCCGCTCCGCACTCCCGCAAGGCTACCCCCGCGCCGCAAACGGCGCGCCACTTGCCGGGTGCGTCTAGATTGCGGGACGATGAGGGGACGTGGCAGGATCGTCGCCGTGAGCGCGCAGACGGCGATCGCCGTCTGCGCGCTGGGCGCCGCGATGTTGGCGCCCCAGGCTGCGGCCGGCTCGACGCCCTATCTGGCCGGCGCGGCGCGGGTCTCGACGACGCCGCCCGCCTACGCAGCCCGCCAGGACGCCGCGGCATTTCCGGGCTGCAACACCTCCACCTATGACGGGCAGCGCCAGTTCGCCTTCGAGGAGCCCTACACAGACACAGACGGCTCCGGCGACTTCAGCTATCCGGCTTCTCAGGGCGGCCTCGTGCCGGAGCCCTTCTGCGACGCGAACGGAAACGGCCGCTGGGACGGCATTTACCTGTCGGGCGGGATCGGCCGCCTGGCAAAGGACGTCCACGATCCCCTCGATGCGCGCGCGCTGGCGCTGTCGGACGGCACGCGGACCATCGTGATCGTCTCGGTGGTCGCCCAGGGAATCTTCCAGAACTACATCGAGCCCGCGCGCGCAATGGCCGAGGCTGCGCGGCCCGGCATCACCGACGTCATCGTCAGCGCCAACCACAACGAGTCCTCGCCGGACACAATCGGCATCTACGGCGCCCCGCCTGTCCCCGACTCGGTGCCCGTCCTCGGTGGCGCCGTGGGCCTGCACTCGGGCATCGACGAGTACTACATGGCGTTCCTAGAGCGGCGGATCGCCGCTGCCGCTGTAGGCGCCTACGACCACCTTCGGCCCGCCAGGCTTCGCGAGCGCGACTTCAGGCTGCCGCAAAACGTCGACGTCAACCTTTCCCACAACTTCCCGACCACCAACGACGACCGCTCGCCGGCCGCGATCGATCCGAAGGTCAGGGTTTTGCAGGCGAGGGACCGCCGCGGGCGCACGATCGCGACCGTGATGAACCTGGCCGCTCACAACCAAGAGATCGGCCACTCCGGCAATCCCGCCCTCCACGACGACCTGTCCTCGGATTGGCCGGGTTATTTCGCCGCCAGGCTGGAGGACCTCACCGGCGGCATGGCGATGTTCCTCGTCGGCGACAACGGCTCCGAGGAGGATCCGCAATCGGTCCCCGCGGTCCCAAGCGATCCCGCCAATGACTGCCCGGACGGATGCTACGCCCAGGCCAAGGCAACCGGGGACGTGATCGCCGGCGACGTTGCGGCGCAGCTTCCCCTTGCACAGCACCTGCGGGCCGGACGCGTCGACTCCGTGCGCGACATGTTCTTCGTCCCGCTCGAGAACAACCTCTTCGCGGGCGCGGCGGCGGCAGGGTTGTTCGGCGAGCGCTCGCTCTACACGTCGGGCGCGCCCACCGGGCGTGTCGGCCACGACCTGCGCACCGAGGTCGGCGTCGTCAACGTCGGCCCCGATCTCCAGATGCTCGCAAACCCTGGCGAGGCCTTTCCCGCGTTGATGGTCGGCAGCCCGTGGGGCATCGACGACGCGAGTTGTCCGGAGCGCCCAAATCCACCGGTGCCCGCCTGGCACGCGCGGGCGGCGCACCGATTCGAGGTCGGCCTCGCCAACGACATGATCGGCTACGAGTCGCCGGCCTGGAGCTACACGAGCCTGCCCGGAGCGATGGACTACAAGGGCGCGCCCGCCACGTGCTTCAACGACGCCAACGACGTCGACCCGCACGGCCATCAGCACAAGCTCGAGACGGAGGGCGCGGGGCCGAGCGCCGGGAACCTCGTGGCCCACCACCTGACCGCGATCCTCGACCGCCGGCCCGACCCGCTCGCGCACGGGCGGCTTGGCCGCTTCGTCTATGCGGACGGCACTCTCTCGCGCCGCGCCAAGCGACCGGCGCAGGGCAGCGGCAGCGAGAGCGCAGTTGCGATCTGGCTGGCGCGGCCGGGCTCGAACGCGCTCTCGCCCGGCACCGGCCGCGTTGTCGCGCTCGACGGGATTCGCTCATTCGGATCGCGCCAAGTCCACTTCCACGGCGACTTCATCGACTACGACGGCGCCAGGCAGTCAAGGCCCGGCATCACGACGCGTGGCATGCAGTCGCGCCACACCCATCACCGCAGGGTGCTCGCCCGCTACTACCTGGACGTCTACCCCGCGCTGGACACGACACCCCTCGGCCCGGCGCACCACTAGCCCTAACGCGCCGAACGTCCTGCGTGCCCGCCTACAAGCGGGTATTTGGGACGTTCAGCGGTGGCGGCGGCGGGGGATGCAGCTCGCGTGGTTCAGGGTCTTGCGGCCGAAGGGCACGAGGCCCTGCTGCCCCGCGTAGCCCAGGTGCGGCAGCCCGAAGTTGTCCTCGATCGAGCGCAGCAGCGAGTAGTGGTTGTAGGGCGTCTTGTTCACGGTCCCCGGCTCGATGCAGGGCGAGAGCAGCACTGCCCCAACCTTGCCACCGCCGGGCCCGGGTGTCGGCCCTCCGGGGCTCGGGGTGTTCGGCCCAGCGGGCTCGTTGCAGCAGGCCGTGGAGTCGGCGTTTGAGCCCGTGGCTTCGGCCTCATCGAAGGCGATGATGATGAGGCCGCGGTTGCGGTACGCGGGGGAGCGCCTGATCAGGGGGATGCGGCGCTTCAGGAACCGGTCCGCGCTGACGAGGCCGCCGGGCTGGCCGTTGACGCAGGGCGCGTCGTGACCGTCCTTGCAGAGGTTGGGCGTGATGAGCGAGTAGTTGGGCGTGCTCGACTCGTGCCGCAGGTCCTTGCGGAGGTGCGTGAGATCGACGACGTTTCGCTGGCACGTGGGGAAGTCGATGATCGAGTGGAAGTACATGAACGGGTTGTGGCGTGTGGCGTACTGGTCGCCGACTTCGGCGGACTGCGTGTCGTCCAGCGACCCCACCGAGGGGTGCCGGCAGGGCGTCTCCTGACCCTTCGGGGCCTTCGCGTTCATATCCTGGGCGTACTCGTGCCAGGTGTAGCCGGCGCCCTCGAGTTGGTTGGCGATCGTCTCAGCCCCTGGCGGATATACGCAGCCGAGACCCAGGTACTGGCCTGAGCTGGTGGCAGCCCCGGTGAAGTTCGAGAACACCGGGCAATCGGCCTGGGTCACGGGGTTCGGAGCCTGCCCGGAGACCATCGCGATGTAGTTGTCGAGGCTGAGGTGGCCGATGCCGTAGTAGTTCGGCAGCAGCTCACCCTTCTTCGTGAGCTTCTTGGCCAGGTACGGGGCCTTCGATCCCTGTCCGAAGGTCGTCCCGTAGCCCTCGTTCTCCAGGACGATGATGAAGACGTGGTTGAGCTTCGGCGGCTTCGCGGCCGCGGCGCTGGATGGAACAAGCCAGCAGCCAACGACGAGCGCGAGAGCGACGGCGAGCCGGCGCATCAGATCTCTCCGCGGCGCGCGGCATCGCGCCAAAGCTTGCCGATCTCGCGGGCGCGGCCCGGGTGCGCGAAAACCCGCTCCGGGGTCGGTGGCTTCACCTCGACGCCGAGGGACTCGGCGTACGCGGCGATGTCGGCGAGCTCGGGGCCCTCGCGGCCCGCGGCCCGCCGCTTAGCCGGCGAGGCTTTCGGCAGGCAGGGGAGCCCGATCGCGGGCGCCGGGCTCGGCAGGTGGGGCACGTCGAAGTTCGGCTTGGAGAAATCGAAGGTCCGCCCGATGTCCGAGGAGTAGCGGTGGCGCTTGTTGAGGTAGCCGAGGCCGAAGCGGTAGGAGATCATCTTCAGGATCGAGACGTGCGTCATCACGGCGTGGCTCACCCGGCCTCGCCGCGCGTAGGGCGAGATGGCCACCCCCGGCACCCGGAAGCCGGTCACGCCGAAGTTCTTGGAGAGCTTTTTGCTCTGGCGGTCGTCGGGGACGAAGCGCGGGCTGACGTGGTCGAAGAACCCGCCCCACTCGTCGTAGTTGACGAACATCGCGCCCCGGCGGAAGTTCGGAGAGCCCAGGAACGCCCCCACCACCTCCGACATGAAGAACTGGCCGACGCGGATGTCGCCGTGGGGGTGCTCGTCGCCTGAGATGCCCTGGTCCTCGCCCGAGAAGACGGGATCGACGAAGGCGATGTTGGGGAGCCGGCCCGCGGCGGCGTCGGCGTAGAACTGTGCAATCGGACGCAGCCAGGGTACGGCCCGCGAGCCGTAGAGAATGCCGAAAGGGACGTCCGAGTAGTAGTAGCGGACCGACAGCCCCTGGGCCTGGGCGCGGTCGAAGATGGTCTCCCATGGGTTGCCGAGGCTGCCGCTCGGGATCACGTTCGATTTCTGCCCGCCGGACTGGGCCGACCACTGGTAGTGGCGGTTCGGGTACGTCGGCCCCAGGAGCGCCGCGAAGTAGCGGTCGTAGGTGGTGAAGGCCTTCGAGAGCGCCGGGATGTAGGGCAGGTCGTTCTCGAGGTAGTAGCCGATGGCGTAGTCGTCGCTGGCCTTGAAGAACCCGTCGAGCTTGCCGTGGTCGTACTCCACGCGCGCTCCCTCCCAAGAGTGGTCGGGGTCCTTGAACCCGCAGCCCTGATAGTCGGAGCCGAGATGGTGGGTCTTGTGCACGCCGCCGGCGGCGTCGGGGTAGCGCAGGCCGGCGTTTCGCCCGTCGACGTCGGGGCGCCAGCCGAGGTAGTGATCGAAGGAGCGGTTCTCCATCATCAGGACGACGAAGTGGTCGATCGGGAAGTCACGCGGCTTCGGGTACGAAGTCCGCGCCTGCCGAGAGGCTGCCGCGGACAGCAGCGAGTCGAGCGGCAGCGTGGCGGCGCCTACGCCCGCCGCGCCCGCCAGCGCGGCGGTGCGCGCCAAAAACTCACGTCGGCGCAGGTGCAGCTCGGGGCTCTCGGCGGCGAAGCGCTCCTCGCCCTCGCCTCCGTCGAAAGGTCCGCCGGGACGGCGGTCGGGATCCATACCCATCAGCGATTCCCCTTCTGCCCGGGCTTCGGCACGCGTACTTGCTCGCAGTCGTAAACGCCGTTTTCGGCGCGGTCGACGATGGCGACGTCGATGCCGGGCCCACAGTCGATCGTGTCCTGACGGCCATCGCGGGCCCTGATCCGGTCGGGTCCCTCGCCGCCGGTGAGGAGGTCCGCTCCACCGCGCCCGTTGATGTGATCCGCCCCCTTGCGGCCGTCGATGCGGTCGCGATGCCGCGTGCCAACAAGATGGTCCGCGCGGCCGGTCCCGGTGATCACCTTGAGCTGCGCCGGCGCCGAGCTACCGGTCCGGGCGAGGGCGGCGCCGACGGTCACGACGATCGCGATGGCGATTGCGGCGACGGCGACTCGAGTCGTCCCTGCTCTCAGCGCTCCCACTCCATGAAAGTTAGTCCCCTGCCGCGACCTTCGCGTCACCCGCCGCAAGCTGTCCACAGGCGGCGGCGATGTCGCGGCCCCTCGTCAGGCGGACGGTCGCCGGTACCCCGCTTGTGCGCAAAGCGGCCGCGAAGGCCGCCGTCGCCGCCCGCGTCGATCCCTGGAACCCGCCGCCCGTAGGGTTGTACGGAATGAGATTGACCTTGAAAGCGGTGCGCGGCTGGAGCGCGGCAGCCAATGCGTGCGCCTGCTCGACGCGATCGTTGACGCCGCCGAGCATCACGTACTCGATGTAGACGCGCCGGCGGCGCGAGGCCTGCCAGCGCCGGCACGCGTCCAGCACGTCCGCAAGTGGGTAGCGGTCGTTTACGGGCATCAGCTCGGAACGCAGCGCCGGCTCAGCAGCGTGCAGCGACAGAGCGAGGCGCACCGGCGGCCCGTCCTCGGCAAGGCGATCGATCCCCGGGACCCAGCCTACGGTCGAGATCGTCGTCCGCGAATTCGCGATGCCGAGATCGGGCAACCGCTCGCAGACGGCGAGCACCGCGTCCAGGTTCATCATCGGCTCGCCCATTCCCATGAAGACCGCGTGGTCGAGATCGGAGGAGCGCCGGAAATGCAGCGCCTGGTCGAGGATCTCCGACTCGGTGAGGTTGCGGCCAAAGCGCATGGCACCGGTGGCGCAGAAGGCACAGGTGAGCGGGCACCCCGACTGGCTCGACAGGCATACCGAGCGCCGGCCGTCGCGAAATCGCATCAGGACCGCCTCGACGGCCCGCCCGTCGGCCGTGGAGAAGAGGGTCTTCGCGGTGCCATCCCTCGAGGTGGCCTCGGCATCCAGCCCGAGGCTGGAGAACGGCACCCGGGCGGCGAGCCGGCTTCGGAGGGTTGCCGGGAGATCCGTCATCGGGTCATACGAGGCCGAGCCCGCGCTCGCCCAGCGCCAGATCTGGCGCTCGCGAAAGTCAGGCTCGTCCAGGTCGGCGAGGGTCGATTTGAGCAGCGCGAGGTCCATCCGCGGCCAGTGTAGGACGGTGGATGCCGGGGCTCAGCTAGATGATTGATTCCACGGCCGCGTGCGTGGAGTCGTGGGATCACTCATCGAGGCGCGGCTACGCCGGCAAGAGCCACTCCGCGCACCGGAACCGACGCCCGGCGCGAGATCTCGCCGGCCGCGATCGCGGCGCGCTCGTCGGCGAAGTCGTGGATGAAGAGGACACTCCCGGCGGGCCAGCTTCGCAATGCATCCTCCGTGGCCAGGAGAGGGTCGGCGTCCCCCACACGCCCAGTGGCCTCCAACCCGGCCGCCGCGAGGCCTGCGAGCGCAACGACGAGTCGCTCCGCGGCAGCCACCCGGCCCGCCGCGACGTCGGATGTCCAGCTCGCCAAGCGCCCCATGGCGGCCGGAGCCACGATCAGCGCCTCAGCGGAGCCGGGAGGGGTGGCATCCCTGGCTTCGGCAACGATCGGCGCGAGCGCCTCGGGGTGATCCAGCGGCGTGCAGGCGATGACGAGAATGCGATTCGCCGGTCCTGGGTCGGCCTCGATCGCCGCGTCGGGCTTGGCCCTCGCGGCGATGACGACAATCGTCGCGGCGCAGGCGAATGAGGCTGCCATCCCGGCAGGAGGCCCGCCGAGCATCGTGGCCCCGACGATCGTGGTGGCGATCGCGACAACCGCCACGATCGGATACCAAGGGCTTGTCCTCCCGACGGCGCCCATGGCCTGCTTCTACCCGTTCCCGCTAGATTGAGAGCAGATGAACACCGCAACGATTCATACCACCGCCGGCGCGGTCCAGATCGAGCTCTTCGACGCCGACGCGCCGAAGACCGTGGAGAACTTTCGCAAGCTCGCGGCCGATGGCTTCTACGACGGGCTCGTCTTTCACCGCGTGATCCAGGGCTTCATGATCCAGGGCGGCTGCCCGCAGGGAACGGGAACCGGCGGCCCGGGCTACACCTTCGAGGACGAGATCAACCCGAACAAGGCGGTTCGCGGTGCCCTGGCGATGGCCAACGCCGGGCCGAACACGAACGGCTCACAGTTCTTCATCGTCACCGCGAACGCGACGCCGCACCTGGACGGCAAGCACACGGTCTTCGGCCAGGTGACGTCCGGGATCGAGGCCGTCGATGAGATCGAGGGCACCTCCACGGACGGGCGCGATCGGCCCGTGACCCCGCAGGTGATCGAGCGCGTCGAACTCGACGACGCGGCCGAGTAGGCGCCAAAAGCGGCGCCGATCAGTGCGCTCTCCTATTCCCCTTCGGCGGGAATCCCCGGAAGGGCTTCGAGCTCATCGGTACCGAGTGGCAGGCACACCTCGCAGAAGTCCGCGCCGAACGGAGTGAGGTGGATGCTGCGCCGCACGGTCCTGGTGCGGCCGGCCTCGCGCATGGCCTTGAGCACTTCGGGCTGAGCTTCGAGAACCTGGTAGCGCATCGAATCCGAGACCGGCTCGCGCGAGAACCACACGAGCCCCAGCCTGAAGAGGTTGTTGAGATAGGCGTGGATCCGATCGACGTGGCGGCATCCGGCCTCGGCGCCGATCATGGTGAACCCGGCGCCCACCAGCTCTGAGCCCACGATGACGAGGCCGACGGTCCGGACGTCGATCGAGGGCTGGGGGCCGCCCTCCGCGAGCAGCCTCAGGATCCGGCCCTCGTCGGGGGCCAGCTCGCTGAGAATGCGCCCATAGGCGGGGTGAGCGTCCTCCACGTAGTCGACGTCCGCTGAGCGGCGCAGCAGCTCGGCCCCGCGCTCGCGCAGCGACGCCGCGGCGTCACGCCGGCTGTCGCGCTCGCGGGGCGCCACCAGGTCCGAGACCGCGGTGGGCACGTAGTTGCCCTCCGCGTCGACGATCCCGAGCAAGCGGCGCGCGTAGCGGCGAGCCTCGTCGCCCATCTCCCCCAGGACCTCGCCGGGGGACTCGCGGGAAATCGCCGCCCGGACTACGCGCGACGTTGCTTTCGTCGAGGTCTCCGCCGCCCATTCGGCGGTGTGGAACCAGGCGGATCCATAGATCCGCGCCAGGCCGGGCAGCGAGCTCATGAGCTCGTCGCGCCGGCGCTCGGGCGGCTCGTCGCGGATGTCATCGGGCACTGGCGCTCACACCCCAAAGAGTCCCAGGTGAACGAGCCCGGCGCCGAACCCCAGCACGGCCCCGTGCGCGTAGAGCATCCATTCGTCCTCCTTGATCGCCGAGCGCAGCAGTTCGACGAAGTCGGAATACGACATCTCGCGCATCCTGCTCGCCAAAAGCGACTTGATGTGGCTCGACTGCTGCTCGGAGAACTCGGGGTCGGTGAGCGGGGTCATCGTGTATTCGACCGCCTCCGTGGCCACGGACTCGCGGATCGTGTCGTACTGGTGCGCGCCGATCGCGACGCGCACCGCCCCCCGCGCCGGCCCCGTCGCCTGGTCGACGGCCGGCCGTAGCGCGGTCTCCAGCATCTGCCGGGTGCGATCGGAGCGCGGGCCGTTCAGCAGCTGATCGCCCACGTTGCCGAGGGTGACGACGTCGTCGGCGATGATCTTCGAGTACACCTCGGCCACCTGCGAGCGTCTGCGCAGGAACAGGCCGTGGAGAAGGAAGGGCCCGATCTTCCGCGGCTCGACGGGCTCAAAGATGACCTGCATTCCCAGCCGGTTCGTGAGCCACCCGACGATCACCCCGCAAACCGGGAGCACCCACCACTGGGGGATCCAATGCGTGATGAAGACCACCGGGATGCCGAACAGAAAGCCGAACAGGAAGCCGAAGTTGATCATCAGCTTGAGCTCGCGCTGCCCCACCTCGAGGAACGCCCGCATGGCGAGCTCGGGCCGCTCTTCGAACTGGCGGATGACCATGAGCTTTACGTCCAGGAGCTGGTCGATGTTGCGACCGATCTCCCTGGTGACATCGTGCACGATTCCCGGCAGCTGCGACTGCACCCGTGCGTGGACGGCCTCGCGCACGCGGGGGGGCAAATCGTTCCAAAGGCGCGCGTGCTCGCGCTCCATGATCCGCTCGACCACCTCGCGAATGTCGCGCTGCGCCGTGGTCAGGATGTGCTCGGCGATCTTGTCGGGCTCGAGCTTCTCGTAGAACTCGCTTGGAGTCCCGAGCTTGGCCAGGCCCTTGTCGGCAGCAATCGAGCCCATCTTGGCTGCGCGATTGGGAACGATCCCCTGCCAGCCGATCCCGCCGTGCATGATCCCTGGAATCTCCTGCAGGCGACGCGGGAGCAGCTTCGCCGCCGGCGCGAGCCCGGGGGCGCGAAAGCCGACGAACCTGAGGGGATGGAACAGCATCCACACCCCGGTCCAGTTGATGACGTAGCCGATGGCACCCGTGAACAGCGGGATGGTGATCGCCTTGACGAGGTCGCTTCCGTGAAAGAGCGGGAGGAAGAAGCTGAGCGTCGGGGCGGTCATCGTGCTCGCATATCGGACGGCGAGCATCCGGCTCCCCCGTCAGGACGAGACTAAACGACGGAGAAGGAGCGTTCGTCAGCCGGCGAGGGAGGTGAGGGCCTCGTCGCGGGTGTCGAAGAGGCCGAAGGCGTCATCCAGGCCAGTGATCTCGAGGATCCGACGGGCCTGCGCTCCGGCGCAACAAAGCTCGAAACGGCGACCCTGGTCCAGAAGGCGGGTGCGAGCGGTGACGACGACGCCGAGTCCCGTCGAATCGATGAACGAGCATTCGCTCAGGTCGACGAGCACGGATTCTGGCTCGGAGTCGATCAGGGCCTCGAAGGCCTCGCTCAGGCGGGGCGCGGTGGCGGCGTCGAGCTCACCGCTGACCGCGAGCACGTGGACGCCATCGTCCTGCGGTTCCGTCTTGACGTCGAACTCTGCGATCACGTTCAGTTCCTGGGGAGGGCACTCCGGCAGCCGCTCCAAACTGTACCGACGAATGATGGCGACCCGCGAAGTGGCCGTGGAGTGGATCATCCTGTTCGGCCGGGGGTTCTGGCTCGTCGACGTCCGGTCGTGGCGCCACGGGGTCGTCGACCGGATCGGGGGCGGGCTCGCCGCCCGGGGCGGGCTCGGGCTCCGGCTTCTCGACAGGCGCGGTCGGCACGGTCGGCGCTTCCGGTGGCTGGGGAATGGGGGTCTCGGCGCGAGTGGCAGGCATGATGGCCCTCCTTAGTCGGGTGAGAGCACCTACCCCGAGTCGGCGGCGGCCAATCGGCCAGGCCTTGAACTCTCGGGCAGCCCCGGAGCCGGAAGCCGCATCAGCACCACCGCGGCGGCATCGTCGGCGACTTCGACGGCCTGATTCGCGAGCGCGGCCTCGATCCGTTCCACCGCGGCGCCCGGGCTCCGAACGCCCTCCAAGCATTCGGCAAGCCCCGACTCGCCCAGGAATCCTCCGCCCATCCTGGCTTCGATGATGCCGTCGGTGTAGATGACCATTTGCTCGCCGGGCCCCAGCGAAACCAGATCGAGGCTCCACGACGCATCGCGCACGGCGCCGAGGAGCGGGCCCGGGCGGCACGCCTCGGTGACGCCGTCCTCGCGAATCACGAGAGGCAGCGGGTGACCCGCGCAGGTCACGACCGCATCCGCGGGTCCCGTCTCGGCCGAATCCGGCAGCACCGCGATCGCCACGCTGCACAGGGGGCTGACGTCGCGGGAGCAGAGGTGATCATTGAGAACGCGCAGGGCTTCGCGGGGGTCGCCCGTGAGGGTGAGAGCTGCGCGGATCGTGTTCCGGGCAACCGCGGTGATCGCCGCAGCCGCCGCACCGCGCCCGAGCACATCGCCGACCACGACCATCCAGCCGTTTTCGACCTCGATGACCTCGTAGAAGTCGCCGCCAACTTCGTTCAGCTCCCCGGCCGGCCGGTACATCGAGTCCAGCTTCCACCCCGCGATCTCGGGCAGGGGATCGGGCTCTAGAGCGCGCTGGAGCGTGGATGCGATCTCCTTACGCACCCCGGCGAGGCGCGCAGACTCGATCGCCGTTCCCAAACGCGCGCCGATGTCTGCGGCGAGCGTCAGGTCGGCATCGCTGAAGGGGCGACCACCCTTTGCGTTCACCAGCGTGATGACTCCGATCGTCGTATCGCCTGCGTTGATCGGCGCGAGCACCGCCGGCCCCGATTCGAGGCTCGCGCGGAGTGCCTGCCGGGTCTCGACCACGGTTCTCAGGTGCGCGTCGCCTTCCACCGCGCGCTTGCCGATGACGCCGGCGGATTCCCGCACGTCGACCTCGCCGGTCGCGCTCGTGAGCGCCACCGCGCAGCCGTCGGCCAGCTCCGGGATCGCCGCCTCCGCTACCTGGCGGAGCGCTTCATGCATCTCGGGAGCGCCGGCGAGAAAGGCTCCGGCGTGAGCGAGAAGGCGCTCGCCCAGCTCCGCCCGCTTCGAGGTGGTGACGTCCTCGGTGGTCGTAACGAAATACAGAACCTCGCCGTCGGGCCCTCGAATGACGTCGCTGGAGACGAGTCCCCAGCGCTCGCGGCCGCTGTGGTGCTCGACCATCCGCACAAACCGCCGAGCCGGACGATCGTCGCCTGCGCGAGTTTTCACCATTTCCGTCATCGTCAGCGGATCGCCGGTTTGGTCGAAGAGGGTCAGGCGCTCGTCGAGCCAGCCGATGCGCTTGCCGATCAGCCGCGTCACCTCGGTGCCCGCCCATCCCGCCGCGACCTCATTCGCGTAGACGAGGCGCCCCCCGCCGTCGCTGACGGTGACCGACTCGGGAATTCGCGCCATCACGGCGTCCATGCGCCGCTCGACGCTCTCGAGGTCTGAAAAGAGACCGGCGTGGTCGAGCGCAAGCGCGAGGCGGCTGGCGAGGGCGCGGCCGAAGGCCAGATCGTCGCGATCGTAGGAGCGACGGGACCAGGCAACGCCCAGCGTCAGCGTTCCAAGCAGACGGCCTCGCGCGATCATCGGCACGATCGCGCACGAGCGCAACCCCAGGGAGCGCAGGAACGCAAGGTCCTCCAGGTCGTGGGAGAGGATCTCCTCGTGACCGGCTGTGACACGCGGCAGGAACATCGGCACGAGCGGGATCCCGAACTCGGGGTTGCGCAACCACTGAGGTGTTGAGGGACGGCGGCGGCGCAGCCGCCTCTCGAGCTCACGCCAGTCCGAGCGCCCCCGCACTCGCGTGCCGATCCGGGTCACCTCCGCATCGCGGATAGTGTCGATCATGCAGAAGTCAGCGGCCGCGGGAACGATCTGCTCCAGCGCGTGCGCCAGCGTTTCGTCGAGGGGAAGTGATCCGTCGGCCATTGCGCTGATCTCGTCCAACAGGCCGAGCCGGCCGGAGAGCCTCGAAACCCGTCGCCACCGCCGCGCCATGTAGATCGCAAAGGCGCACGAGGCCAGAACGCCGACCAGGCGAAGCCAGTAGAGCTCCGAGCCGGCGTTGTGGTTCCACATGGGACTGATCGCCGCGAGCGCTACGACGAGTGCCCCGACGACTACGGTGGACGACACTGCGACGAGGGTGGCGGCAAACACGGCGAGGACGTACATCACAACGAGCTGCGTGTCGCCTCCAACCAAGATGTCGACCACGAGGATCGGCGCCAGGACGAGCAGTCCGACCCCCACGCCCGCCCGGGCGCGGGCGGCGTCGGTTGAACCAAGCCCAAGCCGAGCCCGCTTCCACATGCTGGGCACCGGCTCGGGGCCTGGCGCAGACGACGCAGGCCCCGGGCGGCCGCCCCTTCCCGAATCGCCAGCCATCCGATCCGAATCTACTCGCTGCGACGATCGGGCGCGCCCAAAACGTTCTCTCATTGTTTCGGCTGCATCCTCAATGGGAAGGCGCAGAGCATGAGGTTGGCGAAAGTGCGAGTGGGTATGCTCGGAGAAGCGCCCCGCGGCCCCACCGGTGATCTGCTCGAGCAGGTCACCCGATCTATGGACGATCCGGCTGTTCACCTCCTGGTTCCGGCTCAGACGGAGAACGTGAGTCTGATCCGCCACGCCCTCGCCGGGTTCGGCGAGGCGCTGGGAATGGACGAAGAGGCGTCGAACAACCTGAAGACCGCGCTGACCGAAGCGTGCAACAACGTGGTGATCCACGCCTACGATCCGGAGGAAGAGGGCATCCTGGAGGTCGCGGCCAACGAGGCCGAGGGCGCGCTCGAGATCACCGTTCGCGATTACGGTCACGGGTTTCGCCCGCGCCTGGCTGCCGGGCCGCAGACCATGAGCCTGAGGCTGGGGCTACCGCTGATCGCGGCCCTGACGAGCGCCCTCGAGCTCTCCACGGACGCAGGGGGAGGGACGACAGTACGGCTGCGGGTCCCGATCCACACCGACACCACCGAAGCGGCGGAAGAGCCAAAGCGTCCCGCCCAACAAGAGGCTGGATCCTCGATTCTGAGCGTCGCACACGACGACCTGGCCGCGGTGATCGTTTCGAGGGTCATCGGCTCGATCGCGGCGCGAGCGGAGATGTCGGTGGACCGGTTTTCCGACGCCCTTCTCCTGGGCGATGCGATCTCGAGCGCCGGCGGGCATCGATTCCGCGACGGCAAGACCCGGCTGGCGATCTCGGAGGACGACGGCGTTATCGCAGTGCGCGTCGGCCCACTCCAGCAGGGAGGAGGCGAACGGCTGCTCGCCAGCCTCGAAATCCCGACGCTGCACGCGTCCCTCGCAAAGCTCGCGGACGACGCCGTTGTCGAGCGCGACGGCGAGGGCGGGGAGCATCTACTCCTGACGATCGCCGGCGGCAGGACCGCGGGCGTCAAGAGCTAACCGGCGTCGTCCTCGGTTTCCGCGCCCAGCTGCTCGCGAAGACGAGCGAGCGCGCCCCGGAGGATCCTGGAGACGTGCATCTGCGAGTGGCCGATCTGCTCGGCGATCTGCGACTGCGTCATGTCCTCCACGAATCGCAGTCGCAGAACGACCCGCTCGCGCTCCGAGAGGGTTGGAAGTGCCTCCGCGATCGTCGCCCAGGCCTCGACTCGCTCGTAGCCCTCCTCCTCCGCCCCGACGGTGTCGCCGAGCCGGGCCTGATCGGGTTCCGATGAGCCCACGGGGGCATCGAGGGACGCCGTCCGGCGCGCGCTCGCACCGGCGAACGCCTCGAGAACTTCCTCCTCGCTCGCGCCCATCGCATCGGCGATCTCGCGGATCGTCGGCGGGCGCTCGAGCGTGCCGGTGAGCTTGGTGATCGTGTCGTCCATCTTGCTGACCCGCTCCTGCAGTCCGCGGGGAAGCCGAAGGTTCCAGACCCGGTCGCGAAAGTGGCGCCGCAGCTCCCCCAGCACCGTGGGAGCGGCGAATCCAAGGAACGGGATCCCGCGGGTCGGATCGAAGCGCTCGATGGCATTCACCAGCCCAAGGCTCGCCACCTGGATCAGGTCCTCGGTGGGCTCATTGCCGCTGCGGTACCGGAGGGCCATCCCGCGGGCGAACTGCATGTAGCGATTGACGAGCTCCTCGCGAACGGTGGGATCGCGCGTCTCGTAGAACCGCAGCAGAAGCTCCTCATCGGTGGCAAGACCCTCCGCGACACGCGGTGGAGTCACCTCGCCGTGGCGAAGCGGCGGACTCTCGTCTGCTGGCTTGCGGTTCATGGTCGCCACGTCGCGTAATCGGCCTCGAGGGAGAGCGCAAGCCGGTACCCGGAAAGGGGCAAGCCCCGCCGGCGTATGGGCCGAAACGGGGCTTGACCGGAGGGCGCGGGGATGTCGGGGGGGATCGTCACCCGCGCGATTTCGTCATCCCTGACGGTGGCTGCCTCGCGGCTCAACGTACCCGTGGGTTTTGAGGCCAAACATGGAAAACGTGAAAATTCGCTATTTGCGCAGAAGTGCTAGTCGCGGAGGCCTGGGAGATGACGGTCCACATGGTTTGCGATGGTCCGCTGGACCCAGCGCTGTGTGCCCGAGTCTGCCATCCGGTAGCGCGCCAGCAAAAGCTTTTGGTCGTCAAGCGGCAGGCCGGCGATCTCCCAGCTGACTGCGAGGCGCTCGAACAGAAGCTCGGCACGCCGCCGCCAGGCGTCGTCGGCCGATGCCGCTGCGCCCATCGGCGCTCGCTTGATCGTTCGGATTGTCTCAGGCGTGAGCGACTCGCGCAGCCGCAACACGCTCCCATCCGCATCGATGTATTCGGCCGTGGGCGTGGGCTCCCCGCGCGCCGCTCGGCGCTTCTTCGCCATGCGGCTGAATGTAGCGACCGCTCACCCGCCGTCACCGGCTGCGCCCGATCGGCGAGCGCTCGACCTCAAAGCGGCCAAAGACCCCCGTGCCACCACGCGGCATGCGCTCGATCTCCACCGAATGGGCAAGCGTCGCCATCAGGGCCAGCCCAAACCCGAGTCCCTGCTTTCCCCGGTTGGGCCTGATGCCGATCCCATCGTCGATGACGCGGACCAGCAGGTCGCCGTCGAAAGTGAGCTGGGCATCGATCAGGATGGTGCCGTCGAGCTCGCCGGGAAAGGCGTGAAGCACCGCGTTGGCAACCGCCTCCGAGACGAATGCCTCAACCTCTGGGTGTGGGCCGCCCACCCTCAGCGCATATTCGCCGGCGGCGTGGCGGGCCTCGGTGACGGACCCGGCGTCGGCCGGCAGGACGAGATGCAAGGGCGGGGGGATCGCCCGGGATGTCCCAGCCATCGTGGGGTTCATTACCCCGCTGCGGCGGTCGGCATGCCGGCTCGATGGCGGGGCGCTGCGCACGGTTCGAGCCCTTCATAGAGGCGTGATGTGGGTTATCCACGCACGCGGATGACGCCCATCAAGCCTCTAGGTGGAGGGGGTGTAACCGTGAGGAGCCCGGGGCGTGGCCTCCGGGGGCTCCTGCGAGGCGTTGCTGACCTCGTCGTGACTCGGGTTCTCGGGATCGACCCCCGCGGCCCGCCGGGCCCCGAAGAGCGCAAAACGCCCCGGCCGCCCGGCGCCGCTGCTGTACGTTCGCCGCGTGAAACGCCCGAGGTTCGTCGTCACCTCCTCCCTTCCGGGCTCGGCGATGACCGTCCTGGAGGCCGCCGGGGAGGTCGTGATCGCTGGGCCAACGGGGCTGCCCGCGCCGGAGGAGCTCCGAGAAGCCGCAGTGGGCGCGACGGCGCTGGTAACGCTTTTGTCCGATCGCGTCGACGCCCGGCTCCTCGACGCCGCCGGGTCGGGCCTGCGGGTGGTCGCGAATGTCGCTGTTGGCTACGACAACATCGACGTCGAGGCGGCTCGCTCGCGGGGCGTCGCGGTGGCCAACACCCCCGGGGTATTGACCGACGCGACCGCGGACCTGACGATGGCGCTGATCCTCGCCGTCACCCGCAGACTCGGCGAGGGCGAGCGCCTCATCCGCGCCGGGCGCGAGTGGCGCTGGGGCCTCGACTTCATGCTGGGTCACGGCCTCCAGGGTCGTGAGCTCGGGATCGTCGGGCTCGGGTCGATCGGCGCAGCGGTTGGCCGGCGGGCACGCGCCTTCGGCATGCGCGTCGCCTATGCGGGCCCCAGCCCGGCGCCCGAAGACCGCGTCGGCGCACTCGAGGCCGTTCACCTACCCCTCTCCGAGCTCCTCGGCCGGGCCGATGTAGTGAGCATCCACACGCCCCTGCGTCAGGAGACCTTTCACCTGATCGGCGCCGCGGAGCTTGCGGCGATGAAGGCGTCCGCGTATCTCGTGAACACGGCCCGCGGCCCGATCGTGGACGAAGAGGCGCTCGTCGCGGCGCTGCGCGCCGGCGAGATCGCCGGCGCGGCTATGGACGTCTTCGAAGACGAGCCACGCGTCCACCCCGGCCTGGTCGCGCTGGAGAACGTGGTCCTGGCCCCTCATCTCGGCTCAGCGACCGTCGAAACCCGGGCCGCCATGGCTGAGCTCGCAGCGCGCAACGCGGTCGCAGTCGCGGGCGGGTCCGCGCCGCTGACTCCGGTCCTCTGACGCGTTTGCGTAATTTGAAGGGCGATGAGATGGCTCGCCTCGACGATCACCGGCAGGCGTGCGAAGTGGACGGTGATCGTCGTCTGGATCGTCGTTCTGTTCGCGCTCGTTCCCCTTGGCGGCAAGCTCGGCGACGTCACCAACAGCCAGACCCAGACCTTCCTGCCGAAGAGCGCCGAATCCACCGCGGTCCTGAAGCTGCTGAACGAGCGCTTCGCGGGCGGAGACATGGCAAACGGCCTGGTCGTCTACCAGCGAACCGGCGGGCTCACCGCCGCTGATCGCGCCCGCATCGCGGCCGACGCGAAGGAGGCGGCGCAGAAGCTGCCGCTGACGCGGCCCCCAAGCGTCCCCTTCGAATCGGCCGGGCAGCCGGGGCTCGTGTCCCAGGACGGCGCCGTCGCGGTCACCTATCTCCAGGTACACGACAACCAGGACAAGGTCAGCGACTGGGGCAAGGCTCTGCGGGAGATCGCCGATCCTGCCGACCCCGGAGCGAACGTCTACGTGACCGGCGACCTCGGATTCAGCCGCGACGCCGATCAGGCCTTCGGCTCGATCGACTCCACCCTCCTCCTCGCCACCGTCCTTCTCGTCCTCGTGCTGCTGGGAGCGATCTATCGCTCGCCGCTGATCGCGCTGATCCCGCTCGTGGTGGTGGGCACGGCCTACGCCGCAGCGCAGGGGCTCATCTACCTCTACGCCAAGTCCGGGGCGACGGTCTCCGACAACGCGACGTCGATCCTCGTCGTCTTGATGTTCGGGGTAGGGACCGACTATTGCCTGCTGCTGGTCGCCCGCTACCGCGAGGAGCTTCGGCGAAACGCCGACAAGCACGACGCGATGCGTCGGGCGCTCTCGCGTGCGGGGCCGGCAATCCTTGCCAGCGGCCTCACAGTCACCCTGTCGATGCTGGTGTTGCTCATCGCCGACGTCGGCTCGACGCGCACGCTCGGGCCGGTCGCCGCCATCGGCGTTTTCACCTCGATGCTCGCTGGGCTTACGCTGCTGCCCGCGCTGCTGGAGATCGGCGGCCGGCGGGGGTTCTGGCCGCGGCGGCGCCTGGTCGCGTACGCGCCGGGATCAGAGTCGGCCGAGATCGGCCGTGGCCTCTGGCGGCGGATCGGCGACCGCGTCCTCGAGCGTCCCGGCCGCGCGCTCGTGGCGACGACCGTGCTTTTCGCGATCGGCGGCATCGGCCTCCTCGCGTTCAAAGTCGATTACTCGACGACCTCGTTCTTTAAGAAGGACGTCGAGAGCGTCGACGGGTTTCGCGTCATCGAGAGCGCCTTCCCTGCCGGACTCTTGAATCCCACGGACGTCGTCGTCGAGCGAACCGGCGGACGGACATCCGCGGCCGACGTCGCCAACGCCGAGCGCCTTCTCCGAGGCGTCGACGGCGTCGCCACGGTGGCGCCGGCCGGTCGCTCCAGCGATGGGCGGGTCGCGCAGCTTCAGGTCGTGCTCTCGGGCGATCCGTACCGGGCGGCCGGCCTCGACGTCGTCCCGCGGATGCGCTCGGCGCTCGGCGCTCTGCCTGCGGGAGTCCAGGGACTGGTGGGCGGTGGCAGCGCGATCAACTACGACTTCGACCGAGCCAATAAGCGCGACCTGGCGATCGTCGCGCCGCTGGCCCTGGTCGCGATAGCAATCATCCTCGCGATCCTGCTGTCGTCGATCATGGCGCCGATCGTCCTGATCGCGAGCGTGGTCGTCTCGTTCCTCGGCACGCTCGGGATCTCGATGCTGTTCATCCGCTACGTCGTGGGCGATGCCGGGATCGACAGCTCCATCCCGACCTTCGCGTTCATCTTCCTGGTCGCCCTCGGCATCGACTACACGATCTTTCTGATGAGCCGAGTGCGCGAGGAAGCGCGCGAGCACGGCACGCGCGAGGGAACGCTGCGGGCGCTCGGCGCAACCGGGCCGGTGATCACGAGCGCCGGGATCATCCTCGCCGGCACGTTCTCCGTGCTCATGACGCTGCCGGTCACGTTCACGTTCGACCTCGGATTCATGGTCGCCCTGGGAATCCTGCTCGACACCTTCGTCGTGCGCACGATCATGCTGCCTGCCGCGGTGGAGCTGATCGGCGACCGGATCTGGTGGCCCTCGACTCCCGAGGGCGGATCAGACCTGTTTCACGACAAGGTGGAGCCCGCCGCCGAAACCTAAAGAGGGTCTACCCCAAAAGGGCTTCCAGCCGGTCCGCCAGGCGGTTCATGCCGCGCTTGCGTGCGGCCTCGGCGGCGCCCGCGTAGTCGGTTGGGCGGTCCTTCGGGCGCTTGAGCTTGGCGTCGCGCAGCGTGGCGATGTCCTTGTAGGCGAGGAGCTCCTCGCGCGCGCTCAGCGCGCCCCGTAGGCGTGGAGTGCCCTCGCGTAGCGCCGCGTTCATCACGGCCTCCAGAGAGCCGTGACGGCGCAGCAGGTCGGCGGCCGTCTTCTCGCCGACTCCCTTGGCGCCCGGAATGCCGTCGGACGGATCGCCGCGCAGGGCGATGAAGTCGGGCACCAGCTCCGGAGGGATGCCGTAGCGGCTCCTGACGTCGTCGGGCCCGACGAGCTCGGCTCCCCGGCCCCCGGTGCGGATGTAGAGGACCTTCACGCTGTCGGTCGCGCACTGGTACATATCGCGGTCGCCGGTGAGGATCAGCGCCGTCCCGCCGGCCTCGGACTCGAGGCGAGCGTAGGTGCCCAAAAGGTCGTCCGCCTCGAGGGGGTCGTGGTCGGCGACGGTCCAGCCGAAAGCCTCGAAGAAGCCCCGGGCATCCGCCCACTGGGGAACGAGGTCGTCCGGCATCGGCGGGCGCTGGGCGTGGTAGCCGCCGTAGAGCTCAACCCTGTAGCTCGCGGCATCGGGACCGAAGCACAGCGCGACCGCGCGCGGCGAATGCTCCTCGACCTCGCGCAGGATGAGGTTGGCGGCGCCGAGAAGCGCGTTGACGGGCTGGCCGTCAGCCCCCTTGATCGAGCTCGGCAGGGCGTGGAACGCCCGGTAGAGCATCGACGGCGTGTCGACCGCCAGCAGGGGCGGCGATTTCGCCTTGGTCACCCGCGCTGTGCCCGCCGGTACGCAAGGGCGAGCACGACCAGGTAGGCCGTCGCCGCTCCGAAATGAAGGATCGCGTCCCCGCTCGGGTGGTCAAAGGGGAAGATTCCCGCCGGCCGCGAGCTGAGGAGAGCCCAGACTCCCGTCGCAACGAGCCCGGCAACCGCCGCCGGGATGAAGAGCAGTGCGATCTCCGCCCGCCTTGCCGCCACGATCCCGGGACCGAACAGGAGGAAGCCGGACAGCGCGTGCCAGCCGTTGAAGTCGACGCCCAGCACGCGAACGCTCGTCGCCGCGTCGCCGGTCGTGAAGTCTGGATTGGCGATCAGGCCGGCGATGCTCCAGCCAAGGAGGGCCGCGGACACGATGAGCACCCCGCGCCGGAGAACCTCGGCGCCGCCGTTGGCGAGCACCCGCTCGGAAAGCCCTCCGGTGCCCGCTGCGGCTCGCGCTTCCACGGCCACGAATGCTACCCAGGCTAGGCGCGCAGCTTGTAGCCCTTGGAGAAGAGGCGCAGGTTGAAGGCGAAGAGGACCGCCGTGGCAAGCGCCAGGAAGCCAAGCGACGCCCCGATGCTCGCCTCCGAGTAGCCGACGAACCCGTAGCGAACGAGCCCGATCATGTAGTAGACGGGGTCGAAGTGGGTGAGCGTCCCGAAGGGCTCCGGCAGCAGGCTCGCCGAGTAGAAGACTCCGCCGAGGAAGATCAGCGGCTGCAGGACGAACGTCTGGGCGACGGCGACGTCGTCGAACTGCTCGGCCCGCACGCCGATCAGCACGCCGAGCTGGGCGAAGAAGAAGCCCACCAAAAACAGCCCCGGGACCAGCACCAGGATGTGCTCGACCGGGAGGTCGACGAGGAGCGAGGCGGCCCCGCACGTGAGCAGGGCGACCACCATCCCCCGCATGAAGCCACCCAGCGAGAACGCCAGGAGAAGCTCCAGCGGCGAGGCCGGCGAGGAGAGCTGATCGTGGATCGCTCCCTGGAACTTCTGCTGGAGGATCGAAGAGGCGTTGTTCGAGAACGCGTTGGTCGCCCAGGCCATCATCACGAGGCCGGGGATGACGAACACGATGTAGTCGATGCCGTGAAGCTTGTCTATCCGCGAGCCCAGGGCAGCCCCGAACACGGAGATGTAGAGGAAGGTCTCCAGAAGGGGCGCGCCGATCGTCTGCTTCTTGATCTTCAGGAAGCGGTTGACCTCGCGCCGCCACAGCGCCAGGAAACGGATCTGACCCGTCGAAAGCCGGATCCGGCCGCGGCCCGTGGCGACTGTCCCGGTTTCCATCAGGCCACCTCCTCCAGGCGCGAGCGCGACAGCTCCTTGCGCCCGACGAGCTCGAGATAGGCGTCCTCGAGGTTCCCCACCCCGTAGCGGCGCGCGAGCTCGTCGCTCGAGCCCACCGCCGCGATCTGCCCGTCGTTGATGAAGGCGATCCGGTCGCACAACCCGTCCGCCTCCTCGAGGTAGTGCGTGGTCAGAAGGATCGTCGTGCCCTCCTCGTTGATGCGCTGCACGTAGTGCCAGAGCTCGAGGCGCAGCTCGATGTCGACCCCCGCGGTCGGCTCGTCGAGGATCAGCAGTCGCGGCCGGTGCATGAGCGCCCTGGCGAGGATCAGCCGCCGCTTCATTCCGCCGGAGAGCGTCCGGGTGCGCTCATCCTTCTTGGCCGTCAGCGAGAAAGTCTCGAGCAGCTCCGCCGAGCGCTCGCGACGCTCGCGGCGGGGCATCCCGAAGTAGCCGCCGTGGTAGTCGAGCGTCTCCTCGGCGGTCAAAAACCAGTCGAGGTTGAGCTCCTGCGGCGCGAGGCCCACCGCCTGCCGCGCGGCGGCATAGTGGTCGATCGCGTCGTGGCCGAAGACCTCGATCTGGCCCGAGGTCGGCTGGGCGAGGCCCGTGGTGCAGTGGATCAGCGTCGACTTGCCGGCGCCGTTTGGCCCGAGCAGGCCAAAGAACTCGCCGTCGGCGATCTCCAGTGAGACGCCACGCAGCGCTTCGACGCCCGTCGGATAGCGCTTGACGAGATCGGCGATCGCGAGGGCTCCCGGAGGCATTCCGCCGGAGAGCCCACCGCTCGAGGCGGCGGAGTCCACGTCTCCAAATTTAGGGCAGGGCGGCGCCGGGCAATAGCATCGGCCCGTGAACCCGCGGGTCGAGCGCTGGCGGCAGGCAGGCGAGCAGGTCGAGGTCCTGGGCCGCCGGCTCTACGTCCAGGAGCGCGCGGGGGACGGCGTGCTCCTCCTCGTGTTCCTGCACGGGTTTCCATCGAGCTCGTACGACTGGCGCGAGCTCCTGGAGCTCGCGCCGGCCAGGCGGGCGCTGCTGTTCGACTTCCTCGGCTTCGGCCTCTCCGACAAGCCCTCCGACCACTTCTACTCGCTGCGCTGGCAAGCCGATGCGACCGAGGCGCTCATCCGTCGTGCTGGGTCGCCGCCGGTCTACCTCGTCGCCCACGACATGGGAACTTCGGTCGCGACCGAGCTGATGGCGTGCGATCTGCGAGGCGAGCTCGATTTCGATATCCGGGGAGCGCTTCTCCTCAACGGCAGCATCCTGCTCGACCGGGCGAGCCCGACGATCGGGCAGAAGCTACTTCGCAGCCGAGTCGGCCCGCTGTTCGCGCGCCTCAGTAACGAGCGCTCGTTCAGGGCGCAGTTCGCGCGGATCTTCTCGAGCGCCCACCCGCTGAGCCCCGACGAGGCGGCCGACCAATGGGAGCTGATCGCCCACAACGGCGGGCAAAAGGTGATGCACCAGAGCATCCACTACATGAACGAGCGTGAGCGCCTCACCGACCGCTGGCACGGCGCGTTTCGCGACTGGCAGGGCGACCTGTCGCTGGCCTGGGGCCTCGAGGATCCGGTCGCGACGACCGCCGTTCTTCAAGGGCTTCGCGAGCTGCGCCCGCAGGCGGTCGTGCGCGAGCTGCCGGGGATCGGGCACTACCCCCAGATCGAGGACCCGCCGGCGATCGCGATCGCGCTGGCCGACGCTCTCGCCCGTTCCGAGAGCTAACAAACGCGCCTAGCGGGTACACCGACGCGCATGTCGCAGCAGGAATCGGGCGACGGAGCGCCCGAGCAGACCAGAGGATGGAGCCGGCTGGCGGGAGCGATCGTCTGGCTTCGCTTCCTGATCGTCCCCCTATGGATTGCCCTGACGATTCTCGCGGCGACCCGCCTGCCGTCGATCTTCGACGCGGGAACCGGGTCGATCGGCGACCTCGTCCCCAACAACTCCTCTGCGATCGCCGTCGAGGAGCAGGCAAACCAGACGTTCGGGATTCCCCTGCTGAGCCGGACGCTGCTGGTCGCCTCCGCGCCGGGCGGGCTCTCGA
The DNA here is from genome assembly GCA_038237625.1 of Solirubrobacterales bacterium. GTDB lineage: Bacteria > Actinomycetota > Thermoleophilia > Solirubrobacterales > 70-9 > JAWVFM01. Next base: position 51,908 of record JBBRYM010000010.1, on the reverse strand, counting down.
GATCCCAGGTGGCCGACGCCACCGCCTACGTCGCCCGCCTCGACCGCCACCCGCCCAAGCACAGCGACGTGCTCGGCGGCGTGCCGCTGGTCAATGTGGCCAAGCTGGCGCCCGGCTCGGCCCCGAAGACCTTGGTCGTGTTCCTGTTCATCAGGCCGAGCCTGGGCGAGGGCCAGCAGACCTTCGCCGCCCAGGACTTCGCCGACCGCCTGGCGCGAGCCGCCCGTATCGCCACCATCGACGTCAGCGGCCCCCTGCCCGCCCGGTTCGCCGACGCGCAGATCTCAACCGACAAACTTCCCTGGGTCGAGCTGGCGACGCTGCTCCTGGTGGTCGGGATCCTCGGCTTCTACTTCCGCGCGATCGGCGTCCCACTGCTCGGCCTCGCCACCGTCGCGATCGCCTACCTGTGCGCGAGCCACGTACTTGGATGGCTCGCCCAGAATCGCAACATCGCGCTGCCCCAGGAGGTGGAGCCGGTGATGGTCGCCCTGCTCTTCGGCGTGCTGACCGACTACCTGGTGTTCTTCGGGGCCGGATACCGCCAGCGACTCGACGAGGGGCTGTCCTCGCGCGAGGCAGCCCGCCTCGTGACGGCCGAGCTGCTTCCCGTCGTGCTCACCGCCGGCCTCATGATCGCCGGCGCCACCCTGACCCTGCTGCTCTCGGGCGTGCGGTTCCTAACGGCATTCGGTCCCGGGCTCGCGATCGCGGTGACCGTGGGGGTCGCGGTCGCGCTGACCTTCGTCCCGGCGATGCTCGCGCTCATCGGGCCCACGCTGCTCGCACCCGGACGGCGCGACCCCGCATCCGGCTCCCCCGCGACCACCTCGCAGGGCCGAGCCGTCGGCCTTGCAGCCCGCTTCCCCGTGATCGTCGCAATCACGGCCATCGTCGTCCTCGCCGCGGCAGCCACTGGCCTTCGCCAGCTTCACCTCGGGGATCCGGTGATGAAGGGGCTACCGGCCTCGAACGAGGAACGCCAGGGCTACGAGGCCGCCGCCCATGCCTTCAATCCCGGGATCGCGGGGCCCACCATGATCGTCGCCCGCGGGCCGGGGATCGCCGCCGGGCACGGGGCACTCGCAACGCTCGAATCGCAAATACGCGGCCGCGATGGGGTGGCGGCGGTGGTCGGCCCTGCCGACCAGCCGGTGAAGCACCCCTTCGGGGTGGTCGTGGCCCAAGGAGGCAACGCTGTGCGGTTCCTGGTCCTGTTCGACTCCGACCCCGAGAGCGCCGCCGCCATCGACACCCTCGCCGGGCTCCAGCACGACATGCCGCAAATGCTCGCCGCGGCAGGCCTCTCGAGCGCTCAGGTTGGCTTCGCGGGAGACACGGCGATCACCCAGGAGCTGACCGACGACACGTCCGCGGCGCTCCTGCGGGTGCTGCCGCTCGCCCTGCTGGTCCTCATGGTCCTCGTCTGGAGCCTCCTGCGCACCCGTGCCGCGCCTGTGTACCTGGTCGCCACGAGCATGCTGGTGGTAGCCGCGGCGCTGGGGATCACGGTCTACGTCTTCCAAAACTTGCTCGGTTACGGCGAGATCTCGTTCTTCGTTCCAGTGACGACCACCATCCTGCTGGTGGCCCTTGGGTCCGACTACAACGTGTTCCTGATCGGGCGTATCTGGCTCGAGGCCGAGCACCAGGAGCTCCGGGCGGCGGTCAGAACCGCGGGATCTCGGGCGGCGCGGGCGATCGCTGTGGCCGGCGTCATCCTCGCGCTGTCGTTTGCCGCGATCGCGATCATCCCGATTCTGGCCTTCCGCGAGATCGCCTTCGCGATGGCCGTCGGGTTGCTCCTGGACGCGTTCGTCGCGCGGCCGCTGCTCATCCCCGCGCTGGTTTTGCTGTTCGAAGGCCGAAGCGACGCTTTCAAGCCCCGCGAGCCAACCCGGCCTACGCCCGCTGCCGAAGCCACATCAATCGCTGATCCTCATGGAGACCCAGCCGCGTGAGCTCGGCGTCGGCCAAGTCCGCGAAGCGGCCCTCCGCGAGGTCCTTCCACGGCTGACGGGATACCTGGCGAAGCTCCGGAAGCTCAGGTTCTCCGCCGCCCTGCGAGCCAGGCTCCTCCTCGCCTGGCAGGGCGCAACCTCAGGGCTTGGCGGTGCCGTTGGTGAACGGCACGTAGGTCCGGCAGGGCTCGCCGCGCAGGCCCGGGCACGGCGGCAGCGCGCTCGAGACGCTCACGCCGGGGACCACCGGAAGAGTCAACCTCGACGGCATGCGCTTCGAGTAGCCGATGGCGACGGTGGGGTGGCTCTTCTTCGGCTCGGTCTTGAACGACCAGATCGGCTGGGTGCCGTTTGGCGCGGAGATCGTAATCCGGATCCGGGATCCGGCGCGGTAGGCGTGCCCCTCGTAATAGAGGGGAATTGTGACCTTCGCGAAGTGGCTGGACGGCAGCGGCGCCACGTCGGACTTCCTGAGGCTCAAGACCGGCTCGAGCGGCGTGCTCTTGCGGCGATCGAGCTTGCGCTCGTTCCCGCGCACCCAGCCGTTTTGCACGAACGTCTCCTTGCCGTCGGGTCGGACCTCGCTGACCGTCGCCTGGAGGTCGACATTCGGCACCGACGAGCGAACCCACAGATGCACCGCGCCGGAGCCGATCACGGTCGTGTCCTTGTCAAGCGGATGGCTGACGTAGGACAGGGCGCTGCCCGCGGGATTCTGCTGCCAGTGGTAGGTGGGCGTCGCGGTCCAAAGGCCTCCCGGGCCGGCCGCGGTATCTCCCGTGAAGTCGGTGAGCGATTGGGCGTGGGGGTCCCACTTGAACGAACCGGCGCGGGACCCGGCCGAAGCTTTGCCGGTCAGCCCCCCCTTACTCGAGAAATACCACGACTTCGCCTTGACCCCTGGGACCGGGAACCTGCTGAACGACTGCTCGAAGCCGGGGTACGGCTCACCGGGATTCGACCCGCCGGCGCCGTTGTCGAAGAGGACCCGAATCGGTGGGAGCTTCTCGAACGCCGCCAGCGCGCCGGCGTAGGTGGGCTGCAGCTGGATCGGGTCGAGTGGCATCGTCACCCCGTTGATCCCCATCGCCTCCAGATAGACGACGGGCGCGATGGCCTGGACCTGCGCCGCGTCAGTGATCGGCGCCTGCCTGGCGACGTAGAGCTCCAAGAAATCCGACCAACGGTTGAAGGTCTCCGGATCGAGCGAGTCGACGTGGGTGCCGTTGGTGAACGTGAACCACTTGCGCTTCGTTCCGGTCATGTGCTCGGCCAGGGTCGGGCAGTGGCCGCCGGTCTGCTCGTCGGTGAACTGGCAGGCCATGTAGACCGGGACCTTGATCTTCTTCACGAAGGTGACCGGCGCGAGGGGATCGGCCACCTTCGGCTTGTAGTGCTGGTTGTGGCGAATCTTCGCCAGCAGGTTCGGCGACTCGCCGTGAAGGGCTTGGTTGTCGGCGCACGTCTGATCCCCGTTCTGGATGCGGTCGTAGGCCCACGTCTGACCGCCGTTGGCAGATGCCGGCAACGCGTCGTGGATCCGCTCCTTGGCCCAGGCGACCGCGAAGCCCGTGTTCAGGATCCCGCCGGGGTACAGGGTCGTCTGCGTCTGGTCGATCACCGACATCGGGGCGATCGCCGCGAGGTCCGGCGGATCGGTGGCGGCGGTGAAGAGCTGACTGATGCCGCCGTAGGAGATCCCCATCATCCCGACCTTGCCGTGGGCGACCCAGGGCTGGTGCGCGACCGTCTCCACGACGTCATAGCCGTCGAGGCTCTGCAGCGGCTCGAAGAAGTTGAAGGCGCCGCCGGAGCAGCCCGTGCCGCGCATGTTCACGTCGACCACCGTGAAGCCCATTGCGTTGGCGAGAATCGAGATCCCGCTCTGCGGTCCGGCGGGGTCGGCGTATCCGTAGCCCGAGTACTCCACCAGGGTCGGGGTGGGAGCGCCCGGGATCGCCGGCGGCGGCTGGAAGCCCGGGATCACCGTGGTGATGTCCGAGGGTGGATGGACGTCGAAGGCGAGCTTCGTCCCGTCCCGGGTCCTCATGTAGCCGTAGCCGCTCGTCGGGATCGTCTGGTCGTAGATCTTGTTGCTCGGTGGCGCCGAACGAGTGGAGAGGACCCGCAGCGGCCCCGACTTCGCTCCCCCCTTGGCGAAGCGAACCCGATAGCCCTTGCCGGGCTTCACGTGGCGGAACAGGAGGCCGCCCTGCTTGTCGGCTCGCTTGGTGCCGGCGACGTCGCCGGCGGGGTCCAGCAGCGTCATGCGAGCCCGGGACTTCAGGCCGGTCACGTAGACCTGCTCGACGCTGCCGTGGGCGCTGAAGCCAGCGCCGCTCGCCGCGGCTGCCACCGCCGGCATTGCGAGCGCCGAGCTCGTCGCCACTGCGCAACCAAGCGCCAGCGACAACTGCCAACGGTGGAGGGCCCCGCGCGGTCGAATCACCTCTCCCGTTCTACCAAGCGCCCCGAGCGCGCGTCGCAGTACTCCGCGGTGCGTCAGGCGCGCGGCAAGGTGCGCGCGCGAATCGGTGTTGCCGAGGTTCTGGCACGCGACCACCCCATCGCCTCGCGAGCCAGTTCGGTCAAGCCTTCCAGGGACGTGCGGCGCCGTGCCGCCGATGCCGTGCCGCCAGCGGCGCTCCGAGCATCCTGAGTCCCCAGCTTCCCTGCGATTCCTGCCATCTCTCCTGCCTTTCCTGTCCCGACGTTGCCCAACTCCAGATACCCGGATACCCGCTCGCCGTACATCCAATCTTCCGAGCCGGAATCTCGATTCCGGCGAATCTATGCGCGCACCTGAAAGGCTGGGACTCGCGCCAACCACCCGAAGGAGGACAAATGAGCTGGGAGACGATCCGCTACGAGCTCGACGGTCACGTCGCGGTGCTCACGTACGACCGCCCTGAGCAGCGCAACGCCGTGAGCCGGCAGATGAACGCCGAGCTCCACGAGGCCTGGCGTCGGTTTCGCGACGATGACGAAGCATTCGTGCTCGTCATCACGGGCGAGGGAGAGGCATTCTGCGCCGGCTGGGATCTCGCTGACGCGGCCGAGACCACGGCCGGGGACTGGGACGAGCACCGGATTCAGCTCTACAACTCGCCGGGGGACTGCGGGTACAGCCGCCGCGTCGACGTCTTCAAGCCGGTGATCGCGGCCGTCAACGGGTGGGCGGTGGCCGCGGGACTGGAGAACGCGCTGCTCGCCGACATTCGCATCGTCGCCGAGACCGCCGTGTTCGGAGCCCTCGAGCGGCGCTGGAACATAGTCGCCGGCGATGGGATGACGGTCCGGCTGCCGATGGTGGTCGGTTACGCCAAGGCGATGGAGCTGATCATCACCGGCCGCCCGGTCGACGCCGCCGAGGCGCTCCGCATCGGACTGGCCAACGAAATCGTGGCGGAAGGGAAGGCCCTGGAGCGGGCTCTGGAGCTGGCGCACGAGATCGCCGCCCTGCCCCAGGGCGCCATCCGCTCCGACAAGGAGACGATGGTCAGAAACGTCGGCCGCACCTACGAGGAGCAGCTTCGAAACGAAGTGGAGATGGCTCTGTCGATGTTCATGCGCCGCGACTCACACGCCATCGGGGCGCGGGCCTTCAAGGAGCGCAAGGTTCCGGAGTGGCCGCACCACGGGCTGTGAGCTCGCGCGCAAACACCGCCGCAGCGAAGAGCGCGCCCGACGGGATTCAACGAGCATCGCCGCCAGCACCCACGGCAGCAGGGTCATGTCCCCCGAGGCCAGAGCGCAACGGTCTAGGGTTGTCGGCGTGCCCACTCAGGCCATTCAGATCGACGCCGCGCGCGCGGCGGTGCTCGAGCGCTGCAGCCCTCTCGGCTCCGAACGCCTCGGGCTGGAAGCTGCGCTTGGCCGGGTGCTCGCGGAGCCCGTTATCGCGCTCGACGACGTGCCGGCGTTCCACAACTCTGCGATGGACGGGTTTGCGGTCCGCGCCAGCGACACCCTGGAAGGAGCTGAGCTTGAGATCGCGGGTGAGTCCGCGGCCGGCCATCCGTGGACGGGCGCGCTCAACGCCGGGACGGCAGTGGCAATTTCGACCGGTGCGGCCATACCGCGCTGCGCTGACGCCGTGGTTCGCCTGGAGGACACGCTCCGAAGCGGCTCCAGGCTACGCATCGCGCGGGGGTTGGATCCGGGGCTGAACGTGCGTCGAGCCGCCGACGACATGGCTGCCGGAGCGGTCGTGCTCGAGGCCGGGACCGAGCTCGGCGCCGCCGAGGTTGGGGTAGCCGCAGCGGCGGGAACGGACGAGGTCACATGCGCGCGGCGGCCCCGTGTCCACCTCCTGACCAGCGGCGACGAGCTCCAACCGGCGGGCGAGCCGCTGCGCCCCGGCGGCGTGCGCAACGCCAACCGCTATTCGGTGGGCGCCCTCACGACCGCAGCGGGGGCCGAGCTGGTGGCAACCGAGACGGTCGGAGACTCTCGCGAGGCGATGGAGGCAGCCCTCGGGACAGCGCTCTGCGCCGACGTGGCCGTCGTGTGCGGCGGCGTCTCGGTCGGCGAGCATGACCACGTCAAGGCCGCGCTCGCCGCCCTGGGCGTCGAGGAGGTCTTCTGGCGCGTTGCGCTGCGCCCGGGCAAGCCGACGTGGTTCGGCGTCGCTCCCTCTCGAGCGCTTGTCTTCGGCCTGCCCGGGAATCCGGTCTCGGCCATCGTGACCTTCCTCGTCTTCGTGCGCCCCGCGATCCGGGCGATGCTGGGAGCGAGCGAGCGACGCCGGGCGGCCACGGCGATCCTCGACGTCGACTACGCGAAGGCGGACGAACGGGCTGAGCTGGTGCGCTGCCGCCTGGAGCTCCGCGACGACGGCTGGCATGCCCGGCCCACGAAGGACCAGGGCTCGCACATCTTGACCTCGATGCTCGGCGCCGACGCCCTCGCCATCCTGCCCATGGGGCGCTCCGGCGTCAGCGCCGGCGAGCGCGTCGAGTTCGAGCTCATCCCCTGACACGGCCTACGATGCGGCCGATGGAGATCGAGGTGCGCCTCTTCGCGGTTTTCCGCGAGCGGGGCGGGCGTGAGCGACTGACGATCAACCTCGACGACGGAGGAACTGTGGCCGACGCGCTGGCGGTCATCGCGTCGGAGCCGGGGCTCGGCGAGGTGATGGCGGCGATGCCCGTTCGTGCCGCGCGAAACCGCGAGTACGTCAGCGACGACTCGCTGCTAGCCGACGGGGATGAACTCGCCCTGGTGCCCCCGGTCAGCGGTGGCGCCGCCGAGGGCGTCTTCGCGCGCGTAACCGACGATGAGCTCTCGGTGGAGCGCCTGGCCGGGGCGGTCGCGAATCCGGGCGCCGGAGCGATCGTGCTCTTTGCCGGCGTCACGCGTGAGGTCGAGCGGCTCGACTACGAGGCTTATCGCGAGATGGCGGAGGAGCGGATTGCCGCGATCGTTGCCGAGGTCATCGCCACCCATGGCCTGCAGGCCGCCGGCGCGGAGCATCGCGTGGGAATGGTGCCGCTCGGCGAGCCGAGCGTCGTCGTGGCGGTCTCGGCCGCGCACCGCGACGCCGCCTTCGCCGGCGCCCGCGAGGCGATCGACCGGATCAAGGCCGAGGCGCCGATCTGGAAGCAGGAGGTCGATGGCGGTGAGCGTCGCTGGGTGGAAGGCGCCGTGCCGGCCGCGGTCGCCATCCCGTCGCTCACCCACCTCGACGCAGCGGGGACGGCGCGAATGGTCGACGTGAGCGACAAACCCGTGACGGCCCGACGAGCCCGTGCCGAGGCCGTGATCCGCATGGAGCCGCAGACCGCCCGGGCGGTTGATCGCGGCGAGGCGGCGAAGGGCGACGTGCTCGGCACCGCGCGGATCGCCGGCATCGGGGCCGCGAAACGCACGTGGGAGCTGATCCCGCTGGCTCATCCGCTTGCCCTCGACCATGTCGAGGTCGAGGGCCAGGTTGACGCCCGCGCCGGCGCCGTGCGGCTCGCGGCCGAGGCGGCAACCAGCGGCCGCACCGGCGTCGAGATGGAGGCGATGACCGCGTGCGCAGTGGCGGCTTTGACCGTCTATGACATGGTCAAGGGGCTGGAGCGCGGCGTGACGATCGAGTCCCTGGAGCTCGTCCACAAGTCGGGCGGGCGAAGCGGCGAGTGGAACCGCCGGTGACGCCTCACGAGCGCGCCGACGTCGAGATCCGCGCCGCGGTGCTGACGATCTCCACCTCGCGGGCCGGGCACGGCGCCGAGGACCTCAGCGGTCCGGCCCTCGCCGCGTTCGCCCTTGGTCTCGGGGCCACCATTGTGGGCTCGGAGGTGATCGCCGATGAGCGTGAGCTGATCGCCGAGCGCCTCCGTTGGTGGTGCGGCGGCGGCGGCGCGAACTTGGTCCTCACGACCGGCGGTACCGGGCTCTCGCCGGACGACCTCACCCCCGAGGCAACCCGCGACGCGTTCGAACGCGAAGCTCCCGGCATCGCCGAGGCGATGCGCGCCATCTCTCGCGAGCACACCGATGAGTGGATGCTCTCGCGTGGTGTCGCGGGCGCCCGAGGGCGCAGCCTGATCGTCAACTTCCCCGGAAACCCGCCCGCCATCGAGCAGGCCGGGAAGGCCATCGCCGCTGCGCTCCCGCATGCGGTTGCCCTGCTGCAACGCGAGCTCCCGGAATAGCCGCCTGCGAGAATCGGGGGGTGGGCGCCGAGCCGACCCAAGCAATCGACCTCGTCGACGCGCACGGGCGGGCGATCACCGACCTTCGGGTCTCGGTGACCGACCGCTGCAACTTCCGCTGCCGCTACTGCATGCCCGCGGAGGGGATGCCGTGGCTGGACCGCGCCGACGTGCTGAGCTTCGAGGAGATCCACCGCGTCGTGCGAATCCTGGCGGGCCTGGGCGTCACCGACGTCCGGCTCACCGGCGGCGAGCCGCTCGCGCGTCGCGGGTTTCCAAAGCTGGTCGCGATGCTGCGGGGCATCGAGAGCATTCGCGACCTGTCGCTCACCACCAACGGGTACCTCCTCGAGCGCGACGCCGATGCGCTCGTCGCGGCCGGCATCGACCGCGTGAACGTTTCCGTCGACGCACTCGCCCGCGACCGCTTTCACGAGATCACGCGCCGCGACGCGTTGCCGCAGGTCCTGCGCGGGCTCGCGGCGATCGCTGCCCACGAGCGGGTGCGGCCGATCAAGGTCAACGCCGTCGCCATGCGCGACTTCACCGAAGACGAGGTTTTTCGCTTCTGTCAGCTCGCCCGCAGCGAGAGCTACCAGGTGCGCTTCATCGAGTTCATGCCACTGGATGGCGATCGATCGTGGAGCGCCGACCAAGTGCTTACCGGGGACGAGATCAGGGCGCTCATCGAGACACGTCATTCCCTGGAGCCGCTGCCGCGCGAGGCTCACGCGACCGCACGCGTTTACCGCTTCGCGGACGGCGGTGGTGAGATCGGCTTCATCAACCCGGTTTCCGAGCCGTTCTGCGCGGACTGCAACCGAATCCGCCTCACCGCCGACGGCCAGCTTCGGACCTGTCTTTTCTCGATCCGCGAGACCGATCTTCGCGAGCCGCTGCGGAGCGGCGCCGACGACGGCGACCTCGCGCAAACGATTCGCGACGCTGTCTGGCGCAAGGAGCTGAAGCACCGCGTGAACGAACCAGGGTTCGTCCCGCCGCCGCGCTCGATGAGCGCGATCGGCGGTTAGCCAACCGCGTCTCGGAGAGCGGCTACCGCGAACTCGCGCATCCCGGCCTCGATGTCCACCGCGGCCTCGAACCCGAGCTGGGCACGGGCGCGGTCCGCAGACGCAAAGACATGGCGGACGTCGCCGAGGCGGAACTCCCCAGTTATCGACGGAGCCGGGCCGCCGAGTGCCCCCGCCAGTCGCCTGGCCATCTCGCCGACCGAGCAGGGCCGTCCCGAGGCGATGTTGAGGGCCCCGGAGACCCCGGATGGCGCCGCGAGGGCGAGGACGTTGGCGAGGGCAACGTCGTGGACGGAGACGAAGTCGCGCAGCTGGGCGCCGTCCTCGAAGACCGCGGGCGGCCGGCCCGCTTCCAGCGAGCTCCGAAATATGCTGGCGACGCCCGCATAGGGCGTGTCGCGCGCCATCCGCGGCCCGTAGACGTTGTGATAGCGGAGCGCGATCGCGGTCCCTTCCCCCTCGCGTGCCCACGCGGAGCAGAGATGCTCCTGGTGAACCTTGGTGGCCGCGTAGATGTTGCGGGGGTCGGCCGGAGCGGACTCGGGCACCGCCTCAGCGACCAGCGCTGCTCCGCACTCGGGGCACTGTGGGTCGAACTCGCCCCGGGCGAGTCTTTCGATCGGACGCGGGGCGGGACCGACGACACCATGACGGGTGCAGCGGTAGCGGCCCTCGCCGTAGACGACCATGCTGCTCGCGAGCACCAGCCTTCCGCCGAAACCCGTCTCGCCGAGCGCTGCGAGCAACACCGCCGTCCCGAGGCAGTTGCTCTGGACATAGGCGGGCATGTCGGTGAGGTCGACGCCGAGCCCGACCATGGCTGCCTGATGGCTGACGGCATCGACTCCATGTACTGCGCGGCGCACCGCATCCGCATCCCCGACGTCGCCCCAGAGGTACTCGGCCTCTGGGTTCAGGTAGGCGGGCAGGCCGGCGTGGGCGATGTCGCTCAGCGAGTCGAGCACCCGGACTTCGCTGCCGGCCGCGACGAGCGCGTCAACGACATGCGAGCCGATGAAGCCCGCACCCCCGGTGACGAGCACTTTCCGATCGCCGCTCACCAGCTGGTCACCAGGACGACCTGAAGCACGAGCGCAAGGCCTGCCTGCGCCACCAGCATCCGGCGTTGGTAGGCAAGACGCCGGGGGAGCGCCGCGGTCGCCAGCAGCATCCACGGTGTGAACGGCAGCCAGATCCGCTCGACCTCGGCTTTTGACATCCCGCTCACGTCGGCGAGCAGGAGCGCAAGCGCGCAGCCGCCAACGAGGATCCACAAGCGGCCGTCCCGAAGCCTGCCAAGGGCCACCGCGAGCGCCGGTCCGGTCGCGATTGCGAAGGCGCCGAGGTCCGCGAACAAGAAGTACGAGTAGGGACGAGAGCTGGCGACTCCGTCGTAGTACTGGGTGCGGGTTGCCAAGAACCCGTCGAGCCACCAGTACCCTGCGGCCAGGAACGCCGCGAACACGAGCAATGTGCCCAAAACCGCGGGCGCCAGCGGGCGCAGGCGCCGGCGGCGTACGGCGAGGGCGAGCGGGATCAGGCCGAGGAGGACGAGCCCAAAAGACAGGAAGCAGGTGACGCCGTAGACAACCCCCCCGGCGAGGGCGAGGGCATCACGGCGGTGTGGGCGATGCTCTTCGATCGCCAGGACGAGCAGGGACACGGCCCACGCGCCAACGCCCATGTAGAGGGCATCAGCCGAGGTGGCGATCCACACCGCCGCGGGGGTCAGGACCAGAAAGGGCGCAGCCCGGCGCGACAGCGCCTCTCCGCTTACCGACCGGGCGGCGAGCAGAGCTGCCACCGGCGCCGTGGAGGCAATGCCGACGATCAGCAGCGCCGCGGCCCAGGTGCCACCGAGACCGACTCTGGCGAGCCCCCAAAGGATCAGCACCATGCCGGGCGGATGACCCTTGACGTGAGTCGGGTAGGTCGCGATGCGATCGACGAAGGTGGAGAGGAACTGACCGGGCGAGTGGATGAACGGTAGAACCGGGAGGTAATCGCCCGGGTTCTCCAGGGGGTGGTTGATGGTCCCGGCCCCCGTCGCCATCGCGAGCGCAAGCGGCCACAGTGCGGCACCGAGCGCCGTGGCGAGAAGGAGCCGGCGGAAGCTGAGCCGGCGAGCCAGCGACGGGCCGGCCAAAACAATCGCCGCAGCGGCTGCGATTGCCAGAACGACTCCCGGCGACGCGTGGACGCGCAGATGGCCGAAGAGCGGCGGGGCGCCGATGAAGAGACCTGTCCCGCCGGCGAGAAGCGCCGCGCCCCACGCCGCCGTGGCGACGATCAGGCCCGCCCAGATCGCGATCGCGGTCCGGTCGGCGGCCGCCCGGCTCGTCAAAGCGCCGAGGGATGCCGGGCAACCTGCTGGGGAGAGCCCTTCCACACCCCGGAGACTGCCCGGGTCTGATTACGAATTGAGAAAGCGCGTAACCGAACCGTAAGCGGCGCCTGCGAAGGTCGCCCGCGTGATCGACCTGATCCTCCCCGTCCTCGACGAGGCTGAGGCAATCCGCGGGGTCCTCGCCCGAGTGCCCGCCGGATTCCATCCGATCGTCGTCGACAACGGCTCGCGGGACGACTCGGCGCAAATCGCGACTCGCGAGGGCGCTGAGGTCGTGGACGAGCCGCGGCCTGGCTTCGGCGCCGCTTGTGCGGCAGGACTCGCCGCCGCAACAGCACCTGTCGTCTGCTTCATGGACTGCGACGGCTCGTTCGACGCTGCCGAGCTGCCGCGAGTCACGGAGCCGGTCCAGCGCGGCGCGATCGACCTGATGCTCGGCGCCCGGCGCGCCGAGGCCGGAGCCTGGCCGCTTCATGCCCGCGTGGCCAACCGGGCGCTGGCCTTCGAGGTTCGCCGCCGGACCGGGCTGCGCATCACCGACCTCGGGCCGATGCGCGCGGCCCGCCGCCTTGCCCTCATCAACCTGGGCATCCGCGATCGGCGCTTCGGGTGGCCGCTCGAGATGGTCCTCCGCGCCGCGAGCGCTGGCTGGAGGATCGACGAGGTCGAGATCGGCTATGCGCCGCGGGTCGGGCGCTCGAAGATCACAGGGACTGCCCGCGGGACCGTGCTCACCGTCAGCGACATGGCGCGAGCGTTCCGATGAGCGACGGCCTCGAGGACACGGCTCTGATCGTCATCGCGAAGGAGCCGATCCCCGGCGGGTGCAAAACGCGGCTGTGCCCGCCGCTGCAGGCGCGCGAGGCGGCGGCTCTCGCCGAAGCCGCGCTGGCTGACACGCTGGCCACAATCGCGTCCGTACCCGCGCGCCGCCACGTCCTCGCGCTCGAGGGGAGGCGAGGATCGTGGCTGCCGTCCGGGTTCGAGGTAGTTCCGCAGCGCGCCGGTGGCCTCGGTGAGCGCCTCGCCGGTGCGTTCGCGGACGTCGGGGAACCGGCATTGCTGGTGGGCATGGACACCCCGCAGCTCACGCCAGCACAGGTACGCCGGGCAATCGCGCGCCTTGCGAGGCCTGGCGTCGACGCCGTGCTCGGGCCGGCCGAGGACGGCGGCTACTGGGCGATCGGCCTTCGCAAACCGGCCGAGGACGCGTTTGCCGGTGTGCCGATGAGCTCCGCGCGGACCCTCCGCGAGCAGCGCCGCCGGCTCGACGCGCTCGGCCTTCGCCATGTTGAGCTCGATTCGATGCTGGACTTCGACACGATTGGAGCCGCAGCACGTGTCGCCGAGCTCTGCCCTGGATCGCGCTTCGCTGCCGCCTTCGCATCGACCCGATGGCCGCGCGCCGCCTGATCGTGGGCGCGACCGCAACGCTTGCGCTCTCCGTCGCCGGTTGCGCGTCGGGCGGCTATCCGCCGGCGGCGGAGCCCGCCGTCTCCCCTCCTCTGGCACGCGTACCCGCCGGCCGCACATTCCGGGTGGGCACCGATCCAGAGGGCGTCGTTGTCGACCCGCGCACCCGACTGGCGGCGGTGATCACCCGCGAGCCGTACGAGCTACGCGTGGTTGATCTCTCCAAAGGCAAGGTGGTGCAGAGCTCGCCACTGCCGTCGAAGGGGCGCCACCTGGCGCTCGCGCCGTCGAGCGGGTCGGTTCTCGTGCCGGCCGAGGACGCGAACCAGCTGGTCGAGGTGTCCCTGCCCGGCGGAGGCGAGCGGCGTATTGAGGTCGGCGAGCATCCCCACGATGCCGTGGCGGCCGCCGGCCGGATCTTCGTCGGCAACGAGTTCGGCAACTCCGTCTCGGTGGTCGAGGGCGGCGCGGTCGCGACCACACTCGACGCGCCCACGCAGCCCGGGGGCGTCGCGGCCGCCGGGTCGTACCTGGCCGTGGTCGCCGTCGCCGAGCGGGTCCTCACCGTCTACGACCTGCGCAGCCTCGAGCGCCTCGCCGAGACGCCCGCCGGGATCGGCCCCACCCACGTGGTCGCAGACGGCAGGCGGGCCTGGGTGGCCGACACCGGGGGCAACGCCATCCTCGAATTCGAGCTGGGGCCGGATCCACGCCAGATCGCCCGGCTCGCTGTCCCGGGGGCCCCGTACGGGATGGCGTTGGATGCGACGCGCGACCGGCTTTGGGTCTCGCTGACCGCCCGCAACGTGGTGGTGGGCTACGACGTCAGCCGCGCTCGGCCGCGTGAGGTCGCGCGCTACCCCGTGCTGCGCCAGCCGAACACGCTGGCGGTCGATCCGCGCAGCGGCCACGTCGTGGTTACGGGAGTGGATTCCGGGAAGCTCGAGGTGCTACCGGGGGCGAGTGGGTGAAGGTCCGCCCGCCAAGGCTCCCTCTGCGCCCGCCGAGCTTCGGCGATCCTCCGCCGGGGCCGTTTCGCAAGGAGTTCTGGCGCAGCCCGCTGCGCGGCCCATGGCTCACGTCGTTCCTGGGCTCGGCGCTATTGCCGCTGATCGTGATCTGCGCCGTCACCGGCTTCCTCTCCCACCTCGCCTACTTCCCCGATCTCGGGATGAACCGCGTCGGAACCCCCGGGAGCATCCACATCTTCCTCTTTCCCTTCAGCTGGCCGACCTCGCCTTCCTGGCTATACGCATTCACCCAGGGACTCCACGTGATCGCCGGCGTGGCCGCGATCCCGATCCTCCTGGCAAAGCTCTGGTCGGCGATGCCGAAGCTGTTCGAGTGGCCGCCGGTTCGCAGCATCGCCCACTCGATCGACCGGCTCTCGCTGGCGCTCCTGGTGGGCGGAAGCCTCTTCGTCTTCTTCACGGGGATCCTCAACATCCAGCTCTTCTATCCGTGGAAGTTCTCGTTCGTCCCCGCCCACTACTACGGGGCGTTCATCTTCCTCGCGGCCCTCGGCCTTCATCTCGTCACGAAGGTCCCGGTCGCCCTGCGTGCGTTCCGCGAGCGCGGGGTCATCGCCCCCCTCCGCGAGGATCTCGCACACACGAAGCCCGAGCCGCATCGCGAGGACTCGACGGCCCCGCTCAGCCCGGCCGCGCCGACGCTCTCGCGGCGCGGGCTGCTCGCGACGGTCGGCGCCGGCTCGATCGGCCTGGCCGTGATCGCCCTGGGCCAGTCGGTCGGCGGGCCGCTGCGGCGCCTCGCGATCCTCGCGCCTCGCGGCGAGACGTCCAGCGGGCCGAACGGCTTTCAGATCAATAAGACCGCGGCGGCGGTGGGCATCGACCCGAAGCAGACGGAAAGCTCGTGGCGGCTCGTCCTGCACGGCTCGCGCCGAGTCGAGCTGTCCCGCGACGAGCTCCTGGCGATGCCGCTCTCGACGCAGTCGCTGCCGATCGCCTGCGTCGAAGGCTGGTCGACGACCCAGAGCTGGACCGGCGTGCCGCTGCGCGACCTCGCGCGCCTCGCGGGCTCCGAAGGCGCCCAGGCGAGGGTCGAGTCGCTGCAAGAGGGCGGCTCCTTCCGGCAGGCAACCTTGGCCTCCACGCAGGTGTCCGACCCGAGCTCGCTGCTGGCACTTCGCGTCAACGGAACCGACCTCTCGCTCGACCATGGCTTCCCCGCACGTGTCATCGCCCCGGCCGTGCCCGGGGTCCACTGCACGAAGTGGGTCGCCTCGATCACCTTCGAGAGCGCCTGATGAGCCGCTTCCGCAGCCGCTACGGCGACCAGCCCCTCCATCTGATCGCGGTCGTGATCACCTTCGCGATCGCGGGCTATGCGCTGACGAGGATCGTCGCGAGCCCCGAGCCGATCAGCTTCGCGCTGTACTTCGCCGGGGCGATCGTCGCCCACGACCTCGTCGCGTTCCCTCTTTACTCAGCCCTCCACCGCCTTGCGGGGCACGCGGGAAGCCGCGTCAGGCTGGGCAGGGCGACCATCAACTACGTACGGGTGCCGGCGATCCTCTCGGCGTTCGGATTCGTGGTCTGGTTCCCGCTGATCCTGAGGCTCGACACCCAGCGCTACCTGGCCGACACCGGGAACGAGCCGCCGTCCTACCTCGGCCGCTGGCTGGCGCTGACCGCGGCCCTGTTCCTCGTCTCCGGCATCGCCTACACGATCAGGCTAAGGCGAGGGCGGCCTCGAGGTCCCGCCAAAGGTCCTCCGGGTCCTCGCAGCCCACGCTCAGGCGCAGCAGGCCCGGTGGAACCCGAGGGTCCTCGTGCCAGCGAGCCTGACGCTCGATGAGGGTCTCCACGCCGCCCAAGCTCCCAGCGTGAGTGATGAGCGCGACCCGCTCGCAGACGCGGGCGGCGCCCTCCGCGCCATCGAGCTCGAACGAGACCACCGCGCCGTAGCCGTCGAGTTGTCGGGAGGCAGCCTCGTGCGCCCGGTCGCCGGACAGTCCCGGATAGCGGACGGATGAAACCCGCGGATGCGCCTGCAGGCGTCGGGCGAGCCCGGCCGCCGTCTGCGCGCCGCGCTCGACACGCAGCGCAAGGGTGCGGAGCCCACGTAGCGCAAGCCAGGTCTCCATCGTTCCCGGTACGGCGCCGGAGGCGGAGCGCCCCGCGGCAAGACGTGCGGCCGCGCGCGGGTCGCGGGCGACGAGAGCGCCGAGGACCAGGTCCGAGTGTCCGCCGATGTATTTCGTCGCGCTGTGGAGGACGAAGTCGGCTCCAAGCTCGAGCGGCCGCAGGAAGATCGGCGTGGCAAGCGTCGCATCGACCGTGGTGAGGACTCCGTGACGCCGGGCGGCAGGAAGTATCACGTCGAGCGCGGCGACGTCGAGCATTGGGTTCGCGATCGCGTCCATCCACAGCAGGTCAGCGTCGGGCAGGGCTGCAAGCACGGCCTCGGTGTCGAGCGGATCGACCTCGGCGACGGAGATCCGGCCGGGCGTTGCACGGGCTCCAAGCAACCACCGGACCTCGACGTACGCGTCCGCGGCCACCAATACCCGAGACCCGTGAGGTAGGTCGTCGACGAGCGCGGTGGCGGCGGCCATCCCTGAGGCAAAGGCCACCGCCGACCCGCCGTCGAGTGCCGAGAGGGCCTCCTCCAGGGCGCTCCATGTCGGGTTCGAGCGCCTCCCGTAGTCCCAGGTCTCGCCCGCTCCGAAGGCCGTGGCGAAAACCGGCGGCTGGTTCAACGGAGCGCCGGCGGCGTCCGGGCGCCCAGCGACGACCGCTTGCGTAGAAGGGTGCAGTCCGGCGGCTGCTTGACGGTCTCGATACACGTCAGGCGACGCTACCCCGCCGACCTTTCTCATCCCTTACGGCATGTGACCGGGATCATCCCGATTGGGGCAGGCGGACCTCGAAGCGCGACCCGTGGGGCGGCGATGAAGCCACCGCGATGCTCCCGCCCAAGGACTCGACGATCCGCTTTGCGAGAGCGAGCCCCAGGCCCGAGCCCGTCTCGGTGCGGGATTCATCCCCGCGCCAGAACGGCTCGAACACGCGATCTACGGGGTCCGCGACGATGCCTTCACCAGAGTCCTCAACCGCGAGCTCGATGGCCCTCGCGTCGCGTCGCGCCAGCACGACGACCGAGCCGTCCGAGGGCGTGTGTCGGATCGCGTTCTGAAGCAGGTTCTGGAGAACCCTGGTCAACCGCGGGGAGCACTCCGCGTTGCCGGCGTCTCCGAGCTCCGTGTGGAGGTGCAGGCCTTTGAGGGCCGCCTGGCCGTCACAGGCGGCAACGGCCCAATCCACCACTTCGTGAACCCGCGCGCACTCGCGTTCCGCCTCGATTGCGGCCGCGTCGAGCTGGACGAACTCGAAAAGGTCGTCGACGAGACGCGCGATGGAGCCGACCGAGGAGCTCATCCGCCCTGCGTACTCGACGACGGTCTCGCGATCGGAAACCACACCGTCCTCGATGGCTTCGGCCATCGCCTGGAGGTCGGCGAGCGGCGTCCGAAGATCGTGGGAGACGGCAACGACCAGGTCGCGGCGTTGCGCCTCGATCGACCGCTCCCGACGCTGCGCGGCACTGAGATCCCGTGCCATGTCGTCCAGCGCCACACCCATACGTTCGAGCTCGCGGCCGCCCGCGAGGTGTGCCACCCGAGCCTCCAGGTCGCCGCCGGCCATTCTCCTGGCGGCCTCGGCGATCTTGTCCATGGCCACGGCTGAGGCCCGGCCGACCGCGAGCCCGGCGCCGATCGCCGCGCAGGCCGAGTAGATCAGGAGCACGGCCACGATCTCGGCATCTCTGTTGTCGACGACCATCGTCGAGGCGAGAACGGCCAAGTTCGCGAGGCCAATGCAGATGGCGAAGATGGAGATCAAAACGAAACGGGAACGCAAAGAGGCTCGCGCCAGCCAGCGGGCTCCCGGCGCCACCGCCGCAATCGTCAGGGTCGCCGCGATGGCAAGCGGCACCACTAGATGGCCAGCGCCGGCCACTCCAAGCACCAAGGCCCCGACGGCGAGGCTGAGCAGCGCGCCAGCCGCAACGCAGGCAGCGGCCGTGCTGATCGCACCGAGGCGAGTCACGGCTCGAACCTGTAGCCGGAGCCCCATACGGTGACCAGGCGCCGCGGGTGCGATGGGTCGGCCTCGATCTTCTCTCGCAACCGCCGGACGTGCACCGTCACCGTCGAGGGCTCACCCGCATAGGCGACGTCCCATAGCTCGTCGAGCAACTCGCCGCGGCTGAAGGCCGTGCGCGGGTGGCAGGCGAAGAAGTGGAGCAGGTCGAATTCCTTCGGGGTCAGACTGACGGCGACGCCGTCGATCATCGCTTCGCGGGCCCCCGGGTCCACGATGAGGCCGCCGAACTCGAGCGGCGGCTCCGGGGGCACATCCCCCTCCCCAACCCGGCGCAGGATCGTCCGCGCCCGGGCCACGATCTCGCGAGGCGAGAAGGGCTTGGCGACGTAGTCGTCGGCGCCCGACTCGAGTCCGACCACGCGGTCCGTCTCCTGGCCGCGGGCGGTCAGCATGATCACCGCGCTCCGCGGATCCAGGCGCCGAATCCGGCGAAACACTTCGAAGCCGTCGAGCTTGGGGAGCATGAGGTCGAGGATCACGAGGTCGGGCCGACGTTCGGCGAACGCAGCAACCGCGCTCGTCCCGTCTCCTACGGCCTCCGCCTGAAGCCCGTCGCGCGTCAAATAGCGCAGCAGGACGTCGCGCACGATCGGGTCGTCGTCGACCACGAGAACGCGAAGATCGCTTGAGCTCACCGGCCCAGACTGACAGAGGGTGGTTTCGCTTCGATTAAGGAAGGTCTGCTCCGGCCAGCAAACGTGACGCGGTCGCCTTGAAAGTCGCGGTCACCGGAGCTCCTGGGTGCAGCCCGAGCCGCTCCAGCGACGTGACTGTGATCTCCGCGGCGAAACGCTGCGGCGTCGCGAGGCCCACGCGGGCGCGGTTGCCCAACACGGTGACCGAGGTCACCGTTGCGGCGAGGCGGTTCAGGGCCGAGGTCGTGCCGCCTGCGTCCGGCGGCTCAAGCGTGATCTCCCAAGGGTAGGTCGCGACCGCGACCGGACCGACGCCCGAGTCGGTGCTGGTGACGGCGCCGCCGCCCTCCAGGACGACCTCCGTGAGCCCGTCGTGGCGCGGTCGTGCGAGGCCGCGGAGGATCACCGCGCCGGTGAGCCCGGCGACGAAGACGCTCTTCGGTGCCGAGCTGAGGGCGGCGGGCGTCCCGGTCTGGACCACCCGGCCGGCGTCGATCACCGCCACCGTCGCGGCGAGCAGGGCCGCCTCCGAGAAGTCGTGGGTGACGAGGAGAACGGGGACTCTTGCCGTCTCGATCACCTCGCCGAGTCGCTGTGATGCGGACGCGCGCGTACTCGCGTCCAGCGCGGCGAGCGGCTCGTCGAGCAGAAGAACCTCGGGCTCAGGGGCGAGCGCCCGCGCCAAGGCGACGCGCTGGCGCTCGCCGCCGGAGAGCGCAGGCGGCTTGGCGCCGGCGAGCCTGCGGATGCCAAAGCGGTCGAGGAGCTCGAGAGCGCGCCTGCGCCGCGCGGAGCGCTCCAGACCGCGCAGGCCGTAGGCCACGTTGTGCTCAACAGTGAGGTGCGGAAAAAGGGCGTACTCCTGAAAGAGGAAGCCGCAGCCTCGGTCCTGCGGGGCGAGGTCCACCCCCACCTCCGTATCGAGCCAGACCCTCCCGTTCGCGCTGATCCTCCCCCGCTCGGGCCGCACGATCCCCGCCACCGCATCGAGAATGGTCGACTTCCCCGCGCCGGAGGGGCCCACGAGCGCGAGGCACGAGCCCGGTGGGACCTCAAGTGCGACGTCGACCGTGAACTCGCGTCGCGCGACCGCGACGGTGGCCTCAAGCACCCGGCGCTCCGCCGAGGACGGAGGTTCTGGCCACGAGCTTCACGGAGAGCAGCAGGGCGGCGGACACCGCGATGAGGATCCCTGAAAGCGCCAGGGCGGCCGGGAAATCGCGGCTGAACTCGGCGTAGATCGCCAGCGGCGCGGTCTGGGTGACGCCGGAGAATGAGCCCGCGAACATCAGCGTGGCTCCGAACTCACCGAGGGCGCGCCCCCAGGCCAGGGCAATCCCGGAACTGATACCGGCGCCGGCGCAGGGCACGGCGACGTGGATGAACGTCCGCAGCTCGCCGGCGCGCAACGTGCGCGAGGCGTCGAGGAGCGCCGGGTCGACGGCGGCGAATGCGGCCTGCGCCTGGCGTATGTAGAAGGGCGCCGCCACGAAGGTCAGGGCGACCACGACGCCCGCGGTCTGGAGCACCAGCTGGATGTCGGCGTCGTTCAGCGCCCCGCCCAGGATGCCCTTCGGCCCGAGCGCGGCAAGGAGGGCGATCCCGGCGACGGCGGGCGGCAGGACGAGCGGCAGCTCGATCAGCGTCGTAACAATCGCGCGACCGCGAAAGGGGCGAGTCGCGAGCAGGTATGCGGCCGGTGTCCCAAAGGCGATGATGATCGCCAGCGAGGCAAGCGTGGTGCGAAGGCTCAACCAGAGAGCGTCGCGCACCGCCGGCTCTCCCAGGCTCGAGACAAGCCGGCTCGGACTCGTGTTCGTGAACACCGCGATGATCGGGATCCCGAGGAAGGCGATGACCAGCGCGAGCGCGGCGGTCAACGCTGCGCTAAAGACTGAGCGCCGGCCGCGACTCACGTGGGAGGCGGGCCGAAGCCGGCGGCAGCGAGCGCCTGTGCCCCTTTGCCGTGAAAGAGCCCGGAGACGAAGCGCCTGGCCGCATCGGGGTGCTTCGCGCCCTTGACGACCGCAACGCCGTATTCCACGTCGGGAGCGATCGACTTCGGGATCGGAATGGCCTTGAGTGCACCATCCGCGCTCAGCACGTCGGTGATGTAGAGGAAGCCGCCGTCGACCGCGCCCTGGGTGAGCTTGCCGACAATTCCGGCGACATCCGGTTCCTCCGTCGCGACATTGCGGAGGACCGCCTTCTCCTCTTCGGAGGGGAGGTTCGCCAGGGCCTCGCGCGCGTAGTCACCTGCGGGCACTCCCGCAGCGCCGATCGCGACCGTCGTCCCCGGCTTGGCGAGATCGTCGATCGAATCGATGCTCGAATCCTTCGGGACTGCGACGACGAGCGTGTTGGTGGCGAAAACCTGCGGCTTCCGGACGAGACCCTCCTGGAAGAGTTGGTCGGGAAGCGACGTGTTCGCCGCGGCGAAGACGTCGGGGGTGACGCCTTGACGGATCTGTGCCGCCAGGTCGTCGGAGCCGCCAAACGACTGCCGGGCGCCAAAGCCGGCGGCGCCCGAGTACGCCTCAAACGCCTTCTGAAGTGACGAAGCGGCCGACACCACGAGATGGTCCGAGCTGTCCGATCCTCCGCATGAGCTCAGCGACGCGGCGAGAGCAAGGGACGCCCCGATAGCCCGCCTCACCGGCTGGCCCGCTCGATCATCACCGACGTCGCCTTGACGAGCGCGGTGGCCTCAACACCCGCGGCGAGGCCGAGCTCGTCCACCGCGTCGCGGGTGATTGCGGCGGTGACGCGATGGGGCCCGGCATCGATCTCCACGATCGCCATCACGCCCTCGACCTCGACAGACCGGATGACACCCGGAAAGCGGTTGCGGGCGGAGAGCGCATCACCCGTCCGGTGACGCTCGGGGCGCGCGGTCAGGCGCTCGACCTCGCGGACCGGTACCCGGCGGCGGTTGCGCTCGTCGCGGACGGTCTCGATCTTCCCGGCGCGGTCCCAGCGCCGCACAGTGTCGACACTCACGCCGAGGGCCTGAGCCGCCTGACCTACAGACAGGTCCGGGGTCTGCATGCGCATTACATAGGCAACCTACCTAAGCCTAAGGGCCTGTGTTGGGTCGCAGTGAGCCAGCCCGGGGTCCACGGACTCCTTGGGTTCGGCCGCGACGGAAGGCTGCACTTACCTTGAGGCCCAACCCGCGCACAGCATCTTCCCGCGAGCAGGGCACTTCGGTCTACCTTAGGTCACCGTGTTGCGCCGTCGACCGTGGATCTCAGCAACGTTGGCCGGCCTCGGGATGCTCGTCATCCTCGTGCTGGAGGGAACCGACTCACTGCCGTTGGTCGGGTTTTGGCTCGTCGCGTCCATCGGAGTCGGATGGATCTGGAGAACCTCCGGCCGCGTGATCAGGGTCGGCTTGTCGGTGGCGCTGATCCCGGCATGCGTGCTGTCGGCCTTCGAAGGCGGACTGTTCCTCCTTCCGGCCGCATTCGCTCTCGCCGGTTCGAGTTTCGCGCCCCGGAAACGCCGCGCGAGTTCGCGGTGACCGGGAAACGGTGCTCAATTGGTGCCCGAGCTCCTCGCCAGAAAAAGGGGGATCGGCCAGAAGCCGCGCAACCACGCGGCTTTCCCAAGCGCGCCCGACAGGATTCGAACCTGTGACCTTCGGTTTCGTAGACCGCGTTCAGGTCTGAACGGAAGAAAGCGTCACGGCTCGCGGCGATCGATCGTCTCGATCCTGTCGATCGATCGATCGAAGGAAAGGATCTCGCCGACGCCGGTGGCCTCTGCCTGTGCAACCAGGTAAGCCTCAGCGTAGTCCAGGCGCTCGCCCTCATAGACCTCAAGGGCCCGAAGCAGCAGGGGCGGATCAACGGTTTCGATCGACGCAAACGCGATCACCGAGCGCATCAGCTCCGGGGCTATGCCCCTCCTCGGCATCCGAGCGATCTAACTCAGGTACGTGTCAACGCGGGGGTGGGATCCAGGCCAGATGGACACCAGTGCCTTTAAGGGCATCGCAGCCGATGGTTGAGGGTTGCGGTCGTTTTGCTCGCTGTGGCGCGTACCCTGCTCCGCCATGCGGAGACGGCGGATTGGCCCACGTTGGAGGCGCCTGAGCTCTCGCGCGACGATTCGAGCATCGTGAGCGTCGCCGCGGAATCATCCGGCCGGCGGCATGGCTTCTGGTCAGTCCTGCCCTATGGCCTGCTTGTTGCCGCCACCTGCGCCCCGACGCTGTGGTTCCGTCAAGGGTTGGCGCTGAAGGGTGTAGACAGCTTCTTCTCGCTTCACCCGCAGGGTCGCGCTGCCGGAGCCTTTTCCCTCTGGGATGCGCGCTCGTCGGCGGGCGAGCCAACCCGGGTCATCACCTCGCTGGTTGACAGCTGGCAGAGCGCCCTCGCCGAGTTAGGCCTATCGGTCGCGGCGATCGAGTGGCTAACGATCACGGTCCTTGCGGGCATCGCTGTGAGCGGCATGTACCTGCTGTTCCTCGCGGTTAGCGGTACCGAGAGAGCCGACGTCGTCAACCGCTTTGTGGCGGCAGCGGTGGCCGTTGCCTGGGTCGCTAACCCGTTCACCCTCTCCGTCGTTTGGTGGCACCAGCTACTAGTTGAGTTCACCTGGGCGGTGCTGCCTTGGCTGTTGCTCCTTCTTTACTGGGCAATCCAGAGGGAGAAGCCGATGTGGTTACTGGGGCCGGCGCTAGCGCTGGGAACCAGCATCTTGCTCGCCGCCTTCCATGACGTCGACCTGCCACTGATCGCGGCGCTGTTGGTCGCCTACGGCCTCGCCTTCCTCTGGAGCGCCCGGGCGCGGCGCCCCGCAGCACAGCGCGGCGCCATCTACCTCGGGTGCCTGACGCTCGGACTGGCTTGGTGGCTCTTGCCGACCCTGGCGATCCTCCCGGATCTGTACCGCGAAGCCAGCGTCGGCCCATTCCCCGGCTCGGCGCTCGGTGTCCTGCGCTTCTCCTCGGCCTTCTCTAACTGGCCCAACGTCTTGAGCTTGACAGCGGAGCCGGCCCTACATCAGACCTACGGAGGAGTCCCGTACGTCCCCTGGATCAACCTGATTCAGACACCCATCGGCTCGACTCTTAGGTTCGTCTTTCCAGCTATGGCCGCGGTTGGCGCAGCGATGGGCGTCCGCGACCACACGACCAGGGCCGTCGCGATTGCCGCCGCCGCGTGCGTCCTTGTTGGCATGTTCTTGGCGAAGGGACTCAACGCGCCGTTGGGTGGGATCAACGCGACGACGCTCGACCTACCGTTCGGAGCGGCATTCCGTCACCCGTTCAGCAAGTTCAGTCTGCTGATCGTTCCCTCGTTTTGCCTCCTGTTCGGGTTCGGTCTCTCGACCCTCGCTTCGCGGCTGATCCTGCGTCCGCTCGCGGTCGTCTTGGCGATCATCGTCTGCGGCTACATGGCACTCCCCTGGTGGACGGGCTCGGTGATTCCCGATGGTGGCGGCCTCGTGCCGTCGGCGCGTGTCGCGCTCCCTGACGACTACTCGCGCCTTGGGGCCCTCCTGACTCAGGCCCCGACCGCTGGGAAGACGATGGTGCTCCCCTATTCGGCGGATGCCCAAGCCGCTTTCCTTTGGCAGCACGGAATCCAGCCCAATACCGACTGCTTGCTGCAGGACTGGCAGCCAAACCGCTCGCTGATCTGCCGCGCCTCGGGGCAGCGATACGCCGACCGGGTCGGTCGCACCTTGGCCGGAGCTGCGCAGGGACTCGATCCCCGTGCCTTCTCCCTTGCCCGGTTGTGGGGAGTCGACCGCTGGCTGGTCCACGAGGACTGGGATTCTCAGTACCTGGCTACTGCTCCCGCCCCGGAGACCGCAAACGCCTTCCTAGACGACCTCCACAAACCGGCTCCGGCTTGGCCGCGCGGCGACAAGACCCTTCCCGCTCCGAGGCGCGGACGCGACCTCCAGTTGGCCGTGCGTATAAACCGCGCCCCGGCCAAGGACGATCCGTTGATGGTTCTGGGGTCGGCAGTGATGCAGATCAACCGCTCCCCGCAATTCAACGGGCAACCGATCAAGGGCGAGGCTTACTTCGCCCTGCGCGACTCCTCTCATCAGCTCTGGTTGCCCGGCACGGCCGTCGCCTTACGACAGTGGCATCAGGTTAGGGTGCGAGTTTCCGGGCGCAAGCTGAGGCTCTACGTCGATGGAGTCCCGCAAGGAGTGCTCGAGTTCTGTCGCGCGAGGCGAGGCGAGTGCCAGATCGCGCCCGGGGCGCCTCGCGGATGGATTCCCTGGGTTGATCCCTCCCCATCCGTGACGGTCCTCGCGGCGGGCCAAGGCGCGGCTGATCTTCAGATTACTAAGCCTCGGTTGGTAGCCCGGACGTCAGTGCAGGCGGAACCCGGACAGAAGATGGATGCGCCAACGACACCGCTCAAGACGACATCGCTGCTGCGTCTTTGGAGACAGAAGGCCCTGCCGCTCGTATACGCAGCGCGGAACGGCACGGTTCTCAGCGGCCGCTTCTCACAGGAGCGAATCCTCGCCGCTGCGGCCGAGGCGGCAGGCACCGACCGCCCGGTGATCGTTCCGAGCCAGCGCTTGGCCGCTGGCCTGGACGGAGGCGCCACGGCAAGCTGGAACCGGGACAGCGCGACGAAGTACGACGGAAGCCTCGAACTGTCCGGGTCAACGGTGATCGTCTTCAACCAGTCCTTCGACGACGGCTGGCACCTGACGGTCGATGGGCGCGAGGTGCCCAAGAGCCAGCACTTCGTGGCCAATGGCTTCGCCAATGGCTGGCGAGTCGAGGGGAGCGGTCGGCTGGCGTGGACCCTGACGTACGCCCCGCAGAGGTGGATGAATATCGGCCTGATCGTCGGCGCCCTGATCGCCCTGACCTCGATCACCATTGTCGGGCTCGGCTTCGCCGGCCGCCTGCCGAAACGGGCGAGCTGAGGGTCGCTCGTGCGCAGGTTCGGTCGTCTTGAGCTCGCGCGGAGCGGCGGCCTGGCCCTCTTCCTCGCGTTCACCGCCCAGAACGTGGCGAACTTCATCTACCACGTGGCGGCGAGCCGGCTCCTCGGGCCCAGCGACTACGGCGGCCTGGTCGCCCTGCTGGGGATTCTGCTGGCGGCGATTGTTCCCATCACCGCGCTTCAGACCACGCTGACACGCGCCGTCTCGCGCCTGGACCAGGAAGGCGCCCACCCGGCGCGGCTGATTTTTGGACGGCTGCAACTGAAGATGGCCCTCTTCGCGTTCGCGGTGTTCGTCCTTTTTGCTGCCGCATCGCCCCTACTGAGGAACTTCCTGCGACTGGGCTCACCGGGGCCCGTGCTCATCCTCGGCGCTACGGCTCTTCCCGTCCTGATGGCAGTCGTCCCGCGTGCCGTGCTGATGGGGCGGATGAAGTTTCGCCCGGTGGCGATCAGCTTGGTCGTCGGAGCGATGGTCAGACTTTCGCTGGCGGTTGGTATGACACTTGCCGGAGCCGGCATCAGCGGCGCGATGGCCGCGGTGCTGTTCGGCGAGGCGGCTTCATGGCTCGTATTGATTGTGGCGGTGGGTCGCTTACCGAGTAGCGCCTCCAGGGCGGGACGCCTGAGCCTGGAACCGAGGGAGGCCCTTCGGACAGCCGGTGCCCTGGCCTCTTTCTGGGGCCTGGTCGGCATTGACGTCCTTCTCGCTCGGCACTTCCTGACCGCGCTCGAATCTGGGTACTACGGAGCTGCGGCGACAGCCGGCCGGGTGGCCCTGTTTCTTCCCGGAGCCATCGGCCTGATCTTGTTCTCCAGAGTTGTCGCCTCCGAGGGGCGCGGAGCCAACGCTCGCCAGTTGCTGATGCAAGCGATCGCTGTCGTCACAGTGCTCGGCGTGGTGACATGCCTCCTCGTGGCGATCTTCCCGCATCTCTTCATCAGCATCCTGTTTGGCGAGCGGTACCAGTCATCGGCCTCAATCGTCGCCGTCCTCGCCGGATCGGCCGCGGCCCTCGGCATCATCGCGGTGATCCAGCTCTTCGACCTCGCCCGAAGGGCGAAGGCCGCGCACGCCCCGCTGCTTGGCGTCGCCGCCGCCACAGCCGGGATCGTCTTGGCACAGCCGTCCCTGATGGGGATCGCCCTGGTCATGCTGGGCACCACGATTGCCGTCCTGGCCCTCATGCTCGCCGAGATCATGCGAAGCGGCGCCGAGGCGGAGCTCGAGAGCGCCGATTCCTTCACATTGGCCCCGCTTGCGGCCGGCGAGCGCTCAGCTCGCTCTTGATCGCAGGGGATCGATTGGCCCCGACAGCAGCTAGGATCGCCGCGCGGCTTGTGACGGAGTCCCAGCGAGCCACTGAACCAGCTGATGGAGAGTAGCCCTCCCGTCCACGCACAGTCCACCGGAACGCAGCTTCCGCAGGGTGAAGCTCGCCGAGACTCGTCGCGCCAGCGCGGGCGCGAGAGCGAGAGCGAGAGCGAAGCCTACCTCGAGTTGGTCATCCCAGTGCTCAACGAGGAGCCCCGAATCGGTCGCACTCTCAATGCCGTTACCGACTATCTCGAGCGCCAGCCCTACTTGGCCTCTGTCATCGTGGTCGACAACGGGAGCGTCGACCGAACGGCGGAGATCGTTCAGCGCTTCGGCGGCAGCGGCACCATTCCCGTCGATCTGATCGGGTGTTCTCGGCGCGGCAAGGGGGCTGCGGTGCGGACCGGCGTGTTGGCCTCCTGTGCCGCCGTCGTTGGCTTCTCCGACGCCGACCTGGCGACACCGATCGAGTCACTCTGGCCCTGTCTCGCTGAGCTACGCGGTGGGGGTGTTGTGATCGGCTCCCGGCATTGCGCTGGTGCCGAACCGAGCCGATCGCGCAAAAGGGCAAGGCGCCTCGGAGCTTGGTTGTTTCGCCGCCTGACCCGGGCGATGGTCCCGGGAGTTCGCGACACCCAATGCGGCTTCAAGCTCTTCGACGGCGACGTGGCGAGGGAGCTGTTCGGCGAGTGCACGATCGACGGTTTCGCCTTCGACGTTGAGGTCCTGCGACGCGCCAGGCAGAGGGGCGTCCCGATCACTGAGGTGCCGGTGCCGTGGGCCAGCTCGTCTGGCTCGACCTTCCGCTATCTACGCGATGGCCCGCAGGTGGCACGTGACATGCTCAGGTTGCTGCTGAGGCGAAGCTCGTAAGAGCGCATCCCCCTGGGCAGGCGAGCCGCGATGCCACCCCTCCAACAGCGCGACCATCAGCGGCCATCCGCGCGGGCAGTGGGCGGATCTCCGCTTGCCGGGCTCCGTGTCCTCTTCATCAACTGGCGTGAGCGCAACGATCCGCAGGCGGGCGGCGCAGAGCTCTTCTGCAGCGCGCTGGCCTCCCAGTTTGGTGCTGACGGAGCAGAGGTCACGCTCTTTACCTCGCGCCCCCGGGGCGCGAGGCCCCAAGCTGTGCCCGACGGTTTGAACGCAGTGAGAAGCGGCGGGCGATGGTCGGTATATCCGCGCGCCGCCTGGTTCATGGCCAGGAACGGCGGGCGCTTCGACGCCATCATCGACTCCAGTAACGGCATTCCGTTCTTCAGTCCGCTGTTCGCCCGGCGTCGAACGGCGGTCGTCGGCGTCATCTACCACGTACACCAGGAGCAGTTCTCGCTGCACTTCCGCTGGCCATTGAGCGCGATCGGGCGCGCCCTGGAGCGACATGGCACTCGCCTGGTCTACGGGCAGCGGCCCATGGCCGTGATCTCGCCCTCGACCCGAGCCGAGGTCCGCTGCCGCCTCGGCTACCAGGGGCCGCTGTTCGTTGTCCCGGTCGCAGCCGACACTGGGCAGCCAGAGTCAAGGCGTCGGCTGCCCTCTCCACGGGTCGTCTGCCTTGGCCGCCTGGTCCCTCACAAGCGGGTCGAGCTCTTGCTTGAGGCCGTGCCGCAACTGCTTCCACGCTGGCCAGACTTAGCTGTAGACGTGATTGGCGACGGGCCTTCTCTGCCGGTCCTGCGAGCGCGCGCCGAGCACCTAGGGGTTGGGAAGGTAGTTCGCTTTCGTGGCTTCTTACCGGCCAGCGCGCGTGACCGGCTGCTCTCTCAAGCCTGGGCTCTGGCCCAACCAGCGCTGAACGAGGGCTTCGGGCTCTCCGTTCTCGAGGCCAGTGCACATGGCGTTCCAGCCATAGCCTGCAGCGTTCCCGGGCTGGTCGACGCTATCCGCGTGGGCGAGACCGGTTGGTTGGCCTCCGAAGGAGTTAGCTTCGCATCAACGCTAGAGCAGGCGATCGCGAGTCTGGCCGATGAGCGCGAGGCCGCAGCCTACGCCGAGCGCTGTCGGCGCTGGGCTAATCAATTCAGTTGGGCGCAGAGCGCCAGTCGCCTGGTGGCGATAGTGGCCAGCGAGCTGGATCGCGTGGCGAGGTCGCGCAGTGGCGAGCGTGAGAGACGAGAGACGAGCGACCTCTGTTGCACCGCGGTGTTCGATGACATTTCGACGGAGGCGTCGAGCAGGCTGCGTCGCTCAGTCCGGCGCACGGATCTGTGGCGCGAAGGCGAGGATCAGGTTGCAGTCACCTTCTACGGCGCTGACGAGCCCGGGGTGCGCCGAATCCTCGAGCGGAACGGTCTTGAAGCCGAGGACGCGACGGTACGAGTGGCGACGACGATCTCGCTGTTGCACGGCTCGGCGGCTTTGGAGCTATGAGCCCCGATGCTCTCCCCGCAGCGGCTACTCGGCGGCTAACCGACTCCCTACTTCAACTTGCCTGCCGGCGAGCGGGGTGGTTGCGCGCGTTCGGGCTCAGTCTTGCCGTGTCGGCTCTCTCCTTGCGCTCTCTCGTACACGGCGGCTACCTGTTTCAGGTCGACGCGGTCTTTGGCCCGCATCCGGGACCAATTCCCTTCGACTTCTACACCCCGGTTGCCTTGCTCCAGGCCGCCGGGACGGAGCTGCTCGGGGGCGCGCTGACCGGCAAGGCATACGCGCTCGGGGCGCTCTTTCTCGCCGGATTTGCGCCAATGGTCCTGTTTCGCAATGCCGTTTGGTACGCGCAGTGCGCCGCCGGCTTGCTCGGTGCCCTCAACCCATGGGTCTACGAGCGCATGGTCGAAGGCCAGTGGGGCGTCGTCGTCGCTGCGGGCGGGCTCTTTCTCTGGCTCGCTGCCTGGGAGGCGTTACAACAAGAGCCGGGGCCCGCTAGGGCTGTTGCCTTAGCGGGG
This sequence comes from Solirubrobacterales bacterium, assembly GCA_038237625.1. Taxonomy (GTDB): domain Bacteria; phylum Actinomycetota; class Thermoleophilia; order Solirubrobacterales; family 70-9; genus JAWVFM01. The sequence goes on along the minus strand of JBBRYM010000010.1, from coordinate 21,610 downwards.
CTCGGGGCTGCCATCGCGGCCTTCGATGTTCATACCCTGGGCTTGCTGCTGACCATGTACATGGGCGGGGCGATGTGGGCGCGGATCTGGCGTCACCCCATCCAGCTCCGTTGGACGCTGACCTCCCTCGGCCTCCTAGCCCTTCTCCTTCTCTACGGGGTGGTCGCTTTCTTCACCGAGCGCGGGTCAATCAGCTATGCGGCCGTGCATCGCTTCGGCCGCCCCGACTTCGTCGCCTTTCGCTCGAGTACCAGCCCCGACTACGGCCTCCTGCCCAATCTAGCCGGCCTCATGGGCTACTGGGCCGAGCGCGTCGGCCGCTTCGCGTTGCCCGAAGGCGGCACAGCATGGTGGCCGGTGAGCACGCTGGCCCTGACCTGCCTTGCTCTGGCCGGAGCATGGCTCTGTCGCCGCCGAGCTTGGCTGCTCTTCGTAGGCCTGCTTGGGCTGGGAATCAGTGCGAGCACCTCCTTGCCTGGCGGCGTCGATGCCGCGGTTTGGCTCTCCTCGCACTTACCGCTGCTGGCCGCCTACCGCGAGCCCGAGAAGTGGAGCGCGCTATGGCTGCTGGCTCTCGTTGTCCTTGGCGCTGGGGCGGTTCAGTCGCTAGCCACGAGGAACGAGAGCCAGCGGCGCGGGCGGGCAATCCTGGCCCCGGTCCTGGCTTACGTCTTCGTCCTGGCCACCCTGCTCCCGTTTGGCCTCACCGAGGTCCGCCGGTTATCAGCGGTGATCAGACCCGTTCGTTACCCGGCCGATTGGTATGGCGCGGCCGCCTACCTGCGTCGCCACGTGTCTCCCACTTCGGGCGTCGTTATCCTGCCCTGGCATCGCTACGAGACGCTCCCCTTTATCGCCAACCGCCTTGTCAGCAATCCAGCCCCTGTCTTCTTTCCGGGACGCCTCGTCGTTTCCCAGGACCCGGAGATCCCCGGCCGGCCGTTCCGCGGCTCGCGCTCCAGCATTGGTGCCTCCGCGCAGCTCGACGCCACCGGGCGCTGCGATCTGGCACGTGCGGTGCGCACCCTCCCAGCCCGCTGGGCGCTAATCGAGGCCGCTCCCGGGAGAGAGCGCAACTTCGTGGCGCTACGGCACTGTGGTTTTCGACCTGTTTACGGTGGGCGGGCGGGCGTCGTAGTCCTGCGTGATGCTCACAGGGTCGTGCCGCTTGCGGTGCATCTGCCCAGCGCTTAAGCTGGGGCGGTGAGCGAACTATCGCGGCGCAGGCTGCTGAGCGTGTCGGCCGTGCTGCTGGTCACAGGAGCGCTGGCTTGGGCCGCTTCACTTTCCTCTGCCCAGCCCGTAAGCGGCAGCGGACACGGCTATGCCGGCGGCGGCGCACACGCTGCAGCGGGGGCCGCAGTCGCTCTCCGGCCCGAAGCCGCAGCGGCGCCCGGCCAGACCCTTCCGTTCACTGGCTGGGATATCGGCTCCTTGGCGGCCGCCGGGATCGTTCTGCTTGTCGCCGGAGCCGGCCTTCTGGTCGTCGGCATCGCCCCACGCTTCCGTCAGCGGCTCTAATACAGCCACCGCCGGGCGTTTCGCTTTGGTACGCCATGGCGCCAGCCCGATGGGGCGTTAAGGCAAGTCCGCCGGGTCTTTTTTGCCGGATTCTCTTCATGACCTGGATACGGTTCTTTCGATGAGACAAAGGCGGGGCCTGATCACCGGAATCACCTTCAATCACGAGTCGCCGCGGCGCGGGCTGGAGTTCGTGACGCGCAAGGTGACCCGCGCGGCCGCGGCAATCAAGCTCAGGCTCCAGGACGGGCTGCGGCTTGCCGCCCTCGAGGCCCGCATGGACTGGGGCTACGCGCCGGATTACGTTGAAGCGATGTGGCTGATGCTCCAGCGCGATTCGCCCACGGACTATGTTGTCGCCTACCGGCGTCGAGCACTCGGTTCGCGACCTGGTTGATCTGGCCTTCGAACAGGTCGGACTTGATCCGGGGCGATGTGTGAAGATCGATCCCACGCTCCGGCGCCCAGCCGATGTCGATTCTCTTGTCGCTGATTACGCCAAAGCCAAGCGTGAGCTGGGGTGGGAGCCGCGGGTTGGATTTGGGAAGGTGGTCCGGATCATGGTCGAGGCCGACCTCGAGCAGCTGCAAAGCGGCGCGCCGGTCCGCTCGACCTGAGTCATTGCGTGCTCGGGCATGACTGGAGATGGAGGCGCCTCCAAGGCCCGCAGATGACAACGGTCGCTGTCGTCATACCGACCTACCGGCGCCCTGGAATGGTCGAGGACCTTCTCGAATCGCTAGCCAGGGGAACGCGTCTGCCGGATGAAGTGATCGCCGTGGAAACCGGCGGCGGTGGAAAGATCGATCCAGCGCGTTGTCCGGAACTACCGCTACGGATGGTTTCGCTCAATGCCGGAAGCGCCCACGTGGCGACTGCCCGGAATGCGGGCTGGCGAGCTAGTTCAGCTGAGCTGATCTTCTTCGTCGACGACGACAACCTCGTCGGCGAGTCGACGCTGGAGACCCTTGCCGCCGCCGGCTCCGATCCGACCATCGGCGTCGTGGCTCCGGTCAGTTACAGCTCCGAGGAGCGGGGCTTCGTCTGGTGTGGCGGCGTGCGACGGTCCATGTGGACGACTAGGACGACCTACCTCTATCGCGGACGTGGCCGCCTGCCGGAGGAAGAGCTCTGGGAGACAGCCGACATGCCCAACGCCTTCGCCATCCCGCGGGCAGTCCTTGAGCAATGCGGCGGCTTCGACGCCGAGCTCTTTCCGATGCACTTCGAGGAGGGCGACCTAATGATGCGGATCCGGGCACTGGGCCTCCGAACGGTCGTGGCAAGATCGGGCGCGGTTTTCCATCACATTGCAGCCAACACGTCGGCCGGTGGGCTTCCGGGCAAGGAGATCCTCAGGGCACTCTCGGCAGGCGGGCCGGCGAGGGTCAAGGCGCTCGGTCGCTCCCGGATCAGGTTTCACCGCAAGTACGGCACGAGGCCTCAGCGAGCCCTCACCACGGGCCTCTGCATTCCCTTGTGGGCCACGGTTTCAACGCTGGCCTGCGCTGCCACTCCTGCCACGCCGGCTCAACGCCTGCTTGCGATTCGCAGCCTCTGGTCAGGACTGATCGAAGGCTACCGGCGAGTTGATCAAGCGGGGAGCTCAGCTTGGCGCGCTGGCGATGGTGATAGCCCACAGCAGGCATCACGGCTCGGCCTCTTGACGTTGCTTGCAAGGCTTCGTCGCACGCTGCGCAACTGGCAGCTTGTTGCGCCATTGGCCTTTATCGTCGGTCCCTCCCGGCTGCCGCCTCGCGGCGGGGCACTGCGCTGGCCGATCAGCCACCGGCCAGTAACGCTCCGCCTGCGAAACGGGATGACGCTCAAATGTGCGCTCAACGAGTTCCTCGGCTTTTTTGATGTCTTTGTTCTTGAGGAGTACGAGATTCCCGATCTTGACTGGTCTCAGGTCCAGACCGTGATCGATGTCGGCGCGAATGTCGGCGCGGCGACTCTCTGGTTCTGCAGCCGAGCGCCTGCGGCAAGGGTCATTGCCGTCGAGCCCGGGCCAGCGGCAGCCAGCCGCTGCGCCGACAACGTCAAGCGCAATGGGCTGGCCAATCGGGCTAGCGTTCGCGAGGTCGCTCTCGGGCCGGCGCCTGGATCTGCCTACTACCGCAAAGGGCCGAAATCACTGACCGCCACCGTCAAACCGACAAGGGCCGACCCTTACGACATTCGCGTAGCCGTTATCGGCTTGGCGCAGCTGATGGCTGAGGAAGGGCTCGGCTCCGTTGACGTCTTGAAGATGGACTGCGAAGGCTCGGAGTACGAGATTCTCCTTGCGACTCAGCCTGAGGACTTGTCTCGCATAGGCGCCATAGTCGGTGAGTACCACCAAGTGAGCGCGCGTCAGGCCGACAAGCTTTGGCGTCACTTACAGAGCGCCGGCTTTGCGGTTCGGCAGCGAGCCAACGTCTCGCAGCGGCTGTTTGTCGCGCAGAAGACTGCGCCGCCTAGGGACGAGCCTTGCCCTCGAGGCGATCTTTGGACCTAATGCAGCCCGGGCTGCCGTGGCCGAGGGCTCCGAGGCCTGAGAGCGATGCTCAAGCCAGCCAAGCCGAGCCCCACGAGCGCCACGGAGACTGACGGCGAGGCGGTCTGAGGCGGCAAGACGAGCAGCGGGCACGCGACTCGCCCCGGCGGAGGGATTGGCGATCACGCCCATCGCAGCCGCGCGATGGTCCGCGCGATGGTTCTTTGTCGCCCGGGACCCGATTCGCGGGGGGTCCTCGCGAGCAGCCTAGAAGCAGATTCGTCTCACGAAGAGCCCTGTTTGCAGCGCTTTCGCGCCAGAAGCGAAGCGCGCCCGACAGGATTCGAACCTGTGACCTTCGGTTTCGTAGACCGACGCTCTATCCGGCTGAGCTACGGGCGCTGGGTCCGGGCTTGCCCGGGCGGGGCATTGTAGAAGCGACCCCAAAGGGAGCGAGGGTTCCTGAATAACTTGCGGGCGGCTGCGCCGCCCCTACCTACTGCTTTCGGGTCTAAAGACCTCAACCCACAGCCGGAGCGCCGTGGACCACGACGTTCCAGGGCTCTACCCGGTGAGCTGTGACGAGGCCGGCGTCTACGTAGGGATCGCCCGCGACGAACTCCTCGATCGCATCGGGCCCGCTCACGCGAAACGCGAACATCGCGCCGTGCGGCGGGTCGCCCAGCGCGCCCGCGATCACGAGCTCGCCGCGCTCGGCCGCTGCCTTTGCGTGGGCGATGTGCGCCTCGCGGTGCGGCTTGCGGCGCTCGAGGATGTCGGGCACGTAGTCGTAGAAGAGGGCGAATAGCTGCTCGGCCATCTCAAGGCCTCTGGATCACGAGCTTGCGCTCGGTCTGCTGGACGGCCTCGGCGGCGTCCTCCCAATCGGCGACGCTGGAGGTGACGAGCTCGGGGTGGATCGCGCCGGCCTGCGCGAGCTCGAGGATGCTGGGAATGGCGGGCCTGGCGGCGACGCGTCCGGTGACGAAGCGGATGCCGGAGGTGTACATCTCCAGCAGCGGCATCGGCGTCATCTCCTCGAAGTAGATGCCGACGCTGGTGCAGATCCCCCCGCGCTGGGTCGAGCGAATCGCCGCGTGCAGGCCCTCGTGGTCGGCGGTGGCGTTGACCGTGATCGCCCGGCGCGGATAGCGGCCCTTCTCGGTGGGCTCGATGGGCTCGGCTCCAAGCTTCTCCGCGACCGCAAGCCGGTCGGCGTCTCGGTCGACATAGGCGACGCTGGAGGCGCCGAGGGCGCGCGCGAAGTCGGCGGCGTAGAGGCCGATACTGGGTGCGCCGCCGCCGATTACGAGGACGTCACCCTCGGGAATCTGCTCGAGAGGCCCCGCGACCGTTCGCCAGGCGTCGGGAAGGTTGTCGGAAGCGCTGGCGACGGCCGCCGGATCGGCGCCGGCCGGGAGCTCCACCAGCATGGCGTCGGCGTATGGGACGAGGGCGAGGTCGGAGAGCAGCCCGCCCCAGTCGCCGCCGAAGGCTCCGAACCCGTACATCGATCCGGGCTTGACCGAGCGGCAATCGCCGGTGAGGCCGGCGGCGCAGCGGTCGCACTCGCCGCAGGAAATCTGGAAGGGGACGACCACGCGGTCGCCGGCCCGAAACGACTCGACGCCCTCCCCCACCTCGACCACCTGAGCGATTCCCTCGTGACCGAGGGCGATCGGCGCCGGGAACGGCGCCTCGCCGCGGACCATCGGCTGGTCGAGGTCGCAGAGGGCGACCGCGATCGGCCGGACGATCGCCTGGCCCGGCTGGGTGATCCGTGGGTCGGGGACCTCGCGCCACTGGACGGCACGCTCCTCGGTGACCGTCAGCGACCGCATGCGCCATTCACCCTAGCGTCGCCCAGACGCCGAGTAGGCTCGCGAGCGGATGGCCGAGCGAACCCAGCGCCTCTCCGCGTCGGACATGTCGTCGCTGCTCGCCGAGCGTGGGCCCATCCACGTCCACGTCGGCGGCACGGTCATCGTCGCCGGCAAGCCTCCCCCGTTCGAGCGCCTCCTCGCCCAGGTCGACGCCCGCCTGAACATGGTGCCGCGGTTTCGACAGCGGATCGTCAAGGTGCCGGCCGGCCTTCACAACCCGGTCTGGGCTGACGACGAGCGCTTCGACATCGGCTGGCACGTGCGCCACTCGGCGCTGCCGAAGCCCGGCTCCGACGCGCAGCTTCGCGAGCTGGTGGGGCGAATCATGTCCGAGCCGCTGGACTTCGAGCGACCGCTCTGGCAGATCCAACTGATCGAGGGTCTGGACGGCCACCGACACGCCTACGTCTCCAAGACTCATCACGCCCTGGTGGACGGGATCTCCGCTGTGGACGTGGGGATGCTCCTGGTCGACGTCAGCGCCGAGGGCAGCGAGGCTCCCCCCGCCGCCGCCTGGGTCCCGGATGCACCGAGCACGCGAAGCCTGTTCGTAGGGGCGGCCTCCGAGCGCCTTCGCGGACCGCTCCGGGCCGCCCAGCGCGCGACGCGGTCGGCCCTCTTGACCCCTCGCGACAGCGCCCAGCGCCTTGTGCGGACCGCGGAGGGGTTCACGACGCTCGCGGCCGGCGGACCGAGCGCTCCGCGGACCTTTTTGAACAAGGAGATCGGCCGCGACCGCCGCGTCGCCTTTGCGAGCACGACCCTGGACGAGCTCAAACGCGCGCGCGGAACGGGGGACGCGACCGTGAACGACGTAGTGCTGTCGGCTTCGGCGGGCGCCCTGCGGCGGCTCTTCAAGCGTCGCGGCGAGAGCATCCCCAAGCACCTCGTCGCCCTGGTTCCGGTCTCCATTCGCCGTCCCGACGAGCAGGGTGAGCTCGGCAACCGCATCGCGACGATCCTCATGCGCCTGCCGCTGGGCGAGCCCGACCCCGCTCGTCGCCTGCAGGCGACGAGCGATGAGATGAACCGCCTGAAGGCGTCGGAGCAGGCGGGCGCGGCGTCGCTGATCATCGAGGCGACAGGGTTCGTCCCACCCACCATCAACCGGGTCCTCGCCGGCGCGATCTCCCGCCCGCTGACCTTCAACCTGGTCATCTCCAACGTCCCGGGGCCGCAGATGCCGCTCTTCATGCTCGGCCGAAAGATCCAGGCCATCCACCCGTTCGTGCCGCTCTCACCGCAGGGACACGCGCTGTCGATCGGCCTGCTGAGCTACGACGGCGGCGTCTACTTCGGGCTGGTCGGCGACCGCGAGAGGCTCGTTGACATCGACGATCTGGTCGCAGACCTGGATGCGGCGCTCGCGGAGCAAATTCAGGCGGCGATCTCGTCGGGTCCGAGATAGCGAGATGAAACGGGGCTACCCCCGAGGCGCGGAGAAGATGAAGCCCCGGTCGCCGGGGGAGTACTCGACGTCGCCGTCGACCGCGCGGGCAAGCCGGCGCGCCAGCGCGAGCCCCAGTCCGGCACCGCCGCCATTGTTCCCGCCGTCCGCCCCCGCAGCCGCGCTGCCGCGTGTGCCCGGCTCGAAGATCGACTCGCGCTCATCAGGCTGTACGCCGGGGCCGTCGTCGGAGACCACGTACTCGATGCGCTCGCCGCCGTCGCGCACCGCGATGATCACCTGCGTGCGCGCATAGCGACAGGCGTTCTCGACCAGCGGAGCCAGAACGCGCTCGGCGATCTCGGCGTCGATGCCGATGCGAAGCGACCGCCCATCTTCGACTGCCAGGTCGAGCCCACGTTCGGCGGCGACAGGCTCGCATGCGGCCTTAGCTCGCTGGGCGACCTCGGTCGCCTCGGCGATCCCAACCGGATCGAGCTCTGCGCGCTCGGCGGCGAGCAGCGTGTCGAGCGTGCGTTGAAGCTGGCGAGCTCGGTCGGCGATGGCGGCGATGGCTTCCCGGTACTCGTGGGGACCGCGCTCGCGCCGAAGCGAGAGGTCGGCCTCGGCGACGATGGCCGCGAGCGGGGTGCGGAGCTCGTGCGAGACCTCCGCCGAGAAGCGGCGCTCGTGGCGCAGGCTTGCCGAAAGACGATCGAGCATCGAGTCGAAGGTGGTGGCCAAGCGGGTCAGCTCGTCGTGCGGCTCGCCGGCGCCGAAGCGATGGTCGAGGTCGTGCTCGGACCAGTCGGCGGCCTCCGCCGTCATCCGCGCGACCGGCCGCAGCGCGCCTCCGATCGCCAGCCGCGTGGCGACGATGATCAGGACAAATAGCGCCACCGCGAACCCGAGCGAGAACACGAACGCGCGCGAGGCGCTGCGCTCGTACGGCTCCAGTGAAACCCCCACAACCACAGCGCCAACCCGCGAGCCATGGCTGGCGATCGGCTGGGCGAAGAGGCGAACGTCAGTGGCGGGATCTTCGACGATGCGGCTGGGCCCGACCGACAGCGCGGTCGCCTGGGCCTGCAGCTCAGCCACCGCCCGTGGATGCTCCAGAACTCGCCCACCCGAGTACAGCCACACCAGGGCGTCAACGGTGTTTCGGTCGGGAGCTTCGACCCCCGTCAGAGTCCCCTTTCTGACCTCGACGGTGGCCAAGGTCGCCGCCGCGCGTGCGGTGAGGACCTGGTTGGCGTCGTGGTTGAGGCTCGAGCGAAGGATCAGGTTGAACCCCGTCGTCAGGGCGGCGATCGCGACGACGGCGCCAACGCCGACAACGACCACTAGCCGCCCGCGGAGTCCTAGGCGCTTCATCGCAGCGTGTAGCCGACGCCCCGCACCGTGGCGATCTCGGCCTCCGTCTCGAGGGCCCGCAGCTTGCGGCGCAGCCGGGCCACGTAGACGTCGAGGGTGTTGTCGTGGACGATCGCCCCGTCAGGCCAGCCGGTTGCGATCAGCTCCCGGCGGCGCACGGCTTCCTCCGGCCGGGCCGCGAGGGCGCCGAGGATCCGAAACTCGGTCGGCGTCAGGGGGATTGACTTCTCCCCCCTGCTGACAGCGTGTGCTGCGGGATCGAGCTTGAGGTCTCCGAGCGCAAAGCCAGGGGCCGGCGCCGACCGCTTCAGAAGAGCCTTCACCCGGGCGATCAGCTCGGCGAGCGCGAACGGCTTGGTGAGATAGTCGTCGCCACCGGCGGTGAACCCGGCCAGCCTGTCGCTCACGGCATCTCGCGCGGTGAGGAAGATGACGGGGGCCGTCACGCCCTGAACGCGAAGCGCCTGGCAGACGTCGCGCCCGTCGGAGTCGGGGAGGCCGATGTCGAGCACGAGGAGCTCCGGCGGGCGGGCAGTCGCGGCCGCGATCGCCTCATGGCCGGTCCGGACCGCCTCGACGTCCAGGTCCTCCTCCTCTAAGCCACGCCTGACGATACGCCGCAGGTCGGCGTCGTCCTCAACGATCAAGACACGCATTCGCCCCACCCTCCGAGTATGGCGCTACCGGCCTACTGCTCTCGCAGCACGCGTCCCAGGTGCATCCGGTTCAGGCTTCTGGCGGCCAGGATCGACGCTGCCACCACGGTCAGCACCGCTGCCCCGGCCATGCCCGCGAGGAAGCCCCAAGGAATCGCGAGGGTGTCGGGGGGTGGATCGAACACGTGTGTCAGCATCGCCACGAGCATCCGCGCCGCCAGCCAGCCCAGGCCCGCGGCAAGAATCAGCCCCGCGCCGAGGACGAGCCCGGCCTCGCTCCATACGAACATTCCCGCCTGCCTGATCGAAGCGCCGATCGCAGTCATCAGGGCCAGCTCGCGCCGGCGCTCGGCAATCGTGGTCGCGACGAAAAGGGCCATGGCGGCGGCGGCCAGGACGATCGCGAACGCCTCCTCGATGTGGCTGATACCGGTGAGGTCGACGGTGGTCAGGGAGGTGGCCGTCCGCGCGCTCTGCTGGTCGATGTTGTTCACGGTGGCGCCGAGGTGCTTGGTCGCGGCGGCAACCTTCGCTGCGACAGCGGTCGGGCTTCCGTTGGCCTTGGCGAAGACGACGTTGGGGCCCGGCGAGTGGGTCACCGCGTCGAGGTAGGCGCGGTTGGTGACCATGAACGAGTCGCGGGGGGCTGACGGGAACTCCTGGACCGTGCCGACGACTCGGAAGGGGGCGACCTTGAACTTGCCGGTTCGCTGATCGAGGACGCGGAGCTTCAGCAGGTCCCCCTGCTTCAGCGAATAGTCGGTGATGGTCTCCTGCGAGACGAGGATCCCGTTGCGCGTCTGCGCCAGGCGGCTCATCATCGTGCTAGCGGTGCCGCCCACGAAATAGGAGTCGCGCAGCGTGGTGGCGCCCTGAAAAGTCGCCGGGTCGATGCCGTAGGTGTCCTGGAGGTCGGGGCCGACGTAGGCGTAGGAGTGGTCGAGCGCGGTCGTGGCGGCGACGCCCGGGACCCTGGCCACGGTCGACGCGAGGCTCTTGCCCGCGCCCTGCCCGGGCTGGGCGCTCGCCGTGACGTCCGCCCCGAGCGTCAGCTCGGCGTCGACGTGCGCCTGCTGGTCGTAAGTGGCGGAGAAGATGGCGAGGCTGACGCCGAAGGCCAGCAGCAGGCCGACGACGAGCAAGCCCCGGTTGATGGCTGCTCCACGCCGCCCCGCACTCGCCAGCACCAGCGAGCGAAACGAACCCGGCCGACGCAAAGCTGCGCGCCGCGCCAGCCAGGCGAGAACCCTTCCGCGCAAGCGCACGACCAGCAGGGTGGCCCCGAGCCAGAGCAGCGCAGGCCCGAAGAACATGTAGATGGCGAGGGAGAGTGTGGGGTTGGAATCTGGGTTGACCACCGCCGAGAATCCGGTTCGGATCGTCAGCCAATAGATGAGCCCGCTGCCGGCCAGAGCGACGATGTCGAGGTAGTAGCGCTGCCAGGCCACCCGGCGCGCGCGACGGGTGGCCTGCCTTCCCTCGGCAACCGAAGACCGCAGGACCGAGGAGACGGCCGCCACCCGGGCCACCGCCGAGCCCGCGATCGCGAGAACGATGCTCACGGCGGTCGTGACGAGCGCCCTGGTTGCGGTGATGGTGGTTCCGGACACGAGCACCTTCACCGCCAGCATCCCGACGAGCGCCGCGACGAGCCCCGCAAGGACGCCGAGGATCGCGCTCTCGGTGAACGCCTGGGTGAGCAGATCCCGGCGACGCGCTCCTCGCGCACGCAGCAGCGCGAATTCGCGGCGGTCGCGCTCGCTGGTGCCCAGGGCGGCGAGGTAAGCGACGCCGAGGGCGATGAGCGCACCCGGGACCGCCAGCAGCACGTAGAGCGCCTCGCCGTAGAGCGCGTCGCCGGCGGCGGTCGAGAGGGAGTCGGAGAGATTGTCGACAAACTGGACCTGGCCGGGAAGCGAGCGCTCGACGCGGTTTCGCGTCTGGTCGGCGAGCTTGAGCGCAGCCGACGGGCTGCCGGCCGCCAAGGGGGCGGACTGAAGCTGCGCCTGAACCTCCCACTGCACTCCCTGCTGGGCCCCTGGCTGCGAGCTCTGAAGCGCGTTGGCCGCGGTGATGGCGTGAAGCGAGGACGCGTAGGTGCGGGCGAAGGTCGAAAGCGGCAGGATGGCCGCGTTCGACGGCGGCTGCGCGGGAGCGGGCCCGAGCGACGGATTGAGGGGCTGGAAGACCTGATCCGGCGCCGTTATCAGGGCGATGCCAGAGACGACGTAAGGCTGTGGCGAGATTCCTTTCGCCGGGGCGAGCCGGACCGTGTCCCCGATCTGGGCCTGCAGCGTAGCGGCCATCTGCTGGTCGAGGACGATCTTTCCCGGCCGCAGCGACCCCTGGAGGAGCCGGAAGGTGTGGATCGAACGCTCATACGAGGGGGGGACCGCGAAGATCGACCCTGATCCCGTGGCGGTGTGGCCGGCCGGACCGATGTGGGTCGCCCCGGCGAACGGAGCCGTCGCCGTCGCCTGTGCGCTCGCGACTCCCGCCTGCTTCGAGACGCCGCGAGCGGCCGAGAGATCCTGCGAGTACGAAGAAACCGGTCCCTGCCAGTCGAGTGGCACCGCCCGCACCGCGCTCGCCGAGGCGGTGCGAAGCGAATCGGAGATGAACAGGAGCATGGCGGCGAGCAGCGCCACCGCGGCGGCCACCACGGCCGCGCGAAGCAGGGTGCGGAGCGGGTTGCGAGCAAGGCCCGCTGTGGCCAGTCGCGCATGGAGGACCAAGGCGCTCAACTCGAACCTCCCGGCACGATTCGGCCCTCGGAGAGAACGACCACCCGGTCCGCGCGCTTGGCGACGGCGGGGTCGTGGGTGGCGATCACGAGGGCTGGGCCGAGCTCGGCACGCAGCGCCACCATCATGTCGAGGACGCGCCGACCGGTGTCGGAGTCCAGGTGGCCGGTCGGCTCGTCGCAGAGCAGCACGTCGGGCGCCTGCGTGACGGCGCGTGCGATGGCGACCCGCTGCTGCTCTCCCCCGGAGAGCTCGGAAGGCATCGAATCCGCCTTGTGCGCAAGTCCCACGAGCGCCAGGGCGCTGTTGGAATCCGGTCCCTCCCGGCCCGCGGCGCTGGCGACGAGCCGGGCGAACTCCAAGTTCTCGCGTGCGGACAGGTGCGGGATCAGGTTCGAGCCCTGAAAGACGTAGGCGATCGTCCCGGCGCGCGCCTTACCACGGGCCGCCGCATCCAGCGACGAAAGGGATTCGCCGGCCAGCTTGACCTCGCCCGCATCTGGGACCACGAGGCCGCCGAGCGCCTGGAGAAGGGTGGTCTTCCCCGAGCCTGAGGCGCCGAGAAGGGCGAGGAGCTCTGAGGAGCGAACCTCAAGGCTCACATCGTCGAGGGCGACCACCCGCGCGCGCGCGCGGCCGTACCCGATGGTCAGGCCTTCGCACGAGCAGATCGGCGAGGCGGGACGGACCACGGAGGGAGCGACCGCGGTGGCCGCGGTCATGTCTGCACGCGTCCGTCGGCGATGTGGACCACGCGGTCGCAGCGGCTCGCGACCTGCTCGGAGTGGGTGACCACGATGACTGTGCTGCCGAAGCTGTCGCGAAGCTCGGCGAGCGCATCGAGAACGATCGCTTCGTTGGCGCCGTCGAGCTCTCCAGTCGGCTCGTCGGCGAGCACCAGGCGAGCGCGCCTTGCTGCTGCCGCCGCAATCGCCACGCGCTGCTGCTCTCCACCTGACAGCTCGCCGGGCAGCTGGCGCATCCTGTCCTTCAACCCGAAGCGCTCTAGCGCCTCGGCGGCCTTCTCCAACGGGCTGTCGATACCGGCGAGCCGCAGCGCGACGGCGACGTTCTCGCGCGCTGACAGGGTCCCGATGAGGTTCTCGGACTGGAAGACGATCGCGATGTCGCGGGCGCGAAACGCCGCCAGCTCCGCCTCGTCGAGACGCACTAGCGAGCGCCCAAACGCTCTCACCTCGCCCGCTGAGGGCACATCGAGGGCCGCCGCGAGCGCGAGGAAGGTGCTCTTCCCGCTCCCCGAGGGCCCGACGACCGCCACGATCTCGCGGGGCTCGATCTTCAGGTCGAGCCCGCGAAGCGCGACGGTCTCGGCCGGCCCGGAGCTATAGATCCTGAAGACGTCCAGGAGCTCGAGAGCCGGGGGCTCAGCTTCGTCCGCTGGAACCTCGGGCTCGACGTAAAGGCTTTGAGTAAGCCCGTTTCGCTTGCCTCGGCCGGCAGTCGCTAGGCCCACTTGAAGCTCTCGATGATGAGTCGGTAAGCGTCTACGTTGTCGACTCCCACCGGCGTCGACTCATCGACGGTGGCGACCTTTCCCCCCTTCGCCAGGACGTAGCGGTCGACCATCAGCGTGAGGCTCTTGCCGGTGACGGGGTCGGCTGGGCCGAGCTCGTCGTAGGTGATGTGGATCGCCTTGGCTCCGGACACCGGTTGCGTGGTCGCCGTCTTCACCTTGAGCTGGCTGGAGGCGGGGATGGAGCGCTCGAGCGCCGAGCGCGCCGCGGCAACGCTTGGAGCGGAGCCGCTCGTCACCGCGATGTGCACCTGGTTGTCCTTGTCGGCGAAGGTCAGGTTGGTCGGCGATCCCTTTCTCGCCCAGCCTTCCGGATACTTCACGGAGTAGCCGGCCGCGGTGTTCTTGTAGCCGAGGAAGTGCTGGTTGTCGGGGATGTCCCCGGCGGACGCCGATTGAGCCTCCGAGGTCGAGGTGGAGTTGGGCGAGGTCGAGCTCGAGCCGCAGCCCACCGCGAGTAGGGAAACCATGGCGAGCGCACCGGCAAAGCAGTAACGAAGTGAAAAACTCATGGGCCCAGCGTGCCCCGCGTCGGGTGAATTCCTCCTGAACGTCCGCGGGCCGGCAAGGTTGCGTTCAGGTCACAGCGGCGATCGTCGTGACGTGATGGCGAATCCGAGAGCCCTCTTCGCATGGGCGGCCATGGGGCTTGCGCTGGCCGTCGCCGCAGGGTGCTCGGGCGGCGGCGGCTCGGGGTCGACGGTGCCGGCATCGCCCGGCGCGACCCCGCGCGCACCCCGCCCGGCTCGAGAGCAGCTCTTCGCGACTGCCTCCCGGCTCTCACTGCCGGCTCCCGTCTCAGGCGAAGCAACCGCGACGGTCGGACGTCGGGTCCTCGTGATTGGCGGGCTCGACGCGAAGGGCGTTTCCACCAGCAGCGTCACTGCAATCGACCCGGCCACCGGGCGAACGGTTGGCGCAGGCCTACTCCCGGAGCCGCTTCACGACGAGGCGGCAGCGACGGTTGGCGGCAGGACCCTTGTGATCGGCGGCGGCTCGGTTTCGAGCACCGACTCGATCGAAGCTCTGACCAGCAGCACGTCCTCGGCCCAGGTCGTCGGCAGGCTGCCCTCGCCACGATCGGACACCACCGCCGTATCGTCGGGGCGCACCGCCTACGTCGTTGGCGGCTACGACGGAACCCGCCCGCTGCCTGCCGTGCTTTCGACCCGCGACGGCGTTGGACTCGAGGTCGTGGCGAGGCTGCCGATTGGAGTCCGCTATCCCGCCGTGGCCCTGCGGTCGGGCTTTATCTACGTCGCCGGCGGGCTCACCGGCTCGGGCGTGCCAACCGACGCGATCCAGTCCGTCGACACCGGCACGGGGTCAGCTCGCATCGTGGGTCATCTGCCGAGCCCCCTCGATCACGCCTCGGGCATCGCGATCGGCGGCCGTGTCTATGTCCTCGGAGGCGAGTCCGGCGGGGTTCCCACGGATCGCATCCTCCGAATCCCTCCGGGCGGCGACGCTGTTTCGGCGGGCGTTCACCTTCCGCATCCGGTGGCGAACGCTTCCGCAGCCGTTGTCGGGAGCTCTGCGTATCTGATCGGCGGGCTCGGGTCGGCTTCGGCGCCGCTCGACTCGATCGTGCGGATCGGCCTGCGGTCCACGCCCTAGATCCGGCTATCGCCCGGGCGCCTTCGCGTTCGGAAAGCGATTGATTAGGGAGTGCGGTGGTGCGAGGTCGACTCCGTCGGGAATGTTGAGATAGCCGGGGGCGGTTCCCGCCGCGGCCATGTGCCCGTACTGCCAAACGATCTTCTGTTGTTTCGGGTCGACCACGATCACGCGGTCGTTGTAGTCGTCGTTCACCAGGACGTCGCCGTTGGGAAGCGGCAATGCCAGGGAGGGATGGTCGAGGGCAGCGGAGCCACCCGGAGCAAACCGCCAGATCAGCTTGCCGGTGGCGTCGAATTCCTCGATCGCGCCGGGGCTGGTGTAGTCGACGCTGAGAAAGCGGTTGGGGCCAACCTGGTTGGTGTCGGACGGATACGAGAAGCCGGGGGCGTGGACAGCCCCCTTGAGCTTGCCGTCCGCTGTTAGAAAGTCGACCCAGTCGCCGTTTATCTCGGTGACCACCGTGCCGCCGTTTCGCATGGGAAACGCTCCGTTCGGGCTGCCGAATCCCGCCGGCGGGTCGTGAACGCAGCTCGAGGTGGCTCCTAGCTGGCGGACAAGGTCGTGGGATGGCGGGCTCAGGACGACCAGCCGGCAGTTCTTGATGTCGGCGGCGAGGATGTCGCCTCCGGGCAGGGCGATCGCATCGTCGGGGTTATAGAGGTGGTTTGCATCCGAGCCGTAGACACCCGGCTGTCCGTAGCGGTAGGCGATGAGATGACGCCGGACGTCCACGAGCGTGATGGCGAAGTCGTCCTCCTGCGTAGCGATCACCTGGTGTCCGTCAGGGGTGAAGAAGGCGTCGTCGGGAACGTTGAAGGTCTGGCCCGGGGCGAGGTCGCCGGGCCGCGGAAATTGCCAGAGAAGATGTCCGCAGGGGTCCACCTCGAGGAGGCGGCTGTTCGCCTTGTCGGCGATCAGAACCGGCCCTGGCAGGACGCTGGGATCCGAGCCGGGTTGCGTGAGCGCGCCATGACAACGGGCGGACTTGGCGGGGCGGCTGATGTGGAGGATGCGCTTCTGGGGCGCTGCGCTCGCGGTCGTTGCCGTCGAATCAGCGGCCGTCGTCCCCCCGCCGCCGCACCCAGCGAGGAATGCGAGGCCGATCATCGCCAGGACAACCCTGGGCAATCTGGTGGGCCGGCGCCTTCGCGTCATCGGCCGAAGCTACCCGGCCGCCCATGAAGTCCGCCTGAACCACCCAAACCCGGCCGATTAAGTGAGCTTAAGTCAGGAGTCGTTCAGGCGCCCGTTGCCACTCTCGCCGCCATGAACGCGATTGCGCAGAAGCGCACGGCCAAGGACATCGGCCGACAGATGCTCAACAAGGTCCCGGAGATCACCCTCTACTTCTGGATCATCAAGATTCTCTGCACAACGGTCGGGGAGACCTTTGCGGACAATCTGGACCAGACCTTCAACCTTGGCCTGACGAACCTCACCTACATCATGGGTGGCGTTCTCCTCGTCGCGCTCTTCTTCCAGTTCAAATCACGACGCTACGTGCCCGGGCTCTATTGGCTGGGCGTAGTTTTGATCAGCGTCGTCGGCACCCTGTTCAGCGACAACCTGGTCGACGGCTACGGCATCTCGCTGACGACCACGACCCCGATCTTTGCGGGGATCCTGGCAGTCGTGTTCGGCATCTGGTACTGGAGCGAGCGCACGCTCTCAATCCACACGGTCTACAACAGCAAGCGCGAGGCCTTCTACTGGCTGGCGATCCTGTTCACGTTCGCCCTCGGCACGTCGGCCGGCGATCTCGTCGCGGAGAAGTTTGCCCTCGGTTACTTCCCGTCGGCGCTGATCTTCGCCGCGGCGATCGCGATCATCGCCTTCAGCCATTTCCGCTTCAAGCTGAACGCGGTTTTGGCTTTCTGGGTCGCCTACATCCTCACCCGGCCGCTTGGCGCCTCGATCGGCGACTGGATGTCGCAGAAGTCCAAGCACGGCGGGCTCAACCTCGGCACCACGACCACGAGCTACATCTTCCTTGGGACGATCCTGGCCCTGGTCGTCTTCCTCTCGATCACCCGGCGCGACGCGACCCCGCCTGACCGGGTCGCCGACGAGGTCGCGCACGAGCCCGAGCACGGCGTGTTGCACATGCCACACCCGCACCTGCCACACCCGCACGGGTCCGAGCGCGGCCCGCACCCAACGGACAAGCCCGCCACCGAGACTCCGTAGCCCCTCTCTCTGCCACGGTCAGCCGACGCTCCGCCAAGCCCGAGGGTTCAGCCCCAAACCCGCCGAACGTCCCTCGTACCTGCTTATTTGCCGGGATGAGGGACGCTGGGCGCGGCGTTCGCCGGCGGCGCGAGGCGCAAGAGCTCTCCGGGGCGCTCGTACACCGCGTCCGATGGGATGCGCCGGACGGTCCAGCCTGCAGCTTCCCAGCGAGCTTGCTTGCGCTTGTCCTCGCCCACGTCGAGGTGAAACGGTCCGCCGTCGATCTCAACGATGAGCCTGAATGCCTGCCAGCTGAGGTCCGCTTCCTCACCGGCGATTCGGCGGTTGAGGGCGGGCGGGGGACGGCCCGCGTCGCGGAGGCATTCCAAAGCGCGAACTTCGGCACCACTGCGCGCTCGGTTCAGTGGCAATCCCGAGTAACGGGAGAGGACGGCTCCCAGTCGCGCCGCTCCGCGCCGGCCGCGGTGCTTGCCAAGCGCGTCGCCGATTGCGATGAGGGTGGTCTTCTCCAGCCGAATCACCTCCCTTACTGCTCTCGCGAGCGCCCTGTCGCTCACCCTCGCGGCGAGGTCGAGCAACGTGCGCTCCACCGTCGTGATCGGGATACCGTCGAGGAGCATCCAATCGCCCTCCAACGTGAGGCTGCGATAAACACGAAGCCCCCCATGGCGGCGCGGGCCACCGCTTCCGGGTCGTGTGACGGTCTCGAAGGGGCGCGGCAATGACCAAAAGCCCCAGGCGCTCGCTGCGCTCACGTGGCTGAGCACAGTTCCAAGCGCGGTCAGGGTCGCCCCCATCCACCTGCCGCGATCGTCGTAGCCCAGGAGGGGAGCGATGGCGAACACGCCCTGCTCTACCGCAACAAGCTTCCCCTTCGCGAGCCAGTCGTCGACCGTGTCGGCGCTGACCCCGAGCTCCAGGAGCTGCTGTCGCGAGATGCGGTTGAACTGCCCGCCGGCCAAGCCCGCGATGCGAACGTCCCTCATGCCCGCCTACAAGCCCGCGCGCGGGACGTTCGCCCCGGGTGGAGCGGAGAGGGAGGGATTCGAACCCTCGAGAGAGCTTGTCGCCCCCTACTCGCTTAGCAGGCGAGTGCCTTCAGCCACTCGGCCACCTCTCCGGGTACGAGCGCCGGCCGCTGGCGGCCGGCCGAGCGATTCTAGATACGGATACGCTCGGCGCGAGTTGAGCGACGGTCTCACCGAGACGAGCGCGGCACGCCTCCATGAGCGCTACGAGGCCATCTTCGGCGCGGTGACGCCGCCGTTCGCCTTCGTCGATCTCGATGCGCTGGCGCGCAACGGTGCGGCGCTGGTTGCGCAGGCCGGCGGGCTCCCGATTCGCATCGCCTCGAAGTCGGTGCGCTCGGCGGAGATGCTGCGGCGGATCCTGGCCCTCGACGCGACCTTCCAGGGCATCCTCGCCTACACGCTTCCCGAGGCCCTGTGGCTGCGTGCGCATGGGTTCGATGACATCGTCGTCGCCTACCCGACCGTCGACCGGCCGGCGATCGCGGAGCTCGCCCGTCTCACGATGTCGGAGCCCGGACAGGCCCCGGTGCTGATGATCGACGCGGTGGCCCAGCTCGACCTGATCGAGGCGACCATCGGCAACGGCCCGGCCCGCATTCCGGTGGCGATCGACATCGACGCCGGCTGGTGGCTGGCCAAGGGGCGGCTGGCGCGCGTCGGCCCCAAGCGCTCGCCGCTTCACTGGCCTGCGCAGGCGCGCCGGCTCGCGCAGGAGGTGGCGGGCCGTCCGGGCACCGAGCTCACTGGCCTCATGGCATACGAGGGGCAGATCGCCGGCGTGGGCGATCGCGTCCCGGGCCGGCCCTTCCGAAGCGCCGCGATCCGATGGATGCAGTCGCGCTCGGAGCGCGACCTCGCCCGCCGCCTGCCCGAGATCGTCGCCGCGGTGCGCGAGGTCTCCCCCCTTCGATTCGTCAACGGCGGGGGTACCGGCAGCCTCGCGCGCACGGCAGGCGCCGGGACGGTCACGGAGCTCACTGCGGGGTCGGGGTTCTACGCGCCTGCCCTCTTCGACAACTACCGATCGCTGGCGCTGGAGCCCGCCGCGCTGTTCGCGATCTCGGTCGTCCGCCGCCCTGGCCCGGGGGTCGCGACTGCCCTCGGCGGCGGATACGTGGCGTCCGGCGGCGGCGGGCGCGACCGGCTGCCGCAGCCTTACTTGCCAACCGGACTGGAGCTCGCCCCCGAGGAGGGGGCGGGCGAGGTCCAGACGCCGCTGATCGGCGGGGTGGCCCGGCGGATCGGGATCGGCAACCGCATCTACATGCGCCACGCCAAGGCCGGCGAGCTCTGTGAGCACTTCAACTCCCTCTACCTAGTGGCCGGAGAGGAGATCGTCGACGAGGTCCCCACTTATCGCGGCGACGGCCAGGCGTTCCTCTAGGAGCGGGCCGCCGGCTGCTACGGCCCGAGCACCCGCTCGGTGTATTCGTTCGCGAAGACCCGGTCGGGATCCAGCTTGTCGCGGATCGCCTGGAAGTCTGCGAGTCGTGGATGCACGCCGGCCAGCGACGCGGCGTCCTGGAAATGGCGCTTGCCCCAGTGCGGGCGCCCGCCATAGGAGCGCATGATGTCCTCGACGCGCTGGAAGTAGTCACGCCAGTCCATCCCGCGGTACTGGTGGACGGCGATGTAGCACGAGTCCTGCTCGTGGGTCGGGCTGATCAGCGCGTCGTCGCCGGCCACAACTCGGAACTCGATGGGGAAGAACACGTTGATCCTGCGCTCGGCGATCATCGCCAGCACCTGACGCAGCGCCGCCGGTCCGTGGTCGCGCGGGACCGCGTATTCCATCTCCGTGAACCGCACTCGGCGCTCCGAGGAAAAGATCCGGTAGCTGCGATCCACTCTTTCCGTGCGCGAAAGCAGGCGACCCGCCAGACCGGTGATCCTGGGGTTGAGCGACGGAAACCGCCGACCCGTCCGCGACAGGGCGTCGAGTGCGAGATTCTCGAGCAGCACGTCGTTGGCCCAGGCGGCCACGCGGTTGCGCGGTCGGGGCGGTTCCTCGGTTCGGCCGCGCTCGATCACCAGCGCCTTGACGCTCGTATGCGGGAACACGAAGAACTCGAAGTGGTCACTCGCCGCCGCGAGCTCGTCGAGGCCGTCGAGCACGTCCTCCAAGGGGCGGGGGTCGTCGACCCGATGGAGAGCGAAGGCGGGCACCGTACGGAGGGTCACCGCGCTGATCGCGCCGAGGGCCCCGAGCGAGACGCGGGCCGCACGCAACAGGTCGCCGTCGGCTTCGGTGATCTCGCGCACTTCGCCCCCGGCGGTAACGAGCTCGATCGCCGCGACCTGAGCGGAGATGTTGCGTAGCTTGGCACCCGTTCCATGGGTGGCAGTCGAGATCGCGCCGGCGACCGTCTGCACGTCGATGTCACCGAGGTTCTCCATCGCAAGGCCCAGCGCCCAGAGCGCCTCCCCCAGCTTTCTGAGGCTGATCCCGGCCTCAACCCGGACCAATCCGCTGTCGCGATCCGCCTCGAGCACCGCGTCGAGGCGCTCGATCGAGACCATGGTGTCGTCGGTCAGCGCGGCCTCGGTGAACGAGTGTCCAGAGCCCGCCACGCGCACCCGGCGCCCGTCACGGTGCGCCCGGCCCACCACCTCCGCCAGTTCCTGACGCGAGCCCGGCCGCTCGATGACGCGAGGCCTGCAGACCTGATCGCCGGTCCAGTTTCGCCACTCGCCTGCCAAGGTGGACGAGGTTATTGGAAGCGGTTCAGGGGCCGGTTGGAACGAGGCTGGGGTCGCACCCGCCGGGGCCGCTGAGAGCCCCGTTGTCCGTGAAGGGGCTGGAGCCGTCGCGGGGACGCTCGAGGGCGCCGGGGCAGCGGTTGAACTGCTCGGTCGTGAAGCCGAGGCTGGGCTGGTTCAGGAGGTCGGTCAAGTCTTGCCTGATCGCGCCGGGATTGTCGAACGGGGGCGGGAAGATGCCGGTGAGCGGGAGCTGGGGGAAGCCCGGAGTCGAGGCAGAGAAGGTATTGATCGTGGTCTCGATCCTGCCGACGCCACCCGTCCCCGTGTCGATTCCCGATGCCGGGCCGAAGTCGTTGAACCAGCCGACGAGCTCAGGCGTGTAGGGGCGAAAGAAGGCGAGTGGAGGCAGGCCGTTGGTGAGCGCGCAGGTGGCCTCGCCGAGGGCGCCCTGGGTGAAGTTGTTATCGGCGGCGGCCTGGTAGTCG
>JBBRYM010000009.1:0-126953 GCA_038237625.1 Solirubrobacterales bacterium | reverse complement strand
TGGGCCGCGAGTGGGCCTATGGGATGGCCTACCGCTCTCACCGTCATCGCAATCTGGCCCTGCCACACTGGCTCGAGCACTACAACCAGCGCAGGCCCCACAGCTCGTTGGGTGGCCGGCCGCCGATCAGCCGCGTTCACAGCGTCCGTGGGCAGGACACCTAGGCCGCTGCTGGGAGGACGTGCGAGTCGATCTGATCCTGGGGCAGCGCGGCCGCGTTGGCGATCAGGCTCTGGAACTCGTTGAGGGCCAGATGGGCGACCGCCTCGAGGAGCTCCTCGTCGCTCCAGCCGACCTCGCGCGCCTCCTCGACCAGGTGCGTGGAGGGGCGTTCGTCGGCCTCGAGTGACGCCTCGAGGAATGCGAGCAGCGCGCCCTCCTTGGGGTCGGAGGACTTGAAGCTCCGTGCCCGGGAGATCTCGTCGAGGCCCAGGCCCGCGTTGCGGGCGGTGCGGGCGTGCTGGGAGATCGAATAGACGTCTCCGCGCCGCTCGGCTACGGCCAGGCCGATCCGCTCGCGGGTGGCCTGTGGCAGGACCCCGCCGCGGAGCTCGTGGCGCAAGCGGGCATAGGCACGCAGGGCCGCGGGCGCGCCGGCGAGCACGCCGATGAACTTGGTCACGGCGCCGCCGGCAGTCTGGATCCCGTTGAGGATCTTGATGCTGCCCTCGGGCGCGGTCAACTCGTCGTGGATATCGAATCGTGAATAGTCGGTCTTGACGGTCATCTCTACCTGCTCATTCGTATTGGGCGCCCAAGAGGTTCATTCGCGGATACCCGTTTAGGGACGCCTGATTCGGCCTTTACTTTACTTTTAGCCATCTACTTACGTTAGGTAAGTAGTTATATCGCGATCGCAGGCGTTACGCAAGCCGACGGCATCTGGGCTAAGTAGCGCGGCTGAAATCTGGACTTTTGGAGCGATTCGCTTCTGAGTCGCGCCGATAAGGTTCCTCGCATGGCCGACTCCTCCGAGCCCACGACCGCCCAGGACGTGGTGAAGCTCGTCGCCGACCGCGACGTGCGCTTCGTCCGCCTGTGGTTCACCGACGTCCTCGGCCAGCTCAAGAGCTTTTCGATCAACGCCGCCGAGCTGGAGGACGCCTTCGAGGGCGGGATGGGCTTCGACGGCTCCTCGATCACTGGGTTCAACCCGATCGAGGAGTCGGACATGATCGCCATGCCCGACCCGTCGACCTTCGCAGTTCTGCCCTGGAGCGCCGAGGAGAACGCGACGGCCAGGATGTTCTGCGACGTGCGCGTGCCCGGTGGCGATCCGTACGAGGGAGACCCGCGATGGATCCTGCGCCGGGCCCTGAAGCGGGCCGAGGAGATGGGGTTCGACGCCTACAACATCGGGCCCGAGCTCGAGTACTTCTACTTTCGCGATGCCCGGCCGGAGGGAGGGATCCCGGAGACGCTCGACGAGGGCGGCTATTTCGACCTCACCACTCTCGACGCCGGCTCCAACGTCCGTCGCGAGACGATCCTTGCCCTGGAGCAGCTGGGCATCCACGTCGAGTACGCCCACCACGAGGTCGGGCCCTCCCAGCACGAGGTGGACATGCGCTACAAGGACGCACTGCCGATGTCCGACGACTGCATGACGTACCGGATCGTCGTCAAGGAGTACGCGATGCGCTACGGCTGGCACGCCACGTTCATGCCAAAGCCGCTGTTCGGCGAGAACGGGTCGGGGATGCACGTCCACCAGTCGCTTTCGAAGGACGGCGGCAACGCCTTCTTCGATGCCGACGACGCCTTCTTCCTCTCGCCGACGGCCAAGGCATTCATCGCCGGCCAGCTGCGCCACGCCCGCGAGATCGCTCCCCTGTTCGCCCAGTGGGTCAACAGCTACAAACGGCTAGTCCCGGGTTTCGAGGCGCCCGTCTACCAGGCCTGGTCACGCCGCAACCGCTCGGCGCTCATCCGCGTGCCGCTCTACCACCCGGGCAAGGAGAGCGCCACGCGCGCCGAGCTGCGCTGCCCCGACCCCGCTTGCAACCCCTACCTGTGCTTCGCCGGGATGCTCCAGGCCGGGCTCGAGGGGATCGAACAAGGCTACGAGCTGCCCGAGCCGATGGAGCAGAACCTCTACCACCTGAGCCCGGAGGAGCGGACCCAGCGCGGTATCGAGCAGCTGCCCGAGACTTTGGGAGAGGCAATCGAGATCGCCGCCAACTCCGAGCTCGTGCTGCGGACCCTCGGCGAGCACACCTTCAAGCGCTTCATCGAGATCAAGCGCCAGGAGTGGGACGAGTACCGCGTCCAGGTCACTCCCTGGGAGATCGACCGGTTTCTATCCGTGCTCTGAGCGAGGGCTCTTGCTCAGCGCGTCTGCCAGGAGGGGAAGGCGTCGAAGCCTTGGTTCTTGGTCAGCTGGCGAGGATGTGAGCCGTCGGGGTGGATCGTGAAGATCTCGAAGTCCCCGTCGCGGCCGGAGACGAACGCGATCTTGTGGCCGTTCGGGGAGAAGTGGGGGTCCGGCTCGAAGTCGTCGCTGTGGGTGAGCCGGCGAACGTGGGTGCCGTTGGCGCGCATGTTGAAGACGTTGGGCGCTCCCCTGCGATCGCTCTGGAACGCAATCGACCCACCGTTCGGCGAGAAGCTGGGGCTGCCGTTGAAGTCGCCGCCGCCGGTGAGCTGCTTGACGTGTGACCCGTTGGCCCGCATCGTGAGGATCTTCGCCGTATGGTCGCTGGTGGTGCGAGCGAAGGCGATCGTGACGCCCTTGGGTGAATACGTCGGGCTGACATCGTCGGTCTTATTCCGGGTCAGCCACCTCTTATGCCAGCCGTTGGCGCGCATCGTGACGAGCTCGTAGTCGCCGCCTCTGTTGCTCTCGAAGATGATTTTGTGCCCGCCGGGGGCAAACTGCGGCACGGCGTCCGACGCCTTCTCGTGGGTGAGGCGGCGGATGTGCGAGCCGTCGGATCGCATCTTGAAGATCTCGTTGTTCGGCCCGAGACTGCGCTCGAAGACGATCCACCTGCCGTTTGGGGAGTACGAGGGGAGCCCGTCGAAGCGTGGGTTGCTGGTCAGCCGGCGGACATGACTGCCGTTGGGTCGCATGCTGTAGATCTCGATGTTCCCCGCGCGATCGCTGCTGAAGGCGATGCGGCCATTGTCCCCGGGTACGGTCGCCTGTGTGGAGGACGTAGGGAGCCCCAGTGCGACACCGATTGCCACCAACCCGAGGACCAGCGCGGACCTGGGGCGTGAGCGAATATGGCTATGAAGCATCTTCCCTCCGTGCAGTCAACGAGACGTCGCACCCTATCGGGCGCTAGGTTCAGCCGCGTGGACGGGCTTTCGGTGCTGAAGGTATTCGTCGGCCCCGACGGGCGTGGCGGCAATCCACTTGGCGTCTTTCTCGGCGGCGGCGCGGTCCCGCGCTCGGAGCGCCAGGCGATCGCAACTGAGCTGAACTACTCGGAGACGGTGTTCGTCGACGACGCCGAGCGCGGCGAGCTCGAGATCTACACGCCGGCGAAGCTGATCCCGTTCGCCGGGCATCCGCTGGTCGGCACGGCCTGGCTGCTCGAGCAGGAGGGGATGGAGGTCGACACGCTCCGTCCCAGCGCCGGTGAGGTGGGCGTCGAGCGCAGGAACGAGCGCGTCTTCATCACGGCGGACCCGGGATGGACAGTGGACTTTGAGTACCGCCGCTACGAGACGCCGGATGACGTGGACTCCCTAGACGGGTCGCCGGACAACCTCGACGCCGCCTACTGCTGGGCGTGGCTGGACGAGGTCACAGGACTGGTGCGCGCCCGGTCCTTCGTCCCGATGGAGGGAATCCACGAGGACGAGGCGACCGGCTCGGCGGCACTGACGCTGGGCTGTTCGCTCGGCAGAGAGGTCGAAATCCGCCAGGGAGCGGGGTCCGTTCTCTACGTTCGGCCTCTCGCCGGCGGTCTTGGTGAGGTTGGCGGCCGGGTCGAGCGCGCCTGAGGAGCGTCCATTTGGCCCGCGCGGCGCTGTCGGCTGACCTCTCAGCCGTCGAGCCGGCGCAGTGACTCGCCCCGTCGCACGGTTTCCTTGCCGGACTTCTCGCTTCGCACGACGTACCGCGGGTCGTCCTTGGACGCCGCAACGACGCGGCCGTCGATCTCCGTGCGCGCCGCCAGGCGCCCTCGCACCTTGCCTTTGACGAGCCGGCCGCGAAAGTTCCACTCCACCCGGTCGCCGCGCTTGAACGTCTCTGCCATTTGAGTCCTCCAGTTCGCTGACTCACGCTCCAAGCCCGCGCCCCGGCCCCGCGCCCCGGGCGCGATCTGTCATGTGCCCTCCGCATCCGGGGTAAGGTCAGAGGCGATCGGACGAGCCATGGCGAATACCAAGCAAAAGCAGCAGGCGCCGAGCGCCAACGGAACCGGCGCCGACGAGGAGGCCAAGCCCAAGCTCGACAAGAAGACCTTCGAGCACGAGCTCGAGCGGCTTCAGCGAGAGCTCGTGCTAATGCAGGAGTGGGTGAAGGCGAGCGGGGAGAAGGTCGTCGTGATCTTCGAGGGGCGCGACGCCGCAGGCAAGGGCGGGGTGATCAAGCGGATCGCCGAGCGGACCAATCCGCGGATCGTGCGGGTGGTGGCCTTGGGGACGCCGACCGAGCGCGAGAAGACCCAGTGGTACTTCCAGCGCTACGTGAACGAGCTTCCGGGCGCCGGCGAGGTCGTTCTCTTCGACCGCTCCTGGTACAACCGCGCCGGCGTCGAGCGGGTCATGGGCTTCTGCACCGAGGAGGAGTACCAGGAGTTCATGCGCTCCTGCCCCGACTTCGAGCGGATGCTTGTGCGCTCAGGGATCCGGCTCATCAAGTACTGGTTCTCCGTCTCCGACGAGGAGCAGGAGAAGCGCTTCAAGGCGAGGGTCAAGGACCCGATGAAGCGCTGGAAGCTCAGCCCGATGGACCTCAAGGCCCGCGAGAAGTGGGCCGACTACTCGCGGGCCAAGGACGAGATGTTCGCCCACACCGACATCAAGCAGGCGCCGTGGTTCGTGGTCAACGCCGACTCCAAGCGCCGCGCCCGCCTCAACTGCATTACGCATCTGCTCTCGCTGATTCCCTACGAGGACCTGACCCCGGAGCCGATCAAGCTCCCGCCGCGAGGCCCGGAAAAGGGTTACGTTCGACCGCCCCTGAGCGAACAGACCTTCGTTCCCGAGATCTACTGAGCTTCAGCCGCGGCGCTTGCGAATCGCCGCGACGGCGGCGGTCCTCGCGTTGAGCGCGCCGAACATCGCCTTCTCGGGAAGCGAGCCGGCAGGCGGCAGGGCGCCGAGCTGGCGCGCCATCTCCATGGCGTTCATGTAGGCGCGGTTCTCCTCGATCAGCCCGTCGCGGATGGTCAGCAGATCGAGGCCCTCCAGGGTGATCGTGGCGCCGTTGGGGGTGAGTCCCTCAAACGTGCCCTCGCCGCTGAACGTCCCCCGCGCGCGCCAACGAACCGCCGCCTTGTCTGCGTAGGCGACCATGTCGATGACTTCGAACTTGAAGTCGGGAAAAGCGCGAAAGAGGCCGCCGAACCACTCGTGATAGCCGTCGGGCGCCCGCAGGTCGGCAACGCCGTGGATGTAGCCGTAGCCGCCCGGCTTCCAGAAGGTCATCATCGCGTGGACGTCGCGCGTGCCGATGGCAGCGAAGTAGTCGGTCGCGATCTGCTTGGCGGACTTCGCCATCGGGCGAGACTCTAACTTCCGTCGCCCAGGAGCGCGGCGAGATCATTGGGGTCGGACACCGGTCGCTGGCACGCGAAGCTCTCGCAGACGTACGCGGCCGGAGCGCCGTCGAGCGCGGTGCGCTCCTGCAGGAGCTCGGGGCGCGCGGAGCCTTCGGTGCCGCCGGCGAGCACGAGGTGCGGGCGGAGCTTCGAACGGACCACCGAAGCGAGGGATCCGAGGTCGGCTCCCTCAGGCCCGACGAGGGCGACCTCGCGAGTCGGCGAGGCGTGGAGATCGACCGCGCGCAGGAGGTGCGGCACCGCCTGGGGTTGGCCGGCGGCGACGCTGCGCAGGAGCCTCAGAACCGAGACCGCCTGGCGCTCGAGTTCGGCATCCCCGGTGAGAGCGCCGAGGCGCAGGAGGGCGTAGGCGGCGGCCGAGTTGCCCGAGGGAATCGGGTGGTCGTCGATGTCCTTGCGGCGCGCGACGAGCTCGGGATGGTCGTTTGCCGTTGTGAAGAACCCGCCGCGCTCGGGGTCGCCGAAGCGCTCGATCATCGCCGCGGCCAGCTCGCGGGCCGAGTCGAACCAGCGCACCTCGAACGTCGCCTCGTAGAGGACCGTGAGGGCGTCGGCGAGGTAGGCATGATCTTCGAGGTAAGCGCCCAGCCGGCCCTCACCCTCCTTCCATGTGCGCAGCAGGCGCCCGTCGGAATCGCGGAGCTCGGAGAGCACGAATTCGGCCGTGCCGCGGGCCGCATCGAGGTAGTCCGCTCGGCCGAGCACGGCGCCCGCGTCGGCGAGGGCGGCGATCATCAGCGCGTTCCAGGAGCACAGGCGTTTGTCGTCCAGCCCGGGCCAGGTGCGCTTTGCGCGAGCGTCGTAGAGCGCCTTGCGGGCCTCGTCGTATCGGGGTGGGTCTGACGCGCGGGCTCCAAGCGGCAGATGGATGATGTTCCGCCCTTCGAAGTTGCCGGCTGCGCTGACGCCCCAACGGGCGAGGATCGGCTCGATCTCCGCGGTTTCGAACCGGGCGACGGCGAGAGCCTCGCGGATCTCGTCCTCATCCCAGACGTAAAAGCGACCCTCCTCACCCTCGGAGTCCGCGTCGAGGGCTGAGAAGAACCCGCCCTCGGGGCCGCGCATCTCCCGCAGCGCCCAGTCGAGAGTCTCGCAGGCGACCCGGCGGTAGCGCTCGTGGCCCAGGGCTTGCCAGCCATGGAGGTAGGCCCGGGCCAGCAGGGCGTTGTCGTAGAGCATTTTCTCGAAGTGGGGGACGAGCCAGCGCTCGTCCACGGAGTAACGGGCGAAGCCGCCGCCCAGCTGGTCGTAGATGCCCCCGTGCGCCATGGCGTCGAGGGTCACCTCGACGACGTCTGAGACGCCGCGGGCGAGGAGAAGCTCGAGCGTCGAGGAAGGCGGAAACTTGGGCGGCCCGCCGAACCCGCCGAGACGCATGTCCGCCGACATGCGCAGGGTGCGCACCGCCCTTTCGACCAGGTCGGGACCGATGGGATCGCTGGAGGGCTCGATGCGGGAGATCGCCCCGAGGTCATCGCGAATCCGCTCCGCCATCTCGCTGATCTGCTCGCGCTGCGTCTGCCAGGAGGTCGCCACCGCCTCCATGACGGTCGGAAAGCCCGGCAGCTCCGGGCGGTCCTCGGGCGGGAAGTAGGTGCCCCCAAAGAAGGGAACCCCGTCTGCGTCCAGGAACGCCGTGAGCGGCCAGCCACCGCTACCGGTGGAGCGCTGCACGAACTCCATGTAGATCGCGTCGACGTCCGGTCGCTCCTCACGATCGACCTTCACGGGCACGAAGTGCTCGTTCATGTACCCCGCCGTCTCGGCGTTCTCGAACGACTCACGCTCCATCACGTGGCACCAGTGGCACGACGAGTAGCCGATCGAGAGGAGGATCGGTTTGTCCTCGGCGCGGGCTCGTTCGAGCGCTTCGTCGCCCCACGGGTACCAGTCGACTGGGTTGCCG
The DNA here is from genome assembly GCA_038237625.1 of Solirubrobacterales bacterium. Taxonomy (GTDB): domain Bacteria; phylum Actinomycetota; class Thermoleophilia; order Solirubrobacterales; family 70-9; genus JAWVFM01. The sequence continues at coordinate 119,306 of JBBRYM010000009.1, read as the reverse complement.
GCGTGCTGGAGGAGGTAGGGACTGGTCTCAGCGGCCAGGCGGTTGGACATCGAACCAGGCTAGCGAGGCGCCTCAGCCGGGCTGGCTCGCGCCGCTGCGTAGGATGAGGCCATGAGGCTGGAAGGCATCCACCACGTCACGGCGATTACCGCCGACGCCCAGAAGAACATCGACTACTACGCCGGCGTCCTGGGCTTGCGCCTCGTCAAGAAGACCGTCAACCAGGACAACCCGACCGTCTACCACCTCTTCTTCGCCGACGAGAACGGCGATCCGGGCTCGGACCTGACGTTCTTCGAATACCCGGGGGCGCCGCTCGGGCGGGCGGGCTCGGGAATGGTGCACACGGTGGTCTGGCGAGTCGCGTCCACCGATGCGTTCGGGTTTTGGGAATCGCGGCTGGCCGAGGCCGGCACTCCCGCCACGCGCGAGGGGGACGTGCTGCGCTTCACCGATCCCGAGGGACTCGGTCACGAGTTGCTGGTCGCGGATGTCCCCGACCCTCCGCTGATCGCCGATCACCCCGACGTTCCCGCCGAGAGGGCGCTTCAGGGCTTTCACGCCGTGCGCGCGTATCACTCCGATCCCGAGGCATCGGCCCGCCTCTTCGAGGAGGGCCTGGAATTCGAGCGGGTGGACGGCGGTTGGGAGTCGCGCGGGTCGGTGCGCGGCGGCCTGTTCCTGAGCGAGGCTGCGCCGGAGGGCCACGGCCTCCAGGGAGCCGGGTCGGTTCACCACGTGGCCTGGGCGTCGGAGATCGACGAGCACGAGGACTGGCGCGAGCGCGTAATCGCCGCCGGCAGCCAGCCCACGCCGGTGATCGACCGCTTTTACTTCAAGTCGATCTACTTCCGCGAGCCGAACGGAGTGCTGTTCGAGATCGCGACGCTTGGCCCCGGCTTCACTGTCGACGAGCCCCTCGAGTCCCTCGGCGAGAAGCTCTCCTTGCCTCCCGCCTTCGAGCACCTGCGCGATCAGGTGGAGGCAACCGTGAAGCCGGTTTTCAGTCGGCGGCAGCAGCCGACGGCGGCGATCCGTCAGGCGTAGTGGACTTCTTCGTCCGTTGCCTGGCGGACGGGCTCGTTGCAGGCAGGGCAAAACCAGTCGATCTCGAGCGGGGTCCCGCAGGCCTCGTGTAGCGGTGCGGCCTGGGGATCGCGGTGGCGCGCGCCCCAGCCCGCAATGAGCCGAAGCGGCTCGCCGAGGGCACGCCCGGCATCGGTGAGCTCGTAGGAGAAGCGAGGCGGACGCTCGGAGTACGGCTCGGCGCTCAGCAGGCCGCTCTCGAGAAGGGAGCGCAGGCGGCTGGAGAGGATGTTCGACGCGATCCCGCCCACCTCTGCCTGGAGGTCGCCGAATCGCCTCGGGCCTTCGAGCAAGGCCGCGATCACGAGCAGCGACCAGCGGTCGCCCACCGCGTCGAGCGCGGCGCGCAGGGGAGAGAGGAGCAGATTGCTATCGTCTTCAGAGGTCACTAGTGACTTGCAATTTACCAGTTACCCCGCCGAAGTCAGTAATCCGCAGTCTGAAAGGAGCTCGAGGCGATGAGTGATGTGAGCGTTACCGAGAGAGCCGGCGGGGAGATAGCCGACATCGCCGAGCGCTTCGGCGCGGCCGTCGTCGGAGTAGGGCGGGGCTGGCGGGTCGGATCCGGCGTCGTGATCGCCGCGGGCACCGTCCTCACGGCCGCACGGCACGTCGATCGTGACGGCACGACCGTGACGCTCGCCGACGGCGCCCGGGTTGGCGCCCAGCCAAGAGCTCTCGACCGCGACCGCGGTCTCGCAGTTCTCAGCATCGAGGCCGGCGAGGCACCGGCGCTGGAATTCGCAGACGAGTTCGAGGGCGCGATCGGCACCCCGGTGTTCGCCCTCGCCAACCCCGGCGGGCGCGGCCTGCGGGCGACGGCCGGCTTTGTCGCCTCGTCCCCGCGCGACCTGCGCGTTCCGGGAGGCCGGCGTTTGGCTGGCGCCATCGAGCACACCGCTCCGCTGCCGAAGGGCTCGGCCGGCGGTCCACTGCTCGACGCCAAGGGCAAGCTGGCCGGGATCAACCTGTTGCGGCTCGACGGCGGCCTGATCGTCGCCACTGGAGCTTCCGGGCTTCGCGACGCCGCGGACCGGCTCGTTCGAGGCGAGAGCGCCGAACGCCCCGTCCTCGGAGTTGCGGTGGCGCCGCCGTGGGTTGCGCGAAAGATGCAGCGCGCGGTGGGCCTGCCCGAGCGCGACGGCCTCCTGGTTCGGAGCGTCGAGGACGGCAGTCCCGCCGAGCGCGCCGGCCTCGCTCGGGGAGATCTGATCGTTGCCGCGGCCGGCGGCGAGCTCGATGGTCTGGAGTCGCTTCATCGCTCCCTGGAAGGGGCGGCGGGCGGTGAGCTCGAGCTCACCGTCGTGCGCGGCAGCGAGGAGCGAAACGTCAAGGTAGACCTCACTGCCAGGGCCGCGGCATGAGCACCGCGACCCGCACGCCCGTTCCTCCTCGGGAGGTCGACGAGAGGTCCCCGGATCCCGGCGAGACGGCCCTCGACGCGTATTCGCGGACGGTCTCAGGCGTCGCAGACAGGCTCGCGGGAGCCGTTGTGAGCCTGCGGGTCACGCGCCCAACACGCCGCGGCCGGATGCCGGCCGGAGCCGGGTCGGGAGTCGTCCTCACGCCCGATGGCTACATCCTCACCAACGCGCACGTCGTCGGGCGAGGCCGGCGGGTGGGAAGCGTCGGCCTGAGCGACGGCCGCGAGCTCGGCTTCGATGTCGTCGGCCGCGATCCGTTCTCCGACCTGGCGGTCGTGCGCGCCGACGGCTCGGACCTCGAGCCGGCTGAGCTGGGCGACGCGGAAGAGCTACGGGTGGGCCAGCTCGTGGTCGCGATCGGCAACCCCCACGGGTTCTCCGGCTCCGTGACCGCGGGGGTGGTCTCGGCCGTGGGACGAGCCCTGCCCGCCCGGCCCGAGCGTGGGAAGGCGATGCGCATAATCGACAACGTCATTCAGACGGACGCAGCTCTCAACCCGGGAAACTCCGGCGGCGCCCTGGCCGACGGCCGCGGCCGCGTCGTCGGCATCAACACCGCTGTCGCCGGTTGGGGCCTCGGCCTCGCCGTCCCGATCAACTCATCGACGAGGCGGATCATCGGCGCTCTGATCGGCGAGGGGCGGGTGCGCCGGGCGTATCTCGGGATCGCCGGCGGCCCGCGTCCCCTGCCCCCGCGGATAGTCGCCGCGTACGGGCGCCGCAACGGCGTCGAGGTCATCGAAGTCGTCGAGTCCAGCCCCGCCGCGCAGGCGGGCCTGCGACCTGGCGATCTGATCCTCGAGGTCGACGGCAGGGCCGTGGAGGACGCCACCGACCTGCAGCGGATGATGGTGGCCGAGCTGATCGGCCGCGAGGTGAGTGTGCTCGCCTGGCGGGCCGGCGAGGAGGTGCAAGTGTCGCTCACCCCGGCAGAGCTCGATGGCTGACGCCGCGCCGGCGCTCGACGAGTTTCGCTCGCATACGGGCTGAGTTCCGCCGCCGCGCCTGCGAACATGTGTTCGTGCGCTGGGACAATTTGGAACGAGCCGAAGCCCGCCCTCAAGGTCGCCTCGGCGGCCTTGGTGACGCGACGGTTCGCACTTTCGACGCTCCCGAGGCGCTCGGCATCCGCTTCCACGAGGTGGAGGCCAAGTCGGCGCTCAATCGGGTACCCGAGCGATCGAGGATGCCGTTTCGCTGGACGATCAACCCGTACAGGGGTTGCACCCACGCGTGCGTCTACTGCTTCGCCCGTCCCACCCACACCTACCTCGACCTGAACGCGCGCGACGACTTCGAACGCGAGATCGTCGTCAAGGTCAACGTGCCCGAGCTGGTTCGCGCCGAGCTTCGCCGTCCGTCGTGGGGCGGCGAGCATGTGGCGCTCGGGACGAACACCGACCCCTACCAGTGGGTCGAGTCGAAGTACCGGCTGATGCCTGGGGTCTGGGAGGCGATGAGGGACTTTTCCAACCCCTGCTCCGTCCTCACCAAGTCGCCGCTGTTGCTGCGTGACATCGAGCTGATGAAGCAGATCTCCGAGCGCACGGACTTCGTCGCCAACCTCTCGATCCCCACGCTCGACGAGAAGGCCTGGCGGGCCACCGAGCCGCACACGCCGCATCCGCGCAAGCGCATCGAGGCGGTGGCCGAACTAGGGGGCGCCGGAATCGCGACCGGGGTGCTGATCGCACCGCTCATCCCGGGCGTGAACGACGCGCCGGAGCAAGTCGAGCCGTTGCTGGAGCTGCTCGGTGAGGCCGGAGCGCAGTCGGTCGCCGGCGTCGGGCTGCACCTGCGCGGCGAGGTGCGTGGGATCTTCTTCGACTGGCTGCGGCAGTACCGGCCCGATCTCCTGCCCCGCTACGAGGAGCTCTACGAGCGCGGCGCCTACCTGCCGCCGGCCGAGCGGACCCGCCTCGCGGCGCTCGTAAAGTCCCGGTCCGGAGCGCGCGGGATCAGGGGCGCCGGCGGGATGCGACGCCTGGCGCCGAAGCGCCGGGGTGGCGAAAATGGCTCCGCGGAGCCGCGGGTGCAGCAGACCTCGCTCTTCTAGGCAGGCGCGGCCCTGGCTCTCCGGATCCCCGCGCCGGCTGCCACCGCGGTCCCGAGCGCGCATGCGGAAGCCAGCCAAAACGCCGCGGCGTAGCCGCCCAAGGCCGCAGCGACGCCGCAAATCGGTGCGCCCAGGCCGATTCCAACGTCGAAGAAGGCGGTGAACGTGCCGAGGGCCGCACCGCGGCGCTCCTCGGGCACCCTGTTGACGACGACGAGCGACAGCGACGGGTAGATGAGCGCGAAGGCCATTCCCATCGCCAGCGCACCCGCGATCGCCATTGCGAGCGTGCCTGCGAGGGCGATCATGGCCAGGCCGAGGGCCTCGACCAACGCGGCCACCGCGGCGCAGCGAAGCGCGCCAATCCTGTCGGGAAGGTTTCCGGCTACGAGCCGGGTTGCGACGACCGTGACCGCGAAGGCCGTGAACGCGGCGGCACCGTGGCCGATTCCCTGCTTGTCGAGGTCGAGGACGATGAACGAGGCCATCGCCGCATACCCGACGGTCGCCAGCGACAGCGCGGCTCCCGGTCGGATGGACTCACGCGCGATGAAGGGACCCCCCTCGAAGCCCTCGACCGGGCTGTAGCTCTCCGGGATCAGAAGGGCGATAGCGGCGCCGATGGCAGGCGCGATCGCGGCGAAGGCCCAGACGGCGTCGAAGCTCGACGCACGCAGCAGGGCGTCGCCGATCGGCGGTCCCAGGCTGAGCCCCGTCCACACGGCGAGCCCGTAGAGCCCGATGACCCGCCCCCGGCGCCCGGGAGGAGCGAGATCGACGACCCAGGTCGCTCCGGCGGTGAACACCGCGCCCTCACCGGCGCCGAGCACTAGGCGCGCCAGGATCAGCCCGGGCAGGCCGAGGGGCAGCAGGTACAGCACCCCGGCGAGGGCGGCCAGCGCGGATCCGGCGGCGACGACCGGTCGCCGGCCCCTGCGGTCCGCCAGGCGGCCGGCGAGCGGCCGGCCGGCGAGCGCGGTGAAGGCGAAGGCCCCGATCGCGAACCCGACCGCGACGTCGCCGGCGTTCAGCGGTCCGCGCACGTAGTGGGGGATGACCGGGAGGACCGATCCGACTCCCATGAGCGAGAAGAGGGTGACCGCGAAGATGCCCGCGAAGGCGGCCCGTGGTGACGAGCCCATGGCTACGCCGCCGGGCCGCTCGCCCGCAGCTCGGCGCGCTTGATCTTGCCGCTGGCGGTCTTTGGCAGCTCGTCCGTGAACTCGACGATCCGTGGGAACTTGTAGGGAGCGGCCTCCGCCTTCACGTGCTCCTGCAGCTCGGTCGCGAGCTCGGGTGAGCCGCTGCCCTCGCGCAGCACGACGATCGCGCGCACCACCGCGCCGCGCTCGGGGTCGGGCGCAGCGACCGCGGCCGCCTCGGCCACCGCGGGATGAGTCAGCAGAGCGGACTCGACCTCGAACGGTCCGATCCGGTAGCCCGAGGAGACGATCAGGTCGTCGGCGCGGCCCTCGTAGAAGAGGTAGCCGTCGTCGTCGGCCCGCACGATGTCGCCCGTCGGCCACCACTCGCCGCCGAACGGCTCCGAGCCGAGGTAGCCCGAAAAGAACGTGGGACAGTTCGGCACCCTCACCTCCAGCTGTCCCTCCTCCACACGGATTTCGAACCCCGGCAGCGGCCTGCCCATGGAGCCCGCGCGGACGGGCTCGCCGTCGAGGTTGCCCGTGATCTGCCCCGTCTCTGTCTGTCCGTAGCCGTCGGCGACCTCGAGTCCCGTGACGTCGCGGAAAACGTCGATCACCTCGGGGTTCAGCGGCTCGCCGGCCGAAACCATCCGGCGCATGCCCGGCAGCGGGCGCAGGGCAGCGCGCTTGGCGATCATGCGGTACTCCGTCGGCGCCTGGCAGAGGACGTTGACTCCTTCGCGCTCGCAGATGTCCAGCCGTTCGGCCGGGTCGAAGCGACCCTCGTGCAGCAGGGCCGCCGCGCCGCAGAGCCAGGGGGCGACGAAGGCGTTGCGAGCCGACTTTGACCAGCCGGTGGCGGTCGTGCACCAGACCAGCTCGCCTGCCCGCGCGCCGACCCATCGCGTCGCCTGAGTCCGCTGCCCGGGCAGATAGCCCTGGGTATGAACAGCGGCCTTTGGCTCGCCGGTCGTCCCGGAGGTGAAGACGATCAGGGCGGGATCGCTTGGCTCGAGGTCGACCGCGTCGGCGGGAGGCGCTTGCGGGCTTTCCTCGTCCATGGTCGCGGCCACGTCCGCGAGGGTCATCGTCTCGACGCCGGCAAGCGAGCCCAGCAGCGCCTCGTCGCCGACGCAGAGCGCCGGGTTGGCAATGCCGACCCTCGAGGCGAGGTCGCGCGGCCGGAGCTGGGTGTTACATGGCAGCGCGATGGCGCCGATGCGCCAGGCGGCCAGCAGCGTGAGGACCCATTCGACTCGGTTGCCAATGAGGGTCATTACGACGTCGCCGCGGCGCACGCCGCGCTCGGCGAAGGCGCCGGCCAGGCCGGCGCTTCGCGCAATCAGCTCACCGAACGCCCAAACCCGCCGGTCCCCTTCGGCGGAGATCGTGAGAAGGGCGGGTCGCGCGGCGGGAAAGCGCTCGAGAACGTCCTCGGCGAAGTTCACCGCAGGAAGATGCGGGCCATCGAGAGCGGCCGCTCGCGCAGGGCGTGGCCGACCAGCCGCCCGACCTCGCGGTAGGCCCCGTCGCGCGAGATCTCGGCAAAAAGGGACCGAAGCCACGAACGGGACAGGCCGAAGGTGACGAGACCCGAGCTGATGTCCACGAGATCCGCCCGGCGCAGGAGCTCGACCTCGTCGCCGGCCTTCCATTGGGGGCGGAGCTCGTGGTGGCGCTCGATCGCGTCGGCGCAGAGCCGGATGCGCTTCGGCTCCCATCCCTGCCGTTCCAGCAGCTCGGTTGCAAAATCGGCGCCGTCCTTCACGTAGACACCGCCCCGAGAGACCTTGTCGTAGAGGCCAAGATCGTGAATGAACGCGGCGACGAGAAGGACCTCTCGATCAACCGCAATCTCCTTTCGGGCGGCGAGCTCGCAGGCGATGCGAAAGACGCGCAGGTTGTGGCGCTCCATCGCGCCCCCTGTCTCCCCGGTTGCGTCTCGCACAACGTCCAAAGCCTCGCGCTCGGCAGGCGTCTCGGCTGCCTGCTCTGCTGTGATCGGGTCGTCCATGTAGGCCATGTTGCCGGACCCGGTGCGATCAGCGAATTCCGGCGAGGCCGGTCGCGCCGACCGCGATGAGCAAAACGCCGGCTGCGCCTGCGAGCAAGGCGAAGGCGAGGCGCCAGCGGGCACGGAGGGTGCTCCCGATTCGGCGCAGTCGCTCGGTCGCGCCGGGGCCGGCCATCGCGAGCAGGCCGATCATCGCCAGGACGGGGGAGATGAAGACGAGGTTGAACGCGGCAATGAGGGCGAGCTGATTGGCCAAAGCGAGGCCGGAGCCCACGATCGCGGCGATGGCGGCGAAGTAGGGGAGGGCAGTTGGCAGTTCGAGCGCGGCGATGGTGGCGCCCATGGCGGCGGCGCGCCCGGGGGACGACGGCGTCGAGCCCTTGGCCTCGGGCTGTGCGGGGCCTCTCGAGAGGGCCAAGAAGGTGGCCGCGATGATGAGGATTACGCCCGCCGCCACCTCGATCCAGTCGCGGGCTCTCGCGCCGATGTCGGGGAGCAACGTGAGAAGAAGCTGGCCCGGCCCAAGGACGATCGCGACGCCGCCGGCGAAATTGACCGCGAAAAACGCGGCGGTGAAGGCGATCAGGCGTCGCAGCGGCCGGTCCGCGGTTGCCAAATAAAGCGCCGGGGCGACCGTCGCCGGGTTGACGGCGTCAGCGATTGCAATCGAAATGACCAGGAACAGGACGCGAAGCACGGCCTGATCCTCGCGCTTTAGCGCTTGAGCTCGGTGCCGTCGTAGAGCTTGTGGACGACGACGACCCCGTCCGGCGCAGCGTCGAGGCAGAGCTCGCACAGCACGCACTCGTCGAGGTTCTCGTGCTCGATCTCGACGCCCGCGTCGGTCGCCTTGAAGATGTCGACGGGGCAGACTTCCTCGAGCTTCTTGACCAGCCCCACGTCGCCGGCGATGGACGAGTCGACCTCGACATCGATGAAGATTCCATGAAGCTGCTCGGTCACCGGCCCAGCTTCTCCTTGACGGTGTCGGGGATGTGATCGATGCGCTCCACCACCGGGATCCCTGCGGCCTCGAGTCGGGCGATCTTCTCCGTCGCCGAGTCTTCGACCCCCTCGACGATCGTTCCGGCGTGGCCGAAGCTCATGCCCTGCATCTCCTCGTCGTCCATGAAGCGACCGGCCATGAAGGCGACGATCGGAAGCCTCGAGTCGTTGGCTTCGCGCCAGTCGGTGAGCTCGGCCTCCATCCGACCACCCGGCTCGGTGTAGATGACGATCGCCTCGGTCTGCTCGTCGGCCTCGAAGAGGGGCATCAGCTCGGCGTAGGTGGAGCCGATGATCGCGTCACCGCCGATCGAGATTGCGGTGGAGACGCCAAGACCAGCCGCGGTGAGGGTGGAGGAGATTTCGGTGGTCATGCCGCCCGACCGGCTCATGACGCCCACCGCGCCGGCCACGTAGGCCTTCGCCGCGTCGTTCGCGGGCCCGCCGATGCCGCCCATCTTCGCCACGCCGGGGGTGATGAGGCCCAGGCAGTTGGGGCCGATGATCCGCGCACCGCGCATCCCCGCCAGCTCGACCATCTCGGCGACGTCGCGGCGGGGGATGCGCTCGGTGACGATGACGATCAGACCGATTCCGTTCTCGATCGCCTCGACGACGGCGTCCTTCGTGAAGGCCGGAGGGACGGTGACGACGGCGCCGTCGGGGGGTGAGCCGTGATGGTCGACGACCTGCTCGACAGTGTCGAAGACGGGGACGCCGTGGACCTCGCGGCCCTTGCGCCCAGGGGTGACGCCGCCGACGATCTTCGAGCCGAAGTCAAGGCACTCGCGCGTGAGGTTCACAGCCTCGCGCCCGGTGATGCCCTGGACGATGAAGGTGAAGTCCTCGTGGAGGAGTACGGCCATCAGCCCTGCACCTTCGCCACGGCCCGGCCGGCCGCCTCCCACATGGAGACGCTGCGGTCGCAGTACTCGATCCCGTAGCGGTCGAGGATCTTGTAGCCCTCGTCCTCCCAGGCGCCCGGAATGCGGAAGATTGCGATCGTCTCGGCCGGGTCCTTGCCGAGCTCGAGGCAGGCCTTGATGACGCCGCGGGCGACGATGTCGACCCGGGTGTTGGAGACGATCGACATCATCACCGCGATCTTCTCGACCCCGTCCTTCTGCAGGACCTCCTTCGCGAGGCCGCAGGACTTGGAAACCGACGGATTGCCGCCGATCTCCGCGTAGTTGGCGGGCTTGCCGCCCTGCGAACGCACCGCGTCGGTGAGGGTGAGCGAGCCGCCGCCGGCACCGATGACCAGGCCGAGGTCGCCGTGGAAGCCGTGGTCCTTGCCCTGGATGACTCCGCGGTGATCGGCCGCGTCGATGGCCTTGACGTTGCGTTCGAAATCCGAGGGCTCGTAGAGCTCGCGCGGCTCGTCGAGGTCGACACCGATCTCCTGAAGCATCTGGCGGTGCCGGCCGACGGCCTCGTCCTCCATCTCCATGTGCGCATCGAGGGCGACGAAGCTGCCGTCTTCCAGCCGGGCGAGCGGGTTGATCTCGGCGAGGGTCATGTCGAAGTCGCGCTGCAGGCGGGCGAGGCGGGCGAGCACCGGCGTCGCGCGGTTGAGCTCCGTGCCGGTCACGCCGCAGCGGGCGATCGTCTGCTTAGCCTCGAAGTCGTAGATGGGGCGGAGGTTCGAGAGGTGCCCGCGGCCGACATGGTCGGGATGTGAGTCTGCAACCGCCTCGATGTCGATGCCGCCCATGTCGCTGAAGAGCATCATCGGCCGCTTGGCGCGCCCGTCCCAGAGAACTGCCGCGTAGTACTCGTGGGCGACCTCGGCCTTTGGGTCGACGAGGACGCCGACGGGAATGTGGCCGCCGATCTCGAGCTCGAGGATCGCCGCGGCGTGCTCGGCCGCCTCATCGGGGGTGTCGGCGAACTTCACCCCGCCCGCCTTCATCCGCCCCCCGGTGAGCACCTGCGACTTGATCACCGTCGGCCCGCCGATCTCCTCGGCGGCCTTGCGGGCCTCGTCCGGGGAGGTGCAGAATCCGTACTTCGTGACCGGGATCCCCGCCCGCTCGATGATTCGTCGTGATTCGTACTCGTAGAAGCGCATGGCGGCGGGGAAATCTAGCGCCTCGCATCAGGCATACTGCCGCCGGTCAGTCCGCTCGAAGGGAGTCCCATGCCTCGTCTCGCCCGCCTCGCGCTGCCCGTCGCCGCGCTCGCCCTCGTCCTCGCGACCACCGGCACCAATTTCAAGGTGTCGAAGTAACGAGCGTCACTTTCCAACTCGCGCGACCCGCCGTTGATTCCGCAACAATTGGATCCCGACGCCCGCATGCAGGATTGCGGGCGTTGCCATCAGGGCATTGACAAGCCGTCCCCGATAAGGAGCTGACTTCCCCTTGAGCGAAACGACCGTCACGTCCACCGAAGTCCCCACTCAGAACGAGCGCCTGCGCGGCTGGGTGGGAGAGATCGAGGCGCTGACGCAGCCCGACAGCGTGTACTGGTGTGACGGCTCCGCCGAGGAGTACGACCGGCTCTGCCAGGAGCTAGTCGAGAACGGCACGTTCGAGAAGCTCTCCGACGCGAAGCGTCCCAACTCCTACCTCGCGCGCTCCGACCCAGGGGATGTGGCGCGGGTGGAGGATCGCACGTTCATCTGCAGCTCAGGGGAAGAAGACGCCGGTCCGACCAACAACTGGCGCGACCCCGGCGAGATGCGCGACATGCTGAAGGGGCTGTTCGAGGGCTCGATGCGTGGCCGGACGATGTACGTCGTGCCCTTCTCGATGGGCCCGATCGGCTCGCACATCAGCCACATCGGGGTGCAGCTGACCGATTCGCCCTACGTCGCGGTATCGATGCGGATCATGACCCGCATGGGCCAGGGTGCTCTCGATGCGCTGGGTGCCGACGGAGACTTCGTGCCCTGCGTCCATTCGGTTGGCGCTCCCCTCGCCGGTGGTGAGGCCGACGTGCCCTGGCCCTGTGACGCCGAGAACAAGTACATCGTCCACTTTCCGGAGAACCGCGAGATCTGGTCGTACGGCTCGGGCTACGGCGGCAACGCCCTGCTCGGCAAGAAGTGCTTTGCCCTGCGGATCGCCTCGGCGATGGCGCGTGACGAGGGCTGGATGGCCGAGCACATGCTGATCCTCAAGCTCACCGCGCCCGAGGGCAGGATCAAGTACGTCGCCGGCGCCTTTCCTTCGGCCTGCGGCAAGACCAACCTCGCGATGCTCGTCCCCACCCTTCCCGGCTGGACCGTCGAGACGATCGGCGACGACATCGCCTGGATGAAGTTTGGCGAGGACGGGCGGCTCTACGCCGTCAATCCCGAGGCCGGGTTCTTCGGCGTGGCCCCCAACACATCGCACAAGACGAACCCGAACGCTATGGACACGATTGCCCGCAACACCATCTTCACCAACTGCGCCCGCACCGACGACGGTGACATCTGGTGGGAGGGCATGACCGGCGAGCCGCCGGCCCATGCGATCGACTGGAAGGGCGGCGAGTGGACCCCGGACTCACAGGAGCCTGCTGCGCACCCGAACGCCCGGTTCACGACCCCCGCGGCCCAATGCCCCTCGATCGCGCCCGAGTGGGAGGACCCCAGCGGCGTGCCGATCGACGCCTTCCTGTTCGGCGGCCGCCGCGCGACCGTTCAGCCACTCGTCTGCGAGTCGTTCGACTGGGACCACGGAGTGTTCCTGGGAGCGACGATGTCGTCGGAGACGACGGCCGCGGCCTCGGGCGACGTCGGCCAGCTGCGCTTCGACCCGATGGCGATGCTCCCGTTCTGCGGCTACAACATGGCCGACTACTTCAGCCACTGGATCGACGTGGCGAGCCACCATCCGAACGATATGCCGCGCATCTTCGTGGTCAACTGGTTTCGCAAGGACGAGCACGGCAAGTTCCTGTGGCCGGGCTACGGCGAGAACAGCCGCGTCCTCGAGTGGATCTTTCGCCGCTGCGACGGCGAGGCCGAGGCCGTCGAGACGCCGATCGGCCTGGTGCCCGCCGAGGGCGAGATCAACACGGAGGGGCTTTCGATCACCGACGAGGCGCTCTCGGAGCTGCTCACCGTCGACGACCAGGCGGCGGCGGCCCAGCTGCCTCAGGTGACTCAGCACCTGGCGCGCTTCGGTGACCGCCTCCCCGCCGAGATTTCGGCGCAGCTCGACGCCCTTAAGAGCCGCCTCTCCTAGGCGACCCCCGGGTAGAAAAAAGCGGGCCGCGGATTACTCCGCGGCCCGCTGAGTGTTGCTGCTTGCGCTCGAGCGCTACTTGACGGTGATCGTTCCCTGCATGTTCGGGTGGATCGCGCACATGAAGTGCAGGACCGTGCCGCTGGGCGCGGTGATCCGTCGGTTCCTCGGCAGCTTCCCGGGCGTGTAGACGACCGAGTCACCCTTGTTCTTCGGCGACGAGCCTTCCTTGTCCCATCCCTTCTTTCCGGCCTGAACCGGATTCACGTGGATGTGACCGTCGTGGAACTTGTGCCAGCCCGCGACGATCCCGCAGATCCCCGCCGGGAAGCAATGCTTGTACTCGGACGGCGAGTTCGGCAGCGATTTCTTCGTGACTAGCGAGAGGGTGTGGAAGTCGTGGTTCTTGTCGACGACCTGGAGCCTGGAGCCCCGCGCCACCTTCACCGAGTTGTATGTGTAGTTGCCCGGGTTCGTGCCCCCGGCGATGATCTGGACGGCCTTATTCGCGTTCGCGTGATGGCCGGCGGCGACCCCGCCGGTGAGAGTTAGCGCGGTGACGCCGGTAGCGAGTGCGGCGGTCCCCAGCAATGTGAAACGTCGTTTGGCGGTCAAGTTGTCTCCTTCCCTGCCTTCGTGCCTCGGGTTTGAGGCTGATGTCGAGGCCCAAACTAACAGGCGAAGGGGCTCAGAGCTCGTAGACGGCTGCCAGCTCCGGATCCTTGCGGGCGAGCATCTCGGCGAGCTCGACCATCACCACGCACTGCTTATAAGTTGCATCGTCCTGCATCTTGCCGTCGATCATGTGGACGCCCCGGCCGTCGGGGATCGCCTCGATGACCTTCTTGGCGAACTTGACCTCGTCGGGATCAGGCGAGAAGACCTTCTTGGCGATCTCGATTTGGACGGGGTGAAGCGACCAGGCTCCCACGCAGCCGAGCAGAAAGGCGGCACGGAACTGCGTCTCGCAGCCTTCGGTGTCCTTGATGTCGCCGTAGGGCCCGTAGAACGGGAGGAGCCCTGCCGAGGTGCAGGCGTCGACCATGCGGGCGATGGAGTAGTGCCAGGGGTCCTGCTGCGCTGAGACTCGCGGCGCGTCGGGGTTATCGGGGTCGGGATCCTCGATCACGCGGTAGCCGGGGTGGCCGCCGCCGACGCGGGTGGTCTTCATCCGCCTCGACGCGGCCAGGTCGGCGGGACCGAAGCTCATGCCCTGCATACGGGGGCTGGCGGTGGCGATCTCCTCCAGGTTGACGACTCCCTGGGCGGTCTCGAGAATCGCGTGGACCAGGATGGGGCGGCTGACGGCCGCCTTCGCCTCGAGTTGGGCGAGCAGGCGATCCACATAGTGGATGTCCCAAGGGCCCTCCACCTTGGGGACCATCACCACGTCGACGCGGTCGCCGGCCTCGGTGACGATGCGGGTCAGGTCGTCGAGCACCCAGGGGCTCTCGAGGGCGTTGACCCGGGTCCAGATCGCGGTTTCGCCGAAGTCGACCTCGTTGCAGGCTTTGACGAATCCCTCTCGCGCGGCCTCCTTGCGGTCCACCGGGACGGCGTCCTCGAGGTTGCCGAGCAGGATGTCGGCCGCCTTGGCCATGTCCGGCGCCTTGGCGGCCATCTTCTCGTTGGAGAAGTCGACGAAGTGGATCATCCGCGAGGGGCCGAAGGGAATCTCCGCGACGGGGTCGGGGGCGCCAATGGCGAGGGGCTTCATGAATTCGCGTGGGTTTCTCATTGGCGCGAAGGCTAGCCTGCGAGAAGTGAGCTTCGAAGTCAGGGCGGCGATGCTGGACGATGTCGAGGCGGTCATTCCGCTCTACGACTGGCTGTTCGCGCCGCCGGGGTCGAAGCCGCCGGAATGGGCTCATTGGGACGAGCGACGCGCGGCGGCTGCACTTCGAGGCGCGATCGAGTCGCATGACTCGGTGGTGCTCGTTGCTGATGAGGGAGGGCGCCTGATCGCCTTCCTCACTGGCTATCAGGACCTTCACTCGGTGCGGTTTGGGTACCGGGCCTGGATCGAGGACTTTGCGGTAGATCCGGAGCGGCGCTCGCAGGGCGTGGGGAAGGCGATGCTGGACGCCGCTAAAGCGTGGGCGAAGGAGCGCGGGGCATCACACTTGGAGCTCGACAGCGGCCTGGAGCGCATCGACGCCCACCGCTTTTACGAGCGTGAGGGCGCGACCGGCAAGTCGTTCAGCTTCGGCTGGCCTCTCTGACGACATGAACGTCCCTCAGGGGTCGCTATAGCGACCACTCCGGGACGTTCATGGGGTGGGGAGGCCTGCCGCGCGCAGCGCCGCATCGCGATCGAGGTGGAACTCGATCCGCCAGACCTTCTCGCCGCGCGAGAACCACACGCTCGCCGCATCCTGCTCGATCGTCGCGTCGGTGCCGACGGGCGTGACGAGCTGGCGTGTGAAGGTCACGAGACGGTCGTCGTCGCCGAAGGGCTCGCCCTCGAGCTCGATCCGGTACGAGGAGAAGGGTGCGGTCCAGTCCGCCCACGCCTTGAGCAGGCCGTCGATCCCGGTGACCGTCGTCTTGAAGCCGCCCGGACCGATCAGCTCCGTCTCGAGGCCCGGCTCGGCGACCTCGCGCAGGCCGGCGCCGATCGCACCGCCGCTCGAATCCTCCCGAAACATCAAGGCGAGGTCCGCGCCGGTGAACGCCTGGAGCAGGCGGTACACGACCTCCTCATGAGTGCTCACGCGGAGCAGTATCCCGGACGGTCTGCGGCCGGTTGGCGCGGCTATCCTTCGCGGCCCTTCTACCGCAGAGGAGCCATGGCCGTAGACACCGCCACCTACCAGGAGAAGACCGACGAGCAGCAGGCCATCACCGAGATGGTCCGGCAGTTCGCGGACAACGAGATCATTCCTCACGCCGAGGAGTACGACCACGAGGACAAGTTCCCCGAGCCGATAGTCGAGCAGATGAAGGAGCTCGGGCTCTTCGGGGTCACGATCCCGGAGGAGTACGGCGGGATGGGCCTCGATCTGACCACGTACGCGATGATCGTGGAGGAGCTCTCGCGCGGCTGGATCTCGATCTCCGGCGTCGTCAACACCCACTTCATCGGCTCCTACCTGCTGCTGAAGTTCGGCACGGACGAGCAGAAGGACCGCTACCTGCCGAAGATGGCGACCGGCGAGATCCGCGGCGCCTTCTCGCTGTCAGAGCCCGAGGTCGGCTCCGACGTCCAGGGAATCAAGTCGACGGCCAAGCAGATCGAGGGTGGCTGGGAGATCAACGGCCAGAAGATGTGGGTTACGAACGGCCTTCGCTCCGGACTGGTCTTCGTGCTGGTGAAGACGGACCCCAAGTCGGATCCGCCCTACAAGGGGATGACCTGCTTCATCTGCGAGAAGGAGCCCGGCGAGTCCGAGATGCCGGGCCTACGGATTCCCCCGCAGATCAAGAAGATGGGCTACAAGGGCGTCGAGTCCACCGAGCTCGTCTTCGACGGCTTCAAGGTCACCGACGACCACGTCCTCGGCGGCCCCGACGGCGTCGGCAAGGGCTTCAGCCAGATGATGGACGCGCTCGAGCTGGGCCGGGTCAACGTCGCCGCCCGCGGCGTCGGCGTCGCCCAGCGCTCGCTGGAGCTGGCCCTTCGCTACAGCCAGGAGCGCAAGACCTTCGGCAAGCCGATCGCCCAGCACCAGGCCATCACCTTCAAGCTCGCCGAGATGGGCACGCGCCTGGAAGCCGCGCGACTGCTGACCCTCAAGGCGGCGCGCATGAAGGACGCCGGCCAGCGCTCTGACCTCGAGGCCGGAATGGCGAAGCTCTTCGCGGCCGAGGCGGCTCACGCGAACGCCGAGGAGGCGCTGCGGATCCACGGTGGCTACGGCTACTCCAAGGAGTACGAGATCGAGCGCATCTACCGCGACGCGCCGCTGCTTCTGATCGGCGAGGGGACCTCGGAGATCCAGAAGATGGTGATCGGCCGCAAGCTGCTCGAGCGCAACAAGATCTAGGCGCCGGATGGCCGCGGCCGAAGAGCTGATCCGTGGCGCCGTCGAGCGGATCCAGAAAGAGGTTCCGGCGCTCGCCAACCTGAAGCTTGTGATCGGATTGCAGCTCCCTGCGCGAAGCGACGTACAGGCCTTTCGCATCGAGCTGCCCGGTCCCAAGATCACGAAGGGCGTCGCCGATGACGAGCGCCTTCGCGTTCAGATCCCGCGCACGATGTTCAACATCCTCGCCGCCGACGGCGAGGTCGCCGATTGGCGTGAGGCCTACGAGCACGGGCACCTGAAGGTCGAGGGCGACCCGAGGGTCCAGAGCCTGATCGGCCAGGTGATCTCCAAGGCCGACGCCCGCGCACACCTGCGCAGGGCCCGCTAGGCAGGCTCCGCGCAGGCGGCGCGGACTCGAAACGGGAGCTAGCCCGTGACGGCGTGCACCACCGGGTAGTAGCCGCTGGCCTGCCCGGTCGTCTTCGGGTGGTAGCTCTCCGAGGTCGGGTTGGAGAGCCCGTTGATCCATTCGGTCGAGGATCCACCGCCGCCGTCGCAAATGGCGTGGCCGATGAACGGCGGGATGACGTCGCGGAAGATGAAGTTCGACCCCGCGCGCGCGGCCGCGGCGCTGAGGGCGTTCTTCAACATGTCCGCCGTTTGATTGAGGCGGGTCTCCTCCGATGGGCTGAACCACGTCGCGGCGTTGCAGTCCTGGCCGTTGAACAGGTGCGGGTAGTCGAGGACGATCACCTTCGCGCTCGGTGCGCGCGACTTAATGGCGTTGTTGACCAGGTCGAGCCGTCCAGGCAGGGTGTTGGTGATGTACGCCTGGGCGTTGTTGATGGCGCCGTTGCAGTCCGAGGCCCAACTCGGCTCTGCACATGTCGTGATGACGCTTGAAAAGCCGGCGTCGTTGCCGCCGATCGTGTAGGTGACCCAGTTGGTCGACGAGGTCACGCTCGAGACCTGGCTGTTCAGGATGTCGCCTGTCTTCGCCCCCGAGCACGCGGCGTGGACGAAGGTCCAGCTCGGATGCGCGTTGTGAAGCAGGTACGGGTATGCGTACACCGACTTCTGGCAATTCGAGTCGTAGTACGTGCGGGTCCCGACCCCTGACGAGTACGAGTCGCCGAGGGCCACGTAGGTGGTGGCGGATGCCGCCGATGCCGCCGCTCCGAGCGCGCAGACAACGCACGCAAAGAGCGCAAGGAACCTGTGCTTCATGAATCCTCCTCCCGAGGGCCTATTCCCGCGCGCGGGCATATCCAGCCGCGAGGGCGCTGGTTGGCGACGCAGCTTCGCCATACTGCCCTGCCCGGGAGGACTTACCGAAAGAACGAAGGAGCATGAGCGAAACCACCACCGAGCACGAGCTGATCACCGACCAGGCGGGCCGCGAGGCCTCGGGTGCGCATGCGTACGGGCGCTACCTGGAGGAGTTCGAGGTCGGGGCCGTCTACAAGCACTGGCCCGCGAAGACGGTCACCGAGGCCGACGACCATCTCTTCTGCCTGCTCACGATGAACCACCATCCCCTGCACATAAACGATGTCTATGCGGGAAAGTCACAGCAGGGGCAGAACGTGGTGGTCGGCCCGCTCGTGTACTCCCTGGCGGTGGGCATGACGGTCTCCGACGTGTCGGGCAAGGCGATCGCCAACCTCGCCACCGAGGAGCTCAGTCATCCGAACCCCGTCTTTCATGGCGACACCCTCTACTGCGAGTCGGAGGTGCTCGAGGTGAGGCCGTCGCAGTCGAAGCCGGACCGCGGCGTCGTCAAGGTCCATACGCGCGTCTACAAGCAGACCGGCCAGCTGGTCGCCGAGTTCAAGCGAGCAGTCCTCGTGCCTCGCACCGCCGATGCGATCGCCGAGGCAGAGAACAACGTCGACTGACCCCGTGAACGGCGCGCCTCGTGAGCACCCGTTCGCGGCGCTGGTGGCCGAGCGGGGCGGGGTGGTGCTTGGCGGGTCGGACGATCCCCTGCCCGAGGGCGCGAAGTTCGGGGCGCTACTGCGCGAGAGCGAGGAGATCTGGCCGCCGGTGGCGCGTGTCGCCGCGAGCCCGGTCCAGAGGTTCCTGCTGACCGCGGGGTTCGTCGGTGGCGGTGAGGGAAAGGGGTCGCGGGAGATCGTGGCCGGGCTGGTTTCTCGGGTTCTCGACGCGGCGCTCGACGGTCAGGTCGAGTGGGAGGCCGATCCCGACTTCGGCTGGGAGCTGCCGATGGGCGCTCCCGGGGTGAGCTACGAGGAGAGCCTCGTGCTGGTTCCGCGGTTCCTCTACGCACGCACCGACCGCCCGTACGACTACGCGGCGATGGTCCCGGCGGCAAAGAGATCATGAAAAGCGCGGCCACCGCCGCTCTCCTCGCCATCGGCGTGCTGGCAGCAGCGCAACCTGCCGCCGCCGCACCCTGCCTCGGCGACACGACCGCCGCGTCGGTCACGCCGGTCAGGCACGCACCGCGCCTGCGGTTCGGCATCAACCCGGCGGGCTTTGCCGGTGCGCTGGGCCCGCCCGTCGCCGAGACGCCCGAGGATCCCGCGGAGACGCTGCGCGCCCTGCGCGAGCTCAGGCCGAGCGGTGACCGGCCGTTCATCCTTCGCCTGAACCGCCTCTTCTGGTCCGACCACCAAGCCGGGATCCGGCGGTTCGCAAGGGCGGCGCGCGGCTACGCGCGCCACGGCTACAGGGTCGAGGTCCAGGTCCGATATCACCCGACGGACTCTCAGGAGGGCCACATTGGGCGGTGGGTGCGGTACGTCCGCATGGTCACACGGCGCCTGGGGTCCATCCGGGGCGTCACCGCCCTCCAGATCACGAACGAGGTGAACTTCCTGCCGATCGCACCCGACGCCTCCGACAGCGCCTTCGCCGGCGCGAAGGACGCTCTGATCCGCGGCGTCGAGGCCGCCCACCGAGTTGCGCGGCACCTGGGTTTCGGCCGCCTTCGGATCGGGTTCAACTGGGCCTACCGCAGCGACCCGTCGAGCGAGAACAAGTTCTGGAGCTACCTCGCCGCCCACGGCGGCTCCCGCTTCATTCGGGCGGTCGATTGGGTTGGCTTAGACGCCTACCCCGGCACTGTTTTTCCTCCGGTTGAGCCGACGCCAAGCGGCTACGCCGACGGCATGGTCAACGCGATGAGCGTGCTGCGTGAATGCTTCATGCCCGTGGCGGGGTTGGGGCCCGGGGTCCCGATCAAGGTCGAGGAGAACGGCTGGCCGACGGGCCCGGCCCGAGACGAATCCACCCAGGTCACGGCTCTGCGAGAGATGGTTCGCGCTGTCAACCGCTTCCGCGGCAACTACGGGATCAGCGACTACCGCTGGTTCGACCTCTGCGACCACAACACCTCGTCGCTCAACTTCCAGCACCACTACGGGCTCTTGCGCGACGACTACTCGCGAAAGCCGGCGTTCGACGTCTACCGGCGGCTGGTCGACCTGCTCGCGGGGTAGGGGGTTTAGCCTCTGGCGAATGGCCTTGCAGGGCAAGCAGTACGGAACGCGCGCCGAGGCCGACGCCATCCGCAACCAGCTCGCCGAGGGCGACCCCTCCTCGAGCTACTTCGTGTTCGCGAAGGACGGTGGGTGGGTGGTCGCCAGGGTGCCCACGGCGCCCTCGCCCAACGCGACCGGCTCCGCGGTCGCGGCGAGGCCGAAGCCCGAGGCCGACGACCCGCGCGACGCGAACCGCCGCAATGTCCCGCCGTTCGGCGGCGGGATTGCGTAGCTACAAAAGCTCCGACACGGCGTCGATCGCGCCGTCGAAGTTGCCGCCCCGGATGCCGCCGATACAGGGCGAGATCGCGCCCGCGTCGAGGTAGCGCTGGACCCCGGCCTTCACCTGGTCGGCCGATCCGATCCCCGCGAGGGAATCGAGCATCCTCTCCGAGAGCCCGGCTTTTGCCTTCTCCACGTCGCCTGCAGCCATGCCCGCGTCGAAGGCCGCGATCTCGTCGCTGAAGCCCGAGCTCTCGAGCATCGCCCTGTAGAAAGGGAGCGAGGCGTAGGTGACGAGATCCTGGCGCATGGCGTCCAAAGTCGCGCCGCGGTCGTCGGTGAGCGCGGACGGGACCGCGGCGACTACGTCGAAGCCCTCCATCGACCTGCCGGCCTGCTCCCGGCCCTGCCTCACCTCGGGAATCACCACGTCGCGGATGTAGTCGGGACAGCAGAGCCAGAGCATCAGGCCATCGCCGATCGCGCCTGCGAGGCGAAGCATGTTCGGCGATAACGCGGCGACGTAGATGGGCAGCTCCGGCCGGGGCCCGTAGCCCATGAACCGGAAGGCCGTCGGGAAGAACTCGTTCTCAGGCGCCTCCTCGCCGGCGAGGATCGCGCGGACAACGCCTGCATACGCGCGCATCTGCGAGACGGGCTTCGTGATCTCTGCGCCGAACCAGTTCTCCACGGTCACGCGATGCGAGACGCCGAGCCCGAGGACCATCCGCCCGCCGGAGGCCTCGTCGAGCGTCGCCGCCACCTGGGCCATCGCCACGGGCGTTCGGGCGAAGATCGGGGCGACGCCGGTGCCGAGCTTGACCGTCTGCGTGGCATGCGCGAACTCCCCGAGCACCGTGAACGCATCGCGCCCAGCGATCTGCGTGGTGTAGATCGAGTCGAAGCCCAGCTCGTCAACCCTCCGCGCGCGCTCGACCGAGTCGGAGAGCGAGCGGCCGGGGGAGATGAAGGTTCCGATCCCGGGCACGCACGGTTTATATAGCGTCCGCTGCGATGAAGACCGTGGTCCAGACGAGCCACGTCGCCGCCCCGGCGGCGGAGGTCTGGGCGCGCGCGGTTTCGCCGGAGGGCATCAATGACGAGCTCAGCCCGTTTCTGCGGATGACGATGCCGCGCGGGATCCGTGGCCGCACGATCGAGGACGTCCCGGTTGGCGAGCCGCTGGGGAGGAGCTGGCTGCTGCTCTTCGGAATCCTTCCGGTTGACTTCGACGATCTCTCGCTCGCCGAGCGCGGCCCCGGGCTGCGCTTCCTCGAGCGCTCCTCGATGCTGACGATGTCGCTGTGGCAGCACGAACGGATCGTCGAACCCGACGGCGCGAGCTCGCAGGTCTCCGACCGCCTCTCCTTCGAGCTGCGCCGGCCTCTGCGCTGGATGCCCGGCTCCGGCGAGCTCGCGGCGCGTGTGGTTGCCTTTCTCTTCCGTCATCGCCACGGCCGGCTGGTCTCGCAATACGGAGGCGCGGAGTGAGCGAGGCCTCCCTGCCCTTCGGCGACTACTACCGGCAGATCTACGCAGCCGGAGCGGCGGGAGAGAGCCCTGCGCTCCCGGTCTCCTGGGCGGAGCTCGAGGCTCGCGCTCAGGAGGCGCTCGACGACCGCGCACGTGGCTATGTCTCGGGCAGCGCCGGGACGGAGGACACCTACCGCGCCAACCTCGATGCCTTCAGGCGCTGGCGGATCGTCCCACGGATGCTTCGCGATGTGGCCGACCGGTCGCTGGCGACCAAGCTCCTGGGCAGCGAGCTGATCGCTCCGGTGATGCTCGCGCCCATCGGCGTGCAGTCCCTCTTTCACCCCGAAGGCGAGCTCGCGACCGCCCGCGGCGCGGTGGCAGCAGGACTGGGAATCGTCGCGTCGTCAGTGAGCGACAACTCCCTGGAGGACATCGCCGCCGCCCACGGCGATGCGCCTCATTGGTTCCAGCTCTACTGGCCAAACGATTCCGACGTTGCGGTGAGCATGGTCGCTCGCGCCGAGTCCGCGGGCTACGGAGCGATTGTCGTGACCGTGGACAACGCGTTCCCCGGCTGGAAGCCGCGCGACCTCCAGGAGGCATACCTGCCGGGCCTCGAGGGACGGGGCGTCGCGAACTACGTGAAGGATCCGGCGCTTCGGGCCAGGATGTCGAACCCCGACGACCCGGGAGAGGGCATCGGGATGTTCCTCACGGTCTTTCCCAATCCGTCGCTGACCTGGGACGACCTCGACACGCTGCGGGAGATGACCTCGCTGCCAATCCTGCTGAAGGGCGTTCTGCATCCAGAAGACGCCGTGGAAGCGCGCGATCGCGGCGTTGCCGGGCTCGTGGTCTCCAACCATGGTGGCCGCCAGGTCGACGGCGCGATCGCCTCGCTCGACGCGCTGCCGGACATCGCGGCCGCCGTGGGCGACGATCTCGCCATCCTCCTCGACAGTGGCGTGCGCTCGGGAGCCGACGCCTTCAAGGCCCTTGCGCTTGGCGCCGATGCGGTGCTCCTCGGCCGCCCCTACGTCTGGGGCCTGGCGCTCGGCGGCGCGGAGGGAGTCGAGACCGTCATCCGGATGTTCCTGGCCGAGCTGGACCTGACCATGGCGTTGTCGGGCCTCACCCGCCCGGCGGAGATCGACCGCGCCGCCCTAGAGCACCGCGCATGAGCGACCCGCCCCGCGGCTCGGATGCGATCAGCCCGACCGCTCACTACACCGGGTACGTGTGGACACGAAACGGGCTCTCCCACCCGGCGCTCGCGACCGCTACCGGGCGCCTTCTCTACGAGTGGATGCGGGTGCCGGTGGCAGCGTCGCGGTTGGTGGGCGGGATCACCCTCGAGGCCTTCCTGCTCGCGCGCCACAAGCTCATCGACCACCTGCTCGAGAGTTGGATCGACGATGGGCGCGTGGGATCGGTGCTCGAGATCGCCTGCGGGATGTCGCCGCGCGGCTGGCGATTCGCGAGGCGCTATGGCGAGCGGATCACCTATGTCGAGGCCGACCTACCGGCGATGGCCGAGCGCAAGCGGGAAGCCCTCGAGAAGATCGGCTCCCGGGGCGAGCATCACCGCGTGGTGGACATCGACGCGCTGGCTGACCAGGGTCCGGCCAGCCTGGCGGGCATCGCGGCGGGACTGGACCCGTCGCGGGGGCTGGCCATTGTCACCGAGGGCCTCGTCCACTATCTAGGCCCGGAGAGCCTCGCCGGCCTCTGGCGGCGGATCGCCACCACCTTGGGGGCTTTTTCGGCGGGCGTCTACCTCTCCGACCTCCACCTCGAAAGCGAGGTCGGAGGCGTTCGCGCCGACGCCTTCAGGCTCGCTCTCTCGGGTTTCGTGCGCAGTCGCGTACATCCCCACTTCGAGGACGAGACCGAAGCAACAGCGGCGCTGGTGGACGCAGGATTCGGCTGGTCGCGGCTCCACAGCCCGCTCGACTACGACGACCGCTTCGAGGTCGACGAGCACGGAGCCGGCCTCGTCCGCGTGATCGAGGCCAGTTTCCCCTCGAAACAGCTCGATTAGCTGGGGCTTAGCTTGCGGGCGCACCATCTCGCGTATGCGTGCGCGATCCCGTGGAGACGTGGCGTGGTTGGTGGCGATCGTCGCGGGCTTCGCCGTCGTGTGCTTTGCCACGCTCGGCCTGCAGAGCTTCGACTCGGGCGAGACCATCACCGCCGGCCGTGTGATCCACCCGGGCTACCTGGATACGTTCCGGGCGTTCGCCGGGTCGGAGCGCAGCGGCCCGGTGTACTACAGCCTCGCCTGGGCCTGGTCGCATCTCTTCGGCACCGGCGAGGTGGGCCTGCGCTCGCTCTCGATGCTCGCCGGGATCGGAACGATCGTGGCGATGTACCTGGCGGGCCGCGAGCTTCTCGGGCGGCGCGCCGGCGTGCTCGCCGCGCTCCTCGCGGCATGCAACCCCGACGTCTTCTGGTTCTCCCAGGAGGCGCGGTCCTATCCCTTCTACATCTTCTTCAGCGCGGTCGCTCTCTACTTCTTCCTGCGTGCCCTGAAGCGACCCAGCCGGGGCGCGTACGTGGGGTGGGCCCTGGCCGGCTGCGCCGGCCTGGCGACGCACTACTTCTCAGGGCTATTCACCGGCATCGAGGCCCTGATCCTCGTTGCCGCCGCCCGGCAAGGAGAGCGGCGCCGGGCGTTGGGGGCGTGCGGAGCCCTTGCGCTCACCGGAATCGCGCTGCTGCCGCTGGCGATCCAACAGGAGCGCAGCGGGCGCAACAACGCCTTCACGCAGGTGCCCGTGATCGAGCGCGGAGCGTCGGCGCTCGTGAAGTTTGCGACCGGGCAGTTGACTCATCCCTCCGGATCTCTGGTCAACATTCCCATGGGCGCCCGATATGCCGCGCCTGTGATCCTGGCGCTGTTCGCGGCCTCGATCTTCGTCCTGTTCAGGCTCGGGCGAGGAAGGCCACGCCGGCTGGCCGGCGTCGTCGCGGTGGTCGCAGGAGCCGGGTTCGCGATCCCTCTCGTCCTGGCCCTGGCCGGGCTCGACTACGTCGAGCCCTACAACCTCGATGGCGCTCTGCCGCTGCTCCTGCTGCTCGTCGCCGGGGGCGCGGCGCTGGCGGCGGACGCGCTGAAGGCTCGGACGCCCCTCCGTCTCGCGCCGGCAGCGGTGATCGCCCTGCCGATGGCCGCGGTGATCGCGGCGATCTGCACCGTGCCAGGGATGCAGCGCGACAATTGGCGAGGGCTGAGCCAGGCGGTGCTCGCCAGCCGTCCCAGGGGAATCGTCCTTGTGGCGCCACCTGAGGTGGGAGTGACCCTCTCCTACTACATGGGCGGCGCGATGCCCGCAGTGGACTCGTCGAGCTACCCATGCGGCGTCCAAGCGCGGCGGATCATCGCGGTCACCGACGGTCCGCAGAACCCGCCTCGCTACGGCTACCGCCTGGTTGCGAAGAGGACGGTCGAGGGTCGGTGGACGGTGGCCACCTACTCGGCTCCACGGCCGCTCGCCCTCGACGCGAAGGACATCGAAGGCCTGGGGATCGTGCGAGGTCGCCATTCGGCGCTCTTGGACGGGGCGCAGCCGCTACCGGCTCCGCGACCTGAGAGCGTCGCCGTCAGGCGGCTGCGGCGTCTCGCAACCGCGTCGGCGCCCATCCATGAGCCCGTGCAAACTCTCGCGTGCGGACCGGACTTTGCGCCAACGCCCCTGGCGCGCGCCCGGATCAGTCGGGAAACGAGGCGGGCCGCTTCTCCAGAAAGGCGGACACCGCCTCGCGAAGCGCCACTCCGTGCGTAGCCATGATCTGCTGGCGGTCCTCGTACTCCGTGGCTGCCCGCTCCGACGGAATCTCCAGCGCGGTCCACATGCCCTGCTTTGTGAGCCGGACGGCCCACGGCGCGAGCGCGGCGATCGCCTCGGCGCTCTCGACCGCGTGCCCGACGAGCTGATCGTCGTCGAGGACCGCCGCCAGCAGGCCGATGCGCTCGGCCTCTCCGGCGTCGATCCGGCGCCCGGTCAGCATCAGCTCATGTGCGCGCGAGGCGCCGACGAGACGAGGCAGGAGCCAGCTGGTGGCCATGTCGCAGTTCGACACCCCGATGTTCAAGAACGCGACTCGCAGGACCGCGCTGCGCGCCCCGTAGCGGATGTCGCAGCCGAGGGCGAGCGCCAGGCCAAAGCCCGCCGCGGGGCCGTTGACCGCCGCGATCACGGGCTGGGGAGTTTCCCGCAGGCGCAGGATCAGCCGCGACATGTGCTCCTGGTTCCCGAGCCGGTCACGGGCGTCGTCGCTACCGTCGTTGCCCGGCGCCTGGCCATAGCCGCGCAGGTCGAGGCCGGCGCAGAATCCGCGACCCGCCCCCGTGAGGACGATCGCCCGGCAAGAGCGATCCGCCGCCAGGCGGTCGAGCGATGCGTGCAGCTCGGCGCAGAGCGCGGCCGTCATCGCGTTCAGCTCATCTGGACGGTTGAGGGTGAGGAGCTCGACGTGCTCGGCCACCCGTTCCGCGCTCAGCAGTTGCGTCATTCGCCGCGTAGGGAGTCTCTAGCGCGCGGCGCGGTAGTCGGCCGGGTCGATGGTGCGCGTGCGCCGGCGGAACTCGAGCCAGGCGCCGGGCCAGTTGTTGGTGTTCTCCCCGCGCTCATTGAGGTACCAGTTGTGACAGCCGCCCGACAACCAGACGGTGCCCCGGCTTCGCTCCTCCATCTCCTCGCGCCACCGGCGCTGGACCTCGGGCCGCAACTCGATGTAGCGAAAACTTCGCCTGCGCATGTGGCGGAGCGCGTCGATCACGTAGTTGAACTGACATTCGAGGGTGTAGGGGACCGAGCCGGAGCCATGGTTTGTGTTCGGCCCGTAGAGGAGGTAGAGGTTGGGGAACCCGCTCACCGTCGTTCCCAGGTAGGCCTCGGCGCGTCCCGCCCAGACCTCGTTGAGCTCCCTGCCATCCAGACCGCAGACCTTCATCGGAGCGACGAAGTTGAGGCTCTGAAAGCCGGTGCCGAAAACGATCACGTCGGCGAGGCGCTCGACCCCGTCGGCGCCGACCACGCCGTCCTTGGTGATGTGCCTTGCGCCTCCGCTCACGAGCTCGACTTGGGGGAGGTTGAGCGTGGGATACCAATCGCTGGTGAACAGCACGCGCTTACAGCCGAGCGTGTAGTCGGGGGTGGCCCTCTCGCGCAATTCCGGGTCCGTCAGCACGCGGCGGCGCTCCCGATCGGCGATCGCCTGGATCGGGCGCCCGACCCAGCTCTTGCCCGTGAAGGCGTAGGTCGCGCTCTCGAGGAAGGTGAAGTTGCCGAGGCGGCTGAGCGCGACTCGGCCGGGCAGCGTCTTGAAGAGCCGTCGCTCCCACTCCGGGTAGGCGCGATCCGACTTCGGGACTATCCACGGCGCCGAGCGCTGGTAGATGGCCAGGTGTGCGGTCTTCGGCGCGATCTCCGGCACGAACTGGATCGCGCTGGCGCCGGTGCCGATGACGGCGATTCGCTTGCCCTCCAGGCTGATCTCGTGGTTCCACTCGGCGGAGTGAAAGGCCGGCCCGGAGAAATCCTCGAGCCCCCGGAGCCCCGGGATCGCCGGACGCGTGAGCTGGCCGCACGCTGTGACCAGGACGTCGAACCTCCTGGTCTCACCGGCCTCGGTCGTGATTGTCCACCGGCCGGCCTCGGCGTCGAAGCTCGCTTCCGTGACCTCGGTGTTGAGCGTCAGGTGCGGGCGCAGTCCATAGTCGTCCGCAAGTCTCTCCAGGTAGCGAACGATGTCGGCTCTGGGCGCGTAGCGGCGCGTCCACTCATGGCCCTTGGCGAACGAGAACGAGTAGAGATGCGACGGGACGTCGCAGGCGGCGCCTGGATAGCGATTGGCGCGCCAGACGCCGCCCACGCTGTCGCCGCGCTCGAAGATCTCGAAGTTCCGGATCCCCTGCTGGGCGAGGCGAATGCCCATTCCGAGGCCGCCGAAGCCGGCGCCCACGATGCCGACCGAGATATCCGTCTGGTTCGGATTGGCGGATTCCATGCTTCACGGCCAACCCTATCTGGCGGCTGTGGCGGCCGGGATTTAGCACCGCTTGAGGCTCGGGCTGCTACGGTCGCCTGGGCGTCGATGCTGGCGCCTCACTCCCCGACGAGATTCACGGCGCCGAAGGAGCGACCAGATGTCCAGTTCCGCCCCTACGGCGGCTGCCGAAAGCCCCACGCAGGCCGTCCGCAAGTACGCGCGTCCGGAGCTCGGTCGGGCGCTCCTCGACCTCGCGACGTCGGTCGTGCCATTCCTCGGGCTTTGGGTCGCGATGTACTTCGCGCTCGACGTTTCCTATCTGATCGTGCTGGCGCTGTCGATTCCAGCGGCGGGCTTCCTCGTTCGCACCTTCATCGTCTTTCATGACTGCACCCACGGCTCGTTCCTGCCTTCGCGGCGCTGGACCGGGATCGTCGGCCGGTTCACCGGCCTCTTGGTTTTTGCCCCGTTTCGCGCCTGGCAGCGCGATCACGCCGTGCATCACGCCACCGCGGGGGACCTCGACCGCCGCGGCCAGGGCGACGTACCCACCCTGACCGTCGCCGAGTACCGGGCAATGCCCTGGATTGCGCGCACCGGCTACCGGCTGTTTCGCAATCCGGCGGTGATGTTCACGATCGGCCCGGTATTCGCGATGATGATCAAGCCGCGGATAGTCGCCCGCGATGCTAGGTCTCGCCTGCGTAACAGCGTGTACCTCACGAATGTCGCGCTCGTCGCCACGCTCACGGGGCTTGGCTTCTGGCTCGGGTTCGGGAAGTTCTGGCTTGTGGAGGGACCGTCGGCCCTGCTCGCCGGAATGGCCGGAGTCTGGCTCTTCTACGTCCAGCACCAGTTCGAGGACGTCTACTGGGAGAACTCGGCCGAGTGGAGCTATGACGATGCAGCCCTGCGGGGAAGCTCATACCTGCGCCTGCCCAAGGTCCTGCAGTTCTTCACCGGAAACATCGGCCTGCACCACGTCCACCACCTGAGCGCCGCGATCCCCAACTACAAGCTCCAGGCCGCCCACGACGGCGTGCCGGTCTTCCAGTCCGTCCCCGTGTTGACTTTCTGGGATGGAATCAAAACGACTCGGCTGAAGCTATGGGACGAGCAGGCGGGCCGCCTCGTGGGTTGGCGCGAGGTCCGCGACTGGAGCCCGGCTCCCCAGCCCGACATCGCCTGAGCTGCCGGCTCGCGTAGGCGGCTGTCGCGAGCGGCGGCCGATGCTGATACACCTACCCGCCTTGATCGCCCCCCGCACTCAGCTCGTCGCCGGAATCGCTGCGCTGACCCTCCTCGCCGGCTGTGGCGAGAAGTCCGAACCGGCCGCGACGACCACGCCGAGCGCCGCCAATTGCGCGCCATCAGAGCTACAGACGCATGTCAAGGGCACGCTGACGATCGCGACCGACAAGCCCGCTTACCCACCCTATTTCGAGAACAACGACCCGACCAACGGCAAGGGCTTCGAAAGCGCTGTCGCTTATGCGATCGCCGGCAAGCTCGGATTCGACTCGAGCCAGGTCAGGTGGGTGACCGAGCCCTTCAACGCCTCGTACGCCCCGGGATCGAAGAGCTTCGACTTCGACGTCAACCAGATCTCGATCACGCCCGTGCGCGCCAAGGCCGTGGACTTCTCCGCCCCCTACTACACG
The DNA here is from genome assembly GCA_038237625.1 of Solirubrobacterales bacterium. GTDB lineage: Bacteria > Actinomycetota > Thermoleophilia > Solirubrobacterales > 70-9 > JAWVFM01. Next base: position 89,571 of record JBBRYM010000009.1, on the reverse strand, counting down.
GCGAACCAGGCGGTACTCGCGCTCAAGAGCTCCGACGCCGCCAAGGCCACCTCGCTGGCGGACCTGAAGTCGGCGCAGATCGGCGTGCAGATCGGGACCACCAGCCTCGAGGCCGTCAACCAGATCATCCAGCCGTCGGCCCAGGAGAAGGTCTTCGACAACTCCAACGACGTCGTCACCGCCCTGAAGCAGGGCCAGGTCGACGCGATCGTGACCGACCTTCCAACTGCCCTCTATATAGCCGCTGCCCAGGTTCCGAACTCGGCGATCGTCGGCCAGTTCGCCGCACCCGGCGGCGACCATTTCGGCGCGTTACTCGAAAAGGGGTCGCCGGAGACCGCGTGCGTCTCGTGGGCGATTGAGCAGCTCCGCGCCTCGGGCGAGCTCCAGCGGATCACCGATCGCTGGATGAGCCAGGCTGCCCAGGCGCCCAAGCTGGACTGACCGCTTAGCCGTCCGCCGCGGCCGTCATGGTCGCGCCGGTGAGCGAGGCCGTCCTGACCGATCGCCGCGCCGCGCGCGCCGCCGCGAAACGCCGGTCTGATCGTCGCGGCCAGGCGATCGCGGCCGCGTCGTCGGTCTTCGTCCTCGGCGGCCTCGCCGCCTTGGCGCTCACGAGCCCGGGCTGGCCCACGGTCCGTGAGACGTTCTTCTCATCGAGCGCCTTCGGCAACGCCTTTCCGGATGTCCTGCGCGGGTTCTGGCTGGATGTGAAGATGTTCGTGGTCATCGAGGTTGCCGTCTTGGTCGTCGGGCTCGTGATCGCGCTGGTGCGCACGAGCCGCCCGCCGGCGCTCTTCCCCTTGCGCCTCATCGCGGCCGTGTGGGTCGACCTGTTCCGCGGCATCCCGACGATCCTGCTGATCTATCTCGTGGGGTTCGGGATCCCGGCGTTGCAACTCCAGGGCCTGCCGTCGGATCCGGTGCTCCTGGGCGGCCTCGCGCTGACGCTCTCATACAGCGCTTACGTGGCGGAGGTCTACCGCGCCGGCATCGCCTCGGTCCATCGCGGCCAGCGCGATGCCGCCTTGTCGGTCGGGCTCACCGAGGGCCAGGCTCTGCGCTTCGTCGTCCTCCCGCAGGCGGTTCGTCGCGTCGGCCCGCCGCTTCTCAACGACTTCATCTCGCTGCAGAAGGACGTTGCCCTAGTGTCGGTGCTCGGCGTGATCGAGGCCTATCGGCAGGCGTCGATCATTTCTGCATCGACGTTCAACTACACGCCGCTTCTGGCTGCCGCCCTTCTCTACCTGGCGGTCACGGTGCCGCTATCGCGATTGGTGGACCGCTACGGCATGGGGGGGAGGGTCCGCTGAGCTCGACGCCAGTCATCGAGGCCCGCGGCGTGACCAAGGCGTTCGGCGAGCGAGAGGTGCTGAGGGGCGTGGACCTGGAGGTTCGCGAGCATCAGGCGATCGCGATCATCGGCGCCTCGGGCTCCGGCAAGTCGACGCTGCTTCGCTGCGTGGATTTGCTGGAGGAGATCGACGACGGCGACGTCTTCCTCGACGGCGATGTGATGACCGACCCCGCGGTCGATTCGGTCGCCGTGCGCCGGCGCCTCGGCGTCGTCTTCCAGGCCTACAACCTGTTTCCGCATCTGACGGCGCTGGAGAACGTAGTGCTCGGAGCGACGCGCGCCCACGGCATGGCGCGCGAGGACGCGGTCGAGCGCGCTCGAACTCTGTTTGCCCGGTTCGGGCTCGAGGGCAGGGAGACCGAACGTCCCGACGAGCTCTCCGGCGGCCAGCAGCAACGGGTCGCCATCGTTCGCGCCCTGGTGGGCCGGCCGCGCGCGCTGCTCCTCGACGAGATCACCAGCGCGCTAGATCCCGAGCTCGTGGGCGAGGTGCTGGAGGCCGTCCGCGAGTTGAAGGCCGAGGGGATGACCATGCTCATCGTCACCCACGAGATGAGCTTCGCCCGCGAGGTCGCCGACTTCGTCGGCTTCCTGCACGATGGCCGCATCCTCGAGCTTGATCCGCCCGGAAAGCTCCTGAGCGAGCCCGAGCAGCCCGAGACCCGGCGTTTTTTGCGGCGGCTGCTGGAGGCGGGGCGGCTGTAGGGAGGCGCGGCGCCCCGAGCCCCCCCGCACCACGAACGTCCCGGAAACCCCCCTACAGGGTGGGACTCCGGGACGGACTTGGCGCGTGTCGCCAACGCTAGGCTTGGAGCAGGCGCTCTCGCGCCGCGGCCGTCAGGGCGGAGTAGGCCCCGCGCTCGGCGTTCCAGTACCAGGCTTTCATGCCCTTCGCCGGCTTGGGAATCCCCTCCCTGCGCAGCCGGCCCGTGAGCGGCCGGTACCAGGTGGTGACCGGGATCTGATCCACGACGCGGACCACGGCGGGGCGCTCGTGCTGCTCGAGAGCGGACAGAGCGCTGGTGAGCGCCTTGGGGCCGAGACGCTTGCCTTCGCGCAGGCTGACTGCCGCAACGGCGAGCTCTGTCTCGCCGGCCGAGACTCCGTAGGCCGTGACGAGGTCGATCGCATCGACGTCGCCGAGGGCATCCTCGATCGGGATCGCCGGGACCCTGCCGCCGGCCGACCTGATGAGCGCGTGCGAATGCGCCACGAGCCAGTAATCGCCGTCCACGTCGCGGCGGAAGAGATCACCGGTCTGAAGCCAGGCATCGCCCGGCTCAAAGAGCCCCCGGAGGGGGGTGTCGCTTGTCGCGACCGCCGTCCCCCGGCCTGCGCGCGCGACGAGCATCCCCGTCTCGCCGCGCGACGACGGAACCGCGAAGCCGTCGGGCCCCTCCTCGAGGGCGCTGCGCGAGGCGTCGTAGGCGGCGATGCGGACCTCAGCGCTGCCGGGAAGGGGCCGGCCCTTGGAGCCCGGCTTCGACCCGGTGAGGTTGACGAGTACCGCGTCGCCCTCGGTTGAGGCGTAGAACTCCAGAACCGAGGCGGGGGCAAAGCGCTCGGCGACCCGGCGCCAGAGCCCGCGCGGCATCCCGGAGCCGATAAACAGTCGCACCGAGTGGTGGTGCTCGCGCGGGTCCTCGGGGGCCTCGACCAAGTCGCGGAGCATCGTCCAGGTGTAGGCCGACACGGTGACGCCGTAGCGGCGTGCCTCGTCCCAGAAGGTCTCGGGGTCGAAGCGGCGCGCCAGGGCGAGGCGGCTGCCCCCGGCCACCGCGCCGCCGATCGACATCAAGAGGCCGGACGGGTGGTAGACGGGCGTGACGCTGTAGACGGTGTCGCCCGAGTCGAGGGCTGCCGACGTCGCTGTGCCGAACGCCGAGACCGCCCAGCGGCCGTTCGTGATGCGGTTCGGGCGCGTGCGCTCGCCCTCCCCGGTGAAGAGGATGAACGCCAGGTCCTCGGCCCGGCCCGGATTGGGCTGGTACCAGGCGGGGATTCCCACGTCGTCGGGGTCGATGCGCTCCATGTCGACGAGGCCGGCCTCGAGCTCGCGCGGCCCGGCGCCTCCGCCGAGGACGAGGACCGGGACCGAAGCGCCTTCTCGCGCTGCCGAGGCGAGATCGGGGTCGGCGATGATCCGGTTGACCTGCGCGAGCTCGGCCTCGCGGGCCACCGGTCCGTCCGGGCGCATGAGGACGGCGATCGCCCCGAGCCGGTTCAGGGCGCCGACCACGGAGAGGGCGCTGGGCCGCGGGCCCATCAGCACGCCCACGTGCTCGCCCTGGCGGATCCCGAGCGAGAGCAGGCCGCGGACCACTGCGTCAATACGACTCTTCACCTGAGCCCGGGTGTAGGCGCGGTCCTCCCACAAAAAGAAGACCTCGTCGGGGGCGCTCGTGGCCTGTTCGTCGAGAAGCCTTCCGATCGAGATCCTGGTTCCCGGCCGGACCCGTTCCAGGCGAGAGAGCCTCGTGAGCTGGCCCGCTGCCTCGCCCGTGAGGTCGCGCGCCGCGCCACCGGCGGCCCGGGCGGCGCTCACGGCCGAGCGGGCGATGCCGTAGCCGACGTTCGCGGTGAGGCCCGCGGCGTGGACTACGCGGGTGGGCAGGCCGGGATCGTCCTCACGGACCGCGGCGATCTCGTCGATTCGCTCGAGCACCTCGGGCATCGCGCCGTCCCCGGTTCGCCAGCGAGCCCACTCGGCTACCACCGGCCAGGTGGTCTTGGTCGCGGAGCTGCCGACCACCAGGCCGAAATGCCCGGCACGAAGAGCGACCTCGTAGACGTCGGCCTCGGGAACCGCCCGGCGGACCGCACGGACCACGTCGGCGGGCGCGATTTCGTCGATCTCGCCGACGAAGTAGAGGAGGGGAGAGGTGATGTCCGCGAGGGTGACGAGCCGGCCTTCGATGACGAAGCCCCCCGAGAGCATCCGGTTGTGGACGATGAACTGGCGCATGAACTCCGCCAGCGCCGGCCCCGGCCAGGCCACCCAGCCCTCGCGCATCAAAAAGCGTCGCTGGCGTTCCCGAGGCAAGAGCGCCTCGCGGTTGCCGAGCTGGCGCACGAAGTCGAGACGCTGGCGCATGGACTTCACCGGGTCGAGCAGGCGAAAGCCCTCGCGGCTCATCCAGGCGGGAACAGCGCCGCGCTCGAAGGCCCGCGCCAGCGCGCTCGCCGCGCGCGTGCCCACCTCCTCTGGGATTCCGAGCGGCAGGGCAGATGCGGTGTCGACGGGGCTGCCGAAGGTGATGATGGTTGCTACGCCCTCGCTTCGAAGGTAGGCAGCGGCCTGGTAGCAGAACATCCCACCCTGGGAATAGCCGGCGAGGTGCACGTTCTGGCCCGTCTCGGTCGATACCCGCCTCACGGCGTCGGCGACGGCGAGCACATGGTCGGTGAGATTGCGCTCGAGCCCGCCCTCCTCGTGCTCCGGGGATCCGAAGTCAACCACCCACGGGTCGACTCCGTGCTCGGCGAGAGTCGCGACGGCGCTCGAGCTGGGGGCCACGTCGTAGACGTCGGCCGCCAGCATCAGCGGCGGGACCAGTACGACCGGAGGGCCGGCCGCCACGTCGGGGAAGTATCGGCGCAGGCGATAGACCGGCTGCTCGGCGATCACCTCGAACGATGAAGGCTCCTCGCCGGTCTCGAGCCCGCCGAACCGGGCGACCTCCAGCGCGTTTTGCGCCGCCGCACCCAGACGCGAAATGCGAACGCCAAGGCCGTTCGGGATGGCGGGCACCGCTCAGGCCCCGGTGAATCGGGGCGGGTGCTTCTCGAGGAAGGCGACCACGCCTTCGACGAAGTCGCCCGTGTATCCCTGCGCGCGCTGCTGCTCCGCCTCCGCGTCGAGCTGATCGGCGAGGCCGGCGTAGGCCCGTCGGTTTAGGAGGCGCTTGGCCCCGGCGTAGGAGGTGGTGGGCCCATTGGCCATCCGCTCCAGAAGCATTCCCGCCTCCGCCTCGAGGTCGCCATCGGGGACGACCCGGTTCACCAGGCCCCACTCGAGGGCTGCCGGCGCATGCAGCCTCTCGCCCAGCATCGCCAGCTCGGCGCTCCGCCCGAACCCGATGCGGGCGGGCAGGATGGCGGTGGCGCCGCCATCGGGAACCAAGCCGATATTCACGAAGGCCAACAGGAAATAAGCCGACTCGGCAGCCACCACCAAATCGCAGGCGAGCGCCAGCGAGCAGCCGATGCCGACCGCCGGGCCGTTGACGGCGGCGATCACGGGCTTCGGCATCTCGCGGATCCCGATGATGATCGGGTGATAGATCTCTCGCAGGCGCTCCGATAGGTCGGGCAAGCCCTCCTCGCCGCCGTCACGAGTCTCGCGCAGGTCGGCGCCAGATGAAAACCCCCGGCCGGCGCCGGTGATCAGCACGGCGCGAACGCTGTCGTCAACGCCGAGCTCGCCGATTGCCGCGTTCAGATCGGTCCCGAGCTCCTCGTTCCAGGCGTTCAGCGCCTCGGGGCGGTTGAGGACCACCCGCGCGGCCGGCCCGTCCCTGGTCACCTGCACGGCGCTCATTGGGGGAAGCCTATTTGCCGGCGATCGTCTGCACGGCGTACACCTTGAGGTCCTCGGGCGCGCCCTTCGCGCGGAATAGCCACTTCCGCTTCAGCCGCATTGCGTCGGTGTTGAGACGCTCGCGGGCGGTTTCCGAGACGAGCACCTCGTTGGCCCGGGCGGCCCCGGCGACACGCGCTGCCACGTTCACGTCAACTCCCAGGTAATCGCCGCCGACCTTCTGCGCCTTGCCGAAATGAACCCCCGCCCGCAGCTGCGGGCGGTAGCCCACGGCCTCGATGTTTCGGGTAGCGGCAGTCGCTTCGATCGCCGCCTCCACCGCTCCCTGGGGGTCGTCGAAGACGGCCATGAGGCCGTCGCCCAAGCGCTTAACGAGCTTCCCCCCTCGCGCCTCGATTGGCGGCTCGGTCGCCTCACCAACTCGCCGCAGGAGCTGTATCGCCGCCGCGTCGCCCGCCTCGAGCGCCCAGCGCGAGAACGAGACGAGGTCGGTGAAGAGGATTGCGACCTCGGCGTAGCCGGCCGTTCCGCCGGGCGCATCGGCCAGCGCCTGCCAGACCTGGAGCGCGCTGAGGCCGATCTCACGAAGCGCCGACGGGCGCTCGGCGGTGAGTGCCGCGACGCGCTGTCCAAGCACCTGCGAGGGCTGCTTGCCCGTTGTCGAGAGCCGGTCCCCGTAGTCGGCATCGCCCGGAAGGATCTTGCGAAGCGCCTTCGCCACTTTCATCGCGCCCGCCGAGGAGTCAATGGCCCGCACGCGGCTCGCAGCCTGTTCGGGGGTCTCCGCCTGGGTCTCGGTTGCACCTGGATCTACGACCGGGCCCTCGTCGGCGGGCGGCTCCGGGATCGCCGGTGTGGGCGGGTCGGCGGGCGGGTCGCTCATCGGCGCAACGCTACACGGCTGCGTACCTGCTCACCCCGCGAAACGACTACATCGCAAATTGCGGGTTTGCCCGCCTGATGCTGTCCGGACGGCTGCATACACTCGCGCCTAGTTCGAAACGTCACGAAATCGCGATTGGGATCGCCGAAGACGGAGGTCGATGTGAGCACTTCGGACTGGAGCAGCCTCATGAACGTGCGCGAGGAGTTGGAGCAGTCGGCAACTGTGCTGCCGATCATGCGAAACCGGAGCCCGGGGCGAAGGCAGGACCTCGACCCGAGGACCATCCGGTTCGCCGAGGCACTCGCGGTTTCGCCGAGCTGGTCACGCATAGATGCGGCCCGCCGGCGCCTGGCGGCGTAGGCAGGCCCCTTCGTCAAACAGGCACGCCGCGCTCGCGCACGGTCATCTCGAGCCCGCCGCGCGGGCTCAGCGTCGGCATCTGGCGGATCGCCATCGTCCGCCCGGGCCGGAGCTCGAGGCGGCAGCGCTGGAGGATCATCGTGACCACGGTGCGGACTTCGGTCTGGCCGAAGCGCTTGCCTACGCAGATACGCCGGCCGCCCCCGAACGGGATGTACGCCCCCTTCGGCAGGGCAGCCTTGCGCTCCCGCGTGAAGCGGTCGGAGATGAACGCCTCCGGCTCCGGGAAGACCTCGGGGAGCCGGTGGCTGGCCCACGAGCAGTAGTTGACGTAGGCGCCCGCGGGCACCTCGTAGCCGCCGAACTCGAAGGTTCGCATGGCCCGGCGCGGCCCGATCCAGGCGGGCGGGTACAGCCGCAGAGTCTCGTCAAGGGCCATCTCGAGCCTGGGGAGCGCGCCGCCGAGGTGCTCCGCGCCTGGAGGTTTCCCCGCCAGCACGTCGTCTTGCTCGCCGGTGAGGAGCTCGAGCTCGCGGGGGTTACGCGCGAGCTCGTAGAGCATGAAGGAGATCGTTGATGTCGAGGTGTCGTGGCCCGCGAACAAAAGGGTCATCGCCTGGTCGCGGATCTCAATGTCGCTGAGCTGGGAGCCGTCGTCGTCGGTCGCCTCGATCAACAGGCTGAGGATGTCCGCGCGCGTGGGATCGGGGTCGCGCCGCCGGCGTTCGATCTCGCCCAGCACGATCCGGTCGAGGACCTGACGCGACTCCAGCAGGCGCCGCCACGGGGTTCGCGGGCCACGCAGCACGCGAACCCACGGATCGGTCCCGTACCAGTAGAGGGCGCGCTCGAAATGATGCGCGGCGGAGGCGCCGGTGTCGCCATCGTCGGGGTCGAGGCCGAGGAGGGCACGCATGGCGATGCGCATCGCCAGGTTGCGCGCCCAGTCGTAGACGTCCACAACCTCGCCCGGCTCCCAGCTCTCCAGGGCGCGGTCGGCCTCGGCGACCATCGTCGCCACCGCGGCCTCGATCCGCTCGCGATGGAACGAGGGCATCATGATCGCGCGGGCGCGGTCGTGGTAGGCGCCGTCGATGGTCAGCAGCCCGTCGCCGAGCAGGGGCACGAGGTCGCCAAAGCTTCCCTCGCGCCAGTGGAAGTTCTCGGTGTCCGAGACCGTCACAAAGTGATTGGCTGCGGGCCCGAGCATGAACACGTCGCGCATGTGGAACAGGCGCGTGGAGAAGATCGGCCCATGCTCCTCGTAGCTGGCGAGAAGGAAGCGCAGCGGGTCGCGCATGAAGTCGCGCGTTCGCAGCAGGTCGAAGCTCTTTGGCCCCGGCGGGAAGTGCCCGTTGTAAGAGCGCTCGGTCCAGAGGTCGGTGACGATCCGCCGCAGGGGGTTGGCGCTGAGGGGCTCGGGCGCGGTGACTGTCATCCGCTCCTCCTGCTTTCGGAGCTAAAGCTCCTCAACAACACCTATTCCATCCTTGATCACGGTGTCGCCGGAGTCCGACGTCGTCTCGTAGGCGAAGGAGCCGCCCCCGGCCTGCCAAAGGCTAGTCGTGATCGTCTGTCCGGGCCGCACGGGCCGTGCGAAGCGCACGGCGAGCCGGCGCAGGCGCGTGGGGTCGTCCGGGCAGGCGTGCTGGATCACAACGACGGAGGTGAAAGCCATGGTGCAGAGGCCGTGGATGATGATCCCGGGAAGACCCGCCGCTTTGGCGACGCTGTCGTCGAGATGGATCGGCATCGGGTCGCCGGAGGCCTCCGAGTAGCGAAACGTCTGATCGGAGTCGAAGGTCTGCTCGACCCTCGCCGCGGGCTCGCGCTCACGCAGGGCCTCGTCGAAGCCGTGCGCCGGGGTATCCTCGCCGACGTCATCAGCGCCCTCAGCGCGGCGAACGAACGACGTCATGTACTGCTCGACGAGGAGCTGTCCCGTGGCCGCGTCGCGAGTCTCGCCCTTGCAGACCACGGTGACGCCCGACGAGCGGCCGCGGATGCCGATTGGCGCGGCGACGGTCGTCAGCTGTTGCCCGGGAACGATGGGGGAGTGGAAGTGGAAGTCCTGCTCGCCGTGGAGGATGCGCATGAGGAGCTCCGCGGGGATCACCGTGACAGACGCCGTTACCAGCGCCTGAAAAGCGGGCACGATCGCAAACACCGGCGGGGCGATCGCTCCCGATAGGTGCTCTGCGATTGGATCGTTCGTGGCCGCCGCATAGGCCGTGATGCGCTCCTGCTCGACGGCGAACTCAACCGGCTCTCCCCAGGCGCCGATAGCGTCCGCATTGAAGGCCTGGATTGCGGTGCTCATCGTGGCTTGGGTCCTTTCGCGGGAGGGTCTGCAGAGGCGCACATGCTTAAGGGGCGCACATGTTACATACCGTCCTGACTGTTTCTTGCTCGTGACGTTCGCCTAGACTGCCGCGTCATGGAGCTCCTCGGCGTCGACGCCCTGGGCCGGGCATCGACCCGAGCTGCCAACGAAGCGCGCGCGATCCATCACATGCGCCGCGCGGGAATGTTTCCGCTCGGAGCGCCGGCAAAGACCGCCGCCGCCCTCGGGGGACTGCGGCGCTACGGAGCGCTCGGTGGGGCCATCGTGGCAGCGGCGGCGAGGCATCCCGACCGCACCTATGTGGCCGACGAGCTCGGGCAGCTGACGTTCGGCGAGATGGACCAGCGCTCGAACGCCCTGGCCAACGCCTGGCGCGAGCGGGGCGCGGGGCCTGGAGTGGGGATCGGCATCCTCGCGCGCAACCATCGCGGCTTCGTTGACGCCAGCCTTGCCGCAGGCAAGCTCGGCGCCAGGGTCGTCTTCCTGAACACGGACTTTGCCGCGCCGCAGCTGCGCGACGTCGCCGCGCGGGAGGGCGTCGAGGTCATGGTCCATGACGAGGAGTTCGCCCCGGTCGTCGAGGGCGCCGAGTTTCGGAGGGGCCGATTTGTCGCCTGGGCGGAAGGCGCGCACGCGGATCCCACCCTTGAAGAGCTGATCGCCGCCGGCGACCCTTCGCCGCCGCCGGCGCCGGACGATCCCGCGAAGGTGATCATGCTCACCAGCGGAACTACGGGAACCCCCAAGGGAGCGCCGCGGGAGGGCGGCTCGTCGTTCGTTCCGCTGGGGGCGCTGCTTGCGCGGGTTCCATTTCGAGGCGACGAGGCCACGTACGACGCCCCGCCGCTCTTCCACGCCATCGGCTTCGCCCACGCGATGCTCGCGGTAGGGCTTGGATCCAAGGTGGTCCTGCGCCGGCGTTTCGAGCCCGAGGCGGTTCTGGCGGCCGTGGCCGAGCACCGTGCCAGCGCGCTCGTCGTGGTTCCCGCGATGCTCATGCGCATCCTCGCCCTGCCCGACGAGGTTCGTGCAGCTCACGACACCACCAGCCTTCGCATCATCTTCTGCTCGGGCGCTCAACTCGAGGGCGAGCTCGTGCGCCGTTCGCTCGCGGAGTTCGGCGACACGCTCTACAACATGTACGGGTCCACCGAGGTCGCATACGCGAGCTTCGCCACTCCCCACGACCTCCGCGCCGCTCCGGGGTGCGCGGGCAGGGTGCCGTTCGGCGCGGTCGTGAAGATTCTCGACGAGCGCGGTGAAGAGCTGCCCCAGGGCGAGGTCGGGCGGATCTTCGTCGGGAACGGCTTTCAGTTCGAGGGCTACACGGGTGGCGGCACCAAGGAGGTGATCGGGGGCCTCATGTCCTCCGGCGACGTCGGACACTTCGACGAGGCCGGGCGCCTGTGGGTTGACGGGCGTGACGACGAGATGATCGTCTCGGGGGGTGAGAACGTCTTCCCGCGGGAGGTCGAGGAGTTACTCGTCACCCATCCGAAGATTCAGGAGGCGGCAGCCATCGGCGTCGACGACGCCGACTGGGGCAAGCGGCTGCGGGCCTTCGTGGCGGCGCGTCCCGGCGCGAGCCTGAGCGAAGCTGAGGTCAAGGACTTCGTCAAGTCCAACCTCGCCCGCTACAAGGTCCCGCGGGAGGTGACCTTCGTCGACCAGCTGCCCCGCAACCCGACTGGCAAGGTCCTCAAGCGTGAGCTCGCGACAATGGATCCCGCCGGGCGCAGCGCAGCCGCCGGATGAGCGATCTCCCCGATCTCTCCGGGCGCACGATCTTTATGTCGGGCGGAAGTCGCGGGATCGGCCTGGCGATCGCCCTGCGGGCGGCTCGCGACGGGGCCAATGTCGCCCTTCTCGCCAAGACCGACGAGCCCCATCCCAAGCTCCCGGGAACGGTCCACTCGGCGGCGGCCGAGATCGAGGAGGCGGGCGGTCAGGCGCTGGCGATCGTGGGCGATGTGCGCGACGAGGCGCAGGTGGAAGCCGCGGTTGCACAGACGGTCGAGCGGTTCGGGGGTATCGACGTCGCGGTCAACAACGCCAGCGCGATCAACCTCGCGCCCATACGCGACCTCGAGCCCAAACGCTACGACCTGATGCAGACCATCAACTCGCGCGGGACTTTCGTGGTCACCCGCGCGTGCCTGCCGCACTTGCGCGCATCCGAGCATGCCCACGTCCTCACCCTTTCGCCCCCGCTTTCGGGCGACCCAAGATGGCTTCGGGGCAATGCCGCGTACACGCTCTCGAAGATGGGCATGACCATGCTCACGCTCGGCCTCGCGGCCGACGAGCCCGGGATCGGCGCCAACTGCCTGTGGCCGCGCACGATCATCGCCACCGCGGCGGTGCAAAACCTCCTCGGCGGCGACGAGGCGATGGCGCGCAGCCGCACTCCCGAGATCGTGGCCGACGCCGCCGCGGAGATCCTCAAGCGCGATCCGATCGAGTGCTCGGGCAATGTGTTCATCGACGACGAGGTGCTCGCCGAGGCGGGGATCACCGACCTCTCCGGCTACTCGGCCGAGGGGGCCGAGCTCGCGCTCGACCTGTTCGTGGACGGCTGGGACCAGGATCCCGGCGAGTGATCCGCGGGGCTTGGAACAACTTACATACCGGCCTGACTGTTTCTTGATACTCTCGCGCTCGTTCGCGCTTGGCGCACGGACGTTGCTGACGACAAAGGAGCTTCCGAAAAGATGAGTACAAGCGGCAACCGAACCTTCGTGATCGGGGTCGGTATGACCAAGTTCGACAAGCCCGGCACCAAGGAGGGCGACTACCCCGACTGGGCGAAGGAGGCAGGATCGAAGGCGATCGATGACGCCGGCGTCGCCTACCACGAGGTCGAGCAGGCCTTCGCGGGCTACTGCTACGGCGAGTCCACCTCAGGCCAGCGCGCGCTCTACCAGTTGGGGCTCACGGGGATCCCGGTGGTGAACGTCAACAACAACTGTTCCACCGGCAGCTCCGCGCTCTACATGGCGCGCCAGGCCGTGAAGGGCGGACTCGCCGACTGCGCGCTCGCACTCGGCTTCGAGAAGATGGAAATGGGCTCGCTCGGCGTGAAGTACACGGACCGCACGAACCCCTTGGACAAGCACGCCATGCGGATGTTCGAGCTGCGCGCCCCGGAGCAGTCACCAGCCGCCCCGCAGATGTTCGGCAACGCCGGGCGCGACCACATGGAGAAGTACGGGTCGACTCCCGACCATTTCGCCTGGATCGGCTGGAAGAACCACAAGCACTCGGTCAACAACCCCTACGCCCAGTTCCAGGACGAGTACTCGATCGACGACATCAAGGCGTCGAAGATGATCCACGAGCCACTCACGAAGCTCCAGTGCTCGCCGACCTCCGACGGATCGGCCTGCGCAATCGTGGCCTCCGCGCGCTTCGTCGACGAGCACGGTCTCTGGGAGCAGGCCGTCGAGATCGCGGGCCAGGCGATGGTCACCGACATGCGCTCGACCTTCGACGACGAGACCGACTGCATCAAGATCGTCGGCTACGACATGTCCAAGGAGGCCGCGAACAAGGCCTACGAGGAGGCCGGCGTCTCCGCGGATGACGTCGACGTCTGCGAGCTCCACGACTGCTTCTCGGCGAACGAGCTCATCACTTACGAGGCGTTGGGCTTCGCCGAAGAGGGCCACGGCCATGAGCTCGTCGACAGCGAGGCGACGACATACGGAGGCTCAGGCCCGGTCGTCAACCCTTCGGGCGGGCTGATCTCGAAGGGCCACCCGCTCGGCGCCACCGGGCTCGCTCAGTGCTCGGAGCTCACCTGGCAGATTCGCGGCACCGCCGAGCGGCGCCAAGTTGACGGCGCCAAGGTCGCCCTGCAGCACAACATCGGCTTGGGCGGCGCAGCGGTTGTGACGGTCTACAGGCCGGCTGAGGTCTAGGGCCATGGCGGTCACGTTCACCGACGAACAGCGCGACTTCGCCGAAGCGATTCGCGACTTCTGCAAGCGCGAGCTGGGCACGCAGGAGCAGCGCGCGGCGGCAACCAACCAGTACACCGAGATGCACTCGGCACAGCTCTATTCGAAGCTGGCCGAGCTCGGGTGGCTCGGCGCCTCGATCGAGGAGGGCTACGGGGGCTCCGGTGGCGGCATGGTCGACGCCTGCGTCTTCCTCGAGGAGACGGCCCGCGGAATGGTGCCGATGGCCGGTTTCCCGGTGAGCCTCATCGTCGCCGGCGCCTACGAGCGCTTCGGCAACGACGAGCAAAAGGCCGAGATCCTCGGCGGCATCGTCAAGGGCGGCGTCGAGGCGATCGCGATGTCCGAGCCCGAGGCAGGCTCCGACGTCGGCAGCCTCGCCTGCCGCGCCGAGAAGTCAAACGGCGGCTACGTCCTCAACGGCCAGAAGACCTGGATCTCCGCAGCCCACATCGCCGACCACATCCTCGTCGTCGCCCGCACGGGCCGCGATGGCTCCAAGCACGACGGCGTGACGATGTTCTCGATTCCGACGGCCACGGAGGGGATGGAGATCCGCGGCATCGAGACGATGGGCGGCAAGGAGGTCAACGACGTCTTCCTCACCGACGTCTACGTCGACGACGAGCGCATCCTCGGCCAGGTCGACGGCGGCTGGATGCAGCTGATGGCGGGCCTCAACGTGGAGCGGCTGATCACGGCGGCGACCGTCCTCGGCCTCGCCGAGCGCGCCTTCGACGACGCCCTGGCGTACGTCAAGGAGCGCAAGCAGTTCGGCCGTCCGATCGGCACCTTCCAGACGATCAAGCACCGCCTTGCGGACCTCGCGACCGAGCTCGAATGCTGTCGCCTGCTCGTCTATGACATCGCGAAGATGGTCGACTCCGACCCCAACACCATGCTGCCTCGCGAGGCTTCCATGGCCAAGCTCAAGATCACCGAGACCGCCAAGAAGGTCGCCCTCGAGGGGATGCAGATGATGGGCGGCTACGGGTATTCGTGCGAGTACGACATGGAGCGTCACGTGCGCATGGCGCTGGTCTCCACGATCTACGCCGGCACCAGCGAGATTCAGCGCGAGATCATCTCCAAGACCTACGGCCTCTAGGCCCCCGAACTACGAGTTGTCGTCGCATACCGATGACGACTAGTAGCTCGGTCGAGGATGCGAAGTGATCCGCGCCCAGTTCAAGCTCGTCAAGCGCCTCTGGGCCCTCCACCCGCCCCGAGCGCTGCACCTCCGGGTCCTGCGATGGATCGTCGCCGCAATGGCCCGCGAGTTCGCCTGGCAGTTCACCGCCCTGCTCGCCCTCATAGCCCTGGCTCTCATCCTGCTCGCTGCAGCCAGCTCGACGCTGGGCCTGCTCCTACTTGCCCTCATAGCCCTGTTGTTGATCTTCGAGTCCCGCCTCGCCTACCTCAGCATCGCCAGCTCCCGCGCAGTGGATGAAGCCCTGAAGAACATTCCCGGCGAGCCGTCCCGCCTGCGCTTCCCGCGCAGTCACCTGGCCTTCCCGCCGCTCATGCTGTTCGCAAAATCCGTGTGCAAGGAACGCGGCGTCATCTATCACCAAGCCGACGGCTATCGCCTCCGCCTCGACATCTACCGGCCGGCCGAGGCAAAACTGGGCGACGACCCCCGCCCGGCGGTGATCCAGATCCACGGCGGCGGCTGGATCGCGGGCAGCCGCCTCGAGCAGGGCATTCCCCTGCTCAAGCACCTGGCCTCCAACGGCTGGGTCGGCTTCAACATCGACTACCGGCTGAGCCCCCGCGCAACGCTCCCCGACCACGTCATCGACGTCAAGCGGGCGATCGCCTGGGTTCGCGAGCACGCGCGCGAGCTCGGCATCGACCCGGAGCGCATCTGCCTCACCGGCGGCTCGGCGGGCGGGCACCTGACAGCCCTCGCCGCGCTGACCGCCGACGATCGCTCGCTGCAGCCCGGCTTCGAAGCGGCCGACACGTCGGTGGCCGCAGCCGTCCCCTTCTACGGCGTCTACGACATGGCCGACCTCGGCGGCAACTACTACCCCGAGCTCCGCAGCTGGCTGTTCCCGAAAGTCGTCATCA
Organism: Solirubrobacterales bacterium; assembly: GCA_038237625.1. Lineage (GTDB taxonomy): Bacteria > Actinomycetota > Thermoleophilia > Solirubrobacterales > 70-9 > JAWVFM01. The sequence goes on along the minus strand of JBBRYM010000009.1, from coordinate 74,052 downwards.
AGCGCGACTACGACGCCGACCCCGGGGCCTACGAGGCGGTCTCGCCGACTTACCGCGTTCACGAAAACGCTCCGCCTTTCCTCGTCTTCCACGGTGACCGCGACACGCTCGTGCCGGTCCAGGACGCCCGCGCCTTCGTCGAGCGCCTGCGCTCCGTCTCGCGCAGCGAGGTCCTCTACGTCGAGCTTCCCGGAGCCGAGCATGCCTTCGACCTGGCGCCCTCTCTTCGCACCGCTCACGTGGTGGAGGGCATCGAGCGCTTTCTGCGCACGGCGATCCTCGAGCCGCGCGAGCTCGCCGCCGCCTGACGCTTCGCCGAACGTCCCGCATCCCGGCGGGTAGGCGGGCACGAGGGACGTTCGCGGGACAGGGGTGGCAGGAATCGTCCGGTGTTTGTCATTGCAGACAGAGTGCAGGCGCGGCATGATGCGCAGCATGCCCTCGGCCCGCCGCATCGTCATCGTCGTCTTCCCCGAAGTCCAGGCCCTGGACGCCGTCGGACCGCTCGAGGTCTTCAATGGCGCGGGCCGCTTGGTGGAGAACGCTTACTCGGTTGAGATCGCCGGATCGAGCCGTGAGCCCCTACGGACCTCCAGCGGCCTGACGATCACACCCGACCGCTCCTTCGGCGACGTGCGCGGCCGCATCGACACGCTCGTCGTCGCCGGCGGCGCGGGCACCCTCAAGATCGCCGGCGATTCCGCGTTCATCGCCTGGCTGCGCTCAACGGCCAAGCGCTGCCGTCGTGTTACGTCCGTGTGCACGGGCTCCTTCCTGCTCGCCAGGGCAGGGCTCCTCGACGGCAAGCGGGCGACGACCCACTGGGCCTCCTGCGAAAAGCTCGCGGAGCGCTACCCGGAGGTGGAGGTCGACGCCGACGCGATCTTCGTCCGCGACGGCGACGTCTGGACGTCGGCCGGGGTCACCGCGGGAATGGACCTTGCCCTCGCTCTCGTCGAGGAGGACCTGGGCCGCGAGGTCGCCCTCGAGATCGCGCGCTGGCTGGTGCTCTTCGTCCAGCGGCCCGGGGGGCAGTCGCAGTTCAGCGCCCAGCTCTCGGCGCAGCGCGCCGAGCGCGTCCCGCTGCGCGAGGTGCAGGGCTGGATCGCCGGGCACCTCGGCGACGACCTCCGGGTGGAAATCCTGGCAGAGCGGGCGTACATGAGCCCGCGCAACTTCGCGCGCGCGTTCCGTCGCGAGGTGGGGCAGACCCCCGCCGCCTACGTGGAGCTGGCACGAGTGGAGGCCGCCCGTCAGGCCCTCGCCGACGGCTCAGCGCCGGTCGAGGCGGTTGCCAGACGCCTGGGGTTCGGCACGCCCGAGACCATGCGCCGTGCCTTTCACCGCCGCCTGGGAATCGGCCCGGCGGAATACCGCGAGCGATTCGCAAGCGCCCTCCGGGCTGCTTGATGGAAGGAGAGTCAATGCAGATCGCGTTCATGCTCTACCCAGGTTTCACCGCCCTCGACGCCATCGGCCCGTTCGACGTGCTCGGCTCGGTGCCGGGCCATGACCCCGTGTTCGTCGCCGAAGAGGCGGGACCGGTTCGCAACGAGTCCGACAGCCTTTCGATCGTCGCCGAGCGCACTCTCGCCGAGACCCCGAGCCCCGACATCGTCGTGGTCCCCGGCGGCTTCGGTACCCGCGCCCTTCTGCGGCACGAGCCGATCCTCGCCTGGCTGCGAAGCGTCCACGAGACCACCACGTACACGACCTCGGTCTGCACCGGCGCCCTGCTGCTCGCCGCCGCCGGGATCCTGAAAGGCGTGCCGGCGACGACGCACTGGCTGGCCCGCGACACGCTCGCCGAGCTCGGCGCCGAGCCTGTGAGCGAGCGCGTGGTCGAGCAGGGAAAGATCGTTACCGCGGCAGGTGTCTCGTCGGGCATCGACATGGCGCTCACCTTGGTCCAGCGGATGTACGGCGACGAGATGGCGCAGGCCGTGCAGCTGGGAATCGAGTACGACCCCCAGCCGCCGTTCGACTCGGGCTCGGTGGAGAAGGCGACACCCGAGGTGGTCGCGGCCGTAACGGCGATCTTCGAGGCACGGGACGCGGCAGCGGCCCGCTAGTCAGCGCGGAGATAGGATTCGGCGGTCCAGGTACGGCGAGCGAGAGGACTGGAGAGCAGATGGCGAAGCAACCGATTCCGATCCGCGGGCGGGTCGCGGCAATTACCGGCGGCGCGCGGGGGATCGGCCTTTCGATCGCGACCGCACTTAGCCGTAAGGGCGCTCGCGTCGCCATCGGCGACCTCGACCTCGATCTCGCAGAGCAGGCGGCGGAGAAGCTCGGCGGCGGTGCGGTCGCATTCGACCTCGACGTCACCGACCGCGAGTCGTTCACCAACTTCATCGACGCGGCCGAGCAGTCACTCGGTCCCATCGACATCCTGGTCAACAACGCCGGGATCATGCCCGCGGGGCCGTTTCTGGAGGAGTCCGATGAGACCGCCCTGCGCCAATTCGACATCAACGTCCACGGCGTGATCTTCGGCATGAAGATCGTGCTGCCGCGGATGCTCGAGCGCCGCCGCGGACATGTGGTCAACATCGCCTCGCAGGCGGGCAAGGGCGGGTTCCCCGGAATCGCCAGCTATTGCGGAACGAAGCACGCCGTGGTGGGCATCAGCGAGGCCGTTCGTGGCGAGCTTCGCGACACGCCGATCGAGTTCACCGTCGTCATGCCGGCGTTCGTCAACACGGAGCTGATCTCCGGCGCCGATCGTCCGCGCGCGGTGAAGGTCGCCGAGCCCGAGGACGTCGCCAACGCTGTGGTCGACGCGCTCGAGGTGCCCAAGTTCGACGTGCACGTGCCGAAGTCGACGGGCCGCATCGGCTGGGTCATGAACCTCCTCCCGCGCGCGGGACGCGAGGGCGTGGCCCGGGCGCTGAAGGCCGACCAGATCCTGACCAACATCAACTCCAGCCAGCGCGCGGCCTACGAGGAGCGCATCTCCCACGCCGAGCGCTCTCGCGAGCCGACCGCCTGACCTGAATCCCTCCATGGAGCTGAGCCTCTCGCCGCGAGTCGTGCGCGGCCTCGCTCGCGTCACCGCCGGCATGCCGGGCCTGGCGCGGATGTCGCAGCGGATGGAGCGGCGATGGTTGAATGCAATCGGGGCGATGGCTCAGACGCCGAAAGGGACGACGCGCACCGAGGTCGAGCTGGGTGGGGTCCCCACAACCGTCACGTGCGGCCCATGGGCGGAGCCCGGCCGCACCCTGCTCTATCTGCACGGCGGCGCCTACTGCTACGGGTCGCCCGTGGCGTACAAGGGCGTAATCGCGGCGCTGTCCCGCGCGGCCCGCGCCGCGGTCTTTGCGCCGGACTACCCGCTGGCGCCCGAGCACCCATTCCCCGCGGCCCCCGACGCGGCGCTCGCCGCCTACCGGGCGCTTCGCGATCGGGTCGCCGGGGCGCTGGCTGTCGCGGGAGACTCGGCTGGCGGCGGCCTTGCACTCGGCCTTGCGGTGCGGCTTCGCGACGCCGATGAGGACCAGCCGGCCGCCCTTGTGCTCTTCTGCCCGTGGGTCGACCTCGGCAACTCCGGCCGGTCGTTTCGCGAGAACGGGCGCCACGAGCCGATCCTGCGCCGTGACCGCTCAAACGAGGCCGCGCGGATGTACGCGGGTGGGGAGGAGCTCGCCGATCCCAGGCTCTCTCCGCTCTTCACGCCGGATCTCTCCGAACTGCCACCGATCCACCTCCTGAGCGCGACGGACGATCTTCACCTCAGCGACGCAGACGCCCTGGCCGAGCGGCTGCGCGCAGCAGGCGCAGAGCTCGAGTATCGCCGCGTCCAGGGGGTGTGGCACGACTTCCAAGTGTTCGGGGACTACCTGGCCGAAGCGCGTGAGGCGATCGCGGCCGCGGCGGCGGCCCTGGAGCGGTCCTTCGCCTCAGTCCCGGCCGGCGGTCCGATCGAGGCCGCCGCGCAGCGCTGAACGCTCCTCGACGTCGGCGCCGCGAATCGTCTCAACCATCGTCTCGTCGCCGAGCATCAGTCGGTCGAGGATCGGGTTGAGGATCCCGCGGGCGGCGAACCAGGCCTTCCACCACGGGGGAACGATCACCCGCGGCGCGCGCTTCTCGATCCCGTTGACGATCCCGGCAGCGGCTGCGCGCGGGTGCAGGCGGCGGACCGCGAGCTTCGGGAAACGCGACTCGACGCCGTTCGCGACGAGGTCGTCGGCGAAGGCGTCCTGAACCATGCGGGTGTCGATGAAGCCGAAGTGCGCGACCGTGGCGCTCGCCCCGTGGATCGACAATTCGGTGCGAAGCGCGCGACCCATGGCTTCCACGCCGGCCTTCGCCATCGCGTAGGGAGCGTTCATCACGCCGTTGACCCACGCGTAGACCGAGGAGACGACGACCACCTGCCCCTGGCGCTCCGCGATCTGCTGCAGGGCGGGGCGGACCGAGCGCCAGACGCCGAGAAGGTCGATCTCGAGGATGCGCTCGAAGGCCTCGGGGTCGATCACCCGCATCGTCGCGGTGGGCGGCGCCACGCCGGCGTTGGCAACGATGATGTCCAGGCCCCCGCAGCGCTCGACGACCTCGTCGACGGCCGTCTCCATGGCGTCGCGGTCGGTGACGTCGGCGCCGAGGCCGGCGGCGCCACGGCCGATGACCGCGGCCGCCGCCTTGCTCGCGTCGTCGTCGAGGTCGAGGACCGTGACCGCGGCGCCTCGCTCCGCGAGCAGCCGTGCGGTCTCGAAGCCGATTCCCCGGGCGGCGCCGGTGACGAGAGCCACCTTGCCGCTGACGTCGTAGCGAGGCACTGCGCGCAACCCTATCCGCCAAAATGAACCTAATGGGGTCTGACCCCTCGACAGTTCACGTACAGTCGGGACTGTTTGTTAGTATCGCCGCGGATGGAGGCGAGCACGGTCAAGCCGGGCGCGAAGCCACCGCGACGCCGCACGCAGGCCGAGCGGACCGCGACCACGCGTGCGGCGCTTCTCGACGCCACGATCGACTGCCTCGTGGAGGAGGGCTACGCCGGCACGACAACGACCCGGATCGTCGAGCGGGCTGGAGTCTCGCGGGGAGCCCAGGTGCATCACTTCCCGACCAAGGCGGAGCTCGTCGCTGAGGCGGTTCGCCATCTTGCCGAGCGCCGGGCCGAGGAGTTCGTCGCCGAGGCGCTCGAGGTCCCTGCTCGGGGAAGGCGGCGCTTCGAGCGGGTCTTGGATCTCCTCTGGAAGATTCACATGGGCCCTCTGTTCACGGCCTCAGTGGAGCTGTGGGTCGCGGCGCGGGCTGACGCGGAGTTGCGAGCGCGGCTGCTGGAGGTGGAGCGCGAGATCGCGGCGATCACCGCCAGTGGCGTCAACGACCTCTTCCCCGACCTGGCGAAGGTGCCGGCGTTTCGCGAGGCGGTCGACGCCTCTCTGGCGACCATGCGCGGCCTGGCCCTCCTCGGCTTCGTGGTGGGGGAACCCGAGATCGAGCGCCGCTGGGCCGGCTCGCGGCGAACGCTCCTCGCCGCGGTCGAGTCGATTTCCTCCTGACAGATAGGCTCCGGCCGTTGTTGCCGTGGCAGCGGCCTGGCTTTCAGACAATGGAGGAATAGTTGACCGACCTTGGCACCAGCGCCCTGGCCGCGCAGATCGGGGGCGACGTGATCGTCCCGCAGGATCCCTCCTATGCGGACCTGTGTCACGTCTTCAACGCCATGGTCGACAAGCGCCCGGCGGTGTTCGCCCGCTGCAAGTCTGCGGATGACGTGGCGGCCGCGATCCGGTTCTCGCGAGCGAACGACCTGGACCTTTCGGTTTATTGCGGCGGCCACGGGGTGACGGGAGCGGCGCTTGCAGACGGGGGCCTGGTCGTCGACCTGCGGCTGATGGACGGGGTCGAAGTCGACCCAGTGGCGAAGACAGCGCGCGTGCAGGGTGGCGCGACGTGGGGCGTGATCGACGCGGCCACCCAGGAGCACGGCCTGGCCGTGACGGGCGGCCGGGTCCCGGGCACCGGCGTCGCCGGCCTGGCTCTGGGAAGTGGCTCGGGCTGGATCGAGCGCAAGTTCGGCCTCACCTGCGACAACCTCCTGTCGGTCGAGATGGTCACAGCCGACGGCGCGGTCATCACTGCTTCTGAGGCCGAGAACGCCGACCTCTTCTGGGGGACACGTGGCGGCGGCGGCAACTTCGGCGTCGTCACCAGCTTCGTTTTCCAGCTCCATGAGCTGGGGCCGACGGTCTACGGCGGCATGCTCATGTATCCGGCGCAGATGGCGGCAGACGTGTTGCGCAACTTCAGGGACTTCATGGCCGACGCCCCGGACGAGATCGGCGGCGGTGTCGCGATGATCACAGCGCCGCCCGAGGAGTTCATCCCCGAGCCGGTGCGTGGCCAGCCCGTTGTTGGCGTGGTGCTGTGCTACGCCGGGCCGGCCGAAGAGGCGGAGGCGGCGATGAAGCCGCTCACCGGGTTCGGGCCACCCGCCATGCCTATGGTCGGACCTATGCCCTACTTGGCGGTCCAGAAGCTGATCGAGCCGGGCAACCCGCCGGGCATGCGCAACTACTGGAACGCGGACTTCCTCACAGGGCTTCCGGACGAGGCAGTCGAGATCCTCTGCGAAGCCCATCTATCGAACCCCTCGCCGCTCACGGCCATCATTCTGCTCCCGGGCGGCGGAGCGATCGCCCGGGTTCCCGACGACGCGATGGCGTTCGGCCAGCGCGCGGCGCCGTTCAACCTGCACATCCTCTCGATGTGGCCCGAGGTGTCGATGGACGACGCATGCATCGCATGGACGCGGGAGCTTGGGGCGGCGATCAAGCCGTTCACCTCGGGATACGCGTATCTGAACTTCATCGGCGACGAGGGCCACGATCGGGTCGTGGCCGCCTTCGGCGAGAAGACGTTCAAGCGCCTTCAGGAGCTGAAGGACCGCTGGGATCCCGACAACGTCTTCCGGCTCAACCAGAACATCACGCCGAGCGGGGCGGGACAGGAGCCGGCCGCGGTTTGAGCGCCTCGCCGGCGAGCCTCTGCGAGGCCTTTCAGCGGACCGCCGCGGCGACGCCGCGTGCCGTGGCCCTGCGGACGATGGGCGGGGGCGTCGAGGTCATGTGGGAGGAGTACGCCGCCCGGGTGCCGCGCATCGCCGCCGGCCTGGCGGCCCTCGGCCTCGGCAGAGGCGACACCGTCGCCCTGATGATGATCAACCGCCCCGAATTCAACCTGTGCGACACGGCCAGCATGCATTTGGGGGCGACGCCGTTCTCGATCTACAACACCTCGGCCCCCGAGCAGATCGGCTACCTGCTCGAAAACGCGGCGAACCGGGTTGTCATTTGCGAATCGCAGTTCGTCGAGGCGATCCACGAGGCTCGTCGCGGCTCGGCCGTCGAACACGTGATCTGCGTGGACGGCGCGCCTGAAGGCACGGTTTCGCTGGCCGACCTCGAGACGAGGCCGCAAAATGGTTTCGACTTCGAGTCTGCGTGGCGGGCGGTGACGCCGGACGACATTGCGACGCTCATCTACACGTCGGGGACGACCGGGCCGCCGAAGGGGGTGGAGCTGACCCACGCCAACCTCATCGCCGAGCTCAATGCCACGACGGCCATGCTGCCGGCGAAAGCCGGCGACCGCACGATCTCGTATCTGCCCGCTGCCCACATCGCCGACCGCTGGGGCAGCCACTACAGCTCGATCTGCCTGGGCGTCGAGGTGACCTGCATCGATGATCCGCGCGCGATCGGCGCGGCGCTGACCGAATGCCGGCCGACGGTCTGGGGCGCCGTGCCGAGGATCTGGGAGAAGATGAAGGCCGGGCTCGAGGTGGCGATCGGGTCGAATTCCGACGTTGCCGCGAAGGAGGCAACGCTGGCCGCCATCGAGACGGGCCGGCGCAAGGTTCGCGCCGAGCAGGATGCCGCCCACGGCCGCGGGTCGGGCCCAACGCACGAGCTGCTCGACGAGTTCGCTCGCCACGACGAGCTGGTCCTGGCGAAATTGCGCGCCCTGGTGGGGATCGACCAGCTGAACTGGGCGGTCTCGGGCGCAGCCCCGACGCCCGTCGAGGTGCTCGAGTTCTTCGGCGCGATCGGGCTGCCCGTGGCAGAGCTCTGGGGGATGTCGGAGCTGTCGTGCTGCGCCACGGTGAACCCGCCCGATCGCATCAAGCTAGGCACCGTCGGCACCGCCCTGCCCGGCGTGGAGCTGGCGCTGGCCGACGATGGCGAGCTCCTCTGTCGCGGGGAGATCGTCATGCGCGGCTACCGGGGTGAGCCGGACAAGACCGCCGAGGCCATCGACGCCGATGGCTTCATGCACACCGGTGACATTGCTGAGATCGACGACGAGGGTTACGTGACGATCGTCGACCGCAAGAAGGAGCTCATCATCAACGCGGCCGGCAAGAACATGTCGCCCGCGAACATCGAGGCTCGCCTGAAGTCGTCGAGCCCGCTGATCGGCCAGGCGATTGCGATCGGCGATCGCCGGCCTTACAACGTTGCGCTCGTGGTGCTCGATCCCGACGCCTGCTCGGCCCACGCGGCCGAGCACGGCCTGGCCGACGCGTCGGCCGCGGCGCTCGCCGCCGACCCGGCCGTGCGCGAGGCGGTGGCCGCCGGCGTCGAGCGCGCAAATGCCCAGCTCTCGCGCGTGGAGCAGATCAAGCGCTTCGAGATCCTGCCCAGCGACTGGGAGCCGGGCGGCGACGAGCTGACCCCGACGATGAAGCTGAAGCGCAAGCCGATCGCCGAAAAGTACGAGGAGCGGATCACGGCCCTGTACGAGACGCGGCCGCCCCGTAGGCCCGGCCGCACCATGAACGTCCCGGACTACCCGTAGAGGCTCGTCGCAGGTGCCGGCGCGGTGGCGGGCGCCACCGTTGCCGTCACGGGTCGGATCAGGGGACGCCGAGGCGCCGTTCTAACCGGCCGCGGCGGCGGGCGGCCCTGCCCGTGCGAGGGGTACGCGCCCGCGTGAGTCAGCTAGGCCCGATGCGGGTAGTCGGCGGGTCTTGACTGCGCGCGCGACCATCACCCCCTGCCGGGACGGGCCCTACCTGTTGCGGGGTGAGTTCGCCCTCCTCGACCAGGACGGCAACGAGATCGCCCTGCGGCGGCGAACCATCGCCCTCTGCCGCTGCGGGCGCTCGAAGACCCGGCCGTTCTGCGACGGGACCCACAAGCTGGTCGGCTTCGAAGCCGGCAGCGCGCCGGACCCTCAGACGGCGACGGCCTCGAACACCAGGACTTCCTCCTGCTCACCCACGGCAGCCGAAATTCACTGAGCGTCCGCGGCAGCCGCCATCAACGGCGCGACTGGCCCCTGGCGACGTTCGCTGACCCGTCCGCGAAGGCCCCTTGCCGAGAGCCTTGTCAAGGTCTCCTGCTGAGGCTCCCAAATCATGAGTGAACGAGACGGCTGGGGAAGCGGGAGCGAGTTGGCGGCGGCCTTTGATGCCGCAAGCCAGGGCACCGTGGGGGTCGAGGAGGAGCTCATGCTCATGGACCCGGAAACGTTCGAGCTCGCCCCTCGCGCGCCGCTGGTCTTGGAGAGGTTGGGCGACGATCGCCGGTTCAAGCTCGAGCTGCCTGCGTGCCAGCTGGAGTCGGTCACGGATCCGGCACGTTCGGTCGACCGGATCGAGCGTGAGCTCGCCGCGGCGCGGCGGGACGTGGCGGCCGCAGTCGACGGGACGATTCGCCTGGCCGCCGCGGGGGTCCATCCCAGCTCTCCGACGTCCGGAGAGATCAACTCGAACCCGCGCTATGAGGCTGCAGCAAGGCATTTCGGCGAGGATGTGCTGCGACGCCAGCTTGTCTTCGCGCTGCAGGTTCATGTCGCTCCCGGGTCGTCGTCCGCGGCACTCGGTGCCTACAACGCGATGCGCTCGCACCTGCCGGAGATTGCCGCGCTATGTGCGAACGCGCCGTACTTTGGCGGCGAGGACACCGGCCTGGCCTCGGTTCGCCCAAAGGTCTCCGAGCTGCTTCCGCGCCAGGGAGTGCCCCCAGAGATCGCAAGCTGGGACGAGCTGGCGGACGAGCTCACATGGGGGCAGTCCAGCGGCGTGATCCCCAACCCGGGGAGCTGGTGGTGGGAGTTTCGCCCGCACCCCGATTTCGGCACGCTGGAGCTGCGCGTGCCCGATGCCCAGACCACGATCCGGGAAGCAGGCGCGGTGACCGCGCTGATCTTCTGTCTCGTCACGCGGCTGACGGAGGCGGTGGAGGCCGGGGAGCGGCCGGTCACCCATCCCTCCTGGCGGATTGCCGAAAACCGGTGGCTCGCCGCCCGCGACGGGCTCGAGGCGGTGTTCGCCGACCTCGACACCGGCCGCCGCGAGCCCGTGCGAGATCGACTCGGCAGGCTCGTTGCGGACCTCGAAGAGACGGCAGCCGGCCTCGGGTGCGCCGAGGAGCTCGCTCGCGTCAGAGGCCTGATCGAGGTAAACGGAGCGATTCGCCAGCGCGAGGTCGCTGCCGAGCTGGGCGTCGGCGCCGTCGCGCCGTGGCTAGCCGACTGCTTCCTCGAGGGCTGCGGCGCCGGGGAGTAGGGATGAAACGCCCTCCTGGAAGCTCCCCAGCAAGGCCGACGCCCATTCGCCCTCCAGCGCCAGCAGCGCCTCGGCTCCGAAGATGACATCTGCGGTGAGCCCGGGGTTGTCAACGCAAAGGCGCTGAGCGAGGTCGTAGGCGGCCACGTGCTCGTGGACCGAATCGGCCTCGACATGCTCGTCGAAGAAGTCGGTTGCCTCCTCGCCAAGGCCAAGCCGCCGCAGCGCCGCGCCGTAACGGCGGTTGGGAACGGCGGAGGTGATCTCGAACATCGCGAGGTGCCCGACGAGCGCTCCCCGCAGCCGCCGGTGAAGGGCGAACAGCGTGATCAGGTTGACCGTGGCGAGGGTCGCTCCCGGGAGCCGGTCGAGGTAGGCCCCGTAGCGGCTGTCGAGCCCGAGCGCGCTCATCGCCTTCGCGAACAGGCGGGAGTGCATACGCTCCGGCGCGCCCGAGCCGTACTCGTCGAACTGGATCTCGAGCATCGCTGCCTTCGCCGGCCCGGGGATGCGCGCGATGGCAAAGCTGTGCGGATCGGCCTCCTTGAGCTGGTAGGAGGAGCGGTGCATCACGAACTCCTCGAACTGCTCCCGGCTGGCCTCCTCCCACAGATAGCTCGACAGCGAGGGCGCGGGGTCTTGCCGCGCCAGCGTGAACAGGAGGTTCCCGACCTCGCCGGGCTCGACGTCGTCTCGCCGCCGGACGCGGTCCGTCAGGGCAGTCTCGAATCCAGCTTCGAGCTCGTCCCGGAAAGCGAGCATCCCTGGATCCCATTCCAAGCGCTCATCGACGCCGGCGAAGCAGGCGTAGTGGAGCTCGTAGCAGCAGTAGAGAGCGAGTTGCAGATCGTCGTCGGCAAGGGGGTCGGGCGGCAGGACCGGCGCGCGCGCGACCGCCGGCGGCTCGCCGCGCAGGGCATTGATGACCGCCTCACTGAGCGGCCCCCGCGGTTGCGGGAGCGATGGCTCGTCGCCTGATACCGACCCTGCCTTCATGGGCCCTCGGTACCCGCCCCCGGGGCGGCGGGAACGCAGGGGCGGTCGCTGCTCGGCCTACTCGAGAACGGGTTCGTCGTCTCCTCTGCGAGCGTCGCGTTGAGGGCGACCCCCAAAAGTAGGGCCAGGTTGGAGATCCAGAGCCAGACGAGGAAGACGATCGGGCCGGCGAGAGTGGCGTAGGTTGCCTGATAGGAGCCGAGCGTGGCCACGTAGACCGCAAAGCCAGTGGAGGCGATCAGCCAGAGCACCGTGGACAGAGCCGTGCCCGCGAGCACGGCACGCCAGGGACGCGGATCGAGAGCCGGCGCATGGCGAGCCAAGATGGCGATCGCCGCCGCGCCCGCGAGCGCCAGGAGCGGCCAGCGGGCTACCGAGAAGATCGACGCCCCTGTGGAGCCCAGCCCGAGGGAGTGCGACGCGGAGTCGAGAAGGGGCCCGCTCAGCCCGAGGGCGACGAGCACGAGCGCCATGATCACGAGCCCGCACGCCGTCAGCGAGAGCTGTAGCCCCCTCCGCTTCACCATCGAGCGGCTCTCTTCCACTCCGTGGATCCGGTTCGCCGCGTCGATGAAGCCCCCCACGTAGCCCGACGCAGCCCACAGCGCCGCGGCAAGCCCGATGATCGCCGCCACCCCCGCCGTTCCGTTCGAGCGCACGAGTCCCTCGATGGGGGCGCGCAGGGTGTGCACCGCCGACTGCGGACCCAGCGTCCCGATCGCGTTGAGCAGGACACGGCTCGTCCCCTGATCGCCGAAGAGCCCCAGAGTTGCGACGAGCGCGGCGACCATCGGCAGGATCGCCAACGCCGCGTAATACGCAAGCGCCGCGGCCAGATCGGTAAAGCCCGCGCCGAGCGCCGTACCGAGGGTCGCTCGGAGAATCCCGAAACGAGGACGACGCGACGGCGCCTGTGTGGCGACCATCGCGCCGTTCCCGCGTTTCCGCGCCTAGATCGTGCGGCCGCGCCAGCCGCTGAAGAACATCCAGAGCGCGACGAGTGCGAGCACGAAGATGATCGGATGAACGATCGCTCCGCCCGCGATGGCAATTGCGAGCAGGATCACGCCCAGTATCAGCCAGAGCATCCTTGTCTCCTTTCCTTGCTCACTTCCGTTCCTTTCTTGGGGGCCATGCGGCCCGCCCACGATGTACCCGGGCCATCCGCGGCCCCAAACCACGTAGATCGCCGCCCGGGCCTCGGCGCGCGGGATCGCGGGGGGGCGGCGATCGGGGGCAAGAAGAGCTAGCCGGGAACCCTCACCAAGCCGAACGTCCCTCCTGCCCGCTCACAGGCCGGGCTGCGGGACGTTCGGGGCTTTGTTTCGAGCCCCGAGCTACGCGCTCCGCCGCGCGCGACCCAGGCGGTTTTAGCTTGCCTCAATCCGGGCAATTCCAGGGGCGCAATGGGCGACGGAGCGCAGGTGTCAGGCGACGGGGCACGGGTCCTCAAGGCCAAGATCCCCGCGGTTGGGCCCAGGAGCTCCGGCTCACCGGCATGAGCGGGCGACCGGCGAGCCGCGGCGCCGCCGAGGACGCGGGCCACGACCCGGGCGAGATCGTGTTGCAGACGTCGTTCTCGTGGGCGGCCGACGACGACGCGGCGCTCGAGGGGATCAGGCCCTGGAAGGGCTCGCAGCCGCAGGAGTTTTTCCGCGACGATTGGCACCGCCCACAGGAGATGTACGAGGAGGGGGAGCGCCAGGTCTCCGACGATGAGTTCAGGGAGTCGGCGATCATCTCCTCGGACCACGCCGACCACGCCGAGCACGCCGAGCACATCCGCGAAGTCGAGAAGCTGGGTGCGACCACGCTCATGCTGGCGAACAACTCGGGCGCCGATCCGCACGGTGCGATCGAGGTGTACGGAAGCGATGTCCTGCCGGCCCTGCGCGGCGCGGCGGTTCCCGGTTAGACCGACTGGATGACCGGACCGGCGGTAATCCTGGACATCGACGGCACGCTCGTCGATTCGAACTACCACCACGCGATCGCCTGGTACCGGGCCCTTCGCGCGTTCGACTGCGTCGTGCCGGTCTGGCGGATTCATCGCCACATCGGGATGGGCGGCGACCGGATGATCGCCGCGCTCGCCGGCGACGAGGTCGAGCACGATCGTGGCGACGATATCCGCGAGTGCGAGGGGCAGCTGTATTTCGAGCTCATTGACGAGGTCGCGCCCCTGGAAGGGGCTAAGGAGCTCATCGGCGAGCTGAAGGGTCAGGGACGAGCGGTCATCCTCGCGAGCTCCGCAAAGCCCGAAGAGGTGGACCACTACATCGATTTGCTCGAAGCGCGCGAGGTGGTCGACGCCTGGACCACGTCAGGGGACGTCGAGACGACCAAGCCCGCTCCCGACCTCGTCGAGGCCGCCCTGGCGAAGGTGAATACACGCCATGCGGTGATGATCGGGGACTCGACCTGGGATGCCCTGGCCGCGGGGCGCGCCGGGATCGCGTGCGTCGGGGTTCTCACCGGCGGCTACTCGGGCACCGAGCTGCGAGAGGCGGGAGCGCGGGCGGTGTTCGACTCGCTTACGGCGCTCCTGCAGGAGATGCGGGAGAGCGCTCAGGACTCCATCATGTCGCTCGCCGCGCGGTAGGCGATCTGCAGGAAATCGGCGAGGCCCACCACCGCCATCAGCGAGGCGATCTCGCCCGGGGCGCCGTCCCCCGTCCCCTCGGGCACCACGAAGGGGGCGCGGAAGGGCTCGGTCACCTTGTCCTTGGAGATCGTCCGACTGGTGCGTTGCGTCGCCAGCGATATCAACGCGAGGTCCCCGGCGCCGATGAGCTCCGGCAGATCGTCGCCGCGGCGCTTTTGCCACGTCACTAAACCCGCCAGCAGGGCGCCATGGATCAGCGTGAGCGCGGCATAGGCGTGCGGCGCTCGTCGAGCTGAGGATTCGCCACGAAGCGCATGTACGCGCTGGGCCTGGGGAGAACCCGCAGCAGATCGGCTCGGCCGTTTAAGTGACGAGACCGTGGCGCATCGTGTTCTCGGAGACGACGCGGGGCTCGACGAACTGGAGGAGGTAGTCGGGGCCGCCGGCCTTCGAGCCGACTCCCGAGAGGCGGTTGCCGCCGAACGGCTGGCGCGCGACGACGGCGCCCGTCAGCCGCCGGTTGACGTAGAGGTTTCCGACCGGAAGCCGAGCCGCGACCGCGTCGACCGTGGCCGGGTTCCTGGAGAAGAGTCCCCCGGTGAGGGCAAACGGCAGGCTCTCGACGATCTCGCATGCCGCCTCGACGCTCGCCACCGGCTCGACGCTCAGCACCGGGCCGAAGATCTCCTCGGTGAGGATGCGCGAGTCATCGGGGAGATCCGCGAGCAGTACGGCGTCGACGGCGCACGGGTTGGAGCGCCGGGCGAGCGCCCTCGCCGCGATCCGGCCCGAGTGCTCGCCCTCATCGACGTAGCCGCGAATCCGCTCGGCGGCGGCGGGCTCGATCACGGGCGGAACGTCGACTCCGAACGTCTCGGCCTGTCCCACCGCGAGCGCCTCCACCGCGCCGGCGAGGCGCTCCGCGAGCTTCGCCGCTACGGCCTCGTGCGCGAGCACGCGCGAGCAGGCCGAGCACTTCTGTCCCGCATACGCGAAGGCCGATTGGACGATTGCCGGCACAACCTCGTCGAGGTCGGCGTCGGCGTCGACGATGGCACAGTTCTTCCCGCCCATCTCGGCGACCACGCGCTTGACGTGGCTCTGCCCGGGTGGGGTCTCGGCGGCGGTCCGGATTATCTCCAGGCCGACCGGGCTGGAGCCGGTGAACGCGATCGTGTGCACTCTCGGGTCGCGGACAAGCGCTGCGCCGGCTTCGCCGTATCCCGGCAGCAGGGTCAGTGCCTCGGGCGGCACGCCGCCGTCGTGAAGGGCCTCGACGAGAGCAAGGGCGCAGGCAGGCGACTGCTCGGCAGGCTTCAGGACGACGGCGTTGCCGGTCGCCAGCGCTGCCCCCGTCATTCCCGCGGGGATGGCGAGCGGGAAATTCCACGGAGCGATCACGGCGACGACGCCCCGCGCCGCATAGGTCATCGAGTTGTGCTCGCCCGGCGCCTGCACGAGCTGGCGTCCGCTCGCCAGCTCGGCGGCACCGAGGGCGTAGTAGCGAAGAAAGTCGATCGCCTCGCAGACATCGGCGTCAGCCTCAGCCCATGGCTTCGCGCACTCGCGGACCTCGAGAGCGGCGAGCTCGAAACGCCGCTCGCGCAGCTTCATCGCAGCAGCGAGCAACGCTTCGGCTCGTTGTGTTGCCGGTACGCGGGCCCACCGCGCCGAGGCCTCTGTCGCAGCGCCGACAGCCACCTGCGCCTCGGCGTCCGTCGCCACAGCGGCGACGGCTACCAGACGCTTGGGGTCTCCGGGGTCGGGTGAGTCGATGCCGGTTCCCGCCCGGCGCTCGCCGGCGATCATCACCGGAACGGCGCGTGGGAGCTCGGCGTCGAGCTCAGCGAGAGCGCGTGTGAGCCGTACCCGCTCGCTCTCGCGGCGCAGCTCGAGCAGGGGCTCGTTTTCGAACTGAGCGGTGCTCACGGGGCCGCGAGGAGCTCGCCCAGTGGAGCGCCCCCGGCCTGGGCGCGAAGGAACGAGTCGTTGGATGAGTTCTCCAGCAGGCGGCGGACGAGGTAGGCCATGCCGGCGACCAGCTCGCCCACCGGCGAGTAGACGCGAACGCGGATCCCGATTCCGGCGATCGCCGCGGCCAGCTCGTCGCCCAGGCCGCGCAGAACCTGGAGCTCGAGATCGCCGTCGCGCCCGGCAGCGCGGGCGTAGGCAACGGCGTGGGCGAGCGAGCGGAGATTGTGGGAGGCGATCGCGACTCGCACCGAGGGACCGGCGTCGATCAGCCGGCGCGTCAAATCCTCGAAGTTGCGGTCGCAGTCAGCGCGCTCGGTGAAGACGGGCACCTCCCAGCCCACCTGGCGCGCCTCGGCGGCCTCGTGGTCCCAGTACGCGCCCTTGACCAGCCGGACGACCAGCGGAGTCGTTCTCGGCGTGCGCTGCAGCCAGGCGAGCACGCGCTCGAGCTCATCCGGGGAATCGCGCAGGTAGGCCTGCACCACCAGTCCCGCAGAAGGCCCATCGGCGAACTCGCCCTCCGCCAGCAACTCGCCGATGAGCTCCAGAGTGGTCTCGCGCGAGTCGAGCGACTCCATGTCGACGTGAAGGTGCGCGCCCGCATCACGAGCCCGGCGAAGGAGCGGCCGCAACCGAGTGGCCGCATCCTCGGCTCCTCGCGCCGGCGCTTCGGGATTCACCACCGGGCTGAGCGCCGAGACCTTGACCGACAGGTTCGCGCGCGGGATCAGGCCTGCCGAATCCTGTTCGAGAGCGGGCCGGGCCGGCCAGCGAGCCGCGCCGGCGACGAGGTCGTCCAGGGCGGCGGCGCAGCGCTCCGCATAGACGTCCGCCTCGGCCGCGGTGACGGTCGCCTCGCCCAGGAGGTCCACTGTCGAGCCGATACCGCGTTCCCAGAGCTTGCCCAGCTCGCGCATCGCTTCGGTGGGAGTGGAGCCGGCGATGAAGCGATGGGCCATATGGCGCACGGCGGCGGTGACGGCCGCCCCCAACGCGACGCGCCCCGCCTTTGTGTCCGCGGCGCGCATCGCGGCCGCAACGTTGGGCGGGCGCTCGCTCATCGAGCCGAGCAGGCCCGCGAGGTGCCGGCCCAGGTCGTCCATGCTGCGGCAGGCCGGCGTCACGTCGACCAGGCGAAACAGCGCGGCTCGCAACTCGTCGTCGCCCGCGGCGAGCTTCATGGCGCGCTCGTCGATCGCTCGGGCCCGGTGCCGGTTTGCCTCGATTCCCGCCGCGAGGGCGGCGCCGACCTCATGGATGTTTTCCTCCAGGCCGGCCGGATCTCGGGGGGCCGGGGTGGCAGGCGCACGCGATTCCGTGGAGCCGGACATCTGGGCGGCAGGCTACTCCTGGTGGTGATGACCGTTTGCGTGCGCGGGGCGCCGGAGGGTGAGCGCCATCAAAGCGATGAACACGATCGTCCCAACGACATTGAGGAAGAGCTTGTAGTCGACCTGGATCGAGCCGAAGACGTCGTCCCTGGTCGGCCGTGCGCCCGACGGGATGAGGCCGGCCAAGCTGAAGATGGCGTCGACCACCAGCGCCGCCACGATCATCGTCACCAGCATCAGCGCGGTGATCCGGAGGGCGAAGGGCGTGCCGTAGTACTTGCGGTAGGCGATCAGGATGGGGACCACGACGAGGTCGGCGAAGATGAACGCCATCACGCCGGCAAACGAGATCCCGCCTGACCACAGGACCGCGGCCAGGGGGACATTCCCGACCGAGCAGACAAAGCTCGCGATTGCGATCAGCGGGCCCGCAACCACGTTCTCGAGGGTCTGAACGGCGCCGGGCGCGTTGGTCACGAATGCGCCGTTGAAGAAGTCGTCGCCGAGCAGGCCGATAAAGCCGGCCAAAACGAACCCGACGGTGATCTCCTTCCACAGCATCGTCCAGTCGACGCGGAAATTTTCCGCGACGGCGGCCAGGCTCTCCATCGAGAGGCGCTCGCCCCACCCCTGTGGCTCCTGCTCTCCCTGGCCGTGGTGGTCGTGGCCGGCGTCGCCGGCTTCGACGGCATGCTCGCGGGCCTGAGCCTCGAGGGCCGGCGAGACAAAGAACCGCAAGAGAGCCGCCATCAGGACCACCAGGACGATCCCGCCCACGTACTCGGCCAGGGTGAACTGCCAGCCGATCAACACCCACAGCACGAGGCCCAGCTCCCACACGAGGTTGGTCGAGGCGAACTGAAACGCCAGGGCGCTGGCGGCAGAGGCCCCTTTCGCGAACAGCGAGCGGGCAATCGCGATCGCGGCGTATGAGCACGAGGAGGAGGCGGCCCCCAGGCCGGTCGCGATCGCAACCGGGCGAGGGCCGCTGCCCGATAGCGCCCGCTGGATGCGGGCGCGGGGGACCCAGGCCTGGACCACGGCCGAGATGGCGAAGCCGAGGACCAGCGCCCACCAGACCTCCCACGCCATGAGCCCCGCGTTCTTCAGGCCGTCGGCGATCGTGCCCATACCCCCCGAGGGTATCAAGAGACCGGATTGATGGATAACTTGCCCTCCGTGGCTCTCTTCGAGAACCGGGGACCGGCGCGGCGCGCAGAGCTCGAGGAGCTCGCTCCAGGGTCCAGCCTCTGGGCGATGATCGATCGTGGCGCCTGGTCCGCCCTCAGCCAGGAGGCGCCTGGAACATGGTCTTGGACCCGCGCCATGGCGACCTTCGCTCTGGCGGCGGTCGTCGCCGCGATCATCTTCTTCACGGTCTACTCCCAGGTGGACTGGGTCATCGGCCTGGTGATCGCCTATGCGCTCCTTCTGTGGCGCGCACGGACGGCCAACGCGGCCTATCTGCGAAGGTCCGAAGCGTGATCGTCGAGCGCGCCGAGCACCCGCAGTTCCTCTCCAACGCCTACCTGGCATACGACGCGCCTGGCGGCGCCGGCGTCCTCATCGATTCCAACGACGTCACGGGACCGCTGATCGAACGGGTTCGCGCGGAAGACATCACCATCACCCATGTGCTGCTGACGCACCATCACTACGACCACGTTGTGGGGCTCGCCGAGTTGCGCGAGGCGGTCGGCAGCCCACCAGTTCTCGCGCATCCGCTGGTGGCTGACCTGATCATGGATCCCCTGGACGGCACCCTCGCCGAGGGCGACACGGTGGAGTCCGGGCAGACTCGGATCACCGCACTCGAGACCCCCGGGCACTGCGCCGATCACCTCGCCCTGCGGGTCGGCGACTCGGACGTCTTTACGGCGGACGTGCTCTTCAAGGGAACCGTGGGCGGGACCCGCGCTCCAGGCGCGACCGGGTTCGCCGACCTGCGTGCCTCGATCATGGACAAGCTCATGAGCCTGCCCGGCGAGACGGCGGTGCATCCCGGACACCGGGAGCCGAGCACGATCGCGCATGAGTGGGAGTCCAACCCCTTTGTCCGCATCTGGCGCGGGCTCGACCCGGAGGCGGAGGGACGCTGCCGCGTGGGTGGCGAGGACGGCGCGCAAGCGCAGCTGGTGCTCTGGGCTCCCGACTACGACGGGGGGCACAAGGCCTGGGTCAGGTTCGAAGGCGGAGAAGACGCCATCGTCGGCGGCTCCCAGGTGGAGCGCCTGAACTGAGCACGGCGCTTGGAATTCATCAAGGAGATCCTCGGCAAGCAGCTCGGGCTCTAGCAGGGCACGACGAGGTCCGTGAACGGTAGCCGGGGCGTCACCCGGCAGCCCCCCGGCAGCTGCAGCGTCACCTTGCCGGTCCCCTCCCCGCTCAGCTTCGGACCATTCCGCGTGAAGGTCTCGAGGGCGGTCGGCGGCTTCGTGAACCGAAACCCGATGTTCCACATCTTCCCAACGGTCGCAACGGTGGAGTACTTCCAGCGGTGATGGACCGCGGGCGGCTTGCGGAAGAGACCCCAGTCGATGGCATTGGCCAGGTCCGCGCGCCAGTACGGCCAGGCGTGGATTCCCTGGTGCGGGGTGTAGGTGACGTCCTCGCCCGCGCCTCGTGCCGCGCGGACGAAGTCGCCCGCGTGCTGTCGAAGCTCCGCCTCCGCGAGCTTGCCGAACGTGTTCTTGATCTCGTCGAGGCTGGCTGGATTGGGCACGCCGTCGCCGACGGAGACGAAGATCCTGGTCGAGCGCAGGTTGTCGATCAGGCTCGTGGGGTCGTGGCCCACCGCGTAGAAGCCTCCCGGGTCTCCGAACACGGTGGCGAAGTCTTCGCCCTGCGTGTTGAAGCCGGCGGGCCACTCGGGCCGAAGCAGCGAAAGCGAACCTGAGAACGACGCGGCCGAGCCGAAGAACCCCGGTCGCTGGGTCGCGTAGTACATCGCTCCCTCGCCGCCCATCGAGAGCCCGGCTATGGAGTGCCAGCGGCGGCCGCGCTTTATCCGCAGGCGGTCCATCGCGTAGGGCAGGAGCTGATCGAGGTGGTAACGCTCCCAGCTCGGATCGCCGCGTGCACCGCCGTTCCACCAGTTCGTGAACCAGCCGTGGTCGCCCTCAGGCATGACGATCACGCCGGGAAAGCCGCTCGCCGTGCGCAACAGGTCGCCGTTGGACGGGTTGGGCCAGGAGTCGTAGGCGTCGCCGTGGCCGTGCAGCAGGAACAGCAGCGGGTAGCGGCGGTTTCGGTGGGTGCGGTACCCCGCCGGCAGGTAGACGTCGGCCTTCAGGGCGTTCGGCCGAGGATCGACCCCGGGAGGCTCGTTGTAGTAGCCGGCGGGCGCGCTGGAGGGATCGACGAAGCGGCTCTTAGACACGGCGGGCGCGCTCCAAGTCACCACCCGCGGGGGGTCATTCCCCCGTACCGCCGCGCCCGCGGGCGCGGCTGCGGCGAGTGCCGTCGCCAGACCGATCGCGAGGATCAGGCCTGGCCCGCTACCTCGCCGGCGCTTCGTCCGCATACTGGGCATCCCTCCTCGTCCTTGACTCCGCGTTGCTGGTTGAAGCGTACGGGTCTCGGACAGCGTCACGCAGCGTTTCCTGCGGGCGGCTAGGGAACCGCCACTGCCTCGAGACCCTGCTCGCGCACCGACTCGATGATTCGGGGCAGCGCGGCCACGGTCGCCTTCCACGAGCCCCGATCGGAATAGTGGTCGGCGTCGTGGAGCAGCACCACGTCGCGGGACGTCAGCCTTCCGCCCGCCTCGGCCGCGATCGACTCCGCGGTCGCGCTCGCTCGCCAGTCGTGTCCCCAGCGCGACCACAGGAGCAGCGCGTAACGCCGCCGGGCGTGGGCCAGCCCCGAGGCTGAGTAGATCCCGTAGGGGGGACGGTGAAGGCGCGGCGGCCGCCCGGTGGCATCCACGATTGCCGCGGCGCCGCGGCGAAGGTCCTCTGCGGCTGCGGCCGGGGTCAGGCGCAATTGGTTGCGGTGGCGGTGGCAATGGAGTGCGGTCTCGTGGCCGGCGTCGAGAATCTCGCGGGCCAGGGCCGGGAAGCGCTCAACCTGCTCCCCGGCGAGGAAGAAGGTTGCGGGCACCCCCTCGCGCGCGAGTGCCTCGAGGGCGGCCGCAGTCCCCTGCGGGTGGGGCCCGTCGTCGAAGGTGATCGCGACACCGGGTGTTTTGATCCGGAGCGGGATTTTCAGTCCCCGGGCGACAGGCGCTAAGACCGGCGCTGCGGCCGGCAGGGAATGGAGGCCGGCCAGGGCGAGAAGTGGGGTCGCACGCACGTTCCTATCATCCCGCGCGTGCTCGCCCTTGGGATCCTCCTTGCCTGCACGGCCTCGTCACTGTTCGCGGTCGGGATCGCTATCCAGGCGCTGGATGCCCGCACCGCCCCTCCGAGCCATGCGCTGCGACCCTCGTTGTTCGGCGGCCTCGTTCGAAGCCGCCGCTGGCTGGCGGGGACGCTCCTGTCGGGTTCCGGGTGGCCGTTCCACCTCGCTGCCCTGCTCGTGGCGCCGCTCACCGTGGTCCAGCCCGCCCTGGCGAGCGGCCTGCTGCTGCTCCTTGTGCTCGGCCACCGCATCCTGGGCGAGCGGGTGGGCCGCCGCGAGGTCTTTGCCGTCCTGGCGATCGTCGCGGGGGTCGCGGGCATGGCCTGGGCAGCGCCGGAGCGCGTGACCAGCCATGCCAATTTCTCCCGACTGGTACTGACGCTTGGCGGGCTCGCTGCCCTCGCGCTTCTGCCTTACGTTTTGCGCGGGCGCGGGCGCGTGCGCGCGAGCGTGCTCGTCCCCCTGAGCGCCGGGTGCGCGTTCGCATGGACCGGCGTGTCCTCGAAGCTCATCACCGACTACCTCTCCCGAGGTGAGCCGGCGGCGGCGCTCGGGTGGGCGTTCGTCACCGGGCTGATCGCCATGGTCGGCCTCCTCAGCGAGATGAGCGCCCTGCAGAGCAGGCCGGCGACCCACGTGGCTCCGGTCGTCTTCGTGGTCCAGGTCAGCGTCCCAGTCGCCCTCGCGCCGTTCTTGGGCGGCGAGAGCTGGGACCACACACCCCTTGGCGGCGCGGCCCTCGTTGCCTTTCTCGTCACCGTGGCGGTGGGAGCGGGCCTGATCGGCTCGACCCCCGCGGTGGGGGGGCTGGTCGCGGCGGCCGAAGCTCCCTAGCTCTATCCGGCTCCTTACGGGGCGACCAGCTGCGTCAGCGGCACACCGTGCAGGCGTGACGTCCGGAGGTCGGACTTGAGAGCGGCGATTGCGCGGCGGGGCTTCGAGCCGACGGTCAGGTCCAGCTCCACGAAGTCACCCGGACGGATGGACGCGCCATCTCCCGGTCCGGTTACGAATACGGCTCCGGCCACGGGGTGACCGCCGGCGGACTTCGCCAGCAGCGCCTGCAGGCCGGTCCTGCCGTCTTCCGGCGGCTCGTAGTAGAAGGGTCGTTGCAAGCCGAGCGAGCTCGCCGCGGCGGCGAGCCGGCCCCCCGTGCCGAACGAATGAAATGGACCCCCGCTGTCGATTCTGGGCAGGGCCTCGTCCCCGGCTGCGAACAGCGTGCCAAGCTTCCTGTTTGAGGGAGCGCTGTCGAGCGCGAAGGAGGCCGTGATGCCGTGGCGCGCAAGATCGCGAGCGAGCCGGCCGGCCGAGCTGGTCGGCGCGTCGATGAGCACCCCGACGTCGTGGCCCTCCACGGGCGCCGAGCGCATGGTTCCGACGCCGAGCGCGCGAGCCATGAGCGGGTAGCCGAGATCCGTGAACAGCGCCGCGCCGGCGATCACCGAGGCGGCTGCGCCGGCTGTGGCAATCCGCGCAGCGCGCAGGCGCGCAGTCGGAAACGGCCGCACGCGGGGGCGAGCCTCGATGGCGAGCGTGGCCGGCGAGGGCAGCTTGGCGAATGATTCGTCGGGCTCCGCGCGCTCTGAGAGCGCCTCGCGCAAACAGGCAGCCAGCTCGGGCTTCGAGCGGGCCACCCGGGCGAGGCCGAAGCGCTCGAAGGCGTGGTTGTTGACGCGGATGTGCCCGACAGCGAAGCCGTACGAGATCGTCGGGCAGCCCCGGATCTGTGCCTCTAGCACGGTCAGGCCGGCCGTTGAGTGAACCAGGGCGTCGGCGGCCGCGAGGAGGTCGCTCATCCTGTCGGTGAAGCCCAACAGCTGAACCCGAGGATCGGCGCCGAAGCGCTCGCGAAGCCGGCGCCAAGCATGCTGGTTGTGGCCGCTCAGGCAAAGGACGATTGAGTCCGGGACCTCGAGCGCGGTTTCGACGGCGCCGACCAAATCGCCGATACCCCAGCCGCCCCCTGAGACGATGATCGCCGGGCGGTCGAGCGGAAGGTCGAGGGCGCGGCGGGCGTCGTCGCGCTCGCGCGGCTCGAAAAACTCCGGCCCCGTCGGGGGCCGCGCCCAGCGCGCGCTTCCCGGTCCTGCAATCGTCTCGACCTCCTCGATCGACTCGCGGTGAGTGATCGTGTGCAGGTCGACTCCGGGGTGCGCCCAGAAGCGAAGTCCCGCGAGGTCGGTGATGGCAGAAACCACGGGAACGTCGAGGCGGCGGCGCAGCCGCATCTCACCGAGCACCGCAGTCGTCCCCGGATACGTGGAAATGATCACGTCGGGGTCCTGGCTGCGGATGGCCCTGAGCAGCCCGCGGGCTCCGAGCAAGTACCCCAGGCGCAGCACGAGCCAGCGAGCCGGGAGAAAGCGCGTAAGCAGCGCGTACTGGAGGGCGAAGAGGATCGGCAGCCAGTTGAACGAGAACCAGGAGCCATCGCGAACCGTTGCGGTGACGATTCGGCCCATCGCCCTCAGGCCGTCGACGACCTCGACCTCGCTGCCCGGATGCTCGAGGGCGAGGTCGCGCGCCAGCGCCCGGGCGGGCAGGTCGTGGCCCTCGCCGATGTCGGCGGTGAGGATCAGGACCTTGCGACGCTCGGGGCGCGCGCGGCGCCAGGCGAGGTATGAGCGAAAACCCTCGGCAAAGCGGGTCCGGGCGCTCCACCCGAGCTCTCGCTGCGCTCGCTCCGAGGAGACCTCCTTGCTGCCGAAGTCGCCGGTTCGCCCCGGCGTGTGGACGATGCCGGAGTCGGCGACGTGGTCGCGCACCGCCTCGGCGATCTGCAGGATGGTCGTGTCCTCGGCGCCGGTGAGGTTGTAGAGCCGGTTGGCCGCTTCCCGCCGCAGGCCGGCGACGACGCCCTCCGCCAGGTCCTCGACGTAGACGAACCGCCGTGACTGGCTGCCGTCCCCCGCGACGGTTAGGCGCTCGCCGTTCTCGGCCTTTGCGCAGAAAGCGGCGAGGACCGTCGCGTCGCGCGCGCGTGGGCCGTAGGGGATGCCGAAGCGCAGAATCGTGTACTCGACGCCGTAGAGCTCCGAGTAGGACTTGCAGTAGTGCTCGCCCGCGAGCTTCGTGGCGGTGTAGAGGTGGCTGGGGGCCTCGGCGCGGGTGTCCTCGTCGACGTCGCGCTCCGGGCAGTCGGAATAGGCCCAGATTGTCGATCCGTAAACGACCCGCTGGACCTCTGCCCGGCGCGCCGCCTCGAGGACCTTGAGCGTGCCCTCCGAGTTGACCTCCTGGGCCTTCGCGGGGTCGGCGACCACGTCGTTGACGTCGGCCACGGCGGCCAGGTGGATGATTGCGTGGCAGCCCTGTGAGGCAGCCGTGAGCGCGTCGAGGTCGGTGATGTCGCCGCTTCGGAAGTCGACTTCCTCGGGCGAGCGATAGGGAGAGGGGGCGAGGTCGTAGAGGCGAACCTGGTGACCCGCGTCGAGGAGCTTGTCGACGACGTGCGAGCCGATGAAGCCCGACCCGCCGGTGACCATGACCCTCACGCGGAGTCCTTCAGGGCCGCCCACGGCTCGCCGGTTTCGGGCATCTCCGGGCCGTGGTAATAGAGGGGAACGCAGCGGTGGTTCTGGGCAACCCAGTCGGTGTTGGGAAGGTCCGCCAGATCGCCCATGATCCGGTGGCAGGGGTCGGCATAGACGAGGCCGGTCGAGCGTGCGATCTCCTCGAAGACGACGTACTTGTAGAGGCCCGAGGTCATTCCGTCCGGGAGTCCGAGGCGACCACTGAACACGGGATCGAGGAAGCGGGACGCGACATCGTTCTTCCAGGCGACGATCTCGTCGAGTCGCTCGATCTGCACCAGCCCCAGCGCGGCGGTGAACTCACTCATCCGCAGCCCCAGCCCCTCGACCTCATGCGTGGGCTTGCCATAGTTGCGAAAGTCTCGGGCGAACTCGACGACGTCGTCATCGCGCGAGACCAGGATGCCGCCCTCGCCGGTGGAGATTGTTTTCGTCGCGTAAAGGGAGTAGATGCCCGCCTTCCCCCACGACCCCGGGCGACGGCCGTTCCAGGACGCCCCGTGGGCGTGGGCGCAGTCCTCGATCAGGAAGATGTCGTTGGCGTCGCAGTAGGCCGCGATCCGCTCGACGTCGAAGGCGATGTGGCCACCGATGTGGACGAGGAACGCCGCTCGTGGCCGCTCGCGCTCCGCCTTGCGCTCGAAGTCCCCGAACGACATGCAGAGATCCTCACGGTTGCAGTCGACGAATACGGGCGTGCCACCCGCGCGGACGATCGCCAGCGGCGTCGCCATGAAGGTGTTCGACGGGCAGAGGACCTTCTCGCCCCGCACGCCGCACAGCTCGAGCGCCGCGAGCGCGCCGCCCGACCAGCCTGAGGTGGCGACCGCGGCCATGTCGTCGTGAGCGGTCCAGGCAGCCTCGAGCTCTGCGGTGAGGCTGCCCTCCGCCCATTGCCCGGAGTCGAGGACGCCGTCCCACAGCTCGTGCAGGCGGGCGCGGTCGCGTCGATCGAAGCCGATCGCGAACGCGGTGGCGTCGGCCACTTGCTGGGCAGTCGGGATCATCAGGAGGGAGGGTCCGGGCGGGACGTCTTGTCTCCGCCATGAGGCGCCGCAAGGCTAGCAGCGATCACAGTGCCGCGAGGGGTTTCAGTGGTGCTTCGGGAAGGTGTACCGGTACACGCCGCGACCGAGGCTCGCCGCCAGGAGCTGGCGCCGGCGACCGGGAACCTTGGCGAGGCTGAAGACCGGCGCCGCGGGGAGCGTGCGGCCGAGGAGCGCATAGTGGCCCCCGTTTCGCCCGCGCGATGCGTAGACGCCGTTCGTCGAGGCCACGACAAGCTGGTGACCGTGCACGATGGACCACAGGGCAGGGAGCTTGCGCAGGTTCCCGGAGATGTCGTGGAAGGTCTTGCCGCCGTTCGTCGACTTGTAGATGTGGCCGCCGCTGGCGGCGATGCCGGAGTTGCCCGTGGCGCGGGGGCCCGCGTAGGGCCGCAGGTCCGAGGCGCCGAGGGTCACGTAGATCGTCTTGACTCGGTGCGGGTCGATCGTCACGTCGGAGATGAACCGCTGGGGGAGGCCCTTCGCCTTGACCTTGTGCCAGCCCTGACGGGTCCCGGGCTTGGGGGGCTTCTTGCCGCCGACGTTGGTCGCCAGGCCCGCGGAGAACTTGACGTTGTCGCGCACCACGTCGCAGCCGCCGCAGTAACCGGCGTAGACGCTGCGGCCGCGCACGCCGATCGCCGAGACCTGGTTCGTGACGCCGGTCTTCTTCGACTTACCGAGGTTCATGACCGTCTTCCAGTCGGTGGGGGCGGACGGCGTGGAGGGTGAGGTCACGTTCGGCCCGTCGGTCGTCTCGACGATCTGCTTGCCCCCGGTGAGGACATGATTGGCGTTCTTCGGGTCCATGACGAGCGGCGAGTAAAACGACGGGTTGTCGACCAGGGGGTTGACGTCGGTCCAGTTCACGCCGCCGTCGGTCGAGACCGACACGCCGGCGTCCGGCGTTTCCTCGAAGACAACGTTGGAGTTCTTCGGATCGACCTGGGTGAAGACGCCGTCGCCGCCGAAGGTCTCGTTCTGGGTGCCGTCGGCCGCGATGCGCAACTCGCCGTTGTCCTGGAGGCCGGCGTAGATGACCCCGTCCTTCGAGCCGCTGACACCGTACGGCAGCAGGGTGTGAAAGCCCGACTGGTTGCCGCTGCCCCAATTCGAGTTGGCGAAGTCGCCGCCACTTGAGACGTGCTGGGTGTAATTGCCGCCGTCGTTTCCGGCGAGAAGGGTCACGCCGCCGCTTCCGTCCGGGATAAACGTGCCGGAGTGCTGGTCGGGATGCGTTGTCGTTGCCTGGGTGATCTGCTGGATGTCGGTGCAGAAGGGCGCGGCGATCACCAGCAGGCAGCCGCCGCCAAGTGCCGTGTAGGAACCGATCGTCCTGAAGTCGCTTGGGCCGTTCTGGGCGACTGGCAGGCGGTTTTCGTAGAGCTCCTCGAGGCCGAGGACAACCCGCGTCGGGACGCCGTTGTTGGTCTGCACGGTCGGGTCCGGCTTGATCCACTCGTCGTACCAGGACTGGATGCCAGGCCCGAAGCCCAGGGGGGTGAGCTGTGCCAATGTCGAGCCGCTGGTCGGCAGCAGGAACTGCTGGCGACCCTCCATCTTCGTCCAGGTGCGGCCGAAGTCCTTGGAGACGTAGACCCCGTTCAGGTAGGTGGGCGTCGCGGTGGGGTCGATGCCGATGCCCAGGGGGTCGCCGCCGGGGACGTCCAGCCCTTCGATCTTGCCGCTGTTGAAGAGCTTTGCGTCCTGGACGAGGGCGTAGACGTAGCCGTGGTCCTGTTGGGGGCCCGTCGCGGCGCCCAACTCGACGCGGCCGACCGCGTCCTGAGGCGCGAAGCCGTTGCTGTCCACGTTCAGGCGCTTGAAGCTTCCGGGCTT
The DNA here is from genome assembly GCA_038237625.1 of Solirubrobacterales bacterium. Classification (GTDB taxonomy): domain Bacteria; phylum Actinomycetota; class Thermoleophilia; order Solirubrobacterales; family 70-9; genus JAWVFM01. The sequence goes on along the minus strand of JBBRYM010000009.1, from coordinate 45,853 downwards.
TCCATTGCCGGAGAGGTACAGGCCGTTGGCGGGCGACTCGGGCTGGCCGTTGAAGTTGGGATTCGCCCCGGCTCGCCACCCCACCGCGGCAAGGACCTGACTGCCCTTGTGGCCGAAGTGGTCCTTCGCCTGGACGACCACGTCGGTGACGATGTTCGCGAAGAAGCAGTTGGGCTTGTGGAAGGTCATGCCCTGACAGCTGCCGCCGATGGGGAGATCGACGTCTTTAAACGAGCGCCCGTCGTTACGCGACCGGAAGAGCCCGGCCCCGGTCGCGGCGTAGATCACCTTGGGATGCTGGGGGTCGACCGCTGCCTTGAAGCCCAGGGCCCCGGCCGGCACACCGCGGGCGCGCTTCCACGTGCGCCCGTTGTTCGTCGTGCGGAACACACCCAGGCCGCCGTAGGTGTTGCCGCCGAAGGCGTTGTCGCCGGTGACGGCGATCAGAGTGCCGTGATCGGCAGGCGAGTACGCGACCGAGCCGACGGTCTGCGTTGGCAGCCGGTTCCCGATCGAGCGCCAGCTCGCCCCCGCGTTCTTCGAGACCCAAACGCCGCCGCTCGCCACCGCCGCGTACAACCGCTTGTGCTTGGCGTCGTAGGAGTAATCGGAGATGCGGCCCGCGAGGTCGGCGAAGCCCTCGCCATAGGTGTTCGGGTAAGTGGGATCGTTTGCGACCAGCGGCCCCTTGCCCACCGGCTTCCATGTGCCGTCAGTCCCCGGCACGTGGCTTGGCTGGGCCGCGCGAAGCCGGACCTTCGGGCTGTTCGCGTAGTCGCCGGGACTGTCCGCGCCGATGCGAAGGCCGAGGCTGTGGGCGGCCGTGGAAAGGTCGGCGAAGCTCTCCACGCCACGCACTGCGCAATTTCCGCCGGCGTCAGGGTCGGCCGGGGCGGCGTCGGGCTCTGCCGGCGCGCTCGCGTGCGCGGCAAGGCACTCGGCGAGGGCGGGCTCGGATTCCGGGCCGCCGAACACGTAAATCGCGCCACCGGCGAGGATCATCGCCGCGAGCGCGCTCGCGAAGATCCTGCCGCCAAGCTTCGATTCCGGGGTCCCTACGCCCATCGGACGGCAAGATAGCCCGAAGGCGCTGCGGGTGCGCCGCTTAGGCGCTCCTGTCGCTCAGGCTTCGCGCGGGCGCCGCAGGTGAACCCGTGGCACGGTCCGCAACGCGCGCTCGGAGTCGTGCTCGGCGCGACCTTCGAACGCCCGACCCGCGCGAGCCGCCCCCGCCGCGAGGGCCACGATGAAGGCGACCCAAAACGCCATCACGAGCGACGCGGCAAGGGCCCAAAGCCAGCTTGGGATGTCCTGCTTGACCTCGCGCTGGAGCACCTGCTTGCTCGGCACGAATGATCGCGTGAACGTGTGGTGCGGGGCGGGCACAGCGGCCACGGGGATGGCGGGATCGGCCGGCAGGTAGACGGGGAGGTCGGCGAGCTCGTTGCCGCGCTGGAACCGGATGACCGCTTTCCAGTCTCCGTGAAGCGGCAGCGCTTCCGGCGTGCGGTAAACGCCCTCACGCACCCGATCGAGCGGCTGCGAGACGAGGCCCCCTCCCTGCCATGCCGTTTCGTTCAGCCAGGCCGCGCCCTCGGCGGCGTTGCGAGGCGTCAGCTTCACCGTCGCGGTCGCCGCGCGATCCGGTCCGCTGGCCGTCTGGTGCAGCGCGATCACCGCCCTCATGTCCTGGGGGGCCGTGTGGTGCAGGCCATAGACGGTGAGAACGACCATTGCGATCAGGGCAGTCCCGAAGGAGGCACGCGCGACGCGGGGGCTGGGCAGGGTCCCGCGAAGGCCGCACGCCAAAAGCGCGCCGGCGACACCGCCCGCGACGCCGGCGATTGGAGCGGCGATCAGCGCCTCTGGCAGTAAGTCGGACGTGAAGGGGACCGGCATCGCGAATTGCGACCAGGCCCACTCGGCCGCGAGGCCAACCGTGCCCACGAGGATGCCGGAGGCAACGCCGAGCGCGAGGGGCCGATCGCGACCGATCGCGATACCGGCGGCCTCGACGCACAGCGCCTCAGCTGCGTAAAGCGGGAAGTGCGGTGTGGACTGGCCGAAGAGGTCGCCCACGATCAGGGCCATCAGGCCCCGGGCGGCGACGAAGAAGAGCACGGTGGCCAGAGCTCCGCCGCGGCCGAGCCATACCCGCGCCATCACCAGGGCCATGCCGGAGGCGAAGGCGAGCATCACGGGCTCGAAGAGCATCCGGAACTGCGGCACACCGAAGTCGAACTCGGCCTGGAACGCCGAGAGCCCGATCAAAAGGCCGCCGGCGAGACCTACCTGGCGGGCCCGTGCGAGAACCGGGGGAGGCCCGGCGATGCCGCAGGCGCGGCGGGCGGCCATGCCCTCAGCGATCAGTACGACCATGCCGATCAGGGTCATCACCGCTCCCCCGATCATGATCAGGTGAGTGGGCCCCCAGAGGGTGACGTCCTGGCCGAAAAGGCGGTGCCAGACGTCGTCGAGGGGGAAGCCCAGAAGAGCGAAGGTGCCGCAGCCGAACAGCAGCAGGCCGCCGACCGGCGCGTGCCAGTTGCCCGCGATCCGAAACGCGGCGGGGCCGGGGCGCTCGCCGTCACGGGGCAGGGAGATGGATAGGTAGCCGGCGGCGAAGATCCCGAAGAGGCCCGCGAGGATGAAGTAGTGGGCTGGGTTCGCGAGTGGGCCGGGATCGCGGCCCTGGTCGATGTGGATCGAGACGTCCCAGTAGACGCCGAGGAAGGCGGAGAGGAGGGAGACGGTGGAGATTCCGAGCGGCAGGGCGGCCCAGCCCGGGATGCCGCCGATCCGGGCGGACATGTCGGAGGCGCGCTGAAGGAGCTCGGTACGGCCCTGGCGGTGCAGCGTCACCACCCAGACGAGAAGCGTTGTCGCGAGGCCGGCGAAGGCCGTCGCGATGATTACCTGGCCGATGGCGGCACCGCCGGCAGGGGGGGCGGTTGTGGTGGCGAGGGAAATTAGTTGCATAGGCATATGTTACACCGATTGATGGCACAGTTACGCGTGTATCGTTCGCCGCGTGAGCGACGTCACGGAGAGCGAGCAGCGAGCAGCGAGCAGCGAGCAGCAGGGCGATGCAGACGCTGGCCAAGCCGCGGATGGAGTGACGATCGACGCCCTCGCGCACCGCACGGGCATGACCGTGCGCAACATCCGCGCCTACCAGTCCCGTGGCCTCTTGCCCCCGCCCGAGGTCCGGGGTCGCACCGGCTACTACGGGCCCGAGCACGAGGCCCGGATCGAGCTCGTGCGCGAGCTCCAGGCCGAGGGCTTCAACCTCGAGGCAATCAAGCGCGTGATCGAGGCCGGGGGTCCCAGCGCCGACGTCCTGCGCCTCACCCGCGCGGTCCACGAGCCCTTTGCCGACGAGGAGGCGCAGATCGTCACCGGCGCCGATCTCGCCGCGGCCGTCGGGCTGGCCGAGGAGAGCCCGAAGCTCTTGGAAAAGGCTCTCCGCAGTGGTTTGGTGGGCGAGGTCGGTGAGGATCGCTTCGAGATCCGCAGCCCGCAGCTGATCGCCGCGGGCGCGGAGCTTGCGGCCCTGGGCATCCCGATCGAGGCCGGCATCGACGTGATCGCTCGGCTTCGCCGTCACGCCGACGGCGTCGCTCGCGCGTTCGTCGAGCTCTTCCTCGAGCAGGTATGGAAGCCGTTCGACGAGGCCGGCAGGCCCGCGGAGCGCTGGCCCGAGATGATCGACGCCATCGAGCGGCTGCGGCCCCTCGCGGGCGAGGCGCTCCTCGCCGTCTTCAAGCTTGCGATGACCGATGCCGTCGACGAGGCGTTCGGCCGCGAGCTTCAGCGCGTGAGCCGCGACGGCGAGCGCTCGGGCGGTCGACGCGGTCGGCGCCGTTAGGAGGCTTGCGGCGGCCGTCCGCGTATGCCGGCGGCACCGCGACCCGAGTCATGGCTGGAGGGAGGCGGATGACAGCCCTGTAATTGGAGCAAGCCCTACTCCGGCGCCAGCTCGTAGAGCTCGCCGTATTTGCGCTCGAGGTGGTCGAGCAGCGGCGCGACGGCAAGGCCCGAGCCGGTGGCGCGCGCGATCGTCTCCGCCGGCGTGAACCGCCCGGCGAGTTGGAAGAGCCGCCGGTCGAGCCAACTGCGCAGCACCTCGAGGTCGCCTGCACGAAGCGCCTCGTCGAGGCTGGGGATCTCCTCGCGGGCGTGGGCCCACAGCTGCGCGGCAATGAGGTTGCCCAGGGAGTAGGTAGGGAAGTAGCCGAAGGCGCCACTTGGCCAGTGAACGTCCTGGAGGACACCGTCGGCGTCGCTGGGGACCGCGACGCCCAGGTAACGGGCGTAGCGGTCGTTCCAAGCTTCCGGCAGGTCCTCGAGCGCCAGCCGTCCCTCGAAGATCTCGACTTCGAGCTCGAAACGGATGGCGACGTGGAGGTTGTAGGTGACCTCATCGGCCTCGGTGCGGATCAGCGAACGGCGCACCGTGTTGCAGGCGCGGTAGAGCTGCTCGGCGTCGATGCCGGCGAGCTCGCCCGGGAAGTGCTCGCGAAGCAGCGGCAGCAGGCGCCCCTCCACGAACGGGCGGCCGCGGCCCACCCAGTTCTCCCACAGGCGCGATTGCGACTCGTGCAAGCCCAGCGAGTTCGGACTGCCGATGGGCAGACGCCGCAGCTCATCGGGCATGCCGCTCTCATACAGCCCGTGGCCCGACTCGTGGATGACCGACCAGACCGAGGAGCCCACGAAGTCCGGCTCGTAGCGCGTGGTCAGCCGGATGTCGCTGGGGGCGATCGACACGGCGAAGGGGTGCGCGGTGGAGTCCAGGCGCCATCCGGACTCGCGCAGCGGCAGGAGCTCGCACAGCGCGAGCCCCAGCGCACGCTGGGCCTCGACGTCGAACTGGCCGTGGAGGCAGGCGTCGCGCGGCTCGCCGTCGTCGTCGGGAATCCGCTCGAGCAACCTGGTGAGCCCCGCGCGCAGGTCGCCGAGCAGCGGGCGCACGACGGCAACGGTCATCTCCGGCTCGAAGTCGTCGAGGAGCACATCGTAGGGGTGGTCGAAGTCGTCGAAGCAGTCGATCAGGCGGCGCTTGAGCCCGAGGAGCAGCTTCAGGTGGGGGAGGAGAGCGGCAAAGTCATTGGCCGCCCGGGCTTTGACCCAGGCGTGCTCGGCGCGAGATCCAGCTCCGGCGAGCTCGGCCGCCAGCGCGGTCGGAACCCTGCGCGCCTTGCGCCAGGCTCGCAGCGCCATCCGCACCGTGCTGGCTTCGTCGGAGTCGTATGGCTGCCCTTGGGCCCAGGCCTCGGCGCCTTCCAAGAGCGATCCGAGCGCGTCGTCGGTCATCCGCTCGTGGGCGATGCGCGCCAGGGTCTCCATGTGCTCGGCGCGGGGTGCGGCGCCTCCACGCGGCATCTTCGTCCGCTCGTCCCAGGCCAAAAGCGCCGCTGCGCGACCGATGTCGGCGATCTCGCCGAGGCGATCGCAGGCCTCCTTGTAGGCGACCTCGCTCACGTGCTCGGGTGCGACTGGCTCTCGCCCAGCGCCGACGCCTCGGCCCGGGCGTGAAAGCCCTGCGCTTCGACTGCTGCTAGAACTGCGGCCGCGTGCTCGCGCCCGTCGGTTTGGAGGACCAGCCGGATCACGGTTTCGCGAATGTGGATGTCGACGCCTTCGCGCAGATGAGTGACGTCGAGGACGTTGGCTCCCTCCTCGGCAACGCATCGAAGCAGCGCCGCCAGGGCGCCGGGTCGGTCCGGGACCACGGTGACGAGGACAAGCCGCCGGCCGGCCGCGGTTTCGCCGAGCCGGATGCATTCGGCGAGGCGCGAGGCGTCGACGTTGCCGCCGGACAGAACCGCGCAGGTCTTGCCCTGGGCGGGTGGAGTCACCTTGCCGTGGAGGATCGCGGCAACCCCGACGGCGCCGGCCCCCTCCACGACGAGCTTTGAGCGCTCGAGCAACAGCACCATGCTCTCGGCAACCTCGTCGTCGGAAACCGTGACGACCTCGTCGACATGAGCTGCGACGAGCGGCAGGGTGAGCTTCCCCGGTTGCTTTACGGCGATGCCGTCGCAGATCGTCGACTCTCCGCGCGCGCCGAGAGGGCGGTGCGCCTCCAGCGAGCGTGGATATGGAGCGCAGGCCTCGGCCTGCACGCCCACGACGTGAACTCCGGGTAGGCGTGAGGCGGCGGCGATCGCGGTGCCCGCAGCCAGCCCTCCGCCGCCGAGGGGGACGACGATCTGGCGGGTCTCGGGGTCCTGCTCGGCGATCTCCAGGCCGACGGTGCCCTGGCCGGCGACCACGGCGGGGTCGTCGAAGGCGTGGACGAAGGTTGTGCCGTGCTCGCGGGCGTGATTCATGGCTGCGGCCTGAGCCTCCTCGTAGCCGCCGTCCACGAGGCGGACGATGCCGCCGTGGTCCCGCACCGCTGCGACCTTCGCCAGGGGGGCGGAGTCAGGCATGAAGAGTTCGGCGCTCGCGCCGTGGCGCGCGGCGGCAACGGTCACCGCCTGGGCGTGGTTGCCTGCGCTGGCCGCGCACACTCCCGCTTCGAGCTGTTCGGGGTCGAGCGACGAGATCGCGTTGGCGGCGCCGCGGATCTTGAACGAGCCCGTGCGCTGAAGGCATTCGGCTTTGAGGACCACCGGCGCTCCAAAACGTCGCGACAGCTCGCCGGCCTCCAGGAGGGGGGTGGTTCGCGTGAGGGGGGCGATCGCCTGGGCGGCGCGCTCCACGTCGGCGAGGGTGACTGATTCGGATCGCTCGCCGGCCACGGGCCTACCGTAGCCAACGCGTCTCGTCAGCCGGCGAGGAGCCGATCGACGAGGTCGTTGAATCCCACCTGGATTTCCTCGAGAGACAGCCCGCGCCCATTGCGCAGGTACGAAAAGAACTCCGCCGTCAAAGAGTTCAGCAGCACGTCGGCCACGTACTCAAAATCGACCTCGGGGTCGGCTTCGCGAGCCAGGATGTACAGGTGCGCCCTGTGCGCGGCGTAGACCGGGTGGATAAAGCGCCTCGTGGCCGGCCCCGCCTCGGCGGCGGCGATCAGGGCGTGGTGGCTGTCGAGGAGTTGGAAGCGGCCGGCGCCGAATGCCTTGATCCGCTCACAGGGGGCCGCACCCGGGCCGAGGGGTGGGGAGCCGCGCAGGAGCTGTTCCTGGAAGTCGCGTTCGTGCTCGTCGAGAAGGGCGTGGGCGAGACCCGCGCGGTCGCCGAAGCGGCGAAAGAGGGTGCCCTTGCCGACGCCCGCCTCCGCGGCGATCTCGTCCATCGAGACGTGGTCGGCTCCGCGCTCCGCGAATAGGCGCGACGCCGCCGCGAGGACCTTTTCGCGGTTGCGGGCCGCGTCGGCACGCTCGCGGGATTCGCCTCCAAGCTGGACGAGCTCCTGCATTGGGACAGTTTCGGGGATGTGGCTGACCGCCGGCTGCTTCATAAGAGCTGGACTTTAGTCCGGTTATATGATACCTTTTGGAAGTAACCGGACCACAGTCCATTACTTCCGATAGGAGAGAGCCATGAGCACCACCACCTTCCCAAAGCGGACGGTCCCGGCCGGCAAGTGGGCCGCCGATCGCACGCACTCCAGCGCGACCTTCGAGGTCGGGCATCTGGGCGTCTCAACGTTCCGCGGCGCGGTCAAGGTCTTCGACGCAACCCTCGAGGTCACCGACGACCGCTTCGAACTGGACGGCGGCGCCCGCGTCGAAAGCTTCGACGTCGACGAGCCGAACCTCAAGGGCCACCTGCTCTCACCCGAGTTCTTCGACGCCGAGCGGCATCCCGAAATCCGCTTCCGCGCCGGCGAGCTGACCGAGGGGGACGACGGCCTGGTCCTCAAGGGCGAGCTCGAGATCAGGGGCACGTCCAAGGCGGTCGTGGCGCACGCCGAGGTGGGCGAGTCGGGCGTCGGTCCGGACGGCTCCGACCGAGTCTCGCTCGAGCTCTCAACCATCATCGATCGGACCGAGTACGGCCTCGGCTGGAACATGGACCTGCCAAACGGCGGCAAGGCGCTGGCCGATGAGGTCCGTCTGACTGTCGTCCTCGAACTCGTCCGCGAGGAGGCGTAACCGTCATGCGCCTAGTTGCGCTCTCGGGAAGCCTGCGCCGCGATTCGCACAACTCCGCGCTTGCGCGGATCGCGGCCGGGCTCGCACCGGGCGACGTCGAGGTGGAGGTTTTTGAGGGCCTGGGCGAAGTCGAGCCTTACGACCAGGATCTCGACACACCGTTCGCGCCTCCGGGCGCGGCCGCCTTTCGCGACGCGCTCGAGCGGGCCGACGCGGTGATCATCGCCACCCCCGAGTACAACTCTTCGATTCCGGGCCAACTGAAAAACGCCCTGGACTGGGCTTCGCGCCCGCTGGGCGACAGCGCCCTGACGGGATTGCCGGTGGCCGTGATCGGCGCCAGCACCAGTCGCTTCGGCGCGGTCTGGGCGCAGGCCGATTTGCGCAAGATCCTGGGCGCCAGCGGCGCCAGGGTCGTGGACGGCGAGCTGGCGATCGCTCAGGCCGACGACGCGATCGCCGAGGGGTCGAGGCTTCGCGATCCCAAAGCATCCGACGCCCTGCGGCGCATCGTCGAGGCGGTCGTGGCCGAAGGCGCCGCTCACCTCCAGGCGCTCGCCGCCTAATACATCCGTCCACCGTCGTCGGCGGCTCTCCCGCCGGCGGCGCGAGGGCCGATGTGAGGTGTGACCGCCAAGCGCGGCCTTATACAGACCCCTTGGGACCTCGGTCCCAGAGGGGCACCTCCCATGTGTGGAGCGGGGCGCCGGGCGGGCGCCTCGCTTCATTTATGGGCGCTAACCAATTGGCTTCAGAGAGGCTCGCGGCCCGTGAAGCCCGACTCGAGGTCGTGCCAGTGCTCAACGGCGTCCTCGCCCTCCTGCCAGCAGAGGTAAATCTCCTCGCCGTCGCGGATGGCGGGGAAGTCGACCAGGCCGCGGTCGAGGTCGCGCAGCACCAGGCCCGCGTCGGTGAATCGGCCGAGGAGACTGCGCACCTCGAGGAAGCCCTCGCCGATCGTCTTGCCATGCTCGCCGCCGCCGTTCGTCTGCGCGGCCTCGGTCATAGCCTCGTGCGCCTCGCGGTGGCCGAGCCGGTCGCGCGCGGTGCGCAGCTCCTGGAGCCGGGGGCGAATCCAGTCGAGCGCGGCATTTGCCTCCTCGACCGTGAAGTGGCGCTCGTGGTTCACTCGGGACTGGAGGGGTCCGGCGGACGCCGGCCCATCCGGCTGATCCGGCTCGCGCCCCGCTTGAGAGGGTGGAGCGTGAGGCCAATCTCGGCGAGCGGCTCGAAGACTTGCTCCATCGCGTCCTCCAGGGCACGAACCTGCGCACCAAGTCCCTCGACTCCGTCTCGCATTCGACTGACCTCGCGGTCCATCGAGGTGACGTGCTTCTCGATTGAGCTCAGGACCCGCACGAGCTCGGGGATCAGCCGCATGCCCTCGGCAATCGTGCGGACGTCCTCGATCGCTCCTCCAAGCGCACGCTGGGCGCCAAGGAGCGAACCGATGCCGGGAATCCCGCTCTGTCCCTCGCTCGCCACGGTGCGGAGACGCTAAACGAACTGGCTGCCGCGGGTGGAATCGGCCGTTCGAGCATCTCTTGCGGGCGCCTTCGACGTCCTCACCCGCTGCCTTCGGACCTAGAGGTCCTTACGCGAGTGCCCGGGCCCTCTCCGCCAGGTGTGAAACCCCCAGTGCCTCGGCGTCGGCGGCTGCCCCGGTCAGCGCCTCGCGCGCCGCCTCAGGGTCGGGTTCACGAAGGCGCATGCCGCGCAGGTACTCGCAGCGCGCGGCGTCGAGGGGCCTGCCGAGCTTGTGCCACGCGGCGGTGGCTTTCGAAAGCGCCGCAGCACCCTCCGTGGAATCGACTGCGCTCGCGCCGCGTGCCTCGAGGCTCGCTGCCTTCCCCACGGGGTAGCGAAGCCGGTCGGCGAGGCGCCCGGCCTCGTCGGCCGCGTCGCGGGCCGGTTCGAGCCGGTCGGCGAGCATCAGCGTCACCGCGCGCGCGGAGATCGCCTCGATCGACTGAGCGACCAGGCCGGCCCGCTCGCAGAGGTCGAGAGCTCGAACGAGCTCGGTTTCGGCGGCGCCGTAATCGTCGCGCTGGCGCAGGGTCGAGGCGAGGGCATGGAGCGCCTGGAATGCGACCTCCGAGCGACCAACCTGCTCGCCCAGTTCCGCGGATTCGCGAAGCGAGGCCTCGGCGGCGTCAAAGTCGCCGGTTCGCCACGCGAGCCAGCCGCTCATCAAGTGCGGCAGGCAGAGCTTGCCGGTGAGGCCCTCGCGCTCGGCGAGCGTCGCCGACGAGTCGCGGGCCTTCTCCACGGCGTCCCAATCACCCCGATAGACAGCCAGCTGTCCGAGGGCGCCGTGCAGGTCGACCTGGCTCGGGAGGTCGCCGGTCCGCTCCGCGAGGGTCAGCCCTTCGCTGTAGGCCTCGGTCGCTCCGGCGTAGTCCGCCTCGGAGACCTCGCGGTGATAGCCGAGGTTGAGCAGGGCGCGGATCGCCTCGCTGGTGTCGGATTCGCGGGCGAGCTCCACCGAGCGCTCGAGGTTCTCGCGGGCGCGCTCCGAGTCGCCGATCCGCCCGAACACCCGGCCGAAGATGCTGTGAGCGCGGCTCGCCGCCGCGGCCTCGCCCAGGCGCTCCGCCAGCCGCAACGCCTTCTCGGATGCGTAGATGGCGAGCATGTTGTCGCCGGTGTGCATATAGAGCGACGCAGCCTCCTCGTAAAGACGTACGAGCTCGAGGCACGGAGGTCCGTCCTTCAGCAGGTCGATGCCGCGCTGGTAGTGCTCGATCGAGGCCTCGCGGTCGCCCTTGTGCCACAGCGCCGCGCCGATCTTTCGGTGCAGGTCGCCGACCCGGGCCAGGTTTTCCTCGCCTCGGTGGTACTCCAGGCACTTCTCCCAGACCTCCACCGCGCGATCGACCCGGCCGAGGCGCAGCGCGACGTCGCCGAGCAGCTCGGAGATGCGAGCGCGCGTAAGGTCGTCGAGTTCGCGGCGCAGGGAGAGCGCCATCTCGTAGTGCCCCAGCGCCTCCAGGTTGGAGTAGAGCGAGGCCGCCACGGAGCCCGCCGCCTCCAGGGCGACGATCGCGCGACGGGCAATGGGAGCGATCTCCTCGGCAGGCAGGCTCGAGTCCTCGCCGAGCACAGCGGCGCGCCCATAGTGCTCGGCGACGAGTCCCGCAACGCGATCGGATCGGTCGGCCGCGCGCTCCTCGATGAACGCGCCGACCACCGCGTGCTTTCGCGCGCGCACCGCCTTCGGCAGGGTCGAGTAGGCGACGTCGCGGATGAGGACGTGCTTGAAGGCGAACTCGCGCTCACCTGCCAGGCGGCTGCCCGCGGTGGGGGCGATGAGGTCCTTCTCCTGCAGGCTCGCCATGGTCGCCGGAAGGTCGATTCCCTCTTCGACGGCGAGCGACTGCAGCGACCCCTCCCAGAAGACCTGACCTACCACTGCGGCGTGCTGAAGCAGCCTACGCTCCTCCTTGCTTAGCGAGTCGAGGCGGGCCGCAAGGACGCCGTGGACGGTCTCCGGAAGCGCCTCCGGGTCGAGCGCACCGCCTTCGAGGACGCGGTTGACCATCTCCTCTGCGAAGAGAGGGTTGCCGCCGGAGCGCTCGGCGATGTTCGCTGCGATCGCGCTGCCGTTGCCGTTGGCGCCGTCTCCGTTCGAAAGCAGCCCGGCAACCAGCCGGCGTACGGCGTCGTCCTCCAGCGGCTCCAGCGGAACCGTCGTCGAATTCAGGCGGCCGCTGCCCCACGCGGGCCTTCGGTCCAAAAGCTCGTCACGGGCGAGGCCCACGATTAGCGCGGGGCCGTTGACCCAGCGCGCCAGGTACTCGATGAGATCGAGCATTCCCTCGTCGGCCCAATGAATGTCCTCGATGGCGAGGACGATGGGACGGCGGTGGGAGACGGCTTCGAGGACGGTGCGCACGGCCGAGAACAGGCGATCACGCGTCTGCTGCGGATTCTCTGCTTCGGTGCCGCCGGCGTCGATGTCCGGCTCGATTCCCAGCGGCAACGCCATGGCGGCAGCGAGCCTCTCGGGCGGCTGGTCGTTCTCTCCTTCGGCAACCAGCTCCTCAACGCCACGAAGAAGCTTGCCCCACGCCGTCTTGGAGTCGTCGGAGTCTGCGATCTCGAACTGGCCGCGGACGATCTCTCCCAGCGCCCAGTAGGCGAGGCCAGCGCCATATGCCGGGCAGCGTCCAACGCGAACGGCGGGCTTCTCAGGTCGCTCGGCGGCGCGGTCGGAGAGCTCGCGAAGCAGACGGGACTTGCCGACGCCCGCGGGCCCGATGACCGTGACCAGGTGCGGGCGCGACTCGTTGACCACGCGATCCATGAGGGAGCTGAGGAGAGCCGACTCGTCGCTGCGGCCGACGAGCGGCGTCGCCGAGCGCGACGGGCGCATCGTCGGGCCCTGCACGATCACGCGCGCGGCCTCCCACGCCGCGACGGGCGCGGACTTGCCCTTCAGCTCCAGGGGCTCCAGCTCTTCGTATTCGATCGCGCCGCGGGTGAGCCGCCAGGTGGTTTCGCCCACAGTCACCGAGCCGGGTCGCGCCGCCGCCTGAAGCCGTGCCGCGACGTTGACCGCGTCGCCCATGACGGTGTATCCGCCGCCCATCTCCCCGGCGAGGACATCGCCCGAGTTGATGCCAACACGGAGGAGGAACGAGCTGTCGGGCCCCGCCGCCGCCGCGTTCACCTCCTCCATCGCAGCCTGCATCGCAAGGCCGGCGCGAACCGCGCGCTCGGGGTCGTCCTCGTGGGCGACGGGGGCTCCGAAGACCGCCATGACGTTGTCGCCGATGTACTTGTCGACTGTGCCGCCGTAGCGGATGACTTCGGCGCCGAGTCGCCGAAGCGCGCCCTCGACGAGCGACTTCACCGCCTCGGGATCCATCCGCTCAGCCACCGCGGTGTAGCCGGAGAGATCGGCGAAGAGAACCGTCGCCTTGCGGCGCTCCTCGGGCAGGGATGCGGCCGTTGCCGGCGGCGCGGCCGGGACGGCGGCGGCTTCGGTCGTCCCACCGCCGACGGCGGTCCCGCACTCGACGCAGAACTTGGCCCCGGGGGGGTTCTCGGTCCCGCAGGAGCTGCAGCGCGGCGCCAGTCCGCCCCCGCACGACATGCAAAAGCGCGCCCGCTCTGGGTTCTCCACCCCGCACGCCGGACAGGTCCTTGCCGTCACTCCCCCAACGATACGCGTCGTCGTCGGCCACCGAGTGACATTTGTCACAGATGCAAGCTCGTCCGTCTTTCTCTCGCTCCGCTACCCTCGCCCCCGCAGCACGAGTCGCACCAATCGACCGCAGGAGACCGCTTCATCTTGAGAACGACGCCCGCTCGCATTTTCGCCTTGCTCATCGCTCTGCTCACGGCGGCCGCCGTCGTCGGCTGCGGCTCGAGCAGCAGCAGCAGCAGCGAGGATCCTCAACAGGTTCTCGACGAGACCTTCAACAACAACACGAAGGTCACGAGCGGAAACCTCGGCATCAGCCTCGACGTGAGCGCCCAGGGCAGCCAGAGCGGCAACTTCACCGCCTCGATCAACGGCCCGTTCCAGACCGACCCGAATAACACGAGCGCTTTCCCGCAGCTCGACCTCACGGCGAAGCTCCAGGGCTCCGGCGGAGGGCAGAGCGTCGATTTCTCGGGCGGCATCACCGCCACCAAGGACCAGGCGTTCGTGACCTACCAGGACCAGGCATATGAGATCCCGTCAGCGCTGTTCTCGCAGTTCAAGACGGCCTACGAGGCGCAGGCCAGTCAGGCCGGAGGCTCCACCTCGGGGTCGAGCGGCACGTCGATCCTCAGCGACCTTGGCATCGACCCAAAGACGTGGCTCACAAACACCACCAACGAGGGCACCGTCGACGTCAACGGCACGTCGGCGATTCACATCTCCGGCGACGCCGACGTCCCGACGATCCTTGGCGACCTCAGCAAGATCGCTCAGAGCGTTCCCAACGCCTCGACGCAGTTCGATCCCTCCCAGATTTCGCAGGCGGCGAGCTTCGTCAAGAACCCCACGATCGACCTCTACTCGGGCGCGGACGACCACCTGCTTCGCAAGCTCGAGGTCGGCCTCGACATCACGCCCCCGGCTGGGACCAGCAGCGGCGTGACCAGCGCGCACGTCGATCTCTCGATCAGCCTCTCGAGCGTCAACGAGACCCAGACCATTACGGCTCCGTCGAACGCGAAGCCGTTCTCCGACCTCCAGCAGCAGCTCGGCGGCCTGGGAATCCTCGGCTCGACCCTGGGCGGGTCGGGTGCCAATCCTCCGATCAGCGGGAGTGGCAACACTCCATCGAGCGCAGCCACCGCCGCCTACACCAGGTGCGTGCTGCAGGCGCAAGCCAACAACGACGCCGCCGGCGTCAACAAGTGCCTCGCGCTGCTCAAGTAGCCAAGCTGCAAGCGGCCCCCACCGGGCGCTCCTAACCACCACCGCCTGCGGAATCGCAGCCCTGCGGCAGCCCGCGTAAGGTGGGCCCGTGGAAGGGCGAAAGCGTGCTCTTGGCCTGGTGGCGGACGGCAGGTGGCCGTATCTGCTGACGCCTTTCATCCCGATTGCGCTGGCGCTCGACATCGCCGGCGCCAGCGACGTCGCGATCTTCTTCACGGCTGCGCTCGGGATCGTCCCCACCGCCGCGCTCATGAGCCTCGCTACGGAGGAGCTTGCCGCACGGTCAGGGCCTGGCATAGGAGGGCTTCTCAACGTCACCTTCGGCAACGCGCCGGAGCTGATCATCGCCCTGTTCGCGCTGGGCCAGGGACTGCACGAGGTCGTGAAGGCAACGCTCGTCGGCTCGGTGATGGGAAACGTTCTCTTGGTCCTGGGGGCGGCGATGTTCATGGGCGGGCTCGGGCGGGAACGCCAGCGCTTCAGCGCCACAGTTGCCAACACCCAGACGACCATGCTCCTGCTGGGAGCGGCCGCGGCAGTGATGCCCGCCATCTTCGTGTTGGTCTCCGGGGGATCGCTGCCCTCACCGGGAGCCGAGCGGGTGGGGTTTGCGAGCGACGTCGAGAACCTCTCGTTCGCGATCTCCCTGATTTTGATCCTTACCTACCTCGCCGGGCTTCGGTTCTCGCTGGGCACACACCGCCGGCTCTTCAACCCCGAGTACGGGGCCGAGCTCACGCTCGGCTGGTCGGTGAGGACGGCGGTGATCGCGCTTGCGGTCGCCGGCGTAGCGGTGGGGGTGATGTCCGAGGTGCTCGTGCACTCGATCAGCGCAGCGTCGGAATCGATCGGGCTGTCGGAGTTCTTCATCGGCGCCGTGGTGGTCGCGATCGTCGGCAACGCGGCGGAGCACTGGGTGGCCGTGGTCGTCGCCCGCAAGGACAAGATGGACCTCTCGGTGAACATCGCCATCGGCTCGAGCGCGCAGATCGCCCTGTTCGTGGCGCCCCTCCTCGTGCTCGCCTCGTTCGTGATCGGTCCGGGACCGATGCCCTTCGTGCTCAACGGACTGGAGGTCGGCGCGATCACGTTCGCCGCCCTCATCGCCAACTACGTTGCCGCCGAAGGCGAGTCGAACTGGTTCGAAGGCGTCCAGTTACTCGCGATCTACGCGCTGCTGGCGCTCGTGTTCGGGTTCGCGTAACCGCCGGGCTCGGGCGGGCGCCTCTCGCTCAACCGATGAGCGGCAGGCTCCCGTTCAGGAGATACAGCGCGGCGGCGGCGACTGCTGCGCCGACCAGCAGGCCCAGCAGGTAGCCGGCGAGGCGCGTCGTCGAAATCGGCTCATAGGCCAGACGCTCGAGGGTGCTCATCCAAACCTCTCTTTCGTTGTGCCTGCGGGGTTAGCTGACGGGCTCGCGCTGAAAGAGATGCGCTACGGCTCGGTGTCTTGCCAATTCGCCCCGACCCGGCACTACGCCGGGCCAACTGGTTCCCCCGCTCGCCCGGCGAGGCTGGGCGATTAGGCGGTTTCGAGTTTTGCGTGCGGCAGCCTACTCGCTCGGCGCGAAATTTCTGGGGCGCCCTTCACGAGCCGGCCTTGCCCGCGTGCTCGACGAACCAGTCCAGCGCCGCCGGGTTGGCGAGCGAGTCGCGGCTGGCGGCCTTTTCGGCTGGCGTGCCGGTGAGGATCCGCTTGATGGGGACCTCGAGCACCTTGCCGGAGAGAGTTCGGGGGACCTCGGAGATCTGGACGACCTCGTTGGGGACGTGGCGCGGTGAACAGCGCTCGCGGATGGAGCGCTTGATGGTGGCAGTCAGCTCGTCGTCGAGCTCGGTGCCCTCGCGCAGGACCACGAAGAGCGGCATCCAGCCCTCGGTGCCCTCGCGCGGAAGGTCGACCACTACCGAGTCGAGCACCTCGGGTACGGCCGCCACCGCCCGGTAGATCTCGCTCGTCCCCATGCGGACTCCGTGGCGGTTGATGGTCGAGTCGGAGCGCCCGTAGATGATCGCCGTTCCGCGCGAGGTGATCTCGATCCAGTCGCCGTGACGCCACACGCCTGGGAACTGCTCGAAGTACGAGGCCCGGTAGCGCGAGCCGTCGTCGTCGCCCCAGAAGAACACGGGCATCGACGGCATCGGCTCGGTGATGACGAGCTCGCCGACCTCGCCGATGACCGGCTGGCCGTTTTCGTCGTAGGCCTGGACGTTGGCGCCGAGCGCGCGTCCCTGCAGCTCGCCGCGGTAGACCGGTAGCAGCGGGACGCCCCCGACGAAGGCGGTGCAGACGTCGGTGCCGCCACTGGTCGAGAAGAGCCAGGTGTCTGAGCCAATGTGATCGTAGATCCAGTCGAACCCCTCGGGCGAGAGCGGGGAGCCCGTCGAGCCGACGGCGCGCAGGGAAGAGAGGTCGCGCCCATTCGCCGGTTCGAGCCCCTCCTTCATGCACGCGGCGACGAAGCTCGCGCTCGTGCCGAAGGTCGTGACGTCGGCGTCGGCGGCGAGCTGCCACAGAGCGCTCATGTCGGGATGGCCGGGGTTACCGTCGTAGAGGACGATCGAGGCCGGGCTGAGCAGGCCCGAGACGAGGAAATTCCACATCATCCAGCCCGTAGTGGTGAACCAGAAGAGGCGGTCGCCGGAGTGCAAATCGACGTGGAGGTTCAGCTTCTTCAGGTGTTCGATCAGGATGCCCCCCTGCGACTGGACGATCGGCTTTGGCAGGCCCGTGGTGCCTGAGGAGAAGAGGACCCACAGCGGGTGCTCGAACGGGACGCGCTCGAACTGGAGCTCCGAGCCCACGCCCGAGGCCTCGATCTCGGCCCACGTGATCCCATTCGCCAGGCGCCCGGGGTCGGCGTCGCGGTCGAGGTAACGGATCAGCACCGTGTGCTCCAGCGAGGGCATCTCGCGCTCGAGTCCGGCGACGAGCTCCATGCGATCGAAGTCCCTGCCCCCGTAGGTGTAGCCGTCCACCGCGAGCAGCACCTTCGGCTCGATCTGGGCGAAGCGGTCAATTACCGAGCTGGCGCCGAAGTCCGGCGAGCAGCTCGACCAGATCGCGCCGAGCGACGCGGTGGCCAAAAAGCCGATGATGGCTGCGGGTGAATTCGGCACGTACGCGGCGACACGGTCGCCGCGTACGACGCCGAGCTCGCGTAGCCCGGTGGCCATCGCGGCCACGCGCGATTCGA
Source organism: Solirubrobacterales bacterium (assembly GCA_038237625.1). GTDB lineage: Bacteria > Actinomycetota > Thermoleophilia > Solirubrobacterales > 70-9 > JAWVFM01. Next base: position 28,226 of record JBBRYM010000009.1, on the reverse strand, counting down.
GCTCGCCCCAGGTGATCGCGCCGAGCTCGCCTCCCTCGGCCCGGTGCTGGATCGCGAGCGCGTTCGGGTCCCGGTCGCGGAAGACGTGCTCGGCGTAATTCAGCTCGGCGCCCGCGAACCAACCCGTGGGCGGCATCGCGCGACTGGCGATCGCCGGCGGTCGCTGGCCCGAGCTGATCACGCCGAAGTAGTCCCAGATCGACTCCCAGAACACCTCGATCTCGTTCGCCGACCACTCCCACAGGGCGTGGTAGTCGGCGAATGCGAGGTCGCGCTCGGATCCGAGCCAGCGCATGTAGGCGGTCATCGCCGAGCGCTCGATGGCGTCGGCCGAAGGAGACCAGAGTGGCTTTGGGTCGGCCTCCGCTATCCGCCGGCCCTCCGGGCCACGTCGGCGTCGAGCCGGCGGACGAGCTCCAGCGTGAAGTCATGGGCGCGGGAGAGAGCGTCGGGGTCGACCGCGTCGGGGAGGTCGCTCGCCTGGTGGTAATTGGGCGGGAGGACCGCGCCCGGCTCGAGGCAGGTGATCGTGGTCGCCGGATAGCCCGCGAGCGCCGCGGGAACGGCGTCGCTGGCAAAACCCCACTGGAGAGACTCGGCGCCGAAGCGCTTCCCGTTCTGGCGATCGGCGGTGGCGATCGCGGTGCAAAGCTCTCCCAGGCGCCCGCCCATCGGGACGCCGACGGCGAGCCCCTCGGAAGTCGTGTAGCGAACCATCCCGGCACCGACCGAATCGAGGTTGACCACGTAGGTCTCGCCCTCGGCCAGCTCGGAGCGGTGCGAGCGCAAAAACGAGCGCATGCCCTCCATTAGGGCCTCCTCGCCACCGGTGATCACGACCCAGGCGTCGAGGGCGCTTGCCGGCTCGTCTCGGAGGTTGCTCGCGAGCGCGAGCGCCGTTGCGACTCCTGAGGCATTGTCGTTGGCAGCTGGAACTACCTTCGAGAGCTGGACGTCGATCAGCAGGAATACGCCGACCAGCAGGACCAGCGTGGGGAATAGCTGGACGACCGATAGCCCGGTGGTGTCGACTCCGGCGAGTCGAGCGCCAAGGATGGGGAGGAGGGTTGCGAGCGCAAAGAAGAGAACTCGAAATGGCCCGAACGCGAAGGGAAGCCGGGCGTCGAGCGCGGCGGCGAACCTTGCCTGACGCGGGTTGAATGCCATGCCGCCGCGGGCAGCATCGAGGTGGGCGCAGAGAAGCAGCCGCGCAGGAGCGTCGGAGGCGCCAAAGCGGGCGATGACGTTTTGAGAGGCCCTGCGAAAGAACAGCCGGCGCAGGAGGTAGAAGCGAGCATCGACGTCGAGGTACATCGAGATCGATGCCACCAAGACGATCCCGAAGCCCACTGGTGGGCTCGCGATGGAGACGAGGCTGCCGGCGAACCCCAGCGCGCAGTGCACGGCGTGGATCAGCGGCATTTGCGGGTGGACGTAGGTCGGTTCGACATCGACCCGCATGCCGATCGCCCGAAGGCGCTCGGCAACCCGCCTCGCGGCCCGGCGCTCGGAGTCGGTCCCCGTCAGCCGGTTCTCGAACGAGCAGAGCTCGCGAATCGTCTCGATGCGCTCGTCGACCGCCACGGGGCGAGGATTATCGCGGCTATCGTTGGCTCCAGAGCCGGAGTGGAGGAACGGCAGACTCGCGCCCCTCAAAAGGGCGTGCCCGAAAGGGCGTGTGGGTTCGAATCCCACCTCCGGCACTCGCTAGCCTCGAAGCATGTGCGGGCGCTACACGCTCACCAATCCCGACCCGGTCAAGCTGCGCCAGCGCTTCCTCGTCGCCGACTCCGCCGCCGAGCTCGAGCCGCGCTTCAATGTGGCTCCGACCGACGCCGTGCCCGCGGTGCGCCGCGAGGAGTCCGGCGAGCGCGAGCTCGGGCGCCTGCGCTGGGGGCTGGTTCCCGGCCGCTGGGCGGAGAAGCGCTCCGGCCGGCCGCTGATCAATGCCCGCGCCGAGTCCCTCGCCACACAGCCGGCGTTCGCAGAGTCGTTTCGCGAACGTCGTTGCCTAATCCCAGCGGACGGCTTCTACGAGTGGAAGCAGACCGAGCAGGGCAAGGTCCCGTACTGGATCGGGCTCTCGGACGGCGGCCTCTTCGCCTTTGCCGGGGTCTGGGCCGCGCTGCCGGCGAAGGCCTCGGGCGAGACGGGCGAGCTGCTGCACAGCTGCGCCATCGTCACCGCCAAGCCCAACGAGCTGATCGCGCCGATCCACGACCGGATGCCGGTGATCCTCGACCGAGCGGCCGAGACGGCGTGGCTGGAACCGGGACTGCTCGAGGAGGACCGGCTCGAGCTGCTGCGACCCCTGCCAGCGGAGCTGATGGTCGCGCGCGAGGTCTCCGACCTCGTCAACGACGTGCGAAACGACGACGCGCGGCTGGTCGAGCCTCGCGAGGCGGCGCAGCTCTTCTAGCTAGTCAGTCCGGGGGAGGGGGAGGCGCGCGGTCGCCGTCGTCGGCGGCGTCGTCGGCTTCGTCGGGCTCGTCCTCGTCGGCGACGCCCGCCGGAGCACCGGCATCTTCATCGTCGTCGTAGGCGGCGGGGACGCTGCCGCCAACAGGCCGTTCCTCCTCGACGTGCCAGTTCTGGCTGAAGCCCACCATCGCAACGGCCACCAGCACCAGTTGGACCGGTACCACGACCAGGGTGAGCAGGCCTAGCAGGTCTTCGGGCAGCGCCGGCGAGTCGAGCCCGGGCTTGTCGCGCGCGAACCAGTGCGGCGCGGCGATCGCCGCGAAGATGGCCATGATGATCGCGAGCGCCGCGGCGACCGGAAGGACGCCGCGGTTCCAGCGCAGGACCAGCAAGGCGAAGACCACGTAGAGCAATGCCCAGGCAAGGGTGATGATGCCCACGCCGCTCGACTCGAGGTGCCGCCAGCCACCGAGAGTGACGAGCACCAGCAGTCCAGCCGAGATCAGGAAGACCAGCGCGACGACGGCCTTCATGGTCTTCGTTTCGGCCTTCTCGCGGTTCGGCCGCCAGAGCTCGTAGCCCGGCCTTGCGACATTGACAGCCATACCCAGCCGCAAGCATAGAATCTCCTGAGGTCGCGCGCGGAGGTTCGTCGCCGCCGGGCGCTCCCGCGGGCGTGGCGGAACTGGAAGACGCGCCAGGTTTAGGTCCTGGTGCTCGCAAGAGCTTGGGGGTTCGAGTCCCTCCGCCCGCACTTAGACTGGCTCCAAACAGGGGCAGTAGCTCAATTGGCAGAGTTCCGGTCTCCAAAACCGGCGGTTCCAGGTTCGAGTCCTGGCTGCCCCGTCCCCCACGTGATGAACGTCCCGGAGTCCCCCCTACGGGTGGGGTAAACGGGACGTTCGTTGTGAATGGCGAGACTGACTACCCTTGGGGCGTGGCCAGGGAACTCGCAGGCTGCAGACTCGCGCCGATCGGCGCGAGCGCCGTCGCCCTCGTCTTCGTCGCTCTTCTCGCGCCCGGTCGCGCGAGCGCCGCCGGCTGCCCCAACGCGGGGGCGACGCCCGGCACCGCATCGGCCGCTCAGCTCCGCAAGGCCATCGTCTGCCTCGTCAACCGCGCCCGCACGAGCCAGTCGGTCCCGAAGCTCGCGGCCAACCCCGACCTCGACGACCTCGCCCAGGGTCACGCAAAGCGGATGGTCGTGCAGAACTGCTTTACCCACCAATGCCAGGGCGAGCCCTCGCTCAAGCACCGCTTCAGGCACAGCCCATACGTCAACGGCTCGACCTCGTTTCGCTACGCCGAGGAGCTTGGCTATGAGTCGACGCCGCGGCAGATGGTGACGCGCTGGCTGAAGTCGGCCGGCGACCGCGGCAATCTGTTGGACGAACGGTTGAGGGACGTTGGGGTGGGGATCAAGCGCGGCGCGCCCGAGGCCGGGGTACACGATCGCAAGTTCGAGACCTACACGGTCGACCTGGGCGCGCTTAAGGGCTGAAGTCGCTCCTTCCCTCGTCCGAACATGCGGGCTTCCACGACCTCGGCGTCGGCGTCACCTGGGGAACCCCCCGGCAACTCGCACGCCGACGGCGGCATCTACACCACCGACTTCGGCTACCGCCGCTAGCGGGCCAGTTCGCTGCCCGAACCTATAATCGGCCGCCGTCGCGGGCGAGGTGTAACTGGTTGCACGTCAGCCTTCCAAGCTGAAGGAAGCGGGTTCGAGTCCCGTCGCCCGCTCTCGCCGCACCGCTCGAACTACCAGATCGGAACACCATGCGGTTCCGAACCCGTGACTCGAGGCTTCGGCACTAGAATCGACAGCGCACCACGGGGCGTGGCGCAGCTTGGTAGCGCGTTCGGCTGGGGGCCGAAAGGTCGCTGGTTCGAATCCAGTCGCCCCGACTCGCGGAGCTCCGACTTTGCGAGAGTGCTTGCGACGAGGCAGAGCGCAGTGACCCCCACACGACGACAGGCACCGCCGCGAGCTTCCACGCGGAAACGCTCGCGGCCGCAAGCGAGCTCTGATTAAAGCCAGAAATGTCCGGAACCTGACCGGAACCTGAGCGAAGTCATTATTTGACGCGGCTCTTAAGAAGCGCGTTAGGTGGCGCTGCCACGTTGGCCGCATGACGACGACGACCGCGCTGCCCCTCCACGAGAGGCTCCCGACGAGCCGGCAGATGCTCAACAAGGTCCCGGAGATCACCCTCTACTTCTGGATCATCAAGATCCTCTGCACCACGGTCGGCGAGACCGCCGCGGACAACCTTGACCAGCAGTTCAACCTGGGCCTCACCAACCTCACCTACATCATGGGCGGGATCCTCGCGGTGGTCCTGTTCTTCCAGTTCAGGTTGCGCAAGTACGTCCCGGGTGTCTACTGGCTCGCGGTCGTTCTGATCAGCGTTGTCGGAACGCTCTTCAGCGACAACCTCGTCGACGGGTATGGAATCTCGCTGACGACGACCACGCCGATCTTCGCCGCGATTCTTGCCGTGGTGTTCGGTATTTGGTACTGGAGCGAACGCACCCTTTCCATCCACACGATCGTCACCACGAAGCGGGAGGCCTTCTACTGGCTGACGATCCTCTTCACCTTCGCCCTCGGCACGTCCGCCGGCGACCTCGTCGCGGAGAAGGCGGCCCTTGGATACTTCCCCTCGGTGCTGATCTTCGCCGCAGCGATAGGCGCGATCAGCCTGGCCCACTTCCGCTTCCGGCTCAACGCCGTACTCGCGTTCTGGATCGCCTACATCCTTACCCGTCCGCTCGGCGCCTCGATCGGCGACTGGATGTCGCAGAAGTCCAAGCACGGCGGCCTCAACCTGGGCACCACGGCCACCAGCTATATCTTCCTCGGGACGATCCTGGCTCTGGTCGTCTACCTCACGATCACGCGGAAGGACCGAATCGAGGGACCAAAGGTCGAGCCTCTGTTCACCGCCGACGACCCGACGGCGCCGAGCGTACTCGTGGTGGCGAACAAGACGGCGGCTACCCCGACACTCCTCGATGCGGTGCGCCGGCGGGCTCTCGCCGGGCCGGCAAGGTTCACACTGCTGGTTCCGAATCCTGATCACGTGGTGTTCGATCGAAACACCCAAGACGTCCGACTGGGTGAGCAGATCCTCGGCCTGGCGGTCCCCCTGCTCGAAACGGCTGCAGGAAGCTCGGTGAGGGGTAGCGTTGCGACCAGCCCCAATGCCTACGACGACATCGTTGCGGCCCTGGAGGGGGGCGGCTACGACGAGGTCATCCTCTCGACGCTCCCCACCCACCTCTCCCACTGGCTGCATCTGGATCTGCCGCGTCGCGTCGCCGACCTCGGCTACCCCGTGACCACGGTAACGCCCACCGACGTACGTGTCGCGGAGCCCGATGTACCCACGCCCGTCCCGGCGTAACCCGCGTTTCGTCGCTCGCGCAGGCCGGTTGTACCGAAGCCGTAACGACGAGCCGTTAGAACTCACCCCCCGTAAAGACTCTATGTCTGCTTGGGGAACGTTCCCTGTGGCGTGACCGAAACGTGCCGGCTCGTGGTGTCCCGGAGGGCACCCGTGCAGGAAGGCCCACGACGCGCTGAAGGAAGCCGGCCACTCGCCCGAGGTAGTGAGGTCGTAACGGCCTCGCGCCGCCGCCCGACATCACGAGCGGTCACAAGGAGATCAGGCGGCTGACCGGCGAAAGCTTCGTTCCGATCCTCGTCATCGACGGCGGCGAGGTGATCACGGACTCCAGGAACATCGTGGCCTGGGTGAGGGACAACCCAACTGACGGTCGCGTGTAGCAATCAGACCCTTCATGACGGGCTCGGCTGTTTCGAACCAGCAGCCTCTCGCGCGTGGAGCGGTAGCGCCTCAGACGAACATTGCGTGAGGTTCAGCGTCGGCGGGTGTCATAGGGGTAGGGAAAGGCACAGTCAGCTTTGCCCTCGATAATCAGTCCAAGGAGCTCATGACCCGGATCAGACCAACGCTGTCGAGCGTCTTTCTGCGCACCCAGTCCGACGAGAGGCTGGTTGCGCTCGCCCGGCAGGGCTACGAGGCCGCCTTTGAGGCGATCGTCGAGCGCTACCGGCGGCCGATCCAGGGCTACTGCCGTCGCCTGCTCCTGCCAGAGGCGCGGGCGGAGGACACTGTCCAGGAGATCTTTCTCGCCGCCTGGTCGTCGCTGCAGCAGGGCACAGAGGTGCGCCAGCTGCGGCCATGGCTATATCGGGTAGCCCACAACACCGCTGTCAACGCGCTGCGGAGGTCGGGATACGACTACGACGAGCTTCGGGAGTCGCTCCAGGCCGATGGCTCCCCGGAGGAGGACCTGGAGAGGCGGGCAGTGATCCGCGAGACCCTCGCCGGACTCGCCGCCCTGCCCGAGCGCCAGCGAGAGGTGCTGCTGCGTACCGCCGTTGAAGGCGTCAGCCAGGCCGACGTCGCGCGGGAGTTTGGTGTCAGCGAGGGAGCAGTCAGTCAGCTCGTGTACCGGGCGCGTAGCGCGCTGCGAGGCACGGCCATGAGCCTGGTGCCGTTTTCGGTAGTGCGTTGGGTCGCTGACGTCGGTAGCGGCGACGTTCCGATGGCGGTGCGTGTCGCTGGAGCGGCGACCGGCTCGGCCGGCGGCGCTCTTGGACTCGGCAAAGCGATCGCCGTCGTGGCGACGGTCGGGACAATTGCAGCCGCCCCCGCCGGCATCCACAGACTCACCGGACCGAGCGGACCCGAGGCGAGCGCGTTGAGTTCCCCCTTCGGCGGTCGGTCCGCCGCAGCGCAAGATGCTGCGGTCAGCCAGGTAGGCGACCGGAAGGGAACGACTACCTCGCAGCTGTATCAGGCGGGCGCGAGCGTTGGCGATCGGTATCGGTCCCGTCAATCCGGGACCGGGGACGGTCATCAGAGCCAAAGTGGCGAGCAGGGGCAGACATCCGGTCAGATCGGCGCTGATGGCCAAGCGTTAAGTTCGTCCGGCGGTGCGGGCACCATCGGCCCTCAGGGTGTGTCGGGGGATTCCGGCCAGGGCGACGCGGGTGGCATTGCGCCCACTGGCCAGTCAGGGGAAATCGGCAGTGCGGGTAACGGCGGCGGCGCGGGGCAGATCGGCGGCCCATGACGCGCGGCTATCGCAGAGGTCTGCGAACCCGTGTGGCGCCGGAGCGTTAGATCACGCCCCCGTCCGTGTCTTTAAGGGGGAAGGACGAAGTCCTCGATCAGCCAAATGCGGCCGCAGAAGCCGCTGGAAACAGGAGCAGAGAAATGAAGCGAACTCTCATTATCTACGCGATTGCCGCGCTCGCCATTGCCGGCGGCACGTTCGCGGCATTCGCGGTCGCCGGAGGCGGTGGCGGGACGCCGAGTGGCGTAACCGACACCCAGGCGACCGACCAGAACGACCAGAGCGGCGACCAGAATCAATCCGGAGAGGCCGCCGACACGCAGAACGACCAGAGCGGCGACCAGGGCCAGGTGGGCGACTCCGGCGACGTGCAGATCGACCAGACCGGCGACCAGGGCCAGGTGGGCGACTCCGCCGATACGCAGAACGACCAGAGCGGCGACCAGGGCCAGGGTGACACCCAGAGCAGCCCCTCCGGCGACCAGGGTCCGAGCGGCGACTCGGGTGGCAGCTCGAGCAGCCAGAGCGGAGACCAGGGTCAGAGCGGAGGCTGACGCCAGTCGCCTACCCGACTCGTTTTCCGCTCTTCTCAGGAATGTCAGCGCCGAGAGCCCGCCCCGAAGCGGGCTCTCGGCGTGGCGGGCCGGGACACCGTAGCCCTGAACCGAAACTAGACCATTCGGGCCCAATCAGGGCTGGTGTGCGCTCGCACAGTCAGTGGGCGCGGCTGGTTTCGAACCAGCGATCTCTCGCGTGTGAAGCGACGGTGCTTCAGGCACGGATAGGCGTCACCGGGCATCCGCGGATGCCTTTGGATGTGCGGGGATGTCTGCGGACTTGGGCACCCGGACCACCGCGGGTGCCCAATGGCGAGCGACCTGGCGGTCTCTCAATCCCGTTTCCGCTCAGCCCAGCGACGTCGGCTTAAGTGGCGACGGACGTGATCCACGACCTCGGCAGTGGGCCAAGTCGGGAACGCTGGTCGACCGGTCCCGGTCGCGCTGGTAGTGTCGGCCCGTGGGGTGGACCTGTGAGCACAGTGCCGACTCAGCGGCCAGCAAAGAGGCGGTGTGGCGGCGATACGCCGACGTGACACAGTGGCGCGACTGGTCGCCCGCCATTGAGTGGGCGCGCCTCGATGGTCCGTTCCAAGTCGGCACGAAGGGCAAGAGCAAGGCCCGGGGCGCTCCGGCGGGACGCTTTCGCCTCGTTCGAGTCGAACCGAACGTCGCATTCGCGTCGACGACGTGGTTGCCCGGGGCACGGTTGTTGTTTGAGCATTTGATCGAGCCGCGTGACACCGGCCTCCGCATCACGCACCGAGCCACGCTCAGTGGCCCCCTGTCGCCGCTGTACACGCGCCGCATACGGTCGCTCACCGAGCACAGCCTGCCCGAAGGCGTCGATCGCCTGGCAAAAACGACCGGGTGACGGGGTAGCTACGAGTTTCGCTAGGCCCTCCCAGGGGAACGTCCTGTTCGGCTAGCGGCTTCAGCTGGGTTCCGCAGCCTCGCTGGCCTTCCAGGACATTGCGTCGGACCCGGGCGGTGGATGGGCGCGGCTGGTTTCGAACCAGCGACCTCTCGCGTGTGAAGCGAGCGCTCCGCGCGGCTTCAGGATTCGCCAGGCGGCCACCTGTTCGAGGATTCGTGAATCACCGCGGGAGGCGTAGCGGACCCCGCTCTAAACCCGCGACCCCTCGTGGTACCACTTTGGTACCGACTGCTATGTCCGATGCGTCCAGAACGTCCTCGACCGGGGACGATCGGGACGGCGGGGACGTTCCGGGACGCATCGACGCGAGTCTCTGCTCGGCTGGGGGCCGAAAGGTCGCTGGTTCGAATCCAGTCGCCCCGACTACCGGCGGAAGTGCAGGGATTTTGAGTCCCGCGCATACCGAGAAAGTGCCAATTGAAGGCGCTTTGTTTTCGATCATCGCTCACGGAGTCGAATGCGGACGCGCCATCCACCCCCGGCTCCGGGGCGGGCGCCCCGGCGCGCCGCGAGGCTGCCTACTTCGCGGGGACAGCTTCACCAACTGTCAGGCCTGGCGCAGCACCCCGATCTGGTGGCAATCGTCGACTGGCCACCCCTCTTGGCCCTAGCGGTCGAGCTTCTCTCGCCCAACGCCTACATCAACTGCTCCCACCTGGACGTCCATCCGCCGCACCCGCCCGCCGGGCCTTGGCCCCGCCGATCTGCAGACGACGATTACCCGCTTTCCGGCGGATCGGTGGTTCGACGGCAGGCCGTTGGCGGGTCTCTGAGCGCTGATTTTCCTTGGGCTGAGGGGGTATTCCTTTGGCAGGGTGAGACGTCCAGCCGGAGCGGCTCTGATGCTTGTGCTCGTGGCCGGGGCCGTCGCCGGCTGCGGCCATGGAGGAGCGGCCGGTCCAACCTCAAGCCTGCAGGGCGGAGTCCTCGGCCGCCAGTCGTTCCGGGAGCTCTCGGCTGCAGCGAGGCACGAGATGGCCTACCGCCGCGTGGCCACGGCCCAGGCTGGGTCGGGCCAGGTTCGCGTACCTTCGATCGTCGGCCTGAGCTTTACACGGGCGGTACGAGTGATCCACGCGGCCGGCTTGGAGCAGAAGGCGCAGCAGTTTCCCGGCACGCTCAGCAACCCGAGTTACTCTGGGCGGTGCGTTCGGGTCTCGAGCCAGTCCCCTCCGCCGCGCCGGCACGTCACGGCGGGCAGCACGGTGGCCATCGTCTACGGCGGCTGCGGAAGCGGTCGCCGCCCAGCTCGCCTCGACCGCGTGGGTGGGTGAGCGCGCGGGTTCCCCCGCGTCGCGCCGGGCTCGAAGAAGACCCGGTCGCCGCGCCGCGGGACCCGCTGGCGCGTCAACCGCTACCCGACGCGACTGGCCAAGATTTCCTTGAGCTTGGCCACGGCAAAGCCCCACGCGTCGCCGGGCGTGACCTTCGGCGGCAGGGAGACCTCCTCGGGGTTCGTCAGCACATCCAATAGCACCGGCCCCGCGGTGGCCAGCGCCTCGCGGACGGCCCCATCGATTTCCGCCGGATCGCTCACCCGGATGCCGGCGAGGCCCATTGCGCGGCCGAGCGCTGCGAGGTCGGGATTGTGGAGCTTGGTCCCGAACTCGGGCAGCCCGCCCTGCTCCTGTTCGAGCTTGACCATGCCGAGGCGGCCATTGTCGAAGACGACGAAGGTGATCGGCAGGTCGTAGGCGACGGCGGTGAGGAGGTCGCCCAGAAGCATGGTCAGGCCACCATCGCCGCAGAAGGCGATGACCTGACGGTTGCGGTCAAGCGCCTGGGCACCCAGGGCCTGCGGCATCGCGTTGGCCATCGAGCCGAGGTTGTAGGAGCCCATCAGGCGGCGTGTGCCACGCATCGTCACGAACCGCGCGAGCCACACCGTGGACATCCCGGTGTCCGAAGTGAAGATCGCGTCATCGGCGGCATGTCTGTCGATCGCGGCGGCGAGCGCCTCGGGGCGGATCCGGTGCTCGGGATTGTCGAGGGCCGCGCGCGCCCGGCCGGCGAGGTGCGAGTCGTGTCCGGGGTCGGTGAGCTTTGCCTGGCGCTCGCGCCAGCGCTCGTAATCCGCACGGTGCTCGTCGAGAAGCGAGCGGTCGGTCTTCGCGCTCACCTGCTCCAGCAGGCCGGCAAGAGCGAGGCGGGCATCGCCGATGACGCCCGCGTCCACGCTGGTGCGCCGCCCGATGTGCTCGCCGCGGATGTCGATCTGCACCACGACCTTGCCTTCGGGATACCAGTCGACATAGGGAAAGTCGGTGCCGACCATCAGCAGCAGTTCTGCGGCCTCGAGCGCCGTGCGGGCGGCGGGGTTGCCGATCATTCCCGTCTGGCCCAGTTCGTAGGGGTTATCACGCTCCAGCCCGTCCTTCGCCTTGAGGGTCAGGACCATCGGTGCGCTCAGGCGCTCGGCCATTGCCAGGAGCTCGTCGCGAGCGTGGCGGGCACCCTGCCCGGCGAGGATTGCCACCGAGGCCGCGGATTCGATCAGCTGCGTCGCCTTCGCGAGCCCGTCGGGATCCGGGGTCAACGGAGGATTGGCCACGGTAAAGGTGGGCCCGGCAGTGCCGTCGGGGGCGTTCATCGCGCCGACGTCACCGGGCAGGGTCAGCACCGCGACCGTCTGCTGCGCGAGAGCGGTTTGCACCGCCTGCTCGAAGATCAGTGGCATCTGCTCAGGGCTTGTGACGGTCTGCGAGAAGGCGGCGACGTCGGCAAAGACCTTGTCGTTGTCGACCTCCTGGAAGAAATCGCTGCCGATCTCGGCCAGCGGGACCTGGCCGCACAGGGCGAGCACGGGCACGCGCGACTTCTTGGCGTCGTAGAGGCCGTTAAGCAAATGGATGGAGCCGGGCCCAACGGTGCCCATGCACACGCCGAGCGTCTCGGAAAGGTGAGCCTGCGCGCCTGCAGCAAAGGCGCCGGCCTCCTCGTGGCGCACGCCGATCCACTCCAGCCGGTCCTCGCGGCGGATCGCGTCGGTCACTGGGTTCAGTGCGTCACCCACGACGCCCCAGACGTTCTTGACCCCGAGGTCGGCGAGGCCCTTGACGATCAGCTCAGCGATTGTTGGCATGGCGCACCTCTTCCCCTGTCTCGCCGGGTTTGAACGAATCGGGGTCAGCGAGCCGCCAGTCGGCAGCCCACGACTGCCGGGGCGAGATCAGGAGCTCGCCGGGCTCGAGCCACTCGAACAGCTCCGCATAGGAGCGCGTGTTCACCTCGTCGACCCGGCGCACGAGCATCCAGGGCTTGACCTCGGAGGGATCGTGCACCCCCATGGAGCCCATGATCTGCTGGGCCTGGGCGACCGTGGCCTTCTGGAAGCGGTGCACGCGCTGGGTCTTGTCGGGAACGTTGAGAGCGCGAGCGCGGCGCGGATCCTGAGTGGTTACGCCGACCGGGCATTTGTTGGTGTGACAGCGCTGCGCCTGTATGCAGCCGGCGGCCATCATCATCGCGCGCGCCGCGTTCGTGTAGTCGGCTCCCTGGGCCAGGCACTTGACAATGTCCGACCCGTTCGCCACCTTGCCGCTGGCACCGACGCGGATGCGCTCGCGCAAACCGGCCCCGATGAGCGCGTTGTGGACCATCATCAGCCCCTCGGTCAGGGGGATCCCGACATGGTCCTCGTACTCCTGCGGGGCCGCGCCCGTGCCACCCTCGGAGCCGTCGACGATGATGAAGTCCGGTGCCGTGCCCTCCTCGACCATTGCCTTGCAGATCGCCAGGAATTCGTGGCGGGCGCCGACGCAGAGCTTGAACCCGGTCGGCTTGCCGCCCGCCAGCTCGCGCATGGCCGCGATGAACCGGATCAGCTCGCGAGGGGTCTTGAATGCACTGTGGGCGGGCGGCGACACGCACTTGACGCCCTTGGGGACGCCCCGAGCCTCAGCGATCTCGGCGGAGACCTTGGCCGCCGGCAGCACCCCACCGATTCCCGGCTTGGCTCCCTGCGAGAGCTTCAGCGAGACGCACATGACGTTTTCATGGGCGGCCTTCGCGCGGAACTTCTCGGGATCGAAGTGCCCGTCCTTGGTCCGGGCGCCGAAGTAGCCGCTGCCGATCTCCCAGATCAGATCGCCGCCATTCTCCAGGTGGTATTTGGTCAGGCCTCCTTCCCCCGTATCGTGGGCGAACCCCCCGAGCCGCGCGCCCCCGTTGAGGGCGCGAATCGCGTTGGCCGAGAGCGCGCCGAAACTCATCGCCGAGACGTTAAGCAGGGCCATGTCGTAGGGCTGAGTGCAGTCCGGGCCTCCGATTCGGACCCGGGGCTGCTCTTCGGGCGGTTCGAGCGGTGCGTTCGTGTGCAGAAGCCACTCGTACCCCGGGTCCCACATGTCCCGCTCGGTCCCGAAGGCCTGCTCGCCGTGAATCCCCTTCGCGCGCTCGTAGATGACCGTGCGGGTGTCGCGGTCATATGGGCGCCCGTCGTAGTTGCGCTCGATGAAGTACTGCTGCATCTCGGGGCGAATTGCCTCGAAGAGGAAGCGGAGATGCCCGGCGACGGGGTAGTTGCGCAAGATCGAGTGCCTGCGCTGGATCAGGTCATAAATCGCCAAGCACAGCAGCAACGCCAGCAGGACCACGCCGACGGTGCTCACGACGCCACCACCGGCAAGCGCTGCGAGGCCAGCCAGCAAGAGCAGCCCCGCGATGGCGACCAAAACGAAGAACCTCAAGACGTGAGCATACGTCGGCCAGATTCCGGACCGCCGTCAAAAGTGGGGACAGTCCTTATGTCTACTCGGAACTGCATACTTTGGAGTGCAGGCAGCGGTCGACGGCGTGCTTTCCGGCAAGCCTCACAGCGGCGGAAGCCGAGGGGAGTCCACCGCAGCCTAAGAACCGGACGGCGGTGCAATCTGGCCACGACAACCGTCCAGAGAAGCCGGAGCAGACCGAAGGCGGACTTCACACGCGGAGGTCGCTGGTCCGAAACCAGCCGCGCCATGAATCGCCGCCGCGCGATACTGCGCGGGCGATGTCGGAGGAGAACGTCGAAATCGTGCGGCGGATCTTTGAGGCATTCCGCAACCGCGAGTGGGCCGGCGCCTTCGAGCCGGTGGATGCCGAGATGGTGATGGACACGACGCGCATTCCGATCGACGGGCTGAACCGGATGTACAAGGGACGAGAGGAGGTCGCTCGCTTCTGGGCTGAGTGGCTCGAAGCCTGGGGCGACCAGCAGATCGCTGAGCCGGAAATAATCGACGCTGGCGACCGCGTGTTCGTGTGGGTTACGAGCCATGAGTTCAGCGGCCGAGGCAGCGGCGTGACGGTCGACTTCCCGCCGTACGCATGGCTGGCGACCCTGCGTGACCGCAAGGTCGTGCGCGCAACCATGTACATGGACAAGCAGGAGGCCCTCGAAGCCGCCGGGCTGTCGGAGTAGGCGATGGAGACTCGGTTGAAACTCAGGATCGAGGTCTAGATGGCACGCACGCTCCAGAACGCAATCCGCGGGCGCACGGTGATGGTCACGGGCGCCTCATCGGGGATCGGCAAGGAGGTGGCGCTAAAGGTAGGGGCGGCCGACGGCACCGTCCTGCTCGTCGCTCGCCGCCGTGAGCTGCTCGAGGAGGCCAAGGCCGAGATCGAAGCCCGCGGCGGTGTGGCGCACCTCTATGTCTGCGACCTCGCCGACCCGGATGACATCGACGCGGTGGCAGCAAAGGTTTTGGACCAGCACGGCCATATCGACGTGCTCGTGAACAACGCGGGCCGCTCGATCCGCCGGGAGATTGCCAGCTCGTACGACCGATTCCACGACTTTCAGCGGACGATGCAACTCAACTATTTCGGGCCGGTCAAGCTGATCCTGGACCTGTTGCCGAGCATGCGTGAGCGCGGCTCGGGGCAAATCATCAACGTGTCGACAGGCGGCGTCCAGATGAGCGGCCCCATGTTCTCCGCCTATCTGGCTTCAAAGGCGGCCCTTGATGCCTTCTCACGCTCGCTCGGATTCGAGCTAAGCGGCGAGGGGGTCCACATCACCACCGTGCATATGCCGCTCGTGCGCACGGCAATGGCCGCGCCCACCCGGATGTGGGACAACTTTCCGGCGCTGAGCCCCGACGAGGCGGCTGACCTGATCTGCGACGCGATTCGCAAGCGGCCTGTCCGCGTAGCCACTCCGCTTAGCAACTTTGCCCAGACGGCCTACGCGGTGGCACCGGGCCTGGACCATTCGGTCAACGCCCTGATCGGCCGGTTGCTCTTGCGCCAGCCGTTTCGCAAACTGAAGCTTCGGCCTGCCGCGGCGGGCGACCGGCCGGCGGAGGGCGATCTGGCCTTGCGCGAGGCGTTCCGGCGCCGGCTCGAGAGCGGGGCGGTCGCCGCGGACCCGGTCGAGGTCGAGCGGCTAGCCAATCGCCTGCGCCATATCCCGTTGTTCGAGGCCTGCTCCCCTGCTGAGCTGAAGAAGCTGGCGTCCACCGCGTACCCGATCGCGTTCGAGGAAGGCGAAGAACTCTGCTCAGAGGGAGACGAGTCGGCTGATTGCTATGTCGTCGTCGAAGGCGAGGCGGCCCTGACGATTCGGAGGGAGCCGGTGGGGGTTGTCCGTGCCGGGGAGGTCGTCGGCGAGCGGGGACCAATCGAAGGAAGCCCGCGCGCCGCGACGGTGACAGCGACGTCTCGAGTGCATGCATATGCAATCTCTCAAGACCGCCTCGAAGAGATCCTCAGCGACAACCCCGACGCGGCCACTCACATGCGCAGGCTCGTGCGAGCACGGTACGCGCCCGACTCTCAGCGGTAAAAGACCAGGCGATGCAGAGCGCCCGTCCCCAGCCTGTTTGCGCGCGTGGGCCGGGCGGAGATAGTGTGCGGCTGACGAGTAGGAAGGAGCGAGATGGCCGTCACGACAGCGACACTGCACGAGTCGTACTACCCCGCGGACCAGAGCGAGTCGGTACTGGACACGACGGTCGGTGGAATCCTGCGCGAAGCCGCGCGGGCCGTGTCCGATCAGCCCGCGCTCATCGGCGGGCACCCAGATCCGGCCCAGCGCCGGCGTTGGACGTACGGCGAATTGCTCGCGGACGCGGAGCGTTGTGCCCGCGCGCTGCTCGGACGCTTCGCAGCTGGCGAGCGTGTCGCCGTATGGGCCCCCAACATCCCGGAATGGGAGGTGGTGGAGTTTGGTGCGGCATTGGCCGGCCTGGTCCTCGTGACGGTCAACCCGGCGTACAGGCCCGGTGAGCTCAAATACGTCCTGGAGCAGTCCGGCTCGGCCGGGATTTTCCTGCTACCCGAGTTCCGCGGCAGTCCGATGGCGCAATCGCTCGAGACCGTCCGCAGCGAGCTCCCCGAGCTCCGCGAGGCGATCGCCTTCACCGACTTCGACGCATTTCTGGAGTCCGGTGCGCCCACGGAACGACTGCCCGACGTAGATCCGGACGACCCGGTTCAGATCCAGTACACGTCGGGCACGACCGGTTTTCCCAAGGGCGCGCTCTTGCACCACCGCGGGTTGACGAACAACGCTCGGATGACGCTGGGGCGGTTCGAGTTTGCGCCGGGAGAGGCTTACGTGAATCCATTTCCCTTGTTCCACACGGCCGGCTGTGGCCTCGGCGCGCTGGGCTGCGTCTCGCACCAGCTCGCGCACGTCCCGGTCCTCGCGTTCGAGCCCGGCCTCATGCTCGATCTCATCGAGGCGGAGCGGGCGGCCGCACTTGCGGGCGTTCCCACCGTTCTGATCGCGCTGACCGAGGATCCCGGTTTCGACACGCGCGATCTGTCATCGGTGCGTGCTGCGCTCTCCGGCGGCGCGCTCGTGGCGCCCGACCTGGTCAAACGCATAGAGGACCGGCTCGGTGTGCGCTTCTCGATCATCTACGGCCAGACCGAGAGCTCGCCGGTGATCACCCAGGGCCGCCTCGACGACAGCTTCGACGATCGTGCCACCACGATCGGCCGCCCGCTCCCGCAAACCGAGGTCCGGATCGTCGACCCCGCCTCCGGCGAGACGGTCTCCTGCGGCGTCGTCGGTGAGCTGTGCACGCGGGGCTATCTGGTGATGCACGGCTACTACGAGATGCCGGAGGCGACTGACGCTGCAATCGACGGTGGCGGATGGCTCCACACCGGCGACCTCGCATCGATGGACGATCGCGGCTACTGCCGCATCGAGGGGCGGCTGAAGGACATGATCATCCGCGGCGGCGAGAACATCTTCCCGCGGGAGATAGAGCAGAGACTGTTCACCCACACAGCGGTCAGCGACGTGGCGGTAGTGGGGATCCCCGACGAGAAGTGGGGCGAGCAGGTGTGCGCTTTCGTCCGGGCGTCGCCGGGCGCGATGCCGGAGAAGGACGAGCTGGACGCCCACGTCCGCGCGGAGCTCGCTGCGTATAAGACGCCACGCCTCTGGGTCTTCGTGGACGAGTTCCCGATGACGCCGTCGGGCAAGGTGCAGAAATTCGTCCTACGCGACCGCTTCCTGGCCGGCGACCTGCGACCCGTCTAAGGCGAAGCACTGGGTTACGGGGAGATGCAAGCCGTCACGCTTGCCTCGAATACCTGCCGCTTGATCGGGGCTGGCGCCTCCCGCAACGCCCTGCTGAGGTCGGGCAGTCGCGCGAGCTCGGCTTCCAGCGCATCAGTCGGCCGAACAACGAGAAGTAGTCGCGGCAACCAGCTGCAGGCGCTGGTTTCGTTGGAGGGGACCAGGGCAGCAATGCCGCGTGGAACCAGGCGCGAGCGACAATTCGGATCAATCTCGCGACGCGCCGCCTTGGCACCGACTGCGAAGTCCGATGTGTCCACATCGAATTTTCGCGGGGACGGAGGGGACGGAGGAGACGCTCAGGAACCCATCGATGCTGCTCATGCCTCGGCCGGGGCCGAATCGCCTGAGGCGCGGGTCGGAGGCTACGGCGCGGAGATGGGCGACGGGTGAGCATCGCGGCGGAGCACAATCCGAGCGGTATAGAGCTGGCTGTCGCCCTCGGCTCTGGTCGACGAGCGAGACGGCAGAGTGACCGCTGTGAGGAAGCCGTGGGGGATGGGGGTGAGGCCGAAGTAGTCACCCAAGAAGAGCGGCCGGCCGGGCTTGTCGGCCTCTCCGGTTCTTGGCGCACGGTGGTAGTCGAAGCGGCGTATCGTCCGGCGATGCCACGTCTTTCCCGCGTCCCGGGAGTACGCGAAGCGGAGCCTTGCCGGCAGTGGATCGCCGGCCTTACCCCCCGGCCGGAAGTCGAACCACGTTACGCCCACCAACCCATGGCGTCCCGCGGCGACCGTGGGCTGCACCGCGAGCGAGCGCGTCTTCGCGACTTCGCGAGTGGTCCACGCCTGTCCATCGAGGCTGCTCGCGAGTCGAATCTCCGACCGCTGGTCCGACTCATTGGCTTGCCACGCTGCGTAGAGACGGCCTCCCGGCGAGGCCGCTGTGGAGGAAATGGCCCCGGCCAGGATCTTGCTCCCGGATCCATCATCGGCAAAAAAGCGGCTGCCGAAGGCGGGAAGCGTTGCGATGGGGCCGGGCGCCGACCACGTCGTACCTCCGTCACTCGAAGTGGCTGCCATCACCTGCCATGCGACGCGTGGGATGGGGAGCTGCTCGCTCTCGTTCACGAGGTCGAAGATGTCCACCAGAGTGCCGTCCGGCAGTCGCAGGACCTGGCCGTTGACTGCGATTAGAAGCGGCGGAGCGAGGTAGACGGTGCGCTCGGGCGACCACGTGCGCGCTGCGTCCGAGCTCGACTTGAAAAAGAGCGAGCCGTCTTCCCCTTCGAGGCCCGTGCGCTTCGAATAGGTG
The DNA here is from genome assembly GCA_038237625.1 of Solirubrobacterales bacterium. GTDB lineage: Bacteria > Actinomycetota > Thermoleophilia > Solirubrobacterales > 70-9 > JAWVFM01. The sequence continues at coordinate 9,424 of JBBRYM010000009.1, read as the reverse complement.
GCGTATACAAGCCTCGGCGTGTGCGGATCCGCGCGCACCGACGCCTTGTCGTTGAAAGTAAAAAGTGGTGCGACCGTGCTCGGCGCCGACCAGCTTCGCCCGGCGTCTTGCGAGCGATAGGCGAAGACCTCCGACGAGAAGAGAAGCGGCGAGGCGAGCAAGTCCGCCGGGATCGCGGTGAGGTAGAGGGTCCCGTGCGGCCCATAAGAGAGCCAGGGATCGGCGGCACCGCTTCGCTGGCCGCCCGTGCAGCTCGACGTCTGAGGCGCGGCGCCCGCCGTCCAGTTGCGCCCGCCGTCGCGGCTCGTCGCGGCGAGGATCCCCTGCGCCGAGCCCTGGATCCAGGCGACCGAGACGACCTTGGGCCGACGCGGGTTGGACGCCGCGACCGGTTCGAAACGAAAGCCGGGCTGCGGTTCGCCCTGATAGAGCCCGGCGCAATCGCCTGCAAGCTGTTTATGCGGCGCGACCGCCCGCCAGTGACCCACACGGATCGCGCCCGAGGCAGGAGAAGCCGCGAGTGCCAGGCTCATCAGCGCGAACCCCAGCAGACGTCCCCACGCCGGCGGTGTCATCGAGAACGTCAAGAGCCGCTTCAAAACCTCGCCATGTGGCATGCAGAGCACCGATCGCGTCGTGCGCGGCAACAGCGTCGGCCACCGCAGGCCGGCGCGCGCCGTGATCGTGCGTCCCGGTGCGTTCTCCTCCGACATCGCCCCAGCAGTATCTCGGAGGATGTTGCGCGGCTCGTCGAGGTCGGAAGGGACCAGGTATTCGCCTACGCCCGGGTGGAAGCCCGCGGCAAGGGCAGCGGCGTGCCTGTAGGCACCCCGGCCTTCTGGCCCTGTTTTCGAGTCTCTGCGAGACCCCGCGACATTTACCCGGGTCGCGGTAGACGAGTCGGGTGACACGATCACCTGGCCTAATGGAGCGGACCTCGATCCTGATGTCATCTATGGCACGGCCCCCGCGGGTTGGGAGCCGCCTGTTCGGGTTACTACTCCCGAACGAACAAGGCGCTCGAGTTTGGGTCGTGCTTGCGACCGCTTAGCGCGAGCAGGCGCGCAGCATCATTGCGGCGGCTCGAAAGTCGGCCAGGCCGGTCACCCAGGCTCTCCTAAACTCGGCATCAGATTCGACGGGCGTGGGGAAGGAGGTGCTCGCGCGCCGGAGCGTGCTCGCTGCCGTGCTCGGATCGGATGTGCGCGTGGACCCGTTTGACGAGCTCGTCCTCGGAGGCGGCGGTGATTTCAGCCCCACAGCGCCGGCAAGGAATAACGAGCATCCCGCGCTCAGGGGCAGCACTTCTTGTCTTCGCGATCTCACCACTCATCGGCGCCAACCTATCACATACCCCTTGGGGGTATCTGCGAGGACGTCAATTCCGAGAGAGGCGATGCATGAACGATGCCCGAAGCTCTCGGCGTCCGGGCGCCGACACGACTAGACGACCTCGCTTTGCAGGTAGAAACCACTCGCGCTCTGCGCCGACTGGAAAATGCTCCCAAGGCTTCGGCGTGTTCATCTGTCAGTGAGCGCTACGCGGCATCGAAACCCTTCAGGCTGAGGCGTCTTGCGGCTTGATGCCGATCAGGAGCGCCATTTCGAGCCACTTCCAATAACAGTCGGCGTCATCGAAGCCGAAGTCGCGCAGCCAGCCGAGCTGAGTCTCGACATCGAGCAGACGGTCGGACGGATCCTCGTTTTCCAAGGGCTCCCCAATCGCATCGAAAAAGGCCAGGTGCAGTTGATGCGTCGGCGACGCCACGTGCTCAAAGTTCGCGAATACTCCGCCAGGCTCGAGCAGGTCGAAGACCTCGCCATAGAGAGAGCGTTTGCGCGCATGGTCCAGGTGGTGGATGGCCATCGACGAGACGACGGCGTCGAATCGCCCTAACGATGGCAGCGGCTCGGTGAGGTCGTGCTTTACGAGCTCGATGCGGTCGTCGTCAGCAAGTCGCTCTCGCGCCGCCTCCAGCATGAGCTCTGAGAAGTCGAGGCCCACGCCGAGCATCTCGGGGTGTCCGGCGCCGAGCAAGGCGAGCAGCCGGCCATCACCCGTTCCGAGATCGAGGATGCGACGGGCCGCTGGCGGCACATGGTCGAGGAGAACGCTCTCACCCTCTCGGCGACGCGGGTACTCGTCCGCCTGCTTGAGGTAGCGGCCGACGTGCTCGGCAGCGGTCCATTCCTCGGCACACACGCATCGATTATTGGACCTGGTCGCTTTCGATGCAACGCGGATGTCGAGACGCTCGACGCGCCGAATCTGACGGCGGAAGCGGCAGGGTTCGAGTGGGATCGACCGGTCAAGGAGCCGGCAGACTGCCCAGACCGAGCACGCCCGCGGCCCCACGGGCGGCGAGAAGCTCGTCGTGCGGCGCTTGCCCGGCGAGCGCGATCACGCTGCCCTCGAGCGCTCCGACGAGCGCCAGCGCCACCGCTCTGGCGGGGGGGCCGGGCGGGATCGACCCGTCCCGGCGTCCCGCGTTGATAAGGCGGGCGCAGCGTTTGACGAGCGTCTCGGAAATCCGCTCGACCTCGCGGCCGATCGGATGGTCCTGACCGCTGAACTCAAGCCGCAGGGCCATCGCCACGCGGGATATGTCCCGTCTGCAGAAGACGGCGTGACCGCGCGCCAGCGCGATCAGCTCGGCTGCAGGTCCGGGCTGTTGCTCGACGAGTGCACCCACCTCGCTCCTCCATGTTTCGTCGACCCACTCGAGCACTCTCAGTGCCAGATCCTCCTTGTCCTCGAACTGGTGATAGAGGGCTCCGCGCGTGTAGCCGGCCTCACGGGCCACCTGCTCGAGAACCAGGTTTCCGTAGCCGTAGCGGGAGAGATTCCTCGCGGCCGCTTCGAGCAACGCCCTCCGCGTGCGGGCGCTCCGCTCGGCCTGGGTTGAATGCCGGCGGCTTGTCGGTGCTGCCGGTGGGCGCATCGACGAACTACGTACATGCATGTATGTATGATAACTCCATGGAAGGGGAACGACCTGCTGATCACGATCCCGGATGCCTGCCGTGAACGCGGGCGCTGCCCAGGCGTGGTTCGTGGCGGGCACGATCCCGTTCATCCTCGCCGGCGGCCTCCACGCCGTCGTGGCGCTCGTCGACACGGTTCGTCCGATCTACTTCGCTCCGATCGAGAGCTCGGCCAAGCCGGCGATGGAAGGCACCGGCATCCGCCTCGTGCGAATGTTCGGCGGCAGCGGCGCGAGGCCGTCGATGTGGCGGGTGTGGCTCGGCATCCACATCAGCCACGGCCTTGGCGTCTTTAGCTTCGGGTTGCTCTGCCTGCTGATCGCGACTCACGACTTCACCCTTGTCGACCGCATCGGCGCCATCCGGCCGCTCACGATCGCCTTCTCCGCTGCCTACCTCACCCTCTCGCTTCGCTTCTGGTTCTACGGACCAGTAGTCATCACCGGCACCGCCACGGCGTGCTTCACCGTCTCCGCCGTGCTCTCGGCATGAGGCCGAGGGCGGCAAGGGCCGGCCAATGAGGCTTCCGGACAGCGCGCACACCTCCCGGCCGTGGCGGATCCACGAGCTCACCCGCGACTTCCGCCTCGAGGACGTGTGGTCGCTGCCGACGCCCGGCGGTCCGGACGACTTCCCCCGGCTGGTGAATCTCATGGCCGCGTTCGACCTGTCGCAAAGTTCCTCCCGCGCCGTGCGAGCGCTGATCGCGACCCGATGGAAGATCGGAGAGCTCCTTGGCTGGGACGGCCCGGACGCCGGCGCCGGCACCCGGGTACCGACGCTCCGGGACCGATTGCCGGCAGACCTTCGCGACACTCCATCCGATCCGCTTCCTCCATCCGCCGCGGGCTCCTCCGAGCCTCCCTTCACCCAGCTCTACCTCATCGCCGACGAGTGGGCGCTGGAGATCGCCAACCGAACCGTTCATGGGGTCCTGCACCTCGGCTGGGTCCCGGACGACGCCGGTGGGGGGTATCACGGCCAGATGGCAGTTCTCGTGAAGCCAAACGGTCTGCTCGGCACTGCCTACATGGCCGCGATCACGCCATTCCGGCATCTGATCGTGTACCCACTGATGATGCGAGACGCGGGAAAGGCGTGGACGGCGGAGCCGGACCCCGCTCTAGAGGGGTCCTGAGCCGCGCCTGCTGGTAGCACCCAGCGCTGGGTGGTCTTGTACGACGCGGATTGCGGCTTGTGCAAGTGGTTGCTCGCCGGCCTGCTCCGCTGGAATCTCGCAGCTTGCCTGCGGCCGATAGCCCTCCAGACACCCGAGGCAGAGGACCTCCTCGCCGACCTCGAGCCCGCTCGGCGAATGGCCTCGTGGCACCTGATATCGCCCGCCGGCGTACGGCGCTCGTGAGGCGCTGCGGTCCCGCCGCTGCTGGAGGTGCTGCCCCGCGGGCGGATCCCGGCCGCCACCCTCTCGCGGTTTCCCGGTCTCCTCGATCGCGGATACCGATGGGTGGCCGAACACCGCTCGCAGCTCTCCAGCCGGGTGCCGGCGAGCTTCAAGCAGCGGGCCGCCGATCGCGTCAGCCGGCGCGAGCGGGAGCTCGACTCAGGCGGTCAGTAGGTGACGCCGGTCAGCTGCTCTGAGATCTGCCAGAGCCGCGAGCCGATCTCAGGGTCATAAGCGTCTGAGATTGCCCTCACCTTCTTCGGATAGCCGCGGGACTCCCGAAACCCGTCCGGCCCGTAGTAGTCGCCGCCCTCGACGCCGGGCGCCGTGGCCGCATAGAGGGTGGGCAGGGCGCCTCGCTCGGGACTCTGAGCCAGGAATCGGTTGCTCACCTCGAGCAGGGCTCGCATCGGCCCGGTCGGCCCGCTCCGTTGCAGGTTCGTGTCCGAATAGCCTGGATGGGCGAACACGCTGATCACCGAGGACTCACGCGCCCGCAACCGGCGGTCGAGCTCGACCGCGAAGACAGCGTTGGCGAGCTTCGACTGCTGGTAGGCGCCGCGCCTGTTGTAGGACCGCTCGTGCTGCAGGTCGTCGAAGTCGATTCGGCCGCCACGGTGCTCGTTGCTGCTCAGCGTGACCACACGCGCCGAGCCGGAGCGCTCGAGGCTTTCGAGCAGCAATCCCGCCAGCGCGAAGTGGCCGAGGTGATTCGTACCGAATTGAAGCTCGAAGCCATCGCTTGTGGTCTGGTGCGGGGTCATCATCACCCCGGCGTTGTTGACGAGCAGATCCAGCTGCCGGCCCGAGAGCCCGTCGGCGAAGCGCCGGATCGAGTCGAGGCTGCCGAGATCGAGCTGCTCGACGCGCGGCTCGGGCCCACTCGCGACAGCGCCCATTTCCCTGACCGCGTCCTTGCCCTTCTCGGCCGACCGGCAGGCCACGACCACCTCTGCGCCGTGGCGCGCCAGTTCGAGTGCCGTGATGCGGCCGAGCCCGCTGTTCGCCCCGGTCACGACTGCGAGCCTTCCGCTCTGGTCGGGAATCTCGCTCGCCGTCCAGGGGGAGGTCATTGCGAGACTTTCGGTCGTGCGCTCGATGCGGCGTCGGCGGCAGCGGCATCAGGCCCGTCGGACCAGAACTCACGCGCCAGGCCACGGCGATGCTGCCAGAGGTTGCCCTTGTCTGCGAAAGCAGCGACCCCCGCACCGGCGTCTGCGTCCGGCACCTCCCAGCGCCCGTTGACCGCCCCGGTCAGTCCAGCCGAAAGGGCCTCAAAACCCTGAGCCGTGTAGAGGTCGGCCTCGACTCCGCGGTTGATGATGAACTTGAGCTGTCGAACGGCCTGCTGGTTCTTGGAGAGCAGGACCTCGACGAGCCCTTCCACCTCTTCTTCGAGCCGGTCGTCGGGGACCACCCGATTCCAGAGGCCGAGTTCCGCGGCCCGGGCTGCTGGATGGAGCGCACCCAGGAGATTGACCTCCTTGGTCATCCGCCGGCCGACGAGGCGGGCCATGCGGGTGGTGCCTCCCCAGCCCGGGGTGATGCCGACGTCGACCTCAGGCATGCCCCAGACCGCCCTGCTCGTCGCGACCGCGAAGTCGCACGCCATGGTGATCTCGAGCCCGCCCCCGACGGCGAACCCGTCGATTGCGGCGATCGTGACCTTGTCGAGCTCCTCGAGCGCGTTGGCCATCGTTTGGTAGAGGCGTGCCCGGCGCATGACGGCGTTGGCGTCGCCCCAATCGAACATTTCGGTGATGTCATCGCCGGCGCAGAAGGTTTCGCCCGCCCCGTCGATCACGAGAACCTTCACGGTGGTCGACTCCTGCGCCAGCGCGATCGCGTCGATCAACTCGGCGCTGAGTGCGATCGAGAGCGCGTTGCGCTTCGCCGGTCGGTTGAGGGTGACCCTTGCCACCGGCCCGTGCTGGGCGAAGTGGAGGTTCTTGAAGTCAGCTTCAGTCGTTTCGTTGGCGGTCATTGCGCAGTAGTAGCATGTGAAAACTAGTTTCACAATGAACCCACCGCGTCCAAGAAACCAGTTGCTCACCAGGAACCAGGTTCCTCGCCGGCCAGGTGCGATCGAGCGCGCGGCGGACATACTCGGGGACCGCTGGAAGGTGCTGATCCTCCGAGAGGCTTTCTTTGGCGTGCGCCGCTACGGGGAACTGATCCGAAACCTCGGCATCGCGCGGAATGTGCTCGCGGCGCGACTCAAAGAGCTGGTGGCCGACGGCGTGCTCGAGCGACGCCGCTACCGGACCGATCCCGACTGGTACGAGTACGTGCTGACCGACGCCGGCCGAGGTCTCTACGGGGCGATTCTGGCGGCGCTGCATTGGGCAAATATCCACGCGCCCGTAGCGGATGATCCGGAGATGCGCCTGACTCACCGAACCTGTGGCCGTCCGACGCACCCGAGGGTCGTGTGCTCCGAATGCGGTGCCGAACTTGATCCCCGTGAGGTGGAGGTCGAGCTGCTGGATTGAGCTGCGCGGCCGACACACCGGGCCCCGACCAATTCGGACGACACCAGATCCCGCTATTCGCCGAACGCCGCAAGCCGATGCGGAGGAGCTGGACGAGGAAGCTCGAACCTTGGGAAAGGTCGAGGGTGCGCCGCGGCCATGTTCGGTTTCATCAATATGGACTACGACCTCTATAAGGCGATCAATGGCCTGAGCGGCGGCTCGTTTGCCGATGGGCTCTTCAAGCTCTTGGCTACCGATCTGCCCGCGGTCTTGGTGGGGCTGGTTGCGCTGGCCTTCCTGATTCCGTGGTCACGGTTGCGCCACGAGCGACGCTCCGGGGCAGTCCTCGCGACGGCGTCGGCGGGGCTCGCCTTGCTCGTCAACCAGCCGATTGCCCACTTGGTAGATCGGGCCCGTCCTTATGTGGGCCACCCGCATGCGGCTCACCTGCTCATTTCAAGGTCCCCCGATCCGTCGTTTCCGAGCGATCATGCGACCGGTGCGTTTGCGCTGGCCTTCGGGATCTGGCTCTATGACCGCAGGCTGGGAAGACTCCTCCTTGCTATCGCGACGATCTTGGCCTTCTCGCGGGTCTACGTCGGCGCGCACTACCCAGGAGACGTCATCGCCGGTGCCTTCATCGGCATAGCGGTGGCAGCCGTCCTGTACTTGGTTCCGCTGACTCGACGGCTGGTCGAAGCCATCGCTGGGCGACTCGGGCAGCTTTGGGAGGGTCTCCTGAGTCGGCTCCGGGGCCGGGACCGCGGGCCTCGGTAGTGCTCAGCCTGATCAGCCTCCCTTCCCACCTTGGCTACCTGATTCTGTTCGGCCTCGTCGCGGCTGAATCAACAGGGGTGCCGGTGCCAGGTGAAACAGCCCTCATAACCGCCGGCATCCTCGCCCATCACGGTCAATTTCAAATTTCGCTCGTGGTCACAGTCGCTGCGGGCGCTGCCATTGTCGGCGACAACATCGGGTTCTGGATCGGGCGCACCGGCGGTCGCCGCCTGCTGGAGCGTCCCGGGTTCTTGGAGCGTCATCGCCGAATGGTCCTGGAAAAGGGCGAGCCGTTCTTCGCCAAACACGGCCCCAAAGCCGTGTTCCTCGGTCGCTGGGTTGCTGGTCTTCGGATCGCCGCTGCCTGGTTGGCCGGCATCAACCACATGCCCTGGCGCACATTCATCTTTTGGAACGCGTTGGGCGGGATTGCTTGGGCAACCTCGGTCGGACTGCTTGCTTTCTACCTGGGTCCCACCGCCGAAAGCATCTTCAAGTACGTGGGAATCATCGGCGTTGGCCTGGCGGCCCTCTTGATCGGCGGATTCCTCATCTGGCGCCGCCTTCATACGGCGCGACGGTGATCGCGATTGCGCTGAGTCTCGGCGCATCGAGCTGTGGTCGAGGCGGGCAGTCACGCTCGGGCAGCGGGAGCGAGGCGACAATCTCCAATCCCGTGGATCCCGTACGACGCGTGACTCGACGAGGTCATGTCGTTTGCTCGCGCGGACTGCAAGGGCCGCGCGATGTTCGAAGTCACGAGTTAGGACGCCCGCGGGCCGCGAGTATGATGATTTCTCAAGGTTTTTCCGCTGCTTTTTTCGCTTGAGCGGGCCGCTTCACCGGCGCGAACCGCTCCAGCGATGCTCTTAGCGACGAAGAGGCCACTCCGAGATCTGGACGCACGCCCAGGGGCGCTCGCGGACAGGAAGGATTAGGAGGCCCAGATGCCAACCAGTGACGACTCCTCGCCAGGGTCAGGGCGTCGCGAGGACGTTGAGGCATCTGGCAACGGCCATCGCTCCGTGGCCGCAAAACGCCAGGACCTGCTCGACGCAGACCAGACGACCGCGGACACCGATCAGTCGGCTTCAGACTCAGATCAAACCGCGGCCGACACCAATCAGGCGCTCGCGGACAGCGACCCGGACAGCGCGAATCGCGACCAGCTCGCCTCCGATCAAGACCAGCAAGCGACGGACCGCGACATCGCCGCGAGCCCAAAGGTGGAGTCGGCGGCGTCGAGAGCAATCCACGACGCCTCCCGCGCCGAGCGCGCGGCTGCCACGATCGCCCGCGATGAGACGACTCTCGCCAGGTCCGCGGGGGCCGTCGAAAGAGCAAAGGCGGCGGCGGCGCGAGACGAGGCGGCGCTGCAGCGTGACCTGAACGCCGAACGTCGCGACAGGGCAGCCGAGGAGCGCGACCGCGAGGCTGCTGAGCTCGCCGCGCTCCTGGACGCTCAGATGTCCCCACATGACCGCAGCCTCCTGCACGAGGCTGCCCTCGAGCACATTGCCGCCGTCAACGAGAGCGCCGCGGTTCTTCGCGCCCGCGCCGCCGCCGAGCGCTCCAACGCCGCTCGCGACCGCGAGCGCGCGGCGCGCGACCGCGAGCAGGCCGCTCGCGACCGCGAAGCGGTGGAGGCCGAGCTGCGCTTTGCCCACCAGGATCAGCTCACGGGCGCCTACGGGCGGACCATGGGCCGGGTGGCGGTCCAAAATGAGATCGATCGCGCTCGAAGAGAAGGTGGAAGCCTCGTCCTGGCCTTCATCGACGTCAACGG
>JBBRYM010000008.1:0-128294 GCA_038237625.1 Solirubrobacterales bacterium | reverse complement strand
CTCTACGCACTGCCGATGGTCATCGTCCTGTACTCGACCATCAAGGAGACGATCCGCCAGCGCCGCGAGCACCCCGGGGAAGAACGCTCGGGCGAAAACGACCCTGCATGAGCCCGAGCGGCCGGGTTGCGGACGAGGCCGGAACCAGGACCGCTGAGGCGACGGCGAACTTCGCGGCTTGGAGGCGGTCCGCGGGGCGCGCATCGCCGGACTCTGCATAGAATGATCGCCGGTAGCTGATGCAACGCGAGAACGAGCCCACCCCCCGATCCGCGGACGAGGACACGCCTCAAACCCCGTGGGAGGGCAACCCCCCAGCTCAGCCGGCGGCGCGACGTCCCGGCAGGCCGGCGGCGAGGCCCGCCCGGCCCGAAGGGCCGAAGCCCGCCGGGGACGCAGATCGGTCTCGGAGGAGCATCGAAAGGCGCGTTCACGCGATCCTTGAGTCGACCGAGCGCACCGCCGCGGCGATCGTTGAGGACACGAGCGGCGGCATCCAGCGCCAGATGGACGAGGCCAAGCGCCGGCTCGAGGAGCTTTTGGTGGACTCTTCGACGCAGGTCGGCGAGCTCGCCGCGAGCCTGACCGCGCGAGAGCACCGCCTCCAGGCGCACGTCGACCGACTGCGCATGTTGGGGGAGGAGCTCAGCGCCTCGATCAGCACGCCCGATGAGCCGCTGCCGGCGCAGCCGACGGGGCCCAGGGTGCGCACCGGTCGCTCCCAGCGTTCCGAGCCAGAGCTCGCCGGCGATCAGTGGGACAGCGATGCCGAGCTCGCGCCGCGCCGGCGGGGCGGCGCCAAGGATGCCGCGGAGCCGCCGATGGCGCGGAAGCCCCGCGACCCGCGCGAGCTTTTTCCCCACCGCCCGCAGTAGGACCGCGCTCGCAGCCGGCGTGGCCCGTCAGCCCTTCGGGTTCGCCTCCTGGGTGACCTCGTCGGCGTCCTCCGCCGGTTGCGCGAACACCGAAGCGGCGCCGTTGACGCTCGCGGCGCGCTTGTCGGCCGGGCTGTCTTCGGCGTAGTAGTCGGCGCCATAGCCGTAGAGTCCCGCCGCGGCTCCCCCGGTGGCGACCACGCCCAGCATCTTGCCCTGCGCCGTGTCGACCACCTGGCGGCTGCGCTGCAGGGCGTCGCGGGTGGTGACGCCAACCTTGCCGACGAGAATCACCCCCGACACCCGCTCCAGGAGCGGTACGGCGTCGCTCACCGTCAGGATCGGCGGCGTGTCGAGGATCACGATGTCGGCTAGCTCGCAGAGCTCGGTCAGGACCGAGTCCATCCGCATCGAGCCCAAAAGCCGACCCGAGTTCGGCCCGCGCTTGCCGCTGGCGAGGACCCGCAGGTGTCGGTCCCCCACATCGACCTCCGTGAGCGCTTCACGCAATTCGACCTCCCGGGCGATCACTTCGGTCAGCCCCGCCGAGGGCTCGATCCCCAGCCTCACGGAGACCTGTGGGTTTCGCAGGTCGCAGTCGACCAGTACGACGTTGTGGCCGTCGTCGGCCAGCGCAAGAGCCAGGTACACGGCGACGGTGGTCTTGCCGTCGCCCTTGGTGGGGCTCGCCACGATCACGGTCGCGATCGGCTGCTCGAGGTTGAAGTAGACGAGGCTCGACGCGAGCGTCCGAAACGCCTCGCGGACCGGGCCGGGCTTGGGACGCTCGCCCGGAAAGGCCGCCCGCGGGATCACCGACAGAAGCGACGCCCCGAGCAGCGGCTCGAGCTCGGCCGAATCCTGAAGGCGTCGATCGAAGCGCTCCCTGACGAACACCGCGACGAGAGCGAGCATCAGCGAGACCATGAGGGCCAGCGCCGTATTCCGCCGCGGGTGAGGCGAGATCGGCGTCGCGGGGGGCGTGGCCTCCTGGATCATCTTGGTGGTATCCGCCGACTCCGCGGAGCGAAGCACGGCGATCTCCCGGGCGTACTCGGCCTTCGTCGCACTGTCCGTGGCCGTGAGGCTCTGCGCCTCGAGCTTCTTGATCCCTGCGTTGAACTGAGCCGTCGCCTTGGCGGCGCGCACCGTGGCAAGGGCCCGAACGAAGGCATTGGCGAGGTCCGCGGCTCGCGTTGCGCTGTCGGCCTGCGCTGTGAGCTGGAGCAGGTCGGTCGGGACGGTCGAGGTATCCGGCGCGAACGGCGCCGCCGTGACGCTCCCCATCAGCGGTATGCCACTCGAGCGGGGCATGCCGAGCTCATGGGCGGCCTCCTTTGCGACATGCTGCGAGGAGACCAGGAGCGACTCGGTGCTGATATCGAAGAGCCCCTGGCCGACCACCGGGACGTCGGTGGTGACCGTCTGCACCCGGACCAGAGCGGTCGCCTGATAGGTCTTGCTGATGTGAGTCGAGATCAGGTAGACGGCGACCGGGATCGAGACAAGGATTACCAGGAAGAGCCACTTTCGCCGCCATAGGGCATGCACGAGGGATCGGACATCTGGCTGCTCCCTCAGCGATGGCTCCACCAAGGGAACGATAATGGGCTCGTCGCTCGCGCGTTCCAGGTCAGAGGCTCGCGAACACTCGATCCCACGCCGCCAGCAGGCGATCGTCGCCGTACTCCCGCTCGGCGAAGGCGTGACCCCCGTTTCCAGCCCGCTCGCGGGCGTCGGGGTCCTCGATCAGGCGCAGGAGCGCCTCGGTCCACTCCGCCTCGGAGCTGCAGTGCAGGTCCTGTCCCGCCGCTTTCATCGCCCGGGCGTAAGCCGGCGTCGACGAGGTCACGGTCGGCATCGCCATCCGCCAGAAGCTGATCAGCTTGCTCTCGGGCTTGCCGCGCTCGAGGGGACGCCCTAGTGGCAGGGGGATTACCGCGAGGTCGCAGGCGGTCGCGATGACCGAGACCATCTCCTCGCTCCACTGGTAGAGGCGGATGTCGCGGAAGTGGCGAGCCGCGATTCTCGAGGTCTGGCGTCGCCAGAATCGCTGCACCAGCTCCCGGTACTCGATCGCTGTGATCAGATGCAGGGCGATTGGGTGGCGGCGGTTGACCTCCGCGAGCGGCCGGGAGATCTCCCCAAACCAGCGGACGTTCTCCCCCAGCCCCTCCCAGACCAAGTGGAATGGGGTCCCGATGCGGTAGTCCTTCTTCGTGCGCCGGATGAGCCGCGACTGGAAGTCGAGGATCGGGTGGACGTTGGGGCAGATCGAGGCGATCTCCGCCGCCTGCTCCGGCGTTGCGCAGGTCGTGGCATCGGCGCGCTCGAGCATCGACTCGAGCGCGCGCCGATAGCTGAAAAACGGGTGTCGCGTCTCGCCCGCGGCGAACTTCGCGGGTCCCCTCAGGAGTGCCTTCGGATTCATCCGCGGGATCGCCAGATAGGCATCGACGATGTCGAAGACGACCTTGCTCTCGCCGGGCCGATACCGGCTCCAGACCGTTAGATCGGCCCGCGGCGTGACGACGACAACGTCGTAGGCGCGGCCAGGGTCGGCCAGCTCGAAGGGGATCCCGCGGCGCTCGGCGTAGAACGGAAAGCGCCGGCGGTCGGCGGGTTGGGAGAGGCTCGGGCTGTAGGCCGCGTAGCCGACCCTCATCGCGGGCTCGATTGCGCCTCGGATGACATTCCTGCGATCTCGCTGTATAGCCGGTGATAGCGAGGGATGCCGACCTGCCCCAGTGAGAACGTCTTGCGAGCCACGCGCCGGCAGCGGGCCGGGCATTGCGGATCCGAGGCTAGCTCGCGGATCCGCTCGGCGGCGGCCTCGTAGCCGGGTTCATCGAACGACTCGACGATGACACCGACGTCCAGCCCCCCCAGGATCTCATCGCCGTCGCCGATACCCGGCCCCGAGACCACCGGCAAGCCGACCGCGAGGTACTCGCCGATCTTAGTCGGCGAGGAGGCGATCCGGGAGAAGGTTGGTTCGCAGAAGCAGATCGCGAAATCGGCCATCCCCAGCCAATCGCCGATCTCGGCCGGCTCGCACCGCGCGATCCGGTAGTCCGAATCCGAAACGCCCGCCCGCTCGAGCTCCGCCACAAGGCTCTCGGGCGGGGCCTGGGTCAAGGCGAGGAACGCGAGTCCACGCTCGAGGCGCCGGGCCGCGACGAAGAACTCGACCATCTCCCGATCCATGTATGGAGCGGTGAGCTTGCCGACGTAGACCACGATCGCTCGCTCCGCAAGCCCGAGATCCTTCCTCAGCCGTGCCGTCCGGCCTGGGTCCTCGGCGAGGCGGTGAGCATCCGCGCAGCAAGGGATGACGAGGGTCGTCCGGCGATCGTCCGAGCCGAAGAGGTGGCGTCGCACGCTCTCCGTGAGAACCACGATCCCATCGGCTCTCTCGATCGCAACTCTCTGGATCCAGCCGGTGATCCGGTGGGCGAGCCCGTCCCGCCGCCACCGCCCCGCGTCCACGTATTCCTCCCCCATCAGCCCGCGGATGTCGAAGATCAACCGGCAGCCGGTGAGCCGCTTGGCGAGCAGCCCGCTCGCCGCGGGGACGTGACTTCGAGCGTGCACCGCTTCGAGGCGGTGGCGACGCACGAGGCGAGTAGCGAGGAGCGCCCCGGCAAGCGCGTCATAGGCAGTCGCGGGCAGCGAGGGCCGCTTGTGGTAGCGAAGCGAGTGCCAGACGATGCCTCGCCCTTCGAGCTCGGCGCGCAGCGCGCTTCGCCGTCCGGCATCAAGCTGGGGCTCGTAGGTAAGCAGGTGGATCCTGTGCCCCAGGCGCGCGAGCCCCTCCAGGTAGGCGACCACCTGCGTCTGGACGAGCGGATCCTCGAGCGAGAGGTAGCAGATGTAGAGCGAGCGCAGTGTTTCGGGCATACGTGGGAGCTTTACCGAGTGCGGGCTCCGCGTCTGTTATCAGTCGTCCATGCCTACCACGCAGGCTCCGCGGTGCCCCGGCTGCCTTCACTCGGAAAGCCGGACCCTTGGAGATGTCCACGGCTTCCGGGTCGTGGCCTGCCGAAGATGCGGGACCGTGTTCACGGCCCATCTTCCCACGTCGGGCGAGGCCACCGATTACGACGGCTACTACCACGCCGGGAACCTCGAGGTTCCCGGCGTTCGTCCACCGCCAGCTCGAGCAGCTCGTGGCAATCCCGGCGAGCTCCTGCGCGTGCTTCGTCCACGCGAACGCCCATCGTGGGGTTGCTAGGATCGCGGCCGTGCTGCGCTCGCTCGCGCGTGCCGCCGGACATCGTGTCCGCATGGCCGCCCGCCCGCTGGCCAACCGGATGTCCTCCCGGATCTCGGTACGCGGGCGTGACAATATCGTCGACACGCGGGGCGCCGTCCTGCGGCGAGCGCGAATCAAGCTTCGCGGCGCCGGCCACCGCGTCGTCATCGCTCCCCAGGCGCGGATCTCGAACGTGGAGATCTCGATGGAGGGCCGCGCGCATCGTCTCGTGATCGGCAGCCATGTCCGCATCCACGCGGGCGCGTTTCACTTCTTCGACGAAGGCTGCTTCGTCGAGATCGGCGAGCGGACCTCGATTTACGGGGCGGAGTTCGGCGCAAGCGAAGGGTGTCGGATCACGGTAGGAGAGGGCTGCCTTCTCTCGACCGGGATCGAGGTCCGAAACGGTGACTCGCATTCGATCATCGACAGCGCGAGCGGCCGGCGCCTTAACCCGGCCGCCGATGTCGACATCGGTCCCCACGTCTGGGTGGGCGCCCGCACGCTGGTGCTCAAGGGAAGCCGCATCGAGGCGGACGCGGTGATCGGCGCCGGCTCAGTCGTCGCTGGGTCGATCGCCGCCGGCTCTGTCGCGGCGGGGGTTCCCGCGCGCACCGTCGCCTCCGGCGTCACCTGGCGACCGGAGCGGACCGGACCTTCATAAGCCCGGCGCCTCACCAGCCCTCGCGCCGCAGGAAGACCTCGAGGGTGAGGAGCGTCCACAGGGCGTGCCCGTGGTTGCGATCGCCCGCATCGTGCTCGGCGATCACGCGCTCGATCGCGTCCGGGGCCAGGTGGTCCTTCAGGCGAGCGTCAGGGGCCCCCAGGGTGCCCGCGACGTAGCCGCGCAGGTCCTCGCGAAACCAGCGATCCAGGGGGACGCCGAAGCCGCGCTTGGGCCGGCGGAGGATCTCGCCGGGCAGGAGATCGGCGACCGCCGCCTTCAACACCCGCTTCAAGCTCAGCCCGCGGGCCTTCAGCGCTGGGGGCAACCGCGCAGCGAACGCCAGCAGCTCGGTATCGAGGAAGGGACAGCGCACCTCCAGCCCGTGGGCCATGCTCATTCGGTCGGTCTTGACCAGCAGGTCGTCGAGGAGGTAGGTGCGCAGGTTGAGATCGAGCAGGCGATCGAGCGGACGGGCTCCAGCGGATGACTCCCAGATCGCCCGGTAGTCGTCCAGCCCCCAGTCGCTGGCGCGACCGTCGATGAGCGCCTCGCGCTCGTCGTCCTGCACGTAGCTGATCCAGGCGCGATATGCGTCCGGGAGCCCGCGCCCGGCGACGCCTGCGAAGCGCCCCAGGCTCGCGCCGCGGCCCCCTATAGCCCTCGCCGGCAGCAACCCCAGGGCTCCGCGCACGGTCGTGCGAAGCGGCGCCGGCATGGCGGCGAAGCGGCGCGCGGCGACGCCGGCTGCGAAGCGCTCATAGCCCGCGAAGGCCTCGTCTCCGCCGTCGCCGGAGAGCGCGACGGTCACATGACCGCGGGTTAGCTCGCTCAACAGGAAGGTCGGGACCGCGCTCGAGTCGCCGAACGGCTGGTCGTGATGCCAGACGAGGCGCTCGACGAGGTCGACCGCCTCGGGCTGGACGACGAATTCGTGATGGTCGGCGCCGTAGCGGTCGGCGACGAGCCTGCCGTACGGTCGCTCGTCGAAGCCCTCCTGATCCTCGAACCCGATCGTGAACGTCTGGACGGGCCGATCGAGCTGCGAGGCCATGATCGCGACCACCGCGCTGGAGTCGATGCCGCCGCTTAGGAAGGCGCCCAGCGGCACGTCGGAGATCAGGCGCCGACCGACGGCCGCCTCGAGGCTCGAGCGGACCTGGGCGGCAGCCTCGTCAAGCGAGAGATCGAGATGCGCGGTGCCGTCGACTCCCGCGAGACGGGGCTGCCAGTAGCGCTCGATCAGGGGCTCTCCGCCGGGCTCGAACGACAGCACGTGGCCGGGGGGGAGGCTGCGCACGTCCTCGAAGAACGTCCGCGGGGTGGGCACGTAGCCGAAGCTAAGGTAGGCGGGGATCGCGCCGGCGTCCAGTCGCCGCGGTACCGACGCATCGGCGAGCAGGGCCTTGATCTCGCTCCCGAAGACGAGCCGCCCGCCGGCGCACCAGTAGTAGAGCGGCTTCTTGCCCACCCGGTCGCGACCGAGGACGAGGCGCCCGCGGCGCTCGTCCCAGGCGGCGAAGGCGAACATGCCGTCGAGGCGCCGTGCGAGCTCGACCGGCTCCAGCTCTTCGGCGAGATGGGCGATCACCTCGGTATCGCCGCGTGAGCGCAACTCGTGGCCGCGGCCGAGCAACTCCACCCGTAGCTCGCGGAAGTTGTAGATCTCACCGTTGAGCGCGACCGCCACCGTGCCGTCCTCGTTCGTGATCGGCGGGTCGCCGGTCAGGAGGTCGATGATCGCGAGGCGATTCTGGCCGATCGCAGCCGAGCCTTCGGCGAAGATGCCACTGGCGTCGGGACCGCGGTGCTGGAGCGTCGCGAGCTGGCTTTCGACGACCGCTCGCTGGTCGCCCGGCTCGTCAGCCACGACCCCCGCGATGCCGCACATCAGGGGCTTGCGCCGGGCGGCGGTGTGGAGATCATGAAGGCGCCAGTGTAGATCGCGCCCAGAGCGCCGGTCAGCGAACGTACGCTCCCCTCGTTGGCTGAAGTCGCGGCGCCGTCCTCGCCAGGGACTGCGCGAATTCTGCCGCTATGGTCTAGCCATGAGCGCAGTGGCGACCCTCCATGCGCTCACGATCCCATGACCCGTCTCGACTTGGAGCAGGGCGCAGCAATGTCGGTACCGCTCGCGAGGCAGCTCGAGTTGCTGACCGAGCGCGTGATCGCGCCATCCAAACGTCGCGTCCGGCTCCGCGATCTGCTCCGAGACACGGCCGTGATCCGTGTCCTCGCCGCTCGCGATTTCAAGGTCAAGTACAAGCAGTCGCTGCTGGGCCCGATATGGCTGGTGTTTCAACCGCTTGCGCTACTGGGTGCATTTTTCGTTGCGTTCCGCAACCTGGCGAACGTGGCGAGCGGCGGCGTTCCTTACGCCGTGTTCGCGCTCGTCGGACTTAGCGTTTGGTCCTTCTTTCTAGCGGCGATGACGATCGGCTCGGCTTCGGTCATCACCAACTCCAACTTCGTTCGGTTCACCCCCTGCCCGCGACCGGCCTTCCCCATCGCAGCCATTATCGCCTCGCTGCCATCCTTCGCCGTCACCGCCGCGGGAGCGATAGTGGCGGCGGCCGTCAGCGACCGGCTGTCGATACACGTGCTACTGCTGCCCGTTGGACTCTTCTGGCTGCTCCTGCTCACGGCGGGCATAGTGGGCATTACATCGTCGCTTGCCGTGCGCTTCCGCGACGTGATCAGCGCGATGCCGTTTCTCCTTCAGGTAGGGGTCTTCCTGGCGCCGGTGGGCTACACCCTGGCTGGCCTCGGAGGGACGATGCGGACGCTGGTCGAGGCCAACCCGTTGACGGGCTTGATCGAGGCGTGGAGGTGGATGATGATCTCCGGCTACCAAGCCTCAGTCGGCCCGGTGATCGTTTCGATCCTGGAGACGATCGTCCTCGTCGTGGTCGGCTGGCTGATCTTCTCGGGGATAGAGACGACGATGGCGGATGAGATCTGACATGAGGGGACACGGCGACGGCATGCTGGGTTTGGCGATCCATGCCGAGGGGTTGTCGAAGCACTACCGGCTCGGCGAGTTGCACAGCCTCAGCGGAACCATGACGCGAATACTGCGCCCGCGCGCCGCCGCAGCCGCCGCTGGCCTGGAGGCGCTCGTCGAAGTGGATCTGACGGTGAGGCGGGGAGAAGCGCTCGGGGTAGCCGGCACAAACGGCTCGGGGAAGTCGACATTGCTGAAGATTCTTGCCGGCACGACCCTGCCCACAAGCGGGACGATGCGGGTGCGCGGGCGCGTGCTCCCGCTCCTTGCGGTGGGGCAGAATTTTCATCCTGAGCTCACAGGTAGAGAGAACGTCACCCTGTTCGCGTCGTCGCTCGGTATCCCGCGCGATGCCATATTCGCCGGCATGGACGAGGTGACGGAGTTCGCTGAGCTCGAGCGCCACATGGACACGCCGGTAAAGCGATTCTCGGACGGAATGAGCTCGCGCCTGTCGGCAGCCATCGCAATGCAGTTTCCGGCCGACATCTACGTCTTTGACGAGGTGCTCGCGGTCGTGGATCGTGAGTTTCAAGTGCGCTGCATCGAAGCGATCAAGAGACTCAACCGGCGAGGTAGCACCATCATCTTCGTCAGCCACAACAGTCAGCAGGTGGCAGAGGTGTGCAAGCGGGTTGTTTGGCTGGACAGCGGAAGGGTTCGCGACGACGGAGCTCCCGGCGACGTCTTGGATGCATACGCTCACGCGCATGGACGGGCTGACGAGCAGTGATCGGCCCCCCAAACATTCGGCCTCTCGTCGTCGGCGGCGGGATGATGGGAGCGCTCCATGTTCGCGCGCTCCTGTCCCGTGAAGACGTCACGTCGCTCGCCCTTGTCGAGCCTGACGCGGCGCGGCAGAGCGCACTCGTTCGGCAGCACGGGCGCATCCGGGCCTACGCCCAGCTCAAGGAGGTGCTCGACAACGGGCAGATCGACCTCGCAGTCGTCGCCGTGCCGGTCAGTTCTGCGGCAGAGACCGTCGCCGTGCTCCTCGAGCGCGGGATTCCCGTGCTTGCGGAGAAGCCCCTCGCCACACGTGCGCCGGATGCGCAGCATCTCGCCGATCTCGCGGCACGCTCAGGCACCCTGCTCTCGATCGGATACATCGAGCGCTTCAACCCGGCCGTTCAGGCGCTGAAGCACGAGCTCCAGAAGGGCGATGCCGGCCCGGTCTACCACGTGCATGCGCGGCGTCTGAGCCCGTTCCCCTACCGCGAGGGGATGGCCGGTGTGGCGCTCGACGTCGCGACGCACGACCTCGACGTGCTCAGCTTCCTCACCGATTCGGCTCCGATGCGCGTCTACGCGGAGACCGACGTCCGGCAGGGAGGAGAAGGCGAGGACATGCTGTGTGCGTCGCTTCGATACGAGAACGGGGTGACCGGCCTCGTGGAATCGAACTGGCTCACCCCGATGAAGGTCCGCCGCCTGACGGTCACTGCCGAGCGCGGCATGTACGAGGTCGACTACGTCACCCAGGATCTCTGGCTTCATGAGCACTCCAGGAGCGACGCGGAATGGGACACGCTCGGCGTCATGCGCGGTGCCAATCAGGGGCGGTCGATCCGGTTTGGGCTCGAACGACGGGAACCGCTCGCGATCCAACACGAACGCTTCATCGACGCGGCGGCGAACAATGGCCCGGCGCCGGTCCCGGCCGAGGAGGCCGTCGCGGTGCTGGCTGCAGCCGAGGCAATCCTGGAGGCGGGCCGTACGAGCTTGCCGGTGCGACCCGTGGTGCCCGAGCCGACAGGTACGCGGAGCTGACCGCGGATCTCAACCGCGACGGCCGGATTCATGTCATCAATGGCAGCGCCTGAAGCGGTGCGCACCGCGGCGGCTAGGGGCGCCTTCGCGGCGCTTCAAGCCGGAACCGTGGCCCTGCGAGGCGCGCTGGGCGTCGGGTCACGTCTTGGGCGTCGGCATCCACCGCCACCGGCGGACGGGCCTTTCCGGATCCTGATGGTGGCCATGTACCCGGGGAGCTTCACGGGCACGAAGTACCGCCTCGGGATCTGGGCCGAGCGGCTTCGGCGGCGCGGGTTCCACGTGGAGCTGTCCCTTGCGATGCCGGACCGGCATTCGGAGCGACTGGCCAACGACTGGTCCGCCCAGGCTCGCGCCGAGTTTCACGCGCGGATGCTGAGGGGTCGCCTGGCCGCCGTGCGTCGTGCAGGCCGGGTTCACACCGCCGTCATCCACATCAACGACCTGCCTTTTTGGGACAAGGGGCCACCTTTCGTAGCCGCTGCGCTGCACCGCCTCGCGGGGAGGGTGGTCCTCGACCTTGACGACTTGCCGCTGGTCGCGGGACAGACCGAGCTAAACCAGAAGGCGCGCGCGCTCGGGCAACTGGTCGACGGCCTAAGCCTCGGCAACGGGGCTCTGATCGAGCACTACCCTGGACAGCCGTGGTGGCACGTGCCGACGTGTGTGGAACCTGAGGAGTGGAAGGTGCCGGACCGCGCCGCGCGGGCGGCCCCGCCGCTTCTCGGGTGGGTTGGAACGCCGGGGAATCTGCGCAATCTGGAGCCGCTTGCGCCGGTGCTTGCGGATGCCTGCCGGCGCCACGGGACCAAGGTGCGCATCGTGTGCTCCCGGGCGGCGGAGCTCCCGGGCGTGCCGCAGGAGTTCGTGCGCTGGTCGGCTGAAGGCGAGCAGGTCGACCTTATGCCGATGGACGTGGGCCTGGCGCCGTTGCTCGACGCACCGAAGCAGAGGTACACCTGCGGTCTGAAGGCGCTTCAGTACATGGCCACCGGGGCGCCCGTAGTGGGGTCGCCGGTGGGCCCGCTCAACGAGATCGTGAGCAACGGCGAGACCGGGCTCCTCGCATCGACGCCGGAAGAATGGGCGCGCGCGCTCGACCGTTTGCTCGCGAACCGCGACCTCCGGCTCAGGCTCGGGGCCGCGGGAAGGAGGGACGTGGAGGAGCGCTGGTCGTTTGCGGCGCACGAAGCGTCGTTCGAGGACGCCCTGCGTGGGGTCCGGCCCCACGGAATCGGCGGCGCGATTCCGGGGGCCACAAAGGACCCTTCCCCAAGAGCTGAAGTGACGGATCGATCGGCCGCGAGCCGCTCCTAGGCGATGCCGCGACAGCGAGTCCTGGTCCTCTACCTCGGAGAGGTCGGCAACGTCGCCCGGGTCCTGCGCCAGGCGGAGTTCCTCGCCGCCGAGTACGACGTCGTACTCGCGGCCTTCGGGCCAGAGCCGAGCTTGCCGCCGGCCGCCACCTACCTCCGGCTCTCGCCGCGGGAGACTCGGCGCATCCGTGGCCGAGCAGAGTCGCTGGCACGCATCGGCGCTCGTCTCGCGGGCCGCTATCAGGCCGCGTACTGGCTTGACGAGGGGATCCGTAGCTGGCGCGCCGAGCTTGAACGAGTGCTGCCCGTGGCCGCGATCGTCGTCAATGAGCTCTTCAGCCTCCCGCTGGCTCGTGCCCTGGGAGACGAGGTGCCCTTGGTCTTCGACGCGCACGAGCATTGGACGAGTGAGAGCGCTTCCTGGACCAGGCGCCAGCGCATCAGCATGCGGGGCGCCCACGAATGGATCGTCGACGGGTTCGTTCCCCAGACCGCGGGCATGATGACCGTCTCGCCCGGGATAGCTCGCGACTTCAGGGAACGCGCCGGAGTCTCGCCGGTGCTCGTCACGAATGCACCCTTTTCCACTCCGCTAAGCCCCACACCGGTCGGCGAGCCCATCCGGCTGTTGCACGTCGGCATGGCCGACGAGCGGCGCCGCTTGGAGGACACGATCGCCGCCGTCCGCTCGCTGAACGGGAGGTTCACGTTGGATCTGGTCCTGGGACAGCAGAACGCATATCGTCGTCTCCTCGAGCGGCTGGCCGCTGAGGATGACCGTGTGAGGGTTCTCCCGCCGTTGCCGTCGCGCCATGTGCTGTCGTTCGCCAACGCCTACGACGTGGGTGTCTTCCTTCTGCCTGCCCGCTTTCCGAACCAGGTCCACGCCCTCCCAAACAAGCTTTTCGACTACATCCAGGCGCGGCTCGCGGTGGCGATCGGCCCGTCGCCGGAGATGGCGAGGATCGTCGAGGAATGGGAATGCGGGGTCGTTTCGGCTTCGTTCTCGCCAGAGTCGTTCGCCGAGTCCCTCAGCCGGCTCACGGTCGAGGATGTGGAGCGGATGAAGCGGAATGCCGACCGCGCGGCCAGGGTTCTCAATGCGGATGCGAATCGGGAGTCGGTGATCTCGCTGGTGAGGAACGCGATCGACTCCCGGACGGCCTCGTACTAGCTCGTGCGCCGTCCGAGGACCCGCCGGCGATGGGTCGCATACCACCACTCGCGGGCGCTGGAGGGCTCGGGAGGCAGGCTTACTCGGTCGAGCCTGAAGAGGTCGGCGGCGCGGTTCTGATTGCCGGCACCGGTAAAGACCACTCGCGCTCCGCGGGCGGCCGGGATCGCGCACGGATCGGCGCCGGCCTCGCCTGCGTAACCGTATGGCGTGGCAACGGCAGCCAGGGTGTTGGGGTACACGGAAAGCGCCGCGGAATTGTCGTCAAACGATTGTTCATAGAGGTCAGTGGCGATGCACCTCAGGTCCCAGTGGTGGTAAAGGTGCGACCCGAACCAGACGTTTCCCGCATTCGCCGCCTCCTCCAGATCACCGGGCGTAGCGGTCGGGCCCTGATATCTCCTAAAGCCGGGGTCGTCGCCGTATCGATCGCGAATCACGGCGAGCACGCGAGCTCCGGCCGTTCTGTCCAGCACGCCGGTGTCCAGGCTTCGCGACCGCATGGACATGGCGTGCTCGTAGCGGCGCACCGCGGAGAGGTCGGGATCACCGGCGACGGCGCCCATGTTCAGGAAGCACATCGCCGGGATGCCGCGTTCCCTGAGCATCGGGAGAGCGAGCCTGAAGATCCCGGCCCACGAATCGTCGAAGGTGATCATCGCGGCGTCCGACGGGAGTGGACCGGTACCACCGAGCTGGGGCAAGGACGGGGGTGAGACAATCGTGAAGCGCCCCTCGATCCACGCGATCTGCTCGGCGAAAACCTCGGGACTCGTATAGCTCCGGCTCGTTCGCTGATGGCTCGAAGGCGATGCGGTGACGTCGTGGAAGATGAACGCGGTGAGGCCGCGTGTGAGGGCGGCGCGCCAGACGGGAATCAGGCGGTCCGCCCGAGATCCGACAGCGGTGACGCTCTTGCGGATGCCGGCGCGCGCGAGTGCCAAGCCGCGAACTAGCATAGAGACAGCGGATGGAGCAGCGCCAGGAGCTCGGAATGGAAGGTGGCTCGGCCCCTCGGGATCAGCCCACCCCGGCTCAGCGGATGCGGGGCCGACTCGCAGGCGCCGGCTGGCGCGCCAGGGGATGGGCGGTTGCCGCCGGGTTGGCGCGCTACAGGCCGCCGCCCGCGCCGGACCTCGACGGATGGAGGAACCAGTACGAAAGCGGCGGGTGGGACTACCTCGCGGGGGTCCACCAGTTGCCTCGCTACAGCCTGCTCACCGGGTACATCGATCACTTCGATTGCCGGTCGATTCTCGACGTAGGTTGCGGGGCCGGCCTGCTCCGCGAACGTCTCAACGGACTCGACTTCGACCGCTACGTCGGCGTCGATCCCGTGCGCGCAGCGATCGAGCGTGCTCGGCGACTGTCCGACGAGCGCACGACGTTCACCGTAGGGGACGTGTTCGTGTCGGACCTCGGCCAGTTCGACGCCGTGGTGTGCAACGAGGTGCTCTATTGCGTCCCGGATCCCGAAGCGCTGATTGACCGGGCCAAGGAGCTGGTGAGTCCAGGCCGATACTTCTTCACCTCCGACATGCGGCATCCCGGAGAGGTGGGACTGCAACGGATGCTCAGCAAGCGTTTTCAGCTCGTTGCCGCCGTGAACGTCAGCAACGACAGTGACAGGGGCGTTCGCCGGCGGCGGGTCGCCGCGTATCAGCGGCGACCGTGACGGGCGTCCGGCGGCCGAGCGAGCCGCGCTTCGTTCAGCACCTGGGCCAGCGCACCCGCAGCGCTCCGACGGCTGAAGCCGCTTGCGTCACGGCGGTAGGGGGCACCCTCCAACCCGCGTTTGATCGCCTCCGTGATTCCGGCGATGTCGTCGGGGTCGATGACCCAGCACCCGGGCTGGCCCTCGAGCAACGCCGCTGCATCGCCAGCCGGATCGCCGAGGTAGAGGATCGGCCGGTCCGTCGCCAGATACTCGAACAGCTTGGCGGGGATGACGCCTCGCGCGATCGGATCGCGTGCGGACTCACCGCCCGAGAAGAGGAGGCTGGATGAGGCGGTCAGGCGCATCGCTTGATCGTGCGGTATGCGGCCCGTCTCCGTGACCAGGTCCTGCAGCCCGCACCGGGCAACCTCCGCGCGACCTTCGTCCGGAAGCTCGCCGATGAACCGGATTCGTGCGACGGCACCTGGGCTGTCGACGAGCATACGGCGGACCGCCTCCCACAGGCCAGTCAACCTCTGGTGACCGGGGTAGTAGGTCCCGAGGTGCGCGAGGGTCGCACGATCCTCGCGCACGGGCGCGGGGAGCTCGTCACAGCCGTTCGGCACAACCGCAACCTCTCGTCCCCAGCGCACGCCGAAGCACTCAGCAAAGCTCGGGCTCGGCATGATGAGTCGCGTCGCACGGGCGGCTATCGAGCGCTCGACGGCCGCCGCAAGACGACGCTGCGGGCGAGAGCGGAGCCGGTCGCTCCACGGATCACGGAATTCCGCGATCCAGGGCAGGCCCACCGCTCGGCTGAGCGTTCCAGCTATGAGATGAGCGGTGATCGGGAAAGACGACGAATAGACGGCGTCGTAGCGGTCCCGGCGCAGCGCCTGAAATCCGCTGCTGACTGCCCCGGGATACCAACCGATCTGGGCATCGGGAAAGACGAGGCGCCGCGCAACCCCACGCAATCGCCCGCTTCCGCGAAACTGTCCGCCGACCGTCGCTTCGTGACTGGCCGGCCTCGTGCCCAGCGCACCGAGCCTGCTGAGCTCGAACGAACGGGACCGCACCACCGCGTTCTCGGGATAGCGAAGTTGATCGTCGCGCGGGTGCGGTGTCTCGGCCGGTGCCAGAACGGTCGGCAGCCAGCCGAACGTCGGAAGATATGAAGCGAATCCCGCCATGCGGATGCTTCCGATCCCGCCGATCGGCGGGAAGTAGTAGGCGACGATGAGGACGTGATTCACACGGCCCGAGAAAGTACAGTGACCGCGGCCGATCGCTCAGTTCGCTGCAAGCCGCCTGGACGTCAGGGAATCTGACGTCCCTACGGACGGAACCACGAAAGGATCCTTCCGTTGCAACCCGATCTCATCTCGCATTCCAGGCGTGCGCCCGGACTGGTCGTGGGCGAAGAGCCCCTGGTTTCGGTGTGCATCCCGACGTACAACGGCGCGCGGTTCATCGATGCGGCGCTGGCCTCGGTCGCCGCCCAGGACTACGAGCGCATCGAGGTCGTCGCCGTGGACGACGGATCGCGCGACGGCACCGCGGACAGGCTGCGCGCCTGGGACGCCCGTCCGCTGCGGCTGTTCGTCCACCGGCGGAACCGCGGCCACACCAGGACCTGGAACGAGACCGTCGCGCGCTCACGCGGCACCTTGATCAAGTTCCTCCACCAGGATGACGAGTTGTGCAGCGACTGCGTGACGCGGATGGTCTGCGCTCTCGAGGGGGCGCCGGCTGCCGGGCTCGTCTTCTCGCGGCGCCACATCGCGTTCGAGGACGTCCCGGCCCAGCAGGCGCGCGAGTGGCTGGCGGTCGCCGGACGACTAGACCGGCGGTTCGGCGACCTGGCGGCTGTCAACCACGGCCCGGAGCTTCTGCGGCGATGGGCCGAAGCGGGCTTTTACGAGAACTGGATCGGAGAGCCGAGCGCGGTCATGGTGCGCAGGGACTCCCTTGCCTGCGTCGGCACGTTCGGGCCGTACGTGGCCCAGGCGACCGACATGGAGCTGTGGGCGCGGATCATGTCGCGCTACGACGTCTGCTTCATCGACGACGAGCTCGCGGTGTTCCGCGTTGGGACGCGGTCGCTGTCGGTCAGGAACCGCGCCACCCGCCGTGGGTGGCTCGATCGGCTGTGGATCCTCGAGAGCCTCGCTTACGACGACGCGATCGCGCGCTCGCTGCCCCAGATCGAGCCGCTGCTGGGCGCCGAGCGCCGGCAGGCCTTCCGCAGCGCGCTCCGCCTGGGACGGGTGCGTGACGGCTCCCCGGTCCCGGTGGCTCCGTATCTCGATTACCTGCGCTTTCGCCTGCTCGCGCGGCTCAGGCCGAGCCACGCGCCGTTCGGCCGACTATGAGCGCCGCCGCCGCCTCCTAGCCGCGGCGACCGCCAGATCGACCCGCGACACCGCCGACCACGCAACAAGCAGCGGGATCGCCGAACGCCGGGGGCGGCTGGCTACCCGCCAGACGGCGCTGTGCCATCGCGAGGCGATGGCGCGATCGACAATCGGCGCTTGGAGCATCCTGGCGCCGCCCAGCTCGACCGCGAAGACGTGGCCCGCGAAGGCGATGGCGTGCGACACGTCCTGCCACGCCTCCTTCAGGAACGCCCTGATCCCGGCCTCCACCATCTGGTAGTCGTGAAATGCGAGCACGCCGGCCCCGGCGACTGCGTCGGCGCAGAAGCGGGCATCCCGCAGCACGGCCTCATCGGTGTGCTCGCCGTCGATAAAGCAGAAGTTGGGCCGTCGAGAGAGATCGGCGGGTCTCATCTCCTCGGTGGATGCCTCGAAGGTCGAGAGCTTGCGGATGTCAGCCGAGGGCACGCGCGAGAGCAGCTCGATCATCAGCTCCGTGGTGTTGTCCTCGTAGACGTAGGTCCCTCGCGCCTTGTCGGGCGTCTCCGCCGGCCGCGGATCGATGGACATGGCGCAGTCGCAGCGCGGGTCGCGGATGAGCGCCTGCAGAGATCCACCGTGATACGAGCCGATCTCGAGGTAAGCGAAGGGCGCCCCGCTCGCCGCCACCGTGCCGTGGAGCGCGAGCAGGCAGCGTATGTCCCAGCTCGACATGTCGGGCTCGATCTCCCGGAACAGGCCTTCGTCCAGCGCCTCGATCCGCGCCGCGAGATCCGTCATCCGATCATTCTGCACGTTGGAACCAAAGCCGTCCATGAATAGGATCCTCCTTCCCTTGGCACCCGACCTCGTTCCCCATTCCAGGCCCGAGCCTGGGCTCGTCCTCGGCAAGCAGGTCGAGCTTCCGGACGATCTTGTGCTCGGGGCAAACGTCGTCATCTACGCCGGCACGAAGATCGGCCACCGCGTCGAGGTCCAGGATCACGCGGTAATCGGCAAGCCCCCGCGTCTCGGGCCACTCTCCACAGCCCTTCGGGCTCTGCCCTCCGCCACCGTCCTGCGCGACGGGGTCGCGGTGCTCAGCGGGGCCATCGTCTTCGCGGGCGCCGAGCTCGATGAGAACGTGATCGTTGGTGACCAGGCGCACGTAAGAGAGCGGGCCACGATCGGCGCCGGCACCACCGTCGGCCGCGGCTCGGCAATCGACAACGACGTGCGAATCGGCCAGCGCGTGCGAATCCAGACCAATTGCTACATCACGGCCAACACCACCATCGAGGACGACGTTTTCGTCGCGCCGGGGGTTGTGACGACGAACGACAGCACGATGGCTCGTCACGCCGCCGACCAAAAAATCGCCGGGCCGACGCTCCGTCGCGCTTGCCGCGTCGGCGCGGCCGCCGTCCTGTGCCCGGGAATCGGGGTCGGCGAGGAGGCGTTCGTCGCCGCTGGCGCCGTCGTAACGACCGATGTCCGTCCTCGCGCTGTCGTCATGGGCGTCCCTGCCCGGGAGATGCGAGTCGTTTCCGAGGACGAGCTAATTGAGCGCTGGCGCTGACGTTCAAATACCGCTCTTCGCCACGCGCCCGGCAATCGCCGCGCTGATCCCGGAGGTCGCGCAGCGCCAGCGCGCGGTGCTCGACTCGGGCAAGTACGTCCTGGGGCCTGAGCTCGCAGCATTCGAGAGGGAGTTCGCCGCGTACATCGGTCGGCGCCACTGCATCGGCGTCGCGAACGGAACGGAGGCCATCACGATCGCTCTGCGAGCGCACGGCATCGGACCGGGACACGAGGTCGTGGTGCCCGCCCTCAGCTTCATCGCCTCCGCGGAGGCCGTTGTCAATGCCGGCGCCGCTCCCGTCTTTGCCGACATCGACGCCGCCACGGACTGCATCACGGCTGCCACGGTCGAGCCAATGCTCACTCCCCGCACCCGCGCCATCCTGCCCGTGCACCTCTTCGGGAACGTTGCGGCGATGGATGAGCTGAGCTCGCTCGCGCGTCCACGCCAGCTGCTGGTGATCGAGGACGCAGCGCAGGCGGCTGGTGCGACTTACCGTGGACGCCCTGCGGGGTCGCTCGGCGACACCGCCACATTCAGCTTCTACCCGGGAAAGAACCTGGGAGCGTTGGGAGACGGGGGCGCGGTTCTCACCGATGACGACCGCGTGGCGGCGAAAGCACGGCGGCTGCGGCACCATGGCACCTCTGCCCCATGGGTCCACGCGGAGGTTGGCTACACGTCCCGGCTCGACGACCTTCAGGCCGCGGCCCTTCGCGTCTTCCTGCCGTACCTTGACTCCTGGACGAGGGCCCGTCGCAGGGTCGCCGAGGCTTACGCAACGGCGGGCCTCGGCGACGTGGTGCGGCTCCCGCAGCTCACCGCCGGTGCCGAGTCCGCCTTCCACCTGTACGTGATCCGGACATCACGTCGCGACGCTCTCGCGGCGAGGCTCGCCGAGCACGGCGTCGAGGCACGCGCCTACTACACGACGCCGCTTCACCGGCAGCGTTCGATGTCGCGGTGGGCGGGCGGCGGCACGCTGCCAAACGCCGAACGGCTTGCCGCCGAGGGGCTCGCGCTTCCGATGGGCCAGTCGCTCGAGCCAGATGCCGTAGAGCGCGTGGTAGAAGCCGCCGCGGGCGGGGATGGCAGCTTGAAATAGCGCGGCGAGTGCCGCGGTTGGCCGGCTCTGCGGACATGACCGCGTGCGGGTTCTCAGGCGGGGACGGGCGGCCGCGTCGGGGAGGCGCGCCGCTGTGCGGTCCGGATCAGGGCCTCGATCGTCTCGTAGCCGCTCACCGCGGAGCTGGCTATCGCGCCATCGGGGCCGACCAGCACCGCCGCGGGTGTGCCGTCCACACGGTAGGCCTCGAACGCCTTGGCCTCGACGTCCCAGAGTGCTCCGGGAAATTGTGCGATCTCGCTCGCGCTGGGCTCGCCGGCGACGGGCATCACGCCGACGACCAAGATCTCGACCCGCTCGGCCAGCGCCACTCGCCAGCGGGCGAGATGAGGCATCAGGTACTCGCAGGGCCCGCAGCCGGGCGCGACGAAGACCAGCGCCGTCGACCTGTCGCGGGCGATCAGGCTCGAGATCCCGGACATTGCTCCGTCCGGCTCGCGCAGAAGGACCTCGGGAGCCGGCGTGCCGACGGCGAGGGGCTCGGGGCCGGCCGGCGGAGCTCCCGAACGCAGGCGGCGGTTCTCGCGCAGGAGGACGAAGGTCGCGACGGCGAGCGCGGCGGCCAGCGCGGCGGTGGCGACTAGCGCCCCGGTGGCCACTCCGCGGCCGGCCAAGGCGTCGCCCGATCCGCGCCAGAGAACGAACGCGGCGGGGAGCGCGAGCAATGCATTGCGAGCGATCGTGCCGCGCCCGGCGGGCGCGGAGTGAAGCTGGCCGAAGCAGTGGCAGTCGGGCGCCTGGCCGCGGCGAAGCGCCTGGGCGACGCCGGCCGCGAACGCCGCCAGCAACGCCAGGGCCCCCGCGGCCGCGGGCCGCGCGAGGGGCGCTACCAGCAGGCCCGCCGCCACGGCGAGCTCCGCGATCGGCAGCAGACGAGCGCTCGGCGCGATCCACGCGTCGCGCACTCCGAACTCCCGCAGCGCTCGCCGTGAGCCCTCGGCATCGAGCAGCTTCCCGACGGCGGCCGCGATGAAGACCAGCGCCAGGCCGCCTCGGACGCAAATCAGCAGCAGGTCCACGATCACGGATGATACGCACGCGTCGTAGCATGCCGCCGATGAAGGCCGAGCAGACGACGGGCACGGCGCAGGTGGCCATCGAGAGCCACGGCGTCCGGCTCGACATCGAGCTCGACGACCGAAGCCTCATGCCGGCGGTGGTCGCGCTGCTTCCTCCCGGGTGGGTGGAAGGCAATGCATCCTCGGTGGACGCGACGCTCGCGCTCTCGCGCGAGGGGGCAGCGCATTTCCGGGTCATGTACGAGGGAGAGGCCATCTCCGGGCCCGTCGACCTCGACGTCGCCCTCGCCTTCCTCGAGGAGCGGATTCGCGGGACCGTGGCAGTCATGGCCCGCGACCGGGTCTTCATCCACGCCGGCACGGTGGCCTACGACGGCCGCGCCATCGTCCTGCCCGGCGACAGCTTCGCGGGCAAGACCACCCTGGTCGCGGCCCTGGTCCGGGAGGGCGCCACCTACTACTCGGACGAGTTCGCTGTGCTCGACCCCGAGGGCTACGTTCACCCCTACCCGAAGCTGCTCTCGATCCGCGGCGCCCGCGACGAGGCCGCGGCGGCGGTGCCGGCGAGCGAGCTGGGGGGTGCCACCGGCGAGGTCCCCGTACCGGTGGCCCTGGTCGCCGTGACGAGCTACCGGCCCAAGGCCCCCTGGAGCCCCGTCAGGCTTCCTCCAGGCGAGGCCGCCCTGGCGCTGCTCTCCCACGCCGTCCCCGCGCGCAAGCGCCCAGCCGAGGCGCTGCGCGCGGTCCGGCGCGTCGCCGAGGAATGCGCGTGCGTACGAAGCGAGCGCGGCGAGGCCCAGCCGGTGGCGCGGGCGCTCCTTGCCACGCTCGACAGCAGCTAGCGGTTGGCGCTTGCCTAGGGTCCTGCCGTGGTTTATAGTCGCGTCGTTGAGTTCCGGGGGTAAGGTCATGCACGCAAGCGCGAGGGTGCCGCTCGCGCGCTCGGACGAGCTCGTCGTCGAGGAGCTCGCTGACGAGCTGCTCGTCTACGACCTGAAGTCCGACCGTGCCCACTCGCTCTCCTCGGTGGCCGCACGCGTCTGGAGGGAGTGCGACGGCTCGACCCGCGTACCGGCGATCGCCGCTCGGCTCGAGCTCGACGACCAGCAGGTCGTCGAGGCTCTCGACGAGCTCGCCCGCTGTGACCTGCTGGCATCCGGGGCGCAGACCGACGGATTCTCGCGGCGCGACCTGACGGTGAAGGTCATGAAGGGTGCTGCAGTAGCCGCGGTGGGCGCGCCCATGATCGTCTCGATCATCGCCCCTGCGCGCGCCTCGGCGGCGAGCCCGATTCCGGGCTGCGAGGCGATCGGGAGCTGCCTCGGCAACTGCGGCTCGAACACCTTCGGCTGCAAGAACATGAGTCTGTGCAGGTGCTGCCCGCTCGATGCGATCCCCTGCCCGCCCGGTGGCGGGGGCACCCAGCGCCTTTCCAACATCAAATTCTGCGTGGCGTTCAGCGGCGTCTGCCCGTCCCGGACCGACCCCACCGTCTGCCGGAACGTTCCCTGCCCTGCCGGCCCAGGAACCAGCAGCCGGCAGTCTCAGCCCTCGGCGAACGTAGAGCCGCAGCCCTCCCCCGGTCCCTCGACCGGCGTCGAGCCGTCCCCGCCGTCCCCGCCGACCCCCGTCGAGCCATCGACTCCGCCGCCGCCCGTCGAGCCGCCGCCGACGACGACCCCGCCGCCCGTCGAGCCGCCGCCGACGACGACGACCCCGCCGCCCGTCGAGCCGCCGCCGACGACGACGACCACGCCGTAGCGCTTCGCTACCGTCAGTCGGCGCGCCGTTCGCGCCGGCGGTAGCGCCAGGCCCGCGCCGCCCAGACCGGCGCGCGCAAGAGGTGGGCGCCGTACGCCGCGACGAGGCGTACCCTGCTCGCCGCCGCCCACGGGTACTGGTAGGCGATCCAGCGACGCGTGGGCAGGAGCGAGCGCCGCAGCACCTCGAGACGCTGCCTCGGACCTCGAGCCCGCGCCATGGCCTGGAGGTGAAACGCTCCACGCGGCCTGGCCTCGCGGTGAAGGATCGCCCAATCGAGCTGGTCGGTGCGCGGCAGACCGAGCTCGCGCGCCAGCTCGGCGCCGCGCGGGTTCAGGCGCAGGCCGGCCGCCAAGGACGCCGTCGCCCCGAGATCCGCGGCCAGCCTCGCCGCCTCGCGCCACACGGATGCCGCCCAGCGCTCGACGCCGCGCGCGAGGTCGGCCATCGCCTTGGCGTCGCCTGGCCCGTGCTGGGCAGCGTGCGTGGCGACGTGCAGGGCGAGCCCCTCGGGGGCGAGGACGGCCACCCTGCGGCCGTCGAGCTCGACCCACGCTCGGCGGGCCGTCAGAGCCTCCCAAGCCGACTCGGCGGACGCCTGGCAGCCGAAAAGGCGCCAATGAAG
This sequence comes from Solirubrobacterales bacterium, assembly GCA_038237625.1. GTDB lineage: Bacteria > Actinomycetota > Thermoleophilia > Solirubrobacterales > 70-9 > JAWVFM01. Next base: position 105,109 of record JBBRYM010000008.1, on the reverse strand, counting down.
GTCGACCAGCACGTGCTCGAGGCCCGCCTCCACCGCACGCGCCCACGTCTCCGAGTGCAGCACGCCAGCGACGTCGTCGACCCCGAGGCCCTCGGTGGCGTTGACGTACCCCCGCTCGGCGAGCGTCTGGCGCGCTCGCGCGAGGTCCCGTGGGGCGACGAGCAGATCGACGTCCGAGTAGCCGCGATGCTCACCCGGGCGGTAGAGCGCCCGCGCCAGCGCAGGTCCCTTCAGCAGCAGTGGCTCACGCATCCCGGCCGCCTCGAACGCATTGAATAACTCCGCCGCTGCGGCGTCGAGCCGCGCTTGGCGGGGGACTCCGCGGGCACGCTCTGCGAACTCGCGAAGGTCAGATGCGTCGCTCAACTTGGACCCCTAGCTTCGCGCGTAGCCCCGCGCAGCCGGGAGGGCGTCCGGCAACGCTCGCGGGACCGAGGCCACCTCGCGCTCGGCCCGCCAGATCCGGACCGCTGCGAGCAGGCAGAGCGCGACGGCGAGCAGATGGCTGCGGTAGCGGAACCCGGTGCCGGCGTTGCCCGTGCTCAGCGAGTAGGCGGCGAGCAGGAACGCCAGCAGGTAAACGAGCGGCCCGGCGCGCGCGAAGATCTCGCCGCGGCGGCGAACCAGCGCGCTCCCCAGCAGGGCGAGGACGACGAGCGTCACGAGGCCCCCGATCGCGCCGAGGCGCTGGCTGGGGCTTCCGAGCTGCCAGAGGTAGGGCTTGAAGGTGATGTCCCAGGCGCGCACCGGCAGGTTGGTGATCACCGCGCCCCGAGTCGAGAAGTCCACCTTCTCGAGCGAGAGGTTGGCGCTGTCGGATGCGTTCGAGTCCTGGGATGCCTGAACGGTCTGCTCCAGGTTCTGATGGGAGGACGCCTGCCACACCACCGGGGCGGAGATCGCCCCCAGGAGCACGACGACCGCGATCAGCCCCAGCGAGCTGACCTCGCCGCGGCGGGTCGCTCGCAGGCCGGCGTGCAGGGTGATCGCCGCCGCGGCTGCGATCAGGAACCACCCAGCGTAGGGACGGGTGGCGACCGCGATGAGACAGCCCAGGGCGAGGATCGGCAGGCTCGCGAGGTCCCCCCGCTTCCACATGCGGGCGCCTCCGAAGGCGACCAGACCCTCGGCAAGGAACATGTTCGACTCCTTGTGCAGGAGGCTCGAGAAGAAGATCCCGCTCGGCTCCGCGGCGAGCATCCACGCTGCGATCACGGCAGCGCGACCCCCGACCAGGTCGTAGACGGCGGTGGCCAGCAGCGCCAGGCCGAGCACCGCGATGCCGATCTCGGTGAGCCGCAGGGCGAAGTCCGGGGAGTCCAGCAGTCGGGCCTGGACCGCGATCACGAACTCGTAAAGCTTCCCGGTGAGGGCGGAGGCCCACTCCGACGAGGCCAGCGAGGAGTGCGCGATCGCTGCACTCTGCTGCGCGAAGAGGACCTCGTCGCCGCCGCGCAGCCCGGGAGCGAGCGGCGTCAGCGAGACGCCGGCCGCGGCGAAGATCCGCAGGGCCACGGCGAGCGCCACCGGGACGCCGATCGCGAGGCCGGGCCGGCTCCGCTGCAGGAGGCGAAGGACGCCACGAACGCCGAAGCCGATCAGCAGCAGGGTCAGCCCCGCGGCGAGCACGTCGTGGATCAGTTGATCGGTGGAGGCGTCTATCGTGGGCCCCTGGCTCGGCTTCACCGCGGCGTCTCGTCATCCGGGCAGTCGCCAAAGGGTAGCCAGTGAGGGCCTGGTCAAGATGAGACAAGACTTCGCCCATCGATACGCGGAGCAGATCTCCGCCGTCTACGCGTACCTCGCCTACCGGCACGGCTGCCGAGCCGAGGCCGAGGAGCTGACGTATGCGACCTTCGAGCGTGCCCTCGAGCAGGGGCTGCTCGGAGCGAACGGCCGGTCTACCCGGGTTTCGCTGCTCGGCATCGCGCGCGAGCTGACCTCGGACCGCGACCCACGGGCCGGCTCCGGCGCCGACGATCCGGGCGTTCCCGCCGACCTCGCCGCGGCGCTCGATTCCCTCGGGCGCCGCGAGCGCTCTGTGATCGCGTTGCGCTACGGCGGGGAACTGGGCGCCTCCGAGATCTCGAGGCTCCTCAAGCTGGACCCCGAGAGCGTCCGCCGGGTCCACTCGCGCGGGCTGCGCCGCTTGCGCACCCAGCTGGACCTAGCCCGCGACGACCCAGAGGGCGGCGGCCAGGAGCAGCGAGAGCCCTGAGGCAAGGCAGAGCGCGGCGCGAAGGCGCCAGCCAGGCGACTGGGGGTCGTCGGGGATGCTGCCGCGCCCGCCGAACGCGTCCTCGAGGCGGAAGCGCAACTCGGGCGTCGGCGCCGGCCGCTGGTCTCGCAGGCGCGCGGCTACCCGCGCGAGCGCGCGAAGCTGCTTGGGAAGGATGTCGGGCTCCAGCTCGCGACCGAGCTCGGCGGCCCGCCTCGCCTCGTCGCCTTGCATCAGGGGGATGTGTCCCGGGCGGCATGGGCCGCCGTCCTGTTCACGAGCCGACCCTCGCGGCCGCCCCGGCGCTGGAGGAGCTCCTCGTAGAGCGCCTGGACATCGCCGACGAGCCTCGAGATCGCGTAGCGCTTTAGGGCGCGCTCGCGGGCGCGCTCGCCAAGCCGCCCACGAAGCTCCGCATCGCCGGCCAGCCTCCGGATCGCCGCTGCGAGCGCCTGGTGATCCTCAGCCCCGAACAGGATGCCGGTTTCTGGCGTCACCACCTCGGCCACCCCGCCGACCCGTGCCGCCGCCGCGGGCCGTCCCGCGGCGGCGGCCTCGATCAGCGACACCGGCGTACCTTCGTTGTCGGAGCTGAGGACGGCCAGGTCGGCGGCTGACGCGATCGCGGGCAGGTCGCGACGATAGCCCAGGAAGCTCACCGCGTCCGCAATTCCAAGCTCGCGGCTGAGCTCCTCCAGCCGAGGCCGAAGCTCCCCGTCGCCGGCGATGAGCAGTCGAAGCGGCGCCTCCCTTGCCGCGAGGGCGACGCCGCGAAGCAGGACGTCCACGCGCTTGATCGGGGCCAGCCGCCCGACGAAGGAGAGGACGACCGTCCCGTCGGCGATCCTGAGCTCTTGGCGAAGCCTCCGACCGGCGCTCTCCTCGACGGTGGCGAACGGCTCGAGGTCCAAGCCCAGCCGAATCACCCGGAAGCGATCCCGACCCGCGACGCCCAGTCGCACGAGATCGTCGACCGTTGCCTCGCTCACCCCGATCAGGCAGTCGCTCGAGCGCGCGAGCCGCGCCTCGAGCGCGCGATAGGCCCGGTTCCTCAGCGCCCCGAAGTAGCCCTCGAGGACGTGGCCGTGGTAGGTGTGGACGATCGCCGGGCGAGGTCGGAGCGCCGCCAGGGCTCCGAGCCGCCCGATGAAGCCCGCCTTCGCGGTATGGGTGTGGACGACGTGTGGACGGAAGCGCCGGGCGGTCGCGACGAGGTGAGCCAGGGCGGCGGCATCGAGGTGGGGCCGCGGCGGCTGAACGAGGCTGCTGACGAACTCGAGCCGGGCGCCCTCCCTCTCGGCGAGGTCGGCCATCGACTCCTCGCCGGCCGGCAGCGAGCCGTGCACGAGGAGCGTCTCGTACCGCTCGGGATCCAGCCGGCGCCCGCTCAAGAGCGCCGCCTGCTGGGCGGGCCCGCCCAGGTTGAGCCTGGCGATGACTCGGAGGACCCTGACGCGGCTCACGCGTCAGGCGACCGCGCGCAGCCTCGTCGCCGCCTCGCGTTCATGCGCGATCGCGTCGTCGATCGCGTCGTCGACGCTGCGCGTCGGCCGCCAGCCGATCAGCCGCTCGAGCTCCGAGCAATCGGGCCGGCGGCTGCCGAGCTCCTCGAAGCCGTCGCCGTATGCCTCCTCGTAGGGGATCAGCCGCAGCGCCGACCTCGACCCGGTGCGCTCGAGGACGCGCCGTGCCAGCTCGATGACCGTGATCGGCACGCTCGAGCCGACGTTGTAGACGTTGCCGACCGAGGCGTCCGTCTCGATCAGGCGAACGATGGCGTCCAAGCTGTCGTCGACGTGTGTGAAGCAGCGCGACTGGGCGCCGTTGCCGTAGACGGTCAGGTCCTCACCTCGAAGCGCTTGGTACACGAACCGCGGGAGCACCATGCCGTACATGCTCGACTGTCGCGGGCCGACCGTGTTGAACAGGCGCACCACGGTCATCCTCGCCCCGTGCTCACGGGTGTAGCCGTAGGCCAGGATCTCCCCGAAGACCTTCGCGGTCGCATACGACCACCGCGAGGTGGTCGGCGAGCCGACGATCCGGTCGTCGCGCTCGCGAAGCGCCACGCCGTCGGTCTTGCCGTAGATCTCGGACGTCGACGTGAACAGCAAACGGGTGCGAAAGCGAGCCGCCGCCGCCATCACCGTGTCCAGGCCCCTGACGTTGCGAAGGAGCGAGTCGAGCGGCTCCTCGACGATCAGCTTGACGCCCACCGACGAGGCCAGGTGAAAGCAGGTGTCCGCGCCGGCCATCAACTCGTTCACGAGGCCCGCGTCGAGCACCGATTCCGTGATCAGCCGCACCTGCCCGCCGCCCAGAAGGTGCTCTACGTTCTGAAGGCGACCCGTGCTGAGGTCGTCGACGATCGTCACCTCGTCGCCGCGCTCCACCAACTTGTCTGCGAGGTGCGAGCCGATGAAGCCCGCGCCCCCGGTGATCAGGTGCCGCAAGGAACCCCCGGTTCTCTTCCCAACCCCCGCAGCCGGTAGTGCGGGACTGGTACAACTGTATATGCACGCGCTGGCGCGTGCAAGCCGCAAATTGGCGCCTTCACGGCCGCCCTCCGAGGCCCCTGCGCCAGGTTCTCGCGTTTTCCCGTTGCGAAGTTGTCGAGCACCCGCACCCGGTGCCCGTCGCGGCGAAGGCGCTCAGCCAGGTGCGATCCGATGAAGCCGGCGCCACCGGTCACGAGCACGCTCGAGCCCTGCCCACTCATCGCGCGGCGACTCTACTCGACCTTTGCGCGCGCATGGTCACGCCGGCTGGCGGCGAGGGCTGCCGGCTCAATGGATAGTGACTTGGGCGTGCGCGCTCAGGCCCTCGGCCCGGCGACGCGCGGCGGTGGCCTTTCCCCGCTCCCCGAGCGCGGACTCAGTTCGGTAGAGGGCCAGCCAGGTTCGCCAGTCGGTCGGCTCGCGCTCGGTTGCGCCTCGCGCGGCGTTCACCGCCGCCCTCTGCTCGCCGAGGCGCCCCAGCAGTGTTGCCTCCTGGATTAGCGGCGTCGCCGCATAGGGCTGCGCCGAGGCGGCGGCTCGGGCGTCGTCGAGAGCGTCGCCGAGCCTCCGCTCTGCCGCCGCGTCGTAGCTTTGCTGGAGCTGGACGGCGCCCCAGAGGGGCTGGGCGATCGCGGTGAGCCCGGCGACGGAGAGCACGCAGATTGCGATCCACCCCGGGCGGCGCCACCGGGGGTCCCTGGGCTGGCGGCCGGGCAGGGACTGTGGCGCGGGCGCACCGCCCGCGCAGGCGATCGCCGCCAGGGCGAAGAAGACCACGGGGATGACCCCCAGCTCCCACATCCAGTCGACCAGCGCGCCCGCCATGAACGCCGCGCAGCCAGCGGTCGCGGCGGCGATGCCAAGGCGAAGCTCCGGAGGGGCCCGGAGCGCTCGCCGCGCGCCGATCACGAGGATTCCACCCGAGAGAGCGACGATGAGGGCGAACCCGACGATCCCGAGCTCGCCGAGGGTCTCGAGGTAGAGCGAGTGGGCGTCGCGGACGTAGCCGACGTACGAGCCGTTTCGCGCCCACCAGAACTCGAATGTGCCGGGCCCGATCCCGAGCGCTGGGCTCGTGGCGTTGGCGTCGACCGCCGCGCTCCAGAAGTCGTAGCGCCCGCTGCCGCTGAAGTCGAGGATCTGACTGCCTCGCGACGCCTGCGCCGGATCGACGCCCGCCCCGCGACTCTTCAGGTCCTCCCACCTGCCCTGGAGCTTGCCCGGCGCGCCGGCCGCGACCCCGATGGAGATCCCTACCGCCACTACGCTGAGCGTGGCGATCACGGCGTGACGCCGGGAGATCCGAAGCCAGCCGGGGCGCTGCGCGTTGCGTGCCCAGTAGCTGATCGCCGCCTGGACGAGGCCGACGCCGGCGCATACCCCGAGGGTGATCGCGAGCAACGCGTGGCCCTGATCCTGGGCCGCCGGCGTGTGCAGCCCCTGGTCCAGGGCGTGGCGCTGCTGCACGGCGGCGAAGAGGATGGCCGAGCCGCCCGCGGCTACCGCGGCGCTGGCGAGCTTCGGCAGGCGGTCCGGGGCCAGCAGGAAGAAGGCCGCAAGCCCGACGCCGGCGACCAGTACGGAGAGACTCGAGGTCGACAGCCAGAGGGTCAGCGCGACGAGTGGGATCGCCGCGCCGGACAGCGCACGGCCGGCGATCGAACGCGCCGAGGCGGTCCCCGCGAGCACCAGCGGCAGGCCGATCGCCGCGAACGTGCCGAGGCCACTCGGGTAGTCGATCGGGTAGGCGAGCCGGCTCTCGATGTGGATCCCGGTGAGGTAGCGACCGGCGATTTGCTTCGGAAACCAGGAGGGCTCCATTCGCGAGAGCACGGCGAGCCCGCACACGAGGACCAGGCCGGCCGTAACTCCGTTCAGGACGTGGCGCCAGCGCCCGGCCCCCTGAGCCGCGAGTGCCAGCGTGAACACGGCGAGGTAGGTGCTGACCCGGGCCAGCTCGATGGCGGTGCGCTCCTCGCTCTCCGTCCAGATCATCGCGAGCGCCGTCCAGGCGGCGAAGCCGATGGCGAGGACGAGCATTAGCCGTCCCGCCCGGCTCCCTCCTGCGACGGGCAGGACATTGAGCGCCGTGCCGATCAAGACGAGCCACCAGACGGCGACGCCGACCTCGTCACGCGCGAGCGGGTCATAGCCGCCGCTCGAGAGCGCCAGATAGACGATCAGGACGACCGGAACGGCCCAAGCGGCCAGATCCGCCCGGTCCTCGAGCAACTCCCACCTGCGAAGTGCCGTCACTCGCAGTAACCTACTCGCTGATGATTCGTCGCTTCACGGGAACGTTCTTCGTGGCAGTGCTTGCGGTGGCAGCGGTTGCAGCCGTTTCCAGCGCCCAGCAGGTCAACGTGGGCGCACCCAACTCGCAGGTCGACCAGTACGTCCCGGCCCAGCCCACTGGGGGCGGGGGACATAAGCCCCTCGCTCCGGTAGCGGGGCCGACCGGTAACGCCGGTCAGCTTGCCTTCACCGGCCTCAACCTGTTGCCGCTGGTGATGATCGGGTCGCTGCTTGTCTGCGTGGCGCTCGCGCTGCGACGCCGCGAGCACCTCCCCACCTCCGCTTAGCCGCTCAGCTTCGCGCCCAGGGCTCCAGCGAGCCGGGCGCTTTTGCGGCTCGACCCGGCGCAGCCTTCTCGTGCCGGTAGCGCTTGGCGCGTGGCGGCGCCGCGAAAGGCGCCTCTCGGTTGTACGTAGAGATGTCTGACAACCGAGAAGCTCGCATGTCGAAGCCCCTCCCAGGCCAGCCTCACAACTCAGGGCCGGCCACACAGCCCCGGGGCCCGCGGGAAAGGCCCTTGGCCTCTAGGCCAGGGATTCCTCGGGCAGGAGCGAGCTCTCCATGCGCGGCTCCTCGGGCAGCATGGCCTCTTCGGGCAGCATGCCCTCCCAGCGCGGTGCGCCGAGCGCCGGCGAGAGCCACTCGGGGGCCTCGAGGAACGCGATGGCCGTGAGGCTCAAGCCCAGCAGCATGGCCACCCCCGCGACCTCTGCCTGCGGTGGGAGATCTCGGATCCCGAGCGCGAGCGCCGACAGGCTCGCCTGGCCCAGGGCGAGCGCGACCGCGACGCCGCGCGGTGAGTCAAGCCTGAGCAAAAGGCGGTGGGTGAGATGGTCGCGCCCGCCGCTCCAGACGTTCATGCCCCGACGAAGCCGCGAGACGATCACGAGCGCCGTGTCGAAGGCCGGCAAACCGACGAGCACCAGGACCACCGGAGTGAGACCCCAGCCGAAGCCGGCCGTTCCAGGAAGGGACATCATCAGCGCCGCGAGCGTGACGCCGATCGCCATGCTGCCCCCGTCACCCAGGAAGATCCGCGCGGCGGGCCTCGCCAGGTTGTACGGCAGGAAGCCCGCGCAGGCGCCGGCGAGCGCCAGCGCGAGCGCCCCGAGCACGGGGTCGCCCTGGGCCCACGCGTACATGCCGATCGCTGCTGCGGCCACCAGGGCTACCGTCGAGGTGGCTCCGTCGAGGTTGTCCATCAGGTTGTACGCGTTGACGACGCCCACTACGAAGATCACCGTCAGGACGAGGTTGGCGGCATCGCTGTCGAAGCCCTGCCAGCCGAGGCCCGCGAGATAGAGGCCGACCGCGGCGCCCACTTCGACCGCGAGGCGCGTGCCCAGGCTCAGGCCGACCCGGTCATCGAGAGTCCCGAGGGCGAGCATCGCCGTGACTACGACGAGCAGGGGGAATAGCGCCGAGTGCCCACCGCCCGTTACGAGGGAGCCGGCGAGCAGACCGAGGCCGACGGCCATTCCGCCGAGGTAGGGCGTCGGGGCGGCGTGCTGCTTGTAACCGGCGGGAAGGTCGTAGAACCCCGTCCGCCGCGCCAGCGCGATGACGAGCGGCGTAGCGGCGGCGGTCGTAGCCAGGGCGATGGCGAAGCCGGCGAACAGCCTGAAGCCGTCGCTCATTCGCCCAGTCCCGGGACGTCGCTCTGGTCTCTACGTTGGCGCCGCTGCATGAACCTACCCCCGGATCCCCATCCGAATCGTTGAGCCTAGTCGAACCGGCGCCGTGCCGCAACCCCTACCCGTCGCTCAAGTGCGGTAGAAGTAGCGTCGGGTTGACCTCTCATGAACCCGCGATGACGGTCGTGATCCCGGTGTGGGATCACCCTTACGTCGACACGCTTCCCCGGGCCCTCGCCAGCGTTCGCGCCCAGGCCGAGGAGGCTTTGATCGTCGTCGTCGACAATCTCTCCGATCCGGCGATCCAGGGGATCCCGGGTGCCACCGTCATCCGGACGCCACGCCGGCTCAGCAAGGGGGCGACCCGCAACATCGGCCTCGAATCCGTTGCGACCGAGTACGTGGTGCTCCTCGACGCCGACGACGAGCTCGCCGAGGGGGCGCTCCCGACGCTTCGCGAAGGAATCGGCGCGGATCCCGGCGTCGCCGTCTATTCGATGGCGCTCCTCGAGGCCGAGACCGGCGCTCGGCATCGCAACCCGCGCCGGCTCGCCGTCCCGCTCACCCGCGTCCCACGGCTCTTCGCCCTCGCCACCGCCCTGTGGTCGCTGTACCCGATCCAGGGCGCCGCGGTCATGCGGACTCGCTCGGTTCGCGAGTCGGGAGGCTACGCCGACTGCGACGACGGCGAGGACTGGGTGCTCGCCGTCTCGCAGGCATTTCGCGGTCGCGTGATCCTCGACCCCCGGCCGGGCCTGATCTATCACCGCAGCCCGAGCGCGCCGCGGAGCGGCGGTGGGCATCGAGGCCTACTCGCGGCAACGAAACGGGTCCGCGCGCGACTTCGCGCCGACTCTGCCGTTCCGCGCTGGGCTCGCGCCGCGCTGCCCGTGATCGCGACCGCCCAGACGATTCTGATCCTCCTCATCCGACCCGGCTATCGCGCCCTGCGAGCAGCGCGCCGCCGCGGCCCGGCCAGGCGTCATCGCGTGGATCCCGCGCGCGGGATCGCGTGAGGCTAACGTACGGCCGATGGCCCCTCGCGAGTACCCGACGATCATCCGAGCGGCCGCCGTCGCGTCGCTCCTCATCGGGCTACTACTGCTGCTCGCGAGCTGGGACGGGCTTTACGAGACCTTCGACCTTCCGCAGCCCGTTCCAGCCTTGGGGGCCCAGCTCGGCGGCGCCGCGCTGGTCGGGCTCGCCTACGTGCTCTGGGCCGGCGGCGGGTCGTCCGAGCTCGCCGACGCGGCGGCGGGGGCGGGAGCGATCGCGCACGGCGTGGGCGCGCTGGCGATCACCGCCTGGCTGGCCTTCCGATCCAAGGAGGAGCTCGGGATCGGCACGCTCGGCACGACGATCCTGATCGTCACGGCGGTCGCCCTGGGCGGCCTCGCGGCGGCCGAGGCTTGCCTTGCGGTCCGATCGTGGCGCCGGCGGCGCCGGCGCCCCCTCGACGGGCTGGGGGCTGCCGAAACCCCCCTGGACTAAGGTTCTGGGTAGACAAACCGCCGCGTCGTATGCACGAGGGTCCCGATCGTCTAAAGGTCCCAGTGGAGATCCAGGCCTAGGAACGCGAGCGCCATGCCTAGAACGTATCGGCAGCCGGGCCGCGGTTCTGAACGTCCGCACCCTCGGCCACGAGGATTGCGTCGAGCGCCGCCCGGCCAACCTCGAGCTGCTCGGCCGTGGGCTCGCGGGTCGAGACCAGCCGCTGGACCTCGTGGCCGGCGCCATGAAGGGCACGCCCGAGCGGCGAGCCCGGCTTGCGGTCGGCATAGACGAAGAGCTCGACGGCCCCGGAGATGCTCCCGAGGGCGGCAGCCGCGCGCGGGGCGGCCCCCGGGCTCTCCAGCAGGCGCTCGACCATCACCTGGCCGGCGGCGGAGAGAATGAGCATCGGGGCGAGCAGGTTGGAGCCGCAGCGATCGTGCTCCTTCGGCGCCGTGGCCGGGTCTGAAGACCCCTTCTCATACGCCCCGATCGCCTTGTGCTCGACGCCGTGGTAAGCGGCGAGGTCGCGATCGCGGAGCGCCGCCAGGGCGGGCAGGACGCCCAGTAGGGCCACTGCCGCCTCGCGTGTTGCCGCTCCGGTGCGCAGTCGCCTCACCAGTGCGCTCGCCGCGGTCGCCCCGACCGCCGCCGCGACTACTCGCCCGTCCTCGTATGGGAGCCTCGCTCCGGGCAGGGCCCGACGCACGACCGGCAGGACCGCGAACGCCTCGGCCAGCCGCAGCGGCCCGCGAAGCGCGGGCATCTGCCCCAGTCGCCCCTTCGCCAGCACCGGCTTGCGCCCCGAGGCAACCTCAATTCCGCCGTCTCTCGCCCGAATGGCGGCCGACCACGAAGTCGGCCCGTGAATCAGCAGGCCGTTTCGGAGCGCCATCCCACCGAGCCGGATGGGCTCGGCGAGCTCGCTCACCCCAGCACCTCGACGGCGATGTTCCGGAAGAACCTTGCGGCGTACGCGACGTCGCTGGCGCGAATGCGCTCGTCGGCGCCGTGGACGAGCGGGTCGGTCTCCTCCAGGAGCATGTCGCGCTGGGGGCAGAAGCCGTAGACCGTCGCGTCGGGGAATGCTCGGCGAAACCAGTTCGAATCGCTGAACCCGGGCATCACGATGGGGACAACCCGAGAGCCGGAATCCTCTGCCTCCACCCACCCTGAGATGGCGTCGGCCAGCTTGCCCGTTGGCTCGGAGCGGTTGCCCATCACCGTCTCGTCGAACTCGATCTCATGGGCGGGAAGGCCCTCCGCTCCGAGAATCACGGCGAGCCGCTCTCGCACGTCTGTCTCGCCGAGGCCTGGAGGCACGCGGCAGTCGACCTTCAGCTCGGCATGGGCAGGGATGACGTTGACCTTGCGCGACGCCGAGGTCATCGTTGGCGTAAGCGTCACGCCCAGCATCGGCTCGGCCAGATACGCCGCCACCAGCGGGCTCAGCGAACGCAGGCGTTCCAAAGCCGCCTCGATGTCGGAATTGCCCGCTGCGCCCAGGTCCTCGCCGAGGATCCCGCCCAGGAAGGCGCGGCCTTCGGGCGTCGGCTCCAGCTCCGGCTGAGTCGACAGCCGCGCGAGAAGCGGGGCGAGCTTCAGCAGGGCGTTGTCGCCCATGCTGGGGATCGATGCATGGCCGGCCTCGCCGGCGGTGCTCACCCGAAAGCGAAAGACGCCCTTTTCGCCGAGGCAGAGCGGGTAAAAGCGGGTGCCGGCGACCTCGAACGCGTTCCCCCCTCCCTCGTTGATCACGAAGTCGGAGCGAACCTTCTCCGGATGCTCGGAGCAAAGCCATTGCGCTCCCAGGCTCCCACCGGTCTCCTCGTCGGCAACGGCGGCGATCAGAAGCTCGCCACTCCCCGGGCGCCAACCATCGCGGCCCAAAGAGACTGCGGCTGCGACCTCCGCTGCGACCTGGCCCTTCATGTCCTGGGCCCCCCGCCCCCGCACGAATCCGTCGGCCATGTCTCCGGCCCAGGGGTCGAACGTCCAGTCGCCGGGATCCGCCGTGACCGTGTCGGTGTGGCCGAGCAGGCAGAGCGTTGGCCCCGGCAACTCGCCCTTCAGCCGCGCCAGCAGATTCGGGCGGCCCTCCTCGGCGCTCAGCATCTCGCACTCGAACCCCGCTCCCGCGAGGGCATCGGCCAGAAGCTCCTGGGCCGGCGCCTCGTTGCCCGGAGGGTTCACGGTGTCGAGGGACACGAGCGAGCACAGCAGGTCCACGGCCTCTCCGCCCAGGGCCGCGTCGCTCGTCGTGGTCGTCTCCTGCACCGCAGCTGAGGTTAGGGGGTAGTGATACTGACCGCATGGCGAAGCTCTTCGAACCCGGTGGACCCGGCGGCGGCGACTCCGGCGCCGTCCGGGCCGATTCAGAGCGAATGCCGCTGGCGGCGCGCATGCGCCCGCGCACCCTCGACGAGCTGGCCGGCCAGGGGCACCTGGTGGCCGAGGGATCGGCGCTTCGCACGGCGGTCGAGCAGGGTGAGGCACACTCGGCGATCCTCTACGGGCCGCCGGGAGCGGGTAAGACGACGCTGGCGAGGATCATCGCCACTGCCTCCGACGGCGTCTTCGAGGAGCGCTCGGCGGTCTCGGCAGGCAGGGCCGAGGTTCGTGAGGTGATCGCCCGCGCGCAGGAGCGTCGTGAGAGCGGCGTCGCGACGATCTTCTTCCTCGACGAGATCCATCGCTTCAACAAGGCGCAGCAGGACGCGCTCCTGCCGGCGGTCGAGGACGGCCTCGTGACGCTCATCGGCGCAACGACCGAGAACCCCTACTTCGAGGTCAACGGCGCATTGCTCTCGCGGTGTCAGATCTACGAGCTTCACGAGCTGAGCGCAGGCGACCTCTCCGATCTCCTGCGCCGTGCCCTCGGCGACCGGGAGCGCGGCTTTGCAAGCCCGCCCGAGATCGACGACGCGGCCATCGAGCTGATCGCGGTGCGCGCGGGGGGCGACGCGCGGGTCGCGCTGAGCGCGCTGGAGCGCGCGGTGGAGATCGCGGCCACCGCCGGGCGCGCCGTTGGCCTCGGAGAGGCCGAGGAAGCCCTCCAGCGCAAGGCCATCCTCTACGACCGCCAGGGCGACAAGCACTACGACTACATCTCGGCGTTCATCAAGGCCATGCGCGGCTCCGACCCCGACGCGTCAATCTACTACCTGGCCGCGATGCTCGAGGGCGGCGAGGACCCGCGCTTCATTGCCCGCCGCATGGTGATCTTCGCCTCCGAGGACGTCGGCAACGCCGACCCGATGGCCCTGTCGCTCGCAACGGCCGCGGGCCACGCCGTCGACCGGGTCGGGCTGCCGGAGTGCGCCCTCAACCTCTCCCAGGCCGCCGCCTACCTCGCGCTGGCGCCGAAGTCGAACGCGTCCACCCGGGCGATCTCGAGCGCGTCTGCACACATCCGCGAGCATGGAGCGAAGCTCCCGCCCGACCACCTTCGCGACGCCCACTACCCCGGAGCCAAGAAGCTCGGGCGCGGACAGGGCTACGTGTACCCGCATGACCAGCCCGGAGGCGTCTCGGACCAGCCGCTGGCTCCGCCTGGGCTCGAGGACGAGCGCTTCTACGAGCCAACGGACCGCGGCCTAGAGGCCGAGCTCGCGGAGCGGCTTCGAAAGCTGCGCGAGCTGCGCGGCTGACCCCTCGGATGCCGTCTAACATCGATCCGGGCATGGGCACCCTCGACTCGTTCAACCCCGCCACGGGCGAGCTGATCGGCTCGGTCGAGACGATCTCGCCCGCCGACGTCGAAGGCGTGGCCCAGGAGGTCGCCAAGGTCCAGCCAGTTTGGGCCGAGCTGTCACTGGATGACCGCGCCCGCTACCTGCGCCGCGCCGCGGATGTCCTCGTGGAGGAGGTCGAAGACGTAACGGCCCTGCTCACTCGGGAGCAGGGCAAGCCCATCACCGAGAGCTACACGATGGAGGTCGTCCCCACGATCGACGTCCTTCGCTGGTGCGCCGACAACGGCCCGCGAATCCTCGCCGACGAGCCACTCGCGATGGGCCAGGCTCTCTTCGCGACGAAGAAGGCGAAGCTTTCCTACGAGCCCCTCGGCGTGATCGGCGTGATCTCGCCGTGGAACTACCCCTGGTCGATCCCATTCGACGAGGTGGTCATAGCCCTGGCCGCCGGCAACGGCGTGGTCCTGAAGCCCGCCAGCCTCACTCCCCTCTTGGGCGAGCGCATCCGCGACGTCCTCGAGCGCGCGGGCATCCCGGAGGGCCTGGTGCGGGTGGTGCACGGCGGCGGCAAGATCGGCGAGGCGCTCTGCGAAGCGCCGACGATCGCCAAGGTCTTCTTCACCGGCTCGGTCGAGGTCGGCCGCCATGTCGGCGAGGTCTGCGCGCGCCACCTGAAGGGCTCAGTGCTGGAGCTCGGCGGCAAGGACCCGCAGATCGTCTGCGCCGACGCCGACCTGGCGAACTCGGTCTCGGGCGCGGTGTGGGGCGGCTTCGCGAACGCCGGCCAGACCTGCTCGGGCATCGAGCGCACCTACGTGGTGGCCGACGTCGCCGATGAGTTCCTCGAGGGCCTCGTCGCCGAGACCAGGCGGCTGCAGGTAGGCGACCCCGCGAGCTGGGACACCGAGATCGGGCCCATGGTCTCCGAAGACCAGTACGGGATCGTGTCCGATCTCATCGCTGACGCTGTAAAAAACGGCGCCGAGCTCCGCTGCGGCGGCGTGCGCGAGGTCGATGGCTTCAGCGGCAAGTTCATCGCGCCCACGGTTCTCACCGGCGTCGAGCCCGACATGCGGATCATGCGCGAGGAGATCTTCGGCCCTGTCCTGCCGGTCACGGTCGTCGCCGACGAGGCCGAGGCGCTCGAGCGCGCCAACGACTCGCAGTTCGGCCTGGGCGCCTCGGTGTGGACCCGCGACCGCGCGAAGGGCGAGCGCATCGCCCGGCGCATCGAGTCGGGAATGGTGTGGATCAACGACCACTCCTTCACCCACGCCGCCTGCCAGTGCTCGTGGGGCGGGGTCAAGGAGTCGGGCATCGGCCGCTCGCATTCCAAGTTCGGCTTCTACGAGTGCGTCAACGTGAAGACGGTCGCCTGGGAGCCGGGCTTGACCCGCGACCTGTGGTGGCAGCCGTATGACCGCACGCTCGGTGAGGCGCTTCAGGCTTCGGTGAAGCTTCTCTACGGGCGCAACGGCGCGCGCGTGAAAGCGCTCGGCGACGGCCTGATCCCGCTGGCGAAGGTCGGTGCGAAAACGCTCCGTAAAGGGCGTTGAACAAGGTCCATAACCTCATCTGCTCCTCGCGGTGGTGGGCGCGGCGGGTGGAGAGCGAGCTGATTCCGTGGGGAGCGGGCGAGGTTGACCTGGGACACCAAGTGCTCGAGATCGGCCCGGGCTTCGGTGCGACCACGAAGGTCCTCGCGCGACGACCCGGGCGCCTTCGCGTCCTCGAGCTCGACCCCGGCTATTGCGAGCATTTGCGGCGCGAGCTGGGCGGCGCGGCGGAAATCACCCAGGGCGACGCCACGGAGATGCCCTTCGACGACGACTCCTTCACCGGCGCGGTCTGCTTCACGATGCTCCATCACATCCCGTCGGCGGAGCTCCAGGACAGGGCGTTCGCGGAAGTGGCCCGCGTGCTGCGACCCGGCGGTGTTCTCGCCGGCACCGACAGCATCGGCACGGGGCTTGTCTTCAAGGCAATCCACCTGGGCGACACGCTGATGCCGATCGACCCGGATCGGTTGCCGGCGAGGCTCCAGGCGGCCGGGCTCGAGGACGTCAAGGTGTCGCGCAGCGACGGCACGTTTCGCTTCCGGGCGAAAAAGCCCGGCCGCTAGCGCGCTTTTCGGGACAATCGTTGCTGTGCCCGCAACCACGGTCCAACGCGAGGCCGAGCCCGGCCGCAAGCGAGCGGAGGGCGCAGCGATCGAGCTTCGGGGCCTGCGACGCGACTACGACGACCGGCCGGTCCTCCACGATGTAGACCTCAGCGTCGAGCGAGGCGCAACGCTTTCGGTGCTGGGCCCGAACGGCGCAGGGAAGACGACGCTTCTGCGCATCCTCGCCACGCTTCTGCGCCCGACTGCGGGGTCGGCTTGGGTCCTCGGCGCCGAGATCCCGCGCCGGCGCTTCGACGTGCGCGGGAAGATCGGTTACCTCGGCCACGAGCCGATGCTCTATCGCGATCTGACGATCGCCGAGAACCTCCGCCTCCACGCCCGTCTTCACCGGATCGAGAACCCGCGGGCGCGAATCGCCGAGCTCCTGGAGAACGCCGGCATCGGCCGCAGGGCGAGCCAGCGGGTACGCGATCAGTCGGCGGGAACGATTCAGCGGACGGCTGTATGCCGCGCGCTTCTGCACTCTCCCGAGCTCCTGCTGCTTGACGAGCCGCTCTCCCACCTGGACCCTCGCGGGGCGACCGAAGTCGGAGCCCTTCTCGGAGCTGCACCCGGTCGCACCCGCGTCGTCGTCAGCCACGATGTGGACGCGGCGCTTGCCGGTGCCGACCGGGTCCTCGTGCTGGGCGAGGGCGGGGCGGTCGCCTTTGAGGGACCCACAACCGAGCTCTCGCCAGGCGACGCTCGCTCCCTCTACGGGGGATCCGCGTGAGCGCCTTCCGCGCCATGCTTGGTAAGGACCTGCGCGTCGAGCTGCGCACGTTGGAATCCGTGCCGGCGATGACGCTGTTCGCCATTACCACCTTCATCGTCTTTCGATACGGGCTCGATCGTCAGAGCCTTTCCGGCAGCCTCGCAGCGGGCGTGCTGCTGGCGACAATCCTGTTCGCCGCGATCCTGGCGGTCAACCGGCTCTTCCTCGCCGAGCGCGACGAGGGCGGCTTCGACGCCTTTCGTCTCAGCCCGGCCGACCCGGCGTCTCTGCTGGCCGCCAAGACGGCGGCGATCGTCATCTACCTCGCGGTCTTGGAGCTCATCACGGTGCCGGTGTTCGCTGCCTTCTTCCTCGACGGGATAGCGGGGTTGGCGCCGCTGGCGGGCATCCTGGTTCTCGTGGACCTTGGGCTTGCGGTCACCGGGGCGCTCGTCTCTTCGATGGCCGCGAACTCGCGCGCGCGCGACGTACTGGTGCCGCTGCTGCTGCTGCCCCTGCTGGTGCCTCTGGTCGTCGGCGCGGCGAAAGCGTCGGCGCTTGTCCTCGCTGCCGGAGGGCCGTCATACGACGGCTTCGGCAAGTGGCTGGCGGTGCTCGCGCTCTACGATATGACCTTCGCGGCGATCGCCTACGGGGTCTTCGAATTCGTCATCGAGGACTGATCGCTGTGGGTTATCCGATGAAGGGACCGAGTCTCCGAACCCTGTCGATCCTCGCCGTCGCCGCGGTGGCGGTCGCCTATTCGCTGGTCTTCTTCTACGCCCCGAATGACGCCGACCAGGGCTTCATCCAGAAGATCTTCTACCTGCACGTCCCGCTTGCGATCTGCGCCCTGGCCGGTTTCATCGTCGGCGCCTACCACGCGATCCAGCACCTGCGCACGGGCGACGCCAAGCACGACGCCCGCTCGTACGTATCGATTCACATGTCGGTGATCTTCGGCGTGGCCGTCCTGATCACAGGCTCGATCTGGGCGCGCGCATCCTGGGGCAAGTGGTGGGTCTGGCAAGAGCCGACCCTCGTGAGCTTCCTGATCGTCTTCCTCCTGTACTGCACGTACTACCCGCTCCGCTATGCCATCGCCGACCGCGAGCGTCAGGGTCGCTACGCGTCGGTCTTCGCGATCACCGCGGGCGCGTTCGTCCCGCTCAACTTCCTCGCGGTCCGCCTCGCGCAGCCGCTCGTTCACCCGCGGGTATTCGCCTCGGCAAACGGCGGCCTCACCCCGAAGATGACTCTCACCTTCCTCGTTTGCCTCGCCGCGATGGCCACGCTCTGGGTCACGCTCGTGCGCTTCGAGCTGGCCGCAAAGGCCACGCGGGGCAAGGTGTCGAGGCTGCGTCGTGCGCTGGAGGGAGAGCTCACCGCGCCAGCGGCCGGCTCGCGGATCGCGCCGCCCGTCCCCGCCGACGCGACGGGGGCCTGATGCCGGCGCTGCCCCTCGACGAGGCCGGCAAGTACGTCGCCGGCGCCTATGTGGTCTTCCTCGTCCTGCTCCTCGTCTACGTCTCGATCATGGCCGCCCGCCTGCAAAGAGTGGACAGCGAGCTCGAAGATCTCGCAAACCTGGCCGAGGCTAGGGGCGAAGTCCCGGTAGGGACGGTCGAGCCTGCCGCCCCGGTGGCGGGGCAACCCGGAGTCATTCCCGAAGGAGCAAGCCGCTCATGACCAGCCTCCTCGCCCTGGGTGTCTCCCACAAGACGGCTCCGCTCGAACTTCGCGAGCGTCTTGCGCTGCCCGAGGGCCGTGCGGCGGGTGTCGTGCGCGAGCTCACCGACTCGCCGGCGATCCGCGAAGCGGCCGCGATCTCAACCTGCAACCGCACGGAGCTCTACGCCTACGCCGTCGAGCCCGTCGAGGCCGAGTCGCTCGCCCTCGGCGTGCTCGCGCGCGAGGCGGGCATCGGGCCCACCGAGCTCGTCTCCCACCTCTACACGCTGCACGGCTCGGAGGCCACCATGCAGCTTTTTCGGGTCACCGCCGGGCTGGACTCGATGATCGTCGGCGAGGCCGAGGTGCAGGGTCAGGTAAAGCGCGCTTACGAGCTCGCGCTCGTAGAGGGGACCACCGGTGCCACTCTCAACCGGCTTTTCCGCGGTGCGCTCGCGTCGGGCAAGCGCGCCCGCTCAGAGACGCGGATCTCCGAGGGCGCGATGTCGGTGCCGTCGATGGCGGTGGAGCTGGCGCAGCGAACGCTCGGCGATTTGGCGAAGCGGCGCGTTCTCGTGGTGGGCGCCGGAGAGACCGCCGAGCTCACTGCCCGCGCGCTCGCGGCGCGCGGCGTCGAGGCAGTGTTCATCGCCAACCGTCGCTATGACCGGGCGATCGGCCTGGCCGACCGGTTCGGCGGCGCAGCGGTTCGCTTCGAAGAGCTTCCCGAGCAGCTCGAGGCGGCCGCGATCGTCGTCTCCTCCACGAGCTCTCCGCACCACGTGATCGAGCCTGACGCGCTCGCCGACGTCATGGCCGGCCGCGACGGCAGGCCGCTTCTATTGATCGACCTCGCCGTGCCCCGCGACATCCATCCCGGCTGCCGCGACCTCGACGGGGTTCGCCTCTACGACATGGACGACCTCCAGGAGCTCGTCGAGCGAAACGCCTCGGGCCGGCAGGCCGAGGCGCGCCGCGCCGACTCCCTCCTGCGATCGGAGGCCGGGCGGTTCGAGGCCTGGCTCGCGACCCACGATGTCGCCCCCACCGTTGCCGCTCTTCGCGAGCGTGCCAACGAGATCGTCGCCGGGGTCCTCGCCGAGAACGAGTCACGCTGGGAAGGCATGACCGACGCCGACCGGGCCCGGGTCGAGAAGCTCGCCCGCGCCGTCGCCGGCCGCCTCCTGCACGACCCCACCACGAGGCTGAAGCGCGCAGCCGCCGGTGAGGGTGACGCTCACCTCCAAGTCGACGTGCTCCGCGAGCTCTTCGCCCTCGACCGCGAGACCGCGGCGGCGCAGGACTCCGACGCCGAGGTCCACGAGCTTCGCCCGGCGCGCGCCCAACGCCCCACTAACCAGTGAGGCTCGCGACCAGGGGAAGCGCGCTGGCGCTCGCCCAGGCCTCGCTCGTTGCGGAGGGCCTGCGCGGCGCAGAGGTCGTTGTCGTCGCCTCGCACGACGCGGAGATCGGCGACAAGTCGCGGTTCGTCAGCGCCGTTGAGCAGGCGCTGCTGGCGGGAGAGGCCGATATCGGCGTGCACTCAGCCAAGGACCTTCCGGCCGAGCTCGCCGCGGGTCTCGCCCTGGCCGGGGCCCCGGCCCGCGAGGCCGCCGAGGATGTGTTCGTCGGCTCCGCTGCCTCGCTGGACGACGTGGCCGAAGGGGCACGTGTGGGCACCGCGAGCCTTCGCCGCCGCTCGCAGCTTCTCGCCCTGCGTCCCGATCTGCGGGTCGAGGACCTTCATGGCAACGTCGATACCCGCATCGGCCGGGTGGCGGCTGGGGACTTCGACGGCGCCGTCCTCGCCGCCGCCGGCCTCAGCCGCCTCGGGCGAGCCGGCGACGCCGGCTTCGCGTTCAGCCGTCGCGAGCTCGTGCCCGCCGCGGGACAGGGCACTCTTGCCCTTGAGATTCGCGAGGACGACGCGGAGGCCCAGGCGGCGGCGGCCTCGCTGAGCGACCCGGCCGCCCTCGCCGAGCTCATCGCCGAGCGCGCGGCGGTGATCGCGCTCGGCGCGACATGTTTCACCCCGGTGGGCGTCAACGCGCGCCGCGGCGACGAAACGCTCGAGATCTCGGGCTACGCGGGTCTGCCCGACGGCTCCGATTGGGTGCGCGACGAGCTCACCGGAGATCTCGCCGATCCGACTGCGCTTGGCGAGGAGCTCGCCGCGAGGATGCACGCCGCCGGGGCAGGCGACATCCTCGAACAGGTCGCCCGATGATCGCTCGCCGCGGCGTCGTCTACCTGGTTGGCGCCGGCCCGGGCGATCCGGGCCTCATGACCGTGCGCGCGCTGGCGCTCATCGCGAGCGCCGACGTGATTGCTCACGACCGTTTGATCCCGCGGGATGCCCTGACCGGGGCGCGCGGCGACGCCGAGATTTTTGACGTCGGCAAGCCGCCCGGTCACGACGACGGCAAGCTTGACGCGACCACCGCCCAGCGGGCGATCGAGAAGCTCATCGTCGAACGCGCACGCGCCGGACATAGCGTCGTGCGGCTGAAGGGCGGCGATCCGTTCGTCTTCGGCCGCGGGGGCGAGGAGGCTGAGGCCCTCGCCGCGGCCGGGGTCGACTTCGAAGTCGTTCCGGGCGTGACCGCGGGAGTGGCGGCGCCGGCCTATGCGGGGATACCCGTGACCCACCGCGAGGACTCTTCGGCTGTCGCATTCGTCACCGGTCACGAGGACCCCTCCAAGGAGGACTCGGCCCTCGACTGGGAGGCGTTGGCGCGCTTTCCAGGGACCCTCGTCATCTACATGGGCGTCAAGGGCCTGCCTGCGATCGCAGATGGCCTGATCGCAGCCGGCCGCGACGCGGCTGAGCATGCAGCCGTCATCCAGGACGGGACGCTGCCGGGCCAGCGTGAGGTCCACGCCCCGCTCGGGGAGATCGCGGCAGCGGCTGCAGCGGCGGACGTTCGGGCCCCGGCGATCGTGGTGATCGGCACCGTGGCGGCGCGCGTCGATGCGATCGCCTGGCTGGGACGCCGCCCACTCCACGGCCGCACGGTGGTGGTGACGAGGGCACGGGCGCAGGCCAGCGGCCTGGCCGAGCGGCTGGCGGCGCTGGGCGCGGCGGTCGTCGAGCTGCCGGCGATCCGAATCGTTCCGCGCCTCGCCTCCGCTGAAGTCCGCGACGCGGTCGCCTCCATCCACACCTACGCGCTCGTCTGCCTCACGAGCACAAATGCAGCTGAACTGCTGATGGCGGCATTGCACGACGCCGGGCTCGACGCGCGCGCCCTCGCGGGGGCGACGGTGGCCGCGATCGGGCCCGGTACCGCCGCCGCGTTGCAGGCACACGGCATCCAGGCGGACATCGTGCCCGGGCGTTTCGTGGCCGAAGCACTCGTCGAGGCGCTCGCGCCGGTTTCCGTCCAGGGCAAGCCCGTCCTCGTCGCGAGGGCCGCCGAGGCGCGTGACGTCCTGCCTGATGCTCTTGGCAAGCGCGGGGCCGACGTGAACGTGGTCGCGCTGTACGAGACGGTGGCCGAAGATCCGGATCCCCGGGGGCTCGAGGATGCCGAGGATGCCGATTACGTCACCTTCACGTCCTCTTCGACCGTCCGCAACTTCCTCGCTGCAAGTGGCGGGAAGCTGCCGGGCTCGCCCCGCGTCGTCTCGATCGGGCCGATCACGAGCGAGGCTGCGCGCGAGGCCGGGCTCGAAGTGGCGGTCGAGGCGATGCGCCACGACATCGACGGGCTCGTTGAGGCGATCATTGCTGACGCGGCCCAGTCGCGATGACGCTCCACGTCACGTTCCTCTCCGACTACGGCTATGCCGACGAGTTCGCAGGGGTCTGCAGGGCGGTGATCGCCCGAATCGCTCCCGATGCTGCCCTTATCGACCTAACCCACGGCATCCCGCGTCACGACGTGCGCGCCGGCGCGCGGGTCTTGGCCGCAGCGGTCGCTTACGCCCCCGAGGGCGTCCATCTGGCCGTGGTCGATCCGGGCGTTGGGACGCCGCGGCGCGCGGTGGCGGCCCGCTCCGGCGACGGCCGGCTCTTCGTGGGTCCCGACAACGGCCTGCTATGGCCGGCGCTCCAGCGCTGCGGCGGGGTCGCCGAATTCTTTGACGTCTCGCTCTCGCGACACCGCCTCGAGCCGGTGCACGCCACCTTTCATGGCCGCGACGTCTTCGCCCCAATCGCGGCGCATCTGGCCGCCGGCGTTCCACTCACCGAGGTCGGGGAGAGGCACGAGCCCGACGAGCTCGTGCGACTGGAAGCGTCGGTCGCGCGGCTCGAGGGCGATCGGGTCGTCGCAGCGGTCGCCGGCGTTGACGGCTTCGGCAATGTCGCCCTCGATCTGTCTGAACGGGAAGCCGGCGCCGCCGGGCTGAAGCTCGGCCGCGGGCTGCGCGTGGTGGCCGGTGAAGCCGGGGTCGACGCCGTATACGCGCACACTTTCGCCGACGCCGAGCCGGGGGAGCTCATTTTCTACTTGGACTCCTCCGCCAGCCTTGCGCTCGCCATCAATCGCGGCAGCGCTGCCGAGCGCTTGGGGCTCGCCGCCGGCGACGAGGTAGTCCTGAGCCCGCAATGACGAGTTTCGGGTCCCCCCGCCGCCACCTGCGCTCGGCCGGCTCGACCAACGACATCGCCCGCGAGCTGGCGCTCGCCGGAGTCCCATCGGGGTGCGTGGTCAGCGCGGATGAGCAGACGGCCGGCCGCGGGCGGCGCGGGCGCACATGGAGCGCGCCTTCCGGGTCTGCCGTCCTCGCCTCGGCGATCCTGCGCCCGCTTGAGCCCCATCACCGGCTGCTGCCGCTCGCGGTCCCCATCGCTGTCTGCGAGGCGATCGAGCGGGTCTCCGAGGCGCACTGCGAGATCAAGTGGCCCAACGACGTCTGGATCCGGGAGCGCAAGGTTGCCGGCGTGCTGATCGAGGCCCGGCCTCCGGAATGGGCGGTGATCGGCGTCGGCGTCAACGTCGCGATCGCGGACAGCGATTTCCCGGATGACCTTCGGTGGCCGTCGTCGTCCATCGCCGCCGATGTGGGCGCAGAGGCGGTGCTGGCGGCTTTTTGCGAAGCGCTCGCAACCTGGGCCGAGGCCGAGCCCGCCGCGGTCCTGGCGGCGTTCCGCGCGCGCGATGCGCTGAACGGGCGACAGATTGCGTGGGCGCACGGCAAGGGAGCGGCGTCGGGCATCGACGACGATGGCGACCTGCTCGTCGAGACGCCGGACGGGGAGCGGCTCGCCCTCGGCGCCGGGGAAGTCCAGCTCGAGCTCTAGCTGCGACGCGAGAGCAGGAGCTTCACGAGCAGATATCCGAAGAACAGCGCGCTGGCGGCGATGCGGGTGCGATCGAGTGCCGGATGCCACCTGACCGAGTCGTCGCGAACCTCGAAGGCCCCGGCCGGCCATGCCGCGAGGCCATACCCGCCACCCGCGCCCGCCGGTGGTTGGCCGTCGGCGCCGGCGTCGTTGGAGCCGAAGCCTCCGCCCCCGAACACGGTAGCGGCGGGCACGAGGGTCACCCCTTCACGCTCGACTGGCTCGCCGAAGACGGTGTGGTGGCCAATGGCTTCGCGCAAGCGCTGGAATCCCTCCATCGGGTTCATGCGCGTTTCAGTTCGGGGTGGCCGACGCGCTTCCTGCGATCAGGCCACGTCGTCGACTTCGGACGCCTCGACGGCTTGCTCCTCATTGCCGTCCTCGAGGTCCGCGATCCCCTCGTCCGCGTCGAGCTTCTCGCGCTCACGCCCGGTGGATCCGTTGTCATTGCCATTGCCGGCGCCGTTCTCGTCCTTACCGCGCTTGCGCCGACGCTTGGAGCCCCCTGACTTGGGAAAGTTGCGCAGCAGCTCGCGCGCCACCGCCGAGGGCTTTCGGGCCATGCGCATGCGGGCGCCGCGCAGCACCTCTTCGGCCTCGGGGGTGTGGGCGACGGCCGCGGCCAGCAGCGCGATCGCCAGGCGGCGATCCTGCTGGCGCGCGGCGGTGACGAGCCTTCGCGCGTTTCGCCCGTGGGCGCGACCGGAGGAGTTGACGAAGAGCCCGAGCAAACGCTTGGTCTCGGGCCAGCGCTGAACGGCGTACTGCTCGTGAAGATCGCGCGTCGTGGCGGCGAGGCGCCAGACCCAGGCTTGAGCCTGGTCGCGGCGGCCGATTCGCCGCTCGGCGAGCGCCTGGAGTAACACCTTCGCTCCGGAGCGCCGCTCGTCCCGCGACCAGGTGGCGACCACGTCGGCGGCGTCGTCGAACGCCTCGGGATCGCGAAGGGCGGCGATCTCGCCGAGCGCCTTCAGCCGGAGCTGATGGTTGCGGTTGCGCTGAACGCAGGTCAGCAGGAAGCGCCGGCGAAGCTCCTTGCCCTCGTCGTGCTGGATCATCGCCTTCGCGCGGCGCCAGTTGGCGGCGTTGACCCGCGAGCCGGCCAGCGCCGCCCAGGCGTGCTGCTCGGAGTAGTTCAGGTTCTCGACGGCGATCCTCCAGAGCTCGCGCTCCAGCACCGCGAGACGGCGCTCGGGATCGTCGGAGACTGGCACCACGCGGCGCTCGACCCTGACCCTCCGGCCCCGCCCGCGGCGAACCGGGCCCACGACGATGGCGCCGCCCCGGTAGACGTCACGGTCGAGCAGGCTGTGGAGGGTCACGATCGTCTCGTCGTGGGTGGTTGCGGGATGCACCAGGTCGATCACCAGCCCCGACTCCTTGCCATGGTTTCGGCGAGTGACGCGCCCGACGCGCTGCTGGTAGACGCGGCGCGAGGCGGTCGGGGCCAGATGCATGCAGATGGTGGCCCGCGGCGAGTTCCAGCCCTCGGCGAGGAGCATCGCGTTGCAGAGCACGTCGACCTCGCCGCGCTCGAACGCGGCCAGGATCTCGGCGAGCTCGCGCTTGGGAGTCTCGCCCGACACGGCCTGGGCGTTGATGCCGGCGTCGCGCAGCGCCGCGGCGACGTTGTTCGCGTGCGCGACCCCTGCCGTGTAGAGGACGCCCGGGACCTTGCGAAAGCGCGACTTGTAGAGGTCGGCGATTGCGACGTTGAAGGGACCCTGGTCGAGGAGCTTGGCCAGTTCCTCCTGGTCGAAGTCCTGGTCGACCTCGCCCCGGCGAAGCGGCACCTTGGCGAGCGTGCGCACCCCGGGCCCTGGAGGGATGCGGATGCAGCGAAGCGGCGCGATCACGCCGCGGCGAGCGGCCTGGGCGAGGTCGAAGCGCGAGGTCTGGGTGGGGAAGAGGTCGGCGACGTGGCGGGCGATGAGCGCGCCGGTGGCCGTCATGCCGATGAAGACCGGCCCGGTCCAGCTGCGGATGCAGCCACTGGTCTTCTCGCCGAGGGCCGTGTGCGCCTCGTCGCAGATCACGATCGAGTAGGCGTCGGAGACGCGGCCTGCGTTGCGCACGAACCACTGGTAGGTCTCGACCGTGACCGGCCCGTAGGGATGGTCGGCGCCGTCGAGCAGCGGCGGGGAAAGGCGCTCGGCGTAGCCGCGGTCGGAGATCTCGCCGATGAACTGGTCGACCAGGTTGCGGCGGTGGGTGAGAATCAGGATTCCGCCGGTTCGCGACGCGTCGATGAAGCCAACTGCGGCGACGGTCTTGCCGGCGCCGGTTGCGTGCTCGAACCAGAAGCGCCGGCTCGCGCCCGGATCCTCTGGGGCGTCGGCGATGACCTCTTCGTCGTCGTCGGCCTCGGGTTCCTCCCAGTCCTGAGGCTCCTCGTCGGGAGCCAGCTCGTCGGTCTCGTCCTCCTCGACTTCGTTTTCTTCGCCAGACCCGTTGGCCGCGGCGTCGTTGTCAGAGGGCTCGTCTGCGGCGGAGCCCTCCGCGCCGTTTCGGCGGGCGCCGTTTGACTTCCCATTGGCGCCCGGCTTCTCGATCTCGGCGACGAGCGCGGCCAGGGTTCCCGAGAGCGCGTCGACCTGATGCTCGTTGAGGGTGGCGCCGTCGGCCAGCTCCGAAACGTCCGTGGCGAGCAGACGCTCAAGCCCCAGCATCAGCGAGTAGTTGCGCCGCCATTCGAAGGAGGGCGCTTCCAGCCCCTTTGTGATCTCGGCCAGGGCGTCGTCGACGGCCTTGCGCCGCGCGGTTCCCGGGGCCAGGACGTCGGCATCCTCCCCGTCGAGCAGGATGGTTTCGCGCGCGAACTTCGCCGCGCGCTCGATCTCGTCGATTGCCAGCCGCGTGGCCTTGCCCGCGGCGACTCCGGATGTTTCAGACATGGAGACTCGTTAGGGCGCTCGCCACGCGCAGGATGCGGGCGGGGAGCGCGGTAAGCTCGATGGAGGTGCGACGGCCCGCTCGCGTTTCCCCTCTGCGAGCCGACGTCTCCGCAGCCCTGTGAACGTGGGGCCACTAGGAAAAGTACCACCCGACCACCACGAATGGGCCGAAAGCAACATTGGCAACTTCTCCTGCTCGCGCTCGCGGGCGTTGGCGCTCTTGCGATGGGCGGCTGCGGATCGTCGACGTCGAGCTCGCCGGCTCCCGACTACGCGAGCGCCCTGAAGGGAGCGCCGCCGCCGATGGCCGCGCTCTATAGCCAGACGGACTACGGGCACCGGCCCGCGCTGATCGCAGGGGGGGTTGATGCGTTTCAGTCAGAGCTGCCGAAGCTCTCCGGGCATCCAATCGTGGTCAACGTCTGGGGCTCGTGGTGCGGGCCCTGCCGTCAGGAGTTTCCCTACCTCCAGCAGGCATCTGCGAATTTCGGCCAGAAGGTCGCATTCGTGGGCGTAGACGTTCTCGACCAGACTGCCGCGGCGAAAACCTTCCTCGACGACAACGAGGTGCCATACCCGAGCTATGAGGACCCCGACGGCAACGCCAAGGACTACTTCCACGTCGTCGGCCTGCCGGCAACCGTGATTTACGACTCCGAGGGCAATCCGGTCCACACGAACCAGGGCGGCTACGCCAGCCAGTCGGCCCTCTTCGCCGACATCCAGCGATACGCCCACTGATAGGCGGATAATCGGTTTGTGCGAGCCCGCCTCGCCCTCGTAGCCCTTCTAGTCGCCGGCGCCACAGTGGCGCCCGGGCTGGGCGTGACTACGACCGCGCCCGCGCAAACCACCTCTACCGGCGTTGCCTACTCCATCCAGCTCCAGGCCACGATCGACCCGGCCACACAGCGCTGGATTTCGAGCGCTCTCGACGACGCCGCCTCGAGCCACGCGGCGATCGCGATCATCCGCCTCGACACTCCCGGCGGGCTGGTCGACTCGCTGCGCGCGATCGTGCAGGACATCGAGGCCGCTCCGATGCCCGTGGTGGTCTACGTCTCTCCGAACGGCGCCCGCGCTGCCTCTGCCGGCGCCTACATCACCGAGGCCGCCGACGTGGCGGCGATGGCGCCCGAGACGAACATCGGCTCGGCGACCCCGATCGCGATCTCGCCGACCGGCGGCGAGTCCGACCTGGACCGCAAGATCGTCAACGACTCGGCCGCGTCGATGCGGGCCCTTGCCTCAACCCACGGCCGCAATCCGAATCTGGCCCAGGAGCTCGTCCGCAACGCCACCAACGTCACCGCGTCCGAAGCCAAGCGCGCGGGGCTCATCGACCTGGTTGCGCCCACCGAACAGGGCCTCCTCGCCGATCTCAACGGCTTTCAGGTTCAGGGCCCGAAGGCGCAGACCCTGAACACGTCCGGCCTCACTATCGAGCACCACGACCTGCCGCTGACCTACCAGCTGCTGGAGATCATCGTCAACCCCAACGTCTCTTATCTGCTTTTGATCGCCGGGATCATCGGCATCGGGATCGAGCTGTTCATGCCGGGGGCGATCATCCCGGGCTCGTTCGGCGCGGTCTCGTTCCTCCTGGGCCTCTACGCCAACGCTCAGCTCCCGGTGACGGCGGCCGGGATCGCTCTGTTGGTCCTCGGGTTCGCCCTCATCGTCGCCGAGGCCCATCTACCGACCCATGGGATCCTCGGCTTCGCCGGGGTTGTCTCGCTGGTGGCGGCCGGGTTGCTCCTCTACGACACCCATTCGTCAGCGTTCGAGGTGACGCCGGCGGTGGTCGTGGCAGTGTCCCTCATCCTCGGAAGCGGAATGGCGTTCGCGGTCCAGCGGGCCGTCGCGGCCCGCCGGCTGCCGAAACGGACCGGCTGGGAGGAGCTGGTCGGCGCGGTGGCCGAGGTGCGCCGGCCGATCGACCCGGAGGGCCAGGTGTTCGTCAACGGAGCTCTCTGGCGAGCGGTCCCGGCGGGCGCCGACCGAGGGCTGGGCAGCGCCGATAGAGTCCGTGTGGAATCCGTGGAGGGCCTGACTCTCAAGGTGAAGTCGCTGGGTGGCGGCGATGGTGGAGTCGTCCCGACCAGGGAAAACGACCAGGAAGGAACTTCGTAGATGGGTGCTGCTATCGCCGTGGTGATCGTGCTGGTGGTCATCTTGGTCTTCCTGCTCTCGGCTGGAATCAGGATCCTGCGCGAGTACGAGCGCGGCGTCATCTTCCGCCTCGGCCGCATGATCGCCCAGAAGGGCCCGGGGCTGATCATCCTCATCCCGATCATCGATCAGATGGTCAGGATCGATTTGCGGACGATCACCCTGAGCGTGCCCCCCCAGGAGGTGATCACCAAGGACAACGTCACCGTGCGCGTCACGGCGGTCGCGTACTTCCGCGTGATCGACCCGAACCGGGCCGTGACCGAGGTCGAGAACTTCCTCGTCGCGACGACCCAGGTCTCGCAGACGACCCTGCGCTCGGTGCTGGGCAAGGCTGAGCTCGATTCGCTGCTCTCCGAGCGCGAGCGCCTGAACGCCGAGCTTCAGCAGATCATCGACAGCCAGACCGAGCCGTGGGGAGTAAAGGTGACCTCCGTCGAGGTCAAGGACGTCGAGCTTCCGCAGGAGATGCAGCGCGCGATTGCCCGCCAGGCCGAGGCCGAGCGCGAGCGCCGCGCCAAGGTCATCGCCGCCGACGGCGAGTTCCAGGCTGCCGAGAAGCTCTCCCAGGCGGCGAGGATCATCTCCAGCGAGCCGGCCACGCTCCAGCTGCGCTACCTGCAGACGCTCCTCGACCTCGGTGTCACCCAGAACTCGACGATCGTCTTCCCGCTCCCAATAGACCTCCTGACGGCGTTCATGCCAAAGGACGACGGGCGCGGGTCGCAGAGCTGAGCACGCCCGAAGTTAGGATCGACCAGCTCACCGGCTTACGGGCCGTGCTGGCCCCTGGGCGGGCGGAGCGGCCCGATGCTTTCGCCCGGCCGCCCGCGCAGTCGGCTCCCGGCGCCGCCGAGAGCTGTCCGTTCTGCGAGGGGCGCGAGGACCGCACCCCTCCGGAGGTCTGGGCCGACCGGCCCGGGGGCGGTCAGGCGGACACGCCCGGCTGGAGGACGCGCTCGGTGCCCAACCTCTACCCCGTGCTCGGTGGCGAAGCCTCCGCTTTTGCCGGCGCGACCGAGAGCGGCGTTTCCAGCGGGATCGATCCCTTGGGGGGCTCCCGGCGACAGTCCGGCGTCGACCTCTTCGCCTCGCAGCTGGCAGCCGGTGCCCACGAGGTCATCGTCAACACCCCGCGCCACGCTACGTCCATGGCCCAGCTGGACGACACCGAGCTCGCAAGCGCGGTCTCGGCATGGTGCGAGCGCATGCGCTCGCATTCGACGGCCGCCGCATATGTCCATCTCATCGTCAACGAGGGCCCGGAGGCGGGCGCGTCGCTCGAGCACACCCACGCCCAGCTCTACGCGCTCGGCTTCGTACCGGCCACCGTCGCGCGCGAGCGCGAGCGCGCCGGTGCCTACCACGAGCGGACCATGGGAAGCCACCTTTTGGGCGACGTGGCTGTTGAGGAAGTCCGTCGCCGCGAGCGCCTGGTCGCCATCGACGACGAGGCGATGTTGGTGTGCCCCTGGGCTTCGCGCTCGCCCTTCGAGCTTCGGATCATTCCGCGCGTCCCTTCGCCCTCCTTCGAGGCGGGCGGGGAGGCCGGCTCGGCGATGATCGCCACCGCGCTTCGCGCGCTCGCGGGGGCGCTCGGGGCGCCGCCGCAGCTCAACCTCTGGATCCGGACCGCTCCCCAGGGCGCCGGGGAATTCTGCTGGCACATCGACATCGTTCCCCGGCTCACGATCCGCGCCGCCTTCGAGCTCGGCACCGGCGTCGACATCAACGTCTACCCGCCGGAGCGGGCCGCGGCAGACCTGCGCGAGGCGCTGAAGTAGCCTCCGGCCCATGGGTGCCTCCCCCTCAGCTCGGCCCTTCCCTGCCCACATCGCCGACTCCGCGCAGGAGGGGGCACCCTACGGGCGCTGGGGCGAGCAACTCGCCGAGGCGTTCGCAGCCGTCTGCGCCGAGTACCACTCGGAGGCCGGCGTCGCCGTCGATTCCACCGAGATCCGCTGGTTTCCCGAGCGGGGCTGGGGCGGTCGCGTCTACGTGCCGGCGAGCGCTCGCATGGAAGTCGCCGGGGGCGTGCCCGTCGAGTACTACGGCCACGTCTCGTTTGTGCGCCCGGCCGACGGTGAGCCCACGGATGTCCAGGCGAAGGCCGACTTCACGGATGTCACCGCCGACGACAATCCCGATTGGCGCATCGACCTGAACGACGACGTCGTCGGCAAGTGGCATGCCGAGGCGGAACGCGGCGGGGACGTCACCCTGATCTGGGGTCTCCCGCTCGTTCGCGGCGCCGTCGCGGCCACCGCCGAGATCGGGGGGATCCTGGTCGACCAGACCCCGGTGCAGGAGGGTCGCTTCACGCTGATCGCCGTTGATGCGCTCCACGGCTTCGGCGAGGACCTCTACCTCGAAGTCCACCTCTGGGACCGCGAGCTTCGCGAGCTGGCGGTCGAGAGCCTCTACGCCGAGGACGAGCCGGAGCCGGAAGCGGGGCCGGCCGAGGTGGACCCCGAGGCTTAGCCTGAGCTGGGCCAGGGCACCCGAAAGGGGCGCGACCCGAAGGTCACGCCCCTCTCGGCGCCACGCGAAGCGCGGCGGGTGCCGGGTGAGCCGCGGGTGTCAGGCCTGGGCCTGGACGACCGGGGAGGTGGCGGCGGCGCAGTTGCCCTTCTTCGCGATGTGGGCGTAGAAGGAACCGGGCTTGTTGGTGTTGACGAACCACTGGCTGTCGGGTCCGTTGGGCTGGGCGAGGTCGGTTCCGATCAGCCTGTCGTCGCCGGAGCGGACCTTGTAGAGCTCGACCGTGCGGTTCAACTCGCAGTTCTGCTTGGGCGAGTGGACGTAGCCGAAGAAACCGCCCTGCTCGGCCTGGATCGAGACGTCGCTTTGGGCGGCGCCGGCGAGGGCCGGAACGGCCAAGGCGCCGGCGACGGCGAGGACGGCAGCGATCTTGGCGCGCCGGGTTCTGGGGGACTTGCTGGGGTGGTGGCTCATCGTTTCTCCTTCGGGTTGGTGAAGGCGCGGGGTGCGCCGATGCGGTGAGTCGATCTTGCCCGCGAAGGGATCGCTTTCCCAGGCGTCCAAGGGCGGTAAGCGCAAGCTCGCGGGTGTTGTCGCTCTCACCCCGGGGGTGGTGTCGCGTCGTCTACACGGTGCCGTTTCCTACTCGCGACGCCTACTTCTCACCGACCGAACTACGCGCCGCGGAGGCCGCGGAGCTCGACATCACCGCCGCAGGCACCGGCCAGGTGGAGCTAGGAGACGAGTATCAGGCCGCGGTCGGCATCTCCGCCAACCTGCTGGTTCTGGTCGCGATCTTCGTGATGGTGATCAAGCCGCTGTAGCCCTGGGCGGCCGGGGGTTACGGCTCAGGGGCACCAGGGATTGCGCGGCACGCCCCGGCAGGGGTCGGGCATCGTCGGCAGCTTCTTCGTGGGCAGCGGGTGCATGTTGACCTTCGTCCCGCGCGGGTAGCTGTCGGTCGGCAGGCACAGGGTCGTGTCGATCTCGGAATCGCAGGCGGCCTCTGCCAGCAGCGAGAGATTGAGGTTGCCCGACCCGGACTGCCCGCAGTTCGTGTTGGTCTGCTGGACGGTCGTCGGGGAGGTGCCGTCGGGGGTGGTGTTCCCTGAGTAGCAGTTAATCGGCTTGCCGTCGATCAACGTCAGCTCGCCAATGTCTCCGTTCGTGGGGTTGCCGAAGAAGCCGTTGCCCTTGAACTTGTTGCCGAAGATCTGATTGCCCCAGTCGTCGAACGTGCAGGTGAAGCCGAAGGCCGAGAGGATCGTGTCGTGCGAGCCGCCCTGGCAGTTTTCACCGGGGGGCGGGGTCTCGTCGTCCGGATAGGGAACGAGGAGGAGCCCCCATGCGCCGTTGTTGACGAAGCGGTTTCTCATCACGGTGTCGAAGCGCCCGCCGGCGATCGACATTCCCGTTCCGACCGGGCCGGCGCTGGCGGCACCGCGCCCCGGCACCTGCGCGTTGTTGTTGTCGTGAACGTAGTTGTGGATGAAGACCCAGCACGAGATCGAATGGGTGATCGGGCTCATGTGGCCGTTGCGGCAGTGGCCGTCCTGCGGGGAGGGCCAGTCGTCGTTGTTCTGGCTGTTGGTGTCGAAGCCGTCCTTGTTCTTATCGAACTCGGAGTTCTTGACGATCAGCCGGCCACCGGAGTTGGTGCCCGAGTATCCGAGCGCGTTGAACTCGGACCAGTCGTGGTTCATGACCTGGTTGCACACCCGCCGGCAGGCGCCGATGTAATAGCCGGAGTCGTCGAAGTTGCTCGTGTAGTCGTGGCTCCACACCCCGGGTCCGCGCGCGTTCGAGGAGAAGATCCCGTAACCGGCAGCCGTGTCGATACCGTTGTAGTACGTCGACGTTGCGTTCAGGTAAGACCCTCTAAAGCCCTTCAAGCCGATCTTGCCGCTGCCGTCGCCGCCGTTCCACCAGATCTCGTTGCCGCTGCTCCCGGAGCCCGTCAGGAAGTTGCAGGCGGTGAGGTTCTCGACGCTCACGCCGTCGGCCTTGAAGGCGATGATGCCGTTGCGGCCCATCGCGGATCCACCTTGCTTCGCCCCGAAGTCCTGAGCGCTCTGCTTCGAGCTGCACGGCTTCGAGCCGGGCTTGGTTCCGTCCACAATGACCTTGTTGCGGTCCATCCCCCGCAGGTTGATCCCCGGAGTCCTGATGAGCACTGCGCTCGGCGGCACGTTGCCGTTCGGGTTGACGGGGTTGCTGTGGTCACCCCGCTCGTGGTAGTCGCCGGGGCCGATGAGGATCGTGTCTCCCCGCTTCGCCGCGTCGACGGCGGGCTGGATGGACTTGAACTGGCCCTGGACCCCGTGATAGCTGCCGACGCGAAGGACGCGGTGCGGCGTGGGGCTCGCCCCGGCGGCGATCGCCGGCGAGCCGGGCATCGCCGCGATCGAGGCGATGCCGACGATCGGCGCAAGCCGAACGACCCGCGATCTCAGGGCACGGGAACTGGCCACGTGCCGATCATATTCCTCTCACGCGGGGGACCGGCGTGGGGCTTGGCGAAAGCCGACCCAGCCAAAACGGCAACGAGAACGCCGCTCGCGATGAGAACTGCCACGCGACGACCCATCGAGCCATCCTTTCCGATGACGGGCTCAGTGTCGAGGAAATGAATGGGCACAAACGGGCACAAAACGGCCGGGCGCCGCTGTTCAGCGCGGCGACCGGCGCAACGACTGACGGGCAGATCCCGCGTAGTAGAGCCGTATCCTCGGCGCCAGCCCCGATAGCTCAGCCGGATAGAGCGACTCCCTCCTAAGCAAGTCCAGCGGGGCGGGCGAGAGCGCTGAAAACCGCATGGGGAGTGGGATTTCGGCTTGGCGGCCTTTGCGGCCTGGAGGGCCGAATAGCGACGAATCGTGGCCGATCTAGGTGGATATGGGCACTACTTCGTCTTTGGTGCCCACTCACTCTGGGTGCCGCTGCGTGGACGACCATGAAGCCGACGTCTGCATTGTCAGTACATCGGAGCGGTACAGAGGAACCAATCCCTCAATCCCGGAGGCCCCGAAATCGTCGCGTTGATGACGACGACGGCGGCGGTGACGGATCCTGCATCTTTGCAGGAAAAGTCACCGCCGCTTCGCCGTTATGTCATTGCGGCGGCGCTCGGGCCGCAGCGGACTAACTCACTCGTGCCAACCGCTCGTCGAGCAGTTCCAGCCAGGGCCGCTTCCGTGAACTCTCACGTACTGGAACTTGTACGGAGTAGTCCAGTACAGCCACCTGAAGCACGTGTACTTCCCACTTCCGACGCGGCGCTCGAAGTTATTCTCACGACAGGCTATGCCTTGACGGCCAGCCGGGCGAAAGCACTGCGATTCGCTGTACTGCAGGCAATGGGTGTCGTGGTTGCAGGACCTGCGTGAGATCTGCAACGTGGCCTTTGCCGCCTGGTGATTCGTGACGAAGGCTTGCGCCACTGGCACCATCGTTGCGCCGACCGCGGCCATGATTGAGATCACGGCCACAATTCTTCGCTTCATACATTCCCCCTTCGATTCGCATCGAGAGGAGCGCCCCTGCTCTTGCCTGACTTCGCCGTCCCTGGCGGGCTCTCTATGCACTTACGTTGCCGACCCTAACACGCGGTGGACAGCACCAACCATGATCTCTTTGGAGCCCGAGGGCCCGTCGCAGCCGGGACCGTGGCGGCGTCGCGCCCTAAGCGTCGGCGACTACGCGAGCCGGCGATTGGTATACGCCAGGGACCTAACGAGGGGTGCAGAAAGGACCCGAGTCATAGAGGCAGCGCGATAGCTCGCCCCTCGCGTAGCGGGCCGCGTTCGTGCGGAGGTGATCGACGTTGGACGCGTGGACGTGCTCGACGCATCCCCGCAATTGGGCACGCGAAACAGCGCCGTACTCGCAGTAGCTCGCCACCTCATCACCTGACGAACTGGACGTGACCGCGCTGCATCCGGCTAGCGAGCAGAGCGCGGGCAGACAGAGGCGAACATGCCAAGGGCAAACGGGCAAGCGAGGTAACCGTCTCGCATCGAGACGCCCCGAGTCAAGAGGAGGACGGGGGGAGTTGCGCAGCCGACGGCCAACGCTTACTACTACTACTACTACTACTACTGACGGCTGCGGTCGGCTGCCTCGCGGCTTTTGCGTTCGCTGGCTGCGGCGGCAGCGAAAGCCTGGGCGCAGGCTCTACCTGCACGGACTGGCAGAGCGCCTCTGCGGGTGATCGAGCCGCCTACGCCGACTCTCGAACTGACCTCGCGCCAATCGCCGGTTCCAGGGGCGGCACCGTCGAGAACTACATTTCCACCAACTGCCTTTCGGCTGTTTTCAGCGGCGACCCCGATTACACGACCCTAGGGTCTATCGACTGAAACGCCCATCGAACCCGTCAAAGAGGGGACAAAATGAAGCCACGAAACCAAAATAGAGGCCTCGCAATCGGACGAGATAGCGGCCGAGCGAGTAGCCGCGGCTCTCACTGCTGAGTCCCGCGGCAGGAACTTCGCGTGATTCTGAGCCCTGGCGCGTGTTAACGTGAATGAGGTGCATCGCAGGGTGGAGGGAGAATCGACCCGGTCCCTGTCAGCTTCCGGCGCCGATTCCGTTATCGCCACCCGAATGAGGGAGGTCGTTGAGCGCCACGGGCAGTGGAGCGCACACAATGTCCACCTCGGCGGCGGGGTTTACACGATGGGCGAGTATGTACGCGGGGACGAGGTTTCTGCCCGGCGCGTTCTTCAGGCGGCCGCCGACGTGCTCGGCCGGCCACTAGCAGGAACCCGGATCCTGGATCTCGCGTGCCTCGAAGGACTCTATGCGATCGAGTTCGCGCGGCATGGCGCGGACGTGCTCGGTATTGAGGTGCGCGAGCGGCATATCGCGAAGGCACGGTTCGCGAAGGACGCCCTTGAGCTAGACAATCTGGAGTTCGTCAAGGACGACGTACGTAACCTGAGTCCTGACAGGTATGGGTCCTTCGATGTCGTCCTCTGCCTGGGAATCCTGTACCACCTCGACGCGCCAGACGTTTTTGAGTTCGTTCACCAGATGGCGAACGTGTGCCGCCGTTGTCTAATCATCGACACCCACATTGCCAATGCCGCAGAGGCCTCATTTGTGCATGGCAACCAGAAGTACCAGGGGAAGTACTTCACTGAGCATTCGCCGGAAGCCACGCCCTCGGAGAAGGAGGAGCGGGGTCCGGGTTGGGCTTCCATCGACAACGTGACAAGCGTTTGGCTGACCCGCGAGTCCCTATACAACCTCCTCGCGCACGCGGGATTCACGTCAGCCTATGAGTGCTCCAACCCGCCCGTCCCGCAATGGTTCGAGGACCGATTTACGTTCGTTGCGATCAAGGGAACGCGTCAGGAGGTACTCTCCGCTCCGTTGTTGGCCGCCCAACCTGACGCGGAGTGGCCTGAATCCCGGGGTGTGCCGCCAGCGTCGACCGCGGCTGGTACAGCACGCGCGCTGAGAAGAATCGGCAGGGCACTGCCCGGACCAGCGCGCGACATCGTTAGGAGGCTCAGGTCCTAGTCTCGACCCACCGCAGCCACTTCGCGAGCATTTCCGCGAAGCGCTCGCGACCCCGCTCAGAGCGCCCGGTACCGGCGTCGCGGAACTTCAGATCTGGGTGAAAAGGAGCCAGCGCACCATCGATATCACGCCGGCTAAGGGCCGCAATGCCGGCCACCTCCTCCCCCACCTGGCCGGCCTCACGCTCTCGCAGATCACGCCCTCCCGAATCGACCGGTTCAAGGCCGACAAGTTGCGCGAGGGGAGACTTGGTCCCAATCAGGTCAACACAGTCCTAGGGCGACTGGCTCAGGTCCTCGAAGATGCGGTCGAATACGGGTACCTTGAGCGCAATCCCGCTCGGGGTCGCAGGCGGCGCGTGAAGGGCACGAAGCCCCAGCGCTCATGGATCGAGCCCGAGCAGCTTCCGACGCTTCTGTGGGCATCAGGTGTGGCGCTCAGGCCGCTTGTAGCGGTCATGGCGGGCGCAGGACTGCGAGTGGGGGAAGCAGTCGCGGTGAACTGGTCAGACGTCAATCTCGCGACCGGGACGCTCGCGGTCCGAGAGTCGAAGACAGATGCAGGGACCGGGAGGCAAGTCGATCTCACTCTCGGGGTTGTCGAGGAGCTCGGGACGCTCAAGGCCCGAAGCTCGGGAGCAGGCGCGGTCTTCCTGACGCGAAGCGGGGGCGCTCGCCAAAGCGTGAGCAACGTCGGCCGGCGGCTCAAGACCGCCATCCGCAGAGCCAACAGGCGGGCTCGAGGAGCTCGGCATCGAACCGATCAGCGAAAAGGCGACGCCGCACTCATTGAGGCGCACGTACGCGAGCCTCAGGGCTGCGCTTCGCGACGATCCGGTCTACATCGCGGAGCAGCTGGGCCACACCAACTTTGGCTTCACCTTCCGCGTCTATCAGAAGGCGACCAAGCGCCGGGAACGCCTCTCAGGGCACTACCTGGAGCAGTACGACACGGCTCTTGATTGGGCACTATTGGGCACTGCCGAGGTTTAAGAGCGACCTGCGAGCAACAGCCAGGCTCCACTCGCCCCCCAGGAAACGGCTTCGCAGAGCCGTAATCTGCACCCGAGCCCCGATAGCTCAGCCGGATAGAGCGACTCCCTCCTAAGGAGTAGGCCGCAGGTTCGAATCCTGCTCGGGGCGCTCGCCTAGTACCCCTGGCGCAGCTTCGCCGCCAGGGCGCCGATTGCGACGAAGATGGGGTTGGGGAGGTCGGTGGGGTTGACGATCACCTCGACCGTCGCTCCTTCGGGGGCAATGTCCCGCAGCCGCTCAGCCAGCTCCTCGGCCTGCTCCTGAGTCGACGCTCCTACCAGCAGGTACTTCCAGCGGCGCTCCACCGGCAGTCCCTCGGCGCGCAGCTTCCTGTCGAGATCGAGCATGTCGGCGACCGAGTCGAGGTGGATCGCGACGTCCCAGTCGGTTCGGCCCGTTTCCTCTTCCTCCGCCCGCTCCGCAGCCTCGTGGCGCTTTCGCTCGGCCTCTTCCTCGTCGGGAGTGGCGGGCATCGGCGTGGCCGCGTCCTTCCAGGCCTCCTCGACCGGGTGCCAGCGAGTCAGCGAAATGCCCGCCTCGAGCCCCTCGCTCTCCACGAGCTTGCGGATCTCCGCCTCGGCTGCGCGCGCGGCCGCTTCGCGCGACGCGTAGGCGAAGATATTCGGCCCGTCGCGGGTAATGACGATCCGGCCCGCGAAGTCCTCGCGCGCCTCCTCGTCGACGCGAATGGCGGCCAGCCGCTCGCCGAGCGAGGCACCCTCGTCCTCGCCGATCTCGACCTCGACGCGCCACTCGTCGCTGGGAACACCGGTCGCTTCCATCGAGAGCGGAACCTAGCGGTTCGGCCCCGCCTGCTGCGCTCTCCGCTCGCTTGGATCAGAATCTCCGCCATGTCCCGGGATGGAAGGCAGGCGGGGAGTATCGTCCTGGCGCTCGTGCTCGCGTCCCTTTTGGGCGGCTGCGGTTCCTCCGTCAAGCCACCGAAGACGACCGTGGAGAGTGCCCAGAAGCCGGCCGGACATTTCGCAGGCTGGAAGACAAGGCTCGACAACGCCCACGGCTTCTCCATCGCTGTGCCGCCGGGTTGGCGGCCGGCTGGCGCCCGCCAAACGGTTCTCTACCGCTCGCCGGATCACCTCGTGGCCGTGTCGATCTCGGTCGATCGCACCTCGGACGCCTTCACCTCGCCGCCGGCGAGCTTCGCCCGTCAGACGCTCCTCGCCCTGCCCGGGTACGAACACCGGCTCGCCCCGAGCCCCCCGCACCCAATCTCGGCTACGCCCCTGGACGGAGCGCTCGTCACGGCCTCGGGGGTGACCAGGAGCGGTGTGCGCCAGGAGGTGGAGGTCGCGGCGCTGCGCCGCGACCACCTCGTCAACTACACGGCTGTGATCGCCGCCAACGCCGGGTCGACTCCGCCCGAGGAGATCGCTGCGGCCAGGGTCATGGTCGCCTCGCTTCGCGACCTGCCACTCGGCTAGATCTAATCGTGGTCGGGGCGGTCCGGGTAGATGTCGTCGATCGTCACCAGCGCCCGGCACGAGCCCGCTGCGGCGGCGATCGCGTCGGTCCCGCCGGCGAGGCGGTCGACCACGCACACGGCGCCGATCACGTCGAGCCCCTCCTCGCGGATGCGCTCGATCGCCTGCACAGTCGAGCCGCCGGTCGTCACCGTGTCCTCGATCACCAGGCACTTCGCGCCCGGCTCGGCGGCGCCCTCCACCCAGCGCTGGAGGCCGTGCTCCTTGCGCTGCGAGCGCACGAAGAACCCGACGAGCCCCTCGCCCGCTGGAACCGAAAGCGCCGCGCAGGTGGGTGGGATCGCCGCCGTCGCGGGCCCGCCGACCGCCTCGGCGCCCAGCTCGGCGGCGTAGGCGGCGATCAGCTCACCGGCGGCGCGAAAGCCTTCGGGGCGCATCAGCGTGCGCCTGGCGTCGACGTAGTAGTCGGCCTCACGACCCGAGGAGAGCGTGACCCTGCCGATCACGAGCGCGTGCTCGCGAAGCTCGGCGACCAGAGTCTTCCTGGCCGCCTCGAGGTCGGCGGGCGCCACTGACCTAGTAGTAGGTGTAGATCGACTCGCCGAGCCGGACCCAGTCGTAGATGAAGGTCGCGTCGGGAATCGGGACGCGGACGCAGCCGTGGCTGGCGTTGTAGGTCGGAACGTCGTGGTAGCCGTGGATGGCATAGCCACCCTGCCAGTACGACGAGTAGTACATCCCCAGCGAGTTGTAGCCGGGGGACTGCCGGTAGAACGTGTAGTGGCCGGTGATCGTGGGCGTCGCCGGCGCCCCGGTCGAGACGTGGAAGATGTACTGGGCCTGGCCGTGGTCGGCCAGGGCCATCACCTGGCGGGAGATGTCGACCTCGACGTGTCGTCCCGCATCCGGATAGCGCAGCTTGTAGCCGCCCTTGTGCTTCGCGAGGGTGCGGAACATGTCGGCGGTCGCGTCGGTCGTGCGTGGCATGCCGTTGACCTTGCGGAAGGCGAGGACGGAGAGCCCCAGGGCGCTGTCGTAGCTCGATTTACTCGGGGCGTAGTAGCCGCGGTTGCGGAGCAGCCGGGTGAAGAGCGCTACGTCGGAGCCCTGGTCACCCGGGTCGAGGTCCGGATAGTTGACGCCGACCTTGCTCGACACGACCCGAGCGCTTTCCTGGTTGGGTGTCGCGTGGTGGAGGGCGACGACCCTGAAGGGCCCGGGCCGCACCAGGTCCGGAGTGCTCATGTGAAAGCGCCCGACGCCTGTGTGGCCGATCTCGGTGACCTTGAAGAAGCGCCGGCGCAGTGTGTGGCCGTTGTGGACGACGCGGATTTGGACCTTCTGGTGGGGGACGTACGGAGCGATCCGTCCGACCGCCTCGAACTGGCTGCCGACCTT
The DNA here is from genome assembly GCA_038237625.1 of Solirubrobacterales bacterium. Lineage (GTDB taxonomy): Bacteria > Actinomycetota > Thermoleophilia > Solirubrobacterales > 70-9 > JAWVFM01. The sequence goes on along the minus strand of JBBRYM010000008.1, from coordinate 64,491 downwards.
GATCATGCGCGAGTTAACGCCCTGGAGCTCGGTGAACCACATCCGCGCGGGAGCCTGGCCGGCGTGCGCCGCCTGTGTGTGGGCCGCCAGGGCGCCATAGGTCGCGGTCGTACTCGAGGGCGGCGCTGTGGTCTGTCCTGCCGCCGAAGCAGCGAGCGTGAGCGAGAGGACGAGGGCTCCGAGGGTGAGACGGCGACTCATGCCGGAGAGTCTGGCAAAAGCGGCGGCCAAGTCACTGGGTCAGGAGCGCGAACGCCAATGCGTTGTTCATGAGGTGGATCGCGATCGTCGGCAGGATGGAGCCGGAGCGGTGATATAGCCACGCGAGCACGAGTCCCAGCGCGGCCAGCTGCGGGATCACCGTGAGGCTGCTGGTCCCCGTGTAGTGAAAGGCGCCGAAGATCACGGCCGATGTCAGCGCGGCGGCGATCACCGGCATGCGGTTTCGAAGCCCACCGAACAGGAAGCCGCGAAAGAAGATCTCCTCCGAGACCGGAGCCGCGGCCACGATCAGGACGCCGGCGACGATCGAGGCGAGGACGCTGTGGCCGTAGCCGAGATCGCGGGTGAGGTCCTTTTGGTGCGGGCTGACGATCTGCGAATAGGCGAGCGCGAAGACGAAATACGCGATGTAGGCGCCGGCGGCGAGGCGCAGCGCCCCCGGGCGCGGGCGGGTCAGGCCGAGCTCCTCGGCTCCGACCCGGTGGTCGCGCGTGGATGCCATGGCGAAGGCAACGGCCACGAGCGTTCCCGCCAGCAGAGCCTGGAGGACTAGCTTTGTCGCCACGCCCTCGAGGCTCGGATCGAACGCCGAGACGATCGCGACTTCGATCGAGACGACGACGAGCAAAGCGACGATGCCGGCGAAGACGCGCGCCGAACCCCAGGGCTGGGGCGCCGCCACGGCGGAGGCCGGCGGCGCGCCCGGCGGTGGAGGCGGCGGCGGGGGAGGTGCCGAGCTCGCGGTCTCCATGGCGTCAATCGTTGCGGATCGAACGGGCTAGAGATGAGCCGGCAGCTCTGCCAGCGTCGCGATGTCGCCGCCGCCCGCCCGGTCGATCAGCAGCGCGCGGATCCCGGACGCCCGGGCCCCGGAGACGTCAGCTTCGGGGCTGTCGCCAACGTGGAGCGCCTCGCCGGGCTCGGAGCGGGCGATTTCCAGGGCTTCGCGAAAGATCGCCGGGTCTGGCTTGCCCGCGCCGACCTGGGCAGAGGTTGTCACCCCGTCGAGGAGCCCTCCGAGGCCCGCCCGGTCGAGTACGTCGCCGAGCGCGTAGTCCCAGTTCGACACGCAGACCAGCCGCATCCCGCAAGCGCGCAGCTCGCGAAGGGCGGGCGCGGCGTCGTCGAAGGCCCGAAAGCGGATCGATTCCATCATCGCCTCGACGCTCACCTCTTCGCCGAGATGACTGGACAGAACTTCCGCGCATCGCTCCCGCAGGCCCTCGAGCGAGGCGCCGTCGGTTCCCTCGTGGGAATGCTCGCGGTAGTAGGCCATCTCGGCGAGGAAGGCGGCTCGCGCCCGGGCGACGTCGACGCCAAGCGCAGGGGCGAGGCGTTCCCACGGTGGCTCGAGCTCTACGAGGGTGCCGAACGCGTCCAGCAGGACCGCTTGCGTTTGCCGTTCCACACGAGGGATTCTGGTCGCCGAGCGCGAAGGTAGGCCTGATGGTCATCGCAGCGATCCATGGCAACGCATTGTCCGCGCTCATCACCTTCGGGGTGACGCTGATGGTCGCCCTCATCGTCGACCGCCTGGTCCTCGCCCGCGGCGGCCGCGTCGCCTCTCGCCTCGGCGATGTCGCCGCCTCGCGCGGGGCGCAGACGCGCATCCGGGTGGTCCGCCGGCTGCTGCTCGTCGGGATCATCGTGATCGGGGGCGCACTCGCGCTCTCCAAGTTCGCCAACTTCGAGCGCCTCGCGGCCGGGATCCTCGCCTCCAGCGCGGTCCTCACCCTGGTGCTTGGCCTCGCGGCGCGCCAGGTGTTCGCCAACCCGATGGCCGGTCTCATGATCGCCATCGCCCAGCCGATCCGCATCGGCGACTCGATCACGATCGACGAGGTGACAGGGCGCGTCGACGACCTCACCCTGTCCTACACCTACATCGACACCGGCGACGGCCGCCTGATGATCGTTCCGAACGAGCAGGTGGTCTCCACCATCGTCTTCAACCGCTCCACCGGCGACCGCAACGCGCCAGCCGCGGCGTCGGTGTGGCTGCCGCCGGGCGCGAACGTCGGCGATGCTCGCCGGGCCCTGGAAAGCGCGGGCGTCGCGACCGTCGAGGTGGCGGAGCTCACCGCGGACGGCGTGCGCATCGACGTCCACGAAAAGCGCGAGCCCGCCAGGACGAAGACCGGTGCCGAGGAGGCGGCCCTGCGTGAGCGCGCGCACGAGGCGCTGCGCTCGGCGGGTGTGCTGACGGGCGACGCTCAGGCGTAGTTGACGAGCATGCAAGCGCCGACGGCTACCCTTCCTGGCCCTCGATGAGCCCGCGCCAGCGCAGAACCCAGCGCCGCCGGCCCAAGCGATCTGCTGGGAAGAAGATCCTGCTTGGCTTCGGCGTCGTCGGCCTGTTCGCGGCGATCGGAGTCGCGGCCGCGGTTGCCTGGGCTCTGAGCGTCTACAACAGCGCGCCGCCGATCGACTCGCTGCCGAAGATCAACCGCGGCGCGACGTCGGCGATCTACGCCGCCGACGGCACCCGTCTCGCCTACATCCACGCGGATCGCGTCCGCCAGCCGGTGACCAACAAGGACCTGCCCGACGTCCTCAAGCAGGCGACGATCGCGATCGAGGATCGCAACTTCTACAACCACGGCGGCATCGACCCCTCCGCGATCATCCGCGCTGCCTTGAAGGACGTCGCCGCCGGCGCCGTGGTGCAGGGCGGCTCGACGATCACCCAGCAGCTCGTGCGCAACCTCTACCGCACCGACCCGCACAACAACATCCAGCGCAAGCTGAAGGAGGCCCACTGGGCGAACGAGCTCGAGACCGAGCACTCCAAGGATTGGATCCTCGCCCAGTACCTGAACACGGCGCCGTACGGGACCAACAACGGCTCCACCGCCGTCGGTGTGCAGGCGGCGGCCGAGACGTACTTCTCGAAGTCCGCCAAGGACTTGAACCTGACCGAGGCGGCCCTCATCGCCGGCCTGCCCCAGGCGCCGTCCGACTACAACCCGTTCAACGCGCCCAAGGCCGCCCTCGCGCGCCGCAACGAGGTGCTGAAGGCGATGGAGAACCAGGGGTACATCTCGGCGTCCGAATACGCGACCGCCGTGAAGTCGGGGCTCGGCCTCAACGCGAGCGACATCTATTCCAGCGTCAAGGAGCCGCTGATCGTCGACCTCGTCGAGCAGGAGCTGATCGACAAGTACGGCCTGCGCACCGTTCGCTACGGCGGCCTGAAGGTCTATACGACGATCCAGCCCAGCCTTCAGGCTGCCGCTCAGGACTCGGTCGACAACTACTGCGGGGTGTGCCTGCCGGGCCAGTCGGGGCCGACGGCCGCATTGGCTTCGGTCGACCCGAAGACGGGGGCCATCGTTGCGCTGGCTTCCTCGTCGAGCTATTCGAACGCGAATCAGTTCAACCTCGCGGCCCAGGGACACCGCCAGCCCGGGTCCTCGTTCAAGACCTACGTGCTGACCACGGCGATCAAGCAGGGGATCGACCCGGATTCGACCTACTACAGCGGCGCCTCACCCAAGGACCTCACCAGCTTCTGCGGGTGCGGGACCTGGATCGTCAACAACGCCGAGGCCGGTGGCGGCACCATGAACCTGCGCTCCGCCACCGCCGCCTCCGTCAACGTTATCTTCGCCCAGCTCGGCCTCGACGTCGGCCCCGACAACTTCGCCCAGACGGCCTACTCGATGGGAATCACGTCGCCCCTCGGCGTTACCCCTGACAACCAGCCCTGTCGTACCCCGGGCCCGAACTGCTTCATCGTCCCGGCGAACGCGATCGGAGGCCTCCACCTCGGGGTGACGCCGCTCGAGCAGGCCGATGCCTACGCGACTCTGGCCAATGGCGGCGTCCACCACGATCCGACCGCGATCGGCAAGGTCGTGTTCCCCGACGGCCACACCGATGCCGTCGGCTCCGATCCGGGCGACCGCGTCCTCACGCCGGGCGTCGCCTACGACGTGACCAACGTCCTCGAGGGCGTCATCACCGGAGGAACGGGAACTCCGGCCAACATCGGTTGCTACAACGGAATGGCGGGCAAGACGGGGACCTCCGAGGATCTCTCGGACGCTTGGTTCGTCGGCTACACGCCGATGTACTCGACGGCGGTCTGGGTCGGGCACCCTGACTCACGCGATTACACGGGCTTCGGCGGGCCGACAGCCGGCCCAATCTGGCAGCACTACATGTCGACGGCGCAGAACGGCAATTGCCCGACCTTCCAGGTCCCGAGCACCCTGCCCTCGCTCTCGCCCTTTTTCAGCGACCTGACGTCCTCGGCGTCGAGCTCGAAGAGCTCGACCACCACGTCCTCGTCGACCACCGATTCAACGACATCCACCACCGATACGACCGGCACGAACGGCAGCGGCCAGTGCGATCCGACGGTCTACAACTGCGCCGGCGGCGGCTTCCAGACGCAGCCGACCCCGCCCCCCGCGCCGCCTCCAACCCCGTCCGGCAACGGAGGTGGCGGCGGCGGGATCGGTGGCGGCATCGGCCCTGGCTAACGCCGGCCTTGGCTCGCACTAGTCTCGGCTGATCGAACCCGCCGGCCAGCCACGGGCAGAGCGACTTCCCGGGCTCGTTGCGCTCTTCGCGCTTGCGACGAGCCTCGTTCCGCTCGCCGCGCCCGGCCCTGCGCTCGTTCCCGGCGCGGCGGCGGGCGCTCCTGGATGGCTGCTGGGCGTCTACGGCGACGGGCTTGGGGTCGCACCCTCGCAGTACCGGACGTGGATGTGGGTCGCGTTCGTCGCGTACCTCGCCGTGGTGGTGTGCGCCCGTGCGCTCGGCGAGGGCACGATCGCGGCCGCGGCCGGCGCCGCGGCTCTTGCCTTCGTGCTGGCTCCGCCGCTGCTCTCGCTCGATGCCTTCAGTTACCTCTCCTACGCCCGCCTGGGCGTTCTCCATGGCCTGAACCCGTACGACCACGCCCCGGCTGCGATCCCGCACGACGCAGCGGCGTTGCGCGTCGAGGACTTCCGCGAAGCGACGACGGTCTACGGGCCGCTCTTCACACTCGCCAGCTATCCGCTGGGGCTGATCGGCGTTCCCGCCGGGCTGTGGGCCCTGAAGGCGATCTGCGGCGCGGCGCTCGTCGGCATCGGCCGGCTCGCCCGGCGCCTCGCCGTCATCCGCGGGGGATCACCGGCGCGAGCTCTCGCGCTGGTGGGCCTCAACCCGCTGATCCTCGTTCACGCCGTGGGTGGCCCCCACAACGACACGCTGATGGTCGTCGGGGTCATGGCGGCGCTGGCGGCGCTCGCCCACGGTAGGGCCGCTTCCGGCGGGGCGGCCCTGGTTGCCGCCTACGCGGTGAAGGCGGCGGCGGCATTCGCGGCGCCCTTCGCGCTGATCGGGGCGAACGTCCACCGTCGGCGCCTCCTCCTCGGCGCCGTGGCGGCGGCGTTCCTGGTCGCGGCCGTGGGCCTGGCGGCGTTCGGGACGTCGGTCGGCGGCGGGCTCCTCGCCGGCCCCGGCAGCCAGGCGCAGACGAGCTACCACAGCGTGCCGGCGCTCATCAACCGGGCCAGCGGACTCGACCTGGGAGTCGCCAAGGGGTTGATGCTCGCTCTCTTCGCCCTGCTCGTGGTGCGCCTGCTCGTCTGGACGGCGCGAGGTGGCGATTGGGTCCGCGCCGCCGGCTGGTGCGCGGCTGGGCTGCTCGCAGCGAGCGCCTACGTCACTCCCTGGTACATGCTCTGGCCGCTGCCCCTGGCCGCGATCAGCCGCGACCGCCTGTTGGTCATCCTCACCCTGGCTCTCTGCGCGTACCAGCTCCCGGCAGCGATCCCGACGTAACTGCACCTAAAGCGGTCAGGCTTCTTCAGGTTGGGTTCTGAATCAGCCAGGCTTCCCTAGGGGATGATTGGGCCGTGGACAGCGAGCTTCAGCTGATCGAGCGCCTGCGCGCGATCCTCGAGCAGGACCCGGCCGGGACCGGGCCCGCGGAGGTAGTCATCGCGAGCGGTGACGACGCCGCCGTGACCGTGCCGCCCGGAGCGACGGCGACCTCGGTGGACTCGCTCGTGGAGGGCGTGCACTTCCGCCGCGACACTGCGTCGCTTCGAAGCGTGGGCCATAAAGCGCTGGCGTCGGCGCTCTCCGACCTCGCGGCCATGGGCGCAGAGGCGGGGGAGGCCTACGTGCAGCTCGGAGTCCCCGGCGATTTGGCGGAGGAGGAGGCCGACGAGCTCGCGTGGGGGCTCGCCGGGTGCGCGCGAGGCGCCGGGGTGCGGGTCCTGGGCGGCGACGTCTCCCGCGCCCCCGTCCTCTGGCTAGCCGTGACCGTTGTGGGCCACGCCGGGCGCGCGGACTCGCTCGTGTCGCGAGGCGGCGCGCAGCCGGGGGACATCGTCGTGGTGACCGGCGAGCTGGGCGGCGCCGCCGCCGGGTTGGTGCTGCTCGAGCGTCCTGAGCTGGGTGCGGGGCTGGCCGCCGAGGTGGCCGAGGGGCTACGTGCGCGCCAGCTCGAGCCCGCGCCGCGCCTCGCAGAGGGCGCGGCCCTCGCGGCGGCGGGAGCCACGGCGATGATCGACCTGAGCGACGGCATCGCAAGCGACGCGGCCCACCTCGCCGCGGCGAGCAAGGTCCGGTTGGTGGTGGGGCTCGATCGCCTGCCGCTTGCCGACGGGCTGGAGGAGCTGTCGACGGCGGCAGGCATGGAAGCCGTCGAGCTTGCCGCAACGGGCGGGGAGGACTATGAGCTGCTGGCGACCGTGCCGGAGGAGGCAGCCGAGGCTCTGAAGGCAATGGCAGCGCCGCCGACCGTCGTCGGCCGTGTCGAGGACAGTGCTGGGCTCAGTCTCGTTGCCGGCGACGGGACCGAGCGCCGCAACCTACGCGGGTTCGATCAGCTTCGCGCCCCGCGATCGCCTCGCGACCGCGCTTGATGAGCAACATCTTTTGGACGATCGCGTCAGCCACCGCGCTTGCGTCCACCTGATACTCGGGCATAGTCATCTGCCACTTCAACCGTTCCGCTTCCCATCCGGGGATGTCGATTCGCTCCTGATCTTCCGCCATCTCACTGGCGGGCTCGTTAGTAACCACTTCATCGGTTTCTGGAGCTTTGCGCGACATCGGACATTCGTCCAAACCGCCTAGAGGCTTGATGGGCGTCATCCGCGTGCGTGGATGACCCACATCAGGCCTCTAGGTTCGAGCCGCCACCACGAGCGCAGCGAGCCACCCCGCGGCCAGGGACGTGGCCGCAACGCCGATGGGGGCCAGCCCCCAGTCGCCGATCGCGACGAGGACCTGCCATGGCGCAGAGGCGCCGAGATGAAGGCGTGAGGCGACGCTCGCTGCCGCCAGCAGGAGGGGGAGAACTGCGACGGCGATGACCGCCAGCGACCGCAGCGGGCTGCGCCGAGCGTTCCTCGCCTGGGGCACCCAGGCGTGCGCGAGCGGCGCGGCCAGCAGTCCGGCAAAGGGGTTCCAGACCCACACGAGCAGCACGACGCCCACCAAGAGAAGCCCCAGCGCGCTGGCAACTGCGCCCCCGTCGAGCCCGGTCGTGCGCGTGTTGCCCCCGAGCAATCGCCAAACCCCGATCCCCACCCCGAGGTAGAGCAGCATCACGACGATCTCCCCGAATCCGATCCCGATCGCGCGAGGCTCGAACGGAAAGCCCGGTCGGGCGACGATGCCGATCAGCGCGAGCAGGTACACAAGCGCGAGCGCCGCCAGCAGGGGCAGCGCCGTCGGAGCTGCCCAGCGAAGCGCTGCGGCGGCCTCGCCCTGGCGTGCCGCCCGCGCCATGGCGTCGACCGCCGCGACGAGCGCGGGCAGGATCAGTGCGAGGGCAAGGACCCGGATCGCCCAGTCAGGCACGATGTTGCCGCCGACCTCGATGTAGGAGGCGGGACCGTGATCGACGGTGGGCGCCGAGTCCAGCGACAGCGCCACATCCAGCGTGGCGCGAGCAAAGCGGGTCAGCGAGGTCGGCGAGAGCGTTTCGGCCGCGGCGGCCGAAACCGGGAGCTCCCCGCCCGCCGAGAGGGTGACGGCATCAATTCCGCGAGCGATCAGCGGGGCCTGGGGCCCAAGTCCCCATGGGATGGCGAGCCGCACGAGCTGCTGCACCGCACCCGGTCGCGAAACGTGGACGCTCGCCTGGTCGGCCAAGGCCCGCTCGGCGGTGCGCTCGAGCTGGAGGCCGCCGCGCTCCGGGCCATCGGCGGTGTCGATCAGGTAGGGCGGGCGCGGGTTCTCGAGCCCGGGCGCCGCCAGCGCGACCACTCCCTCGACGTTGGCGTCGTCGAGGAAACCCGACGCCAGCTCCTTCGCCCCCGCCTCGCCGGCCGTGCCGCCGTCGGTCGAAGCCAGCAGCAGGGTGGCGCCGTGGGTCACACCGCCGAGCTCCACCGCCATCTCCATGAGCGCCCCGGTGGCTGCAGCGCTGGTCGCGGCCCCCGGCCCGGTTGTGCTGTCGCGCGAGGCGATCACGGCGACCACGCGGTCGCTGCGACCAGGGAGACTCAGGATCACGTTCTTCATCGAGGCGCCGCCGGACGAGAAGCTCTGCTCGAGGACGTCGCCGCCGCGAACGGTGCGGAAGGTGCGCTCGACGAGAGCTGCCGCCGCCGTATCGCCCTCGCTTCCGGGTGGGCGGCTCGGGGCAACGGCGGCGACCTGGCGGGCGAACCGGGTCGCCGCCTGGCCATCGAAGGTCCCGGGTGAAACCAGCGGCTGCAACGCGTTCGGCAGCGACTGCAGGGAGAAGAGCAGCGCGCCAACGGCCGCCAGTGCTGGCAGGAAAGCTGCCCTGTAAAGACGGAGATCGACCACGAGCGGAGGATTCTCGACACTAACCTTCAGAAATGGCTGATGTCGTCGCGCGGGTGCTGCTGGTCGACGACGAGCAGGCGATCCAGACGCTCCTCTCATATCCGCTGCGGCGCGATGGCTACGAAGTCGTGCCGGCGCTGGACGGGCGGGAGGCCCTCGACCGGTTTGCCGCGGAGCGCTTCGACCTCGTGATCCTCGACGTGATGCTGCCCCGCATCGACGGAATCGAGGTCTGCCGGCGCATCCGTGGGCGCAGCCAGGTGCCGATCATCATGCTCACCGCTCGTGACGACGAGGGCGACAAGGTGCTCGGCCTCGAAATCGGAGCCGACGACTACATCACCAAGCCGTTTTCGGTCAGAGAGTTCCGCAGCAGGGTCCGGGCGGCCCTACGCCGTTCCGACTTCGGCCGCGGCGCGGAGGCTCAGGAGCCCATCGAGGCGGGCGACATGCGCATCGACTTCGAACGGCGCACCGTGGCCGTTCGCGGCGATGAGGTGGAGCTCACCTATGTCGAGTTCGGGATCCTTTCGGCCCTCGCCCGCGGCGCGGGGCGTGTGCTGTCCCGGGCCGACCTCCTCGCTGCGGTCTGGGGTGATGCGACCTATCGCGACCCCCGCACCGTCGACGTCCACATCCGCCACCTGCGGGAGAAGATCGAGGCCGACCCGGCCGCGCCGGAATTCCTCCTGACAGTCCGCGGTGCCGGCTACCGCTTCCGCGAATGAACAGCGTTCGCACGCGGCTCGTCCTACTGTTCTTCGCGATCACGGCCGCGGCGATCGGGTTCGTCTACCTCTACGTCGTCCCGCAGTTGCGCTCGAACCTCACCTCACAGAAGCTCCAGCGCCTGGAGGCGGGTGCGATCTCTTCGCAGCAGCGCTTCGAGGTCGCGCTCCACGATCACGCCTCCTCCCGCGAGCTCGCCCGGCTGGTGCACGCAGCAGCGCAGCGCTCCGACGCCCGCGCCACTCTCCTCGGCGTCCGCGAGGGCCCCCAGGCCCCCAGGCCCGAGTTCGTCATCGCCGACTCCGGCCTCGAGCGCACCGCGATAGCTCCCAGCTACCCGGCCGCCGCCGTGGCAGCCGCCACCGGCCACCCCGGCACTGCCGTTGAGGGCTCAGGCGGCGCCAGGATCGGCGAGAGCGCCGTGGTGGTCTCGCGCTCGGGCAAACCCGAGTGGGTGCTCGCGCTCTCCTCGCCGCTGGCTGAGGTGGACGACAACGTCAGTCTCATCAAACGCCAGATCCTGATCGCGGGTGCGATCGCCCTGGCTCTGGCGCTGGCCGCGGCGTGGTTCGCAGCCCGCGCTCATTCCCAGCGGCTTCGCCGGCTGGAACGAGCTGCGGAGATGGTGGCCGACGGAAACTTCCAGACCCCCATCCCCGACTCGGGCTCCGACGAGGTCGGTCAGCTTGCCGCGGCGCTCGACGAGATGCAGAGCCGTCTCGCGCGTCTCGACAGCGCCCGTCGCGAGTTCATCGCCAATGCCTCGCACGAGCTTCGCACGCCGATCTTTTCGCTCGCCGGGTTCGTCGAGCTTTTGGAGGAGCACGACCCCGACCCCGATGCCCGCGGGGAGTTCATCCGCACCATGCGCGAGCAGGTCGACCGCCTCACGAAGCTCACCGTGGAGCTTTTGGACCTCTCCAAGCTCGACTCCGACGCGATCGAGCTGCGTCCCAGGCGCGTCGACCTTGCGGCGTTGGCCGCGGAGGTCGTCGAGGAATTCGCCCCCGCGGCGGAACGACACTCTTCAAAAATCGACCTCCACGCCAAAGGGGCGCCGCAGGCGCGAGCGGACCCTGACCGCGTGGCGCAGATCATGCGTATCCTGCTCGACAACGCCCTGACCCACACTCCGGCGGGCACCTCCATCGCAGTGACAGCGCAGACCTCAAACGGCCACGCGGGACTTGTCGTCGCCGACGACGGCCGCGGCGTGCCGCCGCACGATCGCGACCGGATATTCGAGCGCTTCTTCACCGGCGATCGCGTGCGGGGATCGGGCCTCGGCCTGGCCATCGCGCGCGAGCTCGCCCGGCGAATGGAGGGCGAGCTCCGCGTCTCCACGCGCACGGGCCGTACCGAGTTCACCCTGAGCCTTCCTGCCGAGCACGGGGTTGTCGCGTGAGGCCCCGCCTCCTCGCGCTCGCCGGCTGCGGCCTGGCGGCGCTGGCGATCGCCGCGTGCGGCTCAGGCGCCACGAGCCCAACCGGCGGCGGGGGCGGGACGGCAAGCGTTCCCCCCCACGTCGTACAGGCGACGGCATCGGGGTTCAACGCCGGGTCGATCTACAAGGAGGCCGAGCCCGGAGTGGTCACGATCACCTCCGTGTTCTCGAGCTCGGCCAGTTCGAGCATCTTCTCCTCCGGCCCGCAGGCGGCCGTGGGCGCCGGCTTTGTCGTCAACACCGACGGATACATCGCCACCAACGCCCACGTCGTCACCACCGTCGACATCTCGAGCTCGGCCCCGGTTGAGGCCGCCAAGTCCCTCTATGTGCAGTTCGCCGACCGCAACCGCGTGGCGGCGACCCTCGTCGGCTATGACCTCAACGACGACGTCGCACTGATCAAGGTGGACCCGTCCGGCCTGGACCTGAAGCCGCTCGAGCCGGCAACGGGCGAAAAGCTGGAGGTCGGCCAGCCCGTGGCCGCCATCGGCTCTCCCTTCGAGCAGAACGAGTCGCTGTCGGTGGGCGTGGTCTCGGCGCTCGATCGCGCGCTGCAGTCGTTTACCGACTTCAGGATCGAGGGCGGCATCCAGACCGACGCGTCGATCAACCCCGGCAACTCGGGCGGGCCGTTGCTGGACGCGAAGGGCCGCGTGATCGGCATCAACCGCCAGATCCAGACCACCAGCGGAGCCAACCAGGGGGTCGCCTTCGCGATCCCGATCTCTGCGGCGGAGCGCTCGATCGAGCAGCTGATGAAGAACGGTCACGTGACCTACGCCTACATCGGAATCCGCAGCTCGGCGCTCTATCCGCAGCTCGCTCAAAAGCTCAGCCTCCCGGTCGATGCCGGAGCGCTCGTCTCGAGCGTTGTCAGCGGCGGCCCGGCGGACCAGGCGGGCATCCGCGGGTCCGATACGAAGGTTCACTTCCAGGGCATCGACTTCCGCGCCGGGGGCGATGTGATCACGGCTGTGAACGGACAGAAGATCGTCGACGCCAGCGACCTGCCCAACGCCATCGCTGCCCTGAATCCCGGCGATGTGGCCCACCTGGACATCGTTCGCGACGGTCAGCGCCAGACCGTCGACGTCACCCTGGGAACTCGCCCGGCCGGAGGGGGCTAGTTCGTGCTCCAGGAGGTGCCCCTGGGCCAGCGCTCGCTGGCCGATTACACCCACATCGCCGGCAAGCCGCTGATCGAGCGCATCCGCGAGCTCGCCGTTCCCATGGAGGGCAAGCGAGTCCTTCACGTGAGCGCCACCGCCTACGGCGGCGGCGTCTCGGAGATCCTCTACACCCTCGTGCCCCTGATGCGCGACGTCGGCCTCGACGCTCATTGGCAGGTCATCCTCGGCCGCGAGGAGTTCTTCAACGTCACCAAGCTGATGCACAACTCGCTTCAGGGCGATCCGCAGGCGATCTCCGACGATCAATGGGAGGTCTTCGAGGCCTACAACGCGATGAACGCCCAGAGTCTCGAGGGCGACTGGGACCTGATCATCGTCCACGACCCCCAGCCGGCGGGCCTGCGGGCAAACGCACTGGAGCGGGCGCGCCGCTGGGTCTGGCGCTGCCACATCGACCTCTCGACCCCGAACCCCTCGACCCTTTCGCGGCTCCTGCCCCTGATCCGCGATTACGACGCCACCGTCTGGCACCTCGAGCAGTACGTCCCGGCGCGCATGGACGGCAAACCGGTCAAGCTCGTCCCGCCCGCGATCGACCCTCTCTCGCCGAAGAACATGGCGCTCTCGCCCGACGATGCCGCCTTCGTCTGCGAGCAGTTCGGGATCGACCCGGAGCGCCCGCTGATCTGCCAGGTCTCACGCTTCGATCCCTGGAAGGACCCCATCGGGGTCATCGACGCCTATCGCGCCGTCAAGGCGGAGATCCCGGATGTCCAGCTGGCGCTCGTCGGATCGATGGCGACCGACGACCCCGAGGGGTGGGAGTTCTTCAACTCCACCCTCCGCTACGCCGACGGCGATCCCGACATCAAGATCCTCAACAACCTCAACAACGTCGGCGCCATCGAGGTTAACGCCTTCCAGTCGCAGGCCGACGTGTGCATGCAGAAGTCAACTCGCGAGGGCTTCGGGCTGACCGTCACCGAGGCCCTCTGGAAGGGTCGGGCGACGGTGGGCGGCGACGTTGGGGGCATTCCCCTTCAGATCGAGAACGGCGTGTCGGGCTTTCTCGTCAGCTCGGTGGAAGACGCTGCCCGGCGCTCGATCGAGATCCTCAAGGACCCGGAGCTCTCGAAGCGCCTTGGCCGCGGCGGCAAGGAGCGCGCACGCGAGCGCTTTCTGACACCACGCCTGCTTCGCGACTGGCTCGACATCTGCCACGAGATCGGCGTTTAGCGCGCACTGCCGCCCCAGAGGGGTCAGATCCCTTAACGAAGCGCCAACGATGCGAAACTTGGTGCCATGGTCGCCGACGGTCACAAGCTCGTAATCGTCTCCAACCGGGGCCCGGCTGAGTTCTGGCGCTCCGACGGAGGCGAGCGCGAGGTTCGCCGCGGTGGCGGCGGCCTGGTGACCGCGCTCTCGGGTCTCGTGGCGCAGCGATCGGCCCTTTGGATCGCCTCGGCAATGACCGAGGAGGACGTGGCCGTCTCGCGAGAGGCTGGGGGTGCTCCGGTCGATATCGACATCGACGACGTGCGCTACGAGGTGCTGCTGGTGGAAAGCGACCCCGACGCGTATGACCGCTTTTACAACGTCATCGCCAACCCGATCCTCTGGTTCATCCAGCACTACCTCTGGGATCTCTCAAACGCGCCGGACATCCGCGCCGAGGAGGTCGAGGCCTGGCGCGAGGGCTACGTGGTCGTCAACCGCGACATCGCCGAAGCGATCATCGCGGCGATCGCCGACGACGACGAGCCCCTGGTCATGCTCCACGACTACCACCTCTACACGTGCCCCCTGCTGGTCCGCGAAGCGCGGCCCGATGTGTTCCTCCAGCACTTCGTCCACATTCCGTGGTCGCAGCCGGACTCCTGGAGGATCCTGCCCGCCTACATGCGCGAGGCGATCTACCGCGGCCTTTTGGCGAACGACATCATCGGCTTCCACACCCAGGCCTACTGCCGCAACTTCTTGCACTGCTGCCAGGAGCTCCTCGAGCTCGAGGTCGACCACGACCGCGGAGCCGTGATGCAGGACGGCCACGAAACCTGGGTCCGCGCCTATCCCCTGGCGATCGACGCGCGCCGTCTCGACCGCGCCGCCGCGTCCGACGAGGTCGCCGATCACGAGGCGGAGCTGCTGCGCCGCCGCCGCGACCACCTGATCCTTCGAGTCGACCGCGCCGACCTGTCAAAGAACGTCCTGCGGGGGTTCACGGCGTTCGATGTATTCCTCCAGCAGCATCCCGAGTTTCGCGAGCGCGTGACCTTCATCGCCCACCTGCAGCCATCGCGTACCGACGTGCCCGAGTACCAGGAGTACCTCGATCGCATCGAGGCGCTGGTAGCCGTGGTCAACCACCGCCACGGCACGACCGACTGGATGCCGATCGACCTGCGGATCTACGAGAACTTCCCCGAGGCGGTCGCCCGCTACAAGCACTTCGACCTGCTGATCGTCAACTCGCTCTTCGACGGGATGAACCTGGTGGCCAAAGAGGCCCCAGCCGTGAACACGCGCGACGGCGTGGTGATGCTCTCGGAGAACACCGGCGCCCACGAGGAGCTCGGCGACTGCACCCTGAGCGTCAACCCGTTCGACATCCAGGAGCAGGCCGACACGATGTACCGCGCGCTCACGATGGACTCCGAGGAGCGGCGCCTGCGAGCCGGGCGGCTGCGCGAGATCGTCCGCGACCGCGATCCGGGCGTCTGGATCTCCGAGCAGCTGGCCGACGTCCACGCCAAGGACGAGGCCGAGCGCGTCACCCGCGCGGCCTCCGCCTAACCGCTGACGCGCTTTCGCTTCACGGCCGAAGTCCCGCTCGCGTACGGGTAGCCGCTCTGATGTGGAACCAGCGCCCGGAATCGGTAGGTCCGCGATCCGCTGGTGGCATGAAAGCGGTAGCTGCCGCGATAAGTCCCTCCCGATCCGGTTCGCCCGCCGGTTACGGGAACCCAATGGTGATGGGAAAGAGCCTCGATGCGGACCAGCCGCCGCTCGGCGTCAGGCCCGGGCAGGTGGGCCTTGAATCGCAGGCGGTCGCCGTTTTGGAGCTCGCCGTGTGGGCGCAGCGCGAGGCGCGGTCGCGCCCGGAAGCGGATGCGCGCGAACTTCTGTAGCGCGCCGCGCGCCGCCGGCCAGTAGGCGACGCGCAACCGCCGCGCCGGCCCGGGAGGGATCGGTGCCACGAAGTGCCCCTCGGCGCCGGTCGTTGGGATCGCCAGGACCCGCTCCGGGGCCCGACGGGGCAGGGCCTGGGCGGCCACGCAGACCTTGGCGCCTGCGACGGGGTTGCCGGCGCCGTCGAGCAGGCGCCCAGCAACGCGCGGATGGTCGCGGCGCGAAGCCACGAAGCCGCGATGCACGCCGCGGACGCCCGCCGTGAGCGTGACGCCGCCTGCGACGCCCGCCAGCGGGCACTCGTTGTCGACCCTCAGCCTGCGCACTGCGCAGTTGACGTTCGCGTCGTGCCGAGCCGCGTAGTCGCGGGCGCAGACCCGGACGAAGTTGGTCCCCTGCGCAAAGGGGGCGGTCGCCGTGTCCTCGGCCAGGTTGAGGATTGCGCTGGACGGACACGGTGAGAGCCGCAGGGCGATGCGGCCGTGCAGGGCGCAGGCGAGCGCCCGGCTGCCCGCGGGATGGCTGTTCACCTCGACGCTGAAACCTGCCACGCCCGAGCCGGAGTCTCCCGCCAGGGCTCCCAGCGTCTGTGTCCCGCGAACGACGGGGTCGTCGGCAAAGGGGCCGCCGAGCCCTATCGCCGGCTTCACGGGGTCGGAGATCCGAAGGCGTACCCGGTTGATCGCCATGTGGGCCTCGGCGGTGGGAGCACAATGCGGCCGGCGCCGGCATTCGAGCCGAGCGGCGACGTTGCGCGCCAGTCCCGACCAGCTCAGGCGGTGCGGCTTGCCCGCCGCCTGTCCGGCGCTTCGCATCGATCCCGGCGCGCCCGCGAGCACCTCGGGGACGATGCCGCCGTCGGCCACGCCCCAGGCTCGAATCGTGGCTCTGACGATCGCCGTGCCGATCGGCGCCGAAAACGTCCAGCTGCCCTGGCGCCCCGAAAGTGTCCGTGAGACAGAGTGCGCGATCCGCAGCCCACCGCCCCCGTGCCCGCAGCTCGCGGCGCCGGAGAAGTCGCTCGAGCTGCGCCCGAACCGCGCATCGTCATGCCCTGCCACGTAACCGGGGTGGCACTGCGCGGCCGTGTAGGTGCCGGCACCCGCCCGGTCGGGGGCGACGGCGAAGCCTACGAGGGCGAGGCCAAAAGCAAGCGTGCCGACGCGTACCGGGCGCGAGCGCGTTGCATCGTTGGCAGGATCGATCATGGCGGTCCTTTCAGTGCTCGAATCCGAATTCGGGCGGTTGCGGTGGGGGTGAGCTCGGTCGCGGCGCGGGCGGAGGGGAGGCCGGAACAGCGGGCGGAGGCGGTGGCGACGGTGCGGGCAGTACGGCGACGGGCACCGGCGCGAGCGCCGGCGGGGACGTGGGAGGGGGTGCGGGCGTCGCGTCCGCGGAAGGCCTGGGCTGGGACAGGGGCTTGGGTCGGGAAGGCGTGCGAGGGGGAGTGTCCGGGTGGGCCGCAGACGGATGCTCCGGCCGGTGCTTGCCGGTGGCCCTCCTTGGGGGCTGCCCCGCCCGGGGGGCCGTCGGCGGGACACGGAGAGGCGACGCCTGGGGAAGCCCCACATCGGCCGCCAGAGGCGGAGGCTCGGGACTTCGCAGGAGGCTGGGAGCCAAAGCGGCCGCCGTCGCCAGCGAGGCGACGACGGCCGCGGCGCGGGCGACGTTCGGCCATCTGATCGCGGAGAGGCTCAGCATCGCCAATCTGCAAACCCGGTGGCCCGACTCGCGCCCCCCGGTATCCGGCGGGCTCAGAGGTCCCCTATAGTCACGCGCCGCTTGACGACTGCACTTGCAACCGAATACGAGCTCGTCCTGATGCTCGACCCCGAGGCGCCCGACGCGCAGCGCGACAAGATCGTCGCCGACGCACGGGCACGCATCGAGTCCTCGGGCACGATCAAGAACGACACGGCCTGGGGCGTTCGCAACATGGCCTACGAGATCCGTCGGCGCACCGAGGCCGACTACCGGTTCTTCCGCTTCCAGGGGGAGGCTGAGCTGCTGAACGCCCTCGACCACGAGCTAAAGATCGCCGACGGCGTCCTGCGCTTCCGCATCTTCAAGGTCGACGCGCGCTCGCCCGTGGTCGTCCCGCCGCCGCCGACGCCCGGCAGCGGCCCCCCTGCCCGTCCGGATCGTCGCGAAGACGAGGATGTGCCCGCCGCCCCAGAGCCGGCCGCCGAGGATGGCGCCGAGGCAGAGGCGGAGCCCGCCGCAGAGAGCGAGGCCCCCGCCGCCGAGCTCGAGACTTCTCCCGAGGCCGAGACCGATGCGCCTGCGGCGGAGGCTCCCACCGAGGTGGCCGAGGCTCCGGCCGAGGTGGCGGAGGCTCCCGTCGAGGACGCCGAGCCGCAGCCCGAGGAGCCGCCGGCCTCGGAGGCAGACTCGGACAACGGCGAACAGCCGGCCTGAACGCGCTACTTGCGGATTCCTTGAAGCTCCCAGGGGGAGAGAACGCGCCGCCCGCCTGCTTAGAATCCAAGTCGAGTTCAAAGCGATGAAAGGAAGGGCCAAGTGGCCGCGAGCAACATCAACCGCGTGATCATCACCGGCAACCTCACGAAGGACCCCGAGCTGCGCCAACTGCAGAGCGGAACCGCGGTCTGCAAGCTTCGCATCGCGGTCAACACCCGCCGCAAGGACCAGAGCGGCCAGTGGGTCGACAAGCCCAACTACTTCGACGTCACCGTCTGGGGAGCGCAGGGCGAGAACTGCGCCAACTACCTCTCCAAGGGCCGACCGGCCGCGATCGACGGCCGCCTCGAGTGGCGGGAGTGGGACGCGACCGATGGCAGCGGCAAGCGCCAGGCGGTGGAAATCGTCGCCGACACCGTCCAGTTTCTCGGCAGCCGCGATGGCGCGCCGTCGGGCGGCAACGGCGGCTTCACGCCACAGTCGGACGTCCCGGCGGACACCTCGGACTTCACGAACCCAGAGCCTGCCGGCGTCGGCGCCACCGACGACGACATCCCCTTCTAGCCGTGAGCGGCTCCGCGGCGCCGCTTCTCTGAGTTAGGAGGTTCGCGGGCACCACGACGGCGGGGCACCCGCTGTGTCGCCTTGCGCGGATAGCAGCACCCTTCCGCGAGATACTGCGGGCGATGTCGGAAGACAACGAGGTGGAGCCCGACGGGAAACATCTTCCGGCTCCGCTACGTCCGCGGCCCGGAGGGGATCAATCATCGAGCTGGCGGAGCGGATCGGCTAACAGGGCGATGGGCCCCTGGCTCGGCCCCTAGGTACCGATTCGCTCGCGGTGCTTGCATCCAGGCCAGCAGCAGGGGCGACGCTGGCCTTCCTCGAGCTCTTCCTGTGTCCGTCGAATGCGGCGGGTCCGGGTCGTCTCCTGCTTGGCGTCATCGACCCAGCAGATGAACTCGTTACGGGCCAGCGGAGTGATGTCCCTCCAGGCGTCGAGGGCCGTTGTGTTCGCGATCAGCGCATTGCGTAGGTCTGCAGGCAACTTGTGCACTACCCCACCGGGCACTCGCTGGCTACTCATATGTCACACGGTAGCCAAGCCCAGGAGGTGCCCACCTCACCACTCCTATGGATGGAGAGCGAAATAGCCGCTTCTCCTCCGAAGCGACTCGCTCTAATCGATGCTCTGAGTTCCCTCTCCCGGCTTCATGTTCACCTGCCTGGCACTAGTCAGCCCACCAGTCGCGCTGGCCCTCGACGTCTTCGCGCGGGGCCTCGCCGAGATGGGGCGCGCCGATGACGAGGATCTCGAGGCCCTCCGGCCCGGCCTCGTAGCCTCGCCACGTACCGGGTGGGACGCGCACCGCGTCCCACCCCTGGAGCTCGACGATCTCGTCGTCGAGCTTCATCCGCCCGCTCCCGCGCAGGACCACGTACACCTCCTCCTGCTTCTTGTGCGTGTGGCCGTACGGAAAGCGATAGCCGGGCGGGACGCGCTGGTAGCTCAGGCCGGATTGCTCGAGCTCGAGCGCCTCTGTCGCCAAGCGGAACTCCAGGTCCGGTGCGCCGTCGAACCTGGATCCGAGGTCCTCCAGGTCCTCCTTGAGGTTCCTGAGCGTGAACGGCACGGTCGCAATCCTATGGTGCCCTGGCTGGGTCGCCGATCCGATGCGTAAAGCGCCGCGGCGCCAGTTTTCCGTCCCGGCGGCGCTCCCCGCCTGAGCCGGCGGTGAACCGCACGATCCCGAGGCCGAGGCGATCCTCCTGCGCTTCGCCGGCGCGGCGACCGCGCGACAGACTTCGTACAGGCCTCGAACGCTGACGCCCACGGCTATCATGCCTGCCTCGTGCCGTCCTCGCGGGCGGCGCTTTTGGCGATTGGGACCATGCGCGACAGAAATGACACATTTCGGAGACCTGCCTGATGCCGCCTCGTGAGCGACCCGGCACAACGCCGACGCGCCGCCGCCGCGGCCCGGGCGCCGACCGCTTCCGCCCGCGCAAGTACACCCGCATCAACGTCGCCGAGATCGACTACAAGGACCTGACGCTGTTGCGGCGCTTCATCTCCGATCGCGGCAAGGTCCGTTCGCGGCGCGTCACCGGCCTCTCGAGGCTTCACCAGCGCCAGCTCGCACTGGCGGTCAAGCGCGCCCGGGAGATCGCTCTTCTCCCCTACGTCGGCGAGCGCTGAGCCATGGCGCAGGCCATCCTTCTGAAGGACGTGGAGGAGCTCGGCCAGGCCGGCGACGCAATCGACGTCTCGCCCGGCTACCTCCGCAACTACCTCCAGCCCCGCAAGCTTGCGCAGCCCGCAACCCGCGGCGCCCTCGAGGAGGCTGCGCGCCGCCGGGAGGCCGCCGAGAAGGCCGCCACCGAGGCCGCGGAGCGCGCCGGCGAGACCACGGCCCTGCTCTCCAAGACCGTGCTCACGATCCAGCATCGCGCCGGCGAGGACGGCAAGCTCTTCGGCTCGGTGAGCGCCAAGGAGATCGCCGATGCGATCGCCGAGGCGCGCGGCCTGCGGATCGAGCGCAAGAAGATCCGCCTCGACGAGCCGATCCGCGCGACCGGCACCTACATGGTTGAGGTGGAGGTGGCGCCGGACTCCGTGGCCCGGGTCAAGACCATCGTCGCCGAGCAGCACTAGCTCGGCTCCCGGCCACCGAACTAACCCTCCGCAAATCGCGCCTTCGCGCCGTTCGGCTCGAGACGCCATGTGCTTTTCTCGAGGCAGGCTGGCACCGGGGCAATTTCCGCCGCCCCACGGCCTCTAATTGAGGGAGTGAAGCTCCCCGCGATCACCCAGCCCATGGCAAGCGTCGAGACCAACCTTCCACCTCAGAACCTCGAGGCCGAGGAGTCCGTGCTCGGCGCGATGATGGTCTCCGAGAGCGCGATCGAGCCGGTGCTGGTCGATGTTCGCCTGCGCGAGGAGGACTTCTACCGCGAGCGCCACCGCCTGGTCTTCCGCGCGATCAAGACCCTCGACGAGCGCGGCCAGGCGGTCGACGCCCTCACGGTCACCGAGCAGCTGACGCAGGCCGGCGAGGTGGCCGAGGCCGGCGGCAGGGACGCGGTCGTCTCGCTTGCCTCGACCACGCCGGCCCCCGGCAACGCTCGCCACTACGCCGGAATCGTCAAGCAGAACGCTCTCCTTCGGCGCCTGCTCTCGACGGCCCAGAACATCGAGCGCTCGGTGCGCCAGCACGAGGGCGAGCCGCGCGAGCTTGTGGAGATGGCCGAGGCGGCGCTCTTCAAGGTCGCGCACACCGAGCAGGCCGAGGACTTCCACGAGCTGGGCCAGATTCTCGACAACGAAGTCGCCCGCCTCGAGGAGATCGCGAAGTCCGGCGGCGGCATCACCGGCACGGCTTCGGGGTTCGCCGATCTCGACGCGATCACCGGCGGCTTTCAGCAGGGCAACCTGATCATCCTCGCCGCCCGCCCGGGCATGGGCAAGTCGGGGCTCGTCGCCAACATCGCCGAGCACGTCGCGACCAAGGAGCACCGACCGGTCGCGTTCTTCTCCCTGGAGATGTCGGAGATGGAGCTCGCCCAGCGGCTGATCGCCAAGCGCTCGAAGATCCCCTCCGACAAGCTCCGCAAGGGCCGCGTGTCGGAGGGCGATTGGAAGCGCGTGCTGCGCGTCTGCAACGAGCTCGAGTCGGCGCCGCTTTGGATCGACGAGTCCTCGGATCTCTCGATCCTCGACCTGCGTGGCAAGGCCCGGCGCCTGCACGCCCGGGAGATCGACGCCGGCCGCGGCGGGCTGGCTCTCATCGTCGTGGACTACATCCAGCTGATGCGCGCCGAGGACCCGAGAATCAACCGCGTCGAGCAGGTTGGCCAGATGAGCCGCGGGCTGAAGCTCTTGGCGCGCGATCTGAAGGTGCCCGTCATCGCCCTGTCGCAGCTCTCCCGCGCGCCCGAGCAGCGTTCGGGGCGCGACAAGCGGCCGATCCTCTCCGACCTTCGCGAGTCGGGGAACCTCGAGCAGGACGCCGACATGGTCGCGTTCATCTTCCGCGAGGACTACTACTCCAACTTCGACACGGAGGAGGAGTCGGAGGAGCGCCGCCAGGAGCGCGAGGACCTCGCCGGCATCGCGGAGCTCATCGTCCGCAAGAACCGCAACGGGCCTACCGACACCGTGAAGCTTGCGTTCAACCAGGAGTACGCGTCGTTCAACACGCTCGCGCACGCAGATCGGCACGCCGGCGCCCCGCCCGCCTCCGACGACGCGCCGCCGATCGTCAGCGCTGCCGACGAGTGAGCGGCCAGGTCGAGAGGCTGCCGCGGACGTGCCCGCTGGGGGAGTGCGACGGCGGCGGCTGGGTCATCGACGCCGACGACGTCGCCTCGCCGTGCGAGTGCCGGCAGCGACGCCTCGTGCAGGCGCGCTCGCGGGGGGTCAACAAGACGCTGCCCGCGCGCTACCGCAGCGTCAGCTTTGACAGCCCACCTGTTTCCGACATGGCGCGCGACCTCAAGTCGAAGGCGGTGGTCTCCGCGGTGCGCGCCTACGTCGACGACCTCGGCGGCAACCTCGACGAGGGGCGGGGAATCTGGCTCTCCGGCGACGTGGGCACCGGCAAGACCACGCTCGCGATGCTGGTGTCCAAGCTGGCGATCGAGGCCGGCCGGACCGTCGCGATCTATTCCCTGCCTCGCCTGCTGGCGCGTATCCGTCGCACCTACGACGCCCCCGACGAGTCCTACCTCGGGTTCTTCGACCGGCTGACCTCCGTCGATCTGCTCCACATCGACGACCTCGGCGCCGAGAAGCAGAGCGACTGGGTGCTGGAGCAGCTCTACTCCATCGTCGACGAGCGCTACGTCACCGAGCGGTCGATGATCGTCACGACCAACCTCCCGTACGACGAGCTTCGCGACCAGGTGGGGGAGCGCACCGTGTCGAGGTTGGCCGAGATGTGCGAGCAGTACCCCCTGTACGGCGACGACCGAAGGTACGCTGCATAGCGGCTGATCCATGGCACTCGTTAAAGGCACCGACTTCATCACCCTCGGCACGCGCGACATCGCGGCCGCGGAGAAGTTCTACGCCGAGGTGCTCGAGCTTCCGATCGGCAAGCGCTGGGGCGAGATGCCCGGCGTCGAGTTCGAGACCGGCAACCTGACGCTCGCGATCATGCAGGCCGACGCCTTCGGCGTCGAGTTCGAGCCGCATTCCCTGCCGGTCGAGTTCCACGTCGACGACTTCGAGGCGGCGAAGGCAACGCTCGAGTCGCGCGGCGTGGAGTTTCGCGGCGAGACGCTCGACTCCGGGGTGTGCTTACAGGCGTTCTTCACGGACCCGGACGGAAACGCCCTCGCGATTCACCACAGGTATGCGCCAGTCGGCTAACCGCCGACTCAGCGCCTCATAATCCCTGCGCCATGCCAGCCAGAGTCATCGTGGGCACCCAGTGGGGTGACGAAGGGAAGGGAAAGGTCACGGACCTGCTCGCCGAGCAGGCCGACCTCATCGTGCGCTTTCAGGGCGGCAACAACGCCGGCCACACGATCGTGCGCGGCGACGAGGAGTTCAAGTTCCACCTGATCCCGTCGGGGATCCTCTACCCGGGCAAGACCTGCATCATCGGCAACGGAGTCGTCGTGGACCCAGCGGTCCTGAACTCCGAGCTCGACGGTCTGCGCCAGCGCGGCATCGACGTCTCGGGACTGCGGGTCTCGGCCAACGCCCACGTGATCATGCCCTACCATGTGATGCTCGACACGGCCGGCGAGGCACGCCTCGGCAAGCTCGAGATCGGCACCACCAAGCGCGGCATCGGGCCCGCCTACGCCGACAAGGCCTCTCGCCTTGGGATCCGGATGCAGGACCTGCTCGACGGCAAGATCCTGCGCAAGAAGATTCTCGCGGCGCTCGAGCCGAAGCGCCAGATGCTGCGCCCGTTTGAGCGCGAGCTCGACCTGCACACGATCGCCGAGGACTATCTGCGCTACGGCCATCGCCTCGAGCCCTACATCGCCGACACGGCCCGCCTCTGCTGGGACGCGCTCGACTCGGGACGATCGGTGATCTTCGAGGGGGCCCAGGCCGCCCTGCTCGACCTCGACCACGGCACCTATCCATTCGTCACGTCGTCGAACCCCATCGCCGGAGCCGCATGCGTGGGCGCGGGGGTGGCCCCGACCGACATCGACGAGGTATGGGGCGTCGTCAAGGCCTACACCACCCGCGTGGGCGCCGGCCCGTTTCCAACCGAGCTCGACGACGAGATCGGCCGCCGCCTCATCGAGCGCGGCCACGAGTTCGGCACGACCACGGGACGCGAGCGGCGGACCGGCTGGCTCGACCTGGTTGCCCTGCGCTACGCCGCCCGCCTCAACGGGCTCGCGGCTCTCGCCGTGACCAAGCTCGACGTGCTCTCGGGAATCGACCCCCTGCGGATCGCCGTTCGCTACCGGTCGCGCGAGGGCGCCGTGCTCAACGAGTTCCCCTACCACCAGTCGGTCCTGCATTTCGCGACGGCCGAGTACGAGGAGCTCCCGGGCTTCGAGGAGGACGTCAGCAACGCGCGCTCGGAGGCCGACCTCCCGAAGGCCGCCCGCGACTACCTCGCCTGCATCGCCGACTACGCGAAGACGCCCGTGCGCCTGGTGGGCGTCGGCCCCGGCCGCGACCAGGTGGTCTGGACGGGCGAGCATGCCGAGTCGCGCCTGCGGGCGGCGTAGTCGTCAGCTACGGCACCTGTGAGTAGCGCGGCTCGAAGGTCTACGTCGAGTACTACCTGTTCGACTGAGCCGGCCAAATAGACTGCGCCGCCGTGTTCCAGAAGGTTCTGATCGCCAACCGCGGCGAGATCTCGATTCGCGTCGCGCGCACGCTGCGGGAGATGGGCATCGCCTCCGTCGCCGTCTACTCCGAGGCCGACCGCGAGACGCCGGCCGTTCGCTTCGCCGACGAGGCCTATCTCCTCGGCTCGGCGACGCCCGCCGAGAGCTACCTGAACATCGAAAGGATCCTCGCGGTCGCGAAGGAGGCCGGCGCCGAGGCGATCCATCCCGGCTATGGCTTTCTCGCCGAGAACGCCGCTTTCGCGATTGCGTGCGAAAAGGCCGGCATCGTCTGGATCGGCCCGCCCGCCAGCGCGATCGATGCGATGGGCTCGAAGACGCGCGCGCGCGAGCTGATGCAGAAGGCCGGGGTGCCAATCGTGCCCGGGGCGACTGAGCCCTCGCCGGACGTCAAGGCCGCCACGAAGACGGCCAAGGAGATCGGCTACCCGATCGCCTGCAAGGCGGCGGGAGGCGGCGGTGGCAAGGGATTTCGCGTTGCCCAGAGCGCCGGCGACCTCGAGGAGGCCTTCGAGGGGGCGGCGCGCGAGGGCGAGAAGTTCTTCTCCGACCCCACGGTCTACCTCGAGCGCTATCTCGACGACCCCCGTCACGTCGAGGTTCAGGTCCTCGCCGACTCGCACGGCAACGTGATCCACCTCGGCGAGCGCGATTGTTCGATCCAGCGCCGCCACCAGAAGTTGATCGAGGAGGCGCCGGGACCGCACGTCGATGAGGAGATGCGCGAACGGATCGGCAAGATCGCCACGGAAGCCGCAATCGCGGTCGACTACCGCGGCGCCGGGACGATCGAGGGCATGCAAGTGGGCGACGAGTACTACTTCCTCGAGATGAACACCCGCGTTCAGGTCGAGCATTGCGTGACCGAGATGGTCACCGGCATCGACATCGTCCGCGAGCAGGTCCGCATCGCCGCCGGCGAGCCCCTCTCGGTCGCGCAGGGCGACGTCGAGCTTCGCGGCCACGCGATCGAGTGCCGCATCAACGCCGAGGCGGCACACAAGAACTTCGCGCCGGCGCCGGGAAAGATCGAGAGCTACAGCGAGCCGGCCGGCCCCGGAGTGCGCGTCGACTCGGGCCTTGAAGCCGGCTCGGAGGTGACCCCGCTCTACGACCCCATGGTCGCCAAGCTCATCACCTGGGACGTCGACCGCGAGAAGGCGACCGCGCGCATGCTCCGTGCCCTCGCGGAGTACCGGATCGAGCCGCTCACGACATTGATCCCCTTCCACAGCGCCCTGCTCGCCACCGAGCAGTGGGCCAAGGGCGAGACCTGCCGCGACCTCACCGAGGACAAGAAGTGGTTAAAGACAACACAGCCCGACGCCTCCTCCGCTTCGCGTCCGGGGGCGTCGGGGTCCGATGAGGGCTCCGACTCCGAAGAGCAGGCCGAGCGGGAGTACAAGGTCGAGGTCGACGGACGCCTTCACCGTGTCAAGGTCATCGGCGCCGCAGTCGCGGCGGGAGCCCCCGCCGCCGGAGGGAAAAAGGCGCCCAAGCGCGAGCGCAAGGCCGGGGGCGGCGCGTCGGCCTCGAGCGAGGCCCTGGTCTCGCCGCTTCAGGGCACCGTTCTCAAGGTGTCCGTCGCCGAGGGGGCGGAGGTTGCCGAGGGCGATCTGATCTGCGTGGTCGAGGCGATGAAAATGGAGAACGAGATCACCGCCCACCGGGCGGGCAAGGTCACGACGCTCGCTGCGGCCGAGGGCGCTGCCGTCGCCGCCGGCGATCTGCTGGCCAAGATCGAGTAGGCACCCTCTTGCGAAAGCGCTGGCGCTACGTCGCGGCGTTCTCCGACGAGGTGATGCTCTGCGCGGCGCGTGTCCAGGTCGGGCCGTTCGCCCAGACGTTCTTCGCGCTTTTCGACCGCGCGAGCGGCGAGCTCATTGAGCGCACACGGATGCGGGTTCCAGGAACGGTCGCAGAGGTGCGCGGGCCCGGCCCGGGCGGGGATCCCGCGCCAAGCGAGGTGCGCATCGAGAGCAAAGCACTGAGGGGACATCTCGACGTCGGCGATGGAACGCCCTGGGAGGCCCGGTGCCGAAACGGCGAGGGCAACGAGGTGTGGACGCGCAAGCAGGTCGGTGTCTCGGTTCGGGGCGAGCTGCGCGCGCCGGGTGGCCGCAGCTGGAAGGTCGACGGGCTCGGGGTGATCGACGAGACCGACGGCCACCACCCCCGGCACACGGTCTGGAGCTGGTCGGCGGGAGTCGGCCGCACCACGGACGGCAGGCGAGTCGGCTGGAACCTCGTCGAGGGGGTCAACGACCCCGAGACGGGCTCAGAGCGCGCGATCTGGGTGGACGGCGAGCCCACCGAGGCTCCGTCGTGCCGCTTCGAGGGACTCGAGGCCATCTCCTTCGGCGACGACTCTCGCCTCGCCTTCAGCGCCGAGGCCGAGCGCCGCCGGCGCGAGAACCGCCTGATCGTCCGCTACGCCTACCGCCAGCCCTTCGGCACGTTCACCGGCTCGCTGCCCGGCGGAATCGAGCTGGCGAGAGGCATGGGCGTAATCGAGCACCACGACGCCCACTGGTAGCCGCGCCGGCCGCCTCCTCCCCGCGACGGACGCGAAACGCTACCCATGCTTGCGTTTCTCGTCCATCGATGGGGAGGTCATCCCGGGTAGACGGTGCGCACGAGCCCTCGCCAGGGTGGCTGCTCCCTCAGTGAGAACTGAAACGAATCGCGCCCAGGAAGCGTCTCGAGCGGGACGAGAGTCGGTACGTCCGACTCCAGGAGCGGTCTGGACGCGTAGCGCTCCAATTCGGCCGAGTCGAGCCGGCGTGTGACCCGGGTCCAGCCGACGCCGGGGCGGTAGAGCCAGTAATCGATCTCCACGCCACCACCTGAGCGCCGGCGATCGATCGCCGACGTGAAGGCAGTCATCCTCCGGTTGGAGGCGGTCAGGCCGGGCCGCGGGCTCGGGACAGCGCACGTCTCGTGACGGCAGTAGCGAAAGTCGACGGGCGCGACGCGCAGGCCGTCGGCGGCAACGACCGTGGCCGGGCTGGGAGCGAGCGCGCGAATCGCCCCGGCCAGCGAGCGGCCGTAGGCGACGGTCAGCGGGTCCTGCCAGCATGGCCCCGGCTCAGCAGGTGCGCAGCGCAGGCGCCGAGCGAGCTGCGAGTCCAGTGAGCGGGCCGCGTCGGTGGGCGGCGAGGAGGCGAGTTGGGCGACGACGACGCCGAGAAGCGCGGCCAGCAGAAGCGACAGGGCAACCGCCTCGACCGTTGCCGTTCCATGCTCCCGGCGCACGCGCCGAAGCTAGAGGGGGTTTGCTGACGGATGGCGCGCCGGGTGCTACGAAAGGCCCTCGCGGGCCTCGCGAACGAGGGTCACTGCCTCGGGGAAGACGATGCGAATCGCGTCTCGGACCTGGACCGCCTGCTCGTCGCTCGCGCCGGCGAGGTCGAGCCGGTTGATCGCCGCGACGGTCATGTCGACAGCGAGCTTGATCGCGTTGTCCGCCCAGGCGACCTTCTGGGCGCCCTGCATCTGCTCGGCGAGCTCGCCGAGGCGGTCACGCAGCTCGTCGGGGTCGCCGAAGAGGTTGAAATCGGAACCTTCCATGTGGCTGATGATACGGAGGTGACGCACTGGGGCCGGTGGCTCCGCACTGCGGTATCGGCTAGCCTTGCCCGCCCCGATGGCGCTTCCTCCGCCCAGCGACTCGAGCGCGGCGCTCATCACCGGCGCGTCGTCGGGCATCGGCGAGGCATTCGCCCGCGAACTGGCTCGCCGCGGCCACTCGACGATCCTCGTCGCCCGGCGGGAAGAGGCCCTGCGCAACCTTGCTGACGAGCTCTCGCGCGAGCATGGGACCCGCGCCGAGGTGATCGCTGCGGACCTCGCGAACGACGAGGGACGCAGTGAACTCGTGGCCGCCGTCGAGACGCTCGGGATCGACATCGAGATCCTCGTGAACAACGCCGGCTTCGGGGGCTTCGGCGCCGTCCACGAGTCGGACGCCGAGCGCCAGGCCGAGATGGTCAGCCTCAACTGCGAGACGCTCACCTACCTGCAGGCCCTCTACACCCCGGCGATGGCCGAGCGCGGCCGCGGAGCGGTGCTCAACGTCGGCTCGACCGCGAGCTTTCAGCCGCTTCCCGGTTCCGCCACATACGCGGCCACCAAGGCCTTCGTCCTCAGCTTTAGCGAGGCGACGCACGCCGAGCTCCGCCCGGCCGGCGTGACTGTCACGGCGCTTTGCCCGGGGCCGGTCCACACGGATTTCGGCCAGATCGCTGGAGCCGGCAGCGCCGAGAGCCGCTTGCCCGAGCCCTTCTGGCTCGAGGCCGATGCCGTCGCCCGCCAGGCGGTCGACGGGATGGCCAAGGGCAAGCGCGTGATCGTGCCCGGCATCTTCAACCGCGCGGGGGCCATTGGCGGCCAGCACGCCCCGCGATCGGTGATCCTGCCCGTGATCGGGCGCGCCGCGAGGCGCGTCTTCTAGGCATGGGAGTAAACGCCGTGCTCGAGCGCGAGCGTCGCTGGGCAGTTCCGGCCGCGAGCCTCGGGTTTCTCTCGGCGGCGTTGCTGATCGCAGGCGTCGTGGCGCGCCTGCAGGTCCCGCAGAAGTCGAATGCCTCCGACCAGCTCATCCAGTTCTCCCAGCACGGCGGAGCGCTCGAGATCTCGGCGATCCTGATGGGCCTCGGGTTCGTGGTCGCAGCGGCGCCGCTCACCTACCTGTTCGCAGCGGCCGCTGCTCGCAACCCCCGCGTCCGCCAGGGGTTTCTCGCCGTCGTGCTCATCGGGGGGTTCCTCTTCGGCGCTCGCCTCGCGATGGCGAGCTTCGCGCTGAGCCAATCGGGCGACGACTTCGTCGCTCAGCAGGCGTCTGAGGGAACGCATGACCTCACCTACCTGAAGGATGCGATTGCGAAGAAGGCCGACTCGCTGGCGCATGTGACCCTCTACAACACCGACGGCAAGACCAACGTCGCCGAGGTCGAGGTCGACAACAACAGTGCCGACAACACCTTCTACACCGTGTCGTTTCCGGCGAGCGCCGAGACTGGCCTGCGGTCCAGCCTCGACAAGGCAAGCGTCGACGGGAGCGAGGACTCGAGCGGCAAGCGCGGCGACGCGTTCGCGAACTACCTTGCGCTGAATTCCTCGGGATTCAAGGCCGCCGGCGCCTTGGCGCTGCCCGCCGGCCTCGCGATGATCTTCGCGATCGTCTACCCGGCCCTTCAGGCCTATCGCGTCGGCCTAATCTCGCGCCTGTTCAGCACCATCGGCGCGATCGTCGGCGCCTCTTTGATCATCCTGCCAATCGCCCCCGCGCTGATCGGCCTGTGGCTCGCCTGGCTCTGCCTGACGTACCTCGACCGCCAGCCGGGCGAGCGACCGCCCGCGTGGGCCGCGGGGGTGGCGGTGCCCTGGCCGCGGCCGGGCCGGCCGCCGCCGGACATTCCGATCGAGGGCTCGGCAAGCGAGGTCGATCCCGATGCTCTCGAGGCCAACCCGCCGCGCCAGCGCGGCGAGCGGCGAAAGCGAAAGAGCCGCGACTAACGCTCAGACGGTGCGTGGCTAAGAGGCTGCGGCCAGGCGCTTTCTGTGAGTGCGGATCTCGCTCATGATCCGCTCCAGGCGCGGCTCGGTGGTCGAATCGACGTAGGTCATCGCGGCGGCGATCGCCGGGTGGACGGCGGCGATCCGCTCGTGCATCGCCTGGGCAACCGCACGATAGGTGGGGTGCCCTTCGCGCCCCGAGCGCAGCTCGCAAAGGTGCATGGCCTCGCGCGCGTTGAGGTCGAGGATGTAGCGGATCCGGTAGCCCAGGCAGAGCGCGTAGGGGGCCGCGTCGGCAAAGCCAGCCGCCTCGAGGCGGTCGAACTCCCCGCGCGAGATCTCCAGGGCACGCTCGTACTCGCCGCCGCAACCCGCATCGCGGACCTCCTCGGGCACGCCGGCGCCGAGGTCGGGCCCGAGGCGCTGCCACTGGCAGGTGAGCATGCGGTGGCGCTGAAGGTCGCGGAAGCCGCCGTAATCGGAGACGATCTCGAAGCGGTAGCGCACCCGCTCCCAGCCGCGGCCGGGCTTGTGACGGCGGTTTGCGCGCTCGCCAACCAGCTCCGCGATCAGTTCGGCGCGCTCAATGGGATCGAGCCCCGCGATCCGCTCGGCGATGGCCACTTCGCTTGCGCCCGAGGCCTCGTAGAGGCTCGCGGCGAGCAGGTCGCCCTCGCCGCCCTCGACTTCGACCAACTCGACCGAGGGTGCCGTTGCGCCCTCGCGGTGATCGAGGCCGAGGCGGGCGGCGACGGCGGCCGTCTGCTCGCGGCGCTCGGCCATGAACCGGACCCAGGCGCCGCCGCGCTCGGGATTGTCGATGCGGGCGACGAAGCTGGGAATCACCTTCGCCAGCTCGCCGTGGATCATCTCCCCGTACCTGCGAGCCTCGGGGAGCGGCGAGGCGAGCAGGCGCATCACCATCTGCTCGTAGGCCTGGCCGGAGGCGAAGATGCCGACGTGGCTCAGTGTGGCTGCGGGCAGCAGGCCGCGCAGCAGGTCCAGCGCCTTGGCCCGGATCGAGCTGCGCCACGCGGCCTCGGGCTCATCGCCGCGCGGCCAGCGCTCTGCCGCCCAGTCGCTAACCCGCTCCAGCGAGGTCGAGTAGATCTGAAACAGCTCGTCCATCGCGAGTCCGAACTCGGGGCCTAGATCGTCGTCGGAGTAGTAGCGGTAGCCCCCGCCGGGGACGGGCTGGTCGTAGGCGATGTAGCGGGTGGATTGCTCCAGGTAGGCGGCGAGGCGGCCGCGCTGGAGGATCTTGGTGAGGACGTTTGAGGCCCATTCGCAGGCGATGTGGGCGCCGCCGACCTGCGCGATCGAATCGTCGCCGTAGCCCACGAAGACCCGTTCGTAGAGCTTTGCCGCCCGCTCTCCCTCGACGCCGTCGAGGGGTCGCCCGCCCTCCGGGATGTCGGCGGCGAACTCGTCGAGGAACAGCCGGCGCAGGCTGCCGCTGTAGCGCGAGTAGCGGGCGAACAGGGCGCC
This sequence comes from Solirubrobacterales bacterium, assembly GCA_038237625.1. Classification (GTDB taxonomy): domain Bacteria; phylum Actinomycetota; class Thermoleophilia; order Solirubrobacterales; family 70-9; genus JAWVFM01. Next base: position 32,808 of record JBBRYM010000008.1, on the reverse strand, counting down.
CTTGACCGTCTCCGGAAGGTTGACGAGGGCGAAAACCGGTCCGTCGAGGTTCGTGAAATGGCGAGTGAGCAGCTCCTGCTCGGCGGCGGTGAAGTCCTCGACCGGATAACGCATGGGGCGAGGCATCCTAGGACGCCGGGCGGCGGGCCACGAGCGGCGCCAGGACCTCCTCGCGCGAGTAGTGCCCCGCGACGTCGAACGCGCGCTTCGCGCGCAAGCCGACGCGGAGGTCGCAATCGGCGACCACCATTCCCTCCTCGCCGTAAAGCGGGCCCGCGATCAGCTCGCCGCCGCTGGGCTCGACGATCGCGGCGCCGCCGTTGCCGAACACCTCCTTGCCCTGGGGCAGCGGTACGGGAAAGTCGGCGGGAAAAGCCGAAGCGGGGATGTACTGCGGCACGGAGACGACGAACGCTCCCGATTCGATCGCGATGTGACGCATCGTGGCCAGCCAGCCGTCGGAGTCGTCGCCGGTCGGCGCGATCCAGATCTGCGGGCCCTGCTGATAAAGGGCATAGCGGGCGAGCGGCATCCAGTTCTCCCAGCAGGTGAGGCCACCGATCCGGCCGGCCGGAGTCTGGACGACCCGCAGGTCGTCGCCCGCGCCGACGCCGTGGAAGACCCGCTCCTGCATGGTCGGCATCAGCTTGCGGTGCCTGTTGAGCAGTCCCTCGGGGCCGAACAGGAGAACGGTGTTGTACAGGGAGCCCGGCCGCGCCGACTCGCGCTCGTTCACGCCGATCGCGCAGACCATCTCATGCTCGCGGCAGGCCTCGGCGATGCGATCGGTGAGCGGGCCGGGCACGTCCACGGCATTCGCCCACAGGCGCTCCCACATCTCGTCCCAGCCCGAGAACGCTGTCGCTCCCTGCGCCCAGGCGTTCGACGGGAACAGGGGTACAAACAACTCCGGGAAAACCGCGAGCTTGGCACCAGCCGCAGCCGCCTCTCCCAGAAGGCGAATCGCCTTGTCCACGGTCGCCTCTGCGTCGAGGATGACGGGCGTCGCCTGGCTTGCGGCAACGCGGACCGTCGGAAAATCGGTCATCAGGCTCACTGGCCCGCGGGCGGCGGTGCCGCCATCACCTCGACCTTGTGCCCGCCCGGACCCACCGCGAAGCCCCGGCGCTCGCCCCAGAGCTCGCGGGACTCCACGAACTCGAAGCCGGCGTCGCGAAGGGCCGCGACGGTCCCTTCGAAGCCGCCGGGAGCAACCACCGCGGGGTGCCCGAGGACCGGCACCCCCGGCTCCGGCGTGTGAATCAGGTGAATCTGGTTGGGCCCGCGCTCGAGCCAGGTGACGTACTCGGCGATCGCATCCGGAGCGGTCGATTGCTCGAAGCCGAGGGCATTCCAGAATTGGACGGTCCGCTCGACGTCGTCCGGCGCAACCTCGAGCGAGACGTGATGGAGGGCGAGACCGGCCACTTCCCCAGGATATGCCCCTCGCTGAGCGCTGTGCGAGACTCTGCCGCCAGTGGGGGAGGTTTCCATTCGCGAGGACCAGGCCTGGATGCTCCAGAGCCGGATCAACCCCTTTCCGATCTCGGGCGCGCTCGCGCTCGAGGGCGGCCGGCTCTCATTCACCTTGAACGCAATGGCGGCCGGGGCCTCGCTGGGCTGGCTGGAGAAGCAGCTCGGCGGCGACGGGCTCAAGGAGCGGATCGAGGCCGGCGAGCAGGTCGTCGCCTTCGATCACGCGCTTTCGGACTGCGAAGTGTCCTGGCCACTCACCGGAGGCGGGGCCATGATGATGATCGAGGCGCCCGAGCGCAAATGGGTGGTCACCTACGACTACCCTTCGGGGGGGTCGGTTTCGCAGACGCTCAGCCTCTTCAGCGGCCGCAAGAAGGCCAAGCAGTGGAAGCAGGCCTTCGCCGACGCGGGAGCCTGACCGCCCGGCCAGAGGCTAGAGGAGGCTCGCCAGGGCGCCGCCGGCGTGCTGGGCCCAATCCACGAGCGGCGAGGGAATTACGCCGAAGAAGACGGTCGCCGCCGCGGCCAGCCCTGCCAGCGCGATCAGAACGCGCGTGCCGTGTGAGGCATCGGCCTCGGGAGAGCCTCCCGCGATGGCCGGAATGCCCTCAACAACCCGGCGTTCCGCGGTGTTCGGCTGAGCCGCGGGGCGCATCCACACGGCGGCGATGACGCGCAGGTAATAGGCGAGGGAAACCATCGTCCCGATGGCGATCATCACGCCCAGCCACGTGTAATTCGCCCCCACGGATCCCTCGATCAGATAGAGCTTGCCGATGAACCCCGCGGTGCCCGGCAGGCCCGCGAGCGCCAGCATCGAGATCGTCAGCGGCCATGCGAGCGCCGGCCGGTCGCGGCCGAGGCCCTGCACGGCGCGGATGTCGTCGCCCAGGGCCGTCTCGCGCTCGCGGATCAGAACGACCGCGAATGCCGCCATGTTCATGAAGAGATACGCGGCCAGGTAGAAGAACAGCGAATCGATCCCGGTGACGGAGCCGGCGACCAGCCCGACCATCATGTATCCCGCCTGAGCGACGCCGGAATAGCCGAGCAGGCGCTTCAGCGAGTCCTGGCCGAGCGCGCCGATGTTGCCGACCACGATCGACACCGCCCCGAGGGCGGCGAGCGCCGGCTGCCAGTTGTCGATCGCCGGGCCGAGGGCGACCAGGAAGAAACGGACGAACACCGCGAACGCCGCGGCCTTGGTCGCGACGGCCATGAACGCGGTGACCGGGGTCGGCGCTCCCTGGTAGACGTCGGGCGTCCACTGGTGGAAGGGCGCGATGGAGATCTTGAAGGCCATCCCCGTGGCTGCCAGGCCGATGCCGACGAGGACCAGCGGGTCGTCGGCGAGGTTGCCGCCGATCGCGTCGCGAATGCCGGTGAAGTCCGTCGACCCGGAGCCGCCGTAGATGAAGGCGAGGCCGTAGAGCAGGGTCGCCGATCCCAGCGAGCCCACGATCAGGTACTTGAGGCCCGCCTCGAGCGAGCGCGGGTTGCGAAGGGCCGACCCGCACAGCGCGTAGAGGGGAATCGACAGCAGCTCGAGCGCGACGAAGACCGCGACGACGTTCTGCGCCTGCGCCAAGAGGCTCATGCCGAGCACCGACGAGAGCAGCAGCGCCTGGAACTCGCCGTGGCCGACGGGTCCGACGGCGTGCTCAACCGAGTCCTCGCGCCAGGACATCGGGATCACGAACGCGGCCGAGGCGATGCAGATGAGGGTCGCGGCGAGGCCGAGGCCGTCGACCCGAAGGGCGCCGGCGACGAGATCCTTGGGCGCCTCGTTCCACTGCCAGATGCAAAGGCCCGCCGCGGCGGCAAGGGTCGCGAGGCTGAGGAGCGAGACGACGCCGCGCTCGCGGCGGCCGCCGAGGACGGCGCCGGCAAGAACGAGCACGATCCCCGCCGCGAGGGCGATGACGGGCGAAAGCCCGGCGTAGTCGATGTGGGGGGCGGTGAAGGTCATTTGACCTGGGTGATCTCCGGGGTTCCGACGGCGACCTCCCCGAGCTTGTCCTGCACCGCTGTGTCGGCGCGCTTGGTGATCAGGCCCGGATAGAGGGCGAGGCCGACGATCACGGCGACCATGGGCGCGATCACGGCAGCGTCCCTCCAGGAGATATCGCGCGAAGTTGCGCCCTCGGGCAGGCGGTTGTGCATCGTGCGCTGGTAGAGGCGCAGCGCGTAGTAGGCCGCCAGCGGCACTCCGATCGCGGCGACGAAGGCGTAGACGACCTTCGACTGGAAGACGCCGATCAGGATGTCGAATTCGCCGATGAAGTTGGCCGAGCCGGGCATGGCCAGAGTCGCGAGGGTGACGATCAAAAACAGGGCCGCCAGCACGGGCGCCCGCGTGGCGAGGCCGCCGAGGCGCGTGATGTCTTCGGTCCCGGCGCGCTCGGTGATCAGCGCGATGATCAGGAAGATCGGCGCCACGACGAGGCCGTGGTTGACCATCTGCAGGATCGCGCCGTCGGCGCCCACCGTCGTCAGCGAGAAGATCCCAAGCGTGATGAAGCCGAGCTGCGCGATCGACGAATACCCGGCGATCAGGCGAACGTTGGTCTGCGTAAACGCCATCACCGACCCGTAGAGGATCGACGCCACCGCGATCAGCATCACGAGCTCCTGGAAGTGGACGGTCGCCGCCGGATACAGCGGCAGCACCACCCGCAGGAACCCGTAGGCGGCGACCTTCGGCAGCACCCCTGAAAGCAGCGCCAGCACGGGCAGCGGCGCTGCGCGGTAGGCGTCGGGCATCCAGCCGTGGACCGGAAAGGACGGCATCTTGATCAGGAACGCGGCGGCGAAAAAGCAGAAGATCCACTCCTGACTTCCCAGCGAGAGCTGATGCGCGCGCAGCTCTGAGAGCGAGAAGGTGAGATGCCCGATGTCGCCCGAGGCGATGACCGCGGTGGCGATCGCGGCGACCAGCATCAGCAGCGAGCCGACCAGCGTGTAGACGATCATCTTCATCGTCGCCGCGATCCGGTTCTCGCCGCCGAAGACGCCGATCAAGAAGAAGAACGGGATCAGCATGAGGTCGAAGAACAGGACGAAGAGCAACAGGTCCTGGGCCATGAACGCGCCGAGCGTGGCGGTCTCTCCCAGGCCCAGCATCAGGAAATAGACGCGCTCGCGGCCCTCGGGAGGGCGCAGCGCCGAAAAGGCGAGCGAGCCGGTCCAAAGCAGCGCGGTCAGCAGAACCAAGAAGACGCTGAGCCCGTCGATGCCAAGCTGGTAGCGGACCCCGAGGCCGGGGATCCAGCTCGAGTCCACGGTGTGCTGGAGCACCGGCGTGCCGAGATGGAAGTCGCCCACGAGGCCGATCGCGATGCCCAGCGGCAGCAACGAGCCGGCGGTCGCCACCCAGCCGACGGCGCGACGGGGCAGAGCCATTCCGACGAGCCCGAAAAAGAGCGGCGTCCAAAGGAGCAGGCTCAGCATCAGTGGCTCACGATCAGGAAGTAGAGGGCGAGGGCCGCGAACCCGCCGACGAGCAACAGGGCATATGCGCGCACGAAGCCCGACTGGGCGCCGCGCACGACCACGCCGGCCCCGCGGACGGCTCCAACCGCGCCGGCGACGATTCCCTCTACGACGAGCCGCTCGAAGACGTTGTTCGCGAACCGGCCGACGCCGACGAGCGGGCGGTAGATCAGGGAGTCGAAGGCCTCGTCGAAGTACCACTTGTTCTTCAGGAAGGAGTGGACGGGGCCGAAGCGCTCGACCAGGCGCGCCGTCGTCCCGGGGCGAGCGACGTAGCAGTAGTAGGCGAGGGCGATGCCGGCAATCGAGATTGCCGCCCCCACGGCGAGCCCCAGCCAGGCATCGCCGGACGTCGGCGCCGTCGAGGCGAAGCGCGAGTCCGCGAACGTGCCGTCGAGGAAGTTCTCGATGGCGTTGTCGACGCCCGGAATCTGAATCAACCCGCCGACGATCGCCAGGAAGCCGAGGATGCCCATCGCGACCCTCATCGGGACCTCGCGCTCGGCGATGTGGTGCTCGGGGCCGGGGAAGCCAACGTCGGTGTCCTCGGGCTCGCCCGTCGCCGGGTTCATCGGCTCGCCGTGCGCGATGTGTCCCTCCTCGAGCGCGCGCGCCTCGGGACAGGGCTCGCCCCGGGTGACGCGGAACCCGATCCGGAACGCATAGAAGGCCGTGAGGAAGGCACCGAGGTACCCGCCCGCGGCGAAGATCCAGTACATCCCGCCGCGATTCGCGGCAAAGGTGAGGATCTCGTCCTTGGAGAAGAACCCCGACATCCCCGGGAACCCGGCGAGGGCAAAGCTGCCGATCAGCAGCAGCACGCTCGTGAACGGCATCGCCTTGCGAAACCCCGACATGCGGTCGATGTTCTGGTTGCCGGCCATCGCCCCGATCACGGAGCCCGCAGCCATGAAGAGCAGCGCCTTGAAGAACGCGTGCGTCATCAGGTGGAAGAGGCCCGCCGAGTAGGCGCCGATGGCGACGCCCATGATCATGTAGCCGATCTGGCTGCAGGTCGAGTAGGCGATGATCCGCTTGAGATCGGTGACCGCGAGCGCCACGGTGCCGGCGAACAGCAGCGTCGCCAGGCCGACGAAGGCCGCAATGTCGGCGGCCGTGGGCGCCAGCTCGAACAGGGGATGCATGCGCGCGATCAGGTAGACGCCGGCGGTCACCATCGTCGCTGCATGGATCAGCGCCGAGACCGGCGTGGGGCCCTCCATCGCGTCGGGAAGCCAGGTGTGAAGGGGTAGCTGCGCTGACTTGGCGAAGGCTCCGACGCAGATCAGCAGGCAGATCGCGACCACCACGCCCTGGTTCGTATGGAACTGCTGGTTCGCCGCGCTGAACACCGTCGGGAAGTCGAAGCTCCCGAGGTCGCGGAAGACGAAGAAAGCGGCGAGCACGAGGCCGACGTCGCCGATGACGTTGATGACGAAGGCCTTCATCCCCGCCTTCGTCGCGGTCTCGCGCCGGTACCAGAAGCTGATCAGCGCGTAGGAAGCGAATCCGACGAACGCCCAGCCGACTATCAGCAGGACGAAGTTGCCGGCCAGGATCAGCAGCAGCATCGAAAAGACAAAGAAGTTGAGGTAGCTGAAGTAGCGGGCAAATCCGCGGTCGGAGGTCAGGTAGCTGACCGAGTAGAGATGGATCAGGGTCGAGACCCCGGTCACGACCAGGCACATGAACACCGACAGCGGGTCGACGAGGATCCCTAGCTTGATGTCGAGCCCGCCGCCCTGGGCGTAGGTCCAGAGCGTCGAGGTGAGCTGGCGGGAGTCGCCCGGCTCGGCCAGCAGCTGGATCAGGGCCCCGATCGAGCACGCGAATGCCAAGCCGATCGCCGCCGTCGCGATCCACCCGGCGCTACGCCCTGGGAGCGCTCGAAAGTTGATCGCGATGACGATGCTCCCCAGGAGCGGGAACATGAGGACGAGCCAGGCGTAAGCGGTCGCGGTCATGGTCAGCCGCGCATGTTCCGAAGCTCGTCGACGTTGAGCGGCAGCCGGCGGCGGAACATCGCGACGATCAGCCCGAGTCCGACGACCACCTCACAGGCCGCGACGACCATGACGATCAGCGCAAAGATCTGCCCGTCCTGGTTGCCGGTCGAACGGGAGAAGGCGACGAGCGCGAGGTTGCCGGCGTTCAGCATCAGCTCGAGGCAGAGCAGGATGACGATGGGGCTGCGGCGCAAGAGGACTCCGGCGGCGCCGGTTGCGAAGAGCAACGCGCTCAGGACGAGATACCAGGCGACGTCCACGCGCTAGACCCCTTCCTCGGCGTCGCCCCGACGCTGCCCGGCGAGGACGATCGCGGCGACGGCGGCGACCAGCAGGAGCATGGAGGCGCCCTCGAAGACGATCAGGAACTTCTCGAGCAGGAGGTTGCCGATCGACGAGGGCGAGCCGAAGCCGAGCGGGATCGTGGGGCCGCGGCTCGACACCGAGCTGAGCGCGGTGCCAAGGATCGCGATCGAGAGCTCGACGAAGATCGCCACGCCGAGCAGCGGCCCCAGGAACTGCTGGCCGGCGATGGGCTCGTAGAGCGGCTCCTCCTGCTGGCCGACGTAGGCGGCCACGAACACGTAGAGGACCATCACGGCGCCTGCGTAGACGACGACCTGGGCGGCGGCGACGAACTGGGCGTGGAGAAGCAGGAAGAGGCCGGCGAGCGCGACCAGGTGGACGATCAGGGCCAGCACCGAGTAGAAGGGATTGCGCAGCGCGACGACTGCGATGGCGCCGCCAAGGGCACCGATCGCCCCGAAGAAAAAGGCGATCTGGATCACGCCCCACCTCCGGCTGCCGCCACGGCCTCCTCGCGAGTCCGATACCAGCTCCAGTGGGTCGCGAGCCCATCGTGAAACTCCACGAGCTGAAAGGCACGTTGCTCGAGGCGCAGTCCGCTGGCGGTGCCGCAGATCAAAAGCTCCGCGAGCACGCGGTCGTCCTCGAGGGTCTCGATGCCGAGGATCTCGTTGGTGAAGTCGTCGAAGGTGGCCTGGAGGTTTGTGACCCACTCACGGACCCCCTCGTGACCGTGGTAGGCCCGGCCCTCCATCTCGGCGACGTAAGTCGTGAACTCGACGTCTGGCGAGCAAAGCTCCAGCAGCCCCTCCGCATCGCCGCGGCTGAACGCCTCGTGGGCTCGGCGGAGGCGCGCGATGTCAGAGTCGTCCACCATCGCCGGCACCTCACTCGCCCTCGTTTCGCAGTGGCGTGCGCTCCACCGGCTCGGCCAGGAGCATCTCCTTGGTGAAGATCAGGTCGTTGCGGTTGTAGTCGGCCATCTCGTATTCGTGCCCCATCGTGATCGCGTCGAACGGGCAGGCGACCTCGCAATAGCCGCAGAAGATGCAGCGCGACAGGTTGATCTCGTAGACCGCGGCGTAGCGCTCGCCGGCGGACACACGGTCGGCTGGGTCGTTCTCGGCTGCGACCACGCGGATGCAGTCGGCAGGGCAGGCGGCGGCGCACAGCGAGCAGCCCACGCACTTTTCGAGATGCGTGTCCTCGAAGCGATGGAGCTTGTGGCGGCCGCGAAAGCGCGGGTAGACCGGGGTCTTCTCCTCCGGGTACTCAATCGTGACCGTGCCCTCGGCGAGGCGGGCCATGGTCGTGCGCAGGCCGCGCAGCGTCTCACCGAAGGCCCGGTACGCGCCCTTGGCGCCGCCCGGTTCGGGCCCGCGCTGCACCTCGACGACCGAGTCGTCGGGCAGATAGGGGAACCGCTCACCCATGGCTGGGGCTAGCGACGAAGTCGCGATAGGGAAGCTCGGGCCTGCCACCCCGACGGAGCGGCAGCCCGGCGACAGCGGACGCGAAGCGGAGCATGTCGCCGGAGTTATTCATGTCAGCGTCACCAACACAGCCGTCACCAACACGTTGAGCGTCGCCAGCGGCAGCAGCACCTTCCAGCCCAGCGACATCAGCTGGTCGTAGCGAAGCCGCGGCAGCGTCGCGCGGATCCACATGAAGAAGAGCATCACCGCGAGCATCTTCAGCAGGGTCCAGATCGGGTCGAGAAACCCCGGACCGGGCCCGTGCCAGCCGCCGAGGAAGAAGGTGACCGCGATCCCCGAGATCACGAACATCTCGATGTACTCGGTCATCGCGTAGGTGCCGTAGCGCATTCCCCCGTACTCGGTCTGGTAGCCGGCGACGAGCTCGGCGTCGGCCTCAGGCAGGTCGAAGGGCGCGCGGTTGGCCTCGGCGAACCCGGCGATCAAAAAGACGATGAACCCGACGAACTGCGGGATCACGTACCAGATGCCGTCCTGGGCGTAGACGATCGAGGTCAGCGAGAGCGAGCCCGACATCATGATCACCCCGAGGAGGGCCAGGCCCATCGAGATCTCGTAGGAGATCAGCTGCGCCGCCGAGCGCATGGCCCCGAGGAAGCTGTACTTCGAGCCTGAGGCCCAGCCGCCGATCAAGAGGCCGTAGAAGCCGAACGAGCCGAAGGCGAAGAAGTAAAGGACGCCGATCGGCACGTCGATCCCGTAAAACCCGACGCCGTCCTTGACGTCGCCGAACGGCAGGATCGCGAGGGCTGCCAGGCCCGAGAACACGACCAGGAGCGGCCCCGCGGCCCAAAGGATGCCGATGGCGTTCGCCGGCCGATAGGCCTCCTTGGACACCAGCTTCACGGCGTCGGCGAGCGGCTGAAAAAGTCCCTTGGGGCCGACCCGGTTGGGGCCGTAGCGATGCTGGAAGCGGCCGAGGAGCTTGCGCTCGACGACCGTGAGCAGCGGGACGATCCCCATGACCACGGCGAAGATCACGATCGACTTGACGACCAGGATCCAGCTCGCCTCGACGAAGTTGGTGTCGGCGAGGGGGATCACTCGCCTGCCTTCGTGACGCTGACTTCGCCGGCGCCGCCAAGGACATTCGCCCCGTCGCCGTCGAGCCCCTCGATCAGAAAGCCGGCGCCGGGACGCATGCGCTCGCGAATGGCGACGTTGGCGCGCACGCTGAAGCCGTTTGAGCGGACGTCGACCGCCTCGCCGCCCTCGACCCCGAGGCGCTCGGCGTCATCGGGCGAGAGCTCGAGCGTCTGCGTCGGGGCCAGGAACCTCAGGGCCGGATTGCGCTCGGTTACCTCGCCGGCCCAGAGGTCGCGGTAGGTCCCGAGCCTCAGGCCGCCGTTTGGGGTGGGGGCGTCGGCGGAGGCAGTCCCCGTCGAACGTGACTGGGCCTGGGTGCCGGCTCCGGCCGTGCCCCCATGTTCGCCGGGACCTCCCACCGCCGCCGCCCCATCGGCCGAATCGCGGCCTTGCCAGCGAACTCCGTGGGCGCCGATTTCCTCGTGCGTGAGACCGCCGTAGAAAGGCACTTCGCTGACCAGAGCTGCCAAAGCCTCCGGAGCGGAATCGATGCCCGTCTCATCGCCGAGACGAGCAGCCAACTCCGTCAGGAACTGCCAGCCTGGCTGCACTTCGCCGGGCGCAGGGACGCCGGGGCGAAGGCGCTGCACGCGGCCGTCGGGATGCGTGACGGTGCCCTCCTTCTCGGCGTAGCCCTGAGCGGGGAGGACGACGTCGGCGTGGCCGCCGGAGGCGTTGCCGAACATCGAGATGCTGAGGACGAAGTTCGCCGCACCCAGCGCGGAGTGCCAGGCCTTGGGATCCGGGAAGTCGCGGACCGGATCGGCCTCCCAGAGGATCAGGCCCTCGAGCTCGCCGGATTCCAGCGCTTCCTGGATCTCCTCGGCGCTGCGGCCGGCGGCGGCGGCGGCGAGGCCCGGGCCGATCCCGGGAAGGCAACCGACCTCGGCGAGGCCGCGTCCGTTGGCTCCGGACGGGACCTCGATGAGCCCCGATCCGTCTTCCTCGAGAGTCAGCTCCTTGGCGAGCGTGAGCAGCGACGAGGCCGCCGCGTCCGGGTTCGAGTCGCAGACGACTCGCTCGCCGAAGATCACGACGACGCGGCCGGCGTCGCGAAGCACGCGGCCCGCATCGCTCTCGAGTGAGAACGAGGCGGCCTCGCTCGGAGCGAACCTCTCGACCTCCTCGGCGCCGCCGTCGAGCGCGGTCGGCCGCGCCGAGGCGACGACCAGTTTGGCGCCGTTGCGGCGGATCGCCTTGCGGATTCGGAGGTCGAGGATCGGCATCTCGTGCAGCGGGTCGCAGTCGAGCAGCAGGATCGCCTGCGCATGGTCGACGTCGGCCATCGACGCAGCACGATCCGGCCGGCCGAGCTCGGCGCGAAGCGCCTGCGACGGACCCGCGACCGGGCGCGAGTCGACGTCCGCTGAGTTGAGGGAGCCGCGGACGATCCGCTGGACGAGGTAGCCCTCCTCGTTGGTGGCGCCGCCCCCAACGATCGCCGCGACCTTGCCCTTCGCTGCGGCCAGCCCGGAGGCGGCTCTCTCTAGCGCCTCCTCCCAACTCGCCTCGTCGAGAGCTCCGCCGGAGCGGACCTGCGGCATGGTCAGCCGGTCACTCGAGGCCAGCATCTGGAAGCCGAATCGGCCCTTGTCGCAGAGCCAGCCGTCGTCGACGTCCGGGTTGTCGCGGGCGAGGACGCGCTCGACCACGTCGTCGCGGACTGTGTGCTTGACGTTGCACTGCGAGGGGCAGAGGGTGCAGATCGACCCCGCGTCCTCGATGTCCCAGGGGCGGGCGCGGAACCGGTAGGCCTCGGAGGTCAGCGCGCCGACCGGGCAGAGCTCGATGACGTTGCCGTGGAAGGGCGCGATGTAGGGGTGGTCGTCGAAGGTGCCCACGAACGTGTTCGCGCCGCGCTCCAGGAGCTGGAGCTGCTCGTCCTCCGCAACCTCCTGGCTGAAGCGAACGCAGCGGTAGCAGAGGATGCAGCGCTCGCGGTCGATCCGCACCAGCGGCGAGAGCGGCACAGGCTTTTGGAAGTGGCGCTTGGGATCGGTGAAACGGCTGCGGCCCGCGCCCCAGCCCATCGCGATGTCCTGAAGCGGGCACTCGCCGCCCTTGTCGCACACCGGGCAGTCGAGCGGGTGGTTGACCAGCAGGAACTCGACCACCGCGTTCTGCGCCTCCTTCACGCGGTCGGTGCGGGTGTAGACGACCATGCCGTCGCGAACCGGGGTGGAGCACGCGGTCTGGAGCTTGGGGATTCCCTCGACCTCCACCAGGCACATCCGGCAGGCGCCGACGGGCGGGCCCAGCTTCGGCTCGTAACAGAAGACCGGAATCTCGACGTCGCCGCCCTTCGCCGCGTCGACGAGCATCGAGCCTTCGGTGGCCTGCACCTCGACGCCGTCGACGACGAGGGTGATCTCCTGCTTCTCGCTCAAGGTGCGCCCGCCTGGGCTAGCGACGAAGTCGCGGTTCCTTCGGCCGTGCCTGCCGCCCCGTTGGCGCCCGAACCCGAGGAGCTGCTTGCAACTCCTCGGAGTTGTTCTTCGAATTCCGAGCGGAACTTCTTGACCATGCTGCCGACGGGCATCGCCATTGCGTCGCCCAGCACGCACAGGCAGTTGCCGATGATGTTCTCCTGGACCGAGGTGATGATGTCGAGGTCCATCGGGGTGGCCTCGCCCGCCACGACTCGCTCGAGCATCTTCACCGTCCAGTTGGTGCCCTCGCGACAAGGGGTGCACTTGCCGCACGACTCGTGGTGGTAGAAGCGCGCGGTCCGCAGCGCCAGCTCTGGAATCGACACCGCGTCGTCGGCGACGATGATCGCTCCCGAGCCCAGCATCGAGCCGGCACCAGCGAGCGCCTCGAAGCTGTAGGGGACGTCGAGGTCGTCTGCGGTCAGGACCGGTGCCGAAGAGCCGCCCGGAAACCACGCCTTGACCCCACGGCCCTCTGGGGGCCCGCCGGCCAGGTCGAAGATGATCTCCCGCGAGGGCATGCCGAGCTCGATCTCGTAGTTGCCCGGACGCTGCACGCAGCCCGAGACCGACACGACCTTGGTACCGGTGGATTCCTCGGTCCCAAAGCTCTTGAACCAGCCGGCACCGTGCTCGACGACCAGCGGGACGTTCATCAGCGTCTCGACGTTGTTGATCAGGGTAGGCCCGCCGTAGAGGCCCTGGATCGCCGGGAAGGGCGGCTTCAGGCGCGGATTCCCCCGCTTGCCTTCGAGCGAGTCGAGCAGCGCGGTCTCCTCGCCGCAGATGTAGGCGCCGGCGCCGCGATGGACGACCAGCTCGACGCCAAAGCCGCTGCCGAGAATGTTCTCGCCAAGGAACCCGGCCTCGTATGCCTCGTCGACCGCTTGCTCGACGATGTCCGCCTGCTCGGCGTATTCGCCGCGGATGAAGATAAACGCGCGGGTGGCGTCGACCGCCAGCGCCGCGATCGCGATTCCCTCGATCAGGAGGTGCGGGTTCTTCTGCATCAGCTCGCGGTCCTTGAAGGTTCCGGGCTCGGACTCGTCGGCGTTGCAGCACAGGTACTTGTCCATGTCGCCGCGGGGCAGGAACGAGCCCTTCTTGCCCATCGAGAACCCCGCGCCCCCGCGGCCGCGAAGCTCCGACTCCTCGAGCTGGCCGAGCAGAAAGTCGGGCTCGAGCTCGCGGAAGGCGCGCTCGAGCGAGCGGTAGCCGCCGCGGCGCCGGTAGCCGTCGATCGTCCGCAACGCGGGGTCGTCGAGCTCGCGAAAGAGGATGCGGGTTTCAGCCACGGTCGAGCTCCGGGACGCGCGGGTCGTCGCCGGCGCCAGAGCCGCCTGCGAGGCCGCGATGGTGAAGCGCCTTCTCGGGAACCGGCTCGGAGTCGGCGCGCAGGGCGGCGATGATCGCCTCGGCTTCGCCGATCTCCAGCGGCCCGTAATAGCGGTCGTCGATCGAGGCCATCGGCGCGATGTCGCAAGCACCCAGGCACTCGAAGCCGGAGACGAAGACGTTGCCGTCGGGGGCGTTGGCGCCGCCGTGGTGCGCGGCCTCGTGATCCGCTCCGGAGGCGTCGCAGAGCGCGTCGAGGAGCTCGTCGGCGCCGTTCATCCAGCAGGAGATGTTGGTGCAGACGAGCACGCGGTGCTCGCCCAGCGGGCGTAGTCGGAAGAGGTCGTAGAAGCTTGCGACGGACTGCAGGTAAGCGGGGGAGAGGCCCATGACGGCCGCCGCCTGGCGAATGCCGTCGGGGCTGCACCACCCGTAGCGGCGCTGCACGGCCCACAGCGCCGGGATCGAGGCGGAACGCAGCTCGGGGTAGCGGCCCATGGCGGCCTCGATCTCGGCCTTCAGCTCCTCGGGAACGTCGACCTCGTGGAGCTCGGGGATGCGCTCGGCGTCCTCGGGGCGCATCGAGGCGATGAGCTCGCTGCGCTCGGCGGCACTCAAATCGTCGGTAGGCCGATACTCGTGGCTCACCGGCAAACAACCTCCCTTGCCAGGGGGGCAAACACGGTTTCGCGCAAAGCGCTCACCTATCAATCCCTCCGAGGATCGGGTCGAGCATCGCCAGGGTCTGGATGAGGTCGGCGACGTAGCCCCCGACGGACATGTCGCGCAAGGCCTGGAGGTTCACGAACGAGGGGTCGCGGAAGTGGACACGGGCCGGCTTGGCGGAGCCATCGGCCACGACGAAGCAGCCGAGCTCGCCGCGCGGCGACTCGATCGGGTAGTAGGCCTCACCCGGGGGCACGCGAAAGCCCTCGGTGACGAGCTTGAAGTGGTGGATCAGCGCCTCCATCGAGGTCGCCAGCTCGTGGCGGGGCGGCAGCACGATCTTGCGGTCGGCGGCGATGTAGGGACCTTCGGGAAGGCCCGCGATCGCCTGGCGGATGATCGCGACCGATTCGCGCATCTCCTCGATGCGGACGCGGAAGCGGTCCCAGCCGTCGCCAACCGTTCCCACCGGAATGTTGAAGTCGAGATCGCCGTAGGCAAGGTACGGCGAGACCTTGCGCAGGTCCCAGGGCTCGCCGGCGGCGCGCAAAAGGGGGCCGGTGACCCCCAGGGCCAGCAGCCTCTCCTTCGAGACGACGCCGACGCCCTTGGTGCGGTTGAGGAAGATCTCGTTGTTGGTGAGCAGGGCCTCGAACTGATCGACGCGGCCCAGGAACTCGTCGCAGAAGCCGAGCACCTTGCGCTCGAACCCGACGGGGATGTCCTCCGCGACCCCGCCCACCTGGAAGTAGCGGGTGTGCATGCGCTGCCCGGCTGACATCTCGAAGATGTCGAGGATTCGGTCGCGGTCGCGAAAGCAATAGAAGAACATCGACATCGCGCCGAGGTCGAGCGCCGAGGTCCCAAGCCACACCAGGTGCGAATGCAGGCGGTTGAGCTCCATGTGGATGGTGCGCAGGTACTTCGCCCGCGGCGGGATCTCGAGCTCCAGCAGCGTCTCGACGCAGCCACAGAAGGCCTGCATGTTGAAGAAGTAGGAGAGGTAGTCCATCCGCTCGACGAACGGAATGACCTTCCAGTAGGCCTTGTCCTCGCAGCTCTTCTCGATGCCGGTGTGGACGTAGCCCATGATCGGCTTGAGGTCGCGCACAGTCTCCCCTTCGAGGCTCACGAGCAGGCGGAGCACCCCGTGCGTTGCGGGGTGATGCGGGCCCATGTTGACCGTGAAGAGCTCCTCGGATTCCCCGAAGGAGCCGGCTGCATCCGTGCGCTCCACGGCCGAGGAGCCGATGACATCGGCATAGCTGCCGGCGACGACATCACGCCCGCCGGCCGGCGAGTGCCAGCGCGTCTCAGTACTCACTGGCTCTTCCTTCGCGCTTCGCCCAGCACCAAAGCGATCAGCTCCGCTCTCACTGCGTCCACCTCGGGACTTCGAGTTCGTCGGCGGTGAAGATCACCGGGTCCCCGCCGATCGGGAAGTCGCGCCGCTGCGGCCAGCCCACGTAGGTCTCGGGCATGAGGATGCGGCGCAGGTCGGGGTGGCCGCGGAAGACGATGCCGAAAAAGTCGTAGACCTCGCGCTCCTGGAACGAGGCGGTGGGGAAGAGCTCGACCACGGAGTCGATCTCGGGCAGGCTGCCGTCCTCGGGCTCGGAGATCGCCGCCCGCACACGCAGGCGTTCCACCCGCGCCATCGAGAGCAGCTCGTAATGCACGCCAAAGCGCGGCTGGGCGGGCAGGTAGTCGGCGCCATGCAGGCTCGCGAGGAAGGTGTATTCCTGGCCCGGCGTATCGCGCAGGAAGCGCAGGACGTCGGCGATCCGGTCGGGGTCGACGACGAGGCAGGCCTGGCCGTGCTCGTGATAGGTCGTCAGGACCGAGCCGGGGTGGGCCTCACCGAGCTCGCCGGCGATCAGCTCCAGTCCCGGTGCGTCAGGCACGCTCGCCACCGTCGGTCAGGCCCAGGGTCGCGCGGGCGGCCGCGTAGGCCTCGCGCTCGGCGTCGGTGGGGGCCTTGGTGAAGCGGGCCCACTCCTCGGTGCCCTCCGCGTTGTAGCGCCGGCGCCAGCCTGGATCCGGGTTGCCCTGGATCTTCTTCTGAAGCTTCGAGAAGCCGTACATCAACGCCTCGGGGCGCGGGGGGCAGCCGGGGACGTGGACGTCTACCGGCATGAACTTGTCGGCGCCCTGGACGACGGCGTAGTTGGCGAACATGCCGCCGGACGACGAGCAGGCGCCCATCGCGATCGCCCACTTGGGCTCGAGCATCTGGTCCCAGATCCGCCGGACGACCGGCGCCATCTTGATCGAGACCCGGCCGGAGAGGATGATGAAGTCGGCCTGGCGGGGGGAGGCGCGCATGTTCTCGGCGCCGAAGCGGGCCACGTCGTAGCGCGGCGAGACGATCGACATCATCTCGATCGCGCAGCAGGCGAGGCCGAAGGTTGCAGGCCACATCGAGTTGCTGCGTCCCCAGGCGAGGAGCTTGTCCATCGTCGTCGTCAGCACCGAGTCCTCGACGTGGGCGTCGAGGTCGGGGCCGTCGAGGTCACCGCGCAGGAGGTCGCGCGCGCGGAGCTGGCGGACGCGGAGCTCGGAGGCCGACTGCGGCTGGTCGAGGGGCGAAAGCGCGCGGATCCGTTCCCTCTTTATTTCCAATCGAGCGCTCCCCTACGCCACACGTAGACCAGCCCGGCGAGAAGGAGAGCGACGAATACCCCGACCTCAACTAGGACGAACACCGAGTGGGCGGCCTTCAGGATCACGCCGACGGGGTAGAGGAAGACCACCTCGATGTCGAAGAGGATGAAGAGCATCGCGACCATGTAGAAGCTGACGCCGAACCGAAACGTGCGCGAGACCTCGCTCGGCAACCCGCACTCGTAAGGCTCGGACTTGACCTTGCTCGGGCGCTTCGGGCCGATCAGGCTGTTGACGCCGACCAGCGCTGCCCCGGTCAGAAGACCGAGACCGGCGAAGACGATGACTGGCAGGTAGGCGCGGAGCAATCTTCGGGACGGTCGCTGCGGCCTTTATACAACCACTTTGTAGCACCGTGCTACATAGTGCTTTTCCGCATCAGAACAAGAAATGCGGATCGCCTGCCGGCGGTCCCTACACGCTGCTTTCGGAGCTAAAGCTCCTCACCCGAATATCTGTAAATCCGACCTTTGGAGACGGCTTTGGGCTTTCCGAGAGATGGCATCCTCCCCGCCGATGCTTGCCGTCCACGTCGCCAA
Source organism: Solirubrobacterales bacterium (assembly GCA_038237625.1). Lineage (GTDB taxonomy): Bacteria > Actinomycetota > Thermoleophilia > Solirubrobacterales > 70-9 > JAWVFM01. Next base: position 15,313 of record JBBRYM010000008.1, on the reverse strand, counting down.
CGGAGTCCTCGTCCTCGCCGCCAACCTCCTCGCGGGGAGCTGGGGGGCCATCGCGTGGTGGAAGAGCATCCCCACTGTGGGGTTCTGGTACGCGCTGCGGGTCGCCCAGGCCGCGGTCGTCCTCCAGGTCGGGCTGGGCTCGATCCTGCTCCTCTCCGGGCGCGAGGCGCCCAGCGGCCTGCACTACCTCTATGGGGTCCTGCCGCTCGTCGTTTCGCTGGCGGCGGAAGCGTTGCGCGCGGGCATTTCCGAGCGCGAGCTCGAGGGACTCGACTTCGAAGCCCTCCCGGAGGGCCGGCGGCGATCGATCGCCATGGCGATCTCCCGCCGCGAGACGGGGGCGATGGCCGTCTCGGCGCTGGTGGTCTTCCTGTTGGCGCTGAGAGCGCTAGGCACCAGTGGCTAGCCCCCGGTAGGTGCCCTGGTGGAACACGAGTGGCTCGAGGTCCGCGCTCTCGAGTGCCGTCACGGCGCCGGTGAGGATCGCGTGGTCGCCGCCGTCGAGCTCGTCGCGCAGCTCGCACGCCATCGTCACAACCGCCCCGTCGAGGGCCGGGACCCCGCCGAGGTCGCGCCAGGTAACGCCCTCCCATTTCACCGGGTGCGGCTCCTTGGTGGCGAAGCGAAGGGCGAGCTCGGCCTGGGAGGCAGCCAGCACGCAAACTCCGAATCCCGCCGCTGCCTGGAGCGCTCCGAGCGTGCGCGAGCGGCGGTCGAGCGCGACCAGCATCAGGGGCGGGTCGACCGAGAGCGAGACGACCGCGTTGGCGGTGGCCCCGAGCGGCTCGCCGGCCGCTGTCGCCGTAATCACTGTGACCGCGGTTGGGACCGCGCCCATGGCGCGGCGAAAGCTCTGTGGGTCAGGCGGGGGCATGAGATCGCTGAGTATGATGCCGCGCGCGTGCGCCCCTTTCTGACGCTCACAGCCGTTGCCGCCCTCGGCCTCGTGCTCTCGGCCTGCGGGTCCGAGGAGATCTCGGTCCCAGTCGGACACGACCTACGAGGGGCCCAGCTCTTCTCGCAGCGCTGCGGCGGCTGCCACACCCTGAGCCCAGCCGGCACGCAGGGCTCTGACGCGCGCTCGATCCGCGCCCAGGGACCGAACCTCGACGCCCGCGTCGAGACCAAGGGCGACGTGCTGTTCGCGATCCGCAACGGCGGCTACTCGGGTGGAATCATGCCCCAGAACATCGTGACCGGCACGCAGGCACAGAAGGTCGCCGAGTTCGTCGCAATGTACGCCGGCACCAAGGAACAGTCGAGCCCACGGCCCGGCGAGACCTCGACAACCGCGGCCCCGTAGGAAGCGAGCGGCCTCGCTCGACCTGAGGCGAATCCGCGAGGACCCCGGCTCCGCGCGGGCCGCGCTCGCCCGCCGTGGCGCGGCCGAGAAGCTCGACGAGGCGCTCGAGCTCGACGCCCGCCGGCGCGAGTTGCTCCCGCAGCTCGAGGAGCGCCGCGCTCGCCAGAACAAGGCGTCGGATGAGATCGCCGAGGCCAAGCGCTCCGGCGGGAGTGCGGAGGAGGCGATCGCGGCAATGAAGGCGGTCGCGGCGGAGGTCAAGTCGCTGGCGGCCGAGGTCGCAGAGGTGCAGGAGCGCCGCGACGCGATCGTCGCCGAGCTTCCCAACCTCCCGCATCCCGACGCTCCCGACGGCGAGGCCGACGTCGACGCGGTCGTCCTGCGCGAGGCGGGCGAGCGCCCCGACCTCGGCTTCGAGCCGCGCGACCATCTCGACCTCGGGCTCGAGCACGGCTGGATCGAGATGGAGAAGGCAGCCTCGGCCTCGGGAGCTCGCTTCGCGTACCTGCTCGGCGACCTCGTGATGGTCGAGCTCGCCCTGATCCGGCTCGCCGTCGAGACGGTTCGTGCCGAGGGCTTCGAACCCGTCGTCCCGCCCGTGCTGGTGCGCGACGACCCGCTGTTCGGAACCGGGTTCTTTCCCGGCGAGCGTGAGCAGATCTACGAGATCGAGCGCGATGAGCTTTTTTTGGCAGGAACCTCGGAGGTCCCCCTCGCCGCCCTGCACGCCGGCGACATCCTGAGCGCAGGCGACCTTCCCAGCCGATACGCGGGGATCTCGACCTGCTTTCGTCGAGAGGCCGGCGCCGCCGGCAAGGACACGCGCGGGATCTTTCGCGTGCACCAATTCGACAAGGTCGAGATGTTCTCGTTCGTCGAGCCGGGGGAGTCCGACGCCGAGCACGAGCGGATCCTGGCGATCGAGGAGGGCATCCTCACGGCTCTCGAGATCCCGTACCGAGTCGTGGACATCCCGGTGGGGGATCTCGGCGCCCCCGCCGCGCGCAAGTTCGACTGCGAGGCGTGGATCCCGAGCCAGGGGCGCTACCGCGAGCTGACCTCGTGCTCGAACACCACCGACTTCCAGGCCCGCCGCCTCGACTGCCGCTTTCGCCCGCAGGCCGAGTCGCAGCCGGTCCACGTCCACACCCTCAACGGCACCGCCGTCGCTGTGAGTCGGACGCTGATCGCGCTGATCGAAAACGGCCAGCGCGAGAATGGCTCCGTCGCCTTGCCGGCTGCGCTGGTCGAGGCAGGGGCCCCGGCGATCATCGGCGCCTGAGCGCGGCTCTTCCTAGCTGTCGCCCTTGTCGAACTCCAGCGAGCAGGAGTTGATGCAGTAGCGCTGGCCGGTGGGGTCCGGGCCGTCGTCGAAGACATGGCCCAGGTGCCCGCCGCACTTCGAGCAGTGGACCTCGGTGCGCTTCATAAAGAAGCTGCGGTCTTCGTCGGTGTCGACAGGGGCGTCGTCCATCGGCGCGTAGAAGCTGGGCCAGCCGGTTCCGGAGTCGAACTTCGTGTCCGAGGTGAAGAGCTCCGCCCCGCAGCCCGCACAGCGGTAGATCCCATCGCCCTTCTCGTCCCAGAGCGCCCCGGCGAACGCCCGCTCGGTGCCCTTCTTTCGCAGAACCTCGTACTGCTCGGGAGTCAGCTCAGTGCGCCACTCGTCCTCTGTCTTCTGGATCTTTTCCATGGAGGGATTCTCCTTCAAGTCGCTCGCCTGTTCAGTGTCCACGAGATCGCCGGCGTTACGCGCACCTGACACGATCCCGCCGTGCTCGACTCGTTCTAGCCGGCCGGTCCGCGAGCGCGGTTTTGGCAAGCTACCCCTGACGGTGCTGAGAAGCCTGCGCACATTCACGCTCACCCCTGAGCGCTATTTCGTGGTTGCCGCCGTGGCCCTTGGCGCGCTCGCGACGATCGTGGTCACGGGAGCCGCGGTGCGCCTCACGGGATCTGGGCTCGGGTGCCCTGACTGGCCCAAGTGCTACGGCGGGACCGTGCCGCCGCTCGACGCCCACGCGGTGATCGAGTACGCCAACCGGATCTTCACCGGCTTCGTGGGGCTAGCGGTGATCGCCGCCAGCATTCTCGCCTGGCGCCGGCGGCCCTTCCGCTGGCATCTCGCGCTCTTCGGTGCGTTGCTGCCGATCGGCGTGATTGCGCAGGCGATCCTCGGCGGCCTGGTGGTCAGGTATCACCTTGCGCCAGGGCTGGTGATGAGCCACTTCATCCTCTCGATGCTGCTGCTCGACGCCGCCTTCGCCCTGATGTGGTGCTCGCGCTACGAGCCCGGCGAGCGCCCCCGCTCGCCCGATCGGCTGGGGGTCTGGGCGGTGCGCGGCCTCGTCCCGCTCGGCCAGCTGACGATCGTCGCCGGGACGATTACAACCGCATCGGGGCCCCACGCGGGCGCCCACGCAGGCCAGCTCGTTCATCGCTTCGTCTTCGAGGGAAGCGGAACGCTGGAGTGGGTCGTCCAGCGTCACGCCGTCGTGGCGACCCTGTTCGGCATTGGCGCTGTGGCCGTGTGGTTCGTGCTGCGCCGCGAGGGCGGTGAGCGGCGCGCCCTGCGTCCGCTGACGCTCGTGATCGGGCTGCTTGCATCGCAGGGCGTCGTGGGCGGGCTGCAGTGGTGGCTGAAGCTTCCGAGCGAGCTGGTGTGGATCCACGTGGCCCTCGCCACGGCCACGTGGCTCGCGACGCTCTGGACCGTCGCCGCGGCCGGCAGGCTCGAGCCCGCCCGCCAGCCGTCGCACGCCCCCGTGCCGGCCGGGGCCTAGGACTCGCTCGAGCCGCCCTTTTCGCGCTCGCGCTGGATCTCGCCGTCCTGTCTCGCCGCGCGCACGAGGAAGCGCACGAAGATGACCACCGGCCCGAAGACGACGGTCGCCGCGGCGATCTTCAGCGGCAGCGCCACGTCTGCGAGCAGGAGGTCCATCCCCGAAGTGAAGCAGCAGGGCGTCAGCAGAGATGGCGGCCTCTACCAAGATCGCGAGCTCTTCGCTACAGACAGCTACGCAGGTCGGAGCACCGGTAGTGGTTGAAGGCAGGCAGGAACGCGGCCGAGTGGTAGGCCGCCGGGTGATTCGGGGGACTCTTCGGAGTCAGTACGTCATCGATCGGCCGGCCCATCGGCGTGGCGCTCAGCAGCCGGTTGTAGGCGCCCCTGCTCGCCTTGCGTCGCCGCCATCCGGCGGCCCATCCTTCAGACATACTGCCGCGGCTTCGCACAATCCGAAAGGAACTGACCATGGCCGGCCGCTTCGAGGGAACCGCACACATCGATCGCCCGATACAGGAGGTCTTCGCCTTTCTTGCGGATGGCGAGAACGACCCCAAGTTCAGCCCGAGGGTCCTGGAGATCAAGAAGTTGAGCGAAGGTCCCACAGGGGTGGGCACGACGTTTTCGAGCACGGTCAAGGACGCGGGCATGAAGAGCAAGCGCGAGTTCAAGCTCACCGAGTTCGAGGCGCCGACGCGGATCCGCTGGGCCGAGCAGTCGAAGAACCTCGTCACCGCAGCGGAGGGCGGCTACGACCTGGCCCCCGAGGGCGAGGGGACGCGGCTGACCGTCTTCAACGTCCTCGAGGGCCACGGCCTCGGCAAGCTCATCGCGCCGCTTGCGCTGAGCGCCGCCCGCAAGGATGCCGACGCCTTTGCCCAGCGGATCAAGGAAGCCGTCGAAGCGTCCTGAGCGGCCGATTCGCAGCGTCTTCAGATGATCGTCAGCCGAGCGATCGCCGCCAGCCCGACCACGACGATCAGGGCCCGCAGGGCATCCGGAGGCAGCCGCCGGCCGTAGCGAGCGCCGAGGTAGCCGCCCAGCACGGAGCCGGCGGCGATCAGTCCCGCTACGCCCCAGTTCACGTTCGCCGCGACCGCGAACACGATCCCGGCCACCAGGTTGACGAGCATCGCCAGGACGTTCTTCAGGGCGTTGGCACGCTGAAGGTCCTCGCGCAGGGCGAGGGACAGCAGCGAGATCAGGAGGATCCCCTGAGCTGCTCCGAAGTAGCCCCCGTAGATGCCGGTGGCAAAGATCGAGGCGCGAAGCGTCAGCCGGTCCTCTGCGCCGGCGCGGTGGCGGTGCTCGAGCCTCGCCGTCAGGCGCGGCTGCAGGGCGACGAGCACGATCGCCGCCGCAATCAGGACCGGCACGACGACCTTGAAGGTCGACGCGGGAAGGATCAGGAGGGCGACCGCGCCTGCAACCGCCCCGGCGGCCGAGAACCCGGCAAGGCTGCGAACGCGCCGCTCCTGGCCGCGGAGCTCACGGCGATAGCCCACTGATCCCGCGACCGCACCGGGCACGAGGCCGATGTTGTTGGAGACGTTTGCGGTGACGGGCGCGTATCCCAGTCCGATGAGCACCGGAAAGGTGATCAGCGTGCCGCTGCCGACAACGGCGTTGATCGTTCCCGCGGCGACGCCGGCGGCGAGGATCGCGAGTGCTTCGAGAGGGCTCAGGCCCTCAACCGCAGCCGGTGTTCTGGCCGCAGCTGGAGCACGTGTAGCACGAGCCGGTGCGCTGCATCATGCCGCCGCACTGGTCGCAGGCCGGGCCGAGGTCCAGCCCCTGCATCTTGGCCGGGACCACCGGCGGCGTGTCGGTCAGCGCCGCGGTCGGAGCGACCGAGCCCCCGTTGCCGTGGCTGGAGCCGTTGCCGCCGTTCGACGGCGCCGGGCCGTCGGACACGTACAGCGCCGCGTCGGCCTCCTTGCGCGCCCGCACCTCCGGCGTGAGGATGCCGAGCTCTTCCTGGAGGTCGGCGTCGCCGAAGCGCGATGCCAGCCAGCGCATGATGTAGTCGGGCAGCGACTTGGCGAACGGGATCTCCGGGTTGTTGGTGATCCCCTCGGGCTCGAAGCGCATGTAGCTGAACTTCCGCACCAGCGTCTCGAGCGGGACGCCGTACTGCAGGCCGATGGAGACCGCTGTCGCGAAGGCGTTCATCATGCCCTTGATCGTCGAGCCCTCCTTGCCGATGTCGGTGAGGAAGATCTCGCCCGGCGTTCCGTCCTCGTACATGCCCGCCGTGATGTAGCCCTCGTGGCCGGCGATCGAGAACTTGTGCGTGAGCGACTGGCGCTCGCGAGGCATCCGCCGTCGATGCGGGCGGCTTGCCTCCTCGGGGGCTTCCTCGTCGGAGGAGTCCTGCGCTTCGGTGCGCAGGGCCTGCGCCGTCTTGGAGCCGTCGCGATAGATCGCTAGGGCCTTCAGGCCGAGCTTCCAGCCCTGCGTGTAGGCGTCCTCGATGTCCTCGACCGTCGCCGTCTGGGGCAGGTTGACCGTCTTCGAGATCGCGCCCGAGATGAAGGGCTGGGTCGCAGCCATCATCTTGATGTGGCCCATGTGCGAGATGGCCCGCTCGCCGACCGCCACGTCGAACACCGGCAAGTGCTCGTCCTTCAGCTCCGGGGCGCCGACGATCGTGCCCTGCTCGCGGACGTAGGCCACGATCTGGTCGATCTGCGTCTGGGAGTAGCCAAGCGTCCCGAGGGCCATGGGAACCGTCCGGTTGGTGATCGTCATCTGGCCGCCGCCGACGAGCTCCTTGAACTTGACCAGCGAGAAGTCGGGCTCGATGCCCGTCGTGTCGCAGTCCATGAGGAACGAGATCGTCCCGGTCGGCGCCAGCACCGTGGCCTGCGCGTTGCGGTAGCCGTGCTCGTCGCCAAGCCCGACCGCGTCGTCCCAGGAACGGCGAGCGGCGGTGATCAGCTCATTCTCCACCAGCGAGTCGTCGATCTCGGCCGCGGCGTCGCGATGCATCTGCATCACGGCGTTGTGGGGCTCGCGGTTGTCCGCGTAGCCGTCGTACGGCCCCATCGCCGACGCGACCTCGGCCGACTTGCGGTAGCCGCGACCGGTCATGAGCGCGGTGATGGCCGCGGCGGTCGCCCGCCCCTGGTCGGAGTCGTAGGGGACGCCGTCGGCCATCAGCAGGGCGCCGAGGTTGGCGTAACCGAGCCCGAGCTGGCGGAAGCGTCGCGCGTTCTCGCCGATCTTCGGCGTCGGATAGCTCGACGGAGTGACGACGATCTCCTGCGCGAGGAAGACGACGTCTACCGCGTGCTCGAAGTCCTCGACGTCGAAGGTGCCGTCCGCGCGCCGGAACTTGAGGAGGTTGAGCGACGCCAGGTTGCAGGCCGAGTCGTCGATCGACATGTACTCGGAGCAGGGGTTCGACGCCGAGATCGGCCCGGTGTTCGGGTCGGTGTGCCAGCGCTGGATCGTCGAGTCGTACTGAACGCCGGGATCGGCGCAGCGCCACGCGGCGTCGGCGATCTGGCGCATCAGCTCGCGCGCCTTGACGGTCTTGACGGGACTCCCGTCGGTGCGGGCGACGAGATCCCAGGCGGCGTCGTCGGCCACGGCCTGCATGAACTCGTCGCTGACGCGAACCGAGTTGTTGGCGTTCTGGTACTGGACGGACTTGAACGCGTCGGAGTCGAGGCGCATGTCGAAGCCGGCGTCGCGGAGCGCGGCGGCCTTCTCCTCCTCGCGCGCCTTGCACCAGATGAACTCCTCGACGTCGGGATGGTCGACGTTCAGCACGACCATCTTGGCGGCGCGGCGGGTGCCGCCGCCCGACTTGATCGCCCCCGCCCAGGAGTCGGCGCCGCGCATGAAGCTGACCGGGCCGGAGGCGATGCCGCCCTTGGAGAGCTTCTCCATCGAGCCGCGGATCTTCGAGAGGTTGATCCCCGAGCCGGAGCCGCCCTTGAAGATGATCCCTTCCTGCGTGTTCCAGTCAAGGATCGACTCCATGTCGTCCTCGACGGAGAGGATGAAGCAGGCCGAGCACTGCTCGGCGCCCTCGCGCCAGCCGACGTTGAACCAGACCGGGCTGTTGAACGCGGCCTTCTGGTGCAGGAGGATGTGGGTGAGCTCCATCTCGAAGGCGTCGGCGTCCTCGCCGGTGGCGAAGTAGCCGCCCTCGCGACCCCACTGGGCGATGCGCCCGGCGACGCGGGTGAGCATCGTCTTCACGGAGGCCTCGCGCTCGGGGGCGCCGAGGGATCCGCGGAAGTACTTCTGAGCCACGATGTTCGTGGCGTTCTGCGACCAGCTCTTGGGGAACTCGACGCCACGCTGCTCGAAGACCGGGTCGGCGGGGTCGCCGATGACGGCGTCGCGAAGCTCCCACTCGATCTCGTCGAAGGGATGGACACCAGGGGTGGCGTGGCGGCGCTCGACGGTGAGTCCCGCAGTTGTGGAATTTGCACGCTTTGCAGCGGTTTCAGCCATCAAGTCCTCTCCTCGTACCGGCTTTGGGGGTGGACTGTCCATGGTTGCTCGCAGCCCGGACGGAACTCGGCGGGGCCGAGGGAGCCTCGAGCTCCGCAAAATCCGGGTTTGGCTGGGGCAGCGTCCCGGCGAACTGGAGGTAGGCGCCGCGATCGAGCTGCCGGAGCAGGGACAGGCACTTACGCGCGATCGAGTCAGAGCTTGCCTCGCCGCCGTTCGCCGCGATCATGGCCTCGATCCTGGCGACGGTCGCGGTGAGATCTCGGCGGGAGACGGGGCGCTTGTGCGCCGCGCGCGCGAGCGCGGCGTTCAGCTTGCCGGGGTCGAAGCGCTGGCGGCTGCCGTCGCGCTTTCGCACCCACAGCGGCTCGGCCTCGCAGCGCTCGTAGGTCGTGAAGCGGTGATCGCAGGAGGTGCAGGCGCGGCGGCGGCGCATGGCCGATCCGTTCTCCGCCACGCGGCTCTCGAGCACCTGCGTCCGCGACTGGCAATGAGGACAGAGCACCTCCAGAACTATACCTAGATATGCGGCCTTACGGCTAACCCCAAACGCTACATATAGCGCCCATCACGCAATGCCTGCGGTGATGGACGAGAAACGTTACCCATGGTCGCGTTTCTCGTCCATCGATGCATGATCTGGTTCCCTCACCAGCCCTACCCGGATTCGGGCTACGCTTTGGCCGTGGTCGATGAGCTGAAGCGTGGGGCTGCCGACAAGGTGGAGACGGCCAAGGAGAACGTCGTCGCCGCGCGGGACAACGCCGCCGAGGCGATGGCGAACGCTCGCGAGAAGGTGACGACCGCGCGCGAGAACGCCGTCGATGCGGTGGCGACCGCCCGCGAGAACACCGCCGACGCTGTCGCGACCGCCAAGGAGAACGCCGCGGAGGCGATCGCCAAGGTCAAGCCGAAGCTACGCGGCGTCTTTCACGAATGGGCCTTCCCGGTTGCCGTCCTCGCCGGGATCATCCTCGTCACCGCAGCCCCGGATGGCAAAGCCCGGCTCGCCGCCGGCATCTACGCCTTTTCGCTCGCCGCCCTCCTCGGCACCAGCGCCCTCTACCACCGCGTGAACTGGAAGCGAGCCTCCAGCCGTCGCTGGGTCCGCCGGCTCGACCACTCGATGATCTTCCTGCTGATCGCCGGGACCCTCACCCCCTTCGCGCTCCTCGTCCTGCACGGCGCGTTCGCGGACCTGATCCTGATCGCGGTCTGGACCGGAGCGGTAGTGGGCATCGTCGTCGAGCTGATCTGGGTGGAGGCACCGAAGTGGGTCGCCACCCTCGTCTACGTCGGCGTCGGCTGGATCGGCGCCCTGGCCTTTCCGGCGATCGCCGTCGACGCCGGCATCGGCGCCGCCGTCCTCATCGCGGTCGGCGGGGTCCTCTACACGACCGGCGCCGTGATCTACGCGCGCGAAAGCCCCAACCCGAACCCCGCAGTCTTCGGCTACCACGAGATCTTCCACGTGCTGGTGCTCGCCGCCGCCGCGGCCCATTTCGCCGCGATCGCGATCTACGCTCTGCCCGCGGGCTAGGCGAGCGCCGAAGCGTGGCGCTCGCGCGCCGCGTCGACCAGGGCGACCACTTCACGGTCCCGTCCGTCGCGCAGGAGCTCGATCGGGTCGGGTTCGCCGTTGACGATGCCCTCGAAGAAAACCTTCCGGTCCTGGTAGGTGGGGAGGGTTGCCTTGGCCCAGCCGCGGGCGTCGTTGAGGATGATCGCCAGGCGCGCGTAGGGCTCTCCATATGCGTCTGCGATCTCCCGCTTCATGCGCTTGGCGAGCGCAGGGGAGGCGCCGGCCGTGGAGATTGCGATCGCCAATGGGCCGGTGCGCACGATGGCGGGGAGGATGAAGTTGCAAAGCGGCGGGACGTCGACGACGTTGACGAGCATCGAGCGCTTCTCGGCCTCGTCGTAGACGGCGATGTTGACGTCGGTGTCGTTCGTCGCGGCGATCGCCATGAACTTGCCGTCGAGGTCGCTCGCGGCGAATTCGCGTCTCTCCCACGTGATCGAGCCCTCGGTCGCGCAGGCCTCGAGCTCGGGCACCGCGGTCGGCGCGACCAGGGTCACCTGGCCGTCGCAGGCAAGCAGGCCCTCAACCTTCTCGAGGCCGATGTCGCCGCCGCCGACCACCAGGCAATTGCGCCCCGACAGCCGCAGGCAGGCGATGTAGAGAGGGGTCTCGAGCATGCCCCGAACGCAGGACTGATCGCAGATTCCCTTGCGCAGCTGGCACACGCATTCCTTGCCGGCGTAGGCCTGAGCGGGCATGGGGAGAGCGTAGAGAACCCGAAAGCGCCGTTTTGACCCCCTGCTACCCTCGCCGCGCTTGATGTGCCCCGTCCACCAATACTGCCTCGCTTCTGGCGGCTGCAAGTCTTCCCTGGCGGCGTCTTCGGTCGCCGCCAGGGCGCTGCCATGCCGGGTCCCTGCGTCCTTGCCAGTGGCGACTTTCGCTCGCCAGAACCAAGACAGCCTTGATGGACGCGGCTCATGAGGCTCATCGTCACGGAGAAGAACAACTCGGCGAAGAAGATCGCCGACATCCTTAGCGGCGGCGCGGCGAAGTCCGACGCTGCGTACAAGGTGCCGTTCTACACGTGGTCGAACGGCGACGGTGACCACATGGCCATCGGACTGAAGGGCCACGTCATGGGTCCCGCTTTCCCGGAGGGCTACTCGAACTGGCAGGAAACCGACCTCCACGAGCTGATCGACGCGGCCATCGTCAAGGAGGCCACCGACAAGAACGTCGTCAAGGCCGTGCGCAAGGTCGCCAAGGAGGCCGATGAGGTCGTGATCGCCACCGACTTCGACCGCGAGGGCGAGCTGATCGGCCTCGAGGCCCTGGAGCAGGTGGTCGACTCGAACCCGAAGGTCCTGAGTGCCGACGGCGTCACCGCGCTCGACGCGCGGCCGACGGTGAAGCGCGCCCGCTACTCCGCCCTCACCAAGGATGAGATCCAGCGGGCCTTCTCGAACATCGACGAGCTCGACTACGACCTCGCCGGCGCCGGCGCCGCGCGCCAGGACATCGACCTGATCTGGGGGGCGACGCTCACCCGCGCCGTCTCGCTCGCGACCCGCCGCTTCGGCTCCAACTTCCTCTCGGTGGGCCGGGTGCAGAGCCCCACGCTGGCGCTGATCGTCGAGCGCGAGCTCGAGCGCCGCGCCCACGTCGCAAAGCCCTATTGGGAGCTCCTCGCCCGCTTCGAGCATCCCGACGGCTCCTTCGAGGCCCACCACGCCACCCACAAGTTCTGGGAGAAGGCGGAGGCCGATGCCGCGCTGGCGGGGACGTCGAGCCCCGGTGTGGTCAAGGAGGTGAGGTCGCGGCGCAACTCCCGAAAGCCGCCGGCGCCGCTCAACACCACGGCTTTCACCACCGATGCCTCGAGCCGCCTCGGCATCACCCCGGCGGCGGCGATGCGGATCGCCGAAGACCTCTACATGGACGGCTTTATCTCCTACCCGCGCACTGACAACACCGTCTATCCGCAATCGCTCAACACGCGCGAGCTGGTGAGCTCGCTGGTGCGGATCCCCGACTTCAGCGCTGCGGCGCCGCTTCTCGACAAGCCGCAGCTCACCGCCACGCGCGGCAAGAAGGAGACGACCGACCACCCGCCGATCTACCCCACGCAGGCGGTCTATCCCGGCGCCCTCGAGGGGCCGAAGCGCCGTGTCTACGAGCTCGTCGCGCGCCGCTTTTTGGCCACCTTCTCGGAGCCGATGATCACCGAGTCCACCCGCGCCGACATCGAGGCGGGCTCGGAGATGTACTTCGTGCGCGGCTCGGTCGTGGTCGACCCCGGCTTCGCGGCGATCTACACATACGCGCGCTCGAGCGACGAGGAGATCCCGAAGCTGGCCCGTGGGCAGAGCCTCGACCTCGACGGCGACCCGTGGCTCGTCGACAAGGAGACCCAGCCGCCGTCGCGGATCAGCCAGGGCAAGCTGATCGAGCTGATGGAGGAGCGGGGCCTCGGCACCAAGGCGACGCGCGCCGACATCATCCAGAAGCTCTACGACCGCGGTTACGTCTTCAACAACCCGCCGGAGCCGTCGGAGACCGGGATCGCGATGTACAACGCATTCAAGGGCTACGTGCCTGAGATGGCGACGCCGAAGATGACGGCCGAGCTCGAGCAGGACATGGACCAGATCGCCGCCGGCGAGACCTCAAAGGACGAGGTCCTGCGAATCAGCCGCGAGATGCTCCACTCGACCACCAACCACCTCCAGGAGAACACCGAGGACTTCGCGAAGCAGATCTGGGCGGGGATGGACGAGGACAAGTTCCTCGGCCCCTGCAGGGTGTGTGAGGAAGCCGGGCGCCGTCGCGAGGACGGCTCGCCCAACCGCCTGCGGATCATCCAGCTGAAGGGCGGCAAGCGCATGTACGGATGCGAGGGCTGGATCAGGCCGCCGGAGGTGGCTGAGGGCTCCGACCCGCCGCCTCCCAATCCCGACTCCTGCCCCGTCTCCGGCCCTCTCCCCGGGCGCGGCTACGAGCTCTGGCGCCTCGAGGAGCGCTGCTCGGTGTGCGACCAGATGCCCCGGCTCACGGTCAAGGGCTTCCGCGGGCGCCCCTGGAAGCTTTGTCTGAACGACGACTGCCCAACCATGGTCGAGATGCGTGAAAAGCGCGCCGAGCGCGAGGCTGCGAAGGCCGCGCGCGAGGCCGCCAAGGCGGGCGGCGACCGGGCAGCCGACGGCGATTCGCCGGGCGACGGGGTGGTCGCGGACAAGCCGGCGTCCGGAAACGGGCGCCGCCGGCGGCCGAAGAAGCCTGCGCCCACGACGGCGCGGACCAAGCGCGCCCGCACCTCGAAGTAAGCCGGCCCGTCGTGTTCATCACGCTCGAGGGGATCGACCGTTCGGGCAAGACCACGCAGGCGGCGATGCTCGCGCGCGAGCTCGGCGACGGCACGCTCCTGCTCCGCGAGCCCGGCGGAACTCCCCTGGGGGAGCGGATCCGCGAGATCCTGAAAGACCCCGAGCTCGAGATCGGGGCCGGAATCGAGCTACTCCTCTTCTCGGCGGCCCGGGGGCAGCTGATGGGAGACGTGATCGTCCCCGCCATCCAGGCAGGGCGCGACGTGGTCTGCGACCGCTTCGTCGACTCGTCCGTCGCCTACCAGGGGGCGGCCGGTGGACTCGGCGTCGAGCACGTGGAGCAGTTCAACGAACGGGTGACGCAAGGATGGATGCCCGACCTCACGCTCCTATTGAGGGTCGACGCCGAGCGAGCCGAGGCGCGCGGCCAGGAACGGCTGCGCGCCGGCGAGGCCGATGGAACCGATCGCTTCGAGGGGGAGGGAATCGAGCTGCAGCGAACGGTCGCCGCCGCGTACGACGAGATCGCGCGCCGCCACCCCGAGCGGATCGTGGTGATCGATGCCCGCGGCGAGCCCGAGGACGTCCATGAGAGGGTGTGGGCTGCGGTGACAAACCGGCGCAGATGAGCGAACCGCTGCTCGAAGCCACCGAGCATCAGCCGGGCGCCCGGACTGCGCTCGGCGCCGCCCTCGCGGCGCCGGGGCACGCGTACTTGTTCAGCGGCCCACCGGGCGCCGGCAAGGCTGCCGCGGCTCGCGCCTTCGCTGCGGAGCTTCTCGCCGAGGAGGCAGCCGATCCGGAGAATGCCCGCCGCCGCGCGCTCGCGGACCCCTCGCCGCATCCTGACCTCACCTGGATCCGCCCGCCGGGCAACCAGCACCTGGTCGAGGAGATCCGCTCCCGGCTCATCGCCGCGGCGGCCTACCGGCCGTTCGAGGCCTCGCGCCGCGTCTTCGTGGTCGAGGCGGCCGAGGCGATGGCGGAGGAGAGCCAGAACGCGCTGCTGAAGACGCTCGAAGAGCCCGCGGCCGATGTCCACATCCTGCTCCTCACCGCGGAGCCGGCGGCCCTGCTGGACACGGTCCGCTCGCGCTGCCAGGCGGTGCGATTCAACGCTTTGCCCGCGGCGGCAGTGGAGGCGCAGCTGGCTCGAACGCACCCCGAGGTTGAGGCGCCGACGCGACGGGCGGCTGCTCGGCTCGCGGGGGGCAACACGGCGCTCGCCGAGGATCTGCTCGTCCCACCAGGCAGCGAGCTTCGCGATGCCGCTGCCAAGCTCGTTGAAGCGGCGGCCGACGGAGACCTCGGCGACTCCCCCTGGGCAGCGCTGATCTCATTGGCCGAGGAGGCGGGGGAGGGAGCCGCGCGCCGGGCACAGGTCTCGGTGCTCGCGCAGGCGGAGGCTGCCGGCGCCTCCGGAGCCGACGCGAAGCGGGCGACCAAGCAGGCCGAGGACGCGGCCAAGCGCGCCGGTCGCCAGGCGCGAACGGCAGCCCTGGATCTCGCGCTCGCGCTGGTGGGCTCCTGGCTTCGCGACATCGTCGCGGTGGCGAGCGGGGCCGAGGGGCTCGCGCTCAACTGCGACGGCGTCGATCGCCTGCGCGCGCGAGCCGAGCTGGACCCGCGCCGGGCGCGCCGCGCGGGAGAGCTGGTCATGGATACGCGCAGGCGCCTTCAGGTCAATGTGGGCGAGGAGCTCGCGCTCGAAGCGCTTTCCTACCGCCTCGAGGCTCTGCTGAGCGCCTAGAGGCCTGATGTGGGTCATCCACGCACGCGGATGACGCCTGGGCAGCGTCGCTGGATCGGGCTCTCCGCGACTCGCCCGTACCTTCTGGTACGGGCTTCGCGCGTCGAGCGCGCCCAGCTCGCTTCCAGGCGCCCCCGCGCACGCGCCTAACCCCCAT